>NZ_JBYMVR010000005.1:0-7036 GCF_057784735.1 Vibrio sp. TAP-3B | reverse complement strand
AAAGAACATGAAGTTTGGTGAACACTTTAGCGCTGGAATATCGGCAAGCGTTCAAATGTTTAAAACGGACGGCTCTAAATTGTCACAGGCAATTAGCACATTAGGCGCAACAGCGACGAGTGCCGGACAGTCATTCCAAGAGCAATTAAGTGTGTTGGGCATGTTGTCGGCGACAATGGGGGGCGGAGAAGCAGCCACTAAATATGCCAGATTTCTGGAGAAAGCTGGGCAAGCTGGCGATAAGCTAGGGTTAAATTTTCGAAATGCTAATGGTCAGTTGTTAGAGTCGTCTGAGATCATAGCTATGCTAAGCGAGCGATATAACGGCGCCCTAACTGACATGGATAAAGCCGAGCTTGTAAAAGCGTTTGGTACGTCCGAAGCTGTGGACATGATTGACTTGCTTTTGCCTAAAGTCGATCAATTAAAAAGCAGTACTGCCGATATGGGAGAAGCTTTAAAAGGCGGCATAGATAAAACTATGATCATGGCCAAGGCTATAGGCGAGGGTCCGGCCGAGTCGATGGAAAGGCTGTGGCAGCGAGTCACTAATCTAGCGGTTAGTGTTGGTGCCCTATTAGCACCGGCTATGATGTTTGCATCTGACACTATTGGCGAAGCGGCAAGTCTTATCGGCTATTTTACTGAGCAATTCCCGCTATTATCTCAAGTCGTTGCTTATACGGTTGTTGGCTTGGTAACGTTAAAATCAGCATCAATAGCGGGTCGGTTTGCGTTTTCTTATTTCTCTGACGCCATTGTAATGGCGCGTAAGGTGCTGATGTGGCTTAACCTTGCTAACTTAAAAAACGTGGCCATTATGACGCTTACTAGAGCAAGAACGATCGCTGCTGTAACCGCTTTGGTTGCTATGACTACCGCGCAAAAAGCAATGGCCGCCGGGGCGGCAATCGTTACCGGGGCGCAATGGGCGCTAAATGCGGCAATGATGGCTAACCCTATCGGGTTGGTGATTGCTGGTGTTATGGCGTTAATTGCGGCGGTGGCCTTGATAGCTAGGTATTGGGAGCCTTTAGGAGCGTTCTTTTCCGGTCTTTGGCGTTCGGTTACAACTTCTTTCTCGATAGCTTGGGAGTTTATTAAGTCTATTGTTACTTTTTCCCCTGTAGGCTTGCTTTTTAAGGCGTGGGAGCCTTTGGTTGGGTTCTTTTCCGGTCTTTTGGGAGCGATTAAGGGTGTGTTCTCTTCTGGTCTGAAATGGATAGAAAGCGCAATTTTAAGTCCAATTCAGACAATTAAGGACACTCTTGGCGCCGCATGGAGCGCCCTGTTTGGTGGTGATAATGTTGAAGTCTCGGCCAGGGTGAAACAGGTCGCCGATCAGGTTCCCGCAGCCACTAACCCGGCAGTTGTGGCCACAACCCCGATCGGGGAGCCTGTTGCTACAGTTTTGGGTAAGCGTGGCGATCCAGTTGTAGCACAGTCAAGCAAGGCCAGCGTGTCTCCAGTGTTCCAGTATGGAGACATTATTATCCAAGCGGCACCGGGTATGGATGCGGGAGCAATCGCCCGTGAGGTTCGCCGCCAATTGGACGATCGCGATCGCCAAGCCGCCACGAAATATCGCGGCCGCCTGTACGACTAATGACGAAAGCACGAAATAACGAACAGGCCGCCCCGGCGGCCTTAAGGGGGATTTGTGGGGTACAAAGCCAGAAACAAACAGATTAAGAGATTTATGCGTCAGTGTTTAAATAGGGCTGAGAATGCAACAGAGTCGGAACGTGAGAAGGCTAAAGAGGTGATCCTTTCATTAGAGAGAGAGCACGGTCAAATAGGCAATGAGGCGTTATCTAGAAGGATAGATGGTCTTTTTGATGAGTATGGAGAGGGGGTCGCGTCGGTAGTCATATCGATCTTTGTGATACCTAAGATGGATCATAGATTTACACGCACTCTTTAGGGGTGTAGTATTTATTTCCATGAATACGGTGAGAGCCGCAGAAAAGAAAAAACCCGCTATTGGAGTAGCGGGCTTTTTCCGAATTAGCTTAACAACCAAAAAAAGAAGTCAAACCAACCCCAAATACATGGTTAATTCTATCGGTTGTTTCTGATTCCTGCAAGCTTTTAGAGCAAGAAAGCAAGAAAGCACGAAATAACGAAAATGAAAAAAGAAACGGCAAAACGTCCGTCATACTCCGAAGCAGTGCGCGAGGTGTTGATCGGACTAGGAAAAACCAAGATAGCAGAGCCTACCCGCCGCTTTATCGATAAGGTGGGCGAATACTCTTCTAAACCCTTCCGACTAAAGTCACTTAACGAAGTTGATTCACGTCAACGAGATTCACAAAAGCGCGTCCGCGTTCGTATGATTCGCGTTCTAAGCGTCATTATCACTTACATAGATTGGTCTACATTCCGTCTTGGTGTTGCCAAGCCGCAAGAACTCGATCCGGTGAAGCACTCTTCAATGAGAAAGAGATACGCGGCCATTTATGGCGAAGAGATTCCAGAATCGACATGGTTCCGTTACGTCGATAAGTTGGTCCGCGCTGGTTATCTACACAGTGAAGCTATGGACTTGCTCGATCGAGAGGAAGGTAAAATCAAAGGCGTTGCTGGCTACAAATGGCTAACAATGAAGCTGTTTAAAGAAATCGGCTTTAAATCCGGCTGGCTTGACCTACAGCGTCAACAATCTTTAGAAAGACTAGGTAAGGCTAACTTATCAAATATCTGGCCAGTGTACGCCAGCAAGCTATCCAGACAGAAGCGCGCCGATGCGTTGAACTTGGAAAGCTACCAGACAGAATCAAACCAAGGGCAATTTGATACCGACTGGTATCACGATCCTTACGAAGACTGCTTAACCCACTAGATCCCCCGTTTTTAGACGCCGATTAGCTTCGGTCGATTACTCCTACCTGTCGTATAGAAACCCCCTCACATCGCCATACAGCGTCCACAAATCACCGTTGTTTCGTCGTTTATCACCGCAAAATACCCACAGTCTAACGTGTATCGATCTGGCTTATGGATAAGTCATGTATAGGTATGTGTGTATCGTTAATTAAATGAGAGTTGAAAAAAGGAGGTGAAAACGCGAGTGGTAATTTCACCCTTCGGGGCATATACCATTTTATTTATTAACAGGGTCCCTTTAATTCCCTATTAATAAATAAAGAGATCAATTATTTTCATAAGAACTAAAGTTCTTGTGTATAAGTACCTCCCATTAAATTGCATTTAAGACTTATGCACATGGAAAGTAAGGCGAATGCAATTTAACGGGCCCGACGCCCCACATTACCCATACAGCTAAACAAAAGATCGAGAAAGTGGGGCTTTGTCATTCGCTGATTCTTTCTTTTGTCATCCGACAGGAACCTTCAATACACTCTGCAAGGCCGTAACCCTGCGGGGCTTGTCGCTTCGCGACGGCTTAGCAGTGAATCGAAGGCAAAATTTAAGCTCTCGCAGTAAAGGTGTGACAAGTCACGCTAAAAGAAAGAAAAAGCAAACCGATTAGACACTAAAATGATATCTTTAGAGTGTCATTTTAATGTCTTTAGGAGGAGTCATGCCTGTTATTTGTGTTGCCAACTCGAAAGGTGGCACTGGAAAAACAACAGTTTCACTAAATCTGATACATCACTTAAACCCCGATTTCATTATCGATTTGGATATACACAAAGGGTTAAGTGATTTAAACCGATTGGGAGGGGGGTTAGAGATACATCGAACCCAAGAAAAGGATGAATTATTGAGGTGGTTAGAAGACGATGGGAAATTGATTTTTATCGATACTGGGGGTTTTGACTCGACGCTTAACCGTGTAGCACTAAGTCAATCTGATTTCATTTTGACGCCTACCAGTGATGACCCTTCCGACCAGTTAAGGCTGCTGGATTTTGATAAAACGATGGCGGCAGTTAGTGAGATGGTTAACGAGCACCTTATTGCTCATGCATTATTAAACCGAGTTCATCATAGCCGCCGTTCTTTTGATGACTTCGACGAACTGGTTGGAGGGTTAAAGCACTTGGCCAGAATGCCTAACGTGATCCCTCAATCAGCGGCGCTGCCTAAAGCGGCTTTTAAAGGAATGCCAGTTAAGTCCGGAACAATTGCTGCTGACTTCTCAAACCTAGCTAGAGAAATCAAAAAGAAACTCTAAGGATATTGAATTGATATCTTTTTGATGTATATTAAATATCAAATTTAACGAGGTAATAGTTATGGCAAAACGTGGAATTGGGCATATAACTGATGACAAGCCAGTTGTGTCTGATGAAGTCAAAGCCGAGGTTTTTAACAAAACGATTAGAGGTATCCCAACAAGGTTGAAGGATGAGTTCGACCGTCTTAAAGGGCAAGGCAAAGTACATGGTAGCCTGAATAGCTACATGGTTTATGCATTAGCTCAGCAGTTAGAACGTGACAGTTAGAATCAAAAAATAGGTTAGGAATATGACAAGAAAGCTTCAAATAGAACTATCGGACGAAACCTTTGCTTATCTTGAGATGTTAGCTTTTGGACTTGAGCTTGAAAGAACTGGTAAAGATGACCTAAGTGATTGGAAGGGTTTTGATAAGCAGAGAAATGACTTCGGCCCCGGCGTTAGGGAATTATTGCAGGATATTGCAGGCTCGATAGCTACTGGCGTATACCGTCCAGGAAGCTGGGAGCGGGGTGTTGTTGATAGCCTAACTGGCTGGCAGGGTACATACAACAAAGGCATGTTAGACGAATGCATCAAAGATGAAGTAACGAAATAGTTTAAAAACAAAAACGCCGCCCGGAAGTTTGGCGACTAGGGGCGGCATCTAGTAATCACAGAGGTCCATCAAATGACTACTACTGCAAAGGATATCATTTCCGCTCTTACCTTTCATCAACCTGTAAGAATTCCCCGCATGACTGGGGCAGAGCTACGTCGCGTTCTTAACGATCTTAGCCAGTATCAAAAGGCTAATAAGGAATAATTACCATGATCGAGAGTTATATCAGAGTACTTCGATTAGCGCGCCGCATTAAAGCTGTATCTACTATGGCCACTGACTCGCACCCAGACGAGTTCGACAATCAAACTCATTCTGAATTGATGTTGATGCTTGCGGAAAATGCTAGTGAAATCGAACAAATAGCAGAGAAAGAGATTAATAAAGCAGGGCAAAAGGCGAGAATGTAACTTTGTAACGCATAACAACGATAGATTACAAATTAACATTGCAAACCATATTCGAAAATCATTCTCAACAAGAACAAACTCTAATTTGCTCTTGTTGAGAATCATTCTATATGCGAAAGAATTTCACTTTCTTCGTGTATAGAATGATTCTCAATATGGAGTTCTGGCGCAGAGCCCAAACATGAACAAACACTAATTTGTTTTCCAGAGTATAGGTCGTTATAGCCGCTAATTATGGAAGTTTTATTTACACAAATTGTGTCCGTTTGTTTTTCGTTTTTATCGTTGTATTTTCTTGCTTTTTATCTGAAAGCCCCTTAACGCAAATTGTGTAACTTTATGTTTTTAATGGTTTTATTCTATATTTTTCATTGTTTTTAACAGCGCAATAGCGCTAGTATGCCAATGTTATTCACTGTTACGGGGTCTTTATGGCTGTTTATGGTTACTGCCGTGTGTCTACGGTTAGGCAGGCCGAGGAAGGCGAATCTTTAGAGGTTCAAGAGCAAAAAATTACTAACTATTGCTTGCTGGAAGAACTTGATCCCCCTGTGTTTTTGGTGGACAGGGGCGAGAGTGCGGGGGTTCAGTTGGCCAAACGTACTAAAGGTGCGTCTTTGCTGGCTAAATTAAAGCCGGGCGATCACGTTGTAGCGTCAAAGCTCGACCGACTATTTCGCCGCGCTAGTGATGCCTTAAACGTTGCCGAATGGATGAAGGAAAATGGCGTTTCTCTTCACTTGCTCGATATGAAAGGTGATGTGATTAATGACTCTATGAGTAGAGCGTTTTTCACTATGGCTAGTGCGTTTGCAGAGTTAGAAAGAAACCGAATAAAAGAGCGCATTAGTGAAGTTAAGGCTATGCAGAAGGCCGCCGGGCGTTATTTAGGTGGTCGTGTTCCTGTTGGTTACAGGGTGGAGGCTGGGAAGTTGGTAGCAGACGAAACCGGGCAAGCCGTAATTTCTTATATAACCAATGAAGGCGCCGAAATTGGTAGTCAGACATTAGCCAAGATGATCAAGGAAAAATACGGCGTAACCATTTCACACAATACCGTTTATCGAATTAGGAAAGGGGCCGAGAATGCTTAACAAATGGGAAATGTTTGCAGGTGAAGAGCGTCGACGCTTTGTGGCTTGCAAGCTTGATGCTAGAACTAAAGGATTGGACGCTGCTATTAGGGCTGAGCCCGAAGAGTTGGAAGGCTTTGAAAGTGTCGGAGTGCTGGTGGCTTCTTTGGATGAGCAAAGAGAAAATTTACTAGATATTTTATCTGTTTGTTATCCAGGAGATGATTTGCCTGAGGAAAGTCCAGTTATTGCGGCGGCGGCTATATTGGATTTATTGGGGTTAGGTGGTTTGTCTTATCGCTTGGTGCGAGAACAGGCTCTTAATGTATCGGAATCAATAAAAAATCCTTGGTTTGATACAGCTTTAAAAAGGGCCGAGAGTGGGAGAGGAAAACGCCTTGATCAGCTTTGGGGGCGTGTCCTCAACGTAGCAGCTATTTATTGGCGGTGTGGTGGTGGTCATGCTGGCGTTGCGGCTAACACTTTGGCCGGATTGATACATGATGCTTTGTGGAAATTACATCGAGATGGAAGGCTAAATCAAACCGGGGCCCCGCCGAGTGTAAGATCGATATGTGACCATATCAAAAAGCAACGTCCACGCCGTAAAGTAGACAAGGTGGACGTCGTGCCTAATCTGTCGCCTAAGCTGGTGGATATGCTAGCTGATTGAAATTTTTGTTTTCTCTATCGATTGCTTTTGATCCCCCGGGAACAATGGCTGTGACAAAGCTAATAGGAGGAAATTAAGCATGTCACGACCATTTTTACAAAGTACAGATACAACTGCGTTAGTAGTAGCTTATC
>NZ_JBYMVR010000003.1:0-6565 GCF_057784735.1 Vibrio sp. TAP-3B | reverse complement strand
GCAGCTTCTTTTATTGATGGGACTCCTAACGGAACAATAACAATTGCTTTGGTATCTTCTCCGCTAACGCGGTCACCAGTAACAAATTTCCCGTTATTTAATTCCACGTTTTTTGTTGAAGCTAACGTGAAGTCAGCAATACGCTGAGCACAACCTGACAATAAAACAGTAGATGCAATTACAATAGAAAGAGTTAGTTTTTTCATTTTTATTCCATTACTTATACAAACAATTTCACACATCCTACCACCACATTCCTAAAAATAATGTTGAACCTCTCAAAAACGGGTGTTTATTATTCCTATTATGTTAAACGGGCGAGTTAGCTATCAAAAACAGCCCTTAGAACGCCATCAGAGGCTCTAGGCACGTTTTTAAGCACTTACTATGCCCTACTGACCCAGAAATCGGTCTGAAAGTTTGTGACGCTTTTCAGGCGATTTACAGGGCAAAGATGGCGCTGTTCGTTTGAAACAAAAAACGCCCTCTAAGGGGCGTTTTTCTAGGTTTTATCAAAAAATTAAGTAATTTAAAGATGCAACATTGGGTTCATCTGTTGGTGCAAGATCCGGATAACAAAGATATCGAACTCTCGAACTCGATAAAAAATGGCGTGTTTCTGATGATCATGACGACGTACGCCAGAACGAAGTTCGGAACAATCTCGACCAATGAATGGTGCCTCTGACAGAGTTTGTAAACATTGTTCCATTTCATCGGTGTAGTTGTCGGCTTGCTCTGCGCCAAAATTTAAAAAGGTATATTCGTAGATATCCCCAAAATCGTCTGCTGCTTTTTGGGAAAGTTTATACATGCAGCTTGGCCTTTCTTCTTGCTGCCACTTCTTTTAATGACAAGGAACACTCTCCGCTCGCCTCACCCTCATCGAGCGCTTTTCGCAGTAAGTCTTGTTGATTCTCTTGTTGTTCGAGTAGTCGCAATGCACTTCTCATCACTTCACTTGTTGAGCCGTAACGACCTGTTGCGATCATTTTTTCAATAAAGCCATCGAGCGATTCGCCAATGGTGACACTTGTTGTTCTACCCATAAAGCCACCTGTGTGAATTATTAACACAATTAGTATACAGCAAGTGATGGGTTTACTTTCTCTTTTTCGCTAATTGCTTGTCGCACCATGCAATAATTTGATCCGCTTTCAATGTCATAACGCCTACAAGCATCATTCCTAAGATGTAAACCCAAGCCAAGACTTCCACCCAAGTAGGCACGTTGTCACTGATTACGATAAAAGGCGCACCACATGACAGTGCGGTAAAAATAGCTCGAAGAAACATTCCAACCTCTTTCTCATAGATTCTTTTATCCACCTTACCATCAGCGTTTTGTTTCCTAAGTTTGGCTCTTGATCATGCAGCTCAAAAACGCCTAGCGTTCAAAATGCACATCACCGGCCCAGGATAAACTTGCATTTTATCTTGGGCTGGTGATGCGACAAGCGCAGCGCGTCAGTTCGTGAGGGGCTACTGCCCTAACCCCGTCAAATTCACTCAAAGCACCGCCCTGTTGCTACGCAATTCAGGCGGTACTTTTCGCAAATTTCGCGAGCCTACTCGCGCTATGTAGAAATTAAAATTCCCACATAGCGCGAGTATTTACGTGGACTTGCCTAATTTCACGCAACACTAACTATGCAACACCAGACACTTGCGATTAAAAAACAATCATGACATAGTGAAGTTTCTTATAGCCCACTGCTGCTTATGCAGGAACCTGACCTCTATAACCAATTTGGTTTGGTCTGCGAAAATCAAATCCGCGCTTAGTCAGAGAACTAAAAAATGATTTTGTCTCAGGGGAGTACGACCTAGTTAACATCGTATGCGGTGGCAAAAATTGTTGAACCATCGAAGCATCTCAAAGTAGCGAAAACAATAACTCAACAACGCTTTTCACTGGCGGATAGTGATCGGTTTTAGGTGTGAACAGTCAGCCCGTTTTTACGTTAAAAACGAAATGGCGAACGGCAATGACCGTCTGGTATTTTCACGAAAATACTTAGCTAGTTCTTACGCACACATCGAGATGTTTATGAGCTTTGATCCCATTGCAGCGACCGAAGCTGCCAAAAAGACCCGTGCATTACGCAAGGGAAAAAACTACAAAAAACGCACCTCCAAACTTGAACCATTCCGCGCAGAAATCGCCAACATGTACACACATGGCGCATCCCTTGAACTGATTGCTCTGCACCTTAAAACCGAACACAAGCAATATGCAGCACGCAGCACCATCCTCCGATATATCCATTCAATCAGAGTAACACGTAATGGCTAAAGGGCACTTCGCAAAATCAGAGAAACAAGCCGCTTCTGTCATGAAAGAAATGCAGGGGAAAGGTAATGCCATAGAATCGGTGGGAACGGCTAGGAACTACGAGCAATCTCTGAAAACTTGCTGCGATTATCTGAAAGAGTTCAAGCTTGGATCGCTCCGCGAAATGACTCCAGAGAGAGCTAACACCTACTTAGAATTACGTGCTCAAGAATGTTCACAAAAAACAATCGACATGGATCGCCAGGCGCTTCAAGCCATGATGCAGCATGTGACGCACGTATTGAAAGAGACTGACAAACTCGATGTTGTAAAATCCTCTGTTGAGACTATTGAATCTTCTCGCTCTTACACACCAGAGCAGGTCCATGCGATCATTCAGCATCAAACCGAGCAACACGCACTCTCCACACAACTTTGTCATGAAGCAGGTCTACGCGCTCACGAGCTGCTCTCCCTACGACCTTCTGGTGAAGTGAATCCAAGCCCACGGGACGTACACCCAAATAAATTTGCCCACCTCCCCAATGAGTCAAAAACCTACACAGTTGACGGGAAAGGCGGTCTTATTCGTGAAGTGCAAATCCCCAACCATTTAGCAGAAAAGTTAGAAGAACGCAGACTCGATATACCGCAGCAAATATCAGACAGAGGCGTGAATTACGAATCGCACTACAACATAGCCGGTGGACACAAATTTTCTGATGCGTTCAGCAAAGCGAGTTCTCGCGCTCTGGGCTATTCAAACGGTGCTCACGGCCTACGCCACAGCTACGCTCAAAATCGTTATGAACAATTGGCTAATCACTTTGAACGACTCGATGTCATGACGATCATTTCTCAAGAACTAGGGCATTTTCGCTCCGACATAACAGAGGTGTACCTACGATGATTTGGGGATTTTTAACCGTCATAGTCGTGGGATTGGTATTGCTTTTTGCAGCACCATTTCTTGAGTTTCTAACCCCCGATAGCACGATTTGGCTAGTTGATACATCCAACTCGATGAAACCTGTTTTGCTCGCACAAGGCTCAGAAACACTCTGGTTTCAGTGGCAATCGTGGAGTTACATTTTCATATTCTGTTTAGTCACAGCTTTAATTTTGGGAGTAATGTTCAACACTTTTCGCACGTTCTCAGATGAATCTCTGATCGAAGCGAAACAAAAATTAGCTCAAAAATCAGAAGAGTTGGAGCAATTCAAACGGCAATACCGACAACAGGTGGAGGAAGATGCACTACGCGCACACTCACAAAAGGCAGAACGACTAAACCACAGAGAAGGCGAACTCGACACGATTCAAGATCAGGCAGCACGTCAACAAACAGAATCAAGTGAACGATTAAAATTAGCGAATCATGCAGTACGCAGACAGCACAAAGAAACAATGAGCAAACTAGGACAGCGTGATCGGTTGAGTAATGAGAAAAGGCTTATTGCTGAATATCTTAAACATGCAGGTTTAACACTGGATGATGAACCACTGGATTATACAAAGTTAAAGCAATTAGCTCGTAGCTTTGAAAAACGTAACAGTAATCAAAAGGGATAATAACTCCCCCCGCACCCTCCTCTAAAAATCAAAGATTTTTTCTTAGGGCATTGCCCACCGAAAAGAGCTTAAAGGGCTGTTTGAGGTGCCCACGCTCTTTTGTGGACAAGCCCAAAAGGGCAAAGAGGTTGCCGCACAAGGCGGCGCTCTCAGCCCTTTCGGCTGCGCCGACCCCTACCCATTTCGACTCGATTTTCGAGTGATTTGAGCATTGTTTCTGGTCGCTTTCCGTGGAGTTTTTTCTCGTACCCTTTCGGGCTGCCCTGCGCTGTGTGTAAAGGCTTTCGCCCCCCATCCGAGTCACACAACACTAATCAGTTATTCCTTTTCCGCTTGTCCCCGTCTAGCAGCTACAACAGGGCGGTTTTATCGTGCTTTCGCAAGTTCTGATTAGTGCCTTTACCTGCCACCTATCGGACTTCCCTTGGTCGGTGGCTGATGTGCGTCGCTCTGTCCAAAACATCTTGATCCAAACAGAGTGCAGGAATACTTGAAGTGCTTTAACGATATGGGCTATCATGAAAGGACTTACACCAGACGCCAATCTAGTAAGTATTTCCGAAAAAACCCGTCCGCCAAGACGGGTTTTTTCACATCTGGACAATAGATTATCCCTTCAATCCCTTGATCGCAATAGAAAAAAAACGTTCCTATTTTTGGTTCAAAACCCAAGAAAGCTCAAAAAACAGCCTAAGTATACGTATATTTTACGTATAAATTACGTATACTCTATGTAATTTATACGTATACTCGGAAAATAAAATGATCTTTGTTATTTGTAATGAAAAAGGCGGCTCAGGCAAAAGTAGTCTTGCCCAGACCTTAGCAGTTTATCTAAAGTCCAAAGATAACAATGACCCACTTCTGATCGATGCAGACCCACAAAGAACCACAGCAGAGTGGGCGGCAGAGCGCTCTGACAGCGATTTACCTCAAATTCCATGCATTGAACTAACAGGAAATATCACCAAACCTCTTCAAGATTTAGAAAAGAGATATGGAACCATAGTGATTGACTGTGGTGGCGCAGACTCTAAGGCGATGCGTTCAGCTCTAGCTTATGCCAACGTCGCTTTACTTCCATTTAGACCGAAAAGACGAGATTTAAAGGTAGCTCCGGCTATGGCTGAAATTGTCGAAACCGCACAAGCATTAAATTCCAAACTAAAAGTTTTCACCTGTATTACACAGGCTCCAACACTCCCAAGCCAAGGATATAGAATTCAAGCAGCTAAAAATTTATTAATGTCATTAGAAATGAATCCACTGCAACACATCACTAGAAATCTAAACGGTTGGGATGATGCAGATGAGTCGGGACAGAGCGTTTTAGAGTGGGAACAAGACTCGAAAGCGGGTGAGGATGCAAAAGCTCTCTTTGACGAATTAATGGGAGCTATCAATGAAAAATAAGCCGTTTTCAGACATCAAAAAGAAAAAGCAAACTACAGATCTGAATAATTTTATAGATGATGCAAAAGTTGATGGAAGAAAAGAAGAGTTCGACAAGAATGAACGAAGAGGCTCAAGCTACCTAGATCGAGAGACTGGAAAACGTATTAAGTTAACAGGGAAAATTTTACAGGTTCCAGTTAATGGATATGAGTTGAAAAAACTAGAAGAGGGAGCAAAAAAGATGGGCCTTCCTTTAGGTAGCTATCTCAGAACGTTAGGCCTAGAAGCTGCAGAAAAACTTTAACCTTTCCTCTATTCCTAGTGTACGTATATTTTACGTAAAATATACGTACACTAACATCCTAACGGCACTTATCAACCAGACTTCACATTAAGTGCCGTTACGTTAAATGTTCGCTACCAATCATAATCTCCTGTATGCATAATATCTCCCACTCAACTATAAGGATTTAAATTGAAAAAACTGATTTTACTAACACTCTTAAGTGCAAGTGCAAGTGCAAGCGAGGCTGACCATTTTTATGTCGGCGGCAATTTACTTGTAGGTCACAATACTGAGTTAGATGCTGGCATTGCGACTATTGATGAAAACAACGACTTAGGTGGAGGGGTGTATGCTGGTTATAATTTTGCCGTTCATCCTAATGTAGATTTTGGTGTGGAGTTAGAATACCAACACTTTGGTGAAGCTGAATTTTTTGAAAATGCCAGTGTTAAAGGTAATGCTTTTTATATCAACGCACGCCCTAAATTTATAGATAAAGGTAATAATTTATATAGCGCACTCATTCTTGGTGTTGGTTCATTAAAGGGTGAAACCAACGTCCTAGGTGTATCTGAATCAGAGTCTAAGTTCTCTTATCAAGCCGGATTGGAAGTAGGTTACATGATTAACAATATAGATCTTTCCATCGGCTACAGATACAGAACTGCTGAATTTGATGGTATCGATATCAACATTCAAGGTGTGACAGTTGGTATGAGATATAATTTCTAGTGTTTGCGTACTTGCTACACTGATTATTTCCTTTATGTTCATCGTAACGAAGAACGTCTCCCTATTGGGATTGGGAGCCGTTCTTGTGTCTAAATCTGGGTACGCACTAGGTGTCGTTACGTTAAATCGAACACCGAGTTTATATTTAATTAGGCCAGTTTTCACAGCCTTTCTTACTTTTATCTATAACTAAGTTCCCCTCAACTTCATACTTAATATAACCAAATAGGAAAGAGAAAAACTCTGAGTCAGCAGTAACATCTGTTAATGCTACCGCACATTGATCATGTTCAATTGCATTATCA
>NZ_JBYMVR010000004.1:0-76934 GCF_057784735.1 Vibrio sp. TAP-3B | reverse complement strand
TGTATAGTCGATAGTTGCGTTAGCTCTTAAATATTCTCAGAACCTAACAAATCGTTTTCTTTATATTGTTGCTAATAAGTTTACGGATTTAGGCGTAAATTTCTTTGATAGCGCTCTCACTTTGCTTACAAAACTTTTCGAATACTTTCGTTAATGCATTTCCATGAAAGATACTGATGAAAAAACAGGCAAAAATTCACAAGTCGAAACATTTAGGTTATTTATTAGGCAAACGTGAAAGGTATTCATGAATGCAGATACTGACCCGATGAGACATTAAATGTTGCCATTCAGGATTGGCCTTGATGACAATGATAAAAGATTAAACCTGCACAGATGTATCGAAACACAATACGTCACTTAAGATCTGTCAATTTAGGAGTTTTCATTTTTAACATATCAGGCCGATAACATTCTTTACGAATTACCTTTGATTTTTGTTCATCGTAACTAAAAATAGTGTGATATAATTACATTTATATAACAGCAAAAAGTGTGAATGATAAATGCCGTCAAGAAACCTCCCAATAAACAAGGTCAATCAAGTGACACTGTCACACTTTAAATTTCAAAAAAATGTGGAGAATAAGTGGCAAGATCAAAAAGAGAAAATTGCTCGGTTTAAGCTCAACTTTCCCGATCTTAGCGAAAGCTTTGCGCCAGAGTGGAATAATCTACCAAGCGCATTAAGTAACTTAGCCGTCTTTGATGAAAACCGTGGAGGACATAGTGTCAACACATTGAAGATGTTAGCGTTTGTGATACGTAAATGGGATGAATACTGTAAGTCGGAATCACTGTATAGCTTCCCTATCAATGAAAATATGCTGCTTAATTGGTTTAAGCTGCTCAAGCTGGAATTTAACGCCAAGGTAAACACCATCAAACAGTATCGAGCACAAATTAGCTTATTTCATAAAATAATGGGGGTAGAGGACGTCACTAAATCACCAACCATAATGAGTTTTTTCAAGTCCTTGTTAAAGGATGAAATGGAGCTAACCGGTTCTCAAGTCATAGAAGTTCAAGCCAAACCATTTCGAAAACAACACCTTAGTAGGCTTAAAACGATTTGGGATGATGAAAGTAAAGTGATCCCTTTTCGGGATTTAACCGTGTTAACCGTCGCTTACGGCACCTTGATCCGAGAAGGTGAGATCGGAAGGATCCGTAAAAAACACATTAAAATACTTGAAAATGGCGACATAAACATTGAACGTGTAACCTCAAAAACCTCGATCAGTCCAGAGCCGAAACGTCTTACGGGAAAGTTTGCAAATATTCTTCAGCGTTATTTTGACACCTTTTGCCAAACTCTTGATGAAGAAGACTACATTTTTTGTTGGTTAACAACCAAAGGCGCGAGGCCTGTGGCGTATCGCCAAACGCCAATGTCAGGTATGACAATTGACCGAATCTATCAACGCGCGCACCAAACATTAAGTGATTTAACTGATGTTTCTTCTTCAATAGGGACTCATCGCAACGTCTGGAGTGGACACTCAAGCCGGGTCGGTGCTTTGCAAGATGGTTATGCCGCTGGGTTATCACTTACCCAACTCATACAACTTGGGGACTGGAAAAGTAATGAGATGGTACTGCGATATCTAAGAGGTTTAAACAATGAACATAGCCCTAACCTTTTGCTACAGACTTAGCGAGGTCACTATAAACCTGATGAAACCTGTGATAAGTCACCGCTAGCGTTCATCTGTACTGACTCGAAAGGGCAGAGTATAACGGTAGACTTAAATTGGAGACCGATTTAGAGGTATTATTTCATTCGATTAATAAAGTTATATATCAAGAAGCATTTATCTTAAATTTAAACGTAAGTCTGCCGACCTAATGATCACTCACGGCTATCAAAATAGGAACGCCACTACTGTAATGAGGAACGGTTTGTCTTCGATTCAACGCTGGGTAACTTAAGACAAGCAGGAATGGTCGGGCAAGAAACGGCTTGGGCAATACCGTTACCGAGCTCTTCTTTAGAAGCTTGAAATCGGAGCGAGTAAACCACCGTCGAGACGAAACACGACAGCACGCCATTGCTGACATAATTGGCCACATCGAACTATTTTATGACGATATTAAAAATTGAAGAATATCTTTCCTGTACAATATGAGTTGGAGTTACTTAAAAGCTCCTAAAGCAGTCTCCAAATTTATTTGACCGTTACAAATGCAGTTCATTCAACAGTTTTAGGCCTCGGCACCGTCACTTTTGGGTTGTAAAGCGCAAAAAATGCTCTCAAAACTCTGTACTTTGCTCGCCTTGTTTCGTTCTGTTCACTCTCAGTTCTTCGCCAGTAACCAATTAATTGCTTGCGACCTATAGCGGAAAGATCTTCTGCCCCCTCGTGATGAAAAATATTGTCGATGATGGAAATGAGCCTTCTCATCTGCTTCTTCTTGTAGGTCGATTTCTTCCCTTTTGCTGAGTAAGGTAGCATGAATTGTTGAATCAGAGCATGAGTTTGATGATGCATACAATTTACCCTAAATAGTTTTTGGTAATAGAAACTCTGGCGTGGCCTAGTGTCAGTGCAATACATAAACGTACTTGCTCATCCCTCTCTTTCGCTTCACTAAGGGAAATACCGAGTACCTTTGCCAGATGCTCATGATGTTGCCGGTGTGGAATTTGGCTCTGGACCGGACTTTTAGCTCCCATTAATCGTTCGTACATCGCATTCGCGTAATGATGTCGTTCTTGATGGCAGTTCATAGATTGCAACGCCATCTCTTGATAGACCTGAGATTGATATTGTGACCATGATTGGTGTTCTGGAATAAGGCTTGATGCCTGCCCTTGGATCGCTGCGGCGCGCTGCAATACCTCAAGTTGTGACTGAGAATGAACGGGGATATCTCTGGGTCGTCCTCCTTTTGTTCCACGTTCAATGTGAATATTCTGGGCATTTATGGATTGCTTAACTGCTTGTTTCGCATCCAGTAAGCACGATTCTTTTAAACGAAGACCGAACTGTCGTTGCAACTCAAGTTGTATCCCTAATCTTTCCGAAACGCGCTTTAACGTGTTCTGATGCATTTTTAATTCTGCACTTCGGTCCTCAGTTGCAATGCCTGTTCTGGTGGGTAACCCGGCATATCTAACCCCTTCTACACGACATTTTGAATCTAATCGTGCGTTCTCTAGAGCCACATTGACGGGAGAAAGATAATTTTGTGCGGTAGATGCAGATATTTCACCACGTTCGAATCGATCATTTAAGTAACAGGCAAAAGAGTGCACATGCCCTCGTTCGACTTTTCGTAGATCTTCGATCCCATAATGTTCTCTCAAATACTTTGTAAATGAGCGCAAAGCACTTTTTACCGTTGCATTCGAGGCATATCCGTTCCCCTTAAGCTGATAAGCTGTGATCAGTGCACGTGTCGCATCTCGGCTACGCAATCCAAAATTTCGAACATTGATATTTCTTTTCATACTTGTACCTATTGAGCAGGTATTACTTTTTCTCGCCATGCTCGTCTTAAGACGTAACGTTAAGTGATTACGCACATTTAAAAAGTTGTGGTTTCAGCTTGTTGTGCTTCAAGAATGGGCTTATTGCATCCCTCTGATACCGGCGAGTTTTTGATTTTTAGCGTCAATTTGGAACATGCCCAGAGTTCGCATCAGAGATGCTCTATTGCAAACATCTCTGCCCTGGCGCCAAATGCTCTGACGTGTTTTTGAAGCGTTGTAAGGGAAAAGTGACCAAAAACGACCGACAATAATTAATGAAGGCTCAATCTAAATGATTGTTATAAAACAATTATTGTCTTTGTTTTTCGCTATTAACCTCTTCGTCTAATTTTCTGAAAATAATTTGACGACAAACACGCTGCTATTTGTTTGATTTATCCCAAGCGGGATTTTCTCCTAATACTGCTCTTTCGAGCGAACGAATAAATCTCAAACAAAAAACGTTTGGTGGAGTTTTCCTAATGAAGGGCTCTTTCGAGCGTTGAATGGTTAATGTGCCGTACCGAACGACATCGGTGTCACCTAAACGGCAGTGACGTTTTCATCGTTTTTGATGAATTCAGATTAAATTAACATGTTAATTTAATGATAAGAATGATGGATGTGTAAATATGAGACAATGGTTTGAGAAATCGAACCTGTGACACGGCGACAATTTTCAATAAAATTGTCATAAAAGCAAAAACACACCCCAAATTTTAATACACACCTTTAAAATCAAGGTATATACTATTTCCAATTCCCATCAGGAGTCAGAAATGGATACAACGCAAACTACTCAGCATTTCCAGAGCCTTAAACAAGGCGCAGATGATTACATCAAACGCAGAAATCTACGCTTATTAGCTAATCACCGAAAGGAAATTCGCAACTATACACGCGCTGAAGCCTCGGCTTACCTTGATATTGATGCTAAGACTCTGGACAAGTATGTCGCCGCGACAGGGATTGATCCTCGTCGTCATCAAGACTCTCAATGGTCAATCGATATCTCAGAAATGTATCGAGTCCGTGAACTATTACCAGAAAGCTTACGTAAAGAACCTAAATTTGAACGTAGTGAAAAACAACAGACTCAAGTCATTGTTATTCAAAACCAAAAGGGTGGTGTAGGAAAAACCGTTTCAGCCGCGACCATAGCTTCGGGTTTAGCGACCGAATTTCATCAAGAATATCGTGTTGCTCTTATTGATATGGACGGGCAGGCTACGCTATCGATGTATTACTCACCAGAAGCAGAGAAAGAAGGTGAGTTATCAGTCGGCGACTTGATGATGGGCCAATTTGACCTAGATGAAGGGGAAGCACTCGATCAAGTTTATTCTAACGCCTTTTTACCAACAACCATCCCAAACCTACGTATTTTGCCTGCGGCACAAAGCGATCGAGCGATGGAGGGATGGTTCCATGAGCAAGTCTTTAGTCATAAGTTAGCTTCTCCCTACTCACTTTTGAGTGACATTATTGATAGCGTAAAAGACGAGTTCGATATCATTATCATCGACACGCCCCCATCTTTAGGTTACGCCACGTTTAATGCCTACTTCGCCGCGACCAGTGTAGTCTTCCCGCTGTCGATCACTGAAAATGACATCGACGCGACTTGTTCCTATTTCAGCTATATCCCTCAAGTGTGGGCGCTCCTGCAAAATGCCAGTCATCAAGGCTATGATTTTATGAAAGTTTTGCTCACGAATCATAGAGACAGCTCCACCACAACGGAATTAATGAACAGCCTCTACGATTACTTTAGTCCTTACCTCTACTCTAAAGAGTTCAAACATAGCGAAGCGATTCGTCAATCCTCTTCGCTACTTTCGACCGTGTTCGATATGTCTAAGAGCGAATATCCGAAAAGTAAGGCGACATTCCAAACAGCTCAACAAAACGCATATGAAGTGACAAGTCAAATACTGAGAGACATCCTAAACGTTTGGCGTGAACAGGAGGGCAAATAATGGCGAAAAAACGTGGTGGAAATCCACTTGGCAATGCACCTGGCTCAGCAGAAGCACAACAAACCGCAGCAAAAGCGAATTTAACGACGTTAACACAGCAGTTAAGCGCTGAAATTGAAAAAGCAGGCGAAAGTGCAGCCGAGTTTCTTAAAAAGCAGTTCGGTATAGAGTCCGTAGGACAAAGCGTTGTATGGCAACTGGCATCAGGTAATCAAGCAACATTCAACGAAGTGAGCTTGTCATTTGAACAGGCTCGCGATGAAACAATCGTCACCTTTGATGTTAACGGTCGCGATCAGTCACTATTAACCACAGAGTCATTGGCCGATCTCAGTTCGATGGAGTATCAACAGTTCTACCCTGCTGTTGGTCACCAAGTGGATGGAAAAATCGATGTTCTTGATGGCTCGCGTCGCCGTGCATGGTTTCTCTTACAGCAGGGACGTATAGAATCATTCCGCATTTTAGTGACGCAAGATGATATATCCGTCTCGGACGCCAAAGCACTGGCGAAACAATTACAAACCGCGAAAGAACACAATCTGCGTGAAATAGGTAAGCAGTGCTTAGCGATTAAAGCCTCCAATGAAGAACTGACGCAAGCAGACATTGCCAAGCAAGTGGGATTAAGTCAGGCAGGAGTAAGCAAGGCAATCAAAGCGGCGAGTGTCGATGATAGACTCGTTAAGTTGTTCCCAATTGCTAATGCCCTCTCCCACCCCGACTATACTCTCCTTGATAAGGTGATGAGAGTTTGTCAAAACGATGATCAACTTGGTGGACTTGTAAGTAATATTGAGAAAAAACTTGTCAATATTCAGACTGAATATTCGATAGAAGAGCAAAAAGAAGCCATTATTGCGTCTATTAAATCAGAGCTAAAAATTGTCGAAGAAAAGCACGCCGCAAATAAAGCCGAAATCACACCGCTTGCCCAGTTCGATAGTAAAGGTATGTTCGCACGTAAGCGAGTAAAAGGACGCAATTTTTCCTACGAATTTGGTCGCTTATCTAAAGAGATACAAAACAAACTCGACACTGCGATTAACAGGGTCTTGAAAGAAGAAATGTAGGTTTGATGACAAAAGATTAAATCGGTCTCAGGTTAGTGAACAAACAATTTCGGAGAATTTTATTCTCCGAAATAATCTCAATATTAATGTGCGATCATGATATTTCACACCGTTATCATAAAATGAGTTTCCTACGTTACTCAGTTACAGCCATTTCCTAGAAGTCATGTCATCAGTGCTTGTCTCCCTAAATTCTTTCTTTACTTATATTAATAGAGAAACAATAGACATTGATTTCGTTGATAAAATTTTCCATTACTGTAGACACCATCTTTCAAAAGTGAGCACAACTTAATTTAGAGAGATTTACCAGTAAATAATATGCTTAACAAGAATTTAAAAGCGGATTGTCAACACTTGGCATTTTCGTTTTGCTTCAGCTTAAGTGTTTACGGCACAATGCTTTAAATGTAGTGGTCTGCGTTGCTCACCACTTAATGCGGCGTTATGATTCTCTCTCAAGTTGGTAGGGAGTAAACCGCAAATCTGATAAAATCTAAGTCTTCCAGTAATCACGTTGATAGCACTGGATTTACCTAAGACTAGGAACTATTTTGACCAATAATGATATTTTACGCCGTGTACGTTATACATTCGATTTAAAAGACAGCGTAATGGCTGAAATCTTCTCTTTAGCAGACTTAAATGTGACGGATGAACAAGTCACTAGTTGGCTGAAAAAAGAGGACGATGAATCTTTTGTCGAACTTAGCGATACAGAGTTAGCTGTATTTCTAAACGGTTTTATCAATTTCAAGCGTGGCAAACGCGAAGGTGAGCAGCCTAAGCCAGAAGAGAAGTTAAGTAATAATATCGTATTCCAAAAGTTGCGTATTGCTTTGAACTTGAAAGCCGAGGATATTCTCGAGATTTTGCAACTTGTCGATTTTCGTTTAAGCAAGCATGAACTGAGTGCATTTTTCCGTAAGCCAGAGAATAAGCATTACAGAGAATGCAAAGACCAAGTTCTTCGAAACTTCCTACTGGGTCTTCAGAATCAGTTGCGTCCAAGCGGTGGTGAGTCCGAATCATAACAAGAGACTATGGCGTCAATAGTTAATTTTTGGCGCTATCTTTATCCCACATCACACCGTCTCTTAACATCGAATTTAAGGTCACAACCATCTTTCCCATATAGGCAACTATCGCTACTTTCTTCGGTTTTCCTGCCGCAAGTAATCGTTTATAAGTTGCCTTAAAAGCAGGGTTACATTGGATAGCCGACATCATCGCCATATACATAACAGTCCCGTCCTCCTTTTATCATCCGCTTGCCTTTAAAGCGGTCACTTTCTCTTTTTATTGGTGCGACACCAATGAGAGAGGGGCTTGCTTGTTAGTGATAAAGCCCAACTCGGCCACATTACTAATTAAGGAGGCCTCAAGGACTTTGCCAACGCCTGACATACTTTGAAGAATAGTATTTTTGGCTTGATACTCAGGACAGCTATCAATCAATTTCGCTATCTTTACTTCTACTTTTTCAACCTAATTTTTCAGAGCGGTAAGGATGGGGGGTAATATTTGTAGTCGATTTCTTTCCATGGTTTGCATGGTGAATAGTTGGTTGCGCCTTGTGACTAAATCACTCATCAGACGTATACTTTCGCTTTTTAGCTTGGTCAGTTCGGGCTGAACACGCTCGGCATAATGTGCGATGAGAGCTACATCTAAACGGTCGTTCTTAACTCGTTGGACAATGGCAGCGGCAAACCTTTTAATGCGTATTGGATTAGCAATAACATAAGGGAATTTTTCTCTATCACAAGCGAGTATAAAGGGCATTTGCTAATCGACCTGTCGCTTCCGATAACGACGCGTTGAAATTTGTGCTTGGTGATGGTTTTAATGGCTTCTCTTATACCTTTCTCGTTATTAAGAACTGTGAAGTAAATATCGAGAGGACGGATGTAAATGTCTAATTGTGACTTACCAGTATCAACGCCGACATTAATGTTTTGAAGTGTGTTTGATTCATAATAATCTAACTCTTGTTTGCAAATGCGGGCTCGAGCCCCAGAAGACTATTCGAGTGTGGTGCTTGGAGTTCTATCTGGCGTTCGTACTTGTTATCGGTCTCTCGATAGAGGAACCAGCATTTAATCGAACTACCAGATAGAAGAACTTTAGTTGTAGTTAAAGTCCGGGTCTCACCTTACCCGATTGGAGTTCTTATTATCCATAGAAAGTATTTAAGAGCGACTCCCAACGCTTGGCATTTGTCATTCCATCGTTGGGTTTTGTGTTTAAGGTGGTATGGTTAGGCTTCGTGGTAGTTTTTCTCACACCTTAATGCGGCGTTATATGCTTCTCGAAAAATCATAACGTAGTGTAGAATTAGGGTTTTAAAACATTGGAAATAAGCATGTCTAAACTTGTGCGACAACAAATCGGAAGTATCGCTCTAGTTGTTAAAAATTATGATGATGCTATTGAGTTCTACACTCAAAAACTTCAGTTTACAGTGACCGAAAATACTGATTTAGGCGGTGGCAAACGTTGGGTTCAAGTTTCTCCTCCAAATTCTAATGGTACGAATCTACTTTTGGCTCAAGCTAGTACCGAAGAACAGACCCAAGCAGTAGGTAATCAAACTGGTGGTCGTGTTTTCTTATTCCTACAAACGAACGATTTCTGGGGAGACTACGAACTAATGAAGGCAAATGGCGTTGTATTCAATGAAGAGCCACGAGTTGAATTGTACGGGACAGTAGCGGTGTTTCAAGACCTATACGGTAACAAGTGGGACTTACTACAATTAAACAGCGTAACCAAATAGCACGCATACAAACTCTTTAGAGTGATTCGCAACGCTTGGTGTTTGCATAATTGCAAGTTGCACCATGAGTAAAAAGGGTATAAGTTTTACTCATGGTGAGATTTGAATTTGATGAAAACAAAAGCAGGTCAAACTTTGAGAAACATGGAATTGATTTTTATACCGCTCAAGGTTTGTGGAATGACTCTGATCTCATTGAGATTCCTGCAAATACAAGCGATGAACCTAGGTATTTGGTCATAGGTATGTTGAATGGTAAGTATTGGTCTGGTGTCATTACATATCGTGGTTTAAATATTAGGATCATCTCAGTCAGACGTTCACGAAAAGCGGAGGTGAACTTATATGAAAGCGCATGAGTTTGATGCCAAGTTTGAAAGTGACGATGACATTTTAGGTGACTTAGATTTATCTAAAGTTAAACGTCCAATGCAAAAGCAGAAGCGAGTAAACGTCGATTTCCCAGCATGGATGTTAGAGTCGCTAGACCGTGAGGCTAGTCGAGTAGGTGTTACGCGGCAGTCAATTATTAAGATTTGGCTAGCTGAAAGACTTGAAAATGTAGCTCGTAACCACACTGAAAACTAAACGGCTAACAAGAGACTATGGCGTCAATAGCTAATTTTTGGCGCTATCTTTATCCCACGTAACACCATCTCTCAACACCGAGTTGAGTATCACAACCATCTTTCTCATGCAGGCAACGATGGCAACATTTTTGGGCTTTACTGCCACAAGTAATTGTTCATATTTGGCTTTGAAAATGGGGTTACACTGGATTGTTCTGATCCAGATGGACACTTCATTAAGCGACATTTTACTGTTCAAAGTTAACAGGGCTTAGATACCCAAGAGCACTGTGCCTTCTCGTCCGATTTTAATCAACCTTAATGTACTCGAAGACCGTTTGATGCATCTCGTCTCTGGTCATAATCGACTCATATTGGATCGCTTCAACTTTCATTGAATGGAAGAAACTCTCAACACAAAAGTGTCCCAACAGTTTCCTTTCCTGCTCATACTTTGCTTTATATTATAATCAGTTATGAGGTTTCGATAGTCTTTTTAACAATACTGACTACCTCGTTCACTGTGAACGATAACCTGCTCAGGGAATCCACGACGGAACAAGGCCATTGATAGTGCATCACAGACCAGCGTAGCAGTCATTCGGGTATCCATTGACCAGCCAATTACTTGTCTTGAGTAAAGCTCAATGATTACAGTCAGCCTTCATTTGTCGCAATATAGGTGATATCTCCCGCCCACTTTTGATTCAGAGCCTCCGCGTTAAAATCTTGAGCCAGTAGGTTGGGAGTGACTGGCATTTTATGCTAGATATCCGTCGTACATTTAAACTTGCGTGCCGTTTTTGGCGTATGGCCTCGCGCTGGGTGGTCTTGTAACGATGCTTAATCCAGTAATAAAATCCACTTAGTGAAACTTCGAACACCTTAGCCATGCGGACAACATTAAAGCACAGCAGGTGTTCGAGCATAAATTCAGAGGAATGAATAATACGTTTTTTCTTGCTTGTCATAGTTCACCTCGTTAGTAATTGTACTCACTTAACTCGGTGTCCAAGACTGCTAGTGCGGATCACTGATTAATCTAACCCGTATTTGGCAACTGTAAGCACCGATTGATCACCGGCTTCAATCACGCCAACAAAACACTTCCTCTTAGTTTAAAAGCTGGAAACCGGAAGTCGCTCAAACCGCCAAGGTAGTGTCAATTAAGTTTACCGATAGAGCGTGAACTGGCAGAAAGTAGAATTGATATTCGAATGCTAGGAGAGTCACTGACCACTTTCTTTGCTCTTACCGTAATCGAGTTCTACCTCATTCTTATATTATTATTCCAAAGCTGCGGGCAATCGAACCCGGTATTGCTGTCGATAACAATGGGCTAGATTGGGGTGGTGCGTAGACACTTAGGGATGGAGATCGATTTAACCATTCCGAGCGTGGTGAGCTTTGTCACACTGACTAGTATTGTGGGCATGGTGTACTCCTTATCTTGGATAAGTTTGGGTTGGCAAGACAGCGAAGTAACATTGTAATATTAAAAAGACAAGCGTTCTTGATTATCTTTTTTTATTTTTCGACCCTAATTTTTATATAGGGTTTCTCCTATGTGAAACTAGACAAGTTAAGCTAACAAAACAAAGTGATCCAAGCTTTGTTAAAATAATTATGGAATTATTTGTCAATATTCAGGCTGAATAATGATAACTTTCAATGGGATAAACACAATCTAGTACAAATCGTCTACCCTATAAGAATCAAATTCCGATTCATACACATTATGTTCAAGCATAGAAACAAGTAAAAATATTAACGTGAAAGAAGTATCTCTGTTGTGTCATTTTAAATGACACTATTTAGGTGATCAGTTTATCTAGTACCTAAAATACGTCATACTTAACTAAATAGTGTCATCTATGGACTTGGTTAAATGAGTTATAAAGAGTGTTTTTACCCTGTTGTAAGCGACAACTTACCTAAACACATTAAGAAAGGTCATCAATTAGTTTTTAGCCGACAAGACCTATCTGCAAGAGAAGCGGATATGTTTGCTTTGATGATAGCGCATATGAAAGCAACGGATTGGGATCAAACCACTCCTAGTTATGAATTTACTTCTCACCAGCTATCAGAATGGTTAGGGGTGGAATCAAAACACGTTGGTAGTAACTTAAGTCCTGTAGCTAACCGTCTCGCAAGTAGAAAAATAGGCATAAAATTCGAGACCTCGAAAGGAGACACAGAGTTCGATTACCGACCACTTTTTAAGCACCTTGCTTATAAGAATGGTGTACTTACCATGGTGCCTAACGACATGCTTAAATCAGAGTATATAGAGTATAATCAAGGCTTTGCTCTAATCAATACACGTAATTTCTTTGATGTTAAAAAGGAATACTCCAAGCGTTTATACGAACTCCTCAGCCGCTTCAAAGATAGAGGCTTTGAAATGCATATACAAAAACTGAGTGAGCTGAAAGGCGTGTTTGGCCTCCTTGACGAAGCTGGAAAATTGAAGAAAGATAAAAGCTCATTCAAAAATAATAGTGTATTTATGAAACGCTGCATTCGAGAAAGTATTACAGAACTTTCCGAACATCCTCAGATCAGCAAAGAACTTCTTTTTTTAGAAGGAGAACAAGGACACAAAGGCTTTGAAGTCATTAAAAAAGGACGAACAATAACGGGAATTAAGTTTCTATTTCGCTGGATAAAACTGGGAACTGTTGATGAATTAAATCAACATGATGCATTAAAAACCATTCGAGAACTTGAATTAAAACGACTACAAAATCAAGTCCGTCTTAGCGAGACAGAGCTAGAAGCGTTAACTATAGCATACCGATATATTGGTAAAGAAGAACATGCCCTGAAAGTAGAAGAAAGCTTATCAAAAAGGCATCTCAACCAAGATGAACCGAAAAAAGAAGACGAAATTGATTCATTAATTAACAAAATCGAGACACTTTCGCAACTAAGTGACAACCCTGATTACTAATGCAATACACATTTTAGGTGCTAAAGCATTATGCAGACCTAAAAAATGTTACTTATAGGAAATTCACCATACATGTAATGAATCAAAAGACTGATAAAACTAAATATGTCTGCGTAAATGGGAAAACACCTAAATAATGTTACTTATAGCCCTAATATAAGATCATAAACACCTAAGATGTGTCATCATGTCACCTAGAAAAAGATCATAAACACCTAAGATAGGATCATAAGGACCTTAAAAGTATCACATAAACGCCTAATATATGATCAGAAATTTAAATAAAAACCATATTAATCAAAGACTTATAGTTTCTATAGTTTTTATAGTTTTATAGATAAAATAGTATTATATAGTTAAATATAGATCCTTATAGTTGTTGTGGATAACTGGAAAATCAAAGATTTACACAGTTATCCACAACAACTATAAATTCATTTTTCCTTTATTAACCAAACAAATGCTCAAAAAAAAATAATATTTAATTTCATACAAGTAAATTGGCAAAGTAGCTGAGAGCAGCACAACGGCGCTGTTGTTATTCCATAAACTTTACTTAAATTGGTCACCGATTAAGATTTCGCTAGCGGCATCCCCGTTTCTCTGTGTAATAACAGAAGAGTTAAACAATCAAGCGCGTCGATAAGCGCCAGCTGTAAAAGCCAATTTATTAAAGCCCTTTTTCGATAGCAACAGACAACGTACCCACAGCATCCTTTTCTCCATCTTTGAGCATGTCTCGAATTTTGGACAGCTGTTTCAAAATCGCTTTCAGCTCGTCTCTAACGGGAATTAAGCGTTCATTCAATGAGTTGGGTAGGTAGCGGTGCAAAAACCTCACTGTGCCGTTTTCAGTGCCGTTTTCCTTGTTATATATCACCTCACATCAAAGCATTAACGCATTCATATAATCAGACAGGTGTTTTAACAATTCTTTTATCGTGTCATTTGCTAATTTGCCTTCATCACCAAACAAAGCGATTATTATTTATCAAAGGGGCAAACGTATTCAAACCTCACCAAAACCTTGTACACCGAAATATCCAGCTGACTCATCACGTACGATACTTGGTAATTGATGCGCTTCATCGAACACGTACATTGCATCTTCTGCCGAAGGTAGTACTTAGCGCCAGGTCCGCAGCAACTAGAGCATGATTCGCTACAATAATAATGTCGTCATTAGTTGGTTGGAAGGAAAATAGTGCAGTCTCTTGCTCTAATTTAAGTGTTCTTGTCATTGATCATAAACAGAGGTAAGTATTTGTTAACAACCTACTCCTGTCCCTGCTTCACATACCGCTATTGGACTACCATCACATTTCATATTGCAGGATTTGTCGAATGTTATTGAGCATTTCTCCAAGTCTTAACCAAGCGTAACCCGATGTATTTAAATGCAAGATCCAAAAGCAAAGTTTTTCGAAAACGACCTCAACGACAACGGAACATATTCTCAATATGTTTTGTTGTTGTTGGGGCATCAAGCAGAACTCATTCTGCGAAGATATAAATCTATAAGACCTTAAAGGTCTTATAGATCCTTAAAGATCCTAGAGAGCGCACGTTTACTATATAGTTTGAGTTACGTGATATACAGTTTGGGTTACGTTGCTATATAGTTTGGGTTACGAGGTATAGAGTTTGGGTTACGTTACTATATAGTTTGGGTTACGATTGCTATGTAGTCTGGGTTACAAATCAAGAAAACGTATATAGTTTAGGTTACACTTGTGTGAGTCTGTGGGTAGTTTGGGTTACACTACGTAACTTGAGCAGTTACTAAATCCATGATTTATAAAGTTTGATCATTGTCACAGTGGCGAAGATGGTGAATTTTTTTTGGTATTTAGTAACTCAAACTCCATATACTAAGTTAATTTTTATGAATGAATTAAAAAATAATCTAGAAGTTACCATTCAAGAGCTAAGAGCAAACAGCTTTATATCTTCTCTTTTGTATTCGCGTGCAGCGATCTTCTATCCGGCCAATAGATTAACTAAAGGTATGGAAAAAAAACTCATTGAGGTTGCTGAATCGGGGGGACAAATCCTGAAAATCCACTTGGGTCTACTGTCATCAAATCCTACGGAAAAAGATTAGAAGTGAATTTACATGGTGACTATTTGTTACAACCACATAAGGATGTACTTGAAGCGGTATTAGCTTTCGCTGACACAATACAACTTAGTGAAGAGTCTTATAAAGCTGGCGCATCTATAAAGTGGAAAGATGTGTACGCAACAATTCCTAATGGTTCTAAAGCAAATGCGAAAGACGATGAGTTTGATATTATTAGTGATTCATCATCCGTTGTTCTGTCCATTGGGCTCTACAAGTTAAGTAAAAAACTTGGCTATTCTAACCCCGCGGATAGTTATCCTTTAATTGAGCGCCGACTAATGCAGCTTACGAGTGCATTTCTTTATGTATATGAGCTTAATGAAAGTGACAGCAGGATAAATAAGCGCTTAGTGAGGTTTGTTGAAGATATCAGGTTTTATCATGACCCTTCTAAAGTAACCCGAGCGGATGCATCTAAAGATAAAACTAACCATCTTTTCTTAGTCGTTGATAAACGCTTACTAGCAGCAATTCGCGATTTTGGATACGCCTATCGACTCGATCATCACAAAATGGCTAAGTACCGTACTCCATCTTTACGTTCTTTTATTATGTTTATGCGAACGCACAAACCAAAATTTTTGCACGGAAAAGAACTAGACTGGCTAATTAAGCTCTACATCAACTCCATACCAGTTAGCATCTCTAACCCAAGAAAAATGCTGGCGGCAATTCGTAATCATGTCATTAAAAATGCCAATGATGTCGCCACTGATTTCGGTGTTTATATAAAAAAGAATGAACTAGGTGAGTGGAAAATGTACGCACTTAACAACTCAATGAATGAATTATAAGGATGACAAGTGATGAAAATTCTAAATTGTGATCAGTTGGTAGAGCTTTCTCAAAACCCACCAAAACACCCTATGATTCTCAATGGGCTAAAGTCGGCACATGTTGGCATGCTGATAGCCGCTCCAGGAATGGGTAAATCAAGATTAGCGTTCAGTATTGCTATTGAAGCTGCAAGTTGCTATCAGCTTATTGGCTTAAAGTCGGGCTCAACACCGATACCAACTTTAATTTTTAGCACGGAAGATGGAGAAGACGAAGTAGCAAAGAGGATGAGTCAATACTTTTCTTACTTACCAAAACAAGCAAAAAATGAAGTTAATCAAAACCTCAACTTCGTTTGCGACAGTACGCCAATTGTTGTGCCGGCGGAATCAGAACGTTCAATTATGATGGAAAATGTTCAGCATCTAGAAAAATTGAACGAGCTTTTTTCTAATTATAAGCTTGTCATCATAGACACTGTTTCAGAGGCCATTGGTGAGTGCGATGAAGTTAAGCATGATCGTTTAATTAAAAACACAATCCGTCGTCTTGCGGTACGATCCGGGGCCGCTATTTTACTAATTCACCATGTTAATAAAACGGATATTAGAGGAACGCACGATCTGACAATGGCTTCTGGTGCCGGATTAACCACTGTTATGCGCCTAAGCAAGTATTTACTAGGCTTAAAAAAACATAATAATCAAATCCAACTGCATTATCTTAAGCACAACTACATCCCTGAGCCGGAAGCTCGAGTTATAAGCTTGGTTTCAAACAAAATTGGTTTGTTCAGCAGTACAGAAACAGGAAGTAAAGATTCAAATGCATCAAGTTTGCCCAACATGCCTCATGACGCAGAACAAGAGGTGACAACCCAGCCGACGAAAAAAAAGACACGAAACAGAAGACGTGTTAGTGACGAACCAAGAGAGATCCAAATTAAAGCTGAACCAGAAGAAGAGGACATCGGAAGCGTTAGAGGTGTCCTTTAAATGTACAGTGGCTTTGTTGATAGCAATACCATGTAGGCTCAGTGTTTTTTAGGGGGGAGGACTTCGGCCTACTAAAGCGATTACGTTAAGACTTCCATATGCCTAGAAGCCAAAAATTGGACTGGCATTCAAACTCTTACATAGGTCTTGTGCTTTGATCTCTTTATCTAAGTGCTTGTGAAAAGTAACAGGAAGAAAAACTTAAGGGGCTTAGTATTAGTAGGGGAGAAAATAGATTTGAATAACGTTAGGCGGCCCTATATGGAAGACATTAACTACACCAATGAAACGTCCTGAACCGCTTTAGGTTATGCTCAGCGGTCGATAATAGAATTTCGACCGTGGCAACAGTGGGTAAGGTTTATTGAGCGGGTGTTTGTACAATAATCACGTTGACGCCTTGATCCTGAAGCTCTTTCAAGTATTCTTCTGGAATGTTTGAATCAGTAATTAGCGTATCAATCTCGTTAAATGCTCGGATCATATGACAACTGCGTTTGCCAAACTTACTTGAATCAGCTATAGCGATCACTTTGTCTGATACCTCACACATCAGTCGATTGAGTGATGCTTCTTGTTCACTGTATGTTGTGATGCCTGCTTTTATATCGAAACCATCTACACCTAAGAATACTTTATCGAAGCGATGATTTTTTAATCCAGACTCCGCTTTCGGTCCGGAAAAAGACATTGCTTTCTTTCGAAGTACCCCACCTGTCATTAAAACTTCTACACTTGTTTTTGATGAGAGTTCCATCGCCACATCAAGCCCATTAGTCATCACTACAACATCTTCCACATTACCTAAATAGCGAGCAATCTCTAACGTTGTAGTACCAGAGTCGAGAATTACAGTATCACCATCTTCGATTAGCTTTGCTGCAGCCTTACCTAGGAGTGCTTTACCCTCTGAATTGTGACGGCGTTTTTCATGAACCGATAATTCAGCAATTAGTCCTGAGTTAGGTATTGCAGCGCCGTGTGAGCGAACGATATAGCCATTCTTTTCAAGGAAAGATAAATCGCTACGAACTGTAACACTTGATACATTAAATCTAGAGGCTAGGTCTTCTACACGGGCTTTACCAATAGAATTAACTAGTTCCACAATTTCATTGCGTCTTTCGACAGCCGTCTTCATTGGATTACTCCTATAACATGAAACTAACTTTCATTTTATTTCTAACAAAGGGATTGTATATTAAATCGAAAGTAACATAACGACAAGTCCATAGCTTGCTAATTAATTTTTTAAGATTTGCTAAACAAAGTACGCTAGTCATATTCAATTCGCTATTCAGGAACGTCTTGTTAGATCAATATCATTAGCAAGTAGGTTGGAAAAACACTTTGTTATTTCTTTAAACTGGTGTTTATGACAGTGGTTTGGACTCTGAATGTAAACGTAATTTTTTGTATAAGTCACTGTTCAAAATGAAATAATGTCAGTTTTTCAGTTCAGTTAATTGAACCATGCTGAATGTTTTAATATTGTGACAGGTAGCACTTTTCCTCATCATGCATCGCATAGTGAAGAGTATTCTTATTCACATAAATTCTGCTCTCCGGTACATCAATGGCTTAATGAGTAGTGGTATCTACCCTAATTCTTTTTTTCTAAAGACTCTGCTTTTTCCTTCTTTATTAATTTCACGTCATTAATATATGCGGTTGATTTATTAGCCATTACTTTGCTTTTTGGTTTAAACCTAGTCTTATTTTGCGTGTTTATTAATCATTGGAGGTGAGTGGCTAGAATGTTAGTAAATCCAAACGGTTAATCTACGAGGTCTATCATTTTTCTCCAATCTAGCCGAGGCGCTTTCTGTTGTTCTTTTGTAAAGAGTTTTTAAAATAAGGTTAAGACAATCCCCTCTTCGTCATCTAATGTTTTTAAAATACTGATTCTTAATATTAATTTAATGCGAAAATTTAACGAACAAAGTTTTTCTTTTAGTTTCTTTTGGTTATAGAGTTAGGATTGTTGCTGAGTTGCTTTTGTTTTCGTTTGTTTTCGTTTTGTGCATGTAATCACACAGATTTGATAAATAACACGTTATAATTCGATGTTATTTAACAGGTTTATAATATGCGCTGGAGAAGTGTGGCATTAGAAGTGTTTAGTTTTTTATTGATTAGATTAACGAGGAAATCAGATGTTTCATTTGAACCAGTATGGTTTTGCTAAACGACTAGGGGCGGGATTTGCCATTATCATCCTATTGTCGTTAGTGATTTATGGAGAAGGCCTTCGATCTCGATCGGTTACGGAGAGCCAAGTTAGCCAGTTGATTGAAGCGCATGTTGGCGTACGTGAAGTTTTTGGCTTGCAAGTATTGGAAAACAGTTATCTTAATACACGAGATCCCATCTATGCCGAGCGTTTTAAAAAGTGGCATAAAGTCAATTTAAATAACTTTATTGATAATAAACATATATTTACACACTCAGATAATCGTGAATTAGTGGAAGCATTTGAATCTGCAAGTGTTGATTATGGGCAAGAGTTTGACAACTTTAATCAACAAATGAATAAGGTTCAAAGCATAAATAAGCAACTTGAACAAGTTGAAAAAAAGTGGGCGGGTGAGTTTTTATCTGACCGTGCACAATTGATTTTAATACAATTAAGTAAAGCGAGAATGCAGGTTGAATTGCAGTTAGAACCATCTCTGATTGAAGCGTGGATGCACCGACTTGAAGAGTGGGAGCGTAATGCAATGGTATCTGGAAACGAAGTTGCTGAATATCGAAACGAGCTAATCCAAGTTTCTCAATATGTTTCTAAGCTCGTTAACACACGCGAAGTGATGAGAAATTATGCTGAAAAAGTACGTGATAGTGCGAAAACATTAGCTAGTAACATTGAAACACAAATGGATGAGGCAGAACGCTTTAGCTCTATAGTCAGTATTGTGGTTTGTTTGCTTTCCGTTATTGCGAGCTTTTTTATTGGCTTGGTCATTACCCGTTCTGTGGTGAGCCCTGTCAATGCGACGATCAGCATTGTGAAGCGTTTGGCGGCTGGAGAGCTGCATCATCATTTGCCGACAAACGGTAAAGATGAAATGGCAAGCCTTGCCGTCGCTATTAATGATATGACGAAATCTCTACGCGCTATGGTGGGTGATATTAGTAATAACCTTGGCTCACTGAATACTATCGCGAGCGATGTGGGTGTGATGGCCAGGGAAAACAATAACGGTTCGAAAAAACAATTATCTGAATCAGAGCTGGTTGCGACGGCGATGACGCAGCTAACCGCAACCATGAGTGAAATAACAGGTAGTGTCTCTGAAGTTGCAGAAAGTGCGGGCGAGAGTCAGCAGCTGATTAACCGTTGTAACGAAGTGACTAATGAAGCGATCGAAGGCTTTACAACGCTTGATAACAACATCATGGGGGCCTCAACCGTAGTCGAGCAGTTAGCGAAAGGGACGGAAAATATCAGTTCAGTGCTTGAAGTGATCAATAGCATTTCAGAGCAAACTAACTTACTCGCCTTGAATGCGGCCATTGAAGCAGCACGTGCGGGAGAGCAAGGTCGCGGTTTTGCCGTCGTGGCTGATGAAGTTCGTTTACTGGCGCAAAGAACGCAAAGCTCGACCCAGGAGATTAAAACCATCATTACCTCACTGCGTGAAGACGCTTCTCAAGCCGTCGAGGTGATGGAGCAAAGTCGCAATGCGATGTCTTCGTCTCACCAGCAGGTGAATGACATAGGTTCACATTTAACGAATGTTCAAGGCTTGGTGAGCAATGTTGCGGATCAAGCGATTAACTTATCTTCAGCGGCGGTTGAACAAAATGTTACTGCTGAGTCGTTTAACGAAAGCATGCAAGTCATTGTCGATATTACTCGACGTTATTCTGAACGCGCAGAGCAGCTAGAAAAAACCGCAGAGGAATTAGCCGCTTGTAAGGGTGAAATCAATCAACATGTTTCTCAATTTCATCTTGCCTAATCTTTTTATATCCAAATAAATCTAAGACGACGTTCGGACTCGCGATGATATGCGCAGTCCGAATGGTTTTGGTTTGCAGACATTATAGATGATAACTGTGTCAATAAACGTTTCTGTTACTGCACAGTGATTATTATTGTTGTCGTCTCTGTAGGCCAGACGCTTTGAGGTGGTTGGGTATAGTGTTTAATAACAAAGTAGAATTTAAACCAAGGAGTTCAAGTGGACATTTCACGTCGTAATTTTCTTAAATCTACTGGAGCGTTGGGAGCCGGCTTAACCTTAAGCCCGTTAGTTAACGCTCAATCTAAAAAGCCCAACGTACTCTTTATTGCGATTGACGATCTAAATGATTGGATTGGTGGGTTACGTGGTCACGTTCAAGCGAAAACGCCTAATATCGATCGTTTGATGCAAAAGAGCCATAATTTCGTGAATGCGCACTGCGCCGTGCCAGTCTGTGGCCCCTCGCGCAATGCCATTTTGTCTGGGATGGCCCCAACCACAACGGGGTGGTATACCAACAGAGAGCTTGGCTTGAAAAACTTCCCAGAGATTGCTGAAGAAGTGATGGGAAAAATTCCGACTCTGCCACAGTATTTTAAGCAGAGTGGGTACCACACCATGGCGTGTGGCAAAATTTTCCACCATGGCACGTCGGATTATCGTGCAGAGAAACAGTGGCATGTAGAACAAGAAAAATATGAGATCAAAAACCAAGAATATCTCGACCGTGGTTTTGGGTATGGACGTTATGGTGTGAATGATCACAAATATTACCCGTTCCCGAAAGATGGTGGTCAAATAGTGACAACGTTTGGGCCGGATGCAAAAGGGAAGTCCTTGTGTTGGGGATCACTGGATCGCAAAGACATCCCGATGGGTGGCTTAATGCCGGACGAATACTTCGCGCATTGGGCGGCAGAACAGCTGCACAAAGAGTATGAGCAACCTTTCTTTCTAGCGGTAGGCTTTATTCGACCGCATGTGCCTTTTACGGCTCCGAAAGAGTACTTTGATATGTTCCCGCTTGAATCAATTGAGATGCCGGACATCATCGAAGACGAAATGAAAGATATCCCACTTTACGGTAAAGCCATGACTATGGGCGCCATCAAAGGTGGCGATCAGGCGGCTGTTGAGAAAGTGAGTCCAACGTTCTGGAAAGAGCTTGTGCGCGCCAACCTTGCTTGTATTGCCTTCGTGGATGCACAAATCGGTAAAGTCTTAGATGCGCTTGAATCAAGTAAACATAAAGATAACACCATCGTGATGCTTTGGTCTGATCATGGGCAAAACTTTGGTGAACACCGAAATTGGCGTAAAAACACGTTATGGGAAGAGTCGACTCACGTTCCGTTAGTGATCAAAATGCCGAAACAGACGCAAGGTGTCGAGTATTCAGAAGCTGTCAGCCTGCTCGATATCTACCCAACCATTACTTCATTGTGTGGCTTGCCAGAAGTGCCTTCTAACGAGGGGTTAAGCCTAACGCCTTTTATCAATAATCCAGACTTTAAACGTAATAAGCCAGCGGTGACGACATGGGGTTATAAAAACCATGCGGTGCGTGATGAGCGTTATCGTTACATTCAATATCGTGATGGTTCAGAAGAGCTGTATGATCACAAGGTCGACCCGAATGAACACACTAACCTAGCGAGTCAGTCAAAATATCAGGGTGTGATTGAGCAACTTAAAGTGTGGATCCCGACACAAAATCGCCTGCCTTACGGTATGCAAGATTTCGGGAAAGGGGACTTTTTGGAAAAGCACTTACGCGATTGGGAGCAAAATGACGTCCCAGACTTCTTAAGTTAACAAGTTACATAATTAAATGACCGTAAGATTTGTGGTTTGGTTAGTATAAGGCATGTATCTTGCGGTCATTAGAGTATGAATTTAATTATCATTGAGGCTTAATCCACAGAGAATAACTTTCTCTGTTCGATAAAACTATAGAACTTTATGTTTTCGAACTCTTTCCTTTTTTGTTTTTTTATAGTGTTTATACGAAATTATTACCCAGATCACTTACATCGAAAGTATTTGTAAATATACTGATTATCTTCGTAAGTTGAGGGTAAGGACTACCACCCCCGCAACTTTAAAATTATGGCCTTATCATCAAGGGGTGAATAAGAATGTCGGTGAAAAAAAACACTAAGTTGAGTAATTTAGTCAAATTGGCACTCGCAACATCGATTGGTTTTGTGTTTACAAGTGCATCAGCGAATGACCAAGTTGTTGGCTTAGCGGGCAGCGGTGGTGCGGATGCATCTGAGGTTTATTTTTTAAAATCTCTTTATGAGTTCGCTAATCTTAATCCAACCGAAAATGCTGAACTTCTTAATCTATTAAATTCAGCATTAACCAACGAAGAAGCGGCTGAACTCGCTAGTTCGCTTACTCCAGACAGAAGCGGTGCTGCGTTATACAGTGTGATGTCATCACAATCCCTTTTTTCAAATACCTTACGTAAACGATCCACAGATTTTATTTTAGGCGACTATGGAAATACATCCATGTGGGTATCGATTTTAGGTACGGATTCAAGTCAGTATGTTACGAATGATGGGAATAACCGTTATGACGGTTATGACTCAAAATCCAGAGGGGTTGCGTTTGGCTACGATCTCATGCGTTCAAGTGACAGTATCGTTGGCTTAGCATTTAGCCATCAAAAAACAGACGTAGAAAATCGCTTATCAGACCGAACGCTTGATATTGAGAACTATTATGCTGCTTTACATGGTCTATTTAAATTTGATGACATGTACCTTGCCGCACAAGGTATCGTCGGTTGGTCTGATTATATAGGTAAGCGTCATGTTACTGGTGGCGCCTCTTATTCTGGCCTCACGGCTGCGGATGCGGCTTATGGTGGTGATAGCTATGGTTTAAATACTGATCTGTATTACCCCCTATATGTCGGTTCTTTCACTGTTATTCCCTCGGTTTATACTGATTACCAACTCGTTCGTATTGATGGTTATCAAGAAGTTCAAGTTGTTGATAGAAAAAATAACTTGGTCGGTGGTTCTATTGCGGCACTGAGGTATGACAAGCAAGAACATGAAGCATTGCATGTCGGAGTTGGAATAGAAGTAGCGAACAGTATCACCACCAATATCGGTATTTTCTCTGCCCAAGCGAAATTTAAGACAAAAAAGGAAATTCTCGACCACATCGCATCGACTAAAGTGAGCTTAGTTAGCGGAGGTCCAAGTTTTACCCTGCCTGTTGCCCAACTAGATGACATGTTTTATGAAACAAATCTTGACTTAACTTGGGAAACCGCCAGCAACTTTTCATTCAATTTAGGGGCTCAGTACTCTTGGAGTGATTCACAAGAAACTACCATGTTCTATGGCCGTGGTGCGTACTCTTTCTAATGAGTGAGTTGTATTGAAGATGAAAATGACATTTAAATTACTGCCTCTTGCAGTCTTTGCGGCGCTACAAAGTGGCGCAGCGATGGCGACAGACGTAGATACCACCTCTTACCTGCAGCCGGCGGGGCACATGTACTTTTTTGAGCACGGTATGCCAGTGCCCATTCAAGCGGAAAAAGGGAAGCTGAGCTTAAATAATGATTTCCATAAAGATGGCGACACCGGTCTTAAATGGGAATTTGAACGTCAAGGTAAGCTTATTTTTAATCAACCTGTTGGTTACAAAAACTTTGAAGCCAACGGTAAAGACCAATCGACCAGTGCTTTCACCACATGGATTTACAACACCGAAGCGAACAAAGGCCAATTGCGTTTTTCATTCAACGAAGACGGCAAGACGCAAGTTTACTTTGATGTGAATATGAACTTCGAAGGCTGGCGTCAGATCATGATCCCATTCGAAGACATGACAGGTAAAGCCACTGAAAGCATGGATCAGCTCGTGATCGATACCGCTGACATGGCAGAGAAGGGTACTATTTATCTTGACCAGGTGATGGTGAGCATTCCTGTTGACCCGCGTTGGTCAACGCGTGATGCGCAAGTGCCGTTTGTTAACTTAGCAAGCGATACGGCACCAAATCAACATTGGTTAGCGCTGCACCGTTATTATGGTTTTATTAACAAATATCAAGATCGTCAGCATGCCAGTGCCAAAGCAACTTCATCCGCGAAAGCGCCTCGTTCTATTAACGATATTCATGAGAAGTTACATGCCTTTGCCCTTGGTGATGTGCTAAATAACGATCAAGCAGCTTTAGCCGAGATTGAAAAGAAATACGCCGCTTACGATCTCAAAGAAGTGGATGGCGTTATTGTGGGTAAGGGGCTTGATAACTCAAACCGTTTGAAACTGTTCCTCGACAAGGGCATTAATCGAGGCTTGTTGGATGAGAATGGGTTTGAGGTGGTGTTTGATACCGCTGATTTGCGGCGTTATGGTGATCTAATGCTTGATATCGCGCGAGCATTGCAAGGCAAACTTGACGATAACACTCGCGTCAACTTGACCGATAAATACGTTAAATTAACGCGTTATGCACTAACACAAGGCTACACCGCAGAAAGTGGTGTTGGCACGGCGCATCACTTTGGCTATACGTTACGTGCACTATTCCAAGCACACTACTTATCACGCGAGCTATTGCAAAAGCATGGTTTAAGCAAAGACGTCACAGAGATGATGACGTGGTTCTCTGGCGCTGGGCGCATTTACCGACCAGTAGAAGAGATGACCAGCTTCAACGTCGATGTCATGAACACACAATTGCGTGGCATGCTGTACAGCTTCTTGATGCAAGACGATCCTAAAAAACGCGACATGCTGTTGGCACAGTTTGGTTTCTGGTTGTCTAAGTCTATCTCAACTTCATATGGTCTCAGTGGTGGCTTTAAGCAAGACGGTTCCATTTACCACCACTCTCAACACTACCCAGCTTACGGTAAAGGGGCGTTAACGGGCTTAACCCCAGTGGTTGAAGCGTTAGCTCGTACAAAATATGCGATCGATACACATGCTCATGAAACGCTGAAAAAAGCCACCGCGATGACAGAAATATGGAGTAATGACGGATTAACGTTAATGTCGATTACGGGTCGACACCCAACCGGAACGCAAGGCATTTCTGTTGAACCATTCGAACATATGGCCATGGCAGGCACGCCTGATGGTGCGAAAGAAATTGATCCAGATATGGCGTCGGCATACCTGCGTTTGACCAGAGGCAAAAAGAAAGACGCGTTCCATCAATTCTTGCGCGACAAAGGCTTTAAAGCGGGTTCAGTAGCAGAAGGCAGCTGGGCAATGAACTATGCAAGCATGGGCATTCAACGCCGAGATGATTGGGTTGCTGCTGCGCGTGGTTTCAGTCGTTACTTGGTAAGCCATGAGTCATATGCCAACGCAAACCGCTATGGACGTTACATTAACTATGGTCGATTGGAGATCATGGACGCCGACGGTAAAACTCGTGCGTTCAGCCATGATGGCTGGGATTGGAACCGTTGGCCTGGTACGACTGCTGTTCAGCTTCCAATGGATCAGCTCGAAGCACATTTACTCAATGTTGACCGTTTTTCAGGTTTAGAAGAGATGCTGATCTCTGAGCAAACTTATGCTGGTGCCGTGTCTAACGGCCAAAATGGCTTATACGCCATGGTGCTTCAAGGTCACCCTAAATACGATGCGTCTTTCCGTGCTAACAAATCAGTCTTCTTCTTCGACAACCGAATTGTTGCCCTGGGCAGTGACATTGTCACCAAGGTAAAAGATTACCCAACACAAACAACGTTGTTCCAACATGCGATCCGTTCACCGCGCGATACCATGTTGGTCAATGGTAATGCTTACCAAGGTGCAGAGAGCGCGTTGAAGGCGGCCCGAAATGATCATCAGCAAATCATCGATCCTGATGGTAACGCTTACTTCGTTCCGGGCAGCAGTGTTGTCAAAGTCGCGGCTCAGAAACAGCAATCACTACACCAAAAGAACAGTTCTGCCACCGAGGGTGAGTTCGCTACCGCTGTGATTGATCATGGTAAAGCGCCGAACAAAGCAGACTATGAATACGCGGTGTTAATCAACCCCGACCAGAAAGAGTTGCTGACGTTTGCGAGTACTTTGGAAGATAAAAAAGCCGCTCCTTACCGAGTATTGCAAAAAACCAGTAAAGCACACGTAGTTCTTGATCGTGCAAGCAAAACCACCGGTTACGCGGTCTTTGCGCCATCTGAGTTCAAATCGGGTGTGATTGCCAGTGTGGATAAACCTGCCATGGTGATGGTAGAGAAGAAAGGCAAAGCCATTAATCTTGCTATGGTGAACCCCGATCTCAACCTATACCAAGGTAAAGAAGCATCGCAATACACCGAAGACGGCGTACAGAAAGAAGTGAGTATCTATTCTCGTGAGTGGCGTCATAGCCCATCTCAACCTGTTGCGAACTCATTGGTTCTGAAAGGTCACTGGCAAGCCGATAGCTTACCAGAAACGGCTTCATTGAAGCGTGTTAACGACACAACCGTGATTAACTTCACCACTGTTAAAGCCAACCCGATTCAAATCACACTGAATAAAATTAAATAATGCGTCGCGGGGTCTGCCCCGCGTCCTCTAGAAGGAATAGACATGAGTATTTCAAGTCGCACCGTGTTAGCTGCCGCGATTTCAATCGTACTGTCAGGTAACGTATGGGCTGATGCTGCCAAATCGACAGAGAAAGAGGCCGCGCCAGTCGTTGAAAAACAAGTCAATATGATGACGCCGAAGATGCTCTCATTTGAAGAAGAGTTTGTGCCTGATTATGTCTCTATCGATGGTGAAGGCTCTGTTGAAGTAACGAAAAAACGTTTCTTGAACGGTTCACAATCGCTTATTTGGAGCTATGAACCCAACGCGCCGATTGTTTTCGACCAAAGTTTTAACTTTTACCCAATCAAAACCATTCGTAAAGAGTGGGGGCGTTGGGGCTACACCGTTCTCTCTACTTGGGTCTATAACGAAGAAGCGAGCGATGGCGAGCTAGAATTCAAACTTGGTTCAAGTACCGCCAAAGCAAAGCTGAACTTCTCTGGCTGGCGACCAATGGCCTTTGTTGTTGAGCGTGATATGAATGGCATGCCATCTTCTGTCCTAGATGGTTTGAGCATCACACCAAAAACAGAGAAACCGGGTCAACTCTATATTGACCGAGTGATGGTCAGTGTCGATGATGCACGTTACCAATGGTCGGATTACACGGTGAACACCGCGATTACCGTACCAGAAATCGATTTTAAACTGCCGAAAGAGCTACCAACGGCATCTGCAGAAGAAATTGCTGGCGTAACCCGCATCAAAAACGACTTAATTCATTACTACATCAAAGAAAGCAAAGCCAGCACAAAGGTGCTGCGTGATATTGATGAAGAGTTTAATCAAATTGGCCTAACTCAAGATGTGAATGGGGTGATCAATGGCCCGCACATCGTCACCAAAAAGCAAAAAGTGATTTACCAAGTAAAACACATGAACGATAACGATAAAGCGTTAGTTGATGGTTACTACTATCTGCGTCCGTTCTCTGAGTTAATGAGCAAAATTGGCCGTACTTACCTCGTGAGCAATGATGCATCGGTTCGTCGTGACTTAGCCAATAAATATATCTTGATGTCTAAGCATCTCTTGGATCAAGGTTTCCAAAAAGGTTCTGGCCTAATTTCTACCCACCACTGGGGCTATGCATCGCGTGACTGGTATGCATCAACCCTATTAATGGAAGATGTGCTGACCAAAGCAAATTTAATGAAGCCCGTGCATGACGCCTTGTTGTGGTACTCACGTGAATTTAACGAACGTGGCTTTGGCATGTTTGTCAATAAGAAGTCCTTGGATATGGACTACTTGAATACACTCTTGCTTGCTCAACTTTCTATGACGCTGACAGTACCTGAACAAAATGAGCGTATTGCATTAATGAATAAGTTCAGTGACTTTATGTCTGCTAACTTGACGCAAGTACCAGTAGGCTATGAAGATGGTTTCCGTCCAGATGGCACCGCGTGGCGTCACAAAGGAAACTACCCAGGTTACTCATTTGCTGCACTTTCGGCGAGCGGGCATCTTGCATACTTACTCCGAGGCACGCCGTTCGAACTGTCTAGCAATGCGCGACACGTATTGAAAGATGTGATGCTAGCGGCACGTACATACAGTAACAACAACCCTGGTTTGGGTACGATTGGTCGCCGTCCATTCTTTAAAACGAGTGTAGAGAAAGTGGCGACAGGAATGCGTTATCTAGCCCTAGCGGGAGTCGAATCGAATCAAGTCGATAAAGAGCTCGCGAGTGCTTATCTGCGCATCGAACAGCTTTCAAAAAAAGATGGTGCTAAGATCTTTAAGACTAATGTCGCGCCAGAATCTCACCCACAAGGCTTTACCGCATTTAACTACGCAGCAATGGGTATTCACCGCTTTGCCGATAAGATGGTGACCATGAAAGGCTGGAACAAGTACGTGTGGTCATCAGAGATCTACGGTGGCGGTGGTCCTGCTAACCGATACGGTCGTTACCAATCACACGGTACGGTGCAAATTCATAAATTTGGTGAAGAAGCTGACTACGGTTACGACCAAAATGGTTGGGATTGGAACCGCCCACCGGGTGGTACGACGATCCATCTACCTTGGGAACAGCTTGATGCACCAAACCCACACACCACGATGCTGAAAAATAACGTTAAATTTAACGGCGCAACCAGTTTAGATGGTAAGTACGGTACGTTTGGTTTCATCCTTCAAAACCCAACACGTTATGCACCAGTGATTGACCCTGCCTTCACAGCGAAGAAAGCGGTGTTCAGTTTTGATAACCGTTTGGTACTCACGGGTAACGATATCCGTAATAACAACAGCGAATACCCAACAGAAACAACGCTGTTCCAACACGGCATTACTCAGTTAACGGACTCTTTGAATGTGAATGGTGAGATGATCACTCAGTTCCCATACGAAGCGACGTTAACAGAAGGTGATTGGTTAATCGATGGCATGGGTAACGGTTACTACATCGTTAAAGGTGCCGAAATCCAAGTTCGTCGCCAAGCGCAAGAGTCTCGCGATAACCAAAAAAGACAACCAACCTTCGGTAACTTCCAATCCGCTTGGGTTAACCATGGCGTTCGGCCAGATAATGCAGAGTATGAATACATCGTTATTCTCAATGCAACACCAGCGAAAATGGCCCAAGTTGCAGAAGAAGTGAAAGCTGGCGATGTGTACGAAGTAGTGCAAAAGAACAGCAACGTTCACGTTGTTCGTGATAAAGCCACAGGTGCAACGGGTTACTCTGTATTTAGTTTTGCACGCATTACCGATAAATACGTTCGCGCAGTAAGCACGTCATCGTTGGTGATGACGCAACCAGAAGGTGAAGACAAACTGAAACTGAGCGTGGCTAACCCAGATCTTAACATGGATAAAATCACACGCAGTGATTACGCTCCAGTGATGGTGACACTGCACGGTGCTTGGGAGTTAACTGACGAGCACAGCAACGTGAAAGTGGATGTGAAAGGCAGCAAAACGACCGTATCCTTTATGTGTAAAGATGGTCTGCCAATTCAGGTTACCTTGAAGAAAGCGTAAAACCTGACGTAAATTTAAGATGAATAAGCCGCTTCTTGTGAGCGGCTTTGTTTTGTCTGTTATTTGCGTTCTGTAGACAAGGTTAGCATTTTCTTGGAAAGCTATGTCATATTTTTTAGTCGTTATTTTTAGAATGACAATTTAAAAAGTCTTTAATTATCATGTCTTTGTGATTGTTACGCGTAAAAGTTAAGCGCCTGTAGTGATGATCTCACTTGAAGATTATGAAGCGATGCTCGTCGATGGTAGAACTCGAGTCAGGAAAAGAACAAGAGAGATGCTTGAATGAAGTTAATTTTCTCGACCAATGTTTGAGAAGATTATCAATATCGGCAGAAAAACCAAAAACGGTGATAATTATTTATCACCGTTTTTTTGCACGTCAGTCTAATGAAATAGACTCTAAATACCTTGCTGCATCAACGCCTGGATGTTGTCCTCGGAGTTAAAGTATTGCGCTTCTTGTTTATGCTGGAACAACTTAAGCGGTGCGCCCGTGGCGGTGTGGTAGCTCAGCTGTTCGCCTTCTATCTTGAGCATGGTGCCTTCAGGAATGCCGACCACGATTTCATGTGGGTTCTGGATCAAAAACTCTTCAATGCGCTCATCACGAGTTTCACCCATGTGCCCAGAAATATTGGCTTCAATATAGTGCGGGTTGATCTGGAACGGCACTAAGTTGAGTGAAGGCAAGATCGCAGCCGAGATAATCGGCATGTCATTGGTGGTACGAATGGTCGGGCATGCGATGTTTGTACCCGCACTCCAACCGATGTACAGCTTATCTTGCTTCAAGATCGCCTGTCTTAACGGGCCAATCAGTCCTTGGTCGTGCAACATCTTGTTTAATACCCAAGTGTTCCCACCACTGACAATAAATCCGTCTGCGGCCTTGACTGCCTCAACCGGATCGTCTGCGTGGTGGATTCCGGTGATACTTGCGCCAAACGGAGCCACTACGCTACTTAATTGCGCCAATCGCTCATCATATTCGCCGCGGATCATCGCGAACGGAATAAACAGCAATTTTTTTGCACCAGTGCGCTTGATGGTATCTTCAACCCACTCACTACCAAACTCAAGTAATGAGGTATTACCAGCCACTTTACCATTACTAAATAACAATACATTCATGGCGTTTCTCCGCTAATTACGATTAATTGATTTTTCACTCGTGATCCTAATGACCTCTTGTACCACTTCGCTCGCGGCGCGTAGTGATTTCACCGGCAAATACTCATAAATCGAGTGGAAGTTATGGGCACCGGTGAACAAGTTCGGACAAGGCAGTCCGTTTTGAGACAACACCGCACCGTCATAGCCGCCGCGCATCGGTATTTGTTTCATCTCGATTTGTTTATTTGCATACGCTTGTTTGGCGATGTCGACCACATAGGCATTCTTACCTTGCAGGCTATTAGCCACGTTTTCGTAGCGATCACTTAAGTCGATCTCAACGCCGCCCCACAGCGCATCACAACTGTCAGCCAGCTGCTGCAAGAACGCCATGCGCTGCTTGTAGCCCTCAAAAGAGAAGTCACGAATATCGAGGTTAAGTACGGTCTTAGCACTGTTACCTTTTAGCTCTTTCACCCAGTAGTAACCTTCTCGGCCTTCGGTGTATTCTGGTGCTTCACCCGGTGGCAGCATGGCAATAAACTTATGTGCCATCAGAAGTGAGTTTTTCAGCTTGCCTTTGGCCGACATTGGGTGCGCCGATTGTCCGGTAAAGGTCACCACCGCGTTGCCCGCGTTCCAGTTTTCGCATACAAACTCCCCGATGCCGCAGCAATCTAGGGTAAAGCCAAAATCTGCACCGAATGCATCAACGTCGAAGGCTTTTGCCCCTCGTAAGCCTTGCTCTTCGTCTGGCACAAAGGCGATTTTGACCGTGCCATGCTTCTCTCCTGGGTGTGTGTGAAAATGTTGCAGCGCATCCATAATCGCGGCAATCGCGGCTTTGTCGTCTGCGCCCAATAGGCTAGTGCCATCGGTCACTAGAATCTCTTCCTCGCGGTAATCCGCCAGTTCTGGGAACTCTTTTTCACTGAGGTAGATGCCAAGCTCTTGGTTAAGACAAATCGCATCGCTGTCGTGACGCTTAATTTGCGCCTTGGTGTCGGCGCTTTGTTCAGCACTGGTGTCAAGGTGCGCGAAAAACGAGACCACTGGCGCATCAGTATCAATATTCGCTGGTAGCGTCGCAGTGACGATCGCGGTTTCAGCCACGTGCACATCTTGCACCCCAAGCGCGATTAGTTCTTCGGCCAGTTTTTTTGCTAACACCATCTGCCCCGGAGAGGAAGGCATAATGCCTGCCGCTCCGTTAGCACGATTGGTCGTTGTGTTAATTTCGGTATAGCTGATAAAGCGATCAACAATATCCATACATCCTCCCACTAAATGAGCATTTGAGAGACGACAAGCACGGTTGCTAAGCCGCCTGCCATTGGGATCACGGTACGTTTCGCCAAATCAATTGGAGAAACATTTGCGACTGCGGAACAGGCAATGATCACCCCTGCAACCGGAGAAGCAGAACGCATCAGACCAGAAGCAAGCTGCATTGGCATCGCGACGGCGGCAATCGGTGCGCCCACTTGAGTCGCCACATCTGGTGCTAGGTTCGAGAAGCTGAAGAAAGACGCATTACCCGAGCCTGATAATAGGGTTACTAGCATAATGATGCCGACAAGAACCAGAACCATCGCGAGGTAACCAAAGCCAAAGCTAGAGGCAGAGTCAAGTAATAGGCCAATGAAACCAATAGATTTCAAACCGTTTACAAACACTTGCGCCGCAATGATCAAGCTCACTACGCTAGCAAACACACCGCCCATGCCATCAAGGTACACTTTCAAAGACGCTGCTACTGCTTTGCCGTCACGCTCGAGAATGTAGTCACATACCATTGCAACGAAGAGGGAAATAAACATCGCTGTGACCACATCCATACGAATGCTAGTGATGGCAAATTTACTGAACGTCAGTAGAAGCAAAAGTGGTAGTACAGGCAGAATCGCGAACCATTTTGGTACCTGACGCTGCTCTTTTTCTTCTAGATTGAACTCGTGTTCTACACCTTTTTCTGCGTCTTTTTTATCGAAGTAACGCTGACAAATAAAGTGCAGAATCGCAATCACGATCATTGCTGCGCCAGCCACAATCATCTGGTAGCTCACAAAGTAGGTAGCAACGTCAATGCCAGAAACTTCCGCTGCTTTGTTCGCTGCCGAAGAGGCAGGCCCTAAGTCCAAGCAGCCCGTTGTTGCAACCACGGCCGCGGCCGCTGCTGGGTTACAACCAACACCGACAAGCACAGGGTACATCGCCACCAAAAGGAGTAGTGCCAAGCCAGTCGCACTTGGGATAAAGATATTGATGAGCTGACCAATGATGTACGCCATTGCCAAGACAAGGTATGGGTTTTTGATGTGCGAAAGCGGTTTGGTTGCAATCTGAACCATCGCATTCGCCGCGCCGATGTGACTCATGTATTTCGAGAAACCACCCACAGCCATGATGATCAAGCCCAGTTTCGCCAATGTCGAAGAGGCGATCACTTTAATCACTTCAAAAAAGTCGACAATCACCGCGCCCGTTGGTTTGCCCCCTTTGGGCATAAAGTCTTCGTGTCCACTGAGAACACCTAAAGCAATCATAAGTAAGCCAGCCAGTAGCAGCACAGCTTGGGTATTGTATTTTTTAACAATAAAGTAGCCGACAAAAAAGATAATCGGTAAGGCTAGGTAGGTAATCATGTTACACCTCTTGGGGTTTAGACGTTCTTCCGAAGAAGAGGGGCGTGTTTACTTGTTATTGAATATTTCGAATTCTTTAAACGTGTTTTCTATTCTGCTAAAGCGTTGGTCTTTTTCTGCGTTACTCGACATCCCTTTAATCAATAATTCAATTAAAGAAAATCCCGCAGTACGGTTGTTAAAGATGCTTTCACTGTGGCTAGCGACACAAAACTCGATGTCTGAATAAGAGACAAACGGGTTCACTTGTTGGTCGGTAAGAGTAATGATTTTGCCGCCATGCTGATGGAACCAACGTACGCAACGCACGGTAATGTTGGAAAAGCGGTGATAAGAGATCGCCAGTAACGTGTCGTTTTCATCCACATCAACCAATTGGTGAGGTAACGTGGAAGCATCAGCTTTGAGTAGCACCACATCTTTGCGCAGATATCGAGCGAGAAGATAAAAGTAGTTCGACAAGGCTTCAGCAGACGCGCTGCCCATAATGTAAAGTTTGCCTTTTGGGGTAAGCAGATAGTCGACGGCACGTTCTACATCAGGAAGGGAGAGCGTGCTGTACGTCTCTTCCATATTGCCCATCACTTCTTCAAAGTGCTGATTAACGAAACCTTGTTTTGGGTGCGTGGAATCGGCGCTGTAGACGCGTTCTATTGGCGTGCTCAGCTCTTGCACTAAATCTTGCGAGACGAATTTTTTAAACTGGATAAAGCCAGTAAAACCGAGTCGATTGAGAAAGCGTCCTAGTGTTGCTTTGCCTACTCCAATGTTTTTGCACAGTTCATCCATCTTAGCGAATGGCAGCATAGGGAAGTTTTGGATGCAGTAACGAACAATGAGCTTTTCGCTCGGCGTCAGCGCACCAACCTCGTTGACGCTATCGATAAAATCTTGCTTGGTCATCTTTTCCCACTTGTAAGATCTGATTGGGACAATTTTCCTATCAATGGCGTGAAACCTTCAAGGGAATGCATTTTTCCCATGAAAAAAGTGTGACAATTGCACTTAATGTAAGTTAAATATTTGAATTGAATACTCTTCTATCCACATCTGTATAGGGGGGAAGAATAAAAAACTCCACCTTTGGGTGGAGTTTTTGTTGTGAATGAATATTCACCCTGATCATTTGGGCGTTATGGTATTAAGGGGTGATAGTGGTTGGTGTCACACAAGACACAAATTGATCAAAATCTGGGGTTAATGTTGCAGAATTACTGTTTGTTGAGGCATACATGCGTAGTGCCCAGAACTTACCATAGTTCTTATCTTCAGTAATTCTCATTGAGGCACTCATGTAGTGCGTTTTGATGTCTACTGGTGTTGTTGTACCGGTAGGCCAGCCAAATACGGGAGACATCAAGCGATCAATCTCTTCATTCGAAGTCATTTGGTTTGCGTTGAGGTCTGACATGCTTGAGTTTCCGACAGGATCTGGTGCATTATTTTCTGGATATTGGTTTGGTTCGTAAAAACCACCAGTATTACCAATTGGCAATGCCCATGTTTTGTCAGCATATAGGTTAGTACATGCCTTATACACATCTACTTGCTCATGGTTGTACATTGCCCAGTCAATACCATTGAATGGTTGTGGGGCTACGGCTTCTAATAAGTTAGCACCAAAGCCTACTTTATCTTTCAATTGCGTTTCTGCAACAGTGAGTGGACGGTGGTAAATAAGATCGCCATTGACAACCTCACGTACCGGCTCAATGCCACGTTTGCTTACATCTGTTACATCATAGTAAAGACCGCCTTCAACCGCTTCACTGTCTGCAGCGTTGATACATTTTGATGTGCCGTTAACGTCAACACAGTACTCTATTGATTTACCAATGAAATCACGTGCTTCTAGTGCTTCAGGCGCAATAAACCATGCGTGGTCGTTTGCAATGCTGTTACGCGCACCTATTTTGTATGAGTTGCCCGTATGTTGAACAGTCTTGTTGCTTTCTTCTACAGGGCCAGTTTGATTAGTAGTATCCACTTTCCACTCACCAAGAGCAGCGTCTGCAGCATAGCCGTATACCGTTGCGATCAATGTTTGGTCGTATTCCAGTTTACCGCTAATTGCGATGCCTTTCGGGTTTACTTTGTCTGTGAGACAGATTTCATCACCAGCTGTATTAAATTCCGTCTTAGGTGTGACACAGAAATCCAGTGTTTTCCCTAAATCGTCTGCTTTAATGGTGTAATCACATGCCCGTGCATCGGTACAATTTTTTCCTGCAACAGTATCAACTTTCCAAACGGCAGTAGATGCGCCTTCAGTACTACTATCTGCTTGAGAATAATCGTAGTTACCACGCAATGTTGCCCCAACTTCTGTATCGGTATCGGGTGCTTGAATATCAACGCGAACATTGCTTGCGGTTGGTTTCGCTTCTGATACTTCTTGTACTGGAGCATCCATTGTCAAGCATACTTCAGTACCGATTGTTGGTGTGCCTGTAGCTGATACAGGAGTCACACAGAATTTTAACGTTTTCCCTAGGTCACTCTTTATTGGTGTGTAATTTTGTAGTGTTGCACCTGAGATCTCGACATCGTCAGCCAACCAACGGAAATTACTGGCGCCTTGAAGATCGTTGTCGACATCAGAAAAGTTGTAGTTACCAGTAAGTTCAACGCCAACAAAGGCATCACCAGAAAAGCCTGTCACAATCGCAGTGGGTGCTGTTCCTGGTTTGGGTGTTATGGTGTCGCTCAGCACTGAACATTTCTCTTCACCAACTACAGCAGGCGTTGCATCAGTCTCTGGTGTGACACAGAATTGCACTTTTTTACCTTCTAGCGTGTTGCTAAGAGTGATGGTTTTTTCAGTTTGATCAGTAACTGTTTCGCTTTCGGTTTTCCAAGCGAATTTAGAATTACCTTGAGCGGCACCTTCACTGTTGTAGTAATCGAAATTACCTTCTAGCGTGTTGCCGACTTGAGCAGCCGCGGAGTTAAGAATGGTGACGTTTTGCGCTTCAGGTTTTGCGCCTAGTGGACCTTTAACTGTTTTTGGTGTACTACACTGTTGCTCACCGATCGTATTAATGTTGCCTTGTGCTTGTGGTGTGACACAAAACTCTAGGTTTTGTCCTTCAAGATCGTGAGTCAGTACAAGCTCTTGAGTGTTGATAATTGCAGTTTGGCTATCTGAATTGCGCCATAAGTAGTTAGTGCCTGATTCTGCTCGAGGTTTGGCGTTAGGATCCACAAACTTGTATGTACCCATAACCGTTTCGCCCACATATAAAACAGGTACTGAAACTTCAGCAGCTATGGGAGGGTAAGTATTACCATTATTGTTTGGGAGTTCTTTGTTGTCTTCGGCATTACAGCCTATTAAGGTTGCTGTAATGACAACAGCTAGAGTCTTTTGTTGGAATGTCATATCGCTTTTGTTCCATATAGTTGAACAACGATGCCGTTCTACTGCGAATCAGCGGATGGCGAGCCGGTTGTCTTTGTTCATTTACGTAGTATGTTATCGAGAGTAATATTAGCTTTCTAATGCTTTCATTAATGTGATTTACGCCAATTTTCGAAGGTTGTTTTTTTTGATTTGAAAGATAATGATGATGAATGTCAGGTTTTTCAAAGAAAAAAGCCAATCTTATAATTGGCTTTGATTCGTAGTTAAGGCGTGGTGTTACAGTTTGAATGAGTAGCTGACAATGGCTTTAATCGCATTGATATCGCCACGGTCTGATGATCGGTCTGCCCCTGAGCCTGCATAGAGGCGATCTGGGCGGAAGAAGCTACTGCGGAATAGCACTTCAAAGCCTTTCATGGCACTAGATCGCGGGCGGTAAAATAGGTCAATCACATGCTCTTCGGCGCGTCCGATGGCCACTTCATAAGTGGTATGGTGGCGTACTGGTTTTCTTTCCCAATGGTAACGGTAAGCCAGTTTAAAGGTGAGGTAAACCGATATGGCGGAAGTCGTATGAAATACCCACTACGTGAGCTTGGCCACCGTCACTACGGAAAGAGGAGTACCCCGGTGAGGTTGCAAGGTTCAAGTATCCTTTCGCAGCACCAAATCCGTAAGAGAAGCCACCTTTTCCATCACGTGCTCTTGGCGCATCAACGGTGTGGTAACCATACCACAAGCCCCATGCATCTCTTTCCAGTTCACCATGATAGGCAATTAGATAGGCATGGTCATCAAAGGCTGCGACCTCTCTTTCTACGTCTTTTTGCCAAAGATCACCGGCGGCTTTGTTGTAATAGTATTGCGCTTTTAAATGTAACTTGGTTTCTGGCGTGATCATATGATTCATCCAGATGTTGGTATGGAAGCGACGTAAGTAATCTTGTGCTTCACCATAAGAGAAGACGTAACCCCAATCACGGCCTGCGCGGTAATCGATGCGTCCGGTGTAAAGGTAGTCGTAAGTATTAGGGTACGGGTCATAGTAATTACTGTTAGTCGTTAGATCGCCCATTTTGTCGCCTAAACCATCCATAAAGCCAGTGACGTATGCACCATCAAAACGGTAATTGTTCCATCTATGGCGAACCATGACTCCACGGTAACTCGACAGCGCCGCGTCATCTGCAGCTGCTGTGGTGATCATGCCGGTATTGAAAAAGCCGTCACCGACAGTTAAGTTACCGCCTTTCCAGTAAAACTTGGCATTCGCCATTGGCACTTTACCGAATCCTTCTACGTCGTAACATTTGTACTGGCCTTTAAGTGGTTCTCCCCCAGTCCAGACACAGTCTTTGTTTGCAAGCAGTTTTTGCCCACCGCGCCAATTGCTCATCCCCCCAGGGTATTGGCTATCTAGCTCAAACACATGTGAGTAGCCAAGGTTGAGGTTCATTTTAAGTGGGCTGTCACCAAGGTTGATTTTGCCGGAGTTATAGAACATACCGACAGATTGACTCCACTCCGCCTGCGTGTGATGACCAAATTTGTCTTGTTGGTACTTACCGTTCTCATCAAAGTATTTGACGTCGCTATCCCAACGGTGTGCCGATTTATAGTAGTTCACCATCGATACGATGATTTTGTCGTTTGTGGTTGCCTCTTTATAGGCTTGGCTTAAAATTGAGGCATTAGCAATAGCAGGGACTGCCAATATACTAGATAAGAGTGCGCTACCTAGGGTCAGTTTCACCGCTCGTGCGCAAATGGTCGGTTGATGTTTACGTGCCATAAAAAGTTCAGCTCCAATGTCCACTTTAGAGTGTGGGGTGGAATAGTAAGGGGAAAAAGTTTCTTAATCTTACCAGTGGCTTTCATAGTCTTTCGTGATTGATTGCACGAAAATAAAAACAACCATAAAAGAATTAATCGAAAATGAGATATTAATCTTTATTTATAAATAAGGCAGGTAGTAATCATCAGGAGAATAAGTATCGTCAAGAAACTTACTTTAACCATCTAGAGAAGCGATGTGATGATGCTGAGTTACTGACGCACGAACAAGTGTCCAGACGTCAGTGATTTTATAGGATTGTCTAGTTCAATGTGTATACTTTAAAGTTGTCAATTTTAAGGTGACTCTTCCAAGTTCGGAAACCAAATTTACCGGATTTAAATTGTGCGTCATCTTTAATTTCATAAAGTTGCTTATCATTAGCGTATACGTATATCCGATCATCTAAATTGATAATTTTTATGTTGGTATATGTATTTGGTACATTCATGAACTCTTTCGCTGAGACATCGTATTCAGGAAGGAGAGGGCGCTTACCATCTCCAGCATAGCGACGGAATCGGGTTGTCGAGTTATCGTTAGCGCCGTAGCCGATGTAATAGAGTCGCATTGAGTCGTATTTACGCATGTCACCCGCTCGCCATTGTGATTTTTCAAAAAAGCTTTTTGAATACGGATCTTGTGCCATCCAAAACCAGTTCAGATCCGTGCCTCGGTCGTTAGGGCCACCCTTTACGACCACCATGCCATCAAATTCAATGACTGAAGGGGTATTAATATCGTGTTTGAACCACACGGTAGTGCCGTTCCCATCATCAATATCCAGTGCCTCATTTTTAATTTCGGTATGTGATACATCGGTCATTTCTACGACCCAGTTTTCCAGATCGTTGTCGAACGTGTCATTGTGAACCAATGTGCCATGCGTTTTTATTAATTGTTGTGGACTATCGAAGTCAAAAGAAAACGAAGGTAATGAAAAGCTTAGAGCTGTCAGGAGTAAGGTGAGTTTTTGTTTCATCATACGGCCTCAAAAATGGAGTCATCAGAACAAGTAAACATTGTTAACTGCTGAGGTTGGCGAAAAGAAAAGCCAGCACGGCGCTGGCTTTATTTATATACCCAAGTGACTTTAAGAGACGTGGGTATAGCAACACGTATTAGGTATAAGCGTTTAATACAGAAATCGGAACTTCGGTTGGGCGCCAAGAGTCCCCCGTGTGCTCTAACCAAGGCATAAGCTCGGTTTGTACTAGCTGTTCGACGAGCTCCGGATGTTCATTGGCGATGTTTTTCATTTGGTATGGATCGGCGACGTTATCAAACAACAAATATTCAATCGGTTTTCCGATCTTACGGGTTGCTTGCAGTGTGTAGCGGTCAGTACGAACCCCGCGCTTTCCATAAGATGGGGCGCCATATGGCGATTTTACGTAGAGCTGTGAGGTAGCCCGTTCATCGCCTTTTTCGCCTTGAACGGTCTTGGCGTAGTTGGTGCCTTCTACCGTATCTGGGATTTCAGTGTCTAATCCCATAAGACCCAGCATGGTTGGGAACAAATCAGGGATAGAGAAGAGAAGGTCATCTTGTATTGGCATAAGGTTGCCTTTCCAGCGGAAAATCATAGGAATGCGAACGGACTCTTCATAAATCACGTTTTTCGTTGGTTCACCGTTGGCGCCAAGACAGCAGCCGTGATCTGAGAAGAAGACAACTAGGGTATCTTCGGCTAAGTTAAGGCGGTCAAGCTCATCTACAATGCGGCCAATTTGTTCGTCGACACCATTAATCATTGCTAAGTATTCTTTGTAGAAGTCTGGGCCATAGCCTTCTAAATACTCCTTATCCCAATCCACATTCGGTCGATCGTTCATCTCTCGTGAGGTTTTCCCCTTAAAACGCTCTAAGTATTTTTCAGGTACTTGATCATAAGGAGAGTGAGGTGGGTTCATAGACACAACCAGTGCAAATGGGTCTTCCTCACTACGGTATTGACCACCCTCATTCCGTAGATATTTGATCGCCATGTCTGCTTCGTGCTCTGGTGACCATTGGTTGATTTTTAATGGCGCTTCACGTGGTGTGTCATTTGTCCAGTAAATTGGATTCATATGAAGGTCATAAGTACCGTATGAATACCACCAATCAAAGCTATGGCGATGTGATGGCGGTGTCCAGTCATTCCAGTAACGTCCGCCTAGTGGGTTATTGTAAGACGGAACAAATGGTGGTTTTGGACAATCTAGATGCCATTTTCCTAAATACCCAAGTGAGTAGCCTTGCTTTTTAAGCACATCTGACCAACAAATCGCGTTCGCTTTTAGCTCTACACCAAAATCAGAACCAGCAAAGTTGCCTTCTTCAGGCGTGTGGCAGTTGCCATGAATACCGTTACGGTAAGGGTATTGACCAGTCATGAACATGCCACGTGCTGGCGTACACAACGGAAAGTTTGAGATGGTTTGGTCGAGAACCACACCTTCACGAGCCATGCGGTTAATGTTTGGCGTTATCGTGTGTTTGTCCATCCCCATATAGCCTAATGATTGGGTACGACACTCATCAGGAAAAATAACCAATAAGTTTGGCTTCTTTGTTTTGTTTTGGTTTTTATCCTGACTCATTGCAGGAGCGGTACCTTTTGAAGAAATTGAAGAACAAGCAGCCGTTGTAGCGACAACACTTGTAGCAGCAATCCCTTTCAATAGGTCTCGACGTGAAACAGACATGATGGTTTCCTCTTGTCAATATTTTAAATTGCAAGCGACTTGCTTTCTAAATTGGGGTTTATAATTAATATCGTAAATATTCGAAAGTGTTATGTCGAAGTGATAGATCACAAAAGTTGATAATTAAACAATGCAAAGTAAAAAAAACTATTATTACAATCTTATTTTGTCTTTTTATCTATACATCTCTTCATATAGCTTTTTATTATCGTTTTGTATTGATTTTAAACATCAACTCGAAAGGTATTGAAAGAATATGTGAAAGCCGTCAAAAAAAAGAGAGTTTTCGTTGCAATGCTTTCGTTTTTTTATGTAACATCCAATTCGAAACACAATGAAAGTTTGTTGTCACAGAATAACTAAAGAGATGTATTGAACGGGATGAATTTCTACTTTCGATTTTACCTCTCAAGTGTTTATCCACTATCACATTTTTAATTAGGGTATCGCGCTATTGAAAATGAGGGTTGCACAGTAATTCTGGAACTACAGCGTCGGACATACACATTACTTGAGTAATTTTCCTGCGTTGTAGTCATGACAAATGGACTCGATATTACTATGGCCTTTCATCTGAAGTAGGTGCAAGTGTGCAATCTGGATGGGTATGACGTACTTGAAATCGTCATTGTTTTTAAAACGTTCTTAACGTGTGCCCTTTCGTGTTCGAACTCCATGGTGATGTCGAGTAAGACTTATACCGAATTGATCCACTTTGGAGTGATTACATGACAACTCTTTTGAACATCGTAAAACAGCATAAAGCTGGTAACGAAAACGGTATTTATTCCGTATGTTCTGCTCACCCTCTTGTTCTTGAAGCGGCTATTCTGCAAGCAAACAAAGATCAATCTCCGCTTTTGATTGAAGCAACTTCAAACCAAGTTGATCAATTCGGCGGCTACACAGGTATGTTACCTGCTGATTTTCGTGATTTTGTGCTGCACTTGGCGGATGAACACGGTTTTAATTCTGAGAATTTAATTCTTGGTGGTGATCACTTAGGGCCTAACCGTTGGCAAGGTGAGCCTGCTGATGAAGCAATGGCGAAAGCGGACGTTCTTATTGAAACTTACGTAGCTGCAGGCTTTACTAAAATCCATCTCGACTGTTCTATGTCTTGTTCTGACGATCCTGTGCCACTAACGGATGAGATCGTAGCTAAACGTGCTGCTCGCTTAGCGAAAATTGCAGAAGCAACAGCAGTGAAAAACTTTGGCTCTGCAAGTGCACTGACTTACGTTATTGGTACAGAAGTACCAGTGCCTGGTGGTGAAGCTGAAGATCTTCATGAAGTACAGCCGACCTCACCAGAAGCCGCTCGTAAAACCATTAAAGCGCATCAGGATGCGTTTGCCGCTGTTAGTCTTGATTGTTGGGATCGCGTAGTTGGCTTGGTTGTGCAGCCAGCTGTTGAGTTTGATCACTCTAGCGTGATTGATTACAAACCAGAGCCTGCAGCGAAGCTATCAAAAGTGGTTAACGAGTTTGAAAACATGCTTTTTGAAGCACACTCAACCGACTACCAATCTCCAGAAAATTACGGTTTATTAGTTCGCGATCACTTTGCGATTTTGAAAGTGGGTCCACAACTTACCTTTGCGATGCGTGAAGCCTTGTATGGCTTATGTGCTATCGAAGATGAGATGCTCCCAGTTGAACAGCGTTCTAACTTACGTGACGTTATCGAGTCCGTAATGTTAGCGAAGTCAGATAATTGGTCGAAGTACTACCACGGTAATGAAACAGAGCAAAAATTTGCACGTTCTTACTCTCTATCTGACCGCATCCGCTACTACTGGGCAGATGAAACTATCCAAGCTGCCGTAGACAAACTGTTTGCCAACTTAAAAGATGGTTTGCCACTCGCATTGGCGAGCCAATACCTTCCAGAAGGTTACGCGGCACTGCGTAGCGGCGATATCGAAAACAATCCGAAAGCATTTGTTATCAACAAAATTCAAAAGACCGTGCTAGAGATCTACGCACGTGCTTGTAAGTTCTAATTATACGAGTGAACAAATTATGAAACACCTAGGCATTGAAGTTGCTGCACTAGAAACAAATAAGGGTTTTTGGACAGCGAAAGAAATTGAACAGCAGCCGGATTGCTGGCTACAAACGCTTTCAATTGTAAATGAGTGTCGTGCACAAGCAGAAGCGTTTCTTTCGCCATTATTTGCAAAAAATAACCTACGCATTGTTATGACTGGTGCAGGTACGTCTGCGTTTGCAGGTAAAGCGTTAGCGCCGATCTTATCGAAAGAGCTGAACTGCCGTGTAGAAGCGATCGCAACGACAGATATCGTTTCAAACCCAGCCAATTATTTCGCTGAAGATGTCCCAACACTGTTAGTTTCATTCGCTCGTTCAGGCAACTCGCCTGAATCTGTGCATGCAGTTGATTTGGCTTCCAAAGTATTGTCAGATTGTTTCCACCTTGTGGTGACCTGTAATGCAGAAGGCCAGCTTTACAATCGCTGTCAAAGCGATGAGCGTTCACTCGCGGTATTAATGCCAGCGGAAACCAACGATAAGTCATTCGCGATGACCTCTTCGTTCTCTTCAATGATGATGGCGGCATTCTCATTCTTAACGTTCAAAAGCGTTGATTCAAAAGACCTCGAAAAAGTATGCGAGCAATCTAAAAAACTCATCCAAGACGTTTGTGCACCAATTCGTGACATCATTGCGAAAAATGCAAAGCGTGTGATTTACCTAGGTTCTGGTGGCTTCCAAGGTCTGGCTCAAGAGTCATCTCTAAAACTACTAGAGCTAACGGCGGGTAAAGTGGTCGCTATGTACGACTCGCCACTTGGTTTCCGTCACGGTCCTAAGTCGATCATTGACGGTGAAACGTTGATCATGGTGTATATCTCAAATGACCCATACACACGTCAATACGATCTAGACCTACTGACAGAATTACGTCGTGATGACCAAGCACTACAAGTGGTTGCTGTTACTGCGCAATTAGATGATGTCGTTACTGAAGGCCATTACATTCATATTGAAGGTCTAGAAGCAGCTTGTGACGTCGAGTTGATTTTCCCATACCTAATTGTGGCTCAGGTGTACTCATTCTTCCAGTCGCTAGCACTAGACATTACACCGGATAATCCCTGCCCAACGGGCGAAGTCAACCGTGTCGTGCAAGGCGTGACCATCCACCAATTTGAAGAATAACTGAGGGTTTCAATATTATGTCTGCGAATATCGTATGGTGTCGAATCGACGAGCGTCTATTGCACGGTCAAGTGAAAATCACTTGGATGCCTGCCTCTGGCGCCAACACTTGTATCGTGTGCAACGACGATGTGGCCGAAGGCCCAACGGCTGATTTTTCTCAAGCGGCGATGCGCGCTTCAGCCGGCGGTGAGTTCAAAACCTCGTTTTACTCCGTCGACAAGCTGTGTGCCATTATTGGCAAAGCCAAACCAGAGCAAAAAATCTTCATCGTATGCTCAAACCCAACGGATGTGGCACGTCTGATTGAAGGCGGAGTACCAATCAAAAACGTGAACGTGGGCAACATGCACTTCCACGAAGGTAAAAGACAAATCACTAAAACCGTTTCAGTCGATGACAAGGACATTGCCGCGTTTGAGCGCATAGCGGCATGCAATGTGGAATCCACTATCCAAAACACGCCTGACCAAGATCCGGTCGAGGTGTTAGAGCTGGCGACAGCGAGCGCGTAATTTTCAACCGCCGAGATAGGGAAACCTATCCCGGCTCTGATTAAGGAAGAGAGAATGCTATTTGAAGCAATGCTTGTTGCGGCGTGGGCGTTCCTGTGTGGTATCGACAAATACGATGTTGCCTTGAACATTCACCGTCCGCTGATCACCGGTCCGGTTATCGGTCTTATCATGGGTGATCTTGAATTGGGTCTGATGACTGGTGCGGTCCTTGAATTAGCGTGGCTTGGCTTAGTGCCAAACGCGGGGGCTCAGCCGCCAGATGTGACCATGGGGACGATTGCCGCGGTGGCGTTTGCCATCATGACTAACCAATCCCCTGAAATTGCGATGGGTGTGGGCATGCCGATCGCAGTTATGATGCAGATGTTGATCATCGGTTTCTTCGCTATGTCATCGTTTGCCATGGGTAAAGCGGACGACTGCGCCGAGCGTGGTGATTCTCGCGGTATTGACTTCTTATTGATCAGCATTTTGACCGCTCGTGCCACCATGTACTCAGTGGTCGCGTTCATCACAGTTTACTTTGGTGAGCACGCGGCGCAGTGGATTGATGAAAACGCACCAACCATGCTACTCGAAGGTTTGGGTATCGGCGCGAAAATGGTACCAGCTATCGGTTTTGCCATGCTTCTCAAAGTGATGTGGAACAAAGAAATGGCGGGGATCTTCTTCATTGGTTTCGTGATGACCACGTATCTGAAACTGCCAATCATGGCGGTGGCAGTACTCGGTGGCTCAGCCGCGGTCCTTTACTACTTCATGACTGGCAACCAAGCCGAAACAGTCGCAAGCAATAACTCTGTGCAAAGTGAGAATTACGATGACGACGGTATCTAATATAGACACACTTCCAAAAGAAGCGGAGCAAGCAGAACGTTTCACTGACGAGATAGATGCATACCAAGACAGCGAAGTGCGTAAAGTCATCACCAAGCGTGAGCTTGTGATGTGCGCGCTACGTGGTCTGTTCATGGAAGGCAACTTCAACTTCGAACGTATGCAGGCTGGCGGTTACGCGTACTCGATGATCCCAGCGCTGAAAAAAATTCACGGTAACAACAAACGTGACTTTTCGACTTCGATGAAGAACCACCTTCAGTTCTTCAACAGCTCGCCAAAACTGTTCACCTTCTTGCTAGGCCTATCGGTGGCGATGGAAGAGAACAAAGAAAAACCAAGCACCATCAACGCCGTAAAAGTGGCGGGTCTGGGGCCTTTAGGTGGGATTGGTGATGCACTTGACCATATGACGCTAATGCCATTGACCTTGGCTCTGGGCGCCGCGATTGCCGCTGATGGGTCTATTGCTGGTCCGTTTGTGTTCTTCGTTCTTTACCAAATCCCACACTTCTTAGCGTATTTTGGTTTGATGTTCCTTGGCTATAACGCGGGCGCGAAAGCGATGAGCGCTATGAGTGGCGTGACCGAGAAGTTAGCGCGCGCCGCCAATATCATGGGTCTGTTTGTGATTGGGGCCTTGACGGCCACCTTCATCAAAGTCAATACCACGTTAGAGCTCGAGATGGGCGGTAAAGCGGTATCGTTACAAGCCGACTTGTTTGACAAAATCATGCCGAACCTACTGCCACTGGCATTGGTGTTCTTCATGTTCAAAATGGTGCGCGGCAAAGGGTTCTTTGCTAAACCACCGGTACTGATTTTTGGCACGCTTGCCTTTGGTGTCGTAGGCCATTACCTCGGTATTCTCTAAGTTTGACCAAAGGGGAGGTGCGTACTTCCCCTTGTTTTTTTAAGGAATTTTACATGATTGGTATTGTTGTTTCAGGCCACATCAATTTCGCAACCGGTATGCAGTCGGCATTCCAAGCCATCGCGGGTGAGCAAGAACAGTTTAAGTTCGTGGACTTCGTAGAGTCGATGTCTACCGACGATTTGGAAGCCGATTTACGTCAAGCCGCTCAAGCGGTCCACACGGGTGATGGGGTTCTGTTTTTGTGTGACGTTGTCGGTGGCTCACCGTGCAACCGCGCGATGAACATCATGCTCGATACTCCAAGCGTGGAAATCATTGCCGGTGTGAACTTAGCAATGATTGCCAATGCCGCTTTTGAGCGTGATGGCAGCAACTTAGATGATTTGGTAGAAACGATCTTGGAGATCGGCGGTTCTACGATGCAATCCATGCGTCAGGCTATCGCGAAAATCAGTGCGACCACGGTTGACGACGACGACGGCCTGTAATGATGCGTTTTGCTTTATTAGCCGACAAAGTGTTCACTCCTCAAGGGGTCGAGCTCGATAGGGCGGTTATCGTCAATGGCGGTAAAATTGAGTCGGTCACGAAGACTGTGCCTAGTGACTGCGAGGTCATTCGCCTTGAGGGCCAATCTTTGATGGCAGGCTTTGTCGACATTCACATTCATGGTCGTGCTGGCTGTGATGTGATGGATGCGACGCCTCAGGCGTTGCAAACCATCAGCGATGCCTTGCCAGAAACTGGCGTTGTCGCCTGGTGTGGTACCACCGTGACCGCGCCCATGGATGAAATCCAAGCCGCGCTCCGTGGCGTGAAATCGTTCATGCAACAAGAAAAGCAAAGCGGCGCGGAATTGGTGGGCTCTTTCTTAGAAGGACCATATTTTACCGAACCGTTCCGTGGCTCCCATCCCACGCGATTTTTAAAAGCGGCCACATTAGATGAACTTGAGCAGTTAAAAGCCACGGCCGGTGATAGTTTACTGCGCGTCGCTTTAGCACCGGAGTACGAAGGATCGATGGCGGTGATTGACTGGTTAGTGGCGCAGGGGATCAAAGTCAGCGTGGCGCACACCAGTGCCACATTTGAACAGGTGACCGAAGCGCATCAGCATGGTGTTGACTGTGGCGTGCATTTATTTAATGGCATGTTGGGGTTGCATCACCGTGAGCCAGGTTGTTCTGGCGCGGTGTTATACCACGATATGCTGGCCGAAATCATCGCCGATGGCGTGCACGTCAATCCGGTGATGATGAATCTGGCGTACCGTATAAAAGGACACGAGAAAATAGCCCTGATCACCGACTGTATGCGTGCCGGTGGCATGCCAGACGGGGATTACGTGTTAGGTGCGCAAACCGTCACCGTTACCGACGGCAACGCCGTGACTGAAGACGGCTCCTTGGCTGGGAGTACCTGCAGTCTGGATAAAGCCTTACGTACCATGGTGTTTGATGCCGGGGTTCCCCTTTGGGAAGCCGTGCAAATGAGCACCTTGGTACCCGCTCGTTACCTAGGGCTCGACCACCGCTTGGGGTCGATTGCCGCAGGTTTCGATGCCAGTTTGGTCGTCATGGACGATCAACTGCGCGTTCACCGCACCTTAATCCAAGGGCAGTGGGCATTTGAAATTAAAGAATAATGAGGTTTCCTAATGGATATTCGTCAACCCATTCACAGTACACACGCGAAAACGCTCGATACCGCTGAGCTGCGTGAACAGTTTCTTGTCGATTCGGTATTTGTGAGCGGTGAGATAACACTGACCTATTCTCACATCGATCGCATCATCTTTGGTGGGATTGTACCCATGCAAAGTCCGCTTGCTTTAGCCGCGGGTAAAGCGTTAGGTGTGGAGTACTTTCTGCAGCGTCGTGAACTGGGTCTGATCAACCTCGGTCAAGCGGGTAAAGTTACCGTAGACGGCGAAGTATATGCCATTGCCCCGCGCGAAGCCCTCTACATTGGTATGGGCGCCAAAGACGTCACGTTTGAAAGCGTTGATGCCAGTGCTCCGGCGCAGTTCTATATGAACTCCACCCCGGCGCATCATGCGTACCCAACGCGCAAAATTACCCTAGATGAGGCGGAAAAGGTCACTCTGGGTAACGCAGAAAACTGCAACGTGCGCACCATCAATAAATACCTCGTCCCCTCGGTACTGCCAACGTGTCAGTTGACCATGGGCCTGACCCAGCTGCATCCGGGCTCATTGTGGAACACCATGCCATGTCATACGCACGAGCGCCGCATGGAAGTGTACTTGTACTTTGATATGAGTGATGACAACGTCGTGTTCCACTACATGGGTGAGCCAACTGAAACGCGTCACATCGTGATGCGCGAAAAACAAGCCGTAATTTCACCAAGTTGGTCTATTCACTCTGGCGTGGGGACGGCTGCCTACTCATTTATTTGGTCGATGTGTGGTGAAAACCAGACCTTTGATGACATGGACCACGTAGCCATGTCAGATCTACGATAAGTCCGGCTTTGCCTGACTTCCATTCTTGATATCAATACAGGCTCTCACGCTCATCCCTCGATGACAACCGAGCTTGAGAGCAATTTTAAAGGAAACACATCATGAAAATATTCGATTTAACTGGAAAAGTCGCGATTGTAACGGGTTGTGATACTGGTCTGGGCCAAGGTATGGCAGTGGGCCTGGCGAAAGCCGGCGCTGACGTGTTAGGCATTGGTTACGTTGACGCACCAGAAACCAAAGCGATGATCGAAGCCGAAGGTCGCCGCTTTGAATACATCAACGCCAACCTGATCGCCAACTCAAGCAAGGCCGCGCTGACAGAGATCGTCGACCAAGCGGTTGAAACCATGGGTCGCGTTGATATCTTAGTCAACAACGCGGGGATCATCCGTCGTGAAGACCTAATTGATTTCTCAGAAGAGAACTGGGACGACGTGATCGCCATCAACCAAAAAGCCGTCGTGTTCCTCTCTCAAGCGGTGGCGAAACACTTCATCGCGCAACAGTCAGGCGGCAAAATCATCAACATCGCCTCCATGCTGTCGTTCCAAGGCGGTATCCGCGTGATCTCTTACACGGCATCAAAATCGGCCGTCATGGGCATCACTCGCGCATTGGCAACCGAGCTGTCTGGTCACAACATCCAAGTCAACGCCATTGCCCCAGGTTACATGGCGACCAACAACACTCAAGCCCTGCGTGCTGACGCTGAGCGCAACCAAGCGATCTTAGAGCGTATTCCTGCGGGTCGTTGGGGTCTGCCAACGGACATGCAAGGCCCGGTCACCTTCCTCGCTTCAGAAGCCTCAAACTACGTCACTGGCTACACCCTCGCGGTCGATGGCGGTTGGCTCGCTCGCTAATAAGGAGTCGACATGACACTGAATAAAGCGCAGGTACTGGATCAGATGAAACGCGTTTATCGCTATCAAGCGGCGAACCAAACGCGCAGCGTGATCCGCCGCAGCGGCGCCACGCGCTTCATCAAAGACACCGACTGGGAGCGCGGTGTCTTTTGGTCTACCGTCGCCGCCGCTTGGAAAGCGACCGAAGACCAAGAGTACCTTGACGGGGTGATGAACTACACCCTGCACACCGGTTTTCGTACTGGCGCGTTCCCGCGCTTCGCCGACGACCACGTATGCACACAGGCGTACCTAGACGTGTACCCAACCGTTAACGTACCAGAAGCACTTGAGCCGACCATCAAAGCGTTGGACATCATGGTCAACGATCCGAAACCGGGTCACCGCGACTGGTGGTGGGTGGATTCCCTATTCATGGCCCCGCCGGCGTTTGCGGCACTGTCGCGTGAAACGGGTGACGACAAATACGTCAACTACATGCACACCGCGTTCTGGGACTCGGTGAATCACCTGTACGATGCTGACACGGGTCTGTATTACCGTGACTACCGTTATATGCCAACCGAAGTGGGGCAAAAGTACCGCAACGAATTTGGCGATGGTGGCAGCGAGTTTCGTGAAGCCAATGGTGAAAAAGTGTTTTGGTCACGAGGTCTTGGCTGGATGCTCGCCGCCGTGCCACGCATCCTCGAGCGTTTGCCAGAGCACTTTGACGAGCGCGAGTGCTACCGCACCTTATTCGTTAACCTGGCCAAAGAAGTGGTGAAATACCAACACGACGATGGCTTCTGGCGTGCCAGCTTATTGGATCCGGACTCGTTCCCGGCACCAGAATCGAGCGCGACCGCGCTGTTCACTTTCGGTCTGTCGTGGGGGATAAACCAAGGTTTTCTCGATGAAGCTATTTACCTGCCAATCGTACAAAAAGCGTGGGCGGCGTTAGAAACGGCGATTCACGACAACGGCATGATTGGCTGGGTACAGTTGCCGGCGTTTAACCCGCGTGATGTGCAGTTTGAGCACAATATCGATTACGGGGCTGGGGCGTTTATTTTGGCGGCGATTGAAGTGTCGAAGCTGGCTTAATTACGCAGCACTGACGGGAAAGAGAGAGCGGCGCCAATGGCGCCGTTTTTTTATGGTATTGAGTTTTAATTAATATTGAAATTATATCTTTCTTTAGCCAGGTAATTTTATTAACGGAAATGATAGGAATATATTTTATAGACTCGTTCAAAGTTTTAAGCATCTAAGCATCACAAAAAGCGTTGTAAGGAATTTTATCCGCCATTACTTTGTGACAGTGTAACACTGTTAGGCTCCAGAATCCGAAGCAATAAAATAGGTATAATTTAATGTGACCAAAAAAGCATATAAGCTCATCCAAATCTATTACCTCACAACTTCGGAGAACTGCCATTCTCCGAAGTTGTTGAATAAACGATCAAAGGTAGTAATAATACTTCTATTCAGACATAAAATTATATACGGCTATGGATTTATAAACAGTTAAGGATTTCGGATGAAAAGCTCGATTGCTCATTCTCGAAATGAAAGCGTCTCTTGGCGTTTTCGTTCAAATTATCCCGATCTAGAAACATTTAAAAATAATGTTGCTGATGCTATACGAAAAGGGAGCGATTATGAGGACATTGCTAACGATGCCTATTTCCAAAAGGCCGCCAGAGTTTTTCTGGATGAGTTTAAAAAAGAACAAGCTATGTTTGCACCTTCTACCCAAGTTCGCCTCGACCGAGCATGGTTGAAGTACCTTAGTTGGTGTGAACAAAAAAACAAACCTTCACTTCCCTCATCTCCGCAACTAGTAGCCGACTATCTAAAGTCTCGCGCAAAATATTGTCACAGAAATACGCTCAATGTTGAGCGTTGGGCAATTTCTATCATTCATCAAGCTGCTGGTTGCCCTGACCCAACCAGTTGCCTATTAGTGAAAAATACAATGCGAGGCATCGTTAAAAATAAAGTCCGTAGGGAAGATGAGCATATCCAACAAGCAACACCGTTTAAAGATCACCACTTGGATCGTATCATTGAGCTTTGGAAAGGAAGTAACTATCTACCGGACAAACGAAATGTTGCTCTATTATGCGTGGCTTATGAGTCAATGTTGCGCTCGGCTGAAATTGTTAACATAAAAGTTCAGCATATTACTATTAATAATGATGGCAGCGCCACGCTCGAAATCCCTTTCACCAAAACAAATCAAAGTGGTGATGGTAGTGAGTATGCGTACTTGAGCCCAGAGGCTGTTGAGTTGATTGAAGAGTATCTGAATAAAGCTGATATTGACCGTGATGATGGAGGTTATCTCTTTCGGGCAGTTAGTCGATTCAGTCGGGTACGTGAACCGAAAAGAGACTTTGAAACAAATGGAAAAATCCACAAACAGATGACCACACGTTCTATCGAAAATATATTTAAAAAGACATGGAATACACTAAATCCTAAAAAGAAAAGTTCCGTTGAGTATCGCGCCTTTAGTGCCCACTCAGCCCGTGTTGGTGCCGCTCAAGACTTACTCGAACAAGGTTTTAATTCGGCTCAGATTCGCCAAGCTGGGCGTTGGAAAAGCGATACTATGGTAATGCGATATGGCCAGCATATCTCTGTGAAAAAATCTGCAATGGCGTTAAGTCGAAAAGCTAGAAAGTACAATCTGACTAGTTCTTGATTTATTGAAAGTGCGTAATATCAGTCAAACATTGTCATATCTTTTTCTTAAAGTCACTCTGGTTAAGCCAAATATCTTGAGGTTATCTGAGGGGTTTATTCATAATAATAACTAAGAGGTCAATACTTTATATTTTTGCTCACGAAGCAGCCGTATAATTGTAATTACATTTACTGTAATTACGCTTAATTCCAATAATGTGCCGCCAATAGAGCCGATCAAGACGTTGTTGATAAGCCAACAGCAAGCTCCTGCCAAAAAGGCGAGTCGCATTTTGATACCTTGCAACATGAACACCGCAAAAGATCCAATCGCTGTACCGAATACAGGCCAAAGATCCCAAATGGAATCGGCGATGGCAATGCCAAAGCCAGAGCTTACTAATATAAATCCACCCGCAGCCCATGTTCGTGACACCTTATTGGGAGTTAGATAAAGAGCCGTCCCCGTTCTGAGGGCAGAAAGTAGTGAACTTAATGCGGAAATAACTGAGCCCATTAACAAATAATGGGTTAAATGATTGAGGTTTAAAATGAACATCACGATCTTTAAACGACGATCGTCTTTTTGATAAAAGGTAGATAAGCCTAAAGCAAAACTTACTAATCCAAAGGTTTGAGCGATAGAAAGCGGCTCGGAAAGAATACCCACCTGACAATTCCTTACAGATATAACACTAAGACCAATCGAAGTGATTGGTCTTTCATTACTACCCAAGTGTTTTGATGTTACTTGGGTATATACAGATTACTCTGAGGTATTAGTTCAGTATTGAACGAACAAAGTCTGAAATTATATCAACTTGACTGTTTTCAAACAGGCATTTCTGGAAACGTTCACCACGACATGCTGTACGAACAAGTTCAACATCGATTGCTTTCAAACCTTCTAGGTAATCTTTCGCAACAGCTTGTTTTACATCATTTAGGATTGCGGCGTTTTGTTGCTGAGGAATCGCACGCTCTATAGGGTAACCTTGACCACGCTCACAACCAGACTTCATCACTTTCTCGAAAATACCACGAACGTTAAGCTCAGCAGCCCAACCAAAGTTTTTTGCAAACGCTAGTGATAAGGCATTACCGTTGTTGATTTGGGTAAATAGGAATGCATCTGAAGGCTCTAAAGCGTAACCACACACAACGTTGGAGTGCGCGTTGCAAGCCATTAGAGCACCTTGCCCTGTACCACATCCTGTAAATACAAAATCCACGGCTTTTGCCGCTAGAAGGATAGAGGCTTGAATACCTAAATGAATATAAGTTAAGTGATTGTCTTCGGCGTCACACATACCCACGTTAAATACTTCATCACCACTTTGTGTTGCTACGTATTCAAGTTCTGTTAAAACAATTCCATTTTTAGCCGCTTGGCTATTTTCCATGGTTAAAGCAATTTTCATTTTTAATCTCAACTCATTGATTAGTAATTAAGTAACCTTTGGTATTAAAGTTGATGGGTTGTTGTCGTATCGATTTTAAACCCAAATCATTCGCCCATATCCAACAACCTATACCGCTTTGTCTGCCTTGAACCGTGAAAGTTCACGATAACTCATTTTCTTTCGATACTTTTCTATCTTCTACTTAGGCTAAAAGTCGCACGAAAATGACAAACTACTACTTTATAAAGCCTAAAAGAGCTTCTTCTCATAAAGAGGAGCCTTCAATTGGTTGTTAAATCAATTGACTACCTTTTGCAAGATAGTGCTATATGCTCTTATTTGAATTGGCCCACAGTCTCTGCGTTGAAGTTTAAAAACACTACCAAGCGCTCTTTTAAAGAGTGCAATGAGCAGTTGAATATCTGCGATTGCTTGAAAAAATATTTTAAATATTTCAGGCAAATCACTTTTTCCAGTATTCAAAATAAATATGGTTTGCTTGGTGGTCTACTTTCTCCACACTCTCTGGTAGCAATTTTTCAGCAACCGTGAACGAGAACTCAAACGCAACACCAAGACCTTTACCTGTAATGAATTTGTCATTAACGACGATTTTTTTGTCCACATATTTTCCGTCTGGGAATGCACTGATCAGGTTGTCACCAGTTGAGTATTCACGACCCTCTAACAGCCCATTCTTAGACAGTACTTTTGCAGGAGCTGAACACAACGCGCAGATCCATTTATCTAGTTCTATATGACGCTTAATAAACGAAAGGACCATTTCATTTTCTGTCATATTGTCAGTATTTTTTGGTCCGCCAACCATTGCGATTGCATCGTAGTTATTATCGAAACAGTTCGCTAGCGTATCATCCGCCGTGATACGCGTATGGAAGTACGTTGCTAGTTCCGTGGTTTCCATACAAGATAAAACGTCAACGTGAATGTCTAAACGTCTTAGGATATCAATAACGATCACCGCTTCTGCATCTTCAAAGCCATCCGCAAGTAATAAAGCAACGCGTGGCACTACAGTTTGAGAATCTGCCATGTTAATTAAGCTCCGATTTTCTTAATGGTTTCGATCGTGTTTTGTACGTTTTCAGCGATGACATTCCAGTCATTTTCTGTGATGCGATCAGCCGGTGCAATCCAAGTACCACCACAACATACTACTTCAGGGATGCTTAAGTAGTTACTTAGGTTGATGATATTCACACCGCCTGTTGGCATGAGTTCTAGACCTTTGTATGGACCAGTGAGCGAACGAAGCATGGCAACACCGCCAGACGCTTCTGCCGGGAAGAATTTCAGAGTATTCAACCCCATTTCTAGCGCTTGCTCAACTTGAGATGGTGAGTTAACGCCAGCGATAATATGGATATTATTTTCTAAGCAGTAACGAACCGTGTTTGGGTTAAAGCCTGGAGAAACCACAAAGTCTGCGCCAGAGTCTATGGCAAGTTTTGCTTGTTCTGCATTCAGCACGGTACCCGCGCAGATGATCATCTCTGGGTATGCTTCACGCATTAGACTAATAGATTTTGCCGCTGCGTCACTACGAAATGTAATTTCTGCAGCGGGTAGTCCATTTTCCACTAAAACTTTAGCTAGCGATGGTGCGTCTTTTGCGTTTTCAATTTGAATTACAGGCATCACACGAAGTTGACGCAGTTTAGTGTTCATTTCGTTAGTATTCATATTATAAACTCATCAGTGAGGTGATATAGCGAGTATTTTCTGTTGGAATAATGGCGCCTTTATGCTGGATGACTTCTGCAGCAAGCTTATTCCCCCAATGGCAACATTCCTTTAATGTACGACCCGTTGCCCATGCTGCTAGGAACCCTCCATTAAATGAGTCTCCTGCTGCAGTCGTGTCTACCACATTAGTGATAACGTTACCTTTTGCCACATTAGCGTTATGTTCAGAATCGCTGTACATAGCACCATCTTTACCTAACTTCACAATCATATCGCTTACACCAAAATTACGTAAGCGAGTGGTGAGAGCTTCAGGGCTGATGCTTTCACCAAGCAGCAACGCTTCGTCGTCACAGGTGACAAGTGCGATATCTGTTAAACGGTAGAGCTTTTCTAACCATTGGGTCGCATGCTCTTTACCTTGCCATAAGCGAGGTCGGTAGTTCGAATCTACGGCAATTTTTACTCCTTGCGCTTTGAGCACATGAAGAGAATCGAGCAGTATTTGTTTGTCTTCTTCTGGCAAAATCGCCAGTGAGATACCTGAAAGGTAAACAAGGTCGAATGAGGAAAGAGAGTTCATTACTGAAGAGTAGTGTTCATTTTGGCATAAGTAGCGCGCTGCAGAATCATTACGCCAATATTGAAAAGAGCGCTCTCCGTCATCGGCAAGCTCAATGGCATAAAGTGCAGGAAGTTTCTCTTCATTAGTCATGATTAATGAGCAGTCAATGCCCTCATTTTCCCATGCTGCTTTCATATGCTTACTGTAATTATCAACGCCAAGAACAGTAACATAGGCTGGATGAATTTCTGGTGCTAGACGTGATAGGTACAATGCTGTGTTGAGTGTGTCACCGCCAAAACGTTGCTCTTGGGTGGAAAATGCTTGACCAGATAGCTCAATCATACATTCACCAAGAATGGCAACTTTCTTATTTGAAAATGTCGTCATTAAGGTTGTATCCCAAAATTGAAAAAACCGATTGCGAACCCGAAAACCGCAACCGGTAAAGCACAATATAAACTCTGAGGGTGAGGCTTCGTGCTAAAATTGGTGGTTATAATTTATCTGCACTACGGCAAACATTGATCTTCGAGATGATAACATCGCGCATCGCTGCTTTCGGTGTGACATTGTAATGTCGAGGATCATTGGCATCAGGGTTTTCAATAAAGTACTGCTTTAAAGCGTTGGCATAAGCGATTTTTAACTCAGTCGCGACGTTAACTTTACAGATACCCAGTTCGATACCGCGAGTTACGTCTTCATCCGACACGCCGGATGCACCATGTAATACAAGAGGTATGTCTGTTTTTGCTCGGATCTCCCCTAAACGGTCAAAGTCTAAGCGTGGCTCTTCTTTGTACATGCCATGAGCTGTACCAATAGCAACCGCTAATGAATCAATACCAGTACGCTGAATAAATTCTGCCGCAGCAGTAGGATCTGTATACATAGCGTCTTTTACATCAACAACAAGATCATCTTCGATACCACCCAGACGACCTAATTCAGCTTCTACTGTGCAGTCCCATGCGTGACAGAATTGAACCACTTGCTTAACCAGCTTAATGTTTTCTTCAAACGGGAAATGCGAACCATCAATCATTGCTGATTTAACACCAGCTTCAACTTTATTGCGGATATCTTTCATTGATTCATGATGGTCGAGGTGAAGAGCAATAGGCATGTGGTAGCGGCGTGCTGCTGCTTTACAAATATTCACCACGTAATCGGTACCTGCGTAAGAATAAGTCCCAGGCGTACCTGCTAGAATAACTGGTGAACGCATTTCAGCCGCGGTATCAAGTACCACTTGTATAGTTTCGAGATTGTGAATGTTAAATGCAGGAACCGCGTAACCGCCTTCTTGCGCTTTACGTAGCATATCCTGAGTTGAAACTAAAAACATGATAAGACCCTTTAAGCTTTCGATAACTTTCGCAAGTATAACCGAAAGATGCTGAAAGTTAACAGATCGAGATCACAGTTTTATGGTGCTAGAAAAAATTTGACATTTTTGAGCTGTAGCTCGTAATTCCTTTTCTCAAAAGGTTATTTTTAGGTCTAAAGGCCCTTCCCAACACCATTTCTTTGCCTTTATCGACGGCGCCTTGCGCCTCTAAACGTCGACTCATTGGGGTTTGAGTTTGGGTATATTCCTGTTCAAAAATAACTACAACCTCTTTCGTTCTTTTGCATCCAGTAATAAAAGCATCAATAGAAGAAATTCGAAACGAAAAGTCTTTTTTCTCTATTTCGAGTAGCTCATCTTCAGCCAACCATAGCCCGCATCGGTCGCCACAATAGAGCGCAATGTTTAAAGCACGTAACGACCATAAGCTACTCGCCGGGCCACTGTAATTGTCTGTAAGACGAGCATCATTTGTGAATAAGCCTTGTGTTGGTACACCGTTCTTAAGCGAGCCATTGGCAATAAAGTATTCAAAGTTAGTCTGCAACGCTCGCTTCACCTCACCCGAATTAAGTGAAACATTACTGTCGCTCTGTACGTCAAGGGTCGCAATAAGAGGAGCTGTTGCAGCTAATCGATAACACGCACTTCGCCCAAAAAACGGTAAGCCTTGCGGTGTGAACAAGTAACGAAATTTACTAGAGAATTCACACAGGTTACGTCGAATGTAATCTCGGTCAAACTCTGGGTTAATTTGGTTTATCCAATACAGCGAGTAGTGAAAGCCCCAAGCATTATAAAAATCGTAGTTTCCTTTGGCGCCATCACGAAACCACCCTTCGCCAACGTTAAACTCTTTCACTCGTTCATAACGCCAGGTGTCAACACTCTCTTTGCCTGTTAGCGATTGGATGACAAGTTGAACGGTGACAGGAAATAGATGCCAGTTATTATCGACGACTTGAATATTATTCACTTGCTCAAACCAAGTAATGACTTGAGCTTTTTCGCTCTGATTAAAGGTATCCCATACGCGATCTTTGCTTGCCCACAGCGCGAGTGCAAGATCTGCACTTTCACAAGTACGCTGATCGTAATCTTGGAGAGCTCCCCAATATCCTTTGTGTTTTGGGTTTGTACCAGCAATAAAGGCCTGTTTTAACCAGCGAATGACGTCTAACTTTCGCGCGTAAAACGGGTCGTTGTGTTCAAGCGGATGCTGCGTTGCCCAGATGGCAAGCGTCGGTAAAACGCGACTACAGCCTTCCATTGCATCCATGCGCGCACCTTGCTGGCTAGGCATTCCAGGGTAATAAGCGTGAGTAAAATCATCGACACTGTAGTAAGCAAAGGCTTCGGCAATATAGTCAGCGAAATGTTCACACTGGGACTTAAGGCTTAACGATGTGTCGCTAAATATTTTTTGAATTTTAGCGTCGTTTTTAGTAAATGCTTTTTTACTGCGCAGTAGTTTGCTTATGTGTTGGCGAAACGTCCGCCAATAAAGTGCCAAGTCTGGATGTTCATAGGGAATGACCGGTCTTTCTGTGGTTTTAATGACTTTCTTCATAGAGTACCTACACAAAAAGGCCCCTTTAAGGAGCCTTTATTTTGTATTCGTTGAATCAAAGGCTTCATTACGGAATGAAGACTTGACCACTATTTCGCTGACTCAGTCAGAATTTGGTAGCGGTCTTGACCCCAGCCCATTGGAGCGGGTTTTGTTTTGATCCACTCATAAAACGCGGCTTTCATCTCATTGACTTTTTCAGGGTGCTGTTTTGCCACGTTTTGCGACTCTGACACATCTTGTGAGTAGTGATATAACTCGTACTCATGCTTGCCATCATCATAAAAATGCAGGGACCAATCTTGATCTTTAATCGCCCACTCACCGCGAGATTTGCGTTCTACGTAAGGGCTTGGCTCTACATTGGGTTGTTTATAAGTGATCCAGTCCCAGTACTGTGACCAGAAAGCGTCGTTTTTCTCTGCATCATAGTGGAATGCACGAGGGCCTGCCCAGTATAGATATTGGTGCGGCTTATTACGCTCCCCTTTCATGGTTGGAAGAATATCAACGCCATCGACTTTCAACTCACTAGGAATATCAATGTCGGCTGCACTCAATGCCGTTGGTAGAATATCCATGGCCGATACTAAGGTATCGTTGGTGCTGCGCTCTGGTAACACACCTTTCCAGTGTGCAATGAATGGTACGTTAACACCGCCACGGTAGCGTTGACCTTTGTATGCTTTGTTCATGCCGTTACGAGGCATCGGAGATTCACCCACGGCGCCATTATCCGACAAGAAGAAAATGAGTGTATTTTCGTACTCACCTGTTTCTTTTAGCTTATCGATAATTTGGCCAATACCTTCATCAGACGCATTGATGTGCGCATAGTACTTATCGACTTCCACGTTACCCGTATCGAACTTACTCATGTATTTATTCGGAGCAGGCTGTTCCAATGGAATATGCGGTACGGAGTAAGCCAGATTGATAAAGAACGGTTTATCTTCTTTCTCAGCTTTATCAATGAAGTTCAGCGCTTTATTGGTCAGATTATGCGTGAGGAAGCCCCACGCGGTGATGTTCTCATAGTTACGGAAAACGGCTGGTGAGTTGTAAACGGCAGCACCAGAGGCAAAGTATGAGTATGAGTAATCAAAGCCGCGATCATTAGGGAAAAAACCTTTTTCAGGTTTTGAGATTTCATTATCGTGGTAGTCACGCGTTCTTTGGTTCTCAGGTACCTTGGTTTTGGTGATCTTGGCGTTGTGATATTTACCAATATTTGCTGTGGCATAACCATTTTCCTGGAACAGCTCAGGAAGCATTGTGACATCAAGTGGCACACCATGGTGTGCGTCATCATTACTGTAGATACCGAAGCTGTGTGGGAAGCGTCCAGTTAAAATCCCTGCGCGTGATGGGCCACAGACTGGCGTCGCAACGTAAGCATTGGTCATGCTTACCCCTTCTTTCGCCAGTTGCGTCACGTTAGGCATGGCCCGTTTTGCCGCGTCATAAGCTTTGTCGAAATCGACTTTATAACGATCAGAGACAAAACGTTTCTTCAGCACTTCTTTTTCGATTTCACCCATCGCAAAATCAAGCTGCTGTTTACCCAAGTCGTCCATGACAATCACGAGTACGTTAGGTTGCTCGTCTGCGGCAATGGTATGCATTGGCGCCGCGATACATGCAGCCCCAACTATCCCTGCAAGCACGCTCTTTTTAAATGACATGATTAACCTCTTAACGGTTGTAAAATTGCGCCATCATCGGCATAACATCAGAGGCGAAGCCACCGCGACGGATAGCTTCTGACATGTGATGCATTGCAGGCGCTGTATGTGTGAAAATCGCTTTGTAAGATGGGCATAAATAGTTCTGACGATGATGCTCACCTTCAATGACATTGATGCGATGTTTTGGGCAACCGCCGTAGCACAGCTCTTGAACATTACAATTCAGACACTCACTGGTTAGTGTTCTGGATTTATCAAGACCAAAGTTCCGTTGCTGCTTACTTAAAGCTAGTTGTTTGATGTTCGTCTGCATCATGTTTCCGAGGCGATTGTCGTCGTAAACATAGTGGTCACAGGAGTACATATCGCCATTGGCTTCGATTATCATCGCCTGACCACAGTTTTTAGCCTGGACACAGACCGAAGCAGAATGTCCCATCCAGCAAGCTAAAATGCTGTCGAACATACGCACGTATACCTTACCCACATCGTTGAGAATCCACTCGTTAAAGACGTCGACCATGAACTTGCCGTAGCCTTCGGCAGGTACGGAGAAAGGTGCTAACTCGGCATTTTCAACCGGTGAGTAGGATTGCACTCCTTTGTTGCATTCTGGGCGAATTTCGACGATAGGAATAAACTGCAGGAACTGAGAGCCGAGATCTTTTAATGCATGGTACACCTCTTTCCCTTTGTCCCAGTTTTCATCATTGATGACGGTTAAGGTGTTAAATTCGACGTTGTACTCTTTAAGCAAATCGATCGCTTGCTTAACACGTTCAAAAGTCGGTTTACCATTGATCGATACGCGATATTTATCGTGAATATCGGCTGTGCCATCGACCGAAACGCCAATCAAGAAACGATTTTCAGCAAAGAATTCCGCCCACTGGCGGTTAATGGCAATTGCATTGGTTTGAAAGCTGTTGTGGATAGTTTTTCCGTTGGCAAACTGCTTTTGAAACTGAACCACTTTTTTAAAAAAATCCAATCCAGCCAAGGTCGGCTCTCCGCCTTGCCAAGCAAAATCAACCACATCGGCATCTTGAGAATCGATGTAATCGCGAACATAACGTTTGAGCACACTATCACTCATCAGGTCTTGATTACCTGAACTCGGCGTGTGAATGGTGTCTTCTTTTTCTAAGTAAAAACAGTAGTCACATTTCAAGTTACAACGGTAACTGACGGGCTTAGCCATCATGTGAAAGTGTGTGGGTTTGCCTTTAGACATTGTGGCCTCCACGGAAGCGGTTCTTTAACAGGGAATATACGTGAAATGGAAGCGACGACCAATGTTTTAGATCACAAAGCGAAATAAAACAAAAGTTTTTAATTCTTATACGAAAGCATTTATAGCAATATAAAAGAAAGTGTAAGCATAATTGGTGTTAATTCATGTCAGCGTTCTTTCTAAGGTCTGTGTTTATTATTGCTAGTGTAGTATCGGCTCCTTTTACATATGCCAATACCTCACCACTGCAATCCACCATTATCAGCTTCGAAGAGCCCACGGTACCTGTGTTTGTTAGCCATGGCGAGATAAGTAAAAAGCGCGCAATTATGGGCGAGCAATCGTTACTTTGGAAATGGCGAACTGGCGATACCCTTACCATTAACAAGCGCATCCAACGCTACACTAACAAACAAGCAAAAAAGGCGTTTGGCAAGAAAGCGACCCAAGTCATTTCATTTTGGATCTATAACGAGGCACCGTTAGAACAGTCGATGACCTTGTTGCTTTCAAAGCAAGGCCATAGTCCAAGTGAAAAAGCGATTGATCTGAATTTTAAAGGATGGCGCGCCTTTGGGTTATCTTTGGATAGTGACTTTGAGCAACCCGTCACTAAAGAGCTCGATACGATTCAGTTTGTCGCACCAAATCATGAATCTGGTGAACTATTTATTGATAGAGTAATGTTTTCTATCGATGATGGTCGTTATCAGTGGTCGGATTATCACGTCAAAAATAGAATGAACGGTCGTTTTCCAGAGATCGACTTTAGCTTGCCTACCTCTTTACCCGATGTTACCGAGCAACAAACTCAAGCGCTGAAGGTTATCAAACAAAGAACCATCCAATTACTCGCAGACAGCAACATCAAACTTCCTACTCTACGAACTAAATTTGAAGACTACCAAATACGAGAAGTCGATGGCGTGATCCGTGGTCGGCATATTCTCACTGATAAGCAGCAAGTTATTTATAACTCACGTTATCTTCTTTCTCACGATCTAGAAGATTTCAAAGAGTACGCAATTTTAGGAAAGAAAGACCAGTTCGGGATAATTAAACACCTAGGTTACTCCGATCTCATGCTTGATATCGCTAGTCGTTATGTGAAAACAAAAAAAGCGCAAGAGCGTACGACGCTATCAGAAATGTACCTCCTCATGAGCAAACATTTGATTGACCAAGGTTTTGCAAAAGGCAGCAGTCTAGTCAGCACCCATCACTGGGGTTATTCATCACGAGGTTGGTACTCTTCTGCGTTGTTGATGCAAGATGTGTTGGAGCAGGACGGTTTGCTGCCAGAAGTCTATGACGCTTTGCTTTGGCACGCGCGCGAGTTTAAAGCCAGCTTTGATATGGAAATAAAACCGCAAAGCTCAAATTTAGACTACTTCAATACTTTATCGCGCCAGCATTTAGCGCTCATCTTACTCAACCCAGATGAAAAAGAACGTGTTGCCTTGATGGGTAAATTTGGCCGTTTTATCACCCAAGCGTTAGCACAAACACCGCCATCGTCTTTTGATGGACTTCGTGACGATGGTACCGCCTATCGCCATATGGGGCATTACCCCAATTATGCATTTCACGGATTTGATCATATCGCGCAAGTGATTTACGCCCTTCACGGTACTGAGTTTGCGGTGCAAAAACCAGGGTTAGATAAACTGAGAAAAGCCATGATCGCCGGTTGGATTTATTCAAATCCTGTGGTGCCCATGGGTATTTCAGGACGTCACCCTTTCGATGATTTAAGCGTTAAACGTTACGCGCAAGGCATGAAGCTATTAGCTAAAAGCTACCCTCAACTTGATGAAGAGTTAGCTTCGATTTATCTGCAAATCAGAGGATTACCACAAGAAAAAAGTCAAAAACACTTTGGTAAAATCATCGCACCTACCGTGTTACCCGAGGGAAGTTGGTCTTTCAATGGTGGGGCGTTTGCCGTGCACCGACACGGAACGCAGATGGCCTTCATGAAAGGGTATAACGATGTAGTGTGGAGCTCTGAAATTTACACTCGCGACAATCGTTACGGCCGTTATCAAAGCAATGGCAGTGTCCATGTCATGCCTTATGGCGAGTTAAAAGTGCACGGCTATCAACAAAACGGTTGGGATTGGGCTCGTAACCCAGGCGCGACCGGAATCAAAGTCGATTTAGATAAGCTCGAAAGTTTCACCCGTGATTCTTTGATGATGTATTCAAAGGAAGGCAAAAGCGCCGCTACCTCTTTATATTAAAAAACACACCATCTTTAGTCACAAACACGTTGAGCGTAAATACCCCCACTTGGACTCAACATTCCGTGCTAATAAGCATGTGTTGGCGACACACGACAAAGCGAGCAGCGTCAATATAAATGGCCATCTGCACACGGACACCAACTTAGACATCACACTGAGCAATAGCGATTGGCTTATTGACGCCAATAATGCGGGTTACTTGCTTCTTGATGTGGATCCAGTCCGAGTGACTCGCGGCGTACAGTATTCACGCCATAACAAAACAAAAAAAGCAACTCAAGGTGAGTTCATTACCGCTTGGATCGATCACGGAGTGAACCCAACTGACGCCCATTATGAATATGTGGTGGTGATGAATGCCACAACCGAGGAAATGAAGCAGTTAGCGCAGCGTTATCAAAACCCAACTAGTGTTGTGGCCACAATTCCTAGCGAAATCATAGAGACGAGTAATAAGCATCATCTTGTTAGAGTGAATGACTTATATGGGTACAGTGCTTTTAGCGCAGCCCATTTTCACCATGGTGTACTTCAAGACATCAACCAGCCAGCTCAAGTTTTAACGCAAAAACTAGCAAATGGAAACGTAAAACTCAGTGTCTCCGCCATGGATTTAAACCTCGTAAAAGAATGGGCCTACGGACCAACCACCGCACCTAACAAACCGGTCATCATTGAATTGACTTTACGTGGCAAGTGGCAGATAGACCACTCCATTACTCATCATTACACCGATAACACAACCTTAGTGACGATTCCGAGCTTATTTGGCGCCGCCACCGAGTTTGAAATCAAACCTTCGCAACAGATTTAAATGACTTGAGACATGTTTCTCACTTGGATACTTCGATGAAAACAGCAAACTTCCTACCCTTAAGCAAAGTCACACTGTTACTTTCAAGTGCTTTAATGGCACAAAATGCCTTTGCTACTCTTACGCCAACGATTCTTAGCTTTGAAGAAAGCAGCATACCAACGTGGATTAATAGTAACGCCACCACGGTCTCCGTCAGTAATAGGCGTGCTATCTTAGGTGAACAATCACTCCTATGGCAGTGGAAAGCCAGTGAAGATCTAGTTATTAGTAAAACATTCACCCGTTACACGGATGCCGAAGCGCGTGCACTCTACGGTAGTTCAGCCACGCAAATTATTTCTTTTTGGCTGTATAACGAAACGCCAAGCGCCTCTCCTGCCACACTGACGTTAGCCAATCCTGATGGTGCTTACCTTCGTAGAACAACCATTAATTTAAACTTCACTGGTTGGCGTAATGTGACTTTGTCACTAAACAATGATTTCACACCATCGGTTCCAAACAAATTTGGCCAAATCATGCTGAGTGCGCCAAGCACTGGCTCTGGTAATTTATATATTGACCGTATTATGGTTTCCATTGATGACAGTCGGTATCAGTGGAGTGATGATCAAGTCACCACGCGTTACCCTGTCGAAGAAATCAATTTCGGCCTACCAGAAAGTTTGCCAATGGCTACGAGCGCAGAACTGGCCGCCATCGAGCAAATTAAAACCAGATTCATGCAAAAGATCGGGACGGGCAGTACTAACATTTCTGGTTTAGAAAACAAGTTCAATCAATTTAATATTACAAAACAACCTGATGGCACGATTACAGGTCGCCATCTTATTACCGACCCGCAACAAACACCTTACCAACCGAAGTACCTCTCTAGTCAAGATAAAGTAGACTTCGATGAGTATGCCCTCCTTGGTGAAGGTGATAAATACAACACAAAAATTACGGGATATGCTCAGTTAATGTTTAATCTGGCTAAGGCGTATCAAAACCCTCTTGCGAACAAAGATCGCATTGCTGAAATGTACATCCTTATGACGGAGCATATGTTCGACCAAGGCTTCGTCGATGGTAGTGCGCTAGGCACAACCCACCACTGGGGTTACAGCGGTCGTTGGTGGTACCTATCTGCATTGTTGATGGAAGATCCGCTACGTGAAGCTGGTCTACTAAATAAGACCTACCGATCTTTACTGTGGTTTTCTCGTGAATTCCGCGATCGTGGTTTTGAAATGAATGTCACTCCAAGCAGTACGGATATGGACTTTTTCAATACCCTGTCGCAGCAAAACCTGGCGATGATATTACTCAACCCAAATGAGAAAGAAAAAGTCGCCCTGCTGCATAAGTACGCTAAGTTCCTCTCTGCAACCATTGATCGCAATCCTCCGGGCTACAATGATGGTTTTCGACCTGACGGTACCGCATGGCGACACAAAGGCAACTATCCAGGCTATGCCTTTCCTGCCTTAAGCAGCATCGGTGATCTCGCTTATCTAATGAAAGGTGATGAGTTTGGTTTCAACACCGGAGCTCTCGATACGATTAAAAAAGCCATGATCTCCGCTTGGATTTACACCAATCCGACGGTGCCTTTAGGTATCGCAGGTCGTCACCCATTTACAGGGTTATCAGTAAAAAGTTTTGCTGAAAGCATGAAAAATGTTGCCCTTAGCTACCCAACGCTAAATAAAGAGCTAGCGAGTATCTACCTGGCAATCACCAACAAAAGTGCCGCTCAAAGTGTGGCTATTTTTGGTCAATCTATTACCCCGGCAATCTTGCCTGAGGGTAGTTGGTCCTTTAACGGAGGCGCCTTTGCCGTTCACCGAATGGGGGAGCGTATGGCGGTGTTCAAGGGGTATAACCAAGACGTTTGGTCTTCAGAAATCTACACCAACGATAACCGCTATGGTCGTTACCAATCACACGGCTCAGTGCATGTCATTCCTCATGGCGATCCTGTTGCTCATGGTTACGAACAAGAGGGTTGGGATTGGAACCGCAACCCAGGATCAACGACGATTCATTTGCCAATCGACGAGCTTGAAAGTCCGCGTTCCTCTACCCTGATGGTGCGCTCTGATGAGGGGTATTCAGGCGCGACGTCGTTAGAGAATCAATACACTCTATTTAGTTTTAAACATAAAGCTCCGCAAAATTTAAGTCGTTTTGAGCCAAGCTTTGAGATGAACAAACATACGTTAGGCTCGGAGAAGTTTATCTACTTAACGGGTAATAACATCAGTAATCTGGATGGCAAAAATCGCACTGAAACTACCCTCTTTCAGTTAGCAATACGTTCAGGAAAAGGGATAAATATTAATGGTATTTCTTACACGGGTAGTATGCTAAACAAAACATTACAGTCAGGAGATTGGATTGTCGATGACAACAATGTGGGTTACTACCTTGTTAATACTGATCCGGTAAAGGTCTATCGCGGAGCTCAAACTTCAAAGCATAATAAAACCAAAGCGGTAACCAAAGGTAACTTCTCGAGCGCTTGGATAGACCATGGTGTTGCACCGATTAACAATCGGTACGAATACATTATGGTGATGGAAACCACACCACAAGAAATGGCGCAACTAGTTACATCATTTAAAGCGCAACCACGTTTCAAGACATTACAAAGTAATGAAATGCTTCAAGTTGTGAAAGACACAGAATCCAACCTCTTTGGTTACACCAGTTTTGGGGATAATACCTTTAATCAAGGTTATCTCATTCATGTAAACAAGCCGTCTCAAACACTACTTCGCGTAGATGAATTGCAGCAAAAAATGGTGTTATCAGGTGCATCACTGGATCTTAACTACCAGAAAGATGTAGATAATCAACTAAGACCAGACCTAACAACCGGCCCTGATCCCGTCCAAATCACTTATACAATAAAAGGAAAATGGCAACTTTCGGCCGGTGAAGCGCATGCCGCGATCTCAGGAAATGACACAATGGTGACATTGACCAGTGACTTTGCCATACCACAAGAGGTAACGCTAACGACTACGAGTATACCTCTGATCCCACTAGAACCATCTACTCCCACACAACCGGTAGAACCTGATTTACCACTTACACCATTAGAACCGTCACTCCCGGTAGATCCGGAGGAACCGACAGTACCAACATTACCATCCTCAGGTGACAGTGGTGGTTCTACATCACTATTGCTTACGTTTGGATTAGGATTATTGGGATTATTCCGCCGCCAACGTTAAATGAAGCGAGACTAATAAAAAGCGCCAATTTTGGCGCTTTTTTATCTTCTATCTCGCTATTTAATCAGTTTGCAGGTACCAAAAGGTTTTGGGTTATGGAACGCAGGTTTTGGAAGTTTGGGATCATTCCAAGCAATCCAACCCATATCGATACCACTTTTTGTCTTAGTAAACTCAGCACGCATCAGAGCACAAATAAGTTCTGTTTTATCTTTATTTTGCCACAGTTGCATATTCGTTAATGTGCTAATTGGAATAGAACCTTCAACCAAGTAACCATAATCGGTTAATTTAGAACTGGTTTTAACTCCTTCCCATTTGTATTCTACTAAAGAAGTTCGCTTGTTAATTTTTGCATCAAAAACACCTACTGCACTATATATTTGATCTTCAGCATCAATTTCCATCGTATAATATTTTTCTAGCCCATTATTCTTTGCCAAAAATATTTCAACACGGTCAGAATCCAAAGCACCTCGCTCACCTTCACCAATAGTGACATGTTTATCACTTACGCGGTAACGGAAATAAATTGCTTCATTATCCCACACGGCTTTAAACTCAGTCGCTGGGGCTAATTTAGTATCCCAAGGGAATGTGAACTGAGTCAGTGTTTCCGCTTTATCCCAAGCGCTATCTGCTTCAATTGCATCAATAACAGGCGACTTATCTACATGTTGAATCAAATAAGTGTCGCCTGAATAAGCAGCTGAAGAGAAAAAAACAGAAGCAATCGTAATTGCGAGTAATTTTTTCATAAACATTCCTAAATTATTTACATAGTAAAGATAAATATATTTCACATTATAATGAAAAATTATCAACAAGTAATTTTTAAAACTTTGAACGAGTCTATAAAATATATTCCCATCATTTCCGTTAATAAAATTACCTGGCTAAAGAAAGATATAATTTCAATATTAATTAAAACTCAATACCATAAAAAAACGGCGCCATTGGCGCCGCTCTCTCTTTCCCGTCAGTGCTGCGTAATTAAGCCAGCTTCGACACTTCAATCGCCGCCAAAATAAACGCCCCAGCCCCGTAATCGATATTGTGCTCAAACTGCACATCACGCGGGTTAAACGCCGGCAACTGTACCCAGCCAATCATGCCGTTGTCGTGAATCGCCGTTTCTAACGCCGCCCACGCTTTTTGTACGATTGGCAGGTAAATAGCTTCATCGAGAAAACCTTGGTTTATCCCCCACGACAGACCGAAAGTGAACAGCGCGGTCGCGCTCGATTCTGGTGCCGGGAACGAGTCCGGATCCAATAAGCTGGCACGCCAGAAGCCATCGTCGTGTTGGTATTTCACCACTTCTTTGGCCAGGTTAACGAATAAGGTGCGGTAGCACTCGCGCTCGTCAAAGTGCTCTGGCAAACGCTCGAGGATGCGTGGCACGGCGGCGAGCATCCAGCCAAGACCTCGTGACCAAAACACTTTTTCACCATTGGCTTCACGAAACTCGCTGCCACCATCGCCAAATTCGTTGCGGTACTTTTGCCCCACTTCGGTTGGCATATAACGGTAGTCACGGTAATACAGACCCGTGTCAGCATCGTACAGGTGATTCACCGAGTCCCAGAACGCGGTGTGCATGTAGTTGACGTATTTGTCGTCACCCGTTTCACGCGACAGTGCCGCAAACGCCGGCGGGGCCATGAATAGGGAATCCACCCACCACCAGTCGCGGTGACCCGGTTTCGGATCGTTGACCATGATGTCCAACGCTTTGATGGTCGGCTCAAGTGCTTCTGGTACGTTAACGGTTGGGTACACGTCTAGGTACGCCTGTGTGCATACGTGGTCGTCGGCGAAGCGCGGGAACGCGCCAGTACGAAAACCGGTGTGCAGGGTGTAGTTCATCACCCCGTCAAGGTACTCTTGGTCTTCGGTCGCTTTCCAAGCGGCGGCGACGGTAGACCAAAAGACACCGCGCTCCCAGTCGGTGTCTTTGATGAAGCGCGTGGCGCCGCTGCGGCGGATCACGCTGCGCGTTTGGTTCGCCGCTTGATAGCGATAAACGCGTTTCATCTGATCCAGTACCTGCGCTTTATTCAGTGTCATGTCGACTCCTTATTAGCGAGCGAGCCAACCGCCATCGACCGCGAGGGTGTAGCCAGTGACGTAGTTTGAGGCTTCTGAAGCGAGGAAGGTGACCGGGCCTTGCATGTCCGTTGGCAGACCCCAACGACCCGCAGGAATACGCTCTAAGATCGCTTGGTTGCGCTCAGCGTCAGCACGCAGGGCTTGAGTGTTGTTGGTCGCCATGTAACCTGGGGCAATGGCGTTGACTTGGATGTTGTGACCAGACAGCTCGGTTGCCAATGCGCGAGTGATGCCCATGACGGCCGATTTTGATGCCGTGTAAGAGATCACGCGGATACCGCCTTGGAACGACAGCATGGAGGCGATGTTGATGATTTTGCCGCCTGACTGTTGCGCGATGAAGTGTTTCGCCACCGCTTGAGAGAGGAACACGACGGCTTTTTGGTTGATGGCGATCACGTCGTCCCAGTTCTCTTCTGAGAAATCAATTAGGTCTTCACGACGGATGATCCCCGCGTTGTTGACTAAGATATCAACGCGACCCATGGTTTCAACCGCTTGGTCGACGATCTCTGTCAGCGCGGCCTTGCTTGAGTTGGCGATCAGGTTGGCGTTGATGTATTCAAAGCGGCGACCTTCGGCTTCGATCATCGCTTTGGTTTCTGGTGCGTCAACGTAACCAATGCCTAACACGTCAGCGCCGGCTTTCGCCAGGCCCACTGCCATACCTTGGCCCAGACCAGTATCACAACCCGTTACAATCGCGACTTTTCCAGTTAAATCGAATATTTTCATGATGTGTTTCCTTTAAAATTGCTCTCAAGCTCGGTTGTCATCGAGGGATGAGCGTGAGAGCCTGTATTGATATCAAGAATGGAAGTCAGGCAAAGCCGGACTTATCGTAGATCTGACATGGCTACGTGGTCCATGTCATCAAAGGTCTGGTTTTCACCACACATCGACCAAATAAATGAGTAGGCAGCCGTCCCCACGCCAGAGTGAATAGACCAACTTGGTGAAATTACGGCTTGTTTTTCGCGCATCACGATGTGACGCGTTTCAGTTGGCTCACCCATGTAGTGGAACACGACGTTGTCATCACTCATATCAAAGTACAAGTACACTTCCATGCGGCGCTCGTGCGTATGACATGGCATGGTGTTCCACAATGAGCCCGGATGCAGCTGGGTCAGGCCCATGGTCAACTGACACGTTGGCAGTACCGAGGGGACGAGGTATTTATTGATGGTGCGCACGTTGCAGTTTTCTGCGTTACCCAGAGTGACCTTTTCCGCCTCATCTAGGGTAATTTTGCGCGTTGGGTACGCATGATGCGCCGGGGTGGAGTTCATATAGAACTGCGCCGGAGCACTGGCATCAACGCTTTCAAACGTGACGTCTTTGGCGCCCATACCAATGTAGAGGGCTTCGCGCGGGGCAATGGCATATACTTCGCCGTCTACGGTAACTTTACCCGCTTGACCGAGGTTGATCAGACCCAGTTCACGACGCTGCAGAAAGTACTCCACACCTAACGCTTTACCCGCGGCTAAAGCAAGCGGACTTTGCATGGGTACAATCCCACCAAAGATGATGCGATCGATGTGAGAATAGGTCAGTGTTATCTCACCGCTCACAAATACCGAATCGACAAGAAACTGTTCACGCAGCTCAGCGGTATCGAGCGTTTTCGCGTGTGTACTGTGAATGGGTTGACGAATATCCATTAGGAAACCTCATTATTCTTTAATTTCAAATGCCCACTGCCCTTGGATTAAGGTGCGGTGAACGCGCAGTTGATCGTCCATGACGACCAAACTGGCATCGAAACCTGCGGCAATCGACCCCAAGCGGTGGTCGAGCCCTAGGTAACGCAGCGGGTACCAAGGTGCTCATTTGCACGGCTTCCCAAAGGGGAACCCCGGCATCAAACACCATGGTACGTAAGGCTTTATCCAGACTGCAGGTACTCCCAGCCAAGGAGCCGTCTTCAGTCACGGCGTTGCCGTCGGTAACGGTGACGGTTTGCGCACCTAACACGTAATCCCCGTCTGGCATGCCACCGGCACGCATACAGTCGGTGATCAGGGCTATTTTCTCGTGTCCTTTTATACGGTACGCCAGATTCATCATCACCGGATTGACGTGCACGCCATCGGCGATGATTTCGGCCAGCATATCGTGGTATAACACCGCGCCAGAACAACCTGGCTCACGGTGATGCAACCCCAACATGCCATTAAATAAATGCACGCCACAGTCAACACCATGCTGATGCGCTTCGGTCACCTGTTCAAATGTGGCACTGGTGTGCGCCACGCTGACTTTGATCCCCTGCGCCACTAACCAGTCAATCACCGCCATCGATCCTTCGTACTCCGGTGCTAAAGCGACGCGCAGTAAACTATCACCGGCCGTGGCTTTTAACTGCTCAAGTTCATCTAATGTGGCCGCTTTTAAAAATCGCGTGGGATGGGAGCCACGGAACGGTTCGGTAAAATATGGTCCTTCTAAGAAAGAGCCCACCAATTCCGCGCCGCTTTGCTTTTCTTGTTGCATGAACGATTTCACGCCACGGAGCGCGGCTTGGATTTCATCCATGGGCGCGGTCACGGTGGTACCACACCAGGCGACAACGCCAGTTTTCTGGCAAGGCATCGCTGATGGTTTGCAACGCCTGAGGCGTCGCATCCATCACATCACAGCCAGCACGACCATGAATGTGAATGTCGACAAAGCCTGCCATCAAAGATTGGCCCTCAAGGCGAATGACCTCGCAGTCACTAGGCACAGTCTTCGTGACCGACTCAATTTTACCGCCATTGACGATAACCGCCCTATCGAGCTCGACCCCTTGAGGAGTGAACACTTTGTCGGCTAATAAAGCAAAACGCATCATTACAGGCCGTCGTCGTCGTCAACCGTGGTCGCACTGATTTTCGCGATAGCCTGACGCATGGATTGCATCGTAGAACCGCCGATCTCCAAGATCGTTTCTACCAAATCATCTAAGTTGCTGCCATCACGCTCAAAAGCGGCATTGGCAATCATTGCTAAGTTCACACCGGCAATGATTTCCACGCTTGGAGTATCGAGCATGATGTTCATCGCGCGGTTGCACGGTGAGCCACCGACAACGTCACACAAAAACAGAACCCCATCACCCGTGTGGACCGCTTGAGCGGCTTGACGTAAATCGGCTTCCAAATCGTCGGTAGACATCGACTCTACGAAGTCCACGAACTTAAACTGTTCTTGCTCACCCGCGATGGCTTGGAATGCCGACTGCATACCGGTTGCGAAATTGATGTGGCCTGAAACAACAATACCAATCATGTAAAATTCCTTAAAAAAACAAGGGGAAGTACGCACCTCCCCTTTGGTCAAACTTAGAGAATACCGAGGTAATGGCCTACGACACCAAAGGCAAGCGTGCCAAAAATCAGTACCGGTGGTTTAGCAAAGAACCCTTTGCCGCGCACCATTTTGAACATGAAGAACACCAATGCCAGTGGCAGTAGGTTCGGCATGATTTTGTCAAACAAGTCGGCTTGTAACGATACCGCTTTACCGCCCATCTCGAGCTCTAACGTGGTATTGACTTTGATGAAGGTGGCCGTCAAGGCCCCAATCACAAACAGACCCATGATATTGGCGGCGCGCGCTAACTTCTCGGTCACGCCACTCATAGCGCTCATCGCTTTCGCGCCCGCGTTATAGCCAAGGAACATCAAACCAAAATACGCTAAGAAGTGTGGGATTTGGTAAAGAACGAAGAACACAAACGGACCAGCAATAGACCCATCAGCGGCAATCGCGGCGCCCAGAGCCAAGGTCAATGGCATTAGCGTCATATGGTCAAGTGCATCACCAATCCCACCTAAAGGCCCCAGACCCGCCACTTTTACGGCGTTGATGGTGCTTGGTTTTTCTTTGTTCTCTTCCATCGCCACCGATAGGCCTAGCAAGAAGGTGAACAGTTTTGGCGAGCTGTTGAAGAACTGAAGGTGGTTCTTCATCGAAGTCGAAAAGTCACGTTTGTTGTTACCGTGAATTTTTTTCAGCGCTGGGATCATTGAGTACGCGTAACCGCCAGCCTGCATACGTTCGAAGTTGAAGTTGCCTTCCATGAACAGACCACGTAGCGCGCACATCACAAGCTCACGCTTGGTGATGACTTTACGCACTTCGCTGTCTTGGTATGCATCTATCTCGTCAGTGAAACGTTCTGCTTGCTCCGCTTCTTTTGGAAGTGTGTCTATATTAGATACCGTCGTCATCGTAATTCTCACTTTGCACAGAGTTATTGCTTGCGACTGTTTCGGCTTGGTTGCCAGTCATGAAGTAGTAAAGGACCGCGGCTGAGCCACCGAGTACTGCCACCGCCATGATTGGCAGTTTCAGATACGTGGTCATCACGAAACCAATGAAGAAGATCCCCGCCATTTCTTTGTTCCACATCACTTTGAGAAGCATGGCAAAACCGATAGCTGGTACCATTTTCGCGCCGATACCCAAACCTTCGAGTAGCATGGTTGGTGCGTTTTCATCAATCCACTGCGCCGCGTGCTCACCAAAGTAAACTGTGATGAACGCGACCACTGAAGTACATGGTGGCACGAGCGGTCAAAATGCTGATCAATAAGAAGTCAATACCGCGAGAATCACCACGCTCGGCGCAGTCGTCCGCTTTACCCATGGCAAACGATGACATAGCGAAGAAACCGATGATCAACATCTGCATCATAACTGCGATCGGCATGCCCACACCCATCGCAATTTCAGGGGATTGGTTAGTCATGATGGCAAACGCCACCGCGGCAATCGTCCCCATGGTCACATCTGGCGGCTCAGCCCCCGCGTTTGGCACTAAGCCAAGCCACGCTAATTCAAGGACCGCACCAGTCATCAGACCCAATTCAAGATCACCCATGATAAGACCGATAACCGGACCGGTGATCAGCGGACGGTGAATGTTCAAGGCAACATCGTATTCGTCGATACCACACAGGAACGCCCACGCCGCAACAAGCATTGCTTCAAATAGCATTCTCTCTTCCTTAATCAGAGCCGGGATAGGTTTCCCTATCTCGGCGGTTGAAAATTACGCGCTCGCTGTCGCCAGCTCTAACACCTCGACCGGATCTTGGTCAGGCGTGTTTTGGATAGTGGATTCCACATTGCATGCCGCTATGCGCTCAAACGCGGCAATGTCCTTGTCATCGACTGAAACGGTTTTAGTGATTTGTCTTTTACCTTCGTGGAAGTGCATGTTGCCCACGTTCACGTTTTTGATTGGTACTCCGCCTTCAATCAGACGTGCCACATCCGTTGGGTTTGAGCATACGATGAAGATTTTTTGCTCTGGTTTGGCTTTGCCAATAATGGCACACAGCTTGTCGACGGAGTAAAACGAGGTTTTGAACTCACCGCCGGCTGAAGCGCGCATCGCCGCTTGAGAAAAATCAGCCGTTGGGCCTTCGGCCACATCGTCGTTGCACACGATACAAGTGTTGGCGCCAGAGGCAGGCATCCAAGTGATTTTCACTTGACCGTGCAATAGACGCTCGTCGATTCGACACCATACGATATTCGCAGACATAATATTGAAACCCTCAGTTATTCTTCAAATTGGTGGATGGTCACGCCTTACACGACACGGTTGACTTCGCCCGTTGGGCAGGGATTATCCGGTGTAATTG
>NZ_CM173496.1:0-1197366 GCF_057784735.1 Vibrio sp. TAP-3B | reverse complement strand
GTGTTATGTTAAATCTTGAATGAGTGGTTGGTATACGTTCTTTCTTTGCTACCCTAGTTTCAATAAATTAAAAATATGCTGGTGCAGACTCCTGCTATGTCAGGTACTTATTTTTTAGTTCATATTGAACATAAGCTATTTACCATAAACTAGATAATATTCCTATTTATTGAGACATTACATGTCTCAATAAATGAAAGATTATCAATAACCTGAGAAACATTTCACGATAAAGCTAGAAAAAGTCAATAGAGTTACGTCCGCTCTTCGGATCACGAGTCGCTTGCGGCTTTTCAGCTTTCTTACCTTTCTTCGCCGATTGCGACAGCGCGTTTTGTTGCGCTTTACGCTCTTTATGCGCTGCTTTACGACCCGTTGATTTAGGGCCAGAAGGTTTCGATTTAGATGATTTACTTTGTCGAGATGAGCTTGCTTCTTTCTTTGCTTTCTTCTCCGCTTTTTCTTCTGCGGTTTCGGGCTCAGTCGCTGGCGCATCACAAACAACTACGTAGTATTCTTGGTTGAATTCAAAGAAGTCACCATCGTACATTTTACGGCGTTTACGCGTTTCCAGCTCGCCATTAACCGCCACATAACCTTCATCTATGATATGTTTCGCTTCACCACCACCACTGACCAAGTTTGCGATTTTAAAAAGCTTGTACAGTTCGATCGGATGCGCATCAACGTCGATGCCAATCGCTTCGAGCTCAATCTCTTCGCCTTCTAAATACTCTTCGTGGTCGTAATCTTGGGTCATGTTATTTACTCATCTGATTTTCTGTTCGGGAGTTTAAACGGAATATGTAAAAATAGAAACCATAGACTGCTATTAGAACCAGCTGGGTATATACTCTCGAAACTATTGTGAAAGGAGCGATTGCTTTGTCTCAACCAAGCAGAATTACCTTTGTCACGGCAAACTTATTCAATTTTGTCGCACCGCCTGATGCTTACTACGATTTCGAAAACATTTACTCGTTAGATCAATGGCAAGACAAACTTGCCTGGACGCAACGCCAAATTGAAAAACTCGAAGCTGACGTGATTGGCTTACAAGAGGTGTTCAGTATTGAACACACTAAGTCTTTCTTTTCAACCATAGGTTATCCCTACTTTGCTACTGTCGACACACCGCATGTGGAAGGTGATTACATCTACTCTCGACCTGTTGTCGCGATCGCCTCTAGGTTCCCCATAGAAAAAATACAGCCAGTCGAGTTTGACACCGCATCACTCGAACCATTTGGTGTGAACGCAGCGCCAGAGTTCAGCCGAAAGCCCGTTTATGGACAAGTTGTTCACCCTGTTCTTGGCCATATCGCCGTTTACGTGACGCACTTGAAATCTCAACGCCCTGCCGATTCTGAAACGCCAGATGTCTCTAGCTCTGTCATTGCTCGTTGGTTATCTACTCAACAAAGAGGTTGGGAAGCAGCGATGTTAAGAGACGCGATGCAAAAAAGGTATCGAAAGGAGCCAATGCCAACGGTGTTAATGGGCGATATGAATCAACCTATCACTCCAACCAGTGTTAATAGCGCATTGGTATTGAACTCGGGTGACAGTGTCACCGAGTTGCAACTCAAAGATGGATGGTCATTACAAAATGACGCTCTAAAGGATGAACGCCCCGCTACGCATTATCATTTTTCCACTGGGAATGTACTCGACTATATCTTGCTCTCACAAGAGTTTGACACCTTATCAGATATATCGGTTGCCGAGGTTGTTGATTATCAGGTGTCTAACCAACATCTTATCAACCCGATTTATGACAGAGATAAAAACGCCAGCGACCACGCATTTGTGGCGCTGACGGCTGAAGTAAAGCTTTGAGCAACCTATTTAGTTACTTAGTGACGTTTAATAATTTTACGTGGAATCAACTCAACACCCGGTTTATAACGTTTGGCGGAAGCGTTGAGTGCTAACTCCATTGCACTGTCCGCGATCAACTCAAATTGTTGAGGTAAAGAGTTAATTTTCACTGGCAAGAAGTCCAGCAGTCGATTATCACCAAACGTCGCTAGGCGAACTTTGCTCATGAGTTCTGGCTTTTCGAGCATCACGTCCAGTACACCTTCTAACAGTGTGTATGACGTTGTGACAATGGCATCTGGCAGCTCGTTCTCTGCTAGCCATCTTCCTAAGATTTTCTTGCCTTCTTCTCGGGAGAAGTGTTGCCCATAACCCACTGTTGCCGTTTTGCCACCCTGTTGAGACGCGGATCGAAAACCGAGCTCACGCTCTTTTGAAACTTGAAGGTCTTGTAACGCTCCAATCAAGCCTATGGATTTTATATCATCAGAGAGCACTGACTGGGTGAGCTCGAATGCGGCGTCAAAATCTTCGCTGATGACACAACAAAAGTGCTCATCGTCCATTGGACGGTCCAGTGCAATAACTGGCGTACCAGAATTTTGCAACTTAAGATAATACTCGTTTGCAGTGGGCATACCACTTGCCACAAATAACGCATCAATGCGACGACTGACTAACGCTTCCGCCACCTTTTGCTCTGTATCAGGATCATCATCAGAGCAGCCAATTAAAATTTGGTACCCCGCTTTACGCGAGTTTTGTTCAATCAGTTTTGCTAGACGCGCATAACTGGTGTTTTCTAAGTCTGGGATGATAAGCCCAAATGAGCGAGAATTACCGGCTCGCAAAGAAGACGCCGCATGATCTGGCTTATAATTGTATTCTTCTACAACGGCCATCACTTTCTTCTGAGTCTTCTCGCTGATGCGGTATTTCTGCGCTTTTCCGTTAATCACATAGCTTGCAGTTGTCTTAGAAACGCCTGCTAATTTGGCTATTTCATCCAGTGTCATATTCTCAACCCTATTCTGTGCGCGCGATCATATTAATACATCAACGATCTTTCGATAAGTTGAATTATAAGCTGAACCGATTCAGTATAAAAGCTGGAAGGATTCAGCAAAACTTAAAAATTGACGTAAATCACCTGAATACACAACAAACCAATTTGTAGGCTAGGCTATAGGACAGCGGCAAAGACTCATTGGTTAACGTCAGTTTTTAAAATAGTTTTTCTGAGTCTTTTAAAAAATTTACTAATAAGCTGAATCGATTTAGCTTGAAAGATAGAAAGGTTTGAGGAGTGATAAGCGCTCAGCAGAAGCAGCGTTCAACTTCTCACACAGAATACATTTTTAAATTGATACCTTAAGGCTGGAGAAGCACCATGCTTAAGCTAAATAAGAACGACATTACCCTCTCGCAATCAGCGACAGATAAGTTTGAAGCAATAAAAAGTATTGCACAGAGTCTGACTGATAAAGGTCTGGTTGATCAGGGTTACGTGGAAGGCATGCTAAACCGTGAAAACCAAAACTCTACGTTTTTGGGGAACGGTATTGCTATCCCACATGGCACGACTGACACTCGCGCAATGGTAAAAACAACGGGCGTTGCTGTCCATCACTTTCCACAAGGTGTCGACTGGGGTGATGGTAACACGGTATTCGTCGCTATCGGCATTGCAGCTAAATCTGATGAGCACCTTGGCATTCTTAAACAGCTCACCAAAGTGCTAGGCGCTGACGGCGTAGAAGAACGCCTGCGTAATGCAAAAAATGAAGACGAGATTATTGCCCTACTCCACGGTGATGTTCAGCTTGAAGCAGACTTTGACGCCTCTTTAATTCAACTTATGTTCCCTGCGAGCGACATGCTACAAATGAGCGCTGTTGCTGGCGGTCTGTTGAAAAATACAGGCTGTGCCGATAACGAATTCGTTGCAGACCTCGTTACCAAAACACCAACTCACTTAGGTAATGGCCTTTGGTTAATTGGCAGTGACAAACATGTCACTCGCACAGGCGTGTCATTTGTCTCGATGGCAAACGACTGCGAATATGAAGGTCAAAAAGTGCATGCACTTGTCGCGTTTGCGGCATGTAACAATGCTCACCTGCCTATCCTAAAAACGCTTTCTAATATTGTGTTTAACAATGAGCACGGCAAGCTTTTAGATGCATCAGTAGAACAGATTCTTGCTTTGCTTAAAGGTGAAGAGGTCACAGCCGCATCTTCAGAAGAAGGCAATACCGCGGTATTTAAAATCAAAAACGCTCATGGTTTACACGCTCGTCCGGGTGCAATGTTAGTGGCGGAAGCGAAAAAATTTGAATCCACCATTCGCGTTGCCAACCTAGACGGTGATGGCAAAGCAGTTAACGCAAAGAGTTTAATGAAAGTCATCGCGCTTGGCGTTAAGCACGGTCATCAACTTCAATTTACTGCGGAAGGCCCTGATGCACCGCAAGCCTTGGAATCTATCGGGAATGCTATCGCTTCTGGCCTTGGTGAAGGTTAAGGAACCGATATGACGAACAAAACAAGTAAAGTTGTCACTATTACGCTCAACCCGGCGTTGGATTTAACAGGCTCAGTAAATGAGCTAAACGTTGGTTCCGTGAGCCTAGTACAGCAAAGCAATCTCCACGCTGCTGGTAAAGGTGTCAACGTAGCAAAAGTATTGAGCGATTTAGGCGCAGAGGTCACGGTTACCGGCTTTCTCGGTAAAGATAACCCAGAGCTATTCCATCAGCTTTTCAATGACATCGGCGTTAAGAATGAGTTTGTAGAAGTACAAGGTGCCACTCGTATCAACGTCAAGCTCGTTGAGGCTAATGGCAACGTTAGCGACATCAACTTCCCTGGTGTTCAAGTCACGGCTGACGAAATTGCTCGCTTTGAGGAGACGCTATTTCGTCTCGCAGAGACTCACGATTACTTTGTGCTTGCAGGTAGCTTACCGGGAGGCGTAACGGCAGAACAATGTGCTGCGTGGATAGAAACACTGCATCAGCAGGGCAAAAAGGTGTTGTTCGATAGCAGCAAAGCCGCGTTGAAATCAGGTATTGAGGCTCACCCATGGTTGATTAAGCCTAACGATGAAGAACTTGGTGATTTTGTTGGCAAACACCTAGAAACACCAGAACAATGCCAAGCCGCCGCGCAAACACTGAGTGACAAAGGCATCGAGAACATTGTTGTGTCGATGGGCGCTGACGGTGTGATGTGGCTAAACCAAGGCGAATGGCTTCGTGCACAACCACCTCGAATGAATGTGGTGAGCACCGTTGGCGCAGGCGATACGCTAGTTGCTGGCTTGTGTTGGGGCCACATGCAACTGATGCCGAAAAACGATTTATTGCGCTTCGCTACTGCACTTTCTGCTTTGGCAGTCAGTCAAGTCGGCGTAGGGCTAACCAGTCAGGAAGAACTGGAAAACATCAAGCTGCAAACTGAAGTTAGCGAGCTTTACCCTATTACAAACTTAGAACAAAACTAAGGAACAGAAGGTTATCCGTATGAATATTGCCATTATTACTGCCTGTCCGAGCGGTGTTGCAAATAGCATCCTTGCGGCAGGGCTACTAGAACAAGCAGCCGCAAAGTTAAGCTGGAATGCAAAAATCGAATGTCAATCGAGTGTGGTTGAACCCACACTGCTGACGGAAGGTGATATTGAACAAGCAGAAGTCATTATCATTGCGGCAAATACCAGCGTGGATACTTCTCGTTTCGTAGGGAAAAAAGTTTACCAAGCGGAAATCAGCGAAGTAGCAAAAGACGCAACTGCGTTTCTCCAACAAGCGGTTGAAAACGCCACGTTACTTGAAAAAGCTACCACACTTTCGGCCCCTATCGCTCCTGAAACAACATCAGCAGCGAAGAAAATTGTCGCAATCACCGCTTGCCCTACTGGTGTTGCGCATACCTTCATGGCAGCAGAAGCGCTAGAAGAAGAAGGCAAACGCCGCGGCTATCAAATCAAGGTGGAAACTCGTGGTTCAGTTGGTGCGAAAAACCAACTGACTGACCAAGACATCGCAGACGCTGATCTAGTGATCATTGCTGCAGATATCGAAGTGCCACTTGATCGCTTCAACGGCAAAAAGATGTACCGCACGAAAACAGGCCCAGCTCTGAAGAAAACAGCCGAAGAGATGGACAAAGCATTCGAGCAAGCCACGATTTACCAACATTCAGGTTCTGCAAATTCTGCTTCGGAAGCAGACGAGAAGAAAGGCGCTTACAAACACTTGATGACAGGGGTATCGCACATGCTGCCTGTGGTTGTCGCGGGTGGTTTGATCATCGCCCTATCGTTCGTGTTTGGTATTGAAGCATTTAAAGAAGAAGGCACGCTAGCAGCAGCATTGATGAACATTGGTGGTGGCTCTGCATTCGCATTGATGATTCCTGTACTTGCTGGTTACATCGCGTTCTCAATTGCTGACCGTCCGGGTCTGGCTCCTGGTCTTGTTGGCGGTATGCTGGCAAGCTCAACGGGTGCTGGTTTCCTAGGTGGTATCGCAGCTGGCTTCATTGCCGGTTATGCAGCGAAGCTCCTTGCGGACAAAGTAAAACTCCCACAATCGATGGAAGCGCTTAAACCAATTCTGATCATTCCATTTGTGGCAACACTGTTCACTGGCCTTGTGATGATCTACATCGTAGGTGGCCCAGTTTCAGGCATCATGAACGGCCTGACTGACTTCCTAAACAACATGGGATCTGACAGTGCAGTTCTGCTAGGTATTATCCTTGGTGCGATGATGTGTTTCGACCTAGGTGGCCCAGTAAACAAAGCCGCTTACGCATTTGGCGTCGGTCTATTGGCTTCGCAAACTTACGCGCCAATGGCAGCAATCATGGCAGCAGGTATGGTTCCTGCGCTAGGTATGGGTTTAGCGACCTTCATTGCGAAGAACAAATTTGAACAAAATGAACGTGAGGCAGGTAAAGCATCTTTTGTATTGGGCCTGTGTTTCATCTCTGAAGGCGCAATTCCATTTGCAGCCAAAGATCCAATGCGTGTGATTCCATCTTGTATGGCAGGTGGCGCGCTTACTGGTGCCCTATCTATGCTGTTCGGTGCAAAATTAATGGCACCACACGGCGGCCTGTTCGTACTGTTAATCCCTAACGCCATTTCACCAGTGTTAATGTACTTAGTGGCTATCGCAGCTGGTACAGCAGTAACTGGCTTTACTTACGCTTTCTTAAAAAGCAAAGCAGAAGCCAAACAAGAAGTCGCGGCATAAACAGAATTACTCCGCTTAACAATGCCACCCTCGAATTTGGCATTCAGCACCTCCCTTTAATTCCGGTTAAGGGAGGTGTTTTTTATTCCGCAGCCGGAACGGCAACAATGTCTACTTCCCCACTGTTCATATCCACCGTCGCTTTATAAGTACTATGCGGATCACCGTAATGTTTAAAGGTGAAGTGGTATACATTGGCCGGCGTCCACAAAGTTTTCGAATCAGCGGGCATAATGTCATAGCCATCTTGCTGATAAAGCTCTGTCGCCATTACATTCGCAATTGCCGCCTGCTGGTTTGAGTCACGATCCACCTTTGGCTCCAAAGAAGGGTTACTCGGGTAAGATTCACCGTTGTAACTCATGAGTCGATATGAGCCATTACTCCAAACGATGAAATCTTGCCAGCCATTGCTGTAACTATCTGCAAGTACAATAGGCGTGCGAGTGACAGACATTCGATTGATAACTTTCCCCTCATTATCAAACATATAAGCTGCACAACCACCGCTGCCACAGAAATAACGGTCTTGTAGTAATACAATGTATTCTGCATTGCCATCGCTGTTTAAGTCGGCGCTACCCGATATATAACGTAGATTGTCTTGTTCGAGTGAAAGCCCTTCAGGCGCTAAAACCTTGCTATCAATCCAGTTGGAGATGACTTCAGTGCTAACGCTGTTGATTTTAGGAACGGCTTGCTTAGCCTCTTCTGTAGTCATACTGTCTGTCGTAGTACAGCCGACCAAGGTGAAAGAACCGACGAAGAAGAGTCCGTGTAATACGCGCTTGTTCATGTTATCTCGCTCTTTGATGTGTCGTTCCATCAGTATACGCATGATTTACATTGCATTCGTAAGAAAATTATTAGAATCAAGTAAGTGAATGGGTTGCTGTACATTGGTAAGATCAAAAAAGCCCTGAAGAAAACCTTCAGGGCTAGGCAGGAAGCTGGCAAATAGCCAGGAGTCCTTATGCAGTGGTCGGTTTTACCCTAAACAGAATCGCAAACATTACTGGCACTACAATCAGTGTCAGTACTGTAGCAAAACCAAGACCTGCCATAATCGTTATTGCCATCGATCCAAAGAAGGCATCGAAGACGAGAGGAATCATCCCCAAGATGGTCGTCAGAGCAGCCATACTTACCGGACGAACACGACTGATCGCACTATCGACAATCGCGAGGTAAGGTTCTTTCCCTAACTCCAACTCAAGGTTAATTTGATCAAGCAACACAATACCGTTTTTCAAAATCATCCCACTTAGGCTCAGCAAACCAAGGAATGCTGTAAAGCTGAACGGCATATTCGTGGTGAGCAAACCAAAGGCAACACCAATGATCGCCAACGGCACGGTGAACCAAATGACCAACGGCTTTTTAATTGAGTTAAACAGCAAAATAGTAATGATGAACATCAACAAGTAACCCATCGGCAACGAACCAAACAGGCCTTCTTGCGCATCTTTCGATGATTCATACTCACCACCCCATGTGATTTCGTAACCTTCTGGAATATGCAGTGCCATCACTTTAGGCTGCACACGCGCAAACAAGCTTGCCGCCGTGTCGTCGCTCAACACATCGTGGTCAGCGAGCACAGTTAACGTGCGCTTGCGATCACGACGCTGAATTAGCGGCTCGCTCCAATCCAATTTGACGCCATCAATCACTTGGTCGACCGGAATATACGTTTGCAGTGATGGGCTCCAAATGGTCACGTTTTGTAGTGACTCAAAGTCCACGCGTTCTTCTTCAGGAAGGCGCATCATAATTGGCAAAGTGTGTGTACCATCACGTAAGTAACCCAACGTGCTACCACCAAACGCCATTTGTAGTGTGCTTGAAAGATCTTCTTTCGAAATGCCCAAGCGACGAGCTTTAGACTCATTGAAAACAGGCACAAGCTCCTTAGTACGCTCTCGCCAATCGTGACGAATGTTTCGAGCGCCAGGGTCGGTATGAAGGATATCTTCCACTTGCACCGCCAAGTCACGTAAAACTTGCGGGTCGGGACCAGTAATACGAGCTTCGATCTTAGACGCTGGCGAAGGGCCAAATTCCATCAATTTAAATTGGAATGTCGGTGCATCAAACGTCTTCGCAAGATTGGCGTCTAACTTGTGCAGCAAACCGAACATGTTCTCACGATCAGTCGCGCGAACTTGGAACTGGGTGTACGCTTCGTAACTTTTCTCTGGCTGATACGTAAGAGCAAAACGCTGCAAACCCTGCCCAATTGAAGCAGAAACAAAGTCAATATCGTCTTGCTGGCGAATGTAGCTTTCCACTTCTTCGGCTTTTTTGATCGTTTCACGGATGTCCGTACCTTCTGGCATCCACATATCAACGTAAAACATTGGTGTATTCGATGGTGGGAAGAACTGCTGTTTTACATTACCGAATGCCACGACAGCACCCACTAATAGTGCGACCATGCCAACAACCGTGAGCCAACGGAATCGCAGTGCGAATTTCAGCGATGCGCCAAATACAACAAACAGCCAACCTTTGTAGGGATCTTCTTCGTTAGTATCTTGGCCTTTGTCCTCTTCTTTCAGCAATAGATCGGCAAGGAATGGCGTCAGCGTAATCGCGGTAATCCAGCTCAAAAATAGTGAGAAACACAGCACCCAAAATAGAGAACCCATGAACTCACCCGTTGCATCTTGCGACAAACCGATAGGTGCAAAAGCCGTAATCGCTATGATGGTTGCGCCAAGCAAAGGCCATTGTGTTTGCTTTACAATATCGACGGCCGCTTGAACTTTAGTGCGCCCTTTATTTAGGCCAACCAAGATGCCTTCCACGACCACAATCGCATTATCAACCAGCATACCCAGAGCAATAATTAACGCGCCAAGAGAAATACGGTGCAGCTCGATATTGTTGTAATTCATCAAGATGAAGGTACCGAATACCGTTAATAACAGCACGACGCCGATGATAACACCACTGCGTAATCCCATCGTAAACAGCAGAACGATGATAACGATCGCCACAGCCTCTGCTAGGCTAATCACAAACGCTTTAACGGACTCATCCACTTCATTGGCTTAGTTGTAAAAGTAGTTCATATTGATGCCAGCAGGCTTGATGGACTCAAGGCTCGCAAGCTCCGCATCCAAACGTTCGCCAACCTCAACCACGTTCACACCTGACGCAAACGAGATACCGATATTAATCGCTTTTTGACCGTTAAACAGAACGACGTTGCTTGGCTTCTCTTGGATACCACGAGAAATCGTTGCTACGTCTTTTAGACGAATTAGATTCCCTGTGTCACGACCATGAATGATCAAGTTTTCTAGCGCTTCTACGGTGTTTAAGGTGCCACTTGGACGAATGACAAGGCTTTCACCATTGACCATCACTTCTCCAGCTGAAACCACATTATTTTGTTGGTTCAACAAGTTCGCAACCACATTCATGTCTAAGTTCAGCGCCGCAAGGCGATCAAGCGAGATCTCAACGAACAGCATTTCTTGCTGATCGCCAGTGATGTCCACCTTTCCTACGCCATCAACCAGTTCGATTTCACGAGTCAGGTAATCAGCGTAGCGTTTTAGCTCGACATAATCGTAGTCATCGCCAGTGAGCATCAGCATTACGCCATACACGTCACCGAAATCATCAATGATCTGCAAAGATTGTACGCCCTGAGGCAAAGTTGGTCGCAAGTCATTAATTTTACGGCGCATTTCATCCCAAATTTGCGGCAGTTCATCAGGACCATAGTCCATTTCCATACTGACCGTGATTTGAGACATACCATCAGAAGACGTAGAGGTAATTTTGTCTATATAAGGGAGTTTTCGAATCTCTTTTTCTAAAGGGTACGTCAGCTCTTCTTCAACCTCTTTCGACGTCGCGCCAGGGTATGTTGAAATGATCATGGCATCTTTAATCGTAAATGCCGGGTCTTCTAGTCGCCCAAGCTCCAAAAACGACGTTAAACCACCAACAGCAAGGATAATGATGAATAACCAGCTGATGACTTTATTTTTTATTGAATACTCAGCAATGTTCATTATTGGTTATTCTCCACAGCATCCACATGTTTCCCTTCGCGTAATTTACGCAGGTTTGAATTAATCAGAACGTCGCCTTGGCTAACACCTGACGACACAATGACTCCATTGCCATTCACTTGGGAAATCAACACAGGCACCTGAGTGACAACGTCACCCTCTTTTTTCCACACAAAGAACTCATTTTTTTCTCTGCCCGCTTGAAGCGCCGTTACTGGAATACTGTAACCATCGATGGAGGTAATCCCCGCCTTCACCATATCGACCAGAACGCTGACGCTGGTTCCCGGTAAAATCTCTACTTTTGGTTGTGGCATCATCAAATACATTTCGTAAGTTTGAGTTTCGGAGTTAGGCTCACTTGTGTGCTCTAAATAATCCAAAGCAAATGTGCCATCAATACCAGAGAAGGTCGCTCTAGGCTTGTAACTCATGTTGTCTGAATTTGGATCTACCATAGCGAGAACATTGTCGGAAAGCTCAATACGCACGTACACCAAATCGTTTTGGTATAGGTTCAAGACAGGTTCACCAATTGCTACACGTTCAAAGCGCTCTTTAAAAACGTCAGACACTTTACCGGCGAACGGCGCAAATAAACGGGTGTAGTTCAATTGATTGGTGGCGTTATAGAAATTAGCCTCTGCCAATTCTTTATTAGCCGTTAGCTCATCAAACTCTGCTTTTGAGATCATTTGACGTGCGTGTAAGTCTTCGCCGCGTTTAAGCTGACGAATAGCCAGTGTGTATTGCGCTTCTGCGTCCTTCACGACTTGCTTTTCTTTGCTGTCATCCAGCTTTGCGATCATTTGACCTTGCTTAACAACGTCGCCCGCTTTCACCAATACGTGTTGAACTTCTCCAGCGAGGCGAAATGCCATTGGCGTTTGCTCTGCAGGCACAACTATCCCTTTAAAAGCTCGATATTGGCTTTGTACCGGCGCATCCACAGAGATAGTCGACACAAAAAGCGGCTGCTCGACGACAGCTTGGTTTTCATTTTTGCAACCCGTTAAAACGGCAAGCGCAATTGCAGAGATCGTAAATAGAGAGCGTTTCATTAAATGCCTCCCTCACGAATCCAAGCTTTCACTACTTGCCCTTCGACCAATCGCTCAACGCCAGCAACAACTACATACTCATTGTTATCAAGCCCTGCTTTCACACCGCCTGATGCATCGAGTGACACAGTGACTTTGTTAACTTGTTGCGTGTTTCTGTCCATCACCCACACTTCGCCTTGTGTCTCTTTTTTGTTTACCCACGCGGATTGAGGTAACGTCATCGCGTCCGATACATGATGTTTAGCAATGTGTACCTGCCCTGTCATACCTGTCAGCAAATTGCGATCTTCTGGTCGAGTGATGGTTACGATCGCCTCATAACTGTTGGTATCGACATTTGGCTGAGTCGAAATTTCTTTAAATTTTCCAGGGATACGTTTTCCTGGCTCGCTAGCCATCGTCACCCACATATCGGAATTTTGCAGTGACTCAAGTGATACGGTTTCCACATAACTGACAGGCAGTGTGAACGATACATCTAAGGTCGTATTATCGATGAGATTCAGGATCGCCTGCTTCTCTGCGACCACTTGAAACGGATTGACATAGGTGTACGACACGATGCCATCAAAAGGCGCGTGAATTTTGGTATAGCTCAAATCTGTTTTGGCTTGTTCATAGTTTGCCAGTACCGCTTTATATTGAGTTTCTTTCTGGTCGTATTCATCAGTACTAATGAGTTTTTTTCCATAAAGATTTTTCGCGCGCTCCCATTGCGTTTTTGCTAACGCGTACTGCGCTTGAGAGGCGTCTAACGCAAGCTGCAGATCTTTAGGGTCTAATGTTGCAAGCACTTCACCTTTTTTTACCTCTTGGCCCATGCGTACAAGTAATTCATCGACCTCACCACCAACCTGAAAAGAAAGCTGTGCGCGATGTGTCGCATCAATACGCGCTAAAAAGGCGTGCGAGTCTTCAACTTCTAAGTTTTTCACCGCCAGTAATTTTACAGGTTTAATTAAAGGCTCAGACGGCTCGGAAATGGCTTTGTTACACCCAGTTAGCATGCCAGAAAGACTTAATGTCACCACTGCACCAACTAAAGTGCGCTTTAAATATGGTTTTCGCACCCGCTTTCTCCGTAAGTTTATATATTACACAGTCGTGCAGTATATGAAGAATTTGAAATTGATCAACATATTTTCCAAGTGGATAGCATATTAATTAGTCAAAGCGTTCGGTTTCTGGTAAAAGTAAGCGCGTTGATTAATATTCGGGAAAGTTCGAACTATGAATGAGAGAAAGCAGGGGCGCAGAAGTGCCGAGGCCGCAGAACACACCAAATGTCTGATCCTTAAAGTGGCAGCAGATATGTTTTGTGAACTTGGTTACGAGCGTGTCTCACTGCGCAATATCAGTGAAAAGGCTGGTGTTTCACATAGTTTGATCCGTCACCACTTCGGCAGCAAAGAGAAGATTTGGCAAGCGGTTAGCGACGCGATGGATGAATTCATGCAGTGCTATATGGCTGAATTAATCAATGAGATGCCTGAGAACACACCTTCGAATAGAAAAATTTATCTGTTCATGGTTCGTATGCTGGCATTTGCGCTCGTTAATCCGCATCCGATACAGATGATCGCCGATGCCATTCGTCAAGGTGATGATGGTGCCCTACTGCAATACTTCTTAAAGTCAAAAGATGAATTCGCCGCGATATTTACCGGAATTTTCGAGCAATATAATAGTGAGAACCCTGACGCGCAATTTGATCAATGGGAATCAAAGTGGCAGATGCTGATTTTCGCTCATGGTGCAATCAGTCTCACTCCGATGATGCAAGAAACATGGCCTGACATTGCAGATAAGCGCGAAAAAATGCTGATTAAACACTGGGAGCTGTTCAATACGATCATGGGGTCTCAGTTTGGGATAGCCAAAGAAGACATGATTCATCCGGAAAAACTTGAAGATATCGTTATCGACATGTGCTGCACGATTGATAACGCGATCAGGTAAGCGGTGGAAAAGAGAATGCTCGCCCAGCTAGTCAAATAGAGTGACATAAAAAATGCCGAGCTAAAAACTCGGCATTTTTTATGTCATTTTTAGTTTGGCTTATTAACCTCGGTGGTAACGCTGTGGCACAAATGGCATTTTCTCAACCGTCATTGGCAACATTTTACCGCGCACTTCAGCATATAACTCGGTACCAATCGCGGCTAAGTCAGCACGAACATAACCCATTGAGACGGGCTTTCCTGCATTAGGACCGGCAGTACCGCTGGTTACAACGCCAATTTTGATACCATCAGCATCAAACAGTTCTGCACCTTCACGCACTGGTGCTTTAGTTTGGCCAACTAACCCTACACGCTTACGCGCCACATCTTTTGTCTCGATCTGCTTAAGAATAATATCAGCACCCGGGAAACCACCTTCACGTTCACCGCCGATACGACGAACCTTTTGTATGCCCCATAACAAGCTCGCTTCTACAGGCGTTGTTGTTGTGTCTAGGTCATGACCGTATAGGCAAAGACCACACTCAAGACGAAGTGAATCACGAGCACCAAGGCCAATCCATTCGACTTCTTCTTCCGCGGTCAATTTACGTGCTAGCTTTTCTGCTTTATCTGCAGGAACAGAAACCTCGTAACCATCTTCGCCAGTGTAACCACTGCGAGAAACGATGCATTCAGCACCTAAGATCTCTACTTGACGTATATCCATGAATACCATGTCAGAAACTTCCGGCGAAAAACGCGCCAATACAGCCGCCGCTTTAGGGCCTTGGATTGCAAGCAAAGCGCGATCTTCGATAATTTCTAGCTCAACACCAGATGGCAAATGCGCTTGTAGGTGTGCAATGTCTTGCTCTTTGCATGCCGCGTTCACAACCACAAAAAGATGATCGCCTAGATTAGCAACCATCAAGTCGTCCATAATGCCACCCTCTTCATTAGTGAAGAAGGCATAACGCTGCTTGCCTGACTCAAGATCCACGATGTCTACAGGTACTAATGTCTCTAAGAATGCAGCAGCACCGTCACCAACTAAGCGAACTTGGCCCATATGAGAAACATCAAACAGACCTGCCGCATCACGAGTGTGTAAGTGTTCCTTCTTTACGCCCAAAGGATACTGAACAGGCATATCGTAACCCGCGAACGGGACCATTTTGGCACCAACTTCAGCATGAAGTGCGTGTAGTGGTGTTTTCAGTAGTTCTTGAGTCATTTTCGTCTCCATTTAGATAGACCCGAGAATGCTATGGCATTCGATGTGTTTCCAATAATAAACATGGCTCATTCTATTTTGCACGAACAAGACACCGTTCGGCTTGCAAAAGTGTGACTCTTAACATTTTAATCACAACAAAGCTCACCCTAAAAGCGTCTTAGTGAGCAAAGTATTACCGTTATAACGCCCTTTTATTATAACTCCCGCCAAAAGCAATCGATTGCTTCCACTATAAGAAAGTTGTAACTTTTATCACTGCTTAGCCGTCACCCATAAAATGTGCGCATCTTCTTCGCTGACACTGGTCAACATATGTCCCATATTGGCATCGTAATAAACACTGTCGCCCTCACTTAAAATAACGGGTTCATAGAATTCCGAATAGAACATCACCTCGCCAGATAAGATAAGCAGAAACTCTTCGCCATCGTGGCGAACCCAGTCTTTGTATTCGTCAAAACTACGAGCGCGAATTTGGCTCTTAAACGGCATCATTTTCTTATTGGAAAGTTGAGTCGCCAGCAGCTCATGTTCGTAGGTTTGGGTCGGGTGCGGTTTACCTTGGTATTTTTTGGTAATGTCTCTACGTCCAGTTGCCACTTTTTTTCTTGGTGGTTCAAAGAGTTGTGGCATGTCAATTTGCAGTCCAAGTGCTAATTTCTGCATAGCTTGGAACGTAGGGGAGATCTGCTCATTCTCTATTTTGCTTAGGGTAGAACGAGCAAGGCCAGTTCGCTGACTGGCTTCTTCTAGTGTGATCCCAAGTTTCGAACGAATATCTTTAATACGCTGGCCTAATTTGAGTGGCTCAATATTTTGGTCTTGCTGCTCTTTTGCTAGCGTCATCGATGGGTATTCATCGTAAATACTTTCTGCCATAAATCCCTCTACAGATATCCTTAACTTCTTCCTATCTGCATTGTGCATGAAGCCTATAGTGGATAAAAGTCCACCAATGAATTAAAGCGTGCTCTTGTTAACAAATTTTGAAATCTAGTTTCCTATAGGAAATTTTTGGTTGATTGTTCCTGTCACAGCCGCTATGTTACCAACTTGTTAGATGTAGAGATGCCTATTTCCGTAAGTGATTGGTAAAGGAAACACGCAATCCGACGGAGTTTTTTGCCCACCTTTTAGGGCTGGATGTTCACTCTGTTCTGCTATGCAGTTCAGCTGTTTTGAGGACAAATGAACCACCACTGCAAATCAATCATTTATTTTATTGCGGCGGGTTCATTTTCAGATTTGGAAGGTCAACTACCATGAATAAGAGTTACCCTAACCACAGCTTGGAAAACTTTTTCTCTACCAACCTCTCTGCGACAGATGATGCTGTCTTTGCTGGAATTCAGGCAGAATCCGCTCGCCAAAACGAACAAATCGAACTTATCGCTTCTGAGAACATTGTTTCTAAAGCGGTCATGCAAGCTCAAGGCACATGCCTAACAAACAAATACGCTGAAGGTTACCCGGGTCGCCGTTATTATGGTGGTTGTGAACATGTTGATACTGTAGAAGCCATTGCAATCGAACGTGCAAAAAAACTTTTTAATTGCGAATACGCAAACGTTCAACCTCACTCAGGTGCGCAAGCTAACGGCGCAGTAAAACTGGCGCTTCTTCAGCCTGGTGATACCATTCTTGGTATGTCTTTAGACGCTGGTGGTCACCTAACACACGGAGCACGCCCTGCTCTTTCTGGTAAATGGTTTAATGCGGTCCAATACGGCGTAGATCGTGCCACACTAGAAATCAACTACGACGACGTTCGTGCACTGGCCTTACAACACAAACCAAAGATGATCATCGCAGGCGGTAGCGCAATACCACGGACTATCGATTTTGCAAAATTTCGTGAAATCGCAGACGACGTTGGCGCCATCTTAATGGTTGATATGGCGCACATCGCCGGGCTTATCGCAACGGGTGCACACCCTAGCCCACTTCCGCACGCACACGTTGTGACTACAACCACGCACAAAACATTGCGTGGCCCACGTGGTGGTATGATTCTGACGAACCACGAAGACATCATTAAAAAAATCAACTCAGCCGTATTCCCTGGCTTACAAGGCGGCCCACTGATGCACGTTATCGCATCTAAAGCTGTCGCGTTTGGCGAGGCGCTTGGCCCTGAATTTAAGACTTATATTAGTTCGGTGATCAATAACGCAAAAGTCCTAGCGGAAGTATTGCAAACTCGCGGTTGCGATATCGTAACGGGTGGCACAGACACGCATCTGATGCTGGTTGATCTTCGCCCTAAAGGGCTGAAAGGCAACAAAGCAGAAGAAGCATTAGAGCGTGCTGGGATCACATGCAATAAAAATGGCATTCCATTCGATACAGAGAAGCCTATGATTACATCAGGCATCCGTTTAGGAACGCCTGCGGGTACAAGCCGCGGCTTTGGCGCTGAAGAATTCAAACTCATCGGTAATTGGATTGGTGACGTACTGGATGGTTTGGTGAACAACCCAGAAGGTGACGCTGACGTTGAAAAACGCGTTCGCAAAGAAGTTAAAGAACTTTGCAGTCGCTTCCCTCTTTACCAGTAAACGATTTTTTAAAATCACAATAATTCCTGACAAGTTATTTGGAGATTAAGCAATGGACAAAACACTGAAGTTTACAGATAGCCACGAGTGGGTACGTAACAACGGTGACGGCACAGTAACACTTGGTATTTCTGAGCATGCGCAAGAAATGTTGGGTGACGTAGTATTCGTAGACCTACCAGACGTAGAAGACGAAGTAGAAGCAGGTGAAAGCTTCTCTTTGGTTGAGTCTGTAAAAGCAGCGTCAGATATCTACTCTCCGGTTACTGGTGAAATAGTAGAAATCAACGAAGAACTAGAAGACAGCCCAGAGCTAATCAATGAAGAACCGTACGAAGGTGGTTGGATTGTGAAAGTGAAGCTTTCAAACCCATCTGAGTTGGATGACTTAAAAGACGCGGAAGAATACCTAAACTCTATCGAAGAAGAGTAATTAGGATGTGACGAAAGCTGTTCCCTAGCCTGTTTAGAGAGCAGCTTTTTTTCTAGGTTCGGACGTATAATTAAATGTGTCACTAACGACCATTCCCGTTACCCGAGCCAAGGAATAGGTAAAGGACAATGACTGAATTACTTCAAAGCCTCAGCACACAAAATGAGTTCGTTGGACGCCACAACGGACCAAGCAAATCAGACCAACAAAAAATGTTGGATGCCATCAACGCGGTAAGCCTTGACGCCCTCATCGAAGAAACCGTGCCTGCACAAATTCGCCTAGAGCAACCAATGACGTTGGCAGAAGCGAAAAGCGAAGCAGACATGCTAGTGACGATGAAGCAGTTTGCTAAACAAAACCAAATTAAACGTACATTCATTGGCCAAGGCTACTACAACACGTTTACTCCAAACGTCATTCTACGTAACGTGCTAGAAAACCCTGGCTGGTACACAGCTTACACACCTTACCAACCTGAAATCTCTCAAGGTCGCTTGGAAGCACTCTTAAACTTCCAACAAATGATCATCGACCTAACTGGTATGGAAATCGCGAACGCCTCATTGTTAGACGAAGCAACAGCGGCAGCAGAAGCAATGACTCTGTGTAAGCGTGCAGGTAAGAGTAAAAGCAACGTATTCTTTGTGGCGGATGATGTTCACCCACAAACGCTAGAAGTCGTCAAAACTCGTGCAAAATTCATCGGCTTTGAAGTTCTGGTTGGTTCGCTAGAATCCCTACCAGAACAAGACGTGTTCGGCGCATTAGTTCAATACCCAAGCACAACAGGTGAAGTTCGTGACCTAACGGACATCATCGCAAAAGCGCAAGCAAACAAAACGCTTGTCACTGTTGCCACTGATCTGCTTGCTTCTACCCTACTTAAACCAGCAGGTGAAATGGGCGCAGACGTAGCAATCGGTTCTGCTCAACGTTTCGGCGTGCCTATGGGTTACGGCGGCCCACACGCGGCATTCATGGCAACGCGTGACAAACACAAGCGTACCATGCCAGGTCGTGTGATCGGTGTTTCTATCGATACTAACGGCAACCAAGCACTGCGTATGGCAATGCAAACCCGTGAGCAGCATATCCGCCGCGAAAAAGCGACATCGAACATCTGTACCGCGCAAGCATTGCTAGCAAACATGGCATCTTTCTACGCGGTTTATCACGGCGCAGAAGGTCTACGCACGATTGCTCGTCGTACACACCATATGACTGCAATTATCGCTGCTGGCCTAACCAAAGGCGGCTTTGAACTCGCTCATAACAGCTTCTTCGATACCATCACCATCAACACGGGTGCAAAAACGGAAGAGCTATACGCAAAAGCACTCGCAGCGGATATTAACCTGCGCTTACTTCAAGGCAAGCTCGGTATCAGCTGTGACGAAACTACTACCGTTGCAGACGTAGAAGCCCTATTCACAGTCTTTGGCGTGAAAGAAAAAGCGGCAGCATTATCAACAGAAATCGCTGGCAATGAGTTTGCCGCGATTCCAGAAGCGCTACGCCGCACAACAGAATACCTAACTCACCCTGTATTCAACACGCACCACAGCGAAACGCAAATGATGCGTTACCTGAAACAGCTAGAGAACAAAGACTTCTCGCTAACGCACGGCATGATCCCACTAGGCAGCTGTACGATGAAGTTGAACGCGGCGGCAGAGATGATCCCAATCACTTGGCCTGAGTTTGGTTCCATTCACCCGTTTGCACCAGCAGAGCAAGCAGCCGGTTACGCCGCATTAGCAAAAGATCTAAAAGAGAAGCTTTGTGAAATCACAGGCTACGACGCATTTTCACTACAACCAAACTCTGGTGCATCGGGTGAGTACGCTGGTCTTATTGCGATTCAACGTTACCACGAGAGCCGTGGCGAAGGTCACCGCAACGTTTGTTTGATCCCAAGCTCTGCGCACGGTACTAACCCTGCAACAGCCTCTATGGTGTCAATGAAAGTGGTGGTGGTTAAGTGTGATGAAGAAGGCAACATCGACATCGATGACCTAGCAGCGAAAATCGAGAAACATAAAGACAACCTATCAAGCATCATGATCACTTACCCTTCTACGCACGGCGTGTATGAAGAGCAAGTAAAAGAAGTATGTGAAATGGTTCATGCGGCAGGCGGTCAGGTTTATCTCGACGGCGCGAACATGAACGCGCAGGTTGGTTTAACATCACCGGGCTTCATTGGCTCAGACGTTTCTCACCTAAACCTACACAAAACCTTCTGTATTCCTCACGGTGGCGGCGGTCCTGGCATGGGACCTATCGGTGTCAAATCTCACCTAGCCCCTTTCCTACCAGGCCATGTTGAAGACGGCGTGGAAGGTGAAGACTTCGCAGTATCTGCAGCCGACATGGGTAGTGCTTCTATCCTACCTATCTCTTGGGCTTACATCGCCATGATGGGCGAAGCGGGTCTGACAGATGCAACGAAAGTGGCAATCCTGAACGCGAACTACGTGATGGAGACACTTCGTCAACACTACCCTATTCTTTACCGTGGTAAAACCGGCCGAGTAGCGCACGAATGTATTATCGACATTCGTCCACTGAAAGAAGAAACAGGCATCAGCGAAGAAGACATTGCCAAACGTCTAATGGACTACGGTTTCCACGCACCAACGATGTCGTTCCCTGTTGCGGGCACGCTGATGGTTGAGCCAACAGAATCGGAAGACCTAGCAGAGCTGGATCGTTTCTGTGATGCAATGATTGCTATCCGAGAAGAAATGGAAAAAGTGAAGAATGGCGAGTGGCCATTAGAGAACAACCCGCTTGTTAATGCGCCTCACACTCAAGTTGATCTTTCAGCAGAACAGTGGGATCGCCCATACTCTCGCGAACTTGGCAGCTTCCCGTCGAAAGCAACCAAATCTTGGAAATACTGGCCAACAGTAAACCGCGTAGATAATGTTTATGGCGACCGTAACCTAATCTGTTCGTGCCCAAGCATCGACAACTACGAAGATTAATTTCGTAGTTGTGCCCAAGCATTTAAAATTTGGATGATAAAGTAATAAAAAATAGACAAACTTCGGTTTGTCTATTTTTTGTTGCAAGTAATCGTCGCTCTATACACGTTTGTTATTTATTAGGAAATAGGTGTCGCGGCTCTATTCCAATTCTGTCTACTTTACTATCTCTTAAACTTTTCCATCGTTGATGATTAGAGCAGTTCAACCGACTGTTGAGCAATTACGAATTCTTCGTTGGTTGTATATCTATTAACATCGCACCGACCAACACGTTTTTGGACAATTATTGCTTAGATATTCAAAAGACAAGGTAATACCTTGCCTTTGTCATTATTTATACTATCCACCAGCAAATACTTCTGCTTACTCAAGAACAAGCTTGATTGATTCTTCTTCCGCATCAGGTGGGTACTCGGAGCTGTCGTCGTACTAGGTTGCCCATACTAACGCGAACACTTTTCTTTTCTGCCAATCTGACGAAGCTGTTTAGTTAACTCGATAACCAAATTATGCAATGTATCATCACCTAGTTCTCGTACAGAAGACTCGTTTCAACGAAGACGCGGTAGTAGGCTATTTGTAGTGGTCAATTAAAATTGTATCAACAAATAGTTTTAACCTATTGAGAAGCTCTGAGTCTTCTCGCATTTCTTTCGTCCACTGTATCAGTTCTTCGATAACCTGAACGGTTTCGATGCTATGATTGTGGTACTTGTTCAGTGTTATCAGAGTGTACTACATCGTTGATATGTTAATAAGTTGATTCATAGACGCTTATTTTTTTGTCTATAAAATTGCTTTCAAACTAAGAAAAAAACAGCCATACACATGACTGCTTTTTACATCACGCAGCAAAGTTTTATTTTTCAACAATGCCTGTTGTCACTGTAAACTCTCTTACTTGCTTTGGTTGCAATTGAATCAACGTACCGTTTTTCTCAGCGGCTAAGTAACCCTCTGGTCGACAGGTTGAAGGCAGGACATATGCTCCGACTTTTTGTTCGCCGTTGAACAAGATCCAACGCGTCGCATAGTTAAATTCTGCGGTATCAAATCGAGTGATTAACACCTTGCTATTTGCGATGGTCATCTGAAACTCAGCATTGTCAGTATGCTTAAACAAGTCATCCATAAAATAGACGATTTCAGGGTCATACAAGTCTGGCCTAGAAAGCTGTTGAATGGGTGCCGATTGCGCTTTGAGCGTGTCGTTAAAGTCGAGCCATTGTTGTGTTGGCTTAACATGACCAGGAATCGATTCACGCAGCTTAACCGCACTGTCCGGAATGTTTTGTGTCATCTTCGCCTCAGGGAAGAATGCCGTATTCATGTGACACATATACTGAAGTGGCATTGGAACCGAAGCTAAGTTCTGCACTTTCATTTTAATCTCAAACATGGACGCCCCTTTCTCAATAGAAACCGACGGCGTCGCTAAGTAGTGGTCTCCAAAGCCCATTACATACTCATATTCACTCTTTAGAGTAATTTGATGTTCATCGACTTCTAACCACGCTTTATCCATATTGGCACACGGCATTTCACCATGCAGAGGATGGTCATCTTCAGGACTTGGACAGCCATTACGAATTAAGCCAGAATGAAAAGCAAAGCATCCGTACGTGGCTACAATCTCATTGCTTGGTTTCGGCTCCGAGAACATGTTCTCCATACAAAGATCTTCACCTAAAAATTTCGCATCCCAAATCATTTGTCCCATGTAGGGTAGAATTGTCAAATAACCCTTAGCGTTTTCAATTTTTAACCCTTCAATCCCAGAATTGTACTTGAACACTGATACTTTAAAATTTTCAGATTGAATTAATAGCATTTCTTGTTGATTAAACTGCGCTTTATTTAGCGGAATGATATACATACTTTTCTCCAGAACAGAAAAGCCACTTATAAAATGGCTTTTTGCTACATTAATTTGTTTGTTCTGCTTGTTGAAATTGTTTTTCGTTTTGGTTCTTATTTTTCATTTCACCTAAGAAATAATAACCAACGTAACCAAAGCAGATAAAGTTAACCAAGAACGACAGCTGCATGCCAATAGCGTCAGCAACCAAACCCTGAATAGCTGGTACTACCGCTGCACCTACGATAGCCATGACAATGACAGCTCCTGCTGTTTCCGTGTATTCGTTATCCACCGTATCTAAAGTTCCAGCGTAGATAGTTGCCCAGCAAGGCCCAAACAAAACGCTAACACCAACAGCTACATAAACAGCACTGAAGTCGTGAACCAGTGATACGTAAGTTAGGAACGCCATGCCAATTATCGAATACGCGATAAGAACCTTTTCTGCCGAAAACTTAGTCATCAAGATATTGGCAATGAATTTACCGGTAAAGAAACAAACAAATGAATAAACCATGTAGTTCGACGCTGCACGTTCATTAATATCAGCCATCTCTAGCGCTAAACGTATTGTGAACGACCACACCGCGACTTGCATACCTACATATAAGAACTGTGCAATGATGCCTTTTTTGAAGCGATTGTTAGTCGACAAGTACTTAAGCGTTTCACCAATAGAAGGCGCTTTTTTACCACTTTGTTGAGCCACTTTACATTTCGGGTATTGAGTGAACATAAATAGTGCTAATACACCAATAAGAATAAAGATGATGTACTTATAAGGCTTCAATGTATGTTCTAACATCTCCAGACGGAACGCATGAATCTGATCTGGAGACATCGCTGCCATTTGTGATTCTAAGCTCGCACCTTCTTGGAAAATTAGGTATTTACCAAGCAAGATACCCGCAATAGCGCCTACTGGATAGAAAGTTTGGCTGATGTTCAAACGCAGTGTTGCATGGGATTTTGGCCCCAACATGGAAGAGTATGTATTCGCCGCCGTCTCAAGAAAAGACAACCCCACGGCAATAGCAAAGATTGCTGCTAAGAACATGGTATAAGTTGCCATATGAGAAGCAGGGAAAAATGCGGCACAACCAAAGATATAAAGCGATAAGCCAATCATAATAGCCACTTTATACGACGACTTTTTAATTACTAAAGAAGCAGGGATCGCAATTAAAAAATAACCGCCATAAAAAGCGCTTTGTACTAATGCACTTGCAAAGTTAGATAATTCAAAAACAGATTTAAATTGAGTAATTAGAATATCGTTTAATGCAGCCGCACACCCCCATAAAGGAAAAAGGCAAGATAATAGTATAAATTGAAATACTGGTGTTTTATCCAAATAGCCATCAGAGCCTTGGAAGGTATTATTTTTTATCATTGTAGGGTTCCTTAAAGAACAAGTTATCTTAGGCTCATTATAAATAATGAGCCAGTTTTAAATGTTAATTCAGACCGTTAGTATTATTTAGAGTGTTTTTTTTCGAATTCTTCAAATTGTTCAGTGCTTGGATAAGAGAACTGTGTTCCTTTTTCTGTCACACTAAATGCAGCAAATAGTGAGGCTTTTTCTAAGGACTTCTGTACATCACCAGCTTGCATGAAGTAGTGAGAGAAGCAGCCAATGAATGCATCACCTGCACCACTGGTATCCATTGCGTTTACTTTGGTTGGCTCAATGAATACTTCTTTGCCATCTTTGCTTAACCAAAGCGCACCTTTTGAGCCCATGGTAACGATGATGTTGTTCAAACCTTTGTTTAGAAGAATGGTCGCGGCTTCTTTAATCTGCTCGACCGTTTCAACAGGCTTGTTCACTAGAATTTCTAGTTCAGTTTCGTTAGGAACGAAGAAGTCACAGCGACAAGCATATTCAATATCAAGCTCTGGTACAGCAGGTGCAGGGTTCAGCAATACCGGAATGTTATGCTTGTTACCAAATTCGATAGCGGCATAGACAGTTTCAAGTGGTATTTCTAGCTGAAGCACAATCAAACTGCACTCCACCAAGGTACTTTCCGCTTTATCAATGTCAGCAGGTTTTAGAAACTCATTCGCTCCTTTAATAATCAAGATGGAGTTCTGAGATGTTGAACTAACAAATATCGGTGCAACCCCACTTGAAGTCTGAGGTACTTTGCTCACATATTGTGTATTGATCCCGTATGATTGAAAGTTTCGAATAGTATTGTCGGCAAACATGTCGTCACCCACTTTACTTACCATTACAACATCTGCGCCCATTTTAGCCGCAGCTACGGCTTGATTAGCACCCTTACCACCACACCCCATTTTGAATGATGGTGCTTCTAACGTTTCACCTTCTTTTGGCATACGGTCTGTGTATGAAATGAGATCGACCATATTCGAGCCGATAACTGCAATTGTTTTCATTTTAATTTTCCTTAACAATGTTATAAAACTAACATTAATCGATCTTAATGAGCATTTACTGAGATCAAAATCACTTAACCAATGTTAATATCGATTAAAAGATGAAAAACCCCACACTAAATCACATCCTTGAGTTAAAATAATAACATTGAAACTTTTGGTGTTATAAAGTTAACACAAACTCTAGCCCAAGATTAAAGCATAAGGTAACAACATGAATCACTATATTGACCACACACTACTATTAGCTAACGCTACAACTAAGCAAATCAACACGCTATGTGATGAAGCCCATAAACATCAGTTCTTCTCTGTTTGTATTAATCCTGATTTTGTTGAACATTGCGCCGAACACCTAAAAACATCAAATGTTAAGATCTGCACAGTTATCGGGTTTCCGTTAGGGGCAAACACAACCGCTGTAAAAGTGTTTGAAACTCAAAATGCAATCTCGCTGGGTGCCGATGAAATTGATATGGTGGTAAATATTAGCGATGTCTTAAACGGTAAGTGGGATGCTATTGAAAAAGAGATTGCTGCTATTAAAGAGTCATGTGGTCCGAAATTGCTCAAAGTCATCTTCGAAACCTGCCTACTTACAAACGAACAAATTGTGGAACTGTGTAACATTAGCAAGAGTGCTGGCGCTGATTTTGTGAAAACATCAACAGGTTTCTCAACAGGTGGTGCAACTGTCGAGCATATTAGGTTAATGCGTGATACTGTTGGCAAACAAATGGGAGTAAAGGCATCTGGCGGCGTTCGCACTAAAGAAACAGCACAAGCCATGATTGACGCAGGGGCGTCTCGAGTTGGCGCTAGTGCTAGTGTGAGCATTGTCATGGGTGAAGCTCCTATGACTAATGATTACTAAGAGCAAGAAGCCTTCGGCTGTAAAAGGCCGAAAATGGAGAAGCATGGTTACAAAGCAGTTAGAAAGACTTCGACGAATTGAAGCATGCCTAAAACACAGCGACAAAATTCATTTGAAAGAAATTGCCCGCCTTTTAGAAGTGTCGGAAATGACGGTTCGTCGTGATTTAAGCTCCAACGCTGCTCATTCTTTTCCTCTTGAATACTACGGCGGGTATATCCGTCGTGGTAATCCGATCGTTCATGATGACGTGATTGAAGACCTTGATCTGATGTCTTCTGAGACACCTTCACAGGTAACTTCGGTTAAGCAAGCTCACTCCATGCCTGCTTTTCCTCCAGTCAAAGTGAATAACTACATCTCGGCTATCGTTTCTGATTTTATCGAGATGAATGATGTGGTGTATTTCGACAATGGAGTGCTTAACGCTGACATTATCGGCTCAATACCCGACCACGTGAAATTTATTGGTGTTACGGCTTCTATGAACGTCTTTTTGGCATTAAAGAACAAGCCTAACTGCAAAGCTATCTTACAAGGTGGTGATTATAACGCTGTACACGATATCTTCATTTCTGCCTCTAATGATGTGTTAACACCGATGATATTTCAGAAAGTATTTATTTCGTCCGCTGGTGTTCACGATAAGTTTGGAGTCACAGCTTCGGATATGTTGGTAGCAAACATTGCTAATCTTGTTATGGAAAGAAGCATGAAAAAGTATCTAATAGTAGAAAAGAAAACCATCAATCAAACCGCCACATACAAAATCGGTAACTTGCTCGATTTCCACTATTTGATCTCTGATGATGCGTTACCTCATAAGCTCGAAGCGGCTTGTAATGAAGCACGACTACAAGTTCTGATCCCAACGGCTGATTAACTTGGTAATAATGAATTAAGGTAACTTTGTCCCGAAGCGATTTTGACACATAAAACTCATCTTTTATGCATGAGTATTAATGTCGTTACATGAGCTGTATGTCCAACACCACTGTACCCATAACTATTGATAGATGAGCTATTTGCCCTATGCTGTTCTGTGAGCGGTATAGGGACGAATTGCCGTGCAATATCTTTGATGCTTATTGATGCCCTATGGCTCTGCCCTTGCTTGTCGAGATAGGACGTTGTGAGTGCAAGTCCAGTCACTAAAGGAAAACTAGTTATTATAATTTGCTGGAACAGCGCCTAGAGTGTGTCTAACAGCGGCCATAAAAGCGTTTTATTTCTAGTATGTTTTGAGAAAATGTCTCGCTGTTCGTGAACATTCCATTTACATAAAATAGGTTAAACTTATCCACATTTTGGGTGCAGTTAGCGTACGCATACAACGAAGGAACCAGAGCGGATAGTATTAGTAATAAGTGTCTCATTTTTAATCGACTTAGGATATATGTATATTCTGGCTCTCCTCTAATGCTCAACAACATGAACTATACAGACGTTGTTGACTCAAGCTGTAAACTCTTGTGCTATTATCCAGTGCTCAGAAAGTTTAAAGAATTCCATAAAAAATAAATACTATCCGTGAGTCGTAGGTGGGAAAATGAATTTATTGTCTGATCTTGCAAGGGCGGGGCGTAAGTTTGGTGTAAAGCCAGTCTCAGCTACTTGACTAAGAAGGTAAGCTTAGCCTTCAGACTTTATATCAAAGCTCGTAAAATAAAGCCTTGGATACCCACTATAACCCTAATTCACTTCCATTGATGGCCGCACTAACACTTTTGCTGTGTATCGTAACTAATTTGCTTACTTACGTTCTTTAGTTGCACCCCTACCTTATTAAACGCCTCTTGGATAGTTGTTGAGACATGCTGGCTGCCTTCTCCCATTAAAAAGTTTGCTCTATCTTGATTCGTTTCGAATACGCAGATTATTTCTAAGCTTTGTGGAAAAGAAGAGAATTTTACCGTATGAGTCACCCAAAGAAAGCCATCGTAGCCTTTTAACGTATCTTCACAAACTTCGGTCAACACGCCTCTAATTAGATTCTCGACCTTCTTATCTGATTTGCGCATAAATTAAACTTCCTTCCTATCTAACACCTTTAAAAGGTTTCAGCTTATATTGTCTTAAACGATATGGGCCGTGGAATTTAGTCAACGGCCTGTTGATAAAATTATTCTTATGAAGGTTTACTGTGTTCTAAACACATTTAGGATCGTAAACAAGTCAATACGCACCTTGCTGACTCGGGAGCGACGAAAGTCAGTTGCAAAGTCAATTTAGTGAATGATGGTTGCGTCGCCATACGCGTGCTTTGCGATGGTCTATCCAACATAAAGAACAAAAAAAGCGAGCAACAAGCTCGCTTTTAACCATGTTTTTTTATTATTAATTATAGCAACTCAACCGATTGCTTGGCGATCACAAATTCCTCATTGGTAGGAATAACCATTACTTTCGCACCAAGTAACTCAGATGTTGCAATCACACCTGCGTTACCAAATCTTGCTGCTTCGTTACCTTTTTCGTCTTCAACAAAACCTAGTAACTTAAGGTTGTTCAAGATTTCACGACGGATTGGCAGTGAGTTTTCACCAATACCACCCGTGAAGACAATACCGTCGAGAGAATCTAGCGCAGCAAGGTAAGAAGTAATGTATTTCGCGACACGGTAAGTAAAAATCTCAAACGCTAACTTCGCACGAGCATTACCCGCTTCCATCGCTTCTAGCACACCACGTGCGTCACTAGTTACCCCTGATACACCTAAGAAGCCAGACTTTTTATTTAGCATCTCGAACAGCTCGTCTTTTTCCCAGCCTTTACGGAACAAGAATTCGATGACACTCGGGTCAAGGTCTCCACAACGCGTACCCATCATTAGGCCAGCGAGCGGAGTCAACCCCATACTCGTGTCAACACATTCGCCATTTTTAACCACACTAACTGAAGCGCCATTTCCTAAATGAACGGTGATAAAGTTACCTTCTTCCACTGGTTTGTTGACCATTTTTGCGGCTTCACGGCTTACGTAGTAATGGCTTGTACCGTGCGCACCGTAGCGACGGACTTTATGCTGTTCATATAACTCATAAGGCAGAGCGTACATGAAGGCTTTAGCTGGCATTGTCTGATGAAAAGCCGTATCAAAAACAGCAAATTGAGGCAATGAAGGAAACGCCTCCATCGCGGCGCGCATGCCTTCCGCGTTCGCTTTGTTATGTAGAGGCGCTAGTTCAGCTAAACGCTCTACCTCTTGAATCACATCTTCGTCGACTTTTACCGTGCCTTTGAATGTTTCACCACCAGCGACAATACGATGACCCACGGCGATAAACTTAGAACTGAGGCCTAGAGTATCTAATAACTTTACTACTCGCTTAACAGCGTACTGATGGTGATTGCCGCCAGCAGGAATAGCTTCGACGGTTTTTTCGCCCTGATATTTCCAACTGATTTCGGCTTCAGGCAGGCCAAAGCACTCACCAATTCCCGAAACGAGGTCCTCTCCAGTTTTTGAGTCAATAACAGCAAATTTAAGTGAAGAGCTACCAGAGTTGATCACCAGTACAAACGAATGAGACATGAAATAGTTATCCTGTTGTAGAGCAGAGGTTGTAATTGCGCTTCCGCGCTGCGTACTTCTTGTTTGCCTCCCTATTATTCAATATTTTTTTAATCTTTCAACAATCTTTTAGTTAAAGTGATTTAATTGAACAAATTTTGTTGATCTGTGGCAAATTTTGATTTTATTTGAGGAGTAAAAAATATCAGTTGTAAAAAATAATGTATGAATTAGTCAATTTGTACAGACCTCATTATGTATGAGCTAGTTAGTGTGTTGGACGGAAAACAACAAACCAATCAATAAAAAGAGCGAATAACATGTTCATTATAACATTTTTATTCGTAATCTTAGGGCTAATTGGCTCTGCTGAGAATGGAAAATGACATAATGTCTGTCGAAACAACCGTGCCCGAGAGAACATGGCTAATGTTGTTCATGAACACAACGAAAGACGAAACCACATTCGTCAATACATAAAAAACCGCTCACTTAACAGTGAGCGGCTTTTTTCTATTTTAAGAGGAGGTATCGAGCCTATACCGCTTGCGCAAATAGTAAGAAGCAACCAAACAGGAAGATCATACTCATACCTATCACGCCACCACCCGCTTCATAAATATCATCATCACCTACCGGAACTCGACGAACTCTCATCGTCATCGATAGCGGGACGAATACCGCAAGAAACACGAGAATGATACCTGCATAGCTTAATATTGATAAAAAATGCTCAGGCGCGAACACCGCACCTAATAATGGCAAAACAAACGTCGTCACAAATACCACGGGCTTATTTGCTTTCAGCAAGTCAGCGTTTTGATCATACAACGCCATTGCCACCCCCAAAAACGAGGTTAATAAAGCCAAGCCAGTAAACATCGAAAGAATGAACTCCAAACCTTCGTACTGTTGGCCAAGCACGGAAATCAACTCGGTTACGTTAGGGTATTGAGCGAGTTCATGAGGAGGTAAATTACCCACGACCGCGAGTAGCCATAACAGATAACAAACCAGAGGAATGGTCGAGCCAACAATAATCATGTTACGCAACTGCGTCTTGCTCGCTTCTTTGTTATAAGTAACAAGAGACGGGATAACCACCATAAAGCCAAAACTGGTGAAAAGAACCGAGCTGGTTTTAATCAGTGCCATCTTATCGTTACTCACCACGTCATCCAGTCCTCCCAATGACACACTTGGTGCAAGGGCGAACAGAGTAAGAACAAGTGCAACGATCATCCCCATAAACAAGCCACGATTAAGCTTGTCTACAACACTCGTTCCGGATGAAACAATCATTCCGACTAAAAGAGTAAAGCCGACTTGACTTGAGATCATTGATGTTGGAAACCCGATAGACGCCGTCACTTTTTGTACTAAGTCACCCGCCCCAATAATGTACGCCATCAATAGGCAAACCAGCAGCGCATAAAGCAAGCAATTGGTCACTAGCTGACCACCTTTACCGAGCGTTTCACGGGCAATAGCATTCATACTTGCGCCACCACCGACTTTACAACTTGCTTCTAGGAGAAGCAGTGCGGCATAGGTTGTTCCGGCCCAGATAAACAACATAAGAAATGTGCCCCACAAGAGGCCAAATTGAGCTAGCACCATTGGTATAGCAAGCATACCAGCGCCAAGAGCAGTACCTGCAACGATCAGGGAACTGCCGACAAGTTTTAGGTTCACGGTTAATACCTCTAAATTCAATCCGTTTTTTCTTTCACCAACTACGCAACTTCCATGAAATAAGCAACCGTATTCCACAGCGCAGCCATCAAAAACACCCCCATATCGCTACAATTCAGGGGTCACAACCCCACGTAGCCAAAAAACATAAACAAAAGACGGTCGTTTCCATTGCACATGAATTTATAAAGGAGAGTTTTTGGGCGATGTTTTGATTGATGAGATACTGTATTTTGGGTTCGAAGCAAAATCAGCCATCCGATTCATCAATCGCCACTCATTATTGAGTGGATTTGGTTCAAAAGGATTGTAAGGTATAACTAGGACAGTTGAAAAGTAAAAGGTCAGTTTTGAAACCATATATTTTAACAAGCCCAATGGATTGCGAAACATATGATGAAACCAACCACTACTCAGTGTTTGATTGCTTAAAAAGACAATGAGTGTCCACAAGCACTCAGCTCTCGCATGATGTACATAAAAATTTACACCTTATTAAGAGATATTAAAATCAAGAGCCATAGCCTAGATCCGACAATATCGCTATTATTCGCAACGAACCGACAAACGGCGGTTCGCATGCCTCTAAGCACTGATTTACGGTTCGAAAATTTGGTAAATGAGTGTCCAAATGCTGGGTGTGGTTCCCCAGCATTTGTATTCGTCTTTTTCTCTCACTCTTCGTACGTTTAGCACTCTTTGTCTAAGGCCTTTATTACATGAGTCAAGGCCAACACGCCCATATTAGCCAAGCACTGCTCAGTAATGGTCATATTTTGATACACAATCTGCAATTCCCCCTCTCCTAGTGACTCTCGGTGTAGATACAGTTCCTTGTAATGCATTAAACGCTGTTGAGATTCTCGAGTTAGCGTCACGACATCTTTTCTTGTTGCCCGGTGTTTATCATCAATCTCATTAAGTAATTGGTCCAAAATGCGTTGCATTTTGCGAGCAGAGGCTTTGGTTGCCATTAATTTATATGCTTGATGCTTTTCCATTGGTTTAAGAACTGACTGAAATTGGGACATTTTTCTAGGATGCTATTCTTATACCTAATTGGGATCTGGGTAAATACAGGGTAGTTAAAGTGGTCCACTTCTTGCTTTGATCAGGTCAAAACTGTCCTTTTTGAGAACGCGTATGCAGGTAGACCCTATTATTCAAGCACTGATCGCCAGAAGAAAAGCAAACGGCCTTTCGCGTGACCAGATGGCAAACGTCGCCGGAATGAGTGTTAAAACCTATCAAAGAATTGAAAGAGGGGAATCCGATCTGAAACTTTCTCAGTATCGTTCGATACTACGGTCTCTTGATTTGACTGATCTCGACATCGCATTGGATATACGAGACGTTGAACATGTGACCGCTGCCGATGTAACGGCCATGGCACGCTTGCTGTCTCCCGAAGCTCAGTCCCTACTCGTACGCTTATTATCGCTGGTCATTGAACAGCGCAGCAAAACAAGCAACTCATAATCTTAGTGTCTTTTAGAACTTTAAAGCCCCAAAAAAACGCATAAATCCGTCACGATCCGCCACGAGTAGGCGGGCTTGTGCGTTTAATAAGAGAAGATAGAGCCTGGACTTGGCCCCGCGGCCAAACCTGCATCTAATAGATTAAAGGTTGCAATACCTGTTGCAGCCCCGCAATCATTGCTACGATCATGACAGGTTTCATCAACACATACGGGAAATACAGCTCATGAATACCACCGAAGAAGTGAATGATGATGGCACTTGGTGCAGAACGTTTTGGCAGACCTTGACCAAATTTAGCGTAAGCCAGCAGCATACCTAAACCCGGGCCAAGGTTAGACGCCACCATAAAAAAGATCGATTTACCTGTTTCCGCTGCTTCTTGTAGGCCGAGTGGGTAGTAGATATCTTGGTCAATCGCGTTATTCAAGAACAGCACTTTTACCGGTTCGTTAATGATCGCAAGTAAAGGAAGGAATCCGGTGGCACCAAGCTTCGATGCTTGATTTGACAAACAAATTCGCCGCCGTAACCGCCGGACCGACAATGTCGTAGGCAAACAGACACGAAAACCTGCCAATTGACGAGTTTTTAATCTGCCGACCAGACCGAACGTATATCTGGCCACCCCCAGTTCGTGAGAGCGACATCCTCCAGTACACCTTGAAAACGTAAAGTTTGAGTGTGATGAAACATCGGTGCGATCCAGTATTCACTGATCAAAGTCGATGCAATCGGCTCTAACGCATTTAAGTAACCTTCTAGTGGCGTCAAAGCTCGTACTTTTTCCAGCTGTCCATCTAACCACTGAGCGTTTTGTTCGCCCAATGTATGGTACAAAACCGCATTACTGAAAAAGTTAGTAAATGCTGAAGGGTGACGGTTATCATCCAAATTTATATTCGTGACAACCAACGTTTCATCGAGCGTACCATTCTTGGCTTTTTCGCTTAGTTCTCGGTAGGAATACATCACTATATCGACTTTACAACCCACCCCTTTTAGCTGAGTAGCGATGGCACGTGCGCATCGACGCAAAGCGGTATAGTTATAGCCCGCAATAGTGATGTGTTTGGGTAGTTTTAATTTTAATGACTCACCAAACGGACGAAGTACAGGTTTCCAGGTTGGGAGCAAGTTATAAGCAGGTATACTGCCAAACACAATATTTTCCCTACGCATCACTTCAGCCAACAGCTCAGGCTGGATTAACTCACTGATGTAACGACGTTGCGCCGGCGATAACTTATGTTTAGCGTGATGGTTAAACAAGGCGAACAAACATCCGTCTTCAACCCGACTGCGTTTACTCGCCGGACTCGCTGCCCTAGCTGGAGTCGACATATAGTGACTGCACATATCATCCACAGGTGCTGGCTGCGGTTGCCATGTGTTCGCCGCTAGTGACGGATTTTCCATTTTCTCATCATTGACGATCCAGATGGTCACCAAGTCGGTTAACACTCGGCACGCGTAATATCCGTCAAAGGCTTGCAGTTTCAAGCGACTTTCATTGTGTTCGACAACAGAGAATGGACCACTACCAATCACCAGTTTGTTGTTTGCTACATTCACTTGGCTGACTGGCTGAATGCCATACTTAACACCGGAGATCAGCCCTGCAAAACCTAAATCAGGTCGATTAAGTTTGAAAACGACTTTCAGCGGATTAGGCGTTGTGATATTGACAACGTGAGCGAGTTCTTTTTTGTAATACTCAAGAGAACTCAGTTTAGCAAACAAGCCCACCACCGTTTCTGCGTCAATTGGGTTGCCATTATGAAAGGTCAATCTCGGACGAAGGTAAAATGTCCACTCGTATGTATGTTCGTCATAACGCCAATGATGTGCCAGCTCAGGTTGTATATGCCCGTTGTAATCACTACAAACCAAACAACAATAGATTTGCCGCAGCAAAAAACGCTCGCTGCTTCGCTGCAATTGATGTGGAACAATGCGCTCAAACATTCGCTTGTAGGTTAATTGAATATTAAGCTGACCTTCCTGAACGGAGGCACCAGAAGTCGTTTTCAACAAACGTCCAAATGCAACTTCGTCTTCCTCTAAGATGGAGAGTGCCTTTTCATACTTACCTAGTTGAATACGCTCAAGCGCCAGACTTTCCTTTAATGCGTGAATGTCAATATTAAGTATTAACGTTGAGCGTTGATTTCTACCTGCTTTAGGGTGCCAATTCAACCACGCCTTGTGCTGCATTTGCGATAGCAAACTGCGCGCATGACGAGGAGACGTAAACAATAAATCCGCGATTTCTTGTAACGTGGTTTTCGTTTCGTCACCAACACCAAACGGGAGCAGGCGTTGATAATAGCGAAACAAGTTGAGATCAGACACCTGACGCTCCTTAACTTGGGGCCGTTATTTAAGTATCGACATACTACTTAACTTCACTGTAATAAAATAAGAAAAACTTCCAACTCACTTGTTCCCCTTTTTGCCTCTTATCCGCCAATTATGCAGTCCAACCTCAGCTTTTACCCTTTATCAGGAACAAAAAAAAGAAAACCACTCTCTTTTTCTGCTCCCCTTTTCTGCTCATAATCAATGGGTCAGTACAAAAAGAGGAAGTTGAATGGATAAAGCAAAAGCTTCCCAAAACGCCTTTCTCATCAAATAACAAATGAGAAGTAATGATCCGGTTCATTTCAACGAAATGTCCATTGGTCCTAACCAATCTTAAGCAGAACTTAGCTCCTGATACCACACCCCCAACTCGTTGTATCTTTAAGTTCTGCTTTTTTTATTTCGTCTGATTATCCAGTTTGTTTACTCGAAAGTTGCATCATTAACAGCGCGCACGTACAATCAATCGTAATTCGACGATAAACTATAAAGGTCTGCACATGAGCGCAAAATGCAGCGAAACTTGCCAAATTGCTTTTGAAGCGACACAACAACAACTCGACAAAGAGCAATTAGTAGCCGCTCAAGCTAAAGCCTTATCACACCCAGCTCGGTTACGTATTCTGCATATTCTCCATACTCTCGATACCATGGATGGGTGCTTAAACAGTGATTTAGTGTCTGAACTCGGCTTGGCTCAATCTACCGTGTCAGAGCACTTACGAATTTTGAAACAAGCAGGCTTTATCAGCGCAGAGCCCAATCCGCCTAAGGTGTGTTACCGAATTCAGCGCGAAAAAGTCAACGAATTTAACGCCCAGTTTTCTCACTTATTTAGCTAACTGACTTTGCATGCTTGTAACTCGCATCAATATAAACTACAACTTTAACTATCGCCTTTCGACGATAAACGAATAGAGGTCACGATGACGACAGAAGTTTTAAATAATGCTAGCGATAAAATGAGCGTTCTTGACCGTTATCTAACGGTTTGGATTTTTGTCGCTATGGCTATTGGTGTGGGTATTGGCGCAATCTACCCACAAGTCGCAGAATGGAACGACGCCATGTCGGTCGGTAGCACCAACCTGCCACTCGCAATTGGCTTGATATTGATGATGTACCCTCCTCTCGCCAAGGTAAATTATGGCTTATTGGGAACAGTCACAAGAGATAAAAAAGCCATCACACTGTCTCTGGTCATGAACTGGATCGTTGGTCCTATTTTGATGTTCACTCTGGCTTTGACTTTTCTTGGGGATCATCCGGGGTATATGGTCGGCATTATTCTGATTGGCCTTGCACGTTGTATTGCGATGGTTCTGGTTTGGAATGACATTGGCGGAGGCAATAAAGAATATGGCGCAGCTTTAGTCGCGTTAAACAGCGCATTCCAGATTTTCACTTACAGCGTAATGGCGTGGCTATTTATTACCATTCTACCTCCCTTGTTTGGTTACGAAGGCTTCGCGGTTGATATCTCAATGGGTGACATTGCTGAAAGCGTCTTCATTTATCTGGGGATTCCCTTTCTTGCAGGGTTCCTGAGTCGTAAATGGCTTGTCTCTGCAAAGGGCGAACAATGGTACAACGAGGTATTCATTCCTCGTATTTCCCCTATCACTTTAATTGCACTGCTTGCAACCATCGTGCTGATGTTCAGCTTAAAAGGCGAGATGATCTTAGAATTGCCGATGGATGTTTTCCGCGTGGCTACCCCACTGGCGATCTACTTTGTGCTGATGTTTTTTACCAGCTTCTTTATCGGTAAGAAAATGGGAATCCCTTATGACAAGAACGCTTCCATCGCGTTCACCGCGACAGGAAATAACTTTGAGTTAGCGATAGCGGTTTCTATTGCCGTATTTGGTTTAAATTCGGATCAAGCATTTGCTGGTGTTATTGGTCCACTCATTGAAGTGCCTGTCTTGATCGCGTTAGTTAACGTCGCACTTAGAATGAAACAGAAATATTACCGTTAATTTAGGTTAGGCTTTGATGTTATGTGTGTAACACCCTGTGTGTATAGTGTCACAGCCTTTACACATCCAATTCAACCACCAAGTAACTAAACGTATTCAGACAGTTAGTGGATTATTACAAGAAAAACGGCATATCAAATCAACAATAGACTGTTCACCCTCCTGAATAAAATAAACAAGTTACCAACGAATACAATGAGTTAAATATGGAATGTTTTATGCGGGTGATCTTGTGCAGTTTAACTCTTGGTGAGGAAAAAAGAGTTTTAGCTACTTTGACCATCGTCGATGGTATAGCTAAAACTATCATTGCTTTTAAATTTCTTTTCTGGCGTATAGCGTAAGGTTTCGTCAGAGAACCGCTCTAAACGACCTTTACTTGGGCTAGTAAAAGAAACAACCTGCACACGTTAGAGCCTCACCGCTTCAATTTTTATTTGGGCAAATAAACTTACCTTTCGCGCTCACTCTTACTTTGTCTTTGACAATCAACTGAGCGACTAGCAGATAAATACCTCGTCTTTCTCGTTCACAATAAGCAGTAATATTAACCTGTTCACCTAACGCAATAGAGGCATGAAAGCGAACGTCTAGTTGTGCCGTAAGGGCTTGAATATCTTTAAACAATAAACAATGCGTCATCGCACCATCGAGCAAGGAGCTGGCAATACCACCATGCAGCAGTCCTGTATAACCTTGATGATGCTGTAAAACATGAAACTCTCCAGTAACAGAGCCATCATGCAAACATCGGTAGTTTACTGCCAAAGAGTTTGGGTTGGCATCAATTGAAGAACAAACTGCGCATTGGTGATGAGACTCATGGGTAGTATGAACGTAGCTATTTAAGGACATGGCAGCAACTCGCGTTTTAAAAAAGACTATTTAGCATATGCCAATTATTCTTAAAGAAACGACTAGTAATCTTTGTTTGCATCGCCTGAGTAATTAAACATCTTATCCATAATAAAAAATAATCATTTTTATAAATAACGATAATTTAAAGTTTCAAGCTAGTGGCGGTATTGTCTACACAATAATTACGCAACGTAATGGAAAGACGAATGATGAAGTTGCTCCACTCAATGACCCGTACGCCGAACCCAGCCAAAGGCGGCGAGATGCACTTTGCATTCCTCAACGATCCAGACAGCCCCCAATCGAATTCATTCAAACCAAACAATAACGAGATTTCCCTATGACAGACGCATTATTTCAACCGATTCAACTTGGTTCGTTATCATTAAAAAACCGCATCGTTATGCCACCAATGACGCGCGCTCGTGCTTCTCAACCCGGTAATGTCGCGAACGAAACGATGGCAACTTATTACGCACAACGCGCAGAAGCAGGGTTAATTGTTGCTGAGGGCACGCAAATTTCGCCAATGGGCCAAGGCTATGCGTGGACTCCTGGCATTTACAGTCAAGAGCAAATCGCAGGATGGCAAAAGGTCACCAATGCTGTGCACGACAAAGGGGGCACTATCTTCGCGCAATTATGGCATGTAGGCCGCGTCACTCACCCAGATAATATTGGCGGTGCGCAACCTGTTTCTTCTTCTGCGATAAAAGCGGAAAACGTCAAAGTATTTATCGACAACGGAACGGATGAACCGGGCTTTGTGGATGTTGTCGAGCCTCGTGAAGTGACCAAAGAAGATATCAACAATGTCATTGAAGAGTATCGCCAAGCGGCATTAAACGCAATGGAAGCAGGATTCGACGGTATTGAGTTACATGCCGCAAATGGCTACCTTATAAACCAGTTTATCGATTCTGAAGCGAACAGCCGTACTGATGAGTACGGCGGCTCGATTGAAAACCGTCTACGCTTTCTTGGTGAAGTGGTTGAAGCCATGTCTCAAGTCATTGGTGCAGAACGAGTAGGCGTTCGCCTTGCGCCGTTTACCTCTTTGAACGGGACGGTAGACAAAACACCTGTAGAAACCTACACCGCTGCGGCTGCGCTGCTTAATAAACTCAATGTGGTCTACATTCACATTGCAGAGGTAGATTGGGATGACGCTCCTGACACGCCGCAAGCATTCAAAACCGCAATTCGTGAGGCATACCAAGGGACGCTGATTTATGCCGGTCGCTACCATGCAGAAAAAGCGCAGCAGGCTATCGTAAGTGGTTTAGCTGACATGGTTGGTTTTGGTCGTCCGTTTGTTTCAAACCCCGACTTACCCACTCGCATTAAACACGACTATCCTCTAGCAGAACATGACCCTGCGACTTTATTTGGCGGTGATGAAAAAGGTCTCGTGGATTACCCTAAATACCAAGCGGGTTAGAAACGGTCGTTTCAAACAATAACCCTGCTCTGTTACTCGAATAGTTTAATGTGCAGGGTTCTTTTGGTTTCTATTTTTTCGGGTTCTATCGCCTTTGGCAAGAAGTACAACCACGACACGCTGAACGCGTCGTTTTACTCAGCAAGCTGCGTTGAACTTTGCAATACGCATTCTTAAGTGCGCGGCGACCAGAAAACCAATCATCCGGCTTCGCAAGGATTAAGTAGCCATTAAATCGTTTGACCAGTTCGGTTCGGTTACTCTCAATAAATCGACTGTCGAACTCGATCTCGAAATAATCTAACGCTTCTTCTATACAGGTAAAGCGAGCAATCTTCTCTTGAATAGTATTCTCAGTCATAACTTCTTTGGCTTTAACGGTTCGCTCAAAGTGTAAATGTCTTGCTCTTTTTCTTCTTTGATTTAACGCCACTTCAAACCACTTACACCGACAGGGTTAATGCTGCGCACCTCTTTTGTATATAACACGATAGAGCTTACTATCACGATAACCCTCTGGATCAAGACTTTTGGGAGCCGCTTTTCCGCATTTTCAATCAAACATCAACCTCCGCCACATGTTTTCGAATGAGAAAAAGGCGAGCATGATGCCCGCCTTCGTTGCTTATGGTTTCGTTAACGCGTCATGATTAAGTAAATGACTTACAAGTCAAAGCGATCCGAATTCATTACTTTTGTCCATGCGGCGATGAAGTCATTGATGAATTTTTCCTGGTTATCATCTTGCGCATAGACTTCTGCATACGAACGTAGAATAGAGTTGGAGCCGAACACAAGATCTACCCTTGTCGCAGTCCATCTCACTGAGCCTGACTTACGGTCTCGAATTTCATACTGGTTCGCACTGACTGGGTTCCATGTATAAGCCATGCTAGTCAGATTCACGAAGAAGTCGTTCGACAGTGTACCGACACGGTCAGTAAACACACCGTCATGACTGCCACCGTAGTTGCTACCGAGTACACGCATACCACCAATGAGAGCCGTCATTTCTGGTGCAGTCAGCCCCATTAGCTGCGCACGATCCAACAATAACTCTTCTGGCTTCACTGCGTAGTCTTTCTTCAACCAATTTCGGAAACCGTCTGCAACAGGTTCAAGCACCTCGAACGATTCCACATCCGTCATCTCTTGCGAGGCATCACCTCGACCCGGAGCGAAAGGGACTGAGACATCATGTCCCCCAGCGCGAGCAGCCAACTCAATACCAACATTACCAGCAAGAACGATAGCATCTGCAACGCTGCACCCCTCTTCCTCGGCAACCTTTTCTAACACACTGAGTACTCTCGTGAGACGTTCAGGCCCGTTACCTTGCCAACCTTTCTGCGGCGCTAGACGAATTCGTGCGCCATTTGCTCCACCTCGTCGATCGGAACCACGATAAGTACGGGCACTATCCCAAGCCGTGCTAACTAAGTCAGCAATAGAAAGGGCGCTTGCTTCGATTTTTGTTTTTACTAAATCAACGTCATAATCTGTTTTCCCCGCTGGGGTTGGATCTTGCCAAATCAGATCTTCGCTTGGTACATCTGGACCGAAGTAGCAAGATTTTGGCCCTAAGTCACGGTGCGTCAACTTGAACCAAGCACGGGCAAACACATCATCAAAGTAGGCTGGATCGTTTTGGAACTTTTCCACAATCTTACGATATTCAGGATCCATTTTTAACGCCATGTCGGCGTCAGTCATGATCGGGTTACAACGTTTAGAACGATCTTCAACATCCACTGGCTTATCTTCTTCGTCAATGTTGATCGGTTCCCACTGCCAAGCACCCGCTGGGCTTTTCTTCGATTCCCAGTCGTACTTGAATAGCAGCTTGAAGTAACCATAATCCCACTGTGTAGGATTTGTGGTCCAAGCCCCTTCGATACCACTCGTGACCGTGTCACGGCCAACGCCGCGCGTTTTATGATTGATCCAGCCTAGGCCTTGCTCATGAACGTCGGCGGCTTCAGGCTCTGGACCAAGGTTTTCGGCATCACCATTGCCGTGACACTTACCCACCGTGTGACCACCGGCAGTCAGAGCCGCCGTCTCTTCGTCGTTCATGGCCATTCGAGCGAACGTGACGCGCATATCTTGAGCCGTTTTTAGTGGATCAGGGTTACCATCAACGCCTTCTGGATTCACATAAATTAAACCCATCATCACTGCGGCTAATGGGTTTTCTAAGTCACGCTCACCTGAGTAGCGGCTATTATCAGCATCACTTGTCGCAAGCCATTCTTGCTCCGACCCCCAGTACGTGTCTTTCTCTGGATGCCAAATGTCTTCCCGTCCAAAGCCAAAACCAAAGGTTTTAAAGCCCATAGATTCATACGCCATGTTACCCGCGAGAACAATCAGGTCGGCCCAGCTTAATTTATTGCCGTATTTTTTCTTGATTGGCCACAAAAGTCGACGCGCTTTATCGAGGTTCGCGTTATCCGGCCATGAGTTTAAAGGAGCAAAACGTTGGTTACCCGTCGCGGCGCCACCGCGTCCGTCAGCGATGCGATAACTGCCAGCCGCGTGCCAAGCCATTCGAATCATCAAGCCGCCATAGTGACCCCAATCGGCAGGCCACCAATCTTGGCTATCGGTCATCAACTCTTTTAAATCTTGTTTAAGTGCATCGACATCCAGTTTTTTCAGCTCTTCTTGGTAATTGAAGTCCGAACCAAATGGATTTGTCTTAGAGTCATGTTGATGCAAAATATCTAAGTTTAAGGCATTCGGCCACCAATCCATCACCGACTTGTCTGTAGATGTCTGTCCTCCGTGCATAACGGGACATTTACCTACTGAACCGCCGTTTTTGTCGCTCATATAATGCTCCTTCGTGTTGTGATTGTGGTAACCACTCATTGTTATTCAATAAATCGAATATCCACCTCAACCAGCGTAGTTCAAACACACAGCTTTGAGTTAACGCCAAGTCAAATTTTTTATATCTCACAAAATAAATATTGCTTATCAAACATGGACCTATATTCAGTGGATAGACAGAAAGATTAATGTGAATCTAAACCTGAATACGGAATCCCAGCCAGTCGCGCCATATCGTGATCCCAAGTAGCTAAATCATGAATAGTAAATTCGCTCAAAGAGTGATGACCACACGCTCTCGCCATGACTTGCATGAGCTCTACGGACGATTCAAAAAAGTTTTTTAACTGAAGGGAAGATTTATCGATATCAAGCCGCTGTCTTAAATCGGCTTTTTGGGTCGCGATGCCCGCCGGACAATTATTGGTATTACAGATCCGCGCCGCGACACAACCGATGGACTGCATAGCACTATTAGCAATGGCTACGCCATCCGCGCCAAGCGCCAGCGCTTTGACAAAATCCATCGGCACACGTAAGCCTCCGGTGACAATTAACGTGACGTTGTCACTCATGCCTTTTTGATCAAGGTATCTTCTCGCGCGTGCCAACGCGGGAATGGTTGGTACACTAATATGGTCACGAAACATTGCAGGCGCAGCGCCCGTACCGCCACCACGACCATCGAGAATAATGTAGTCCGCACTTGCATCCAGTGCGAATTGGATGTCCTGCTCAATATGGTTGGCACTGAGCTTAAAGCCGATAGGGATGCCTCCTGTGATCTCACGCACCCTATTTGCAAACTCTCTAAAGTCATGGGCAGTGTGAAGATCATCAAATGTCGGCGGAGAAATCGCGGGATCACCTTCAGGAATCCCTCTCACCTTAGAAATTTTACCAACGTTTTTGCTTGCTGGAAGGTGACCTCCCGTTCCGGTTTTTGCCCCTTGACCACCTTTGAAATGAAAAGCTTGCACGTTTAAAAGTTTCGCTTCGTCGTAGCCAAATTTCGCACTGGCCAGCTCATAAAAGTATCGTGAATTCGCCGCTTGTTCTTCCGGAAGCATACCGCCTTCGCCTGAACAAATCCCTGTTCCTGCCAGCTCCGCACCTTTGGCTAACGCGAGTTTAGCTTCTTCAGAAAGCGCGCCAAAACTCATGTCTGATACGAACAGAGGAATATCCAGTATCAGCGGCTTACGCGCATGAGGACCTATAATCAGCTCCGTCGCGACAGGCACATCTTCCATTAGTGGCTGTGTTGCCATCTGAGCCACCATAATCTGTATCGCGTCCCAATGCGGTAATAGATGTCTCGGCACACCCATTGCTGTCATAGGGCCGTGATGGCCCAGCGTTGATAATCCTTCTCGTGCTAACTGATGAATAAACGCAAGCGTGGGCTCTTCTTGGGTTGAAGACGCAATGGCAGATTTCTCACTTTTGTCTCGTTTTTTTTGCTCAGGCGCTTCCTGTCCGACTTGTTCGGCGGAAAACCGTTTATGCGTACCATCACAAAATGGCGCGTTGGCGGTATGTTTGCACTGACACAGATAGGCTTCTTCATCTTTTTCTGCGACAAAGCTCATTGGCTTGAGCCCTGTTCCAGCATGAGACCCATCACAATATGGTTGTTTTTTTGAACGTCCACAGCGGCAAAAGTAATACTCTTGTCCTTCGGTAAGGTCTACTCTAACCGGTTTGTTGTCCGCGATTATCGGCTTGCTCATATTGTCCCCAGATTATTGTTTATTATTCTGCTTCCAATAAGGGTAGAACAGGAGCCAAAATGCGTCAGTGAAACCCAAGTAAAACACACCATTGTGCGCGTTCTCTCCTATACTCTTTATAGGTCTCATACACGTGGAGGCTTTATGACGATTGCAACCCGACTCGATCAATATCTGACTGAACACAATATTCACTTTCAAACAGTGAATCACAGCCACAGTCATAGCTCGCTACAAAGTGGCGTCGCTGCAGGTGTGCCTTTAATGAATTTAGCAAAGGGCGTAATTCTTGAAGATCATGAAGGTCACCATATGATGGCGGTCTTACCTGCTAACAACAAAGTAAGTCTGTCGAGATTAAACGATGAGTTCAACGCCACTTTCCATCTGGTTAAAGAGAGAATGGTTTATCACCTCTTTACCGACTGTGAGAACGGCGCGATCCCACCCATTGGTAGCCCTTACCACATGTCGACAGTCTGTGATGAAAGGCTGGCCAATTTAGATCATGTTTATCTTGAAGCGGGTGACCACGAAACCCTGATCAAGCTCGATAAAGAGGCATTTAAACAACTGATGGGTAACTGTAAATATTTAAGATTCAGCAGCGAGGTTCTTCACTAAAGTTCTTCCCTAATACCTGTCGACGTTCAAAGACAAGGCTCTTTCAATGGAGCCTTTCTTTGGTGAATAACCCAAGATATCTAACTTCCTGACATCCGTTTATTACGGTAAACCCGCGTGGGGCGCCCTACTTTTCCATGTTCTAAAAATGCCACCAGGTCGCCCTGTTCAACCGCCTTATCCAAATAACGACGCGCGGTACTTTTACTGATCGCTAAACTCTCTGACACATTGGCCGCAGTATGCTCAACGTGAACATGGGTGAAAAGATCAACCACCTGACAAAACATAAATGGGTCTAAACCAGTTAAATCGACCTGCGCTGATTTGCCGAGATGAAATAAATCATCGAGCTGAGATTGTCGAAAATTTTCTTGATTGCGTATGTGGCTTTTTACCTTAGCAAAGCGCTGCAAGCATTCTGTTAACCTTGAATAGTCGACCGGCTTCACTAAGTAATCAAACGCCCCGAAGCGATGCGCTTTTTGAACTGTTGTAGCATCATTCGCCGCCGTCACCAAAATACATTCTGGTTTCTGGTTGCTTTCTAGCCATTGATAAACCAACTCTACACCTTGCCCATCCGGTAGATAATTATCGACAATAACCAAATCAGGTTGAATATGCGTCACTAACTGCTGAGCAATATGAATACTGCCAGCAATGCCAACCACTTGATATTGCTCCACTTGCTCGATGAAATGATGGTGAAGCTCCGCGATATTGGGATCATCTTCCACTATAACAACTTTTATCATGCTAACTCCTTGGGAAAATACACCGTGAACGCTGTTTCTGTCTCATCGCTGTCAAGTTCCATATGACCTTGACCCTGCTCAACAATAGATCGGACAAGATACATACCAACACCGTGTTCCATCTTGTTTGGTTTGGTGGTAAAACCCAATTCACACAATGCGTCAAATTCGCTTTCTATCACTGGCCCGTTATTCAAAACCTGAATGGTATATTCACTGATTGACTCCGAAATACGAATACTCACGAACCCGTTCTCTCGCCCTTTTACTGCTTCTAATGCGTTTTGCGCTAAATTGCCAATAAGCCCACACAACTGATCTTCCGACAAGCTGCGAGCTAAGGCACTTAAATCACTTTGGCAATCAATACTCAAAGCCACGCCAAGTTCATTGGCTTTGCTCGCCTTTGCTAAAATTAATGCTGACAACGCTGGACGCGTATGGAGGGTATTTAACGAATCAAATTGAGATTGACTGGCTTTCGCTTGGGATAAACAGACGGCCAATGCTTTATCGTAAGCCCCCATTTGTAACAATCCTGAGATAGTCGAGAGTTTATTTTGGTATTCATGCCGAGTAACACGCATGTTATCCATGTATTGCGTCACTTGACCGATTTTTTCTAGAAGAACGTACACCTCATTTTGGTCTCGCAAGCTAAACACCGCGCCATAAGGCTCCCCTACTGAGGTTCGCAAAGTGACCCGATTCACCACCAAGCTTTTGCCATTAACACGGATCAGACTGTTAATGTAATCATCACCATCAAGCGCAAAACTCGTTGGGTTATCAATGCCATCAGTGAATATCTCCCCCAACGCTTGCTTGTAGTCCAGCATGGTACGTGCCGAGTCGTTAATCAGATACAAATAACCAGCTGAATTAACCGCGACTAGCCCTTCGTATGTCGCTTGCAGCACGCCCCGATGTGTTTTTAATGCCTGCTTAAGCTGCCAAGGTTCCAGCTCTTGCATTTGCTTTCGAACATAACGGGAAAACTTCCAAGAAAGCCAGATACAGATAACGACCGCAATCATTCCGAACAACACCAACGGAACCAGATGCTCGCTTGTCCATAGATCCAATGTATCAATCAAATAGCCGACTTTAATCATACCGATCACATCGCCATCGTTCGAGAAAATCGGCGATATGTAGCGAACAGAAGGGCCTAATGAACCAACGCTGTAAGAAAGGTACGACTCGCCGCTGTCCAACGCTCTTTCAATATCACCACCAACAACAGGAAGGCCTACTCTCTCTGCCACTGGGTGGGCAAGCCGGATACCCGCCCGATCACTGACAGTGATGAAGTCCGCGTCACTGACCGCTTGAACCGCATTAATGATGTCAGACACCTTGTTAGCACTGCCAGATTGAACCGCCGTGACAAGACTCGATAATTGCGATAGCTGTTGTGACTGCACTTGTGCACGCAGACTGATTTGATGAGTGAGAATGTCATCCAATTGATGGGCGCTGTAACTCCACCAGCTCACCATTCCGAGCAACATCACGCCACTGAGTAAAACGGCCAATTGTTTAGTAAAAGAAAAAGAGGTAAACGGCACGATAGAACTCCAAGAGATTGCTTGGCCCAAGCTTACCGCAATTCCCACTTCGACTTGGTGGTTCTCACACGATTTTTGACACCGATCTCAGTGGTGATTTTTATGAGTTTTATTAATTTAATGCGTTTTTTCTTAATTGTTTTTCAAACGGACTTTGCCATGACATGCAAGATGATAAAGAACACAAGCATGACGATGATGAAATTGATTTATCTCAGTTTTTTGCCATTTCCAAACTCTATGATGATGAAAAATAACTTGGAGATGGATGTATGAATAGTTCTCAAATGAAAATGCTCCTATTGGTTGCGATAGGCTGTATCTTATGGTTTCTCCCAGCCCCGGAAGGGCTCACCGATCAGGCATGGCAAATGATGGCGATTTTCGTCACCACGGTATTGAGTTTGATCCTCGCCCCACTGCCACTTGGTGCCATGGCGTTAATGGGATTGACGCTGGCCACATTACTTGGCGTGCTGCCGATAAAAACCGCCCTCACCGGTTTTGCTCACCCTACTATTTGGATGATTGCCGCCGCATTTTTTATCTCTCGCGGTTTTATCACCACCGGCTTCGGGCGACGCGTCGGTTACTGGTTTATCGCCAAGCTTGGGCACAATTCATTAGGCCTTGCCTACGGTTTAGTGTTAACTGACTTGCTCTTTGCACCGGCCACGCCAAGTACAACAGCGCGTTGTGGCGGCATTATCTCGCCACTCTTCCGCTCTGTTGCCAGCGCTTATGACTCCGATCCAGAAAAAGGAACCGAAAACCGAATTGGCGCATTTTTGGTGCAATGTATCTTCCAATGCAACGCGATCACTTGTGCCATGTTCCTCACTTCCATGGCAGGTAACCCACTCGCGGCAAATTTTGCTAAAGAACAAGGTGTTGAAATTACCTGGGCTGGTTGGGCTGCGGCCGCTGTTGTTCCAGGATTATTATGTTTGTTCCTCATTCCATTAGTGATGTACGCAGTATTTCCACCGGAGCTTAAGAAAACGCCAGAGATGCGCGAAATTGCACGTCAGAAACTGGTGGATATGGGCAGAATGACTCGCGATGAATTGATGGTTTGCATCACCTTTATCGGTATGGTGTCTCTTTGGGTTCTTGGCCCAACATTGGGGATTCACTCAACCGTTACCGCGTTACTTGGGCTCGTTTTTTTACTATTGACACGCACCATCACATGGGATGCGGTTCTGGGTGAAAAAGAAGCCTGGCACACCATTACTTGGTTCGCCGTATTGGTAATGATGGCGGCACAACTGAATAAACTCGGTTTTATTGGTTGGTTTAGTCAATCAATAGGAGAATCACTTTCCGGTTTTGGCTGGGTGACAACCGTCGTCGTACTGCTGCTCGTTTACTATTACAGTCATTACTTGATGGCAAGTGCGATGGCGCATATCAGTGCGATGTATTCGGCATTTTTAGCCATCGCGATCTCTGCTGGTGCCCCTCCAATGCTCGCCGCTATCGTACTCGGTATATTCAGTAACCTGTATATGTCGACAACGCACTATTCGTCGGGGCCTGCGCCTATCTTATTTGGTACTGGCTTCCTTACGTTACAAAACTGGTGGAAGATCGGCTTTATCTTCTCACTTATCGTCATTCCAATCTTTATCTTCGTCGGTGGCGCTTGGTGGAAGTTCCTCGGCCTTTGGTAAGGTAAGCATCGCAACGTAAATATACAAAAACCGCCGGATTCGGCGGTTTTAGTCTATCCAATATAATATTATCGAAGAAATAGCTTCTGGATCGTTTTAATTGCCATTGCGCGGCGTCGCATTAACATCCCTGTTCTTGGTAGCCATTTAGGCGTGTGGAGCACGGTTTTGGCATGACTAAAGGTTCTAAAGCCTTCCACACCATGGTAGTGACCAATACCTGATTCACCAATACCACCAAAAGGCGCATCCTCGGCCCCAACGTGTAATACGGTGTCATTAATCCCGACGCCACCACTGTGCGTATTGCGAACGATATATTTGATGGTCGACTCGTTGTCTGACATGACATACAGCGCCAATGGGCGCTGATGTTGATTAATGTATTCAATGGCCTCACCAACCTTTGAGTAAGGCTTAATTGGCAACAGTGGCCCGAAGATTTCTTCTTCCATTATCCGCATTGTTGGCGAAGTATCTGTGACTAAATGCGGATACAAACAACGTTCTGCCTCAGGAGAGGATGCAACCGTATGAACCTTCGCCCCTTGCGCTTTGGCATCTTCAATCAAAGAGGTTAGGCGATCATATTGTTTTTGGTTGATGATATGCGTGAGCTTTTGATCCTTATTCGATTTCAAATAAAGCTTTTCAAAACGTTTTAGAAACTGCGTAATAAACTCTTCCATTCGTTCTTCAGGCACAAAAGCGTAATCTGGCGCAACACATATTTGGCCCGCGTTGGTGCATTTACCAAACAAAATAGCATCGACCGTTTTCTTCATGTCGGCATCTTCAGCGATAATAACCGGAGATTTGCCACCCAACTCAAGAGTTACCGGGGTTAGGTTTTCGGCTGCCGCTTTAGCGACCTCTCGTCCTACGTTGGTTGACCCTGTAAATAAAAGGTGATCAAATGGCAGCTTGCTAAACGCTTGTGCCACATCGGTTTCGCCTTCAATGACTTGAATATGCTCAGTAAAATCTCGACACATATGCACGATCACCTGATTGGTTTTCGGTGTGAACTCACTCAACTTCATCATCACACGGTTACCAGCTGCCAATGCAGTAACCACAGGAGCAAGACTTAGGATAATAGGAAAGTTCCAAGGAGAAATGATACCCACAACACCAAGTGGCTGATATTGAACCGAGACTTTGGAAGGCGCGAGTAATAAACCTGATTCGCGTTTACTCGGCTTACACCACTTTTTGAACCGTTTAAGAGTGTAATTAATGTGAGAAATGGTCGGCAATACATCGGTCATTGCAGTATCAAACTCTGAGCGGTAACCGAAATCTTCACTCAACGCTTCGACCAAAGCTTGCTTGTTATCAATCAGGGCTTGTTTCAGCAAAACGAGTCGCTGCTTACGCTCATCTAAACTCGGATAGGGATCAGACGCGTACGCCATTTTTAACTGGTTAAGACTGTGCTGTAAATAATGGTCGACTTCAACCTCTGCGATTGCGCTCATGGTACTTCTCCTAGCCTAGTTCTGAATTGATATGCCCCAAATTAACACGAGTGCAACAATGTTACTATTGTAGCGCTCGTGAAAGTAGAATTTGAACTCAGGAGCTCAAAGCGTGTTTTTATGACATCGATTATGTTAGAGAAAGCTCGTAAATACCAAGCCTTTGAGAACGATCCAGCATCTCAAAATCATGGTCGACGTATTCTTTCAACTGAGCTCCGGCTCGTTCTGCAATTTTGATACTCGCAACGTTTTCTTCCATACAATGGAACTGTATTGAATGTGCATGACCATTATCCTTAATAAGAGGGATTAGCACCTCAAGGATTTGATCGATCACCTTGTGCCCTCGCCCGTTTTCAGCTAACCAGTAGCCGATTTCATTGGCACGCGTATTTAAATTAACGCCTTTCACGCCTATCACTCCGCTAAAACACTCATCAAAATAGATCGCGCACCAGTACGAGTCTAACGCTTTGTTGTTAATTCGTTGAAAGATGTAGTCATTCGCTTCCCGCCTGTTGGTCACAGAATCAGTCCAAGGTAAATAACCCGTAAGGCTGTCGCGATATGTATTTACAACATCCAGCAATACAGCTGCATGTTTAATCGACAGTGGTTCAATCGATACTCTTTCAGAAACAGAAAAGCGTGCTTGTTGCTCCTTCCCGTGATACATAATGTCTCCCACTGTTTAAGCCCTATAGGGTATCTCAACTTATCCATATTCGTCACCAACTCGAATCTGACCACTCGATTTAGCAATAAGAAAACCAGTGCCTATTCACTTGGTCATTTGTTAGTTGAATATGCTAAAGTGCGAGCTAACGCAAAAAGTGAGCAGAAAAATGTCGAATTCATTCAACGCGATGGTTCCCATTGGCGTGCGCTTTATGGTGCTTTCAGCCTTTGGCTTCGCACTCATGTCCGCAACAGTCAAGTACGTAAGCCTACACGGTATTCCGGTTTTTGAAATCGTTGCCGCGAGGGCGCTTGTCTCGCTCGTGATCAGCTTCTTAGATGTGAAACGAAAACGGATTTCCGTTTGGGGTAATAACAAACCATTGCTGCTTGCCCGCGGCGCTGTCGGAACAATGGCATTAATGTGCGTGTATTATTCTGTGACGACATTACCTTTGGCAGAGGCGACGATCTTTCAATACATCCATCCGGTATTTACCGCTTTATTGGCTGTTTTTTTTCTCAAAGAGCGCATTCAGCCGTCGACCTTTACCTGTATCGTTTTGTGCTTAATTGGTGTTTATGTAATGGTAAAACCTGAAGCAGGAGCTCAAACAGAATACGTATTACCCATGTTTAGTGTCATGATCGCAATTTTAGGCGCATTCGGCAGCTCTATCGCTTACGTGATTGTGAGAAAATTGAGCCAAACCGAAGACAGTTCGGTGATCATTTTCTATTTTCCATTGGTTGCTCTGCCTGTCTCTATTGCATTAATTGGTGACGATTTTGTCCTTCCCGATCTCTACCTTACTTTCATGCTCGTGCTGGTTGGAGTATTTACTCAAATCGGTCAGTTAGGATTAACCAAAGCGATGCAAACTCAGGAAGCGGGTAAAGCATCCGCTTCCTCTTATATTCAAATTGTATTTTCGGTTCTGATTGGCATTGTTTTCTTCGGTGAACTACCCGCAATATGGACCTACATTGGTGGAGCCTTGATTGTGGCGGGCGCACTGATCAACGTATTTGGTCAGCATATGAGAGTACCGTTCGTAAAACGCAGAGCGTAGCCACTCGTACTGTTAAAACAGAAAAACCAGAACCTATTCTGGCTTTTCCTTCTAGTATTTAAGCAGACATTAAGCCGACAATTTTAGGCCCGCGATGCCAGCCACAATCAATAACAAGCTTAGTAGTTTAATAAGCGTTGCAGGCTCATTAAACATATAAATACTAACGATTGCCGTACCGATCGCGCCAATACCCACCCAGACTCCATAAGCGACCCCCAGCGGTAACGTCCTTAGCGCGATTCCCAGTAACCAAAAGCTCAAAATCATAAAAGTGACAGTAAAGCTAGACGCGGCAAGTTTAGTAAAACCTTGTGAATATTTAAGGCCTACAGCCCATGCGATTTCACATAAGCCAGCGATAAAGAGTATTACCCAAGCCATTTTATATTTCCCAACGAGATTGGGGTCGTCCCCGACAAAAGTAGAGCGGTGAGGTCGTCCTCACTTCTTAGTGGCCCTGTAGTATAATCAAAAAAATCGCGAGTTAAAAATAAGCTACTGAAAACTCAGAGTCTTAAAAAGCAGAACACGAGTTACGCCGTAACTTAAGCGTAAGGTTTACAGCTTCATCTGTAAATCCGTTACATAACTCGTGGCAACACCCAAATCGTTATAGGAATCGCATGCCATAGCTAGAAATTGCCAATATACTTTTTCATTTCATATACTCTATGACTTTCTCGCTAAATCTCTTGCAAGAATTAATGCGAGTCCGAACACTTGCAAAAACAGTCCAATATTCTTATACCAAACGATTTTCTCATCCTGTCGGGCCATTATTTCGTTGATCTCAATATTATTAATGTAATGCTCATCAATACGATCTCGATAATTGGATTGAGCTTGATTTATCTTAGACATTAACTCTGGAAGTCTTTTTATTTCTATCTCACCAATATCATTATTTACCCATATTGATAAGTGCCCTTGCAACACTGCTCTAATTCTTTAGAAACGGCTCCATTTTGGCTTAAATGCAAATGCAGCAATAAGGCTTCTCTTTTCCGTTCCAATGTTTCCACACTGTTCCACGCAAGTTGAATGGAATACAAATTATCGGATTCCTGCTCTGCTAGCAGCGTATGTTGTTTACTTAATCTATCGAGAATTAGGCTGGTCACGATAATGGCTCCGATATTCAGCACTAAGCCAATAAGAACGAGAACCCAAGGTGGCGGAAAATAACGAAGCAGCTTTACCATAACTTACCATAAGGGAGGTAGATCATATTTAATGCAACCAGCGAAAGAATCACTAAAAAAGTCACCTGCATTCCTCTGATTCGCCTCTTCAAATCTTCTTTTAAGATCCCGCGCGCATGGATAACTCGACCAATGATAAAGATGATGCCAGTCAGATGTATCCAGGTTGGGTAAGCACTATTGAGTTCTAGGAGCACCATCAAAATGAGAGTAATAGGAATATATTCTGTGGCATTACTTTGTGCACTGCGCACAATTTGAAGCGCCTCTACCCCTCCGTCTGCATAAGCAACTTGATTTAAGCGACGCTGTTTAATGACCTGAACGGCTAGCCAAATCATCAGTAATGCAAGAATACTGGCGTATAGTGCAGTGATCATACTTAATCCTTTTTAGTCTTGTTATACCCCCAAACGGAGCGAGGGCTAAATTGAACCACATACCATGAGTATAACTGTAGCATCATGACAATGCGTAAGTTACTTCAAATTATTACGTGCCATAATCTCTTTATTTATCAGACAAATAATTAAATATCTATGGCCTAGATAGCTGACTAAGACGACAAATACAACATTGCTTTATAAATCTATAAAGTCACAAATATTGTTAAACACAGTTTTATTAATTACTCAAATCGGATAGTATTTACGCTTACATTTGCCGAAAACAACAACGAACTTTATATTATTAAACACTTTCAATAAGTTAGTTAATAAGGTCAAAACCTAACCCCTAACCTAATATTAAGTGCAAAATGCAGATTAAGAAACATTGAGAATAGAGTTATATTGATGTGCATGTTGTTTTAATGAACACATGAATCTACCGATAAGTTTGTAACACCATAGAGTTTTATTTAGCCAAAATGAAAAAAAATTTTTTACTGTTTATATGGACACTATTGTCTGTCTCCCCTTTGGCCTTCGCCAAACAGTCGGGTAACCAAATTGAGAGTCATGGAACTCAAAAACAAATCGACCAAACTTTTAAAGAAGCAAACCTTGAAGGTGTAATTGACTTCACGCTATTTAATGATGCTTACACCGCCTATTTAAAAACGCCTGATAAAAAGAAACCAATACTCACCATCATTGACTACAGTAAACCATCGACTGAAAAGCGATTCTATGTTTTTGATTTAGATAAAAAGAAACTGATCTACAACACTTATGTATCACACGGTGTGAATAGTGGAAAACAGACTGCGACTCAGTTTTCAAATATCGTAAACTCGCGAAAAACGTCGCTAGGTACATTTTTGACCGACACGACTTATTACGGTTCTAACGGTTACTCACTCCGTTTAGACGGTCTGAGTTCTGGTCTCAACGACAAAGCTCGAGAACGATATATTGTGGTTCATGGTGCCGATTACGCGAACCCTTCTTTTATCAAAAAGAATGGTTACTTAGGACGTAGTTGGGGATGTCCAGCTTTACCAGAGAAGTTATCTCGTGAGATCATTGATACCATTAAAGGTGGCAGTGTCATTTACGCTAGTGCGTAAGTGACCGAGGGGGAACCCTTCCCTCGCAATCGACCATCACTTGTCTCTCATAGCGCACGACTTTATGCTGAAACGTCTGTTTACGTTAAAAACATAAGCAAAATTATCAAGTGTTGGTCAAATTATCAGATAACCCTGTTCATCCTCCTTCCATCTCGTTAGTATACGCGGGGTTGGGCAAACGACAGTTTTGCTTGTTTTTATAGTCTCGCTAATGTTGTGCGATCATAGTGACCAACTATGATTTGATGTGGTTAGGGTTGCTTCTTGCGTTATCGACTTCGTACATTGCTGGTTCTTTCTCTGTTACTGTTTTCTGGATGCATACTTGCCTCATACACGCATGAAGATGGCGCCAGAAAACACTATACGTCAGAGCGTTTACTTAAACTGACACCACAAGACTTGGAACTAGCATTATCAGACATTCACTCATTTGCCTACCCAAGCTCTTGGGGCTCTGATAGTTACTACCTTCATATTAAACGTGACTTACTGGCACTGGTTTCTTGCCGCCGCACGTCTGCGAGTGATGGCGTATTATCGTCAAGTTTCAAACCAAACTACTTCTTACTCGTTGCCTTCCTACCGCCTCCGTTACTTGCGCTAGCGTGGCAAACGCCGCCTTTACCGCTGAATGGTTACGAGAGTTTCAAAAGCCAACGTTCCCTCTATCGTCTTTCTGGGCGGAAAGAAGCGAACTTACTGTATGTCTTTACTCATGGTCGTGAACCTTCTTTATCGTTTAATTTTATAAAACCAAATGAAGAGAAGCACGGAAACGTGTCGATGAGAGGCATTGAAGCTCTCATGTTTACTTGAACCATCCGAGATCCATATTATGATAAGATTCGCTAAAACAGCCTTCCTAACAGTAGTAGTCGCAACATTTTCTACCGTCGTCCACGCAGAAAAAAAACCAGAACAGATGAGCAACGAAACACTATTGGAATGTGTGAATGTTTCGAATGCGCGCAATGCAGTTCCAGAACATCGAGCTATTTTTAAACACTATTTGATGTCTGAGAGAGAATACAGTTTTAACCAGTTATCGTCTGCTGAACTCGAGTTTAAAGCAACCGATCACGACGAGTCCGAAGTTGAGCAAACTTACAAAAAGCAATGCCAAGCGGTTGGTGAATATTTATATCGTATTGGCTATTAAAGCGGTATTAACTACTTCGATACGGCCGTTAACAAAAAATCAAAAGGCGCATCGACAGCGCCTTTCTTTTTAAATGCTCAGTATTGACTGACACCACACTAAACAAGCATAGAACCGTAACGGCGGTGTAATTAGCGGCGCTGTCATCAAAAAGCAGAACAAACCTAAAAAATAAGTACGGCGGTAAGCACCGTGGTTACCGAACCAAGAACAATACATTTCCCTGCGCGTAGTAATTTGCAACTAACCTCTAACCGTTATTTTTTTCCATACAGATAGTTTTCAAACATCTTCGCGATTTCTTCTTCGATTAGCATTTCTCTTTTCTCTTTTCTCAGGACTCATCGATTCTGAGAGCTTCCGAGTTGAGCATGGATAACACATGTTCAATATTAATGACATAAATACAGCGTGAGCACTTTAGATTAGTAGATTGAGCGTAATGATACTTCTAACCTAGGTGATAATCTCTCGAATATCAGTGCGCCTCGCCTTCCACAACAGAGCCAATCGCATACTTTACCATCAGATAGATAGTTTTTTGAGCAACCGACAAACAATTGATGAGAAAAGACTTTTATTTTTTATTTAATGTGGCATATTAGCTGAGTCCTTTCGATGCGCGGGCATCGTATAATGGCTATTACCTCAGCCTTCCAAGCTGATGATGCGGGTTCGATTCCCGCTGCCCGCTCCAAGTTTTATCTTCTGCTTTAATAATCCCAACTAACTGTAAATAAAGCACTTTATTATCTAATTCAGTGTATCTAAAGACTTCACATCCTAACGCAAACCAGCCTGGGAACCAAATAGGGACCATTTGGAGGCCACCTTTGATTCTTGCGACTTTTCCCCTCATTTTTCTGCTTATTCAAAATTCATAAGCTCAATATTAGTAAAACTAATACTCACAAGGTATCAAAGAGTTGTGACATTAACTTTGTTTATCTGTCTCTTCATCATCAATAACTTCAAGCAGATCGCCTACCTGGCAGCCAAGATATCGGCAAATCTTCTCTAATGTATCAAAATCTATTCGGTTGTTTGTTTCGTGATAAAGGCGGGTAACCGTATTTCGATTGATCCCTACTCCTCTCACTACGCAGAGATTTTTAGCCGCTTTGCCCCCCATTAAGGCTGAAAGGTGACATTTGATCATTTTGTTTACCTATTTACTGCTTTTGATTATACCGTAGGATCTGTCTATGGATTTAGTTCCGCTACAGGTCTTAAATGATCACAAACTGGCTCAAAATGCACCAAAAATACCTTACAAGAACCTCCAGTGGGGTAGTAATGACCCTCAACAGGCACATTAAATACCTAGGAGGCCTTATGAACTACACATACTTAACCACTGAAGAGCTATCTTCCGCTATCAAATATGATAAGAGAGTGATTCGCGAGCAGCTTAAAGACTCTGTTTTATTTGAAGGTATTCATTATATCCGTCCTTTTGGCGGACGAAAAATTCTCTTTATTTGGGAGAGAGTCGAAGAAGAAATGTTGAATGGTGCGACAACCAGTTCGTTTATTGTGGGAATCTAAGGAAGTCAAGATGTGGAGTGGCATAGTGAATTTGGTCACTTAGTTAGAGGTGATATCATCACCTCATAAGTTAACAGATGACACTATGACAAAACGTACAAGACGACTATTTAGCGCAGAGGAAATTGCTGGGATAATGCGCCAATGGAGCGCTTCTTTAGAAGTCTGAAGACGGAATGGGTGCCAACTGTGGGTTATCGTAGCTTCGCTGAGGCTCAACAAGAGATCAACCGCTACATTATCGATATTACTGCCAACTCAGGCCACATCAGTATAACGGTAGCCTAACGCCCAATGAATGAGAACGATTATATTGGGAAAACTCTAAAACCGTGGCCAATTTTAGTTAACCACTACACCTTATAGCCATCCTTTTCTTTTAAAATATATGTATGGAGCAAAACCTGATGCCAGCATTAGCCCTATAGCAATTGGATATCCCCATTTCCATGATAACTCAGGCATGAACTCAAAGTTCATCCCATATATACTAGCTATAACTGTTGGTGGAAGAAATACAACAGCCGCTATAGAGAAAATTTTGATAATTTGGTTTTGCTTTATATTGATAAATCCTTGCGTTGAATCCATCAAAAAGTTGATCTTATCGAATAAAAAAGTCGTGTGCGACATCAAAGCATCTATATCTCGGCTAATTTCACTTAACGTTTCTCTATGGTCACTTCTTGATTTTAAATGTCGCAGAAGGAATGAAATGTCTCTTTGAGAGTCCATAAGACATAATCTAATTTTCCCATTGCTGTCTTCTAACCTTGCAAGCCGGCTGATGCTGTCCTCTAAATCAACATCACTAGTCTCTAATACATCGTGGCTAACTTTCTCTAATTGACGGTGAATATCTTCCAACGTATCAGCGTGATTTTCGACTTTCTGTTCAAATAGAGTAACTAACAAACTATCAACGTTACTACACTTAATTTGGCCTCTTCTCGCTCGTAATCGAAGCAACCGGAAATCTGCAACATCTTCTTCTCTGATTGTTATCAACCTCTGGTTCTGCAATATACACGCTACCGTAACCGTATTATGTCGACCTTCTGCTGGGGATAAAAACAAGGAATGAACATGTATACCAACTGCGTCAATAAAGCACCTTGCAGATGTTTCAATTTCTTCTACTTCTTCTGAATCAGGCAGTTCAATTCGTAGTAATGAGCCGATTAGCTCTCTCTCTTCGTCACTAGGCTCATGAGCATCGATCCAGTCCGCCTGAGACACTAGTTCACTTAAATCTCGGTCAGAGTTCTCTCCAATTGTAGTGATAACACCATTTTGAATGTTAAAAAAACGTAACATAAGGTCATCCTTTTATGTTTACAAGATAGTAATGTAGCCTCTCGAAGCAAAACTATCAGAATCGCATCCGTCCGAACGATTTAGCTATCAAGTATAAGAGTTGAATAGCCACCGAGTCAGTAGACACTAGTTAGTCTTCTCTCATATTGCTTCTCATACTCTACAGGCGACAATTGATTATTGGAACCATGCCTGCGTTTTACGTTGTAGAACATCTCAATATATTCAAAGATATCCATGCAGCTAGATCAATATTAAAAAGAACAGAAACTGCTGAAAAGCATTTTGGGGAGTGGGTAGTAAATCTAAAACGCACAAAACCATTTAATGTGGTTGTTGTTGCTTTAGCTAATAAGCTCGCAAGAATAGCGTGGTCTGTTATGGTCACAAAGAAAGAATTCTCACTAAAAATTTAAACCAGATTTGCAATGATGATAAGTGATGACAAAACGCTTAGACCACCAGATTGAAACCTGTTGAGTGAACAAGCAAATTAAAATGCTTTGATAGTTATGAGGACAATCTGGGGCGGATCTCATCGTAGAGCGAAGTTGTGTAGTGACTTCATAAAGACTCTGAATACATTAGCGCAAATCAGCTCGTTATTATTTATTTACTTGCAAATGCGGGGGCGTACCATACATTCACTCTTATCGCGATGAACAGCGCTTCATGCAACTTCACGTCGCACGGACAAAACCTTGCCATAGATTCTACTAAATGAGAAACACCTTAATAACCACAAATATAGTGTCGCGTAGCTTGGAGTCCAGTATCAATTGTACAGATCAGTACGCGCTAATTGTCGTTCGATAACGCCGACCATTCGCACCTTTCCTGAATTTACTCATGAAAAGTTCAGCCAACAACGTAAGAAAGTACTGATAACATTCTGCTTGGAAGCTTAACTGGCAAACTTCACTGGGCGAACCTGAGAACATTCATCCCAATCGTTGTCTTCTAGCGTTGAGATAAGCTTAAGTACTTATCTTACACTCCTTGCGATAGCCAAATTTCTTTGGAACATAAACAAGCCTTCGATTATTTGACCTAAATACAGTTCGTATTGGCAACTGAATCTTCTTCACGAGAAGGTTCTAACCACCCCGAAAATAGCCGATGTGACAGGCTTTGAGCGCTCTCACTGAACAAATACATGGTTTAATCAATAATGCGTACTTTGCTCTGAGACCAAACCACTTTTATGCTACCTCAAGACAACATCATCACGCCCTTTCTATGCAAAAGACTTGGGCACAATCACCTAAGAATTTCTGGCGAATACTGGCACATTGAAAAGCTGATTGCCTTGCAATGTATGATGCTGCAAGAAGCACCGAATCTAGAAGAAGGGCTTCGATGGTGGAGCAAAAGCGTTTCGCTGTTCGACCGCAGCCTGTACATTGTTTTTGAGCAGAGAAATAACCAGATTCAGATGCAGCTAAAGTGCAGGACTGCTGAGATGCCGAGCTGGGCAGAATCGATTTATGATCTGTTGATGATGCAATTAGAACTTCTAAGGTTGAGTGATTCTGTTCACATTCAACTTCATAGCCATGACCCATACTCTGCTTATTTCGAACCAGAAGAAGAAATAAAATCAACGCCGGACTCAATAGTGTTCGATTTGGTAAAACATGTCTATTTGCTGCTTTCTCATCAACCAATTGAACAGCCAGAATTGTTGAGCGTGCTTAATGCTCTCTTCGTCAAAAACAGCAATTATGCGCTGAAATTAGAGCAAGCCGCGCTGCAACTGGGGGTATCCAAGCGCACCTTGCAACGTCGCCTGCAAGAAAAACAAATAAGCTATTCGCAATGCGTTGACTTCGCTAAGAGAAAGCACGCGCTTGCCCTACTTGCAGACACTCAACTCACGACGCAGCAAATCGCTTATCAGCTTGGTTATGAAGAGCCTTCCAACTTCCACCGAACCTTTCGCCGATGGTATCCATTTTCGCCAATGCAGTATCGCCAGCAATGTTTGGATAACAGCACTCATCTCAATAACCAACCCATCCGCTTGTACTATGCCAAAGCCAATACTCTAGCTGATAACGACATTGATCAGCCCGTCGGTAAAATCTGGATGGAAGTGGATAACATTGCGTTTGAAAAAGTGGTCTCAGTTGAGTGTCGAGATCGTGATGGCGCGTGGCGTCGCTACCCTGCCTTCTTCGAGCGCTTCTTAAACAATGGCACCGAACTATGGGCGACGACAGAGCTTCCTGTCGCTCATCCACTTACGTTTAGACTGTGTTATGAAGTCGATGGTGAACGCTACATTGATAACAACCACCAGCGTGATTACGTGGTTTCTAAAGGGCTTTTAATTGGCGCAACGGAATACATTGTCCCTACTAGACAACAGATCCAACTCGGCACTCAGTACACGTTGATTGTGGAACTCGCGTGTCGATTAAAAGACGTGGCGAAGATCGATTGCTATGTGGGTGACACGCAAACTCCACACACAATGAACCTGACTCAGAATGCAGAAGATTACACATGCTGGGCGCTGAAACTGCCCCTCACTCAAACGGCTAAACAGTGTCGATTCCGACTCTACGAGCATTTTGGTAATGAGTTAGCCAAAGAACATTATCCGATTCAATACCCAATTGTGCAACCACTCAGTTAAATATGTGGCACAGTTCAAATTCAGCACTTCGTGACATCATTTCACGTCTATTCTGGCGTTAAATGACACTCTAAATTTCAAACCTTTGCTTTATTGTTTCTGCATTTCTGCATAACGGAGACAAAAACCGTGTTTGAAACCTTACTTAACCCTATGAATAAAGTAAAAATACTACCTTTAGCGATCGCCCTAGCTCTTTCTGGCTGTGGTAGCGATGAAACCACGCCAACAGATACAGGAAGCCACGTGGCATCTCCTGATTGGCAAGACCAGATCATTTACTTCTTGATGATCGACCGTTTTAACGACGGCGACAACACTCTCAACGATCAAGGTCAGAATGAGTACGACCCCTCCTCAAACAAGAAATTCAGTGGTGGTGACCTTGTTGGGGTCAGTGACAAACTGGGCTACATCGAAGACTTAGGTGCTACCGCTATCTGGATTACGCCGCCAGTGGCAAACCAATGGTGGGATGCAGAACAAAACTATGGCGGCTACCATGGCTACTGGGCGCGTGATTTCCAAAAAGTGGATGAACACTTTGGTGACATGGAAAGCTACCAAGCTTTAGCGCGAGAAGTGCACGCTCGTAACATGTTCTTGATCCAAGACATCGTGACCAACCATGTGGGTAATTTCTTCACTTACGATGACCCATACAATTACGATCCTAGCCTACCTTGCCAAGGTTTCCGCTTGATTGAAAATGCACTGCCAGCGGGGCAAGAACTGCCTTACCCGCTCAACATGAATGAGTGTAAAGAAGACGGTACTGGCATTTACCACTGGACGCCAAGCATCACCGACCACAACGATCCCGTACAAGAAAAAACCTGGCAACTGTCGGATCTGGATGACCTAAATACGTCCGTTCCTGAAGTACGCGCTTATCTAAAAGAGAGCTACCGTAAATGGATACGAGAAGTGGGCGTTGACGGTTTCCGTATCGATACCGTGAAGTTTGTTGAGCACGATTTCTGGAACGACTTCCTACACGCTGATGATGGCGTGATGACTCAAGCGGTTGAAACTGGTCGCGATAACTTCCTGACCTTTGGCGAAGTATTCGAAACGTCTACACCTTACAACACCGAAGGTGAAGAAAAGATGCTGACTTACATCGGCGAAAGTGGCTCACCGGAGCAGTTAACCTCGGTGTTGAACTTCCCGTTACAAGCGACCATGACGCGCGTATTTGCTGCAGGACAACCAACCGATTACTTACGCTTCCGTCTTGAGAAAATGATGGAGATGTTCCCTAATCCATACATCATGCCGAACTTCATTGATAACCACGATATGCCACGTTTTCTATCGCAAGGCAGTGTCAATGATATGAAGCAAGCACTGATTACCATGATGGCTGTACCGGGCATCCCTGTGATTTACCAAGGTACAGAACAGGCGATGTCAGCGGCGCGCGATGCGATGTTTGCCGGCGGTTACAATGGAGACGGCGACTACGTAGACTCATTCTACCAAAACAGCGAGATGTACTTGTTCATCCAAGAGCTTGCTAAGTTGCGTACCGAAAACAAAGTCATGACACGCGGCGAAATGAAAGTAATTGGCAGCGATAAAGCCGGCGCAGGTGTGTTCGCCTTTACCCGTACGTTGTATAATGACGAAATCTTGGTGGTAATGAACACATCGAACTCACCAATGTTGATGAATCAACTCGATGTAGAGCAAGCTGGCGGCACCGTCTTCAAACAACAAATCAAGTCGAACTGGACTGATGCTCCAGAACAGTTAGTCGCAGATGAAAATGGTCACGTATCGCTTGAGCTACCAGCCAAGTCTACAGTGATTTATTCGAAGACAAACGACACACAATCTGTAGATACTCCAAACCTCAACATCCAACTGGCGAAGGATTGGGAAGAACAAACCATCACCGATGACATCGTGATTGCTGGTACTGCTAACGCAAACGAGGCGCTGCATCTCGTCGTTGACGGTAATCTAGAAACAGCGCAAGCCATTACCGTCGGTGCCGACGGTCAATTTAGCGTGACTTTATCTACTCGTCACTTTGCGATTGGCGAGCAGCAACACCGCTTCGCTATTTACTCAATAGAGGAAAAAGCAGGCATTGAAGATGTGAACTTTGTGTCTGACTTAAGCTGGTCATACACGCCAAACGCTACCATTGATGACGCAGGCGACGCGCAAGATGGTATGGGCGGTCCAAACGGTAACTACTCGTTACCAACTGACCCAACGTTCGACAAAGACAACAGCCAACTCGCGATCAACAAAGCAGAGGTATTCACCGTCGGCAGTAACGTGCGCTTGACCTTCACCATGGACAAGATCACCGACACTTGGTTGCCGCCAAACGGCTTTGACCACATTGGTTTCACCATCTTCATTGATTTACCGGAAGAAGCGGCAACCAACCTAACGGAACTGCCTAAAATCAACGCTTCTATGCCAAGCGGAACATGGAGCCGTAACGCCGTGGTCTTCGGCTGGCAAAGCTCGATTTACAACACTCAAGGCTCAAACACGACAACATGGGGCAAAGCGGTAACACCAGCGCCAATGGTCACAGTAGACAAAGCCAAAAACACCATTTCGATGGACTTTGCGAGTGATGCGCTAGGTCGACCTGATTCACTGGATGGCATTCGTTTCTATGTCACAACTTGGGACTTGGATGGACTGTCTGCTACTTACCGTCCTCTAGAGCAAGACAAAGGACCTTGGAACTTCTCTGGCGGCGCATCGGATGAGAGCAAGATTTGGGATGATTTACCAACCATAACCTTGTCTGAATAATCACCGCAACTGCAATAAGCACCAAAACAAAATCAACGAAAGTAAAAAGCAGCTTGTCTTCCAGCTGCTTTTCTTTGTATGAATGTACCGCCCTAAATAAGGTTGACACTTTCCAACCCAAAAATTGGAGAGTGTTATGAAATCAACAACTAAAAGAACTCACCAAGATATCGATGCTACGCATCAAGAGAGGGCGAGTTAAATCAGGTATTCAATATTGCTCCAGTAATAGCGATGCTATTTGTACCTATTTTCTGCCAATACCAATTAACCTGAGTCCTGTATGAAGAAGTTCGTTAGGAAGGAACTAATTCACCGTTCCACTACAGCAACTACAATCCGAAGCATCAGTCAAACCCATCGTAACCTACCGAAGCAAAAAAGATTTCCAAAGATATGAGTGCCCAATTTCTGGTGATAGAGTCCAGATGAATACCTGTAAAATAGCGCCTGGAATTTACCAGTATACAGCTATTGATGACTGCTCTCGCTATCGGGTTCTCAGGTGCTACTCTCGACGAACAGCAGCAAATAAAGTTGACTTTATCGATTGTGTCATGGAAGAGATGCCATTTCCTATCCAGCGTATTCAGACGGACAGAGCGCGTGAATTCTTTGCTGAAAAAGTCCAGAAACAACTCATGATTTATGGGATCAAGTTTCACCCAAATAAGCCTGACTCACCTCACCTGAATGGCAAAATGGAACGCTCGCAGAAAACAGATAAAAGTGAATTCTATCCGACCATAGATGTCTCTGTGGGGCTGAAAGAACTGGATCTGTTACTAGCTGAATGGCAACACTACTACAACTGGGAACGGCCCATAGCTCGTTAAATGGGCTAACGATAGACAGGATTACTGAGATATCTGATCAAACTCCTTTGTCTGAAGAGGTGTCTCAGCATGACCAGATCAAGAAAGAGCGGTTTCAAGAGCAGAATTACAAGCTCGATCCTCAGCTAAGAAAATTGAAACCATCTCTATGAATCACACACCTTAAGTGAACGGCATTAGCGCAATTGCCTTGTCTTTGGTCGTATTGGAAGTTCGTTTAGTATCACCTCAAGTTGGATCAACTCACTTGGTGTAGTTCGTATTTATGCAGCATCGCTTGTTGATGACCCGCGATGTCTGCGACTTGCTCCGAACTTTCTACCATGGATTCCAATTGGAGTTTGGTGTGTTCACCTTGGTCAGAAATATGCGTGATCGCATGTGATACATCAGCCGTCGCACGTTCTTGCTCTTCTGTCGCAACGGAAATTTGTTCGACACGTTGTTGGATATGTTGAACCGCTTTGTTGATGTCTGAAAACGCTGATTTCACCTCATCACTCGACTGCAACGCGTAAGACATTTCTTCACGTGAGTCGTTCACCGCTTTGCGTGAGCGTTCTGCCGCCGCCACTAACTCATTCATCATTTCACGAATATTGGTGGTCTGCTGCGAGGTATCTCTGGCTAATTTGCGAACCTCATCGGCGACTACCGCGAAGCCTCGCCCTTGTTCTCCTGCACGCGCCGCTTCAATCGCCGCATTCAAAGCAAGTAAGTTGGTGTTATCGGCAATGCCACTGATCATGTCTACCATCTCGCGGATCTGTTTAACTTTTTGGTCGAGATCTATCATGGATTGTTCATTCGTGTTGAGTGAGCTTTCTAGTGACTCCAAACGCTGACGGTTTTGCTCTACCACACCAACACCTTTCACTGTATGTTCTGTCGCTAAATGTGAATCTTCGGAAGATGCGTTCGTCACCGTGGCGATCTCTCTAATCGAAGCTTCTAACTGAGTAACGGTTGTAACCATACTCGCCAGCGCTTCATTTTGTATAATTAAGCTTTGCTTTGTTTGCTCTGCCGCATCGTGGCTGATCTCAGCGGTTTGGTACAAATTTTCGCAGTTACGCGTGACGGTAGAAATCGAATCGTGTGTTGAGTCGATAACTTGGTTGAGTTTGCGTGCGACTTCTTTAAGTTCAAACGGGCCAATCTCTTGCGCTTTAATTCGGAAATCATGTTCTGTTAACATGGAGAGACGAGTAAGGATGTTTTTCAACCCTCGATTGATCCAAGTTCGAAGGACAAACCAAGTAACTAAAACTACGAGCGAGATAACGCCAGACGCAACAACAACCATCAAGCTGACGTTTTGAATGGTACTGTGGACGACAGTTTCACGCTCATCAATAAGAGCTGAGGCAGAATCAGACACTTGATCGAGTAAATACATGGTTTCGTTTGATAGCTGAGAGGCTCGTTGAAACTCCGCTTTTTGCTGCTCGCTTTGTTCAAGTTTCGCTAGAATCAAGCGCAAAACCCCTTCGTCTTTGAACCCAGCTTGTACCATCTCATAAGGCGCAGTTAGGCTGGCGAACTCACTCACTTCAGGGTGCCACTCTTTGAAGTCATCGTAAGCGAGATTAATACCCGCGATACGGTTTCGCATTTCTCGGTATTCTTGCTCCGCTTTCTCTAGCTCAGTTTGCATCATCATGACCAAGAAAGTGCTTTCCATCGAGCTTGCAGATGCAATGAAGCGATTTGCCGCATCATTCGATTCAGGGTTGTCGTTGCTTAGAAATGAGCTGATACGATTCATCTCTGGACCAATCGAACTTAGCCCATATCGAAACCCACCGACCGCCGAGTTAATGTCGCTTTGCATCTGAATCACCGCAGACTGTTTAGATAAAATGGAATTGGTGACTTGATGCAACTCAGCAACGTTTTCTTTGAGCATACTTGATAGGTGTTCAGCAACACCGGAAGTTTGCTCTATCAGTCCATCACTTTGCTGTGCTAGTTCTTCAATTTGAGAAGTGATAAGAGGAAGTTCATTCGGATCGGTAATTTGCATTCCATAGTTAAGCAATTTGACCTGCTCTAACACATTCCTTGTGAGTGTCGCATTTGCCATTGCCATGGGTAAGGCTTTTTGAGACAACTCATCAAATTGTTCGCCAATCCGTTCCATTCCTTTGAAACTTGAGACAGAAAGGGCTATAACAAGTGCGATGATAGTTAAAAATGTTGCACTGATAGTTTGAATCAGTGAAAGAGAAAGGCGTAAACGTTTGTGCTCTGTCATAATCAATTTTATATTCTTTCTTGGTTTTGAATCAACTTTCCGTTTGTTCGCCACATAAGTGAGACAAAAACGTGATTTTCAGTCCATAGTAGGCATTAGTTATGACACTGATATTTCAGTTTTAAGTCATGGAGATGTGTAGTGGTCAACTAAAATTGGCCACGGTTTTAGAGTTTTCCCAATATAATCGTTCTCATTCATTGGGCGTTAGGCCACCGTTATACTGATGTGGCCTGAGTTGGCAGTAATATCCGATAATGTAGCGGTTGATCTCTTGTTGAGCCTCAGCGAAGCTACGATAACCCACAGTTGGCACCCATTCCGTCTTCAGACTTCTAAAGAAGCGCTCCATTGGCGCATTATCCCAGCAATTTCCTCTGCGCTAAATAGTCGTCTTGTACGTTTTGTCATAGTGTCACCTGTTAACTTATGAGGTGATGATATCACCTCTAACTAAGTGACCAAATTCACTATGCCACTACACTCCTTGATTGAAAACATTTAGCAAATAAGTATAGAAGACTCTATCGAGGATATGCTTTTCAGATCTACTTTTGCATAAAAGGCGATAACACCACTCTATAACAGTTCATTTTGTTAAAAAACCTTTTGTCGCATTAGGAATATTCCTTGTCATGCTTTCGACTAAAAACGTCAGCCAGATAAGAGTATATTAGATTCAACTAATGGTCACAGCTACCAACTGAAAAGGCTTGATATGAACGATTTATCGATAAACCACCTATCCTCTGCAAAGGTAGAAAGCCGATTAATACATTTCCCTATTTCAATGTTCTCTATCGTTATGGGTTTGAGCGGATTTTCAATCGCATGGCAAAAAGCTCTGGGGATGTCTTTACCTGTGGTGACAGCATTCACCAGTGTTTTAGCAAGCATCGTTATGCTGCTGGTTAGTAGCCTTTATTTGCTAAAGCTCTTTCGCTATCCCAATGCAGTGATTGCAGAAACAAAACACCCAATTAAGATTAATTTCTTTGCAGCCTTCTCAATCAGCCTATTACTTCTTTCCGTCGTTTGGCATAGGTTTGAATCGCTTTCCTATTGTTTGTGGGGTATTGGCGCTCTCGTTCAGCTTTCGCTAACTTTAATGGTTATGCATAGCTGGATACATCATGAGCACTATCGACTCGAGCACGCTAACCCGAGTTGGTTTATCCCGGTTGTCGGTAACATCATAGCTCCAATCACCGGTGCTAAACTGGGTTATATCGAAGTAAGCTGGTTCTTTTTCGGCGTTGGTATTATTTTCTGGCTGGTACTATTAACCATCATTATTAACCGGCTGATTTTTCATGAAGCTTTACCAGCACGTTTTAAGCCTATGCTGTTTATCTTGTTAGCTCCGCCCTCCATTGGTTTTGTTTCCTATAGCTCGCTAGTACCAGAACTGACTGACTTTTCTAGAATACTTGCCTCTGTTGCACTATTCACCGCTATTTTGCTGATGCTTAATATCAATCAATTTCGAAAAGGTGGGTTTTATCTTTCATCCTGGGCTTTTTCATTTCCGGTAGCGGCTTTTAACGTCGCTCTGTTTAGATATGCTGAGCTAGCTCAGTCACCTGCATACTTCTACGTGGGGATAGCGCTATTAGGATGCTTGACCCTTCTAATTCTGTGGCTTTCACTTAATACATTCAAAGCCATAAAAGCTGGTGAAATATGCAAGCCAGAGTAAATAAATTTGAATATACAACTGAGGTAAATTATGAGCAAAAACTATACAGACATTAATCAGCAACAACGCAAGTTAGGTTCCGCTTTTCGAAAAGAGAGCCCTGAGACTCTTAACGCTTTTTTAAGTCTTCACAAAGCAGCTTTTTCTTCGGGCGCTATGGAAACCAAATATAAAGAGCTTATCGCTGTTGCGATTGCCATCAATGTCCGTTGTGATGGCTGTATTGGCTCCCATGTTGAAGCGGCTGTAAAAGCAGGAGCTTCCAGAGAAGAGTTGGTTGAGACCATTAATGTAGCTATTTTAATGGGCGGAGGCCCTGCTGTAATTTATGGAACACAAGCTCTGGCTGCTGTGGACGAGTTTAGCCAATAATTAAATATACCCGTCCTACTTAGAGCGACAAGTAGGACGTATAAAGATTTATTAACTGGCAATTCACTCGCTTAATTTTTTGACACATAACGTTATGTGAAATGAAAAGCTTAGTCGTTCATTGTTTAAGGAAGTTAGAAATGGAGATTTCCAGAAGAACATTAATAAAGTCTGGCATAGGCATGGGTGTTTTAGGTGCAGTTGGACTTACATATAAAGAAAGCCAGAAAGTGAGTACCAATGCAAAAATATTGATTGTTGGTGGTGGTGCCGCAGGTATTGGGTTATCCAATATGCTTTTACGCCATTTAGATGGCGCTCAGATAACAATTATCGAACCAAGAGACTTTCATTGGTACCAACCCGGTCAAACTCTGTTTCTTGCGGGATCATACTCCAAAACCTGTGATGTCATACGACCAATTGGAGACTACATAAATAACAACGTCACCTGGAAACGAAGCTCAGCGAGAGAGTTCATTCCCGATAAGAACACGGTAATAACGTCAGATGGAGAGTCGATACAGTACGATTATTTAGTTGTTTCGACAGGACTAAGCTTACGCTACGACTTGATAGACGGCCTAGATACAAACCTTATTGGAAAAAGTGGAATCTCCAGCATTTACCATAGCCCGGAAGCAGGTATTAAAAGTTACCAACAAGCTCAACAATTTTTGGATAATCCGGGCGGAGGAAATGCAATATTTACTCGACCACAGGGTGCTATAAAATGTGCAGGCGCACCAATGAAAGCGACGAATTTAGTAGAAAGCTTTGCACAGAAATCTGATAATCGCAATGGCCTTAATTTTCAATATTTCACATCAGAATCGTTGCTTTTCTCAGTTAAAAACTTTGACACAAGAATCAAAAACATTTGGAATAAACGGCAAATCACACCGAATTATGAGCACATTTTAAGCTCCATAGATTCTGACAAAAAAACAGTAACCTTTATATTAAAAGACGGCTCTACAAAAAGACTTGATTGGGATTTCATACATGTTGTACCGCCAATGCTTCCTCCACAGGTTGTTATTGAGTCTGACTTGGCGAATAACGACACGTATAGAGGTTATCTAAACGTTGATCAGTATACAATGCAGCACATACATTATTCGAATGTATTCGGCCTTGGAGATTGTGTTGGAACGCCCATTGGTAAGACCGCAGCTTCGGTGAAGTCACAGATACCAGTTGTTACTAATAATATATGTGCGCTGCTTACAGGTAAAACACCTCATCACAAGTGGGACGGTTATACTTCATGTCCAATGATTCTCGATGTGGGCCATGCGATGTTGTGGGAGTTTGACTATTCATTACAACCAGTCACAGCGCTGCCTTTTCAAGTCGTTGACCCACTTGAAAAAAGTAAGTTAGCTTGGAGAATGGAGGAAACACTTCTCCGCCCGATATATGACATGATGTTACACGGGTATACGCCAATTTAGTTATCATTGCACTTGGACTTTCCACATTGCTGAGGAGGAACTCCGAAAAATTTGCTAAATTCTCTAGTGAAACTTGGAATACTCTTGTACCCAATTTCATGTGCTACAGATTTAGTTGTCAGTCCTTGTTCTATAAGGTCCCTAGCCAGAATCAACTTATATCGACTTTTCCATGCTCTAAACGTGAGTCCTATCTCTTTGATAAATAACCGTTCGATCGTACGCGGGCTCGCACCAACCTTAGGTGCAAGTGCGCGCAGTTGGTGGTCAGAAGAAAACTCATTAATCAGTAAGCTTAATAATTTTTTTAGACGAGGATCTGTCCCAGATGGCATCCAATAAGTCGTTTGTTCTAAACAAGATAATTCCTCTAATACAACGAGCCCCAACAACCGACTGTAGTTTTGATTGGTATTTTCACTAACAAGTCTTTTCATAACGTCTTTCAATAAACTACTTAGTTTCATTACGACGGCGTGCTCGTTTTCTGAAAGAACTTCATAAAAAGGATCGACATATAAACTCAACAATACTGTTTTTGTGTCGCTGGAGAGCTCATGAAAGGCATTACTCGGAATCCATATCCCGCATGATGTCGGTACTATCCATACCTTGTTATTACTAAGGATACTGAAAGTACCTGACTCAGCCCAAATAAATTGCCCTCTAGGATGCTGGTGTTCAGGAACACCAGTGCCCGCTTCTAGCTGTCTTTTTTCCATCAACACGGGCTTCGTACTATCAAGGATGTATGCCTTGGTGCTTGGTTTGAGAATTGTCGTATTAGGATAACTTGTTGGCATTTTTAGTGACTTTTTTGTCATTCAGAAATATATACTCTAAATATGGTTGGTCGATTGTTCAATGTTAAAGGGTGAATTGAGTAAATCCATTTTATAACTTACGCGATTATTTGATATTAGACTAAACCATATCTTTTTAACTAGTTAGTTATTACTGAACTAATGATAATTAATTGACCGAAACATAATAGAAGGGTTACCTATGTGCGAACATGAAAACCAAGTTGTTGCAATGCCACAATTAAACAAACCGGCACCACGATTCAATGCTAAGACAACACACGGAATGCTTAAGCTAGAGGACTACAAAGGCAAATGGCTTGTGCTATTTTCTCACCCTGCTGACTTTACGCCTGTGTGTACAACAGAGTTTATGGCTTTTGCGAAGGCAAGTGATGACTTTAAAGCGCTAAATTGCGAATTGATGGGTCTGTCTATTGATGGTGTCCATGCGCACATCGCATGGGCTCGTAGCATTAAAGATAACTTTGGTGTTGAAATTAACTTCCCGATTATCGCTGACCTGAATATGAAAGTCGCTGGCGCTTACGGCATGGTCCAACCTGGTGCAAGTGATACTTCTGCGGTTCGTGCCACTTTCGTTATCGACCCTGAAGGCGTACTACGTGCGATGCTTTACTACCCAATGAGCAACGGCCGTTCAGTTGCAGAAATACTACGTCTGGTTAAAGCACTACAAACTACCGATGCAAACGCATGTGCGACTCCGGAAAGCTGGACTCCTGGCGATGAAGTAATTGTTCCACCACCAACAACCACTCAGGAAGCGGAAGTGCGTAAAGATCAAGGTTACAACTACGTTGACTGGTACTTCAGCAAAAAAACGCTGTAATCGGCAAACTTTGCTGACCATAAACTGAGTAACTATGTAAACGGGTGCTCACCAGCACTCGTTATCTTGGTCACATATCACTCATCCTTTACCGAACTAAGGACGTAATATGACTCCCAACGTTTACGAATTTTTTGATCTGAAAACTTTCACCTATAGTTATGTCGTCGTTGATTCAACCAGTCAACAATGTGCTGTTATTGATTCAGTGCTCGACTATGATCCGGCATCAGGCAGAACTTCATACGAAACGGCCGATAAACTAATTGAGTTTGTTGTGGAAAATGGCTTAAAGGTTGAGTGGATTCTTGAAACCCATGTTCATGCCGATCACCTAAGCGCGGCCCCCTATATCAAACAGAAACTCGGTGGCAAACTCGGTATTGGTGACAAAATCACGGTGGTACAGGATACGTTTGGCAAGCTGTTTAATGCCGGTAATGATTTTGCGATGGACGGCAGCCAGTTTGATCACCTGTTTGCTGATCAGGAAACTTTTACTCTTGGGGGGATTCAAGCACAGGCAATCCATACTCCGGGACACACTCCTGCCTGTATGGCTTATGTTATTGATAACTGTGTATTTGTTGGCGACACCTTATTCATGCCCGATTACGGCACCGCCCGTTGCGATTTCCCCGGAGGAGATGCAGCGACCCTCTATCACTCAATTCAGAAATTGTTCGCTCTGCCTGATAAAACACGCGTCTTTATGTGTCATGACTACAAAGCCCCAAACCGAGAAAAGTACCAGTTTGAAACTACGATCGGTGATGAGCGCTTACATAATATTCACGTCAAACAGAATATTTCGGAGCAGCAATTTGTTGAAATGCGTGAAAGACGTGATGCCACACTGAATATGCCGACCCTGATTTTGCCTTCGGTTCAGGTCAATATGCGTGCCGGAAAATTACCACCGGAAGAAGATAACGGTGTGCGTTATCTGAAAATACCATTGAATAAAGTCTGAAACGGAGTTGCTGTTATGCTGATACCAATCTATTTAACCGATTCAATTACCGTTTCACCACAAATTCAGCCCAGCGACGTAGCACGTCTGGCGACAATGGGGTTTAAGTCGATCATCAACAACCGCCCGGACGGGGAAGAAAATGGTCAGCCTCTGAATAGAGAAATTGAACAACTGGCTAAAGAACAGGGCTTAGCCTATTTTCACCTACCAGTGATCTCCGGAAGTATTACTCAAGAGCAGGGGAAACAGTTTGGTCAGTTCTTTGCACAGGCTCCTAAACCAATTTTTGCTTTCTGTCGCACTGGAACACGTTGCAGCGTACTCTGGTCGATGAGCAGCAACGAATTGGGTTTATTTGATCAACGCATTGCTCAAGCCGCCAAAATGGGTTTTGACCTGAGTTGGGTTAAGCAACCCGATTAACCGAGTTCACACACATTACTTAGGATAACCAAGGCATGAAAAATTCCTGGTTGAAATGGCTGCCGATATCGTCTTGGTTGCCCGACTATTCGCGTCATGATGCGACGAAAGATGGCTTAGCTGCTATCATCGTGACTTTGATGCTAATTCCTCAAAGCCTTGCATACGCGATGGTCGCTGGCCTACCACCCGTTGTTGGTCTGTACGCCAGTATCCTGCCGCTGATCGCTTATACTCTGCTTGGTACCAGTAAAACACTGGCTGTCGGTCCGGTTGCGGTTATCTCGCTAATGACCGCAGAAGCCGTTGCTCCGTTGTTTGAAACGGGTAGCCAAGGCTATATCACGGCTGCTGCAACATTAGCATTTCTTTCCGGTATCGTGCTGTTGCTAATGTCGGTACTTAGACTGGGATTTCTGACCACTTTTTTAAGCCATCCAGTGCTTTCCGGTTTTATGACCGCCTCCGGTATTCTTATCTCTATCGGACAGTTTAAACATATTCTTGGCGTGCCACTGCACGGAGAAAATGTGATTGAACGCCTGACCAATTTGATTCTTGCATTGCCCCAAACCAATTTCTATACCTTGCTGATTGGCGTATCCTGCTTGATTGCCCTGATCTATGCACGCAAGAGCCTTAGACCCAATTTAATCAAGCTGGGACTTTCATCAGAACTGGCAGGTCATGTAACCAAACTGGCTCCAGTGATAGTGATGATATTGAGTATTGTACTGGTAGCCCTGTTTGATCTGGACAAAAAGGGCGTGAGCGTGGTCGGCCAGATCCCAAGCGGTTTGCCGAGCTTTTCACTGCCATCACTCGATCTCGCACTAATTGGAGAACTGCTTCCGGCCGCGATTCTGCTGAGTATTATCGGTTTTGTCGAATCGGCTTCGGTTGGCCAGACACTCGCGGCGAAACGTCGCCAGAGAATTGAGCCAAATCAGGAACTGATTGCCTTAAGTGGTGCCAACATCGCTTCGGCTATTAACGGGGGATTTCCGGTTACCGGTGGTCTATCGCGCTCAGTAGTCAATTATGATGCCGGCGCCGAAACACCATTAGCGGGCACATTTACCGCAATCGGAATCGGTATTACGGTGCTTTATTTCACTCCACTGTTTACCTATTTGCCACATACGGTATTAGCGGCAACCATTATCGTGGCGGTATCGGCACTAATTGATGTAAAAGCCATCATCCATACTTGGAAAAGTGCAAAAAGTGATGCTATTGCCATGTTTCTTACCATTATCGGTGTACTGGCCTTTAACGTTGAGATTGGTTTGTTTGCAGGACTGGTCGCATCTCTCGTATTATTTCTCTGGCGCACCAGTCGCCCACATATCGCAGTTGTCGGTCTTGTACATGGTACTCACTACTTTCGCAACGTCGACAGATATGAGGTAGAGACAACGCCTTCGGTTGTTACAATTCGAATTGATGAAAGCCTGTATTTCGCGAACTCACAATATTTAGAAGAAAAAATCCCTTCATTCATCACTCACAAACCACTCACTAGGCATTTAATCTTGATGTTTTCAGGAGTCAATGATGTTGATTTGAGTGCCTTAGACAGTCTTAAAAAAATAATGTCAGATTTGCAAGAACGAGGTATTACAGTACATTTTTCTGAAATTAAAGGGCCTGTCATGGATATTCTTAACCATACTAATTTTATACAAAGTATTACAGGACATGTCTATTTTGATCAATATACTGCGTATCACTCTCTTAAGTGTATCGAAAAATAAGAATTAATATAATTATACCCTTTCAACTTGAAGAATCAGGTTTCAAAATCTGAAAATTATCCGTAATTCTGGGTGAGATTTCTCCTGCACCCTCTGGTTGCTTTACATCGAAAAACTCTTTGATGGGTGAATTGGGCACAAGTAAATACTATTCCTCATATGCTCATTCATCACTTTCTAAAGCGGTTCTATTGGGATTTAAATTTGGACAGTGAGGAGGTAAGTAATGAAGCTCGACATTGAGCACTTTTGACGCATCTTCAACAGGCCTGAACGATGCCCTTACTGCTATGGAATCATAGATTTCTGACACCATTTCGCCAAGCTTTTAAAGTGGTAACGCACTGATAATATTAAGATGAGTTCGACTGCCTGTGGGCTCAATAACTTTGTCTTTGTCTTGGTTTTTATGTATCCCGCCATAACTGAGTTATGTTGATTTCGTGGGATGAACGGCATCATGAACAACACAGGGTCTTCGCTATTTCTTAGCGTCTTGTCCTAGTGTTCGATAAATGCTTATTACCTCTCTGAATTAAACTTGAGCAGTACCGCTTTCTACTTCTCATATAAGAAACCGTGATGATGTAGCCACTTGTTCATTCCAGCAATGGAATAGCGGAGACCAAACTTAGTTTGTACATAAGTGACAATTTAGTGGGTGCATTAAGTACGGCTCACGTGTGATTCGCGAACAATTAAAGAGCTCCAATAAATAGGTTTCATCCGAACATTCCATAGCTCGTCGATTATTTCATGTATGAGAATTTTCTAGTTCCGTAATTACAAACGCTCATCTACCGCAATCTGACATACCCTCAATAAAAAGAAACCGTATATAATACGGCCTCTTTTATTCAAGTAATTTAGTCATCTAACCCTTTAATGGGGCTCATCGGGTGATAAACAGTATTCACGTCGTCAGTGATGGACAACGAACTTAAATCATCAATGAAAAAACGACTGCTCATTGTATGTTTACCGCCATTGATGAAGATTTCGATAACCGACTTGTCGACATAAATCGCTATAGTTTGCTTTTTGCTCAATCTAGGCGCTTTCCTCACACACCCGAACTCTTCAGCGTACAAGTGAGACATCTTGCTGCGATCAAAAATGAACTCCGTCTTTGTGGCAGCGAACACGATATTATCACCTGAAGCATTAGCAAGCGTTAACTCAAACTCGTCCGTATCCGTTTCGAGCTGAACCATGAAGCTCGTCGTATCGAGTTCTAACGCATTCTTAACCGTAACGGCTTCGCCTTGCAGTGCTTTCAGTTCAGGTAAAGCAGACTGAACGAGATAACCATCCTTGATTTTCAGCTCGCGCGGTAACGACAACATACCCGCCCACTGATACTCGACAGATGGCGTGTCAATTTCTGGAAGCCCAATCCAAGCAATCAGAATGCGGCGACCTATATCATCTAAGTAAGTCTGTGGGGCATAGAAATCAAAGCCGTAATCTGGCTGCGCAATGTCTTGGTGGTTTTCCAGTTCCACCGAATCTAGATTTAGACGGTCACCGACGATATAAGCCACCGAATAGATGTTTTTGAAATCGTATGGGTTATCGCTAGACACACCTTGTGGAGAAAACAACATCACCGAACGATTGTCGATTTCAAAGAAATCAGGGCATTCCCACATATAACCAAGGTTGTTGTAACGGGTTTTAATTGGCCCTTTGTGTTGCCAATTCATCAGGTCACGGCTGCGATACAAAACCATTGAACCCGTTTCTTCAAAAGTTTGAGCACCCACAACCATCAGATAATCGTCACCCTGTTTCCACACTTTTGGGTCGCGAAAATGTTCGGTGTAGTGTTCGTTTTTAATAACCACGCCGTGCTTTTCAATCTTGCCGTCGGAAGACATCTTGGCAAAACATTGGGTGGGGACTCGTTGCCAATTGTCATCACGTTTATTACCGGTAAAGAACAGTAACGCACTGTCGTTCTCAACCAACGCACCACCAGAATAAACACCGTGAGAGTCGTAATCTTGGTCTGGATGTAAGCCAATGCCGTGGTCTTCGAAATGAACGAAGTCTTTGGTAGAAAGGTGGTACCAATACTTCATACCATGCACAGGGCCAACTGGCGTCCACTGATAAAACAGGTGATGTTCACCATTAAAGAAACATAGGCCATTAGGATCATTAAGCAGGCCAAACTTAGGCGCTATGTGGTAGTCAGGGTATCCAGAGTCTTGCTTGCGAAGCTTGACCATTGCGTCAATACTGTCCTGAGAAACCTGCTCTACACGGCAATACCTTTGCTCCACCGTCCAGTTCGAATTCAAGCTCATACATTCCCCTCGGGGTTGGCCGCGCTTGAGACATCTGGATAAATAAACTGAGTAAGAGCCTCTTGCGTTGGAAGTGCTGTCATCGCCCCTTTTTTCGTTGTCGCCAATGCGCCACAGCCATTCGCCCACAAAATTGCAGCGTCGACGACTTGTTGATTGTTCCACTCTTCATGCAGTGAAAGCTTGGCCAGTAAACCACCAACAAAGGCATCGCCTGCACCCGTGGTATCCACTGGTGTCACTGAGCGACCTGACATCAACGCGCCTTGATTTTCAAATACTCGCCAAACGCCTTTTGCGCCCTGCGTAACCAGAACAAGCGTGTTGTTAAGCTCCGCAATATGAGCCAACCCTTGTTCCATAGAAGTAGCGTCGGTCAGGAAATTCAACTCCTCTTCTGAGAATTTAACCACATCGGCCAACTCAACCGCTCTCATGACAACAGGTTTAATTTCAGATGGGTTTTGCCACACTTCATCTCGAAGATTAGGGTCAAAGCTAATGTACCCCCCCACTTCTTTCATTCGTCGTATTGCTTCAAATGTGCTGCTTCGGCTTGGCTCATTGGCCAATGAGATTGAGCAGACGTGTAGCCACTCGTGTTTCTTAAATTCGGGGATGTCTTCAACAGACATAAACTGGTCGGCACTTGGTTTAACCATAAATGTAAAGCTGCGTTCGCCTTGGTCATCAAGATCAACCACCACAGTTGACGTGCGTTGTTCCGAGTCCTTAACCAAACGCTCGGTATTCACACCTTCCTTTTGCAGAGTCATTGCCATAAAAGTGCCAAACGGGTCGTTACCCACTCGGCCGAAAAATGCGCTTTTGCCTAAAAGGCGAGAAATCGCTACCGCGACATTAGCAGGAGCGCCACCCGGACATTTCAATAATGTCGCGTCAGTCTCCGGAATGAGGTCGACGACGGCGTCTCCAGTGACCCAAACTTGATTCATCTTTCTTACCTTAAAACTCAAAATCATAACAACCGAATGCATGTGAATGTTCACGTTGTCATGCATAAATATAAAAAGGCTAGCTAAACCAAATCACCTAGCTAGCACCCAAAGCTTAAGAAATGAAGTGAAATTGGAGGAATTTCACTTCTAGGGAGAAACGTTAAGCTGTTGCTTTAATGTTTTGCTTACTACGCTCACGCAGACCTAAAACCACGGTCAATGTGAAAGCAGTAACAAACGCGATAAGCATACCTACCACGTAGTAACCAACTTTTTCTGGAGATATTGAGATAATCCCTGGAATACCCGCCGCACCAAGCGCTTGCGCTTTCACATTAAACATAGTGATAAATGCACTTGAAACAGCAGCAGCACAAACGGCAGCAATAAATGGGTAGCGAAGCTTTAAGTTAACACCAAACATTGCTGGTTCAGTAATACCAAGCAGACCTGTTACACCAGAAGGAATGGCGATACCTTTCATTTTCTTATCACGACTCATAAAGCCGACGGCCAATGCAGCTGCACCTTGTGACACATTCGACATCGCAGCGATAGGGAAAATGAACGTACCCCCCGTCGTTGCAATATCGGCTAATAACTGAGTTTCAATCGCGATAAAGCTATGATGCATACCTGTGATAACGAATGGCGCATAAATCAAACCGAACACAGTACCACCAATGAAGCCAGCACTGTTATATAGCCAATTTAGGCCATCACCAAGCAGGAAACCGATATCACGAGTGAATGGGCCCACTATCGTGAATGTCAACAAGCCTGTTACAAAAATAGCCAATAGCGGCGTTAGCAAGTTATCCAAAACTGAAGGGATCACTTTACGCAAGCCAAGCTCGACTTTCGCAAGAATGAACGCAGACACTAGAACGGGCAGTACAGAACCTTGATATCCAACTTTCTGAATCTCGAAACCCATGATATTCCACACTGGAATACTGCCAGATACCGATGCGCCACCGAATCCCCAACCATTAAGAAGATCTGGGTGAACCATCAACATACCTAAAGCCGCGCCAAGGTATGGGTTACCACCAAACTTTTTACTCGCTGAGAATGCTAATAAAATAGGTAAATAAACAAAAGGGGCATTAGCAAATGTGTTAATCATACTTGCTAAGTCAGCTAAACCCGGATTTGCGTCGATTAAAGATTTGCCATCAATGAACAAACCTTGAGCCGTCAATAGGTTGTAGATACCCATCAACAGACCACCAGCCACAATTGCAGGAATGATTGGTACAAAAATATCAGACAGACCTTTCACCGCACGTTGCACAATATTTTGGTTATCAGCCCCTGCAGACGCCACATCATTGGTCGACATTTCCGTCATTTCAGTCTGCTTAGCCAATTCAGCATAAACTTGGTTAACGACTCCGGAACCAAAGATAATCTGATATTGACCCGCAACTTTAAACTGGCCCTTGACCCCTTCTAGGTTGTCAATCGCCTGTTCATCAATTTTGTCTTGATCTGCGACAGCAAGACGCAGACGAGTCGCACAATGTGCGAGTGCAGTGATATTGCTTTTACCACCTAGTAGAATGAGCAGCTCTTTTGCTATGTTTGGATAATTCATTACATACCCCATTGGATTATCATTTGGGCTCTTGAACTTTCGGGAACGTTTGCAAAACAAATTTTTGCCTATAAACAACAAATGATCAAAGATAACGACTCAATAGTGTGAGAATGATCTTCAAATTATCTCCTTAGGATAAGGTGACAAGGTTAAAATCTTCTAGCAGGCAAGGAATTTAAATGGCCTGTTTGAAAACAATCCCAAAACTAAAATTACAATTGGATAATTTATAATGGCTAGTCTTCATGATGTGGCTCGTCTCGCTGGAGTTTCCAAGTCGACAGTCTCAAGAGTAATCAATGATGAATATGGCGTAAAAGACGCAACCAAGGTTAAGGTTCGTAAAGCGGTAGAAGAGTGTGGCTATCTCCCAAACCAAGTCGCGAAAGACCTAAAATCTCAGAAAACCAACTTGGTTGGCGTCATTGTTCCTCGGGTTTCTTCGCACGCGACCTCTCAAGGTGTCGACGGGTTAACGACGGTACTAGAGCAAGCTGGCAAGCATGTTCTTTTAGCGAGCACCAACCAGACACACCATAAAGAAATTGAATATATTCAAATATTTAACCAAAAACGCGTAGAAGGTATTATTCTCTACGCCACTCACCTCGATAACAAATTAATCACAGCGGTTCAAAACTCTGCTGTGCCCGTGGTGTTGGTTGGTCAAGACGGTTCAATGTTTAATATCCCAAGTATTGTTCACGATGATGCCCGTGTAGGATTTGAAGCTGGCAACCGACTTATCTCGAAAGGTTGTAAGCATATGGGATTCATTGGCGTACAAGGTGATGATATCGCGGTTGATAAGATGAGATCAGAAGGGTTCGCTCAATCGCTTCAATTCAACGGCCTCACATTGCAATTTCACGCTCGTGGTGACTTCACCATAGATTCAGGCTACAAGCTGGCTAAGCAATACCTGAAAGAACACACCAAGCTCGACGGCTTGTTCTGCGCGACGGACCGTATTGCAATTGGTGCGATTAGAGCCATTCAGGAAGCGGGGCTTGTTCCTGGAAAGGATATATTGGTGCTGGGGGTCGGTGACGATGAACTCGCTTCAGTATGCACTCCAACGCTTTCCACGTTTAACTATGCATTTGATAAAGCAGGAGAAAATGGAGCGAAGTTGCTACTCGACCGCATTGAGAAGAAAGGCTTTGAAATGAGTAAGGTGGTGCTGACCTTTAGCATCATCGAAAGAGAGTCTTGCTAACTAGTCAACTAGCAATACAAAAATGCCAACCTTTAAGTTAAAACGATAAAGTTGGCATTTTATTGATGCGGCTATCGCATCATGAACAAAACTCTCTATCTAAACGATATATCTGGCAATTAGAACCAAGTTTCCATCTGCAATGCAAACAGAACCTCGCCACCCTCGCCCATTGTTGCTGCATCTGCATCGGTGCTCACCGAGTAACCATTCAGGTCTTCACTCCAATCCACATAACTCACAGCGAAACGCAGTTCTGGTCGGTCAAAAAAGCCGGTACTGGTTGAAAGCTTTAGCGTTGGCGCAACTGTGGCTTTATAGAAACCGCCGCTCGCTTGCTCCGTCGCATTATCCAAGTCCATGTACTGCAATGATCCTTCGTAAACCATCTCAAAGTTCTCTGTGAACTCTTGAGCCAATCGAACGTTTAAAGAAGCCCATGTGAATTCGTCATTCTTCTTCAGACGGTCTTGGCTATGCTCTGCCATTAATGCAGGTGCTAGACGCCAGTTATCGCCAATGCGAGTCACACCGTAGCTAAACAGGCGAACGGCTTTTGCATCATCCAGTAGATCGCCATTGGAACCGATGCCTTTTAGCTCCGCACCTAATCCGCTACCAAGCAACATACCGGTTTTAGAAAAGCCTTCGCTCAAGCCATAGAAGTTGTCGCCATGGAACGCAAACATTGCGTGTACACCGCTTTCAGCAGCGCCATTTAGACGGCTATCGTTGTCTGCTGAGGTCATGCCACTCAACATCACTTGCCATTGGCCAATACGGTTATTCATGGTTGCTATGTAGTTTTCTACATCAGTCGATGAGCTGTCGATCTCACCGAAGTCTCGGCCATAAATCGAAAAGTTCGCTTTCCAGCTGTCGCTCATTTGAACATCGTAAACGCCCGCGCCAGTACCTGATAAAAAGATGATATCCGAATCGAAAAAGTGAATATCAAAATTGTCGCGATCAAATCGTTTACCTGCCCAAAACATTGCTTCAGAGAATGCTTCTGATTCAGAGAACATGCTTAGGCGACTCAGTTCTGAATAAACTTGTCGTACATTCAACTGGCTTTCGCTGGCAGTCCACTCGTTATTTGTCTCAGTGCTGTCGGCTAACATGATACGAAACAAAGCACTAGAGCCATCGTCCGCAAAACGCTTATGAATCAAGTTCGCTTCAACGTAATGGTCATCTTCAACACCAAGTCGTCCAACTGGCGCACCAATTGCCCCCGCCGCTGTCATGTAAGGTCCAGTACCTGTTGCACCGTTCAGGTCATCGTTGATCAATAACCCAGAACGTGCATAACCGTGAAACTCAAACGAAGAAGCCTTTTCATTGGCTTCGCTAGAGATCTGCTCCGTTTGTGCAACTCTTTGTTCTAATTCATTAATACGTTGCTCTAATGCAGCAACGTCTTCACTTGCTAATACCGATGTCGTCATTAGCCCCATTGTTACAGCAACTGCTAAAGTGTGTCGTTTCATTCTTATGTTCTCACGTTAATAATTTAAGGTAACCTGCAAACGTTCCCAAAATAATTCGTAAGCACAGCTTGGCCTATACTTTTAATGCACCAGCGCTAAATAAAAGAATAAATAAAAGTCAGTTGTGTTGATTACTTCACTTTTCATCTCTGGATGGATAATAGATCTTTATTTTCGGGAACGTTACCGTAAATGCATAATTCTGATAACTTTGTCACAAGTGGAATGGATTAATGAATGAAAAATAGTGCCTCGCGCACATTGATTGTCTTGGAGAAGTAAGCTGAGAAACGAACGATGCCTGATAAGCCCCCCATTTCACTAGGCACTAAATTGATTAGAAAAAGTAGGCTAAATTACCAGTCATGATGTTTTGTACTCTTGAAACGCATATCTTGTTCATCATTTATGAGTATTCTCTGACTCACAGTTATCGGACGCTTGATCTATGCTCTGCCAGACCTCAACAACAATAAGATAAAGTAGCTACCGCCAATAATAGAAACTAAAGTACCTGCGGCTAATTGTGCAGGAAACACCATCACTTGCCCCAACCAATCTGCAAATAGCATGAGTGCAGCCCCAACCAAAAACGACAAGATAAGCTGCTCTCGAACCAAACGGGCACCGACCATAGCTGCAATATGTGGTGCCAATAACCCGACAAAAGCAACAGGTCCCATTGTGGTTGTCACTACCGAACATAAGACGGCAACAAGACAAAGCAATATTACGTAAGCGATAGTGAGATTCAGCCCCCTAGCACTCGCAAACTGACGGCCAATGGCTATCAACGTCACCCAACGACTTAATAATAGAGCAACAAAAATACAAACGGTTATAACGATTGCCATTATCATTGCTGACTCGGGTTTGACACGATATGTAGAGCCCGCCAACCAAGCCAGCAAGGTATATTTTCCTTCACCTACTCGCGTCAAAGAGAATTGCACCAAAGCTTCCAATACTGCGGTAAGCGAAATCCCAGTCAGAATCAAAATCGACGGAGCAAACTGATGCTTTCTTCCAAGGAGAAGCAGCAAACAAAGTGCAATCGCACTGCCTAAAAACGCAACCCAAGGGCTTAATGAGTGAATCGAATACCCCATAAATAAGCTACTAAAGATCAAAGCTAAAACAGCACCAGCAGACACCCCGAGAATGTCTGGGCTCGCCAGTGGGTTGTAGACTAACCTTTGCAAAATCACCCCAGCAACGGCCAAACCACCACCAGCAAATATTGCGGTTAACATCCTCGGCCAGCGAATAGACCATTCAAAAGTACCTGGGACAACAAAGTAACTCATATTAGACGATGGCTGTGAAAACACACTAAGAACCAACAACCCGAAAATTATTGTACACAACAAGACGTAAGCGAAAGTTGAAATAGACTTTGGCCCTTTCGGCATGGAGAAAAATAATTGGTCTTGGGCAGACATTTGCTTACGAGCAATCATGATCAATGCAGGGGCCCCGATCACTGCGGTTGCCGTCCCTGTAGGGATCATATCCATAGACCACTGAGCCAAGAAAATCGCCAAACTATCAGTGGTACAAAGTAATACCGCGCCTAGTATACAACTTGCGATGAGCTCGGATTTGGCCTTTAAAAAGCCCAAATATCTAGCAATATTAGGGGCGATCAAACCAATAAAGCTGATCACCCCCACCGAGGTAATCGACACTGACACCAACCAAACACCGACCGTCATCAAAACAAAGAAGGTCGCGCCAAGATTGAGACCACGTGCTGCCGCCCCTTCAATGCCTATCGAAAGCAGAGTCAGTATCCGTGGTGCCAATAAAAATATGGGTAAGATCGGCAACAACTTAGGCATCAACCAAAGCACTTGTTCCCAGCCATTTTGTCCTAGGTCGCCCGCCCCCCATACAAACAGGTTCTGTGCATACTGGTCATTGAGCAAAATAATCGCGGTCGCGAATGCGCCGAGCAATAAGTTGACCGCCATACCTGCGAGTACAATTGGTAAGCCGCTCATGTTTTTGATACCAACAATGGAAACGATAAGCCCCATTGCAAGCAGTGCACCAATGAGTGCAAACCAGACTGAATATTGTGCCACCAACATCGGGGCGGCAACATTCAATATGACTAAACCAAGCCATGCCCCTGATGACGTTCCTAATGTCAGCGGCGACATCATGCGATTCTGAGTCAGTTGTTGAAATAAACTGCCGATCGTACCAAGAGTCCCACCAACTAAAACAGCCATCACCAAACGCGGTAAGTTGACATAGATGAATGCCATCAGTTCGAATGACTCATCGACCATTCTACTGAGCAACGCCATTTCACTAACTTGTGAGATTTCCTGGAACAACTCACCAACAGGACCAAACTCAGATTGCCCCAACCATAAATGCACAAGGGCAGCGAAAAACAAGGCCGCCCCCATCATAAAACCACTGGATTTCATTACTGCTCCGCTAAGTTCAAGAGCGATTGCGCCATAGCTTCTGCGTTATATAGAATCGACATAGCGCCACCATAGCTCCAACTTGCTGCAACCGGGCTAAATTGACCACTTCGAACAAAAGGCATGCTCTTCCATATTGGCGAATGGTTTAACTTGTCTTGATACGGAAAAGGCTCAAAATACAGCGCAATGCCCTCGTTCACCTTCTTAAGTTCAGTCATGCGCTTTTGGCTGATCCCCCACTGACTCGCGGGAAGATCCATCGCATTTTTAAACCCTAGCTTTTCAAGTGCGTATTGTGGAATCGAGTTATCACCGTAAATATACACCGATGTGGTACTCGCAAAACGAAAGGACGTAACTTCTGGCTTGTCGCCCGGGTACGCTTTATCTAGTTCAGCCTTAAGAGCGGCGAAACGTTCATCCATCACAGCCAGTTTCTTGTTGGCTTCATCTTCCTTACCCAGCAATTGACCGATCATTTTGAAGTTGTCGATAGCGGCCGCTGCATTGCTATGCTGCTCACTGTACGTTTGGTAGTAAAGCACTGGTGCAATATCAGAAAGGCGAGCCTGAAGGTCTTTTTGAGGAGAAGCGATCAAAATCACATCAGGATTTATTTTCTTAAGTACTGAAAAGTTAGGCTCCGTGCGGGTACCTATATCGGTCACGCCTTCAGGAATCGCCGGTTGAACAACCCAATCGCTATAGCCTGCAATATCAGGCACCGCCACAGGCGTAACACCTAATTCAATCACTTGTTCGGTGATATCCCAACTCAGCGCGGCAACTCTAACTGGTTGAGCTTCAAGAGTTTTAACACCCTCACTATCTTCAACTTTAAAGTCCGCCATCGCATGAAACGATAAAGCAGCCATTAGCACGGTTAATACGACTTTTGTATTTACGCTCGTTACATTAGAAAAGTGGGAACCTACTCGTTTAGAATTCATACTTTTGCCTATTAAACCTAAAATCTCTATTTCTTCAAACGACAAAAGCAGCCTAGTTAAGGCTGCTTTAAAATTGATAACCCTAACCTAATTAGAATTCATAATTAACGCTAAGCTCAACAGATTGCTCTGCACCGAACCAACAGTTAGATTGGTCGTAGCAGGTGTAGTATTCTTCATTTAACAGGTTGTTAACGAGTAGGTTCGCTGTTGCACCAGAGAGCGTATCGCTCGCCGCACCTAAGTCATAACCCACTGATAAATCAACCACCGTGTAAGACGGCACTTTGCCTTGGGTATTAGCTGCATCCATTTCCATTTCGTCCATATAACGAGCACCTGCACTCCAACGCGTACCGGCTAAGGGGCCACCGTAGACATAATAATTACTCCATAGGTTAGCGGCATGTGTCGGTACATAAATTGGCGTCGTGCCTTCAAGATCTGGGTTTACATCTTCCGTCACTTCCATATCGATATAGGTGTAGCTGGCGTTTACATCCCAGTTGTCCGTGACAAACCATCGACCTTCAACTTCCATCCCTTGAGAACGTACTTCACCTAACTGAATCTTAGAGCGATACGTTGGATCAGAAGGATCGGCAGCAATTGAGTCTTTCTTAGTGATGTTAAAGTATGACGCCGTAAGTTGTTGTGACATATCAGCAGAAAGATATTTCACCCCCAACTCAACCTGTTCACCCAACTGAGGTTTTAAGGCGTTACCATTAATGTCAGTACCTGCAGCCGGCTCAAAGCTCGTCGCATAACTTACAAATGGAGAGATGCCGTTTTTTAGTTCATACAAGGCGCCTACACGGTACGAGAACTGATTATGATCGGCTTCTTCTGTGCCATCGCTTGTTGGGTAAGAACTGGTTTTATCATCACTTGCCTTGAACATGTCGTAACGTCCACCAGCAAGTAACACTAAGGCGTCGTAGCGAACTTGGTCTTGGAAGTACAAGCCCAATTGCTCGGTCGTTATGTCATGTGATTCGCGGTAATTCTCCTGAAGCTGACTCTTATCAAGCAGGTCATTATTCGGGTTGTATGCATTAAACCCGTTAAAACCAGCGTTCGCGGTGAACTCTTGATACAAAGAGTCGCCTGTCAGTTTTAGGTAATCGACACCAAACAGTAAGTTGTGCTCTAAGCCAGCAACTTCGACAAGTCCTGAAACTTGGTTATCGATAACAAAACTTTGAGACTCTTCATCCGTGCTATACACGTTTCGAATTAAACGGCCAGTCGAAGGGTTAAAGTTCGTCCCACGATGGTATGTGTTTTCTTGATATAGCGACGCATTGGAATAACGAGCGTTCTGCAGGAAGGTCCAATTATCATTGATTTGGTGGTTAACCTTATAGCCTAACATCAACACTTCGCGCTCAAAGGCACTCCAGTTTTTGTCTCCCATAGACACTGATGGATCACTTGCCTTTAATGCTTCGAGTGGCATTGCAGAGTTAATCCCCATTGAAGGATCATTCTGATAGTACAGGTTAAAGTTGACCAAAGTTCTATCAGACACCTGCCAATTTAACGATGGGGCAATGACGTAACGCTCTTCTTCGGCGTTATCAACTTGGCTGTCTTGTTGGCGAGCTAGCGCTATCAAACGGTATGAAAAATCACTGTCACCTAACTGGCCTGAAGTATCAATTGAGGCCTCCATTAAGTTTCTTGACCCCGTAGATACACCAACTATTGTAGAATCATCGCCTTGTGGTGTCTTCGCAATCATGTTGACCATTCCACCCGGAGGCATCGCTCCATACAATACAGATGTAGGCCCTTTAAAGACTTCAACTTGTTGAAGCGCAATAGGATCAATCTGAGACTGCAAATTCCAGCCGGTCAAAAAAGGCAGCACCAAGCCGTCGTAGTAGCTTTGGTTGTTAGAAAAGCCACGAATAGAAAACGTATCGTACATTGTTACCGATGCGCCTTTCTTCTCCGTGACAACACCCGGCGCATACCTAAGCGCTTGGTTGAGAGACTTTACCCCCCGGTGTTCTAACTGTTCTTCATCAATGACCGTAATACCTTGGGGTGTTTCTTCTGGCGCAAGTGCCGATTTCGTTGCTGTATTACGATAAGCTTTACCCATAATAGTCACAGTTTCTACTTTAGAGTCAGTCAAAGTAACAGGATCTGCTGCCAGAGCTGGCGCTGAGAACACAGTCAGCAACGCGACTGCAATCGATGAATACTTAAAACAAGTGTGAGTGGTCATGGTTCCCTCGGACATCAACAATTAATACAAATAATAACGAATATCATTTGCATTGTATGTGTCTAGGGATAGAATAATTAACAATTTGGTGCAAATTCAAAAAGAACTGGGCTTCATTTACAAAGAGCTTAGTCCATTGCTGGTTAAAAAAACACAACTCCCCTAGATTATAAAAAGGCTTTCTAGAAGGAAAAATAATCGGGATATGCTTACGCTTTAATGATAGGGACCCAGTACTCCATTTCCGCATTAGCAGCATGGGCCTCATAACCCAACGGGTACACTTCGAGTTCATAACCATCAACGCCACGATAACCCGAGTTTGGCAGCCAATTAAGCACAAACCAGCTCAAGGTATATCGAAGGTTCTCAATAGGCCCACAGTGTTTCACCACGGCATAGGTTTGCTTTGGGATAGTGAGCACCTCTAATCGTTCAGAGATAATGCTCGATAATTGTGGGATTGAAATGCTTTCATGAAGTTCAACGCCAGCCCAATAGTGAATATTCGTGCCATCGAAACAAGACTGAGTAAGATCAACAACACCAACAAACTGAACCACGTTATCATTTGGGACCGTGACTTCATGCTCCAAACGAGACCAAAGCTGAGGTACTTTCTGGGCGAAGTCTTGAGTAAGTGAAAACAAACCACTGATTTCTGACATCATACCTTTAACAAGGAATGATACTCTTTCATCAATACGCACCTCCACAAAACTGAGCGCACCTTTCTCTGCAGCCCCCCCTGTTTCAGAAACTTGTATGGGCTTTCTTAACCCTATTCTTTTGCCTGCTTTTCTATATTGGCTGGGGCTAGCCCCAAACATTTGCTTAAACGAACGACTAAAGCTGATTTCTGAATTGAACCCGAGCCCGAGCGCGATATCAATGACGCGCTCTTCTCCATCAAGCAGATACTCTGCCGCTTGGCTTAGCTTTAGCTCTCTCACATAGTTTGCAACGGTAAGGCCTGTTTCTGCTTGAAAGACTCGTTGAAGTTGCCAGCGAGACCAACAGCTTTGTTTCGCAATATCTTCTAGCGATAACGCAGAATTAAGGTTCGCATGGATATAAGCCAGAACGCGGCTGAATACGATCAAATGCTGGAGTGTTCATATTCAAACTTTAGTCTTCTCTATCATTGGCAGTGACCTATTAAACTCATCAATGCTTTTATCATTCAAAACGGCTGCTATCACTTAAAACGCAGAGGCCACACATCATGTATAGATCATCAACAAGGCAAAACCGCCGAGTAGATGCTCCATTTTGTATGGTTATCCTTAATTATGTTCGTTATGATAACGCTACTGATTCTCATTTAATAGTTTAAAATGCTTTCCCAATTGCACCGTATTATCACTCGTAGAAGAGCGCCGTCTCTACATCAAAAAATCTTCGCGTACTCAAAACAAATGACTCCTTATTTAAGCGGAAGCTTTGGCGTACTGCATAATAAGGTCATTGCTGTAACGAATGATAATAGCCATAAAGAAATCAAGCGCGTTTACGATGGCCTTGCGCAGAATCACCCTGAAGCAGGCAAAGCATATTGGTTAACCCGAACGTGGGATCTGGTGTGTTGGCAACCAATCTATGTGACCTTCATTTCTATCTATGGTCTTCACTCACTGCCTGATATCAAAAACATCGGTCAGTTTAGAGACAAAGAGTTTGTCACTGGATACCGCTTCTTCAATGCTGATCATCAGTACGGTTCACCAGAGGAGCTGATTCCACTCGCCGGTGAAGCCATTGTTGCATTGGCCGAATTTTACCGCAGTCAGATAAGTCAATGGACGCGTATTCGCCCAGGGTTTACCAATCATTTACTTGCTGATCTGTTGTTAAGCAGCTTGATAAAACTGCAGCAGCACGAACCTAGCCTAACCAACGACTATATTACTGCACAAGCACAGCTTTGGTTAGACGCGTGCCAACTTTCAAATAGTCATTTAGAGAGTCTTAAAATCGATAGCCAGTCAGGAATGCTTAAACTCGTTAGAGTCAGCTGTTGCTTAGTCTATAAATGCGACTCTAGGGTGTATTGCGACGATTGCCCAAGGCATCCCAATAACAAAAAACTTTCATAACGCTATATTTTTAAAGCTCAATACGACAAATTTGTTTCATTGAGCATCATTATCGAGCTAGGTATAGGACTGACATGTTTCAACTTTCAAACATAAAAATCGTTCGAGATAACCGTACAATCCTCTCTATTGAAGAGCTTACTATTCCGACCGATGAGCTGACGGTCGTGCTTGGTCATAATGGTTCTGGAAAGTCCACATTAGTTAACTTGCTGTCGGGACAAATGTCACCAGATCACGGCAACGTTGAATTAGATGGAACCCCCCTTTCTACATTTAAAAGTAAGGACTTAGCGAAAAGGATTGCCTATTTACCGCAAAAGCTTCCTGCTTCGGCAGGTTTAACGGTGGAAGAACTAGTTCGTCTAGGGCGTTTCCCTTGGAGAGGCGCGTTAGGTCGCTGGAATGTTCAAGATAAAGAGATAATTCAACAAGCGATGAAAAGAACCGGCGTCGCTGAGTTTTCACATGCATTGGCTGATGACTTATCCGGTGGAGAACGTCAACGAGCGTGGGTATCTATGTTACTCGCCCAACAATCTCCAGTGCTGATCCTTGATGAGCCCACCTCTGCACTGGATGTTCATCACCAATTCCAGCTAATGAGACTCTTGTCTGAGCTAAATAAAAACGAAAATATTGGGGTGATCGTCATTTTACATGACCTAAACCTTGCACTACGTTATGCCACACAAATTATCGCACTGAAAAAAGGCCGAATCGCGTTTGAAGGTAATGCTGACAAGTTACTTGATGAACAAGCATTATCAACCTTGTATGAGTCCCCTATCCGACTGATCGATCATCCCGTTCCAGCCAATACCGCTGCTAGTAAGAAAATTGCGGTCGTCTGTGAATGATTAAAACCATCCAAGCAAGTTCGGCACTCGGTCACTACTCAACAAAATCCGATGGCGGAGAAAACAAGCAACGCCAACGTTGTTGCCACGTCAAGTTTGGTCGACTGACTTCATGAAACATGTCTTTCCATTCTGCAAACGTGACCTTAATCGGATTAAAGCTATTTACAGGCTTAGAGATACCATAGCGAACCGCTTCAACCTCTGGTTCAAATGTCCCAAAAATCCGATCCCAGATAATCAACACGCCTGCATAGTTTTTATCAATGTACTGACGGTTGACACCATGATGAACGCGATGATGCGAAGGAGTATTAAATACCCATTCTAAAGGACCCAGTGAACGAATGGATTGGGTGTGCACAAAAAACTGTAACCCGAGATTAAACAGCACAACGAAAACTACCCACTTGGGATCAAAACCGATAATCACCAGCGGCAACCAGAATAACCACATTCCCGCTAACGGATACATCAGGCTTTGACGAAATGCCGTACTGAAGTTCATTCTTTCAGAGCTATGGTGAACCACATGTGCGGCCCACATCCAACGAATTCGGTGACTAGCGCGATGAAACCAGTAATAAAAAAAGTCTTGAAGAACAACGAGCAATACCAAAGCGGAAGTCTCCATTTCGATATCAAACAGTCGCCAATCAAACCACCACAAATACAGCTGGGCGATCAGTAAACCTGCCAAAATATCGGTCACTTGATGTAAACCGGCTAACACAAAGTTACAGGTAACTTCCGGGATAGAATACCTTGCGCTTTCCGGTAAACGTCCTTTTCGCTGTCCAAACCAATATTCTGCGGCCATACACAGCATGAAAATGGGGGCCAGAATCATGAGGAGTAATTCTGGGCGTTCCATTAATTGCGTCCAATCCATTGTGTTTCTACCATTTAGCATAGTGGTCTTCAGTAAGCCCAATGACACCATCTAGCTTGTGCTTAATGCCATGGTCATCCATTACATGACCAGAAAAATAACCGATATACTGACGAAAATTACTTTTCAAAAACCAAAAGTTTTTCTTTTCACTGCGTCGATTTAAAGGCAAGAACGTTAAATCAACCCGTAGATCTTGTGAGGTAATACGCCACGCGTCGCTCTCATTCATTCTAGAAAAGTGAAACTGCACAGGTGGTAATAGATGACGTTCACCATTAACCCAAACTACATTTTCGCAATACCCCGTTTCATTAACACCTGAAGCAAGGTTCAAACCAAAGCGTTTGCTGCTATCCAGACAATTAATACTTGCCCAGCGCCAACTGGTTTCTCTTCTCATATAACCCGCGGAGAAGTCGTAACCCGCAGAGACAGAGGAAAGATCTTGCTCCTTCCCTAAAATATACAGGTTGCCGTGTACAGTTAATGCATTGTGTTTTTGCGTATATGTCCAGCCTGCATAACCCGTTGGGGTGCACAACATCAACGGCACACTCTCATGTAATGGACATAAGTGAAGATCCGCATTGACAGACTTGCTCACAACATGGATATGCCAACGCCCTTTCCGGATAGAAAATTGAATACTCTTGCTAGCAAAATGAGCGTTGCTCGACCAACTAGAAGGTTGAGTCTCATAGCCAATGTTAAAAGGTTGCAGCCATTGTTGCTCAATCAACTCGTTATTCTTTATATCAAATAGATAACAAAAGCCAGACGCCAAATAACGGATATCTGCAATCGCAACCCCAATAACGTAGTCGGGTGTCACTAAATTAACGAACTGAAACTGCTTGAAGTCGAAGTAGTGTCTCCACTTCGATGCTGGTTTATCCATTTCATTGAAATACGTAAACTTCTCAAGCTGCAACGATTGGGGGATCCCATCAAGATGACCAAAAGTTGGTATGCCATCCTGCCGAATAAAAGAATTTAGAGGGTTAAGAACGTCCATGCTTTTATCTTTTCGAGTTCACACCCTTCAAGATTAACACTTCATTAACAATAAAGATTTGAGTGACCGCACAACAATGCCAGCTTAGACAGGCGTCATTCTCTTACCGTGAAACTGCTTACCCAAGCATCAGTCTATCAATCCTGTATAAAGGATTACCTCGAGTACTTTCGCGCTTGTGGTTTTTTCCATTTTGAGAGCGCAGTGATGCAAGTAAGAGCAACGCCGCTTTGCTGTAACGTTCAAGGTGGGAAGAAGCAAAAAAACGAGCAGAAATACATTTTGCTCGCTTCATCGGTCTACTGACAATAAAGAGTCAGTTTGATTTAACTTATCGCCGCCAGTAGCCGCTGAACCCATGTTATCTCACCGTAAGAGATAAGATCAAAGATAGTGAAGAAAATCACACAGATAATGGCCAACTTGACCAAGCGTTGAACAATAAACATCACGATTACCTACAGTTTTTTGCGCAGTTTACTACTTCAAACGAGATTTAGATATCGATTGAACCTTCAAAATACGTCCATAACTCTACTTAAATGAAAAAGTCACTGGAGAAGCTTGGGACACTCTAAGCCAGTTCATCATTGTTTATGCCCATCGTCACAAAGAGTTTAATTGTAGATTCAAACTAACGGGCACTTGATTTGTTTACTTACCTAAATACCCAAAATAATCACCAATAAAAATCGTTGTGTAAAAAAGGGCAAACCAGCGTTAGTAACGGTGATGCCTTTCTCCATCCCCTGTAACGCTAACAATTTAGCCAACGAGAATGATCAATTACTTACTTGGGTTAGTATTACTGCGTATATACTTGAAATAGATTTTAATAAGTCCCTGTGACCACACAAGGAGGACTGGATGAAACGAATATGGATATGGGCCTTACCACTACTCATGCTTGCCAGCCAAGCACTCGCAAATACGGTTTGGATTGTCCCCGTCAAAGGCGCCATTGGGCCCGCCACCAGTGACTACTTGTCTCGTGAAATAGAGCAAGCGCAGCTCAATGGCGTTAGTTTAGTTATCTTGGAAATGGACACACCAGGAGGCCTAGACAGCGCAATGAGAGATATCATTCATGCTATCACCACTTCCACAACTCCCGTCGCAACTTGGGTTGGACCTTCAGGTTCTAGGGCCGCCAGCGCAGGCACATATATCTTACTTGCCAGTCATATAGCCGCAATGGCCGAGGCCACCAATCTCGGGGCAGCGACTCCTGTCGCTTTAGGTGGGGCGCCACAAGCCCCCTCTTCTGACGATGGACAAAACCAAGAGGCAGAAGAGAAACCACAAGACGCCAGTGACAGTTCAGAAAAAGTCCCAGCTAAAACAGCGATGGAAAAAAAAGTCATTAACGATGCAAAAGCCTACATTAAAGGGCTAGCAAAACTTCATGGTCGAAACGCAGAATGGGCAGAAAAAGCAGTGAGCGAAGCCGCCAGCTTAGATGCGACCGAAGCGCTGGAGCTCAACGTTATTGACTATATTGCGAATTCGCCCGAAGACTTAGTGACCGCCATTAATGGGAAAACGGTCAAAATCAACAACCAAGAAGTGACATTGTCACTAGAAAACCCAGTTTGGATTGAGAGAACCCCTGACTGGCGAGCAGAAATGTTGGCCGTTATCACAAACCCTAATGTCGCCTATATTTTAATGCTCATTGGTATTTATGGTTTGTTACTTGAATTTTATAACCCCGGCATTGGTTTACCCGGTGTCTTGGGTGGGATTTGCTTATTGCTGGCGATGTACGCATTGCAGATGATGCCAGTTAATTACGCAGGGCTCGGTCTGTTGCTGCTAGGAATCGCATTAATGATCGCCGAAGCCTTTAGCCCAAGTTTCGGCATTTTAGGTCTTGGTGGCGTAGTGGCCTTTGTTTTAGGGTCCATATTCCTTATGGACAGTGATTTACCGGGGTTTCAAATCGCTCTCCCTTTAATTTTTGGCATCTCTATATTCTCAGTGGCATTGATTGTTCTGACCGTCGGACTGTTACTCAACATACGCCGTCGGCGTGTAACCACAGGTTTAGAAACTTATCCCGGTAAACTTGCCGTTGTCAGCGATGATTTTGTGGACGGTGAAGGACGCGTTCGTATGGACGGGGCACTTTGGCAAGCAACCACCAAAGACCATCAAGAACTCAAACAAGGTGATCAAGTCACCATTGTCAATGTTAAAGGGCTGACCTTATCCGTGATGCCTAAAGACCACCCTAAAAAATAGGAGGCATTTATGATGCTTTATACTGTTTCGGTGATCGTGGTGCTGCTGTTTGCACTTGCGACACAAGTGTTTAAGGTTTTGAGAGAGTATGAGCGAGGCGTTGTATTCTTCTTGGGTCGATTCCAAGAAGTCAAAGGTCCCGGCTTAATCATCCTGATCCCTTTTATCCAACAAATGGTTCGTGTGGATTTGCGTACCATCGTTTTGGATGTCCCAACACAAGATCTCATTACCAAAGACAACGTATCTGTTCGTGTCAATGCCGTAGTGTACTTTCGTGTCGTTGACCCACAAATGGCGATTAACAATATTGAAAGCTACAGCGATGCAACCAGTCAACTTTCACAAACAACGTTACGCTCGGTATTAGGTCAGCATGAACTTGATGAATTGTTATCTGAGCGAGATCGCTTGAATAAAGACTTGCAAACGATCCTCGATCAACAAACCGACGATTGGGGGATTAAAATAGCAACCGTTGAAGTTAAGCACGTCGATTTGAACGAAAGCATGGTTCGTGCACTTGCCCGTCAAGCCGAAGCAGAACGTAATCGCCGAGCAAAAATCATCCACGCGATGGGTGAACTAGAAGCATCGAATAAATTGAAAGAAGCAGCACAAATGCTGAACGAAGCACCCAACGCGCTGCAATTACGCTATATGCAAACGCTAACAGAAATCACCACAGATAAAACGTCCACGATCATTTTCCCTATGCCAATTAACCTGGTTGAAGCGGTAAGCGACATTGCCGATGCCGTTAAACAAAACAAAGCGACACAAACTCAAGATAAAGATAAAGATAAAGATAAAGAACGATAAATAAGAAGGAAGCAACAACATATATTGTTGCTTCCTATGACTCTATCGGCGAGGCGCGGCTACCATTGTGATGCCATACTATCAGCCCCCTCATTACATCATCTGGGTTAACCCCTAAGACGACCTATTCAGCGTCATTTCGGTTCACAGAAAATGTAACATGGACGCCAGCCTCTAGATTTAATGCATCATTAATCAGTAGGCTTTGAAATTCCCCAGTAAGGCATCATAAAGTTCATTGTTACCTAATACGCCCACCAGTTTATTATCCTCCACCATCAACAGGGGGTGATTACTGCGCTGTTTAAGCTCTATCGCTTCACGCATACTAATATCTGGATTTGCTTGTACGAGCGTACTTTCATTCACATCATCAAAATTAGAAGAACCGCTTACCCAATTAAACAATGACTTATCTGAGTTTGCCAACGTGAGCCCCTGAGACTCTTGGGTTACCCAAATATTTTGCTCTGGACAAACTAGAACACGTCGCTCTTCACGCGGAAGAGTGTCACTCGGCAGCATTAACGAACGGCCTTTTAAAACATTCAGCGGATTAGTATGAGCCACAAAGTCAGCCACATAATCGTTTTCTGGCGCGAGAATGATCTGTTCTGGTTTGCCATGCTGGATCAGCTTACCCGACTCCATAATGGCTATATTGTTACCAATTTTAAGTGCTTCATCCAAATCATGGCTGACAAACAAAATGGTCTTGTTCAGTTTCTTTTGCAGTAACATTAGCTCATCTTGAAGCTGCGCTCGAATCAGTGGATCAAGCGCTGAAAATGGCTCATCCATTAATAAGATATCGGTATCCATGGCAAAGGCACGAGCTAGGCCAACACGCTGCTGCATACCACCAGAAAGTTCATGAGGAAACTTGGTTTCCCACTCAGATAAACCAACCATTTCCAGTTGTTCTCGCGCCTTTTTACGGCGTTCCGCTTTCGCAATGTCTTGCATTTCCAGACCAAACGCAACGTTGTCCAATACGGTTAACCAAGGCATCAATGCAAACTTCTGAAACACCATCGATACACGATGAGTACGCAGGTGACGCAGCGTCTGTTCATCACAGTTTGACAGTTCAACCATATCGTCACTATCTTTGACTTTCAAAGAGCCACGAGATATCTCATTCAATCCATTTACCGTGCGCAATAAGCTTGATTTTCCCGAACCAGATAGTCCCATCAGGACACAAATCTCACCTTGCTTCACATTCAGCGAAACATTATCGACGCCAACAACCTGACCCGTTTTGTCGATAATTTCTTGTCTCGACTTACCTTGATCCAAATGTGCTAACGCTTGTTTCGGTTGCTGACCAAAGACAACATCAAGGTTTTGAATAGTAATTGCGTCCATGATTACGCCTCCTTCTGATTGGGTGCTTTACATAGGCGGTCAAGGATGATGGCAACAAGCACAATGGCTAAGCCCGCCTCAAAACCTTGTGAGATATTTACCGTATTAAGGGCACGTACGACTGGCTTACCGAGTCCATCGGCCCCCACCAAAGCAGCAATCACCACCATTGAAAGAGACAACATAATGCACTGTGTGACACCAGCCATAATGCTCGGAAGCGCCGCAGGTAACTCCACCTTAAACAGTAACTTCATACGGCTGGCACCAAATGCTTTTCCTGCTTCAAGTAGTTCCTCTGGCACTTTAATAATGCCGAGGTACGTCAAACGAATTGGCGCAGCGATAGCGAAAATGATGGTCGAGATGAGCCCTGGTACAATCCCGAGACCAAACAGAACCAAAGTTGGGATCAGGTAAACGAATGTCGGCACGGTCTGCATCAAGTCGAGAATCGGCCGTAATAACGTGTATAACCAAGGACGGTGTGCCGCCATGATGCCCAGCGGCACGCCAATTAATACGGAAATCGTTGTCGCTGCAAATACAAGGACAAAGGTTTCCAGCATTTCTTGCCAGTAACCAAGGTTGAGAATTGCAAGCAAGGCCAACACAATGAATACCACAAGCGGAACACTGCGATGTAAGAACCACGCAATTGCCGCGGTCATAATGATTGGCGCGGCAGGTGGCATCCATTTAAAAATGTCCACCACAAAAAGAATGACCGTTTCTAGTGTAATAGAGATAGCATCAAAGAAACCCGATGCGTTGATGGTTAACCAATCGACGCCAGTTTCCATCCATTGGCCCAACGGTAGTTTGTTGTCCGTAATAAAATTCAAAATAAAACCTTTGTGTTAATGAGGCGGGCATGGCTGCCCACCTTTTTCTCAAAAAACTTTCTAAAAAAGCAGAACAGATACTTAAGCGTTGGTTTTTAAATAGCTTGTAATAGCTGTCGTTGCATCTTGACCATCTGCCGCCTTCACGTCCTTTAACCACGTTTCAATTTGGTCTTGGTTCGCGTTTAACCACGCTTGGGCCGCTTTCGCTGGCTTTTGCTTCTGGTTAAGGATCGCTTCCATCAGTTCGTTTTCCATTTCTAGGCTGAACTCTAAGTTTTTCACCAGTTGGCCTACGTTTGGACACTCAGAAAGGTAGTTTTTACGTACGTTTGTGTAGACGTTCGCGCCGCCGTAATTTGGGCCAAAGAAGTCGTCACCACCCGCTAGGTACTCCATTTCAACGTTGCTGTTCATTGGGTGTGGTGCCCAACCTAAGTAAACAATCCACTGATTGCGACGTGCAGCACGTGAAACTTGCGACACCATGCCAGCTTCGCTCGATTCAACGAGGTTGAAGTCTTGCAAGCCAAACGCGTTAGTATCAATCATTGATTGGATTAAGCGGTTACCATCGTTACCTGGTTCAATGCCGTAAATGCGGTCTTTAAATTTGTCGGCATGTTTTATTAGATCAGCAAAGTTTGTCACACCTGCGTCATAAACGTATTTCGGTACCGCGAGTGTGTATTTTGCACCGACTAAGTTCGCTCTGACGGTTTCTACTGTGCCTGCATCACGGTATTTCGCGATATCACCTTCCATCGTTGGCATCCAGTTACCGAGAAAAATATCGATATCGCCGTTCGCCATTGAAGAATAAGTCACTGGCACAGACAGCAGATCAGTCTTGGTTTTGTAACCCAGTCCTTTTAGTAGCTCTGATGTCACTGCTGTTGTCGCGGTAATGTCGGTCCACCCTACATCGGCGAATCGTACCGTTTCACATTGGTTGGCATAAGCGCCTGTTGCTAACGTACTTAGTGCGATGGTTGAGAAGATTTTTGTCGTCTTAGACATATTGAATTCCTTGTAATGATTACTGACTTTTTTCATTGTTATGAGATCGAATCAAGATCTCTTTTCGGTGGATGCATTCGTTGCATCTCTTGCCAGTCCGGAGCAATCCAAACTGGTGTGTTGTTAGAGGTTTCTAAAGCGTTGCCCAAAATCATATCTGCGGCACGCTCAGCCACCATGATGGTTGGCGCGTTTAAGTTCCCGTTCGGAATGGTTGGGAAAATAGAAGAGTCCACCACACGCAAGCCTTGAATACCGCGTACTTGGCATCGCTCATTCAAAACCGCTAATGGGTCGTTATCCGCGCCCATTTTGCAGGTACAAGATGGATGATAAGCACTCTCGACATTCTGCTTTACCCATTGATCAATTTGATCGTCGGTAGTAACGCTCAAACTTGGTTGGATCTCATCGCCTCGAAACTCGTCCATCACTGGTTGGTTTAAAATTTCGCGGGTTAGACGAATACAGTCACGCCAATCCTGCTTATCTTGCTCGGTTGAGATGTAGTTAAACTCAATCTTCGGCTTATCGTTAGGGTTCGCAGACGTTACCGCTACCGTCCCACGGCTCTCGGGCTTGTTTGGGCCAACATGAACTTGAAAACCATGACCATCAAAGGCGGCTTGCCCGTCATAACGCATGGCGGCAGGCAAGAAATGGTATTGAAGATTTGGCCATTTTAATCCTTCACGAGAGCGGATGAATGCACACGACTCAAAGTGGTTGGTTGCCCCAAGACCTTTGCGAGTTAATATCCACTCAGTGCCAATCAAGCCCTTGCTCACCAAACCTAATTTGCTGTTGAGCGTGATAGGTTGTTTACAGTGATATTGGAAGTACACTTCTAAGTGGTCTTGCAGGTTTTTACCTACCCCTTCCAACGGATGTTTTACCTCAATGCCCGCTTTTTCCAATACCGCTTTAGGACCAATGCCTGAAAGCTGCAATAGCTGTACAGAGCCAATCGAGCCCGCGCTCGAAATGACTTCACGATTTGCAAAACATTGCTGAATGGAACCTGACTTTTCAAATTCAACGCCAACTGCTTTCTTACCTTCAGAGCCGATTTCTTCGAGTAAAACGCGATGAACCGTGACTCGCTTCATTAGGGTGAAATTTTTGCGTTTTTTAGCACGGCTTAAGTATGCATTAGAGGTTGAAGCACGCACGCCTTTATCAACCGTCATGTGCATTGGGCCAAAGCCTTCTTGCTGATAACCGTTGTAATCTTTTGTTTCTGGATAACCCGCTTCTTTACCTGCCTCAATGAAGGCTTGATACAGTGGGTTGCGCTGCATGTCGTTGCCGTTACATGTGCCGACTGGACCATTATCGCCTCGGTATTCATCTGCACCGCCAACCCAAGATTCCGCTTTACGGAAGTAAGGTAAACACGCTTGATAGTTCCAACCTTTCGCGCCCTCTTCTTCCCACTGGTCGAAGTCACAAGCGTGGCCACGAACGTAAACCATGCCGTTAATTGACGAACTCCCCCCCAAGACTTTGCCGCGAGGGCAATGCAGTTGGCGTCCATCTAAACCTTGCTCTTCTACCGTCTCGAATTGCCACGCGTATTTTTCGGTGTTCATCGGGTAAGAAAGCGCCGTCGGCATCTGGATAAAAATACTTTTATCCGACCCACCCGCTTCGAGCAATAATACCGAGTGATGACCACTCTCACTCAAGCGATCCGCTAACACACAGCCGGCCGAACCCGCACCGACGATGATGTAATCGTAGTGTTGTTGCATTTTGATTCTCCTAGGAGTTAATACCAATCACAGTAGATAAGTGAACGAAATTAGCGTAGGAAAAATGCTTGAGAACAAGGCGGAAATTTTCGATAAGTAGTCAGCCTACAATCAAAATTGACAACGCAGTTATCGAGCATTTTAACAAGCTAAAGTGGTCAGTTATCTACTACGATTGGTATCATTTGTAAGGGCTTTCGAAGTCGCTTAGCTGAACCAGCACGCTTTTAGTTTGCGTGTAATGCTTCAGTGTTTCGACGCCGTTTTCGCGGCCAACACCAGATTGTTTGTATCCACCAACTGGCATTTCTGCAGGCGAGTCACCCCAGGTGTTCACCCAACAAATACCCGCTTGAATTTGGTGGATCACGCGGTGAGCGCGAGATAGGTTTTGGGTAAAGACGCCCGCGGCTAAGCCGTAATCTGTGTTATTTGCACGCGCAATCACTTCCGACTCATCACGGAATTTCAGCACTGACATTACTGGGCCAAAGATTTCTTGCTGCACATGGCTCATGTTGTCATCACAGTCGATAAATACCGTTGGTGCAACAAAGTTACCCTTTGCAAGGCCATTCTCTGTTACTTTGTAACCGCCAGTAAGTAAGGTCGCGCCGCTCGCTTTTGCCGCTTCAATCGCTCCCAACACTTTAGCCTCATGATCTTTAGAGATCAGAGCGCCAATTTGCGTGTTCTCATCAAGTGGGTCGCCCACAACCAACAGTTCAGTACGAGATTTAAGCTGCGCAATAAAGTCATCGTAAATACCTTCATGCACAAACACGCGTGTACCATGAGTACAAACTTCACCTTGCGTGTAAAAGTTCGCCACCATGGCGGCAGACACCGCATCGTTTAGCTTTGCGTCATCAAAAATAATCAGAGGTGATTTGCCACCTAGCTCCATGGTCACTTGTTTCAGTGTTTTAGCGCTGTCGCTCATGACCACTTTGCCTGTGCCAGACTCGCCTGTGAATGACACTTTCGCAATATCAGGATGTGCTGTCAGCATTTGCCCTACGCGGTAATCCCCTTGCACGACATTAAATACGCCATCTGGCATGCCAGCTTCTGAATAAATTTCTGCTAACTTCAGCGCGGTTAATGGTGTTTCTTCCGATGGTTTGAAGATCATCGCGTTGCCCGCAGCCAATGCAGGTGCCGATTTCCACATTGCAATCTGAATTGGATAGTTCCACGCGCCAATCCCTGCACAAATGCCTAGTGGTTCGCGACGTGTGTAGAAAAATTGGTCTTGGTTAAGTGGTTGTTGCTCACCTTGGAGGCTTGGCGCAAGATTCGCGTAGTACTCAAGTACATCTGTACCCGTTATTACATCAACAGCCACCGCTTCTTGAATCGGTTTCCCCGTATCTGCAACTTCTAATGCGGCAAGCTCATCATTGCGCTCGCGCAAAATAGCAACCGCTTTGTGCAAGATACGACTACGCTCTAGCGCCGTCATTGCAGACCACGCAGCAAAGCCTTTCTTTGCTGATTCAATCGCTGCTTCAAGATCGCGTTGATCAGCTTGTTTAACATTGGCCAGTGGTTCAGCATTCGCCGGATTGTAAGTGGTGAAGTGTTCTTGTGAACACCCGTTATACATCGCACCATTGATATAGTGTGCTTTCATTTCCATTGTGAAGACCTGTGACTTTTAATTTTTTTGTGAGTAATACGTGAGTTGTTTTTCGAGATAATCGTTGATGATGATTCTCGCTTTACCTGCATCAATGCCTTGCGGGTTGAGCGTTCCGCGTAGCCAAATACCGTCAATGAGTGACGCAATCCCATTAGCAACCAGTTCTGCTTGCTCTGTATTTAATAATGCTTTGAGCTCTTTTCTTAAATGAGACAAAAGACGTCGTTCATTAACGCGTTGTAGACGCTTGAGCTGTTCGTCATGCATCGAGTACGACCAAAACGCCAGCCATGTTTTAGCGACTTGGTTTTCTGCCTGATAACCGACAAAGTTACCGTCGATAATGGCATTGATTCTTTGTTGATGCGCATCGCTTGGTAGCTCACGCAGTTTCTGCGTGATCGTGGATGACAGCTGACGCAAGATCTCACGCATCGTTTCTTCCAGCAGCCCGTGCTTACCACCAAAATAGTGATTAATGATCCCGGTTGATACTCCAGCTTCTTTGCTGATCAACGAAATACTCGCGGCATGTAAACCGACCCTATCAATCACTGACATTGTCGCTTTCACCAGCTGTGGTTTCCTTATTTCAGGCATCCCCACCTTCGGCATTTTGCATCCTTGTTGTTTTTAATTGAACGGTTAGTTAAATATAAAATGCCTGAAAATTAGTTCGAACTCAAATTATTTTTATAGAAAAACATCATTAACAAGCATGAAAACGTTGAGGCCGTGGGCAAAAAATACGTGCTAGGAATGAAAAGGAAGAGATCGCCCCCGCTGTTCGAAATTAAAAAATACTCTATTTATTCATATATTTATAAGTTACGAGATCTTTAAAACCTTAGCGTTAATATGGACAATTTTAAAAGCGTAACTTTTCCTTCAGAAAAAAATACATCGTGTACTAATCATTTAACCCGTATAGATTTTAGTTGCGCAATAATTAACCACACAAAGTTGTTACCGTTGCATAACATCGATAAGTGCAAAGAAGGAGGTGGTACCTACAAACAATTCACCTGAGCTTAGATGATGTAATGAAAATCAAGATCGTGAATAAACCATCGATTTTAGTTTCATGGTTACGTTCAAAAATATTCGCTTTATACTTAAATGAGCACATGAAAACAGGAGTTATTTATATGCTTATTACCTTTCGTTGTCGGAGCTATTCAAATGTCACTATGTTTGGGGATATTGGCTTAGAGATGATCAAAATGATGGGCCATCGCGGTACCGTCCCAAGTTCACTTTCTGCTCAAGAGGTCCCTGAAGCACTCTCAAAATTAACCGCGGCTATTGCCTCAAAGAAATTGTTGCAAGACGCACAAGACGCTGACAACGAGGAGGATGAGCAAGAGGAACAAGCAGTCAGTTTTGATCGTAGAGCTTTCCCTCTGATTGCACTTCTTAAATCTGCAATTGAAGACGAGTGCGATGTCTCGTGGGATAAAGAATAACGCCCAGTTCAAGCGAGATTGAGGCTAACGCTTCAATACCTTAAAGCTCATTGTAGAATGTCCATACACCCGCCACCTCTGGCAGAGATACCGTGAACATTATGGCGTGGGTGGATGTTGTCTCGTCGCTTTTCTCGATGGAATAAAACCAAGTAAAAAATTTATCGGTCAGTTTGGCGCTATTCAAAACGCAGCGATTTGGTTAAGTCATTGGATACTTTTGTGATTCGTCAAGGGTCAGAAACATTTTGGCCCTTTCGTGATCGTCGGCATTATTGATATCTTACAAAACAAGCGATCGAATTTCGATTACTTGACTATAATCCTGTTGAGAATCGATGAAGATTTAAGGAGGGGTCTCATGGGTATCCGAGATAACATTGCCGCTCTTGAACAACAAATCTACGTTGCTTGTTCTGAGGGAGACTACGACACCGTCAATATGCTTGAGCATCAGCTCGAATATTTGCGAGGCAAAGTGGAGCATCCGCTCGATGATGATCCTTATGCCCTAGACACGCGGCTCGAGTGGGAAGATGATAAGATCGAATAGAAAAAACCTCCGGTGAGCGAGCGCCGGAGGTTTTTGTTTTTGGGTATTTGGGGTAATAGTCAGCTCGATTTGGTCATCAACTCTTCCAGCGCTTTAATTGATGACGAGACTTGATCAACCAGCGCACTTTTGTGAACTATGTAGGCATCCAAAGGTTCCACCGCTATCTCGATGCCCTGACAAGTGTTCATCAATGCGGTAAGGCCTAAACTTCCCGCACTGCCTTTTAACTTGTGAGCAAGATCTTTGACACCTTGGCTGTCGCTTTTATCCGCTGAGTCTTGTAACTGTTTAAGAATGTCCGCACTGGTGTTTCTGAATAAGTCGATAATATGCAGCATCTTTTCTCTGCCTAAGATTTTTATGTCAGATTCAATCACACTGGAATTAATGATGACCACCTCTGGCTCCTCTATTTGTTGGTCTTCGCTGAGCTTGTTTTTTTCCGTTGTCCCTTCTGATAATGTCTCGCCAAACGGCGTGCCCTCGACAGTTTGGGGCAACAGCAGTTGCTTACCATCCAACATATCCTGAATTAATGCAGCCAACGCTTCTTTAGCAATCGGCTTAGGTAAATAGCCATCAAATCCTGCAGCCAAATAGCGTTCAATCTCTTCGGCAAACACATGAGCAGAGACGGCAATCATTGGGGTCGGTGTCAGCGCTTTATCCGCAGGCTTATTGGCTTCAATTTGTTTTAGACGTTGAATCAGCTCTGTGCCATCGCAATCAGGGAGATTAATATCCACCAAGGCAATATCAAAATCTTGTTGCGCGAGAATCGATTCTGCTTGAGAACCATCTTCTGCCATCACCACTTGGTGACCCATGTTTTCTAAAAAGCCTTCAGCAACAACCCGGTTTACTTCGTTGTCTTCCACTAAAAGAACTTTTGCTTTCACTTTACAGCGCGCACTCGCAACCACACCAGTGTCAACAGGTTCGCTCTCTTCTAGTGGAATAGAGAACCAGAAACGACTGCCATGTCCCGCTTCCGAGTCCACATTTAAACAACCACCCATGGCTTCTATAATGCGCTTACTGATCGCCAAACCAAGACCGGTCCCACCCGTTTGGTTCATACCACCTTCCGCTTGTGTAAAGACATCAAACAACGTGCGCTGATCTTTCTCTGCAATGCCTATTCCGGTATCAGACACTTCGAAAAGTACTTGCGACTCATCTTCTGGATTCAGGCTCACGTAAATATCAATCTCGCCTTCATCGGTAAATTTGATTGCGTTGCCGACGAGGTTGTTCAACACTTGGCCAATACGCGTAACATCGCCTTTCCAGTAACGGTTCACATCACTTTCTATATGATAAGAGAAAAGCAACTTTTTCTCTTGTGCGCGGCCATTCATCAATTGAAACGTGTCTTCAACCATTTGATACAAGTCGAAGCCTAAGTTGCGAATTTCCAAATGTCCGGCTTCGATTTTAGAGTAATCCAATACATCATTTAGAATCGCGAGTAGCGTTTTACCACTGCGGTTAATGATCTCTGCATATCGCTTTTGAATAGGATTCAACCCAGAGTCAATCAATAAACGGGCTGTACCCAGTACACCATTCATCGGTGTTCTTATCTCATGACTCATCGTCGCTAGAAACGCGGATTTAGCGCGGCTGGCCTGCTCTGCTTGTTTTCGTGCTTTGGCATGGTTAAGCACTTCTTCATTCAAGCGGCGGTTAGCTTGTTTTAACTGAGAGGTTCGCTGCTCAACCAACTCTTCTAGGTGTTCTTTGTGGTTTTCTAATTCGCGTTTAGCTTGAGCTTCCCCTTCTGCGACCACTTTTAACGCCTGCGCGGTATTACGAGCGGTAATGATGGCCTGTCCCATATGTGCAAGTTCATCTTTTCCCTTTACTTCCAACTCGACTGCCAAGTTGCCCTGCGCAACGGACAATAAGGCAGCAGAATATTCAGCCAGTCTTTTAACCACGGAAACATATACGACCCGCCAAAGAATCAACACAACCACAATCAAGCCCACAATAGAAATGACGGTGAGAGACCACTGCGCAAACTTCAACGTACTGGTCAATTGATCAACCGCGAAAGTGGTGGTTTTATTTGAATTATCAACCAGCTTGTTGACCGTGCCATTGAGCCCCGAGAACAACTCTAATGTTTTTTGCATCAGTAGTTGAGATTGCTCGTTGTTCTCATACTGCTGCATCAAAATGGTGAATACGACTTGCCGCTTGCCAAGTTCTGTAAGTAACTGACTCATTTGCTTTGAACGTGTTGGATCTTCTACGGCAAGCACGCGGCGCTTCATTATTTTAAGGTTGCTTTCGAAATCTGTTTGCACCTGCTGAATTCGCTCAATATTGGTTAAAGTGCGAGCTTCTTCAATTTGGTTAAGCATTTTAAAGGCGAGAAGGTGCAACTCATGCAGACGTTCAGCCAAGTCTAAATCGACTTCCACTAGCGCATCTAACGCCTGATATACTTGCTCTTTTTGGTTCGATTCTAATAGATCATAAATATGCGTGACGTTCGCTACCGCAATGGTACTGGTGTTTTGAACTTGTGTCCGAGTTAGCTGCTCGAGCTCCTCACTGAGTAAACGCATCTCTTCGACGCGAGCGTCGATCTCTTTTGCTAACCAGAGCTTTCTTTCTACCGAAACACCTAAGTCAGCCAGGTTATTAATCACGCTCTGGACATCGCTTTCCAAAGTCTCTAACAACTTGGAGTCAAACGATTCACCGCCCAACTCTTTAATGTGCTTAAGCAACGATTCGAGCTGTTCGAATAACACTCGTCCCGACTCTTTTCTCTCTTGCTCATTTCGTGCATTTGAAAGCATTTGCACCGATGAAATAATCCGAGTGCTCAATTCTGACACTTGTCTGGCTTCAATCATGGCCGGGATCGCAGAATCAACCACGTTCCTTTCCGTCTTGGCGACCAAAGAAAACCCCGACACGCCGATAAGCGCTGACAAAATGACTAGCATTGCCATCGCAATAAAAGACAACAAGAGTTTACGACCGATGCTTGCGGTTGCTAGCAACATATTTTCATGACCTTAATGTTCGTGTTCAGCGACATATTACGGTATATTTTGCAGTGTTTACTTAATCTATGCCAACGAACTTCATTTCATGGTCAAAAATCAACACGCATTTCGCACTGCTCCCAGATATTTTACACTGGCGTTATCACTCTTCGTTTCTTTGCCTACGGCAGCGGCAGAGAAAATATGTGCCATTTACCCCCACTTAAAAGACTCTTACTGGTTGTCAGTCAACTATGGCATGGTGTCCGAAGCGAAAAAGCAAGGGGTGGAGTTACGAGTTCTGGAGGCCGGCGGCTATCCAAACCAAACCCGTCAAGAACAACAGCTTACTCTGTGTAGTCAATGGGGGGCGGATGCGATTGTCCTTGGTACGGTGGCCCCTCATGCTTATAAGCACTCCCTTAAAAGCTGGGTCGGCAATATCCCTGTCTTTGCGACTGTCAATCAACTGGATCTGGATGCAGAGCAAAGTAAACTCCTGAAAGGGACGGTTGGGGTTGACTGGCATTGGATGGGTTACGAAGCGGGTAAGTACCTCGCGACACACCATCCCAAGGGCTCAGGAAAAACCAACATCGCTTTGCTATTGGGCCCTCGTACTAGCGGGGGGACGAAACCCGTCACGGCTGGCTTTTATGAAGCAATCCAAGGTAGCGACATTAATATCGTTGAGTCTTTCTGGGCAGACAACGATAAAGAATTACAGCGCAACCTAGCTCAACGCGTGATCGACATGGGCAATATCGATTATATCGTAGGCAGCGCCGTAGCGATTGAGGTTGCGATCAGTGAGCTGCGCAGTGCAGGAAAAACAGAAGACATCGGTTTGGTCTCAGTGTATCTAAGTCATGGTGTGTACCGTGGTTTGCTGCGCAATAAAGTCCTATTCGCTCCTACTGATAAAATGGTGCAACAAGGTCGGCTTTCGATCTTACAAGCCGCCCACTATTTGAGAGGTGAAGCGTATGAAAGACATGCGTCACCTGTCATCGAACCACTGACACCAAAAACACTTCATGACGATACGATCGAAGAATCGTTATCTCCGTCAGAATATAGGCCAACATTCCACGTAAAGCCTGTTGATTGATCAACTAAAAAAGTGTTCTATTGAAAGAGTCCAATTAATCATCATAAATTCGGTAATAACTTGATGCAAAAAACCATTCGTACCATGCCAGCACACAAAAACGTCGCGTTGGTTGCTCACGATCACTGCAAGCCTGAGTTGCTTCGCTGGGTAACAGAAAATAAAGAAAAATTGCAGCGCCACTTCCTATACGCAACGGGCACCACCGGCCACATGTTGAGCAAAGAAACGGGCCTTGCGATTAAAAGCATGATCAGCGGCCCAATGGGCGGTGACCAGCAACTTGGCGCTCTTATTTCTGAAGGCAAGATCGATGTATTAATCTTTTTCTGGGACCCTCTGAACGCAGTGCCACACGACCCAGATGTAAAAGCGCTTCTTCGTATCGCCAGTGTTTGGAATATCCCTGTTGCGGCCAACCGTGCCACGGCGAAGTTCCTATTCGATTCACCGCTCTTAGAGCAAGAAGTGGATATTGAAGTGCCTGACTACGATGCCTACATCGCCGAGCGCACCTAAACGCCATTGATATTCCTCGATAACACAAAGGCGATACTGAGTATCGCCTTTGTGGTTTTTGGAGGTTACTCACCCTACATTTTAGCGTGGGGACTTAATGGGGTAGTCACCCGTCACTAACTCCTGAACAAATGCTGACCCAGCACCTGTATGGGTAATCCAAACTTTTTCTTTTGCTCGAGTCATTGCGACATAAAACAATCTGCGTTCTTCAGCATAAGGGAATTTGTCTTTGGACTCTGTCAGTGCACCATCAATGTGAATTTGCTTTTTCTTCGCCGGAAATTGTCCCTCATCAACAGAAAGAATGATGACAAAATCCGCTTCCCTTCCCTTACTCGCGTGACAAGTCATAAAGCGAATATCGAGATTTGGGAAACGCCTTAACCAATCATCATACAAATCTGGCTTATGATAATGATTACGCCCGAGCAACAAAACTGACTTGGTTTGCTTTGCTTGTTGATTTAATTGATCAAGGATCTTTTCAACTTGGTTACTTGGCGCGGTATGCACGCTCTTTTGCTTACGTTGTTTGTGACTGTTTAGCGCCTTAGGTAACTGAGATGGATTTTGTTGAACAAAGGTATTGGCAACATCACCAATCTGATTGTTAAAACGGTAAGTGGTATCAAGGTGATGAACGGTAGAATGCACAAATCGCTCTTTAAAACCAGTAATGAGGTTTACATCAGCCCCTGCAAATTGATAAATAGCTTGCCAGTCATCACCCACTGTAAATAAAGTAGCGCCCGCTTGTTTCTGTGTTGACTCGCACAGCGCTTCTATCAGTGCCAATCGGTCTGGAGAGATATCTTGGTACTCGTCAACCATGACAAAACGCCAAGGTGAAACAAATTTTCCTTTCTGTACATAATCCGTCGCTCGACTGATCATGGTTGGGAAATCCACTTGGTTACTCTCTTTGAGCATTTTTTGCCAAGCAGTAAAACATGGCCAACACAAAGCCAGTTCGCTGTTTAATCGAGTGTAATCTTGATGATTCACCAACTTTTCTTGCACTTGCTTTTTACTCAGGCCGATGGCCGCTAAGTGGGACAGTTGTGCGTCTAGCCAAGCGATCAGCTTCGGGTTTTCTGAATGGCTGCCTAGCTCATCATCCCCTTTTAAGTAGGCGATCGGCCATTTATCTAAGTGCTTTTGCCAGCGTTTAAAATTGGTCGGCGTCATCCAGTGCTTTTTCAGCCAGTCCACACACCAAGCATTACGCTGGTTATCATCCAACGCTAAGCAACTAATTTCGACAGGCTGTTGCTCCACTTGGTTTAAAATGTATAAACCCAATTGATGGAAAGTATTTACACGCACGCCTTCTGCCGCCATACCGACTTTATCCACGAGTCGCTCTTTCATCTCTGTCGCCGCATCCCGGCCAAACGCCAACATGAGCAACTCTTCCGCTTGCGCTTGATGACTTTGCAGTAAATAAGCGACTCGCGCCGTCAAAACACTGGTTTTTCCTGAACCAGCACCGGCGAGGACTAAGTTGTGATCATCATTAAGCAACACCGCATATTGCTGAGATAAGTTCAGGGGCGAAGATTCAATACGATTGAATAGCACTTCCCAATTAGGGCGCTCTTTTTCAAGCCAGTCTCGGTTTCGTTCACCCAGCGTGGTCGACGTATCAACAAGCCAAGGCTCAATTTCTGACATCCGGTTCGGCATCCGCATTTTGGCTTCTTCTAAAGTGGTTTTTATCTCAATCAACTCTTGATTAAGATTCTCAACCCAGCCCAGAACTTGAGAATGCGATAAGTACGCAGGAAGATGCTTGAGCTTGTCTAGCTCTTCTTCCCATTTAGGCAGGTATTCCGCTAACTTTCGACACTGGTCGTTGTGCCACTCTTGATATTGACGCACCGACTCTAGGGCGAACTTTCGGCATTGAGGCCAAGGTAACCCCTGAACAAGCCAGCTTTGTTGTTTATCGCCTTGTTCATGGGCAAAAAATTGAAGAGAACTCCAGAATAAACCTCGCTTTACCCTGACTTTGCCATTCCAAACCGTAAAAGGGATATGCTCTTCACTACCTATTGAGCTTAATAAAACACTGTTTTCTTTTATTTCGACGTGATGGTACTCATTTTGAATAAAAAACTGTGCTTTGCTAGTGGCAGTGAGCTGCATGAAACGTGCGCCTTTTAAGTTAGAAGTTGTCGGTTTATATCATTTTAAGGCACCGAATTGTAGTAATGGCGAGCCTCTAAGTAAGCATCTTTTTTTATTCTTTAATAAAATTCACATTACTGTCGATTTAATGAGCGAATAATCATAAGCATGTAAAATTTCATTGTCATTGAGAACGAAATCAAGTTTAAGTCAATGACATCACTGTTGATTTCATAAACAACAACGATATTTTTTTAAAGTAAATCATAAACACGTTATAGTGGCGTTGCTAATATTTCCCCCATATTTCATCGGTAACGTAAGGCGCATTGTGCAAGCAACTTCTAAATTTCGACTCTATTGGGCCAATAAAACCATAAATTATAGCGTTCTTATCTTAATCACCTTGCTAGGGGTCGTGATCCCGACCTGGCTCTTTGAACAAAATACGCTAATAACGCCACTTACTCTAGGTGTTATCGCCGCTGCGTTGGCTGAAACGGATGACAGTTTTACCGGGCGAATTAAGGCGTTACTCCTTACCTTCCTCTGTTTTGCTGTGGCGGCTTTCTCGATAGAGATTTTATTTGATACTCCTTGGGCCTTTGCGGCAGGGTTATTTATTTCCACCTTTTGCTTCATCATACTTGGTGCGATTGGCCCCAAGTATGCCAGCATTGCATTTGGCTCTTTGCTGATTGCTATTTATACCATGCTCGGCGCCCATGAGAGCACCAACATTTGGTTTCAACCACTATTGTTACTAACAGGGGCGGCGTGGTATTACTTTATGTCAATGATTTGGCAGATGTTTTGGCCACTTCAACCCGTGCAACAAAGCTTGGCCAATGTGTTCGTTCAACTGGCGAACTACCTTGATGCAAAAGCAAAGCTGTTTCATCCGGTCACCAACCTTGCCCCTCAGCCAATGCGAATTGAAGCGGCTAAACTTAATGCCGCGACGGTCATGGCATTAAACGCTTGTAAAGCGACATTGCTAAACCGCTCCAAACGAGGTCATATTGATGGGCCAAGCGACCGATTTTTAAATATTTACTTTATCGCACAAGACATTCACGAACGCGTTAGCTCAAGCCATTATCGTTACCAAGATTTAGCAACCGAGTTTGAACGCTCCGATGTATTATTCCGCTTTAAGTATCTCCTAGAGTCTCAAGCTCAAGCCTGCCGCGATATTGCTCAAGCCATCCAGCTTGGCAATGAATACACTCATACCGATCAATCCATTTTGGCTTTAGCTGAGCTGCAAAACTCTCTCGCTTATTTAGAAGAACAAAAGCAAGGCCACTGGAAGCGCTTGCTGATGCAGTTAACATATTTATTCAATAACTTAGCGACCGTTGAAAAACAACTCAACAACATTAATAACCCCGATGTTGAAGGCTTAGAAGAAGAAACTTTGGCAGATACCAACCCGCATACATTAAAAGCGATGTGGCAACGTATTTCAGCCAACCTACACAAAGATTCGATGTTGTTTCGTCATGCATTGCGTATGTCGATTGCATTAACCGTCGGATACGGGATCATCCAAGTGTTCAGCATCGATCGAGGCTATTGGATACTGCTAACGACACTGTTTGTTTGCCAGCCAAACTACAGCGCGACACGTCAAAAACTCACAGCGCGAGTGATTGGTACGCTGGCAGGGTTATTAATTGGTGTTCCACTGCTTACCTTCTTCCCGTCGCAAGAGAGTCAGTTGGTGTTTATTGTTATCTCTGGCGTCATGTTTTTCGCATTCAGGATGAACAATTATGGGTACGCGACCGGCTTCATCACGCTATTGGTACTCTTTTTGTTTAATCAATTAGGAGAAGGTTACGCCGTCGTGTTGCCTCGTTTAGCGGATACGCTTATAGGCTGTGCACTCGCAGTTGTGGCCGTCTTGGTTATCTTGCCTGACTGGCAATCGAGAAGACTGCACAAGGTAATGTCGGATGCGATAGACGCAAATAAGCAGTACCTCGATCAGATCATCGGTCAGTATCGAATAGGAAAAAAAGACAATTTGAATTACCGCATTGCCCGACGCCAAGCACACAATAATGATGCAACACTCTCTTCTGCTATTAGTACGATGCTTGCTGAACCGGGTAAATATCGCGCCGCCCTTGATGAAAGCTTTCGCTTCTTAACCCTCAATCATGCAATGTTAAACTATATTTCGGCGCTCGGCGCACACCGAACGCGTATCGAAGATGAATCTATTCACAAGCTGGTTTTAGATGCTCACCGCTGCATTCATCAGCATTTGGATGTACTCCATCAACAGCTCCACCAACATTGTGAAACGTGTGATCTTTCTGGCATCGACGATGCCGGCCTTGAGCAACGTTTAAATGAATGGCGGGACGAAGATGACAGTTCCGCCCGGATGGTGTTGCAGCAGCTTTACCTTATCTATCGCATGCTCCCAGAGCTACATTCATTGGCGAGTAAGTTTGCGGTGAGAGTTAACTAGCCTCACGTATCAATAACAGACTATAAACAAAGGGAAGCCCACTTGGCTTCCCTTGTGATCTCCCCCTTAAATAGACGGAAAAAACCTGACATAGGAAAATCTGACGTATCACTTAACACAGCTTGACAATATTCGGACAAAAGGTAATCGATCAAATCATAATCTACTTATATTGAATAAGTATGTTGTGTCCCTATCAAGGACGACGAAATACGGCTAACGAAGGATAAGCCTAAATACAACGAGGAAATTGAGATGACGGCCCAACAATTTAATGAGCTCAAGCAAAAGCTGAGTAACCTGACTGCCAGTCAGTTAAAATCACTGCAAGGTGAAATCAGCATTAAGTTAAATAACAAGCAAAATCCGCTACTGTCTGTTGAAGAAAGAGATATGTTATCCAAACTATTTGTGTAATCAAACCGTGGATATTCGATAACTTCGTGACCGTTTTTTATTTAGAATAACGTCTTATCGAAACGTTCGACCTTACTCCTTCGTATAGGCCGTCCATGCGCCACGACCGCATAAGGCTCCTACCCTAAGCCTGACGTCAAACATTATTTTTCTGCTCAACATCACTGAAAAAACCTTGTTTTCTGAACCTTCATAAGTCTATGCATATAATGAAGTAAAGGATAACGATAAGGGAATTCAGTCACATGAAAACGACACCTTCAATACTCTCCGTTCTGCTGCTATCTGCACTTTCAACTCATACAAGCGCCAGCGAATGCGGCAAAATTACTATCGCAGATATGAACTGGAATTCGGCCAGTTTAATGGCGCACATCGACCAATTTATTCTTAATGAAGGCTACCACTGTGATGCGGAATTAATCCCTGGTGATAGCGTTCCAACGGGCACGTCAATGATTGAAAAAGGCGAGCCCGATGTTGCACCCGAGTTGTGGACAAATGGCATTAAAGAAGCACTCGATAAAGGTATTGCCGATAAACGCTTACGTATTGCAGGCGAGTCGCTGGTAAATGGGGGTGAGGAAGGTTTTTGGGTCCCTGCTTATTTAGTCAAGCAATATCCAGAACTGGCAACCATCGAAGGCGTTATTAAGCATGCGGCGTTGTTTGAACACCCGGAATATGAAGAGAAGTTCGCCTTCTATAGTTGTCCTGCGGGCTGGACATGCCAAATTACGTCTGGTCACCTATTTAACGCGTTAGGGCTGGATAAACATGGCTTTGAGATGGTCGACCCTGGCTCCGGCGCCGCCTTAGCCGGCACCATTGCCAAGGCTTATGATCGCAAGCAGCCTTGGTTTGGTTACTATTGGTCACCAACGCCAGTATTGGGTAAATATGAGATGGTCAAAGTGGACTTTGGCAGCGGAACCGATTTGGACGAGTATCGTAATTGCACAACTCAACCAGATTGTGTATCACCAAAAGTGACGATGTACCCGCCCTCACCCGTTCGTACGGTGACAACAGAAGCGTTTGCGAATAGAGAGCCCGCAGCGTTCGCTTATTTACAAAAGCGGGGCTTTACTAACCAGCAGATGAGTGAACTGCTCGCGTGGATGGAAGATAACTACGCTGACGGTGAAGAGGCGATGTTCTACTTCTTTGATACCTATCCTGATTTATGGAAAACATGGGTATCTAAAAACGTCGCGATGAAGATCGAAAAAGCACTGTAACGATCGCACGCCAAAACGAACAAATTATTTAGCCTCCTTTCTATAACGATTTAGGAGGCTAACTATGCTCATACATGCTATGCCGGCTCATCGTTTCTGCTGGGATCTGATACAACAGAAAAAGGCCGCGTACGCCGCCTTAATGTGGCTTATTTGTATTGGCTCTAAACCACCCCACCCGCACCTTGTATTGAGCGCTCGCTACTTTCAACTAAGAATGCCGTTGCGCTTTGCTTAAGGGTTTCCCACTCTTGGTCTTCAACAAAGATGCCATTTTTCCATGATGTTTGCTGAGCTCGGATCAACTCATCTCCTTCAATATGAATAGCATAATCTTGTGAGCTCTTTTCAAGATCGAAATCGTTGATTGAAAGCTCAATGATCATGCGATGAAGATCCGTCTCCTGTTCATCAACCTGATCCGAGAAAAATACTTCGGGTGCGATACGTCCTCGATTGAGTACATAAAGCGTGCGTCTTGGGCTGGAACCATTAATCCACTGTGCGCGGCAAGCAATCCCTTTAGCCGATAACTTCAGTAGTTCACTGAATGCTAACCAGCGATTATGACACTGCTTCAATGTAACGGTAATGGATTTGCTGTTGATCATTTTCTCAAGTGCGAAGTCCAACACGGTAGGTAAGTGGCACGCCACACTACCATTGTGCAAATCCACCTCGATGCTCGATGGCGTGCTGTTGGTCACCGATACGGCGCAGTCTGAATCTAACCCAAGAAACAGGCTGGCGTTATTAAAGTGGCGTACTCCGTGCAAACCGACCATTTGCAAATCCGCCACCATGTTTGCGATGACATCCGCCTCACCACAGTGACGGCGCATGCCAAGAAATGCCTTATTAACCACGGCCACCAATTCGTTGTGAGAGACGATCATACTGCAAATCCTCCGTTGATTTTTTGATTGTCACTTTGCGTAATTTCTTCACGCTCAGGCATGCTTGGGAAAATCCAGTTATCTGCCAATTGCGGGTCGTGAATTTCATCCAACAGCGGCGCGCCTTGGAAGAAGGTCACGCGAACCCAACGATCCGAGCGTGGATCAAACTTAGTCGCACCAAATATGGCCAACTTACAACGTAATAAATGCATCGGCAGTGCATCTTGGCGTAAGACGTTCATCTGAATGTCGCCCATAGCTCGGTTGCCTAACGTCCACACTCGACGGGTAATCGAACGGTATGCCGGATTTTGCAACAAAAACTCGGCAACAGACGTCTCTTCGCGGCATCCTAGCAAGGCGTGATAAAGACGATTCACCTGTCTTCCGATATCGAGCGGCAACTCTTTTTCTTCTCCAGCCTCTTCACCACGTACACCAAGCCTTGGCTCTTCTTTGTCTTGCGAGCGATACCAGAACCAGTAGTTGTTCTCGGCCAATGAATAATCGGCCTCTATCGCCCAGCGATATTTGTTTTTCAATACGTCGAGTAAATCTTGGACCTTTTTCCCACCCGTAATAGATAACGTTTCATTCGTGTTCATTTGGCTGGCAAATTCGTCCACCAAAGAGGGGTAAAGCTCAATCAAGCAAGAGGTGAGGATTTCTTGGGCTTCCACACACATTGTTTTCTTTTGCTCGACCAAACTCGCCCAGTTCGGATGCGATGCCATTAACGTTGTAAGCTCAGACAATAGTTGTTTGATGTCCGCTATCGCTTGGTGATTGAGCCTGTCTTGATGCTCATTAATGGTGATAACTTGCTCTAGGTGACGTTGCGCTTTGTTTAGTAAAGCTTGCAATGGCGTATGGAATGATTCTTCACATGGCATGGCAAAGACTCGCGCAATAGCACGTTCGCGAGAGGTCATCCATTGGTCAACGATACACGGGTGATTAATCAAGTATGGGGCCATGCCCAAACCGGTTGCATTACCCACACCTAGGTAGCGCTGCAAACCGCGATGCAGTGCCACCGCCTTATCGCCTCCCTGTTGAAGCGCCAAATAATGCACCCAATCTAAGCTGAATTCACGCAACATATACACCGCACACATTTGCGCGCTAAACGACTGGCTAAAATCAGAGTTATTCTCTAATAATTTGAAGTCAGCAATACCAAACTTTCCGTTACCATAAACGGCCGTGGTACGCAGGATATAACCCACTTCCGCTAGTTCTTTAGGCTCAGGCTGCTTACCTTGTGACAGCGCGCTGACGATATGTTCAAACACTCGTACACTTTTATTCGCTCGGGCAAGAACAAGAACATTATTAGAGTTACGCCCCGCCTCTTGGAGCCTGACATTCGCTCTTAGTCTTTCTAACAAAGTGACATCGACACCGCCTTGAACTAATGCGAATGTGACGTCCCACTTTTCAGCAATTACGCGATCATTACGTTCGTCATCAGCAATTTCATCGCAGAACACCACTAAGTGATAAACGTGTTCCGGCGTGGCCAGTTTATAAATCACGTGACCATAACCACGCGGACAAAGTTGCCACTCATGCTTGGTTACTTGCCAGTGTTGACTCGCCATATTACGAATCAGACTACGGACAAAGCTGATTCGGTTTTGGTGCATAGCGCCAAGCCTTTCTGCTGCCATGACAATCGCTGCGTCGCGCATAGTTGCTTCCGTATAAGTAGAACGATGTGCATCCATTTTGCTCACCACCTAGTTGTTATTATAAGAATGTTAGGGTTTGTGCGGATGCAGGAGGAAAACACCCGCACAAGCTCCACGTTGTTTGAATTAGATAATCTTTATAGCCCTTGATCTTTCGCCATCTTGATTGCGATTTGCGGTGCGTTCCAAAGTGACGGCAACAAAATCAGCGAAACCGGAACCGCGGTAATCACAATGAAAGATTGCAGAGCGGAGATACCGCCAGAGCCAAGAGAAATCAGGATCAGTGCCGTCACACCCATCATCACGCCCCAGAAGGTACGAATGATCGCGTTTGGTTCTGTCTCACCGCTGATCACGACGCTGATGGTGTAGGTCATTGAGTCACCCGTCGTGACGATGAAGATCGTGGTTAAGATCAGAAATAGAATCGAAGTCAGCATCGGCATTGGCAGTTGCTGAGTCACCGCAAGCAAAGCACCTGGTAAGTTAAAGCCTTCAAACGCTGCACTCACACTGCCTGGCTCAGCCATTTCGAACGCCAAACCCGAGCCACCGACGATCGTGAACCAAAAACACGTGGTTAATGGGGCTACAATACTGATGGTGGAAATGACTTGGCGGATAGTACGACCACGAGAAATACGCGCAATAAAGATCGCCATCATCGGACCGTAACCTAAGAACCATCCCCAGAAAAATACGGTCCACCAGCTTAACCAACCTTCGTCACCGCGGTAGGTCGCCATCGGGATGAAGTTATCCAACATGCTTCCGACCCCTTGAATGTATCCGTTAAAGATAAAATTCGTCGGACCAAAAATCAGCACGTAAACCATCAATCCCATCGCCAAAATTACGTTGTAACGACTGAGCAACTGCATTCCACGGCTCAAGCCACTCAGCGCCGATATCGTGTAGAGTGCAATCGCAAACAAGATAATGATGAGCTGAGTGGTAAAGCCATCAGGAATATCAAACAATGCATTTAATGCGTAGCTAACCTGCAAGCCTAGAAACCCAATTGGCCCGATGGTCCCTGCCGCCACAGCGATAATACAGCACGCATCAATCAACGCGCCGACTTGGCCTTTAAGTGCTCGCTCACCTAAAATTGGGTAGAGTAGAATACGTGGCTTTAATGGTAAGCCTTTGTCGTAATGCAAATGCATGACCACGATAGAGGTTAAGCTGCCAACAATTGCCCAAGCCAGAAAGCCCCAGTGCATAAAAGATTGAGACAATGCATTCACTGCCGCTTGCTGCGAGTTATCTTGCGCGCCATACAAAGGTGGCGGATTCACATAGTGTGCGATAGGCTCTGCCGCCGCCCAAAAAACGCCGCCACCAGCCAGTAGGGTACAAAAAATAATCGCCATCCAACGAAAGGTGTCCATTTCCGGCTTAGCGATCCCACCCAACATCACCTTACCTGTTCGCCCTGCAGCTAATCCAAGACCAATAAGAAAAGTGAGAAGAAGCAATAACTGCCAGTAAGGCCCAAACACTTGAACTGCCCAGCCAAATCCGGCATTAACGAGTGTCGATAACAGCTCGCCATCATAAAGTGCGATGGCGACGAATAGGCCGATAAAGCCGCCGCTATACCAGAAAGCGGGGTTATTTAGACCTAATTTATCCGTGGTGTTAGTCACCGTTGATGTTTTGCGTGTTGTTTGTGCCTCGCCTGATGACACGCTCACCGCGGAAGCTTTCATGCTATTGGTAAAATCAGACATACTCTGACTCCAGAGGTTTGTTGCAGCTGCCAAAGACTGGCTACAAGATGTGAGTTTTGCACCTGCCATATTGTTGTTATGTTGGCAGGCGGTTCCTGTTAGGGTTATTTCGGTGAGATAGGCTCGAGCCCTTCTTTGAGAAAGTTGAACCAGTTTTCACCCAAGATTTTCCCCGCCTCAGATTCACTGAATCCGTGACGCATTAATCCGTTGTAGATGTTCTCCATCCCTACACTGCCGCAGAACCATGGCAGCGCATCTGGCCATCCCGAGTTACTTGCTGACCCTTCGCCATAGTCCATCGCTTTTGACCAACGACCGTTGCGCATCCATTCCAACACTTGTTGCGGCTGGTTTAAGCACAGGTCGCTACCGATGCCTAAATGGTCGATACCAAACATATCTGCGGTTTTCGCAACCATTTGGCAGAAGTCATCCAGCGTACACTGGCTGCCATTTGGCAAATGGAACGGGTATAAGCTGAATCCAATCAAGCCACCACGCTCGGTTAACGCTTTGATCACCGTATTGGATTTGTTACGCAGTGCGTCATACGCAAATGTCGGGTTGGCATGGCTGATACAAATAGGACGCGAAGAAAGATCGATAGCTTCCAACGTTGAACGCTCGGCACTATGGGACATATCAATGATCATCCCAACTCGGTTCATCTCTTCAATCGCTTGCTTACCGAAGCGAGTTACCCCAGAGTCGTTTTGTTCGTAACAACCGGTCGCCAGTAAGCTTTGGTTGTTGTAAGTCAGCTGCATGATCAGCAAACCTTGGCGGCGCATCACTTCAATCAAGCCAATTTCATCATCAATTGGAGAGCAATTCTGCGCGCCGAAGAAGATCCCAACTTTGCCTTCGGCTTTGGCTTTTTCTACGTCTGCCATTGAATAGATAGGCATGATGAGATCCGCATTTTGCTCGAAGCGCAAGTTCCACTCAGCAAAACGGGTTAAGGTTTCACGTGCGCTCTCGTGATACACCATGGTGGCATGAACGGCGGTAATGCCACTCGCCTTTAGCGTTTGGAAGTACTCTCGATCCCAATTGCAGTACTGCAACCCGTCAATCACAATCCGTTGTTGGTACATAACCACTCCTTAAAAAACAATTTCTTAGCCTTTCAGTGTGGGTAGCTGACGCCATCAACTACCCAACTGTTCTTAGTAAGGGCGCTGATAAGCGGTTTTCACCACGGTGTAGAACTCTTTGGCGTACTGACCTTGCTCACGAGGACCAAAACTAGATTCTTTACGGCCACCAAATGGAACGTGATAATCCGTCCCCGCGGTTGGCAAATTCACCATCACGCATCCAGCCTGAACTTGCTGCTTAAAGATGGCACTGCTACGCAGGCTTTGAGTGATAATGCCGCCGGTCAGACCAAAGCGTGTATCATTAGCAACCGTAATCGCTTCATCAAGATCAGACACGCGGATCACACTCGCCATGGGTGCGAAGACTTCTTCTTGGTTCACTTCCCAGCTATTTTGTGTGTTCAAAAACAGGGTTGGCGACATGTAGTAACCGTCATGCTCAAGGTTTAAACGCTCGCCACCGAAAGCCAACTCTGCGCCCGCTTGACGGGCATTTTCAATCCAGCCGAAATTGGCATTCAGTTGATTTTCATCCACCACTGGGCCCATGAATACGCCCTCTTTCAGTGCGTGACCCACTTTCAGCTCACCCATGCGTTTGATTAGCGCTTCAACATACGCATCGTGAATGCCGTCCATCACGACTAAGCGAGACGATGCGGTACATTTTTGTCCCGCCCCAGAAAACGATCCCGCAATTGTCGCTTCAACCGCAATTTGAAGATCTGCATCATCAGCGACAACCAATGCATTTTTGCTGCCCATTTCCAACTGGCAACGAACAAAGTTTGGCGAGGTCGCTGCTGCCACTTTACGACCAGTATCAACAGAGCCTGTAAAGCTGACACCGTTAATCTCTTTGGAGTTAATCAGCGTATTACCCACTTGAGAACCGCTACCCAAAACCAGATTAAACGTGCCTGCAGGCAAGCCTTGGCGATGGATAATCTCAGTGAGAGCCACAGCGCTTGCTGGGGTTAAATTTGCCGGCTTCCACACCACGCTGTTACCAAATGCAAGTGCTGGCGCAATTTTCCAAGCCGCGGTAGCTGTTGGGAAGTTCCAAGGAGAAATAATGGCGATAACGCCGACGGCTTCGCGAGTCACTTCAACGGAGACACCTGGACGGACAGAAGCAGCGTTATCGCCAATTTGACGCAGCACTTCAGCAGCAAAGTATTGGAAGAATTGGCCTGCACGGTAAATCTCACCACGGCCTTCAGCAAATGGCTTACCTTCTTCACGTGAAAGCAAGGTGCCCAATTCGTCACAGCGTGCAATCAGCTCATCGCCAATCGCTTGCAGCACCGCTTGTTTGCGCTCAATGGGTGTTTTTTCCCACTCTGGTTGCGCCGATTTTGCTGCTTGGATCGCTTGTTCTACTTGCGACACACTCGCTTGAGCGAAATCACCAATGTTTTCGCTGATATCAGAAGGGTTAATATTGGCGATGGTATCCATGCCCGATTGCCATTCACCTGCAATGTAGAGGGATTTTTCTGCTTGAACATTGTTAATAAAAGTCATGGTTCTTTCCTTGTTCTTCCGATTTCTGATGGCAAGCCACCAATTCACTGATCTCTAATAATTCTTGTTATGGTTTATTCTGATTGGCTTGCCGACGCGTAGACGACGAACTCCACCAGCATTTCTTCTCGTGCTAACCCTGCAACCACCATGGCGGCGCGGTTTGGATACGGCGCGTCAAAATATTCTGCGTACACTTGGTTAACGGTTTTTAAGTATTCTCTGTCGGTCACGTAAATCAGGACCTGCAACACCGAGTCCAAAGATTCTCCCGCGCACTCTAGGGTATGAATAAGATTGTTAAAGGTTTGGCGTGTTTGTGCTTCGATGCCGCCTTCAACTACAACGCCGGTATCATCGATAGGGATTTGTGCCGTATACAGGGTACTGTTGTTAACAATTGCCCATTCGAGCGGCGCTTTAGAAGCAAACAGACTGGTTTTTACTGGGTATTTTTTAGTAGGAGTATTCACGTGCCTTTCAACCTTTGTAGCAGCTTTGTTTCAATATGGTTAAATAATGCACATTGACAGACGATAAATCTAACGATAAATTCTTTACATTCGATAAATTAAACTTATCAGAATATTGAGAATAAGGTAAATAAAGGGATGACGAGGCATTGAGGATGAGTATCAAGCTTCAACAATTAATCCATTTTGTGATGGTAGTCGAAGAAGGGGGGTTTCGAGCCGCTTCACACCGAGCAAACCGCACTCAAGCAGCGCTATCAACGTCAATCAAAGAACTAGAAAAAATACTTGGACAAACATTATTTGAGCCAGGAAACAAAACTAAGTTGACGCCTTTTGGTGAGATCTGTTTACCTAAAGTGGTGCAGTTTCTCAATATCTACAACGCGTTAGATAACGACTTAAAAGCCGCGGCCGCAGGACAACAAGGACGAGTGAGAATTGCCAGTGTGCCTTCTGTGGCGGCTAAACTCATCCCGAGTGTACTGGGCGCCTTTTGTGAACAGTATCCTAATGTGGAAGTGAGCTTGATCGATGATAACGCCGCGGGCGTCGAGTCTCGCTTGCTCTCTGGAGAGGTCGATTTAGCCCTCGGCAACCCATCTCATTTAGACGAAGGCGGTATCGACTTTACGCCATTGCTATCCGATCCAATTGGTGTGGTGTGTTTACAAGACAATCCCATCGCCAAACACCCTGAAGGGGTCGAGTGGCAAACCCTGCTCGAACAACCTTTTATTCGCAACGGGACCTGCACGCTACTCGATCCCACCCCTGCCAGAGCATTGAGCGAGCAAGCGCTCTATTCCGTGGAAAATATCACATCACTATTTTCTGTATTAGAACTGGGGATAGGCGTAACCACATTGCCGAAACTCGCTTTCCCAAATAATGAAACTCGTTTAGTTTGGATCCCGCTTATCGATCCACCGCTCGAAAGGCAAATTGGTATCTTTACCTTGACCGACCGCACGATCTCGCCTCAAGCCAAGGCATTTCATGATTTGTGTGTACACTACCTGAACTATCAAGATAAAAAAGCATAAAGCATTCCTTGCTTTATCGACATCATTCAAAAACCTCTGCTATTTAAGTGGCGGTTTTTATGCATTGAGTGAAGCCTTTAGCTCCTTACGACGGTTTCGATTTTTATACACCACACAGAAATTACCACGCTTGGTACGACATTTAGAGCAACGTTCGCAATCGACTGGGGCACGATCACCCTCTTTCCAACGCTTGACCAATTGAGGCTCTGCCAACAACGGGCGTGACACCGCGAAAAATTGGATATCCGTGTTTTCCGCAATTTTCTCAATCGCATCAATGTCGCTCAACCCACCGACAGTAATCACCGGTACGTTTACATCTTGACTGATCACATGACCATATTCGTGGAAATACCCTTCTTCTTGCAGTGTGCAGCCGTCGAAAGTTTCGCCAACAAGTTCGCTGGCTTTACCATGAATGTTGCCAGAGACAATGATGGCATCGACGCCGACTTCTTCGAGCTTTTTACACACGGTGCGTGTTTCACTGAAGGTTAACCCACCGTCGAAGAACTCTGTTGCGGTCAGCTTTACAAGAATTGGGAAATCACTCCCTACTAATTTTCTGGTTTCAGAATAAATTTCCATAAGAAAACGCATGCGATTTTCTAAGCTGCCACCATATTCGTCTTCACGACGGTTGTAATACGGGCTTAAAAATTGGTTAATTAAGTAAGTGTGCGCGGCGTGAATTTCGACCCCATCAAAGCCAGCGTCTTGAGCACGTTTACTCGCCGATGCAAATGCTTTTACGATGTAGTCGATCTCGTCCTGAGTCATCGCTTTGCCTTGCGTATTCGTGCCACGTTCGGCCACATCACTCGGAGCGAAGATCACGCGTTCGCCGACGTTGTAGGTGGTTTTGGTGCCACCGTAAGCAATTTGCATGACGATTTTAGAATCGTGTTGATGTACTAGCTTTGTTAGCTTTTTGTATTCTTCAATGAACGAGTCGTTGTAGATCCCCATCATACCTGCGTTGGGTTTCTCTTCTTCGACGATATTGGCATAACCGGTAACAATCAGACCCACTTCACCTTTCGCCAACTCTGCGTAAATATCGTAAAGCTTATCCGTCATGTGACCATCTTCAGTCGCCATGTTTTCCCACGTTGCGCTACGCACAAAACGGTTCTTTAGGATCATGTTGCCAATGCGGGCTTCGGAAAACAAAATGCTCAAAACCAGTCCTCTTAAATTTGTCTTTATGGTGCTATCTTTTCGCAAGTAACCAAGAACGAAAAAGGAACAGCGATACACAATGTATGGCTGTTCCTTCTCTGAATCCTTGAGACTTACAATCTACAGGCGCACCTTAATGCCTCGTGGGTGACAAAACTTTAATCTGGATTAAGGTTTAGTGCGTTAAACGCGACTTACTTTAGCTATCCTTTGGAAAAACTGGTCTTTGAGTAAACACATAAATAGAAAGGCCAACAAAAGGACAAAAATAAAAGTTCCTCTATCTTAACCAGTGCGTCATTTGCTTCAATGGCGAAGCGACATTCGCCGCAGAAAATTGTCATCAATATCTAACTAATGATTTCACCTAGAGTTTGAATGGTATTTTCTTTTCATTATCGAATGAGAAAGCATTATTCATGGTGTGAGACTAAAGCTCGCTCTATGAATAAAATAGGACCGCCAAGGCTACCCTCGGAGCAAGTGATGCTCTTTGAAAGCGTGATTAAGCGACCACTCTAACGAACAAGAATGAAGAGTTTTGATTGCGCTTACATCCGGATACCGCCGTCCACTTCTAATACTCTGCCAGTAAAATAATCACTCTCAAGAATGTATTTTACCGCGTGCGCGATTTCACTTGTTTCGCCCATTCTTCCAATTGGGATCATTTTTTCTAGACGCTCAATCGCTTCCGGCTTCATTTGCTCTGCCATTGAGGTATGAACAACCCCAGGCGCAATCGCTGCTGCGCGGATACCGTATCTTGCTAGCTCTCGTGCCCAGGTGGTCGCCATGGTTGCGACCGCCGCTTTAGAGGCAGAATAGTTGGTTTGCCCAATGTTCCCTGCCCTTGAGACACTAGAAATATTGATGATAACGCCTTGTGAGCCACTCTCAATCATTTTAACCGCTGCTTCACGTCCACATAAAAATGTCCCCGTAACGTTGACGTTCATGACCAAATTAAATTGCTCTAATGACATTTTGCTTATCACGCCGTCTTTGGCTTTTACAAGTAATCCATCTCTTAACACGCCTGCATTATTGACTAGCCCATTGAGTTGGCCAAAATCTTGGATAATTGCATCAAACGTGGTTTCAACGTCGATCTCGTTCGTTACATCCACTTGATAAGTCTGTGCTTTCGCACTGAACATTCGACACTGCTCTTGTGTTTCCATTAAGCCGCTGGCATTTACATCTAATAACGCTAAATCCGCTCCGGCTTGAGCGAGCGTAATTGCCATCATTTGCCCGAGTCCCTGCCCTGCTCCTGTAATGGCAATCACACTACTTTTTATGTCCATATTTGCTGCCCTCCATTGCTAATAATGTTGGCTATGTTCCCTTTAACTGTTGTTATACTTAAAGTAGGCAACGATTGGAGGGAACTCCTATGCTTCAGTCACAGTTCCACAAGCTTATAAAACTGCTACCCAAGCTCACCGATAATCAATCTGTACTACTCGAACAATTCTTGAGAGGGGTTGAACCTGTCTCGCAAGTCATTCGTGAACTTGAACAAAGAGTCGTTGACTCCCCTGAATGCCCTCACTGCCATAGTTCACTCATAAATCGCCATGGCAAGGTTAATGATATGCAGCGATATCGCTGCAAAAACTGCCTAAAAACATTTGTCGCTACGACAGGTACGCCTCTTGCTCGATTGCGTTACAAAGAACAATGGGTTAACTACATGAAGTGTATGCTTGATAGTAAAGTGCTGCGTGTCAGTGCTAAAGAGTGTGGTATCAACCTGAAAACATCATTTCGCTGGCGTCATCGCTTCCTTGAATTCCCTGCAACGCTAAACGCATCAAAGCTTGAGGGGATCATTGAAGCAGATGAAACTCTATTTCCGTACTCTGAAAAAGGCTCAAAAAAGCTAACACGTAAACCAAGAAAACGAGGAATGAGAGCGCATAAGCGTGGTCGCTCTAAGGAGGATTGGGTTCCAGTTTTAACGGTCAGAGACCGAGGTAAGCACACGTTTGAGTCAATCTTGCCTGATGTAAAAGAAGAAACACTAGCCAAAGAGTTAGCAGGCAAGCTAGAAAAAGATAGTGTGCTCTGTACTGATGGCCATAAGTCTTACATTAGTTTATGCCTTAACAATGACTTAGTGCATAAGCAACTCAATATATCCGCAGGATTAAAGGTCATTGACCGAGTTTTTCATGTTCAAAATGTGAATGCTTATCACAGTCGCACCAAAGAATGGATGAAGCGATTCCATGGAGTAGCAACGAAGTACCTAGATCATTACCTTGGTTGGCACCGTTACATGGAAGTTACTGAAGAACTTAATGAAAACAGGATGTTAAGTCTTCAGCAACAATTAAAGGGAACATAGCCATAATGTTCCCTATTTCAAACTTGTCTAAATTGTCAGAAATGATGCGTTTTACTTCACCATTTCAGACGGTTTGTAGCAAAACTCGGTCTAGCCTTTCTTACTCTTGTAAAACTCAAACAAGCTTGAGAAGTCTAGCTCACCGTGGCCACTCGCGTTGTGGAAAGAATATAAATTACGCGCCAGTGCGCCCATCGGAACCGAAGAGTGCGTTTGTAACGCCGCATCTAATCCCAAACCGAGATCTTTCAACATGAGTTTGCTCATAAAACCCGGTTGGTAATCGTGACTGGCTGGCGCACTGTCCATCACGCCCGGACAAGGATTGTAAAGCTCCAATGCCCAATTTCGGCCAGAGCTTTGCAACATGATATTTGATAACACTTTGGGGTCGAGGCCATGATCGATGCCTAGATTTAACGCCTCGCACGTGCCAGACATTAAAATGCCGAGCATGAGGTTGTTACAGATTTTCGCCATTTGTCCATCGCCCGCTTTCCCTGCATGGAAAACGTTTTTGCCCATGTACTGCAAAATGGCATTGGCTTTAGAAAATGCCTCATCCGAGCCACCGACAATAAAGGTTAATGTCGCCGCTTTTGCTCCTGCCACGCCACCCGAAACGGGCGCATCAACAAACAACACGCGCTTATTTGCTGCTTCATTCGCGACTAATCGTGCGGAGTCCGGATCAATGGTTGAACAATCAATCATTAAGGTACTGGGCGCAACAATATTCAAAACACCGACGCCACCGTGTAAGTCACCAAGATACACAGATCGAACATGAGAACCAGCAGGCAACATCGTGATGACGGTGCTTGCTCCATCCAGCACTTCCTCGATAGAGCTCGCCACCACTGCACCAAAAGGCGCAAGCTGTTTTGTCACTTTGTCATCGACATCAAATACTTGCACATTAAATCCTGACGCTAACAAGTTTTGCGCCATCGGATGCCCCATTCTGCCTAAACCGATAAATGCGATGGTACTCATGATCATTCTCCTTATTGACCTCGTGTTTCTTCACCCAAATTAGCCAATGGATGTTCGTCATCCGGCCAAAGTGAGGTAAACAACGTATCGATGACATTTTCATCGACTTCACTGACATTGTTAAACATCCAGTTGGGCTCACCATCACGGTCGATAAGCCGTGCACGAACGCCTTCTTTAAACTCACCTAATAAGGCGCTGCGAACCGATAAACTCAGTTCCAAGCGGAAACAATCTGCAAGCGATAAGCCGTAATATTCTTTCACTTGCCTGAAACAGATATGCGCGGTAATCGGACTGCCCGCTGCGAACGTTTTTTTCGCGTTTTCTATCCATTGACTGTTTCCCTCGATAGCCATAATTCGCTGCGCGATGGCATTAAGGTCATAACCTTTGCACGCTTCTTTTATCTGCTCTAAGTATGGACAAATTTGCGTGGTTGGTTTGCTATCAATAACCTGTTGTTCCATTGAGTGTAGTAGTATATTTACCAACTCTTTCGCATCTTCTTTGTCCCATTGGAACCCCTTTAGCGCCTCCAACAAAGCTGAGTACTGCTCTTCGAGCAATAACCACTCGGCCAAACCAATAGTGACAGCGTCACTTGAATTCACCATTGAACCTGTCAATCCGAGGAATAAACCCACTTGCGGGTCTATCTGGCTTAAAAACCACGTACCTCCGACATCGGGATACAACCCAATATTGATTTCTGGCATGGCAAGGCGAGAGATTGGCGTCACCACTTTGTGGCTGGTTCCCATAAAAAGCCCCATCCCACCACCCATGACAATGCCTTCTCCCCAACCGATGATAGGTTTGTTGTAGGTGTGGATCAGATAGTCACACTCATACTCCAGCGAGAAATAGTCGGTGCAGAACTCGGCCGCTTTTTCTTTGCTCTCGTTATGCATGACGTGATACATGGCTCGAACATCACCACCAGCACAGAATGCTTTTTCTCCAGCGCCAGTAAGTACCACGCAAGCCACATGCGGATCGTCTTGCCACTTGATAAGCAGGTCGTTAAGTTGAACCAACATGTCGTACGTCAATGCATTCAATGAAGAGGGGTTGTCTAACGTTGCGATACCAACTCGGTGCACGCCATCTGAGCAATCCATTTCACTCATGGTTACCATCCCTACCATGCGGCCTCCTATCGGTTTTTCCACTGCGGTGGGCGTTTCTCTAAAAAGGCGCGAACACCTTCAACTTGATCTTCCGTATCAAAAAGATTCAGAAACAACTCTCGCTCCTTAACTAAGCCATGCTTCAGTGGCGCTGAGCGCATATTTTGAATGAGCGCCTTACATGCGGCGACAGAAGATGGTGACTGGTTGGCAACCGACTCTGCAAGCGCCATCGCTTTGTTTAAAGCTTCTCCTTTAGGCACAAACTCTTCTACTAAGCCTAGTTCTTTTGCTTTGCCTGCGCTGACTTGTTCACCGCATAAAATGATGCGTTTGGCCCAACCTTCCCCCACTAAGGCCGTGAGATTCTGGGTACCGCCAGCACAAGGTAAAAGTCCGACTTTGGCTTCTGGTAAAGCCAATACCGCTTGTTCTTCGACGACTCGAATGTCACAAGCCAATGCCACTTCTAAACCTCCGCCCATGGCGTAACCATTAATGGCGGCAATGGAAACACCACGAAATTCCGAGAGCGTTTCAAACGCTTCACCAAAGCATCGTGCCATGTCTAACGCAACCGCTTTGTCACCATCAGAAAATAGCTTGAGATCCGCACCAGCAGAGAAAAACTTTTCTCCACTGCCGGTTAAAACCAGTGCGTAGACCTGCTTATCATCGTTAAGTGTGAGTATCAGCGACTTCAGTGCCTTGAGGCTCTCTGCTGTCCACGTATTGGTTGGCGGGTTGTTCATCGTCACCACCGCGACGTGATTCGTAATGGTATGTTGAATGGCTTCTTGGGTTAATGGCATATCTGAATCCTTTCTCAATGAGCAAATCCAATACTTCGCTAAAGCAAGGTCGATTCCTCAGAGAACAAACGGCGCGCGATGATCAAGCGCATGATTTCGTTGGTCCCCTCCAGAATTTGATGCACACGTACATCTCTGAAATGACGTTCCATTGGATACTCTTTGATGTAACCATAGCCGCCATAAAGCTGCAGCGCTTGGTCGCAAACCTGAAAGCCCACATCGGTTGCGAACCGTTTTGCCATCGCGCAATAAGCGGTGGCATCCGGGTCACTTCGGTCGAGTTTGCTGGCGGCATAGCGCACCAACTGCCGCGCAGCCACTAGCTCTGTCGCCATGTCTGCTAATTTGAATTGTAAGGCTTGAAACTGTGCCAGCGGCTTGCCGAACTGCTTACGCTCCTGAATGTACTGTGTCGCTTGATTAAGGGCCTGTTGAGCCGTACCGACGGAGCAGGTCGCAATATTTATACGCCCGCCATCAAGCCCTTTCATCGCAAAGATAAAGCCTTGTCCTTCTTCGCCCAATAAATAACTTTTTGGGATAGACACATTATCAAATGTGACGGCTCTTGTGGGTTGACTATTCCAACCCATCTTCGGCTCTTTGCGACCGTATGTGATGCCTTCAGCATTGGCGGGGACAACAAACGCCGAAACACCTTTAGCACCTGAACCACCAGTTCTCGCCATCACAACCAATACTTGTGTCTCACCCGCACCAGAGATAAAGGTTTTACCGCCGTTGAGGACATACTGATCCCCCTTTTTAATGGCAGACGTGGTCAACGCGGCGGCATCCGATCCGGCGTTGGGCTCGGTTAAGCAGTAAGAGCCTAACCATTCTCCTGTGACTAACTTCGAGCAGAACTGCGTTTTGGCTTCATCGGTAGCAAAACTGGCTATCATCCAACTGACCATGTTGTGAATCGTCATAAACGCCGTGGTAGACGTACATCCCATAGACAGTTGCTCAAAGATAATTGAAGCATCTAAGCGACTCAGCCCTAGGCCACCTTGCGCTTCTGGTGTGTAGAGACTCAGAAAACCTAACTCTCCGGCCTCTCGCAATACGGAGACTGGGAAAACCTGTTGCTCATCCCACTCCGCCGCCATCGGCGCTAAACGCTCATCGGCAAATTGCTGAGCGGTATCGGCAAATGCACGTTGATCTTCATTAAGTTCAAAGTCCATAAAAGCTCCTTCTATTCACTCAGCGCAGTTGAATGGTCAGATTAGGCCCCGTTGGAATATCGTCATCAAACCAACGTGCCGTCACCGTTTTAGTCTCGGTATAAAAACGTACCGCTTGTTTACCATACGCATGCAAATCGCCATAGAAACTGCCTCTCCAGCCTGTAAAAGAGAAAAATGGCAAAGGGACCGGAATAGGCACATTGATCCCGACCTGACCGACTTGAATGTCATGCTGATATTTTCTCGCCGCAGCGCCATTAGCGGTAAAAATGGAAGTGCCGTTCCCGTATGGGTTGTGATTCACTAACTCAATGGCTTCTTGCAACGTATCCACTTCCATACAAACCAAAACAGGGCCAAATATCTCTTGGGTGTAAATCGACATATTCGCCGTCACACCACTAAACAAAGTCGGCCCGACCCAGTTACCATCGGGAAAACCGTCCACGTCACACTGGCTACCATCTAATTCACACACCGCGCCCTGCTGCTTACCATCTTCAATTAGGTCCAATACGCGTTGTTTGGCCTGTTCACTGATGAGTGGACCATAAGCAGCCTGCTCATCGTCCCAAGGTCCAGGGTGTATTTTCGCCATTGCTTGTTTGAGGTCTGCAATCCATTGTTTTGAATCGCCGACAAATACCGCAACAGAAATCGCCATACAGCGCTGCCCCGCCGCCCCAACCGATGAACCAATTAAATTATTCACCACTTGCTCTTTGTTCGCATCGGGCATGATCACCATGTGATTTTTCGCGCCAGCAAAAGCTTGAACGCGTTTAAAGTGTTTCGTTCCCGTGGTGTAGATGTAACGGGCAATCGGAACCGAGCCAACAAATGACACCGCTCGGATGTCAGGATGAGCCAGCAGAAAGTCGACTTGTTCTTTGCGGCCATGAATGATTTGCAACACTCCTTTCGGCGCGCCAGCTTGCTCAAAGAGTTCGGCTAGACGAATAGAGGTCAACGGCACTTGTTCGGAAGGTTTGAGCACAAACGTATTGCCCGCCGCGATAGCGATCGGGAACATCCACAACGGAATCATGGCAGGAAAGTTAAACGGCGTGATGCCGCAACACACACCTAGGGGTTGAATCATTGAGTAACTATCAATATCCGTGGCAACGTTTTCGACGGTTTCGCCCATCATGTTGCTGGCAATGTTTGCGGCCTGCTCAACCACCTCGATACCTCGCCACACATCGCCTTTGGCATCAGCGAAAGTCTTACCCGTTTCATGAGAAAGCAGTGTGGCAAGCTCATCATGATGTTCTTTGAGAAGGTGCTGATAACGAAGCATGACTCTGGCACGCTCGGATACTGCCACTTCCTTCCACGATTGGAATGTCTCTTTCGCATTATCAATGGCGGCTTCCATCTCGTGATCCGTTGAGCAGGGAACGTACGCAATGACATCATTAGTGGCAGGATTGGTCACTTCGACCCAATCAGACGTTTGAGATTCACGAAACTCACCAGCAATAAATAGGGGAACCAAACGAGTCATCATTTACTCCTTTCTGATTTCAATTAAAGCGGTATCTCGATACCAATCGCGGTTGCTTCTCCACCGCCGATACACAGTGACGCAACGCCTCGCATCACTTTTCTGGCTTCCAAGTCTCCATTGGTACCTAAAGCTTGCAACTGACGTAAGCTATGAATTAACGTCACCAGAATTCGGGCGCCACTTGCACCTATGGGATGCCCTAGCGCACATGCCCCGCCTTTGATATTAACTTTATTGGCTTCAATCCCCAGTTCAGCCACTGCGATTTGAGTAACGACAGCAAACGCTTCATTGATTTCCCATAAATCCACTTCATCAATCGACCAGTCTAATCGCGACAATAGCTGCTCAATCGCATAGACTGGCGCCAAGGTAAATTCGGCGGGTTTTCTCGCGTGGGTGGCGTGTGATTTGATAATGGCAAGTGGCGTAAGCCCTTGATGAAGCGCTGTCTCTTTATCCATCAGAACCAGCGCCGCAGCGCCATCGGCAATCGCACTTGAGGTTGCCGCAGTCACGGTGCCGTTTTTATCAAAGGCAGGTTTAAGCTGAGATATCTTATCCAGATCAATCGAGCGCGGGTGCTCATCGTAATCAAGCGTGGTTTGTTCTGAGTTGGTGTGTATCGCAATCGGTGCAATCTCATCCGAGAATAAACCTCGCTCTTGCGCTTCCAATGCGCGTTTCACGGACATGACTGCCCATTTGTCCATTTGTTCTCTGGTAAACTTAAGCCTGTCTGCGATGTGTTGAGCGTAGACGCCCATTAAGTGCCCTTCGCGTGCGTCCTGTAATCCATCAAGAAACATGTGGTCATACGTCGATTGGTGCCCCATGCGCATTCCCTTTCTCGCCTCTTTCAATAAATACGGCGCATTGGTCATGCTCTCCATGCCACCAGCAATGGCCGTTCGAATCGTACCCGCTTTAATCAAATCGTGAGCTAGCATGACACTCTTCATGCCAGAGCCACATACTTTGTTGATGGTCGTGCACCCCGTGTTCAATGGGAGATCCGCCCCGAGCGCAGCCTGTCTTGCCGGCGCTTGCCCACAACCAGCCGCGAGCACGCACCCCATGAACACCTCATCAACGGATGTTGTGTTCCGTTCTTTCATCGCGGCCTTGATCGCCATCGCGCCTAATTGGGGAGCAGAGTATTTTTGCAATTTTCCTTGAAAGCGCCCGATCGGTGTTCTTTTCGCACTGACAATCCAGATGTCTTTTCCCATGATTTCCGTCCCTAGAGGTATATCTAAATCACGAAGCTTAATCGATTGGTCATGCGCTTTTTCCGCTTTAACACAAAGCCAAAAGAAACCCTGAACTGACCCTTTAGCCCTTTTCAATCAACCAACTTTCGTACTGTGATTTCTTGACGTTTACGTAAGCATAGCACTAGCCTTTACAGTGAGATAAAAAAACGCACCAAGGGTCAATTTCGGGACGCTGAATTTTTATTCGAGGCAAGTATGTTATGGACAAATACAAGATCAGTGATCTCGCCAAGGAGTTTGATATTACGACTCGTAGCATCCGGTTTTATGAGGACATCGGTCTGATTGAGCCAGAGCGAAAAGGCAACATGCGTCTTTATCAGCGCAGAGATAAAACTCGCCTTAAACTGATTTTAAGGGGCAAACGGCTTGGTTTTTCACTCGCGGAAATTCGTGAGCTTTTCGAGCTTTACGACATGCAGCAAACCGATGAGCAGTTGCTAAAAATGCTGAATATTATTGAAGAGAAGCAAGCGTTTCTTCAGCAACAATTAAACGACATTAGTGTGGTCATGAATGAATTAAATACCGCGAAAGAACGATGCATTGAAACCATCAAAAGCCACGAAAAATAGCAGACCAAATCAGGTAATCACACCTTGCTACTGACTGCTGCGACCGCCTTCGCCACAGGGAGACGTTATGAAAAGCACTTACGCCCCACTGAATTTTGGACTTGGTGACACCATTGCTATGCTCCGAGACCACGTAAATGCCTTTGCCGCAGAACACATTGCTCCCATCGCGGCAGATATTGACCGCAATAACCAATTCCCGAATCATTTATGGCCTTTGTTCGGAGAAATGGGATTACTTGGCGTGACCGTTGACGAAGAATTTGGTGGCGCAGGAATGGGCTATCTGGCGCACGTTGTAGCAATGGAAGAGATCAGCCGAGCATCAGCATCTGTCGCACTCAGCTACGGCGCGCACTCGAACCTTTGCGTCAATCAAATCTTTCGTAACGGCACCTCTTCCCAACGCAAAAAATACCTACCTAAACTCATTGATGGCACGCACGTTGGGGCTTTAGCAATGAGCGAGCCGAACTCAGGCTCTGATGTGCTCAGCATGCAACTCAAAGCCGAAGACAAAGGTGATCACTTTGCGCTGAATGGCAACAAAATGTGGATCACCAACGGCCCTGATGCTGACGTGATTGTGGTTTATGCCAAAACGGACAGCAATGCAGGCTCACGCGGTATTACTGCATTTATTATCGAGCGTGGCTTTACGGGATTCAGCCATGCCCAAAAACTCGACAAACTGGGTATGCGAGGTTCCAACACTTGTGAGCTCGTCTTTCAACATTGTGTGGTACCGAAAGAAAACATCCTCGGAGGCGTGAACCAAGGCATAAAGGTGCTGATGAGTGGCTTAGACTATGAGCGCGTTGTCCTTGCCGCTGGCTCTCTCGGCATCATGCAAGCCTGCATGGATATTGTGCTGCCGTACGTGCATGAGCGAAAGCAGTTTGGGCAATCTATTGGTGAGTTTCAGTTAGTTCAAGGCAAGCTCGCCGACATGTATTCACGAATGAATGCGGCTAAAGCCTATGTGTATACCGTCGCGGGAGCCTGTGATCGTGGCGATTGCACACGAAAAGACGCGGCTGGTGTGATTTTGTATAGCGCCGAATTGGCCACACACATGGCACTGGATGCCATACAACTGCTCGGTGGGAACGGTTATATCAATGAATATCCAACCGGACGGTTGCTACGCGATGCGAAGCTCTACGAAATCGGCGCAGGCACGTCCGAGATTCGTCGTATGTTGATCGGCCGAGAGCTATTCGAAGAATCTCGACCATAAACCAGTGCGTGACAAGGAAGTCGTTATGGCCATTATCAAAAGCAAAACTAAGCCAACTGACGCGTTGTTTCTTTCCAATAAAATCGCGATGGAGAAGTTAGTCAATCAGCTAAACCACGACATTGAATGCATCAAACAAGGAGGCGGTGAGAAAGCCATTCAGCACCAGCGTCAAAAAGGAAAACTCCCTGCCCGTGAGCGTGTCACGCGTTTGCTGGATGAAGGTTCTGATTTTCTAGAAATCAGTCAATTCGCCGCTTGGCAAGTGTATGACGAGTCCGTCCCCTGCGCTGGCGTCATTGCAGGCGTTGGCCACATTGAGGGCGTTCAATGCATGGTGATTGCCAACGACGCTTCGGTAAAAGGCGGAACCTACTATCCACTCACGGTCAAAAAACATCTCAGAGCGCAAGAAATCGCCCAACGCTGCCAGCTCCCTTGTGTGTACTTAGTCGACTCCGGCGGGGCAAACCTTCCCCATCAAGCTGAAGTCTTCCCAGACAAAGCACACTTCGGCCGTATTTTCTTTAATCAAGCACGAATGTCAGCCAAAGGCATTCCGCAAGTCGCGGTCGTGATGGGACTTTGTACCGCTGGCGGTGCCTATGTCCCTGCGATGGCAGACGTATCCATTATGGTCAAAGAGCAAGGCACCATCTTCTTAGCAGGCCCCCCTTTAGTCAAAGCCGCCACAGGAGAAGTCGTCACCGGTGAAGAGCTGGGTGGTGCCGACGTCCATTGCCGAAAATCTGGCGTCGCCGATTATTACGCAGAGAATGATGAGCACGCGCTGATGATTGCACGAGAAGCCATTGCCAATGCAAATCAGGCAAAACCTATCAAGCCGGAAAGCACTGTGTTACCCCCTCGCTATGATGCCGAAGAAATATACGGCATCGTCAATGCGAACTTACGCTTGTCATTCGACGTTCGAGAAATTATTGCTCGTGTTGTCGATGACTCCGATTTTGATGAATTTAAAGCGCTGTATGGCAAAACGTTAGTGTGTGGTTTTGCACGTATTCACGGTCAACTGATCGGCATTGTGGCAAATAATGGCATTTTGTTTTGTGAATCTGCCCAAAAAGGGGCGCACTTTATTGAGCTGTGCGCCAAACGTAAAACCCCGCTCCTCTTTCTTCAAAATATCACCGGTTTTATGGTCGGGAAAAAAGTCGAAGAAGAAGGCATCGCTAAGCATGGCGCCAAATTAGTAATGGCCGTCGCTTGTGCTGACGTCCCTAAATTTACCGTGATCATTGGCGGGTCGTATGGAGCCGGCAATTATGGCATGTGCGGCCGAGCTTATGATCCCACCATGATGTGGATGTGGCCGAACGCGCGTATTTCTGTGATGGGTGGTGAGCAAGCTGCTGGCGTCTTAACGCAAGTACGTAAAGAAGCGAAAAAACGTCAGGGAGACACATGGTCAGAGCAAGAAGAACACATTTTTAGAGAATCGATCATAGACTTATATGAAACACAAGGACACCCATATTTCGCCAGCGCGCGATTATGGGATGACGGAATTATCGACCCAAAACGAACGCGTCAGGTGTTAGCGCAAGCCCTAACGATAGCGCTGAACACGCCGATTCCTGACAGTGAGTTTGGCATTTTCAGAATGTAAATTATCCAAAGAAACATAAAGGAAGGCAGTATGCAGGAAATGCAACCAAGCATCATTCCCAATGCTAAAAGACAAGACAATGTCCTTTGGGACGTAGATGATAATGGCGTAGCAACGATTACCCTTAATAGAACAACAAAGCATAATGCCTTTGATGCTTGCATGATCGACTTGCTCATCCATCGCCTTGATTATCTTGCGTTACGAACGGATGTGAAGTGCTTGGTATTGCGAAGTAATGGTAAGAATTTTTCTTCCGGTGCCGATCTTAATTGGATGAAATCGATGGCCAATAGTACTCGTCAGGATAATTTCCGTGACGCCCAAAACTTAGCGCGCCTAATGGAGACACTTGACGCCTTCCCGCAGCCAACCGTCGCAGTTGTTCAAGGTTCCGCATTTGGAGGCGCACTTGGGTTGATTTGTTGCAGTGATATCGCCATCGCAAGCCAATGTGCCCAGTTTTGTTTAAGTGAAGTAAAACTCGGTTTAGTCCCTGCCACTATTGCGCCATATGTCATGCGGGCCATGGGGAATCGGCAAGCTCGACGATACATTTTGACTGGCGAAATCATTGCTGCTGAAGACGCCGAACGATTCGGTATTGTGCACGAGGTGCAAGATGCAAAGCACCTTGAGAGCGCTGTCGACGCTGTCATCAATACTTTGCTTCTCAATAGTCCGGATGCAATGCGTAAAGCCAAAACGCTGTGTCACCAATGTCATCAAAACCCGATCGATACGCAACTCATTCACTATACTAGCCAACTCATTGCAGACATTCGGATATCACCACAAGGACAAGATGGCTTACAAGCGTTTCTAGAGAAACGCCCCCCGAATTGGATAACGAAATCGCAGGATAAATAATGCTTCCTTTAAAAGTAAATATCGTTGAAGTCGGCCCGCGGGATGGTTTACAAAATGAATCTCCTGTGGCGACCCACACAAAGATAAGACTAATCAATTTGCTCTCAGATACAGGGCTAACGCATATTGAAGTAGGCTCTTTTGTCTCTCCGAAATGGGTGCCGCAGATGGCAGACTCTAAAGAAGTGATGGACGCCATAACAAGACGAAATAAGGTCGTTTACTCGGCTCTGACACCAAACCTAAAAGGCTTCGAACAAGCGTTAGACGCTGGCGCAAACCAAGTGGCGATTTTTACCTCATCTTCTGAAGGATTCTGTCAGCACAACATTAACTGTTCCATCGCTGAAAGCCTGACACGATTCGAACCTGTTATGCAACAAGCCGCCAAGCATGGCATTCCTATCCGCGGCTATTTGTCTTGTGTGGCCGATTGTCCTTACGATGGCCCGACAAATCCTCAACAGGTGGCCAGTGTGACCAAAGCGCTTATCGACTTAGGGTGTTACGAAGTGTCACTAGGCGACACCATTGGAACAGCAACCCCAAATCGTATTAGTCACATGTTAGAAACTGTCATGGCTGATATCCCAAGCCCAAAGCTCGCCGTTCATTTTCATGATACGTGGGGGCAAGCGCTGGCTAATATCCATCAAGCTTTATGCATGGGTATCAGTACGATAGACAGCAGTGTTGCTGGTTTGGGAGGTTGCCCTTATGCTTTTGGCGCTTCAGGCAATGTCGCCACTGAGGATGTGCTGTATCTGTGCCAAGGTTTAGGTGTCGAAACAGGCGTTGATCTCGAGCTGTTAGCAAAATCCGGATGGATGATAAGTGAAGAGCTTAATCGCGTTCCAACGTCTAAAGTATCACTCGCACTGCGTCATCGCATGTGATCGTCATCTTGAAAGCCTTTAAGGCTCTAAATTTCATAGTTCGCTTTGATCCCAATATCAAAATGCAGCGGCATTCGCCACTTTGCAATTGACAGGTAACCGATGATCAAGCCAGACACAACCATCGTGATACCTGTAGCGAACAACAGCTCAAAGCAAAACGCAAAGGTGGCAAAGGCAAGTAGGATTGGCACCGCTTTCAGGCCTGGTACTTTAAAACAAAACGACTCTTTCAACGCGATCCCAGAGAACGTGACAAAAACAAAACCGAGCGAAAGCCATACATGGCCTAAATTAGGATCGCTCACCATGAGTATCACGCCAATCCAGCTCGACCAGCTGATCACCATTCGTACGGCTTTGCTGTAGACGTGAATATTCGCAGCGGAAAGCGCACCAGCAATAGCGATCATCAACAACATACTTCGATAATACGCGGTCATGCCTTCCATAAAACCAAAAGCCGAGAGCGCCACGCCGATAAGCCCGATGGCAAAGACGCTAATGCCTAAACGATACAAACAGACACTCAAAATATCTAAAAAATCTAGTGGTTCCTGATGATCGGTATTTGCCATGACTCACACCTATGCTTTTGTTGGCAGACGAAGCCTTCCGCCAGTTCGATAAATAATAAGCGCAAACAAAATCAGTACACAACCGACAAGCTTATTCTCGGTTAACACCTCTCCGTACCAAAGCACACTAAGAATAACCGTCCAAACTGGCTCTAGGATCATTATCAACGCTGCATTACCTGCCTGCACGAACTTTTGCCCCATCGTTTGCATCACGTATCGTAAACTTGTGGCCAGCAAAGTGCTCAGCGCAAACCACCACCAGATGGATGAGTCGACCTTGGTAGGAAAGGACTCCATAAAATAGGAAACCAATAAACCTAAACAACCTGCAGAAAAAAGTTGTACGCAGGTGAGCAACAACACCGGCAATGTTTGCGAGTATTTACGGTTCACATTAAAGTGCAACGCCAAGATCAGCGCCGCCCCAAGAAACCAAAATTGACTGGCCGATTGCTTCCAGCCACCCACTAAAGAGAGACAAGCAAGCCCTAATACAGCGATGGGTAATGCAATCCAAAAAATTCGTTGTGGCCGCTGACGGAACATCACCCAAGCGACAATGGGCACAAACAACATAGACAGGCTCATGATAAATGCACCTTCACCTAACGTATCGCTAATGGAGATAGCGTAAATCCACGTCATGACAGCACTACCTAACAGCAGCCCAACTCCGCTTGCTGACAGCACATCTTTAAAATTTGCGGCCCACAAAGCTCGATAACACAAAGGTAGCAAACACAGTGATGCGATCGTAAATCGCGCCCCAATAAAGCCAAAAGGTGGCAAACCTTGTATCGTTTCTTTGGAAAAGATCCAACCGAGTGCCGCTATCATCGTCGTCGCAACCAGAATAACCGTCGCTTTGCGTTCTGAGTTAAACATAAATACTCACAAAATATGGAACACACAATGGCGCAGCGAGAGAAGTTCGCTGCGCCATTGTCTTTATTTGAGCGGAGATCTTATCGAGCAAGAAGTGGACACTCGATTTTCTCCTGTATTGTTGTGATGCAGAGGGACACTCTGCAGGCGAGATACATTAAAGGCAGGCAAAGTCTTAAGGCAAGCGTTTTCGTACACTAAATTATTCGAGCATTTCTAAATTATTAAGCACACCAGTTAAAACCTGCACCGGATGCTTAATAGTCTCCTGCTCAAACCGCTTAACTTGGCTACGGCACGCATAGCCTCAATTACAATGAACGATTAAATTGCGCGACCGCCTCAACAACACGGCTTGCGCCATCCTGAATATCATTCATCACATTGCCAGCTTTTTCTGACAATTCGAGAGTATCGAGTGCTTCTTGTTGGCACTGGGAGATGAGCGCGACGGCATTATTCGTTCGCTGTAAGTTTTCGCCGACCATAGAAACGATTTCATCGGTCGTTGCGTTGGTTCTCGTAGCAAGTTGTCGTACTTCATCAGCAACCACCGCAAACCCTCTACCGTGCTCACCGGCTCGCGCCGCTTCTATCGCGGCATTGAGCGCAAGCAAGTTAGTTTGGTCAGCAATGCCACTGATGCTGTTTACTAATTCACTGATTCTTGATGAATGCACTTTTAGTTCATCGATTGCCGTATTGGCTTGCTGCATCTGCTCTGAGAGCATTTGCATTTTCTCCACCGTGGAACCGATGACTTGCTGTCCTTGCAGGGTTTGCGTCCCTGTCTCTTTCGACACTTCATTGGCCAATTGGGCCGCTTGTGCCATCGACTGCTCTTGCAACACTTGTTGCGTGATATCAGTAGCAAACTTGGCCACTTTGTAAAGCTCTCCCCTATCATTATGAATAGGGTTGTAAGATGCCTCCAGCCACACCGTTACACCATAACGGTCTACTCGCTTAAATCGCTCTGATACAAACTGTCCTTTTGCCAGTCTTTGCCAAAACTCTTCATAAGCTTGAGAGTTGACTTCTTCTTGCTCGCAAAAAATTCGATGGTGTTTACCAACAATTTGCTCATGTGTGTATCCCATCGTACTGAGGAAGTTTTCATTGGCTTTTAATACTGTGCCATCCAAGGTGAATTCAATCACCGCCATCGAGCGACTCAGCGCATTGAGCATGTCTTGCTGTTCACGCGAGGTCGCAATAGTACGAGTTAACTCAGAGGCAAACACAACAAAGTTGTCAACCTGATCATGAACATTCAACACGGGCTGGATAATAGTCCTTAACCACGCTTCCTCACCATCACCTTTGGTTATTTGCAATGCGCCATTCCAAAATGTTTGCTCATGTACCGCTTTCTTCATCCGATGGAAGTGGTCGGTATTGTTTGCTTTTGCCGGTACTAATTCAGTAATGTGCTTTGATAAAATGGCCGTATCTAACAGCGAAAGTTGTTGCTGAAAATTTGAGTTTACCGATGTGATATTGCCTTTATGATCAAGCGTCAGCCTTAGCATGTCCTCATCGAGGCTACGTTGTATTTGCTGGAGACTATATAACTCTTGCTTTAATCGTTGATTTTCTTGTTGAAGCGACTTATTAAAAAACATTACTTTCCTTAACTGACTCATCTATCGATTAATCAGAGGCTTATTATTTATGTTCCCAAATGACTTTGAGACTTGGGGCGTTAGATCCGAACACAATCGACCTTGGATTACACGCATCAAAAAATCACTTAAGGCTGTATGCTAATTGGGCTTACTTACGCGGGATTATACTAAAATTCCTGACTTACCCAAGTTATTTACATTGGTGTTATCAGTGAGTTCTATTCGCAGACCCATGATGGAAAACTCAGTAATTGTGCGGTTAGTCATATGGAGAAAAGACAAGTTTGGATCAAAAATAGCGAACAGCCAGTCGTGCAGCTACAGTGAACAGAAGGCCAAACACCACGCATTTTCTTTGCCTCATGGCATTTTTACTGTCTATGTTGCCCATTTGTTGAACAACAATATATTTAAAGTTGAAGCAGAGGAAAAGCAAAGTCACCTTAAAGATATCGTCACATAGCCTTCAATATAAAAGGAATCTAACGTGAAAATACTGGTGCCAATTAAAAGGGTTATTGACCCTTACATTAAAATTCGGGTTAAAGCCGACAACAGCGGTGTTGAAACGAATAACGTCAAAATGACGATCAACCCATTTTGCGAAATAGCCGTTGAAGAAGCCGTGCGTTTAAAAGAGCAAGGAGTGGCGGATGAAGTCCTCGTGGTAAGTGCTGGCGGTAGTCAATGTCAGGAACAATTACGTACCGCTCTTGCATTAGGTGCCGATCGTGCAATTCATATCGATACCGACGATAAAATAGAGCCACTCGTGGTAGCAAAACTGCTCAAAGCACTGGTGGAGAAAGAACAAGCGCAATTAGTCATTACCGGTAAGCAGTCTATTGATACCGACAACAACCAAGTTGCTCAGATGTTGGCAGCCCTGCTCGACTGGCCACAAGCGACATTTGCCTCGGACGTGAAGCTCAAAGCTCAAAACGTTCAGGTAGTAAGAGAAGTGGATGGCGGCTTGATGACGGTGGCGATGAGTTTGCCAGCCGTGATCAGTACTGACTTACGCTTAAATGAACCTCGCTTCGCCTCACTGCCTAATATCATGAAAGCCAAACACAAGCCGTTAGATACAATAACGCCTGACAGCTTAGGGGTTGACGTCGTATTTAGCCAAACCATCCAAGAGGTCATGCCACCACCACAGAGAAAAGGGGGAGTCAACGTTGAGTCTGTCTCAGAACTTCTGGATAAGCTGCGTAATGAAGCGAAAGTGATTCCATGAAACAGTGGTCAATAAACCCACAGCACGAATATCTAGTGAGTGAGGATATTCGGTATAAAAAAGGTGAGACATTATTATTGCCTCACCTTAGAGTCACACAGAAAGGAGCATAAATAGGGGGTTAAGCTTTTATCAGTTGACTCATATCTTCACGAACTTGAGGGACGGTTAAGCCGACGATAATTTGTAAACTCTCTTGGTTCCTCACCACGTTCACCGCTCCATGTTGAGTAAAGAAAGCATTATCCCTTACCAGCGATGTGTCTTTTACTTTGACCCGTAAACGAGTCGCACAATTCGTCAGTAACGCGATATTTTCTTTACCACCCAAGCCTTCTATAAATGCATTGGCTTGAGACGGTTCAACACCATTTTGATCCGTCGACTTCGCTTCCTTGTAGTCTGCTTTTGAATACAGCTTGGTATCGGCTCCCTCTCTTCCTGGGGTAAGAATATTGTATTTCAAAATCAGAGCACGGAAGGTCACAAAGTAAATGCCAGTGAATGCCAAACCGATAACGATCTGAATGACGTATGTTCCTGCATGATTACCTGCCAGCGGCAACCAGTTTTGGAAAATAAAGTCTATCAAGCCCGTCTGAAAGTTACCGGAGACACCAAACATAAAAGCGATTGTTGCCATTGTTGCTGATAACAGCGCATGTAAGGCAAATAAAGCTGGCGCAATGAACAAGAAGGTGAACTCAATTGGCTCGGTTATCCCCGTGAGAATCGCTGTAATTGCGGCGCCAAGAACGAGCCCCATGACCATTTTTTTATTTTCTTTTTTTGCTACGGAGTAAAGGGCTAACGCGATGCCTGTACAGCCAAATACTTTACCCATGCCCGTTAGCATCAGGCCACCTTGTGGGAACTGAGTGGTTAGACTCTCTGAGCTTTGAGCAAATGTCTGTATATTTTGAATCCAATATGCAACGGTTCCGCCGTCAACCGCCACTGGACCATAAAAAACCGGGCCGTATACGAAATGATGCAAACCAGTCGGAATCATGATTCGTTCTAAAAACGTAAATAACCATACCCCTAACGATCCAGCGGAAACCAAAAATTCTTGTAGATTATAAATGCCATGTTGAATATTAGGCCAAGTCAAACAAGTCAGAATTGCCATGGCAATCATAATTGGAAAGCTAACGATCACCACTAGTGGTGTTCCACCAAATACCGCCGCCCAATCGGGCAGTTTTTTATCAAAAAATCGGTTATGAACCCAAACCGAGAGACTGGCGATTAAAATAGCCCCTAACAAGTTTGTGTCGAGGGTTAAAATACCACCGACTTCCGTTAGACCACGCTCTCCCGCAGTATAATTCACTCCTAGGTCAGCTCCCCAAAACTGAAGAATTCCGCCAATAACATAGTTGAACGTGATATAAGAAACCAGCGTTGCAAGAACGGCTCTTCCGGATGCCTTTTTCGCTAACGCAATTGGCAGGCCGACGGCAAAAATAAGCGCCATATTTTTAAATACAGCTAAAGATGCTTGTAAAATAATGGTCGAAACTTTCACCCAAGCACTGCCCTCTTGTGCCCATGGGAACACGTCCTGATTTAAAAGAACAACAGAGAGACCAAGTAGCATACCAGCAGCAGGAAACAGTAACACCGGGACAAACATTGCCGCCCCAAACCTTTGAATAATGTCTTTCATATAAACCTCTTGTTTCAGCAAAGGAGCCCATTCAAAGGCTCCTAAATCCATTTGTTATTGAAAAAATTGAGGAAGGTAGGCTTTATTTTCTTCTAATAATTGTTTTGTTATTTCTTTCGCTTTCGGAACATTAATCACTGTACGGTTTAGCGTCAGTGCATTAATCAGCTTTTGTTGACTGCCTTCGTACCAGGCATCCACCACGAGCTTTTCGTACCCCAGTTGACTCTCTATCATTGCTTTTTGGAATGTCGGTATTTTTCCAACCGCGAATGCTTTAGGCCCATCACTGGTCAATGCGGCGGGTACCTCTACCATCGCATCCTCTTGTAAGTTTGAAATAGCACCATGGTTCGGCACAATAACAAGATAAACATCACTCAAGTTATAAGCCAACGAGGCCGCCACTCTCACCATATAGCGCCCATGGATGTCTGCATGTAATGTTTCGTTTTTTGTGGTTCCCGCCTCGATGATTCTGGAATTCAGTTCAAAAACGCGTTTTTCTCGACCATTAATCACTTGTCTTGCTCGAGTATTATTAATGTCCTCTTTCGCCGTCATTTTTTCAGGATATAAGTAATACTGAAGATAAGTATTCGGTAAGTATTCGGGATTGTCCTCTAGCATGGTTTGCATGTTTTTAAAGGTTGCTTGCCAAGACGGATCATCAGCAATTTCTGCATCAACCGCGCTGATACCTTCTTTTAAAATGATGTTCTTGATTTTATCGGTTAGGTCTTCACCTTGTTTGTTACGGATTTTAGTGAACCACCCATAATGGTTGAGTCCAAAATATTCCGGAACAAAATCCCAGATCTCACAACCTAACAATTTCGCGTAGCTGACCATGATTGCAGCTGGCATATCGCAAATATTAAGGATTCGCTTATCATGCGGAAATTCGCGGTTTAAAGCTTCAGCCACAATCGCTGCTGGGTTGGTGTAGTTAAGAATCCATGCTTCTGGGCATGTTGTTCTAATCTCGTTCACCAACGTAATCATGTCTCCGATAGAGCGCAGTCCATATGCCATGCCACCTGCACCACAGGTTTCTTGCCCGACACACGAGTTGGATAACGGAATTTGCTCATCACGTTCACGCATGGCCAGACCACCAGTACGGATCTGAATAAAAAAGAAATCCGAATCGGCGAAGGCGATAGACTTATCGGTTGTATAAACAAACTCTTCGATTTCTGGATACTGCTCTCGTAACAGAATCTCCGTTGCTAACGCGTTCGACTCCTGACGCTTTTCATCAATATCGTAAAACACCACTTTTTTAAGGGGGAAATTTTCCTTTTCAGCAATCAAGCTGTTCATCATGCCGAGCGTGTACGTGCTGCCTGCACCAACTATGGTTAATTTTTGGCGTTTCATTTTGTCACCTCAAAGGTATATCTTCGTTTAACGTATAACTTAAGTATTAATACTTTTGTGATACATATAAAGAGCCCAATTAGAAATTAGAGAGAGCAATCACATAAGGGGAGGAAGTAAAAGTATTAACTACATCTCAGATCACATTCTTGCTATCATGAAACAAGATTTAGTGAGGTGTTATGAAACCTAAATACATAGAAATTGCCGAATTATTAGAAAGGAAGATCAAAGATGGGGAGCTCGAGCCCAAATCGATGATCCCAAAAGAAAGTGCGCTGCAAGAAGCGTTCTCTGTCAGTCGTGTAACTATAAGAAAAAGCTTACAAATTCTTGTAGATAAAGGCTTAATAAGTCGAACTCGGGGTAGTGGCACTTATGTCAATGATCTAAAAGCACAGCACGATGCATTGCATTTGCTTGGCTTTATTGAAGAGGTCAGCCGACAAGGAAAAGTACCAAGCTCTCAAGTCATAAAATTTGAGCTTAAAAAACCCACGGAACAGATTGCTAAGAAACTCAACCTCACCCCTAACGATGATACTTATGAAATACATAGACTCAGATGTATCAACGATGAGCCTGAAATTTATGAAATCACTCATATGCCAGCGGGGTTATTTCCTGACTTGAGCATTGCTATTATGAATGGCTCTAAATACGAATACATTGAAAAAGACAAAGGATTGAAAATTGCGAAGAGCAGTCAGTCTGTTAAACCCTACCTACTGGATGCAGAGATCGCTTCAAACCTTAATGAGTCAGAAGCATCCCCGATTCTAAAAGTAGAATCTACTGGTTATTTAGATGATGGCCGTGCCTTTGAATATACAGTGAATTACTTCCGGTTATATCAGTACAGTTTTGAGTTTATTTCAACCCGAGGCTAACAACACTCCATGTTGCCCCTAGTCATTGCGCCAGATTTTATAACCAACCTCTCGCATTGCTCGACCAAGTAAATGCGAGGCTACTGGCGCAGTGAGTACGATGAATAACATAGTACCAATCACTCGGGAAATCACACTGACTTCCGGTATTGAAATGGCAACCGCAATAAGTAAACAACTCAGCCCTACCGTTCCTGCTTTAGTTGAAGCATGCATGCGAGTATATAAGTCTGGCATCCGAAGTACGCCTAAACTCGCGCTTAGAATAAGCAGTGTCCCTAAGCATAAAAATCCCCCTATCAAAGCTTCCATTACGTTTTTCCTTTCCGTTTAACGATTAACCTTGCGAAAGCGATCGTGCCAAGAAATGCAACTAATCCTAACGTGATCGCGATATCCAACAACGCATCTTCACCACTGTCTAAGGTGTAAACAGTAATAAACCCGATTGTAATAAATGAAATCAGATCCAGCGCGACCACTCGGTCTGCCAAGGTCGGGCCCAAAATTAGGCGAACAAAGGTCATCACAAAACTGATTAGTAACCCTGCATAAGCAAACGTAATACTTATTTGTAACCAGCTATCCACGAGTTACCTCCAAAATTCGATGCTCCAATCCCTCTTTAATTCCTCGTATTACATCGTCATGTTCAGGGGCAAACATTGCATGAACGATAAGATGCTTCTTATCTGCTGTGACATCCAAACTTAATGTTCCTGGAGTCAAAGAAACCATATTCGCAAGTAGCGTGATTTCAAGGTCAGAATCCACATCCAAAGGCACATACACGATATCTGGCTCGCTGAGGTGCGTAGGAGTAACGACATCCCATACGACTCGCGCAACAGAGATGAGCATTTCATACCCGAAATACACAAGGAGTTTGAGCGTTGATGTAAAGCGTCGAAAGTAGCTGGTTTTGAGCCCAAAGGGTTGACTTAATCGCAGAGCAAAAAAACCCACCGTGAAACCGACGATAAAACTCAGACTAGAGTAGCTACCATTGAGCATCATCCACGCCAGTGCTAAAAAAAAGTTGAGGAATAGATAGATCATACACTTCCTCCTAATACTGCTTGGATGTATTCTCTTGGGTTCAATAGTTGCTCAGCGGCTTCTACCGCGAATTGATAAAAAGGATCTGCCACTAAACCAATGATCAAAGTAAAGGTGGTTAAGACGGCAATTGGAATGCAATACATCCAATGCACTTTCATCGGCAGCACCTCCGCGGTATTCACGTGAGTTGGTTTTTTCCAAAATGCCTCACTCCAAATCTTTGTCATTGAGAACACCGTAAGTAGCCCAACCAGCAACGCCGTGCCTGCTAACCAATAATATTCCGCCTGTAAACTCGATTTAATCACCAAAAACTTCCCCCAAAAACCAGATAGAGGGGAAAACCCGCCAGAGAAAACGCCGGAACCAGAAACAAAAATGCTAACCAGGGCATCGCTTTGTAGACGCCACCGAGTTGTTCAAGATCACTTGAGCCGTATTTTCGCTCAATAAAACCACCAATTAAGAACAAGTTCGCTTTTACAATAATATGATGAACGATATAGAAAATGGCGCCTGCTAGGGCTAATGGTGTATAGATCGCAAGTCCCATGATCATGTAACCAATCTGGCTGATGATATGAAAAGAGAGGATTTTCTTAATATCGAACTGGCTAGCCGCGCCCAAAACCCCGGTTAACATCGTTAAACCAGCCACCCAGATTAACGTCGGTTGCCAGCCACTCTCAGCAAGAGGAAAAACTAACGTGAATACGCGGATCAACGCGTATACCCCGACTTTGGTTAAAAGTGCAGCAAACAGCGCGACGACACCACTAGGCAAAGTATGGTAAGACGCTGGCAACCAAGCGAATAACGGAAACAGTGCCGCTTTGATTGCAAACGCGAATAAAAACAGAGCAGCGAGCATAGTGCTGGTATTTGACTCACTCTGTCCGATTTTGGTGTATAAATCGGCTAAGTTCAAGGTTCCGGTCGCGCCGTAAAGCAAGCCAATGGCAAGTAAGAAAACCAACGTCGAAATCAGGTTCAGCATCACATACTTCACTGCCCCATCAACCTGAGCCTTGGTGGCATCAAGCACCATTAAACCAAATGATGCGATGAGCATCACTTCAAACCAAACATACAGATTAAAAATATCACCGGTCAGAAACGCCCCATACACTCCGGCGAGCAAGACGTGCATTAACGCATGGTACGTACCGTATGATCGCTTTTGACGAAGATCGGCCATGGCGTAAAAAATACTGATCGCACCGATCACCGCCGTAATCATTACCATCGCGACACTAAAAAGATCAGCCACAAAAACAATACCAAACGGCGCTTTCCACTGACCAAAGGCGACCGCTTGCACCCCATTTTTTATCACACTTTCCGTTAGCAAACCGGCAACGATTAGGCTCAGAACGACACTGGCGCCACTCAGCCATTCCACAGCTTTCGTAAACCGACGCACAAAAAAGATCACTAGCGCCGTACTCAATGAAAGAACAACGGGCAATGTTAGCCAAATCAATGTCATTGTTCCTCCTCTGAGTGTTGCATCTCATCTACGTCTGCAGTGCCCGTTTCCTTATAAGCTCGATAAAACAGCATTAAGGTAAATATCAGTAACCCAAAACCTATGACGATAGCGGTTAAAATCAGCGCTTGAGGCAAGGGGTTGGCAACACCTTCTTGCGGTAACGTGGCGTTATCGCCAATAAGTGGCGGTGCGCCCGGTGTTAACCTTCCGGCAGTAAAAATTGCGAGATTAACCGCACTGCTTAATAACATGACCCCAAACAGCAGGCGCAAAATATGTCTTTCCAACATTAAATAAATACCAGCGGCCACAAACACGCCAACCACAATACTCCACACAATTTCCATCAGTCGAGTTCCTCATTGATACGCAGTAGCATGCCCATGACCCCACCGATAACGGCAAGATAAACACCGACGTCAAATACCAACGGTGTGCCTAGCGGTATAACGTCTTTCCACCATAATCCCGTTAAAAACGGCTTATCAAAAGCAAAGCTCAAACTTCCAGAGAAAAGGCTTAATGAGATACCAAATAACGCAATAACAAATGGCTTGAAGTGCAATCTAGAGCGAACATACTTAGGTGATTCAGCAAACATGAGAAGCGACAACCCGATAACGGCGATCAAAGCACCTATAAAACCACCTCCCGGCTCATTGTGACCTCGCAACAATAAATAAACAGAAAACACCAGCATCAGTGCCGCTACGATGTGCGCGGTAGTCGCGAAAACCAACGATTGGATACGGTTTTGCTTTAGGGCTCGCGTCTTTAATAAACTCACCGCCGCAATACCTGCAATAACCACCACCACCACCTCTCCCAATGTATCAAACGCTCGGAAATCAACCAAAATAACGTTAACGATATTACGTCCATGGCCACCCGGAACACTATTTTGGACGAAGAAATCAGCGACTATCGTGTCCATCGGCTGTGACGTGACGCCCATCAATAGCAACGTGACTGAAACACCAATGGTACTGGCGATAAAGACATGCACGACTTTACGTTTTATCGAGTGTTGGGGCACGGTCGTTAAGCGCGGCATATGGCGCATTAATAGCGCTAAAAAGACCACCATTAGCGTCTCCACTAACAGCAAAGTTTTCGCAACATCTGGCGCGCTGTAAATCATAAAGACCAACGTGGTCATAAAACCAATCATCCCCAGAGCTAAAATCGCCAACAACCTTGAATAGGACAACGTGCACACTAATGCAGCCGCCACAAGCAATAAAGCGATGCCAATCTCATAAAATGCCACATTAGAAAGCTGCTCAAATAAAGACTGAGGGACAAGTGCTACCTGACTCAGTAAAGCGGCGGCTAAAACAACAAAAAATAACAATACATAACGACTTAAATGCCTTTGTTGTAAAAATGCGGTTTGCCATTTTGCCAGCGCCATCATGCTCTCTAGCATGTGTTCAAATACATTCTCCGCTTTTGGTACGAGCCCATTTAATCGTTGGAAAAAGGCAGAAACGCTCGGATAAATACGATAAACCACGTATCCAAGTAATAGCGTAATGACACTCAAAATTAAGGGGACATTCACACCATGCCACAAAGATGTCGCTTTAATATCGGCAGAAGGCAAAATGTCAGATGCACCAGGGAAGACGACATTGTGATCGAACCAGCTCAAACCCACTAATGGAAATACCAAACTGCCGAATGCCAAGAGTAACGGTGAAACCCACATGCTTCTTTTCGTCTCGACGGGTTTGGTCTCAAGCGCTACACCATTTCGACTTACAAAGAACGGCCTCGCGATCAGCATGATGGTTAATGCGACCATCAATATGTTCACCACTAAAAGCACCATGGCAATCCAACTATTGATCCCTAAAGCGGCTTTGTACATGTACTCTTTGCTCAAAAAACCCAATAAGGGCGGAAACCCGGCTTTGGATAGAGCCGCGAAAACGCCTGCGATCATGCTGATGACTAGCACCGACTTCAGACCGTATAGCTGATTGATATCTCGGGTCCCTGTGGCCTTATCTATATTCCCCACCACCATAAAAAGCGCCGCTTTATAGAAAGAATGCGCCAGAATAAACATTAATGCGGCACTAACGGCCAGCTCTGTGCCTATACCAAGCAAAAGAATTAATTTACCCAAAGCAACATTGGTGCTGTAAGCAAGCATCAGCTTTAAGTCGGTTTGCTTTAACGCCACAAACGTACACCAAACGGCCGTGATACTTCCGGTTAACACTAAAACATAAAACCAGACATCACTATGCGCATAAATCGGTGATAAACGCGCTAATAAGTAAACTCCAGCTTTGACCATGGTCGCGGAGTGTAAATAAGCACTTACCGGAGTTGGCGCAGCCATGGCGTTAGGCAGCCAAAAATGGAAGGGGAATTGAGCTGATTTAGTAAATGCACCAAGCAGTATGAGCATTAAAGATGGCATAAACCATTCATGCTGCGCGATAACTTCTGCCTGACTAATAATCGTATTTATTTCATAGCTTCCTGCCATGGCTCCAAGCAAGATAAGGCCTGCTAGCAACGCTAAACCACCAGCCCCAGTTACAATCAGTGACTGTAAAGCGTTTTTGCGTGAAGTTTTGTTTTCGTGATTAAAGCCAATCAGTAAGTAGGAGGTGATGGTTGTGAGTTCCCAAAAAACAAACAACAATAGGATGTTATCGCTTATTACAATCCCCAACATGGCAAGCATGAATAAGGTGAGGTACAAATGGAACGAAAACCGACTATCGCTCCCTCGTAAATAACCCAAAGCGTAAATTTGAACCAGCGCACCAATCCCACTGATTAAACCAGCAAAAAGAAATGAAAGCCCATCAAGCCTGAAGCTTAAGTTAATATCGAGCCCTGGGATCCACTCCGTATTCCAACTTATGCCTGCTGGTGTATAAATGTAGAAAAGATAGAAGAAGATTAGAATTGGCAGCACAGGGAAAATCAGCAGTACAAACTGATCATCATTATTTTTCGGCAGTTTTTTTTTACCTGTTATGCTATTCAACATCGTAGCCCATTCTTAGTTATTAGAAACATGCCTTATGCTATAAGGACGATACAACTACCAACTTTGCTGCTTTAGTCTTCGTGTCTCTAACACCATAACAAAAGCGTTCGATAAGTAGCAAACAGCAGTCACTGAATGCTACTTCAAGGGACACCACGACAAAAAACGGTTACTTACTATCCGCTATAGTGTAAGAACGTAAATCGCAACTTACCTGTTCTTGGCTTAGTACGTATGGATTATCGTTATCGGTAAACTCAAACGCATCGTAGCTACAATCACCGATGTCATTTCTCGGACAAATATAAACATTCGCACGCTCTATCATTTCTGTATGGCATTTCGGGCATAGTTTTTTCATGTCACTCTCCTCTTATAACTTATTGATAAGCTGATAATTCCATGTTCTAAAACTCAGTCCCTCCCTTAATTAAAAACAACGACTTAACCTCGGTTTGTTATACATCAATAACTCATTGCTGAATTGGCGATACGAAACCATCAGGTTTAAGAGCAACCAAACTACAGTTAATAGATTGCAGAATATTTTCAGCCGTATTACCAATTACGTACCCAGATATGCCTGTTCTCGCGAGTGTCCCCATGACAAGTACATCAACTTCAATACTTTCCACATAATCTGGGATTTTTTCATCTGGCTTTCCATGTAGGTGATGAACAACAATTTCACCAGCAATCCCCGACTCTTCTAATAGCTGTTGTAGCGCTTGTTTATGATTTACTTTCGCCTTATCTATCTCCTGTTTTAATTGATCTTCTTCGACTTGAATCCAGGCATTATCGTGCAAATAATTTTCTAAGTAATACTCCCAGCAAGAGATCACATGTAAACGGCTATCACAGGTATCTGCTATCGAGCGCGATAACTCCAGTAAGCGCAGGGCCAATAAATGCTGTTCATCACTGTTTGTAACTGGATCTATGGCTACCGCCACACGGCGTTTGTCCTTTGGCTTATCAATTGGTCGATGCAACCAAACCGGACAAGGACATTTTCGTAGCAAAGTCATATCGATGGCTTTGAACCCTTCCGCGCCGTCACTAAGTGGCTCAGCTTCTTTAATAATGAGATCTTTATTGTGCGCTAATGCTTCTTGGATGATACAAACCGCTGGCTTTTCACTGCTTCGCACCGTAAGAGGAAATGGTACGTCATCTTCGGAAATATTGTACTGCTGTCTATAATCGTGAATACTTTGTTTAAGGGAGTCTTGCAGCGACTGCTCATAGCTTTGCTGATATTGGAACATATCTGCAGGGAAGTTGGGGCAGGCAATCAGCCCCGTGACAGGCACACCATTACTTGACGCGATCCTAATGGATTGTTCAAGCGCATCGCTATGGCCTGGTAATCCTTGTGTAGCAAAAAGTATGTTCGTAAATCGTTTCATACAAACCTCCTTGTTAGGTTAAATACTAACCATCAACAAAGTATAATACCTAACGGATATTTGTAACGGCTTGTGACGTTGATGAAATAAATTCTCATTAAGCTATTTATATTACTCAACTTTGTTGAACGTCTTTGTTTCCTTACTTCGCTACCATTTTAGTTCAAGTCTAAGAGTAATATATACCCAGCAACGTCTAAATGCTTACTGCAGCGAAGTCCGTTGAGTTTAAGCAATAACACAATTAGGTGATCCACATAAATGGATTACCTAATATTTCATAGCACTTCGTTTAAAGGTGCTATATTAATCACAAATCGATGTACAAGAGCGCCGGTTTTAATGCGCTTAAAGGCCTTATTGGTTTTATCTATTTGATTACTGCATAAAGGTCACAGAGCCCTCTTTTAGAGCAATTTAACCCGAGACGCCTCACTCGTTTGAATATGACGCTTAATTTCTTCCGCTAACTTTTTTGACGCTTCATTTAAATCGACGTCATTTTGTTGATGTAACGCGATCTCTGTCATAGGTAAAGTTGGCAGCCCTTTCGTTTCAGACAAAACTTCTAGCCCAGGAACCAGCATTGACGGGGTTAATATTGTCACCGCTAAACCCGCCTTAACCGCAGAAGTTAACGCAGATAAACTTGCACTCGTATAAGCAATTCGCCATGGAATGCTTGCACTGTTGAGAGCTTCTATTCCCCTCTGACGAAAAATACATAAACCATCTGTGGAAACAGCAAGTGGTAACGGAGAACGTTGATGCATGTCGAACCCGGGGGCGCCAGCCCACACCGTCTTTTCACGGCACAACACCTCGCCACCGGGGCTATTGGGCTGTCGTGTGGTCACCGCTAGATCCAACATTTTTGATTGCATTTTATCTAGTAACTCAACGCTCAACCCACAATAAACCTGTAACTCAACATCGGGGAACTGACTTTCGAATTCAGCCAACACTTTCGGGATATAAACCAAATAATCATCAGGAATCCCGAGTCTAACTACGCCATCAATACGTTGCTCTGAAATATCCTGCCAAGCTAATGTGTTTTGGTTGATCAGTCGCCGCGCATGAGCCAACACTTTCGTTCCGATTGATGTGGGGGTTGGTACTCGCTGGCCTTTTTCTAAAACACGACCTTCTACCGTTTCTTCCAAACGTTTAATATGCGCGCTCACCGTAGATTGAGCCAAGTGCAACTCGTCAGCAGCAGAAGTAAAACCTTTATTATCAACAACTTTTATAAAAGTATTGAGTACAACCAAATCTAAGAGTCGTACTTGTGACTTATCTACTATCATGTTTCGTAATACTCATATCATCATTTATCGTTTTCATAATATTAGCTCTTGTTTCAAAATGCTATCCGCTCCAAAACATTACCTCTCTTGGCGTTGCCCTGCATAACGTTTCCTCATTACATCATTACGTTATGCCCTCTACTAAACCAAGATTGGCGTTCTTTAAATAACTAAGAGGTTAATCAAATCATCTGATTATGAGTAACACTATTGAAGTAAATTCCCCCAAGTTGGCTGGAATTAACCCACCCGTCTTTTTCCCTTCTGCAGGCTTAATCGTCCTTTTTGTCCTGTTTACGATCACTATGCCAGAGCTCGCAGGCTCTTGGTTTGGCTCTCTACAGTCTTGGATTATCGATACATTTGGCTGGTTCTACTTATTAGCAATGGGCGTCTATCTCATCATCACGCTTGTGCTCGCATTCAGCCGATACGGTCAAATTAAACTCGGCCCTGACCATAGTAAGCCCGAATACAGTAACCTCTCTTGGTTTGCGATGCTGTTTTCTGCTGGCATGGGGATTGGTCTAATATTTTACGGTGTCGCCGAACCTATTTTCCACTTTGCTACCCCTGCGCAAGGGGCTGGTGGTACCGCAGAAGCAGCACGTGAAGCGATGACACAAACCTTTTTCCATTGGGGTGTTCATGCCTGGGGCGTTTATGCGATTGTCGCACTTGCTTTAGCTTACTTTAGTTTCCGTCACAACTTACCTTTGCGCATTAGTTCTGCGCTTTACCCTCTCATCGGGGATCGAATTTATGGCCCAATCGGCTACGCGGTCGATATTTTGGCCGTGTTCGGAACTATGTTCGGAATTGCGACCTCTTTAGGTCTCGGAGTTTTACAGATCAACTCTGGATTAAACTACCTCTTTGATATTCCAATAGGCACGACGACCCAACTTATTTTAATAGCAGTCGTAACGGGCATGGCAACCTGCTCGGTGATATTAGGTTTAGATAAGGGGATTCGCCGTTTATCAGAATGGAACTTACTCCTTGCTGTGTTGCTCTTGGTATTTGTTGCTGTCGTCGGTCCAACTTTATTTATCTTCCAGTCGTTAGCACAAAATGTTGGTTCGTACCTTTCGTCAATTGTTGACATGACATTCAATAACTTTGCTTACACAGGCAATGAAGATACGCAGTCTTTCCTTGGTGGTTGGACACTCTTCTACTGGGCATGGTTTATTGCGTGGTCACCCTTTGTTGGCATGTTTGTAGCGAGAATTTCTCGTGGCCGCACGATCAAAGAATTTGTGTTAGGTGTACTCTTTGTCCCCGTCGGCGTTACGATAATTTGGCTGACAGTGTTCGGTAATACGGCTTTGCACGGTATTTTATCTGGCGAGATGCCTGAACTTGTCGACCAAGTATTCGCGAATACACCAACGTCGTTATTTCGCTTTTTAGATACCATGCCGTTCGCAAGCATCTCATCGGTATTAGCTACACTCTTGATCTTTACGTTTTTTGTGACGTCATCAGATTCTGGCTCACTCGTTATTGATACGCTCACAGCAAAAGATGGCGATGAAACGCCTGTCAAACAGCGTATTTTTTGGTCAGTATCGGAAGGTTTAGTAGCAGCCGCGTTAATCATTGCGGGTGGGCAAGATGTCTTATCAGCGCTACAAGCGGCCTCTTTGGCATCAGCACTTCCATTTGCTCCCGTACTATTATTAGTCGGTTATGGTTTGTTTAAATCACTGCGGTTGGAAATGCTCAAGCGCGACAGTGTGCAGCACCTTAATCAAGCCACACCGAGTAGTTTAGCGCGTATTCAAGAAGTCGGTTGGCAGCAACAACTCGAGAACTTGATTGCAATGCCACAAAAAACAGAAGCCATGGACTTTCTACACACTGACATTACAGAAGCAATGAAAGACGTTGCGATAGTGTTTAGTAATAAAGGTCTAGAAACCAAAGTAGAGATCGATAATACGCATTGTGCGCTGGTCGTGGGACACGGAAATGAAATTGATTTCCTTTATGGTGCCTGGGCCCGAGAAGTGTCGACTCCTTCCTTTATTGGCGAGCGCAGTGGTACAAAAACTGAGTCGCAATACTACATTGAGGTTTACCTTCAAGAAGGTTCACAACAGTATAATATCTGCGGTTACAGCAAAAACCAATTAATAGCGGACATTATAGACCAGTACGAAAAACACTTATATTTTCTTCATCAAGTGCGTTAGTGGTTATACAGCTCAATTATTAACCTAAAAAAGCGGAAGGTACAGCCTTCCGCTTTTCAGTTTAATCGTACCGTTATCGTTTTATCTCATTGAGCAAATACCGCACCTAATAAGTCACTAACATCCCACGTTAGATTATTGGTAAATTAAACTTTGAATATGTAATTTAACGTAAAATGAGCCAGTTCAGTATCACGAAAGGTCTGTGAATAGCAGACTTTTCCATCTCCCTAAGTCATCAAAGGTAAGAAAGAGATAGACGTTTACCGTTAACTCGAATGGGTTCTAATACAAAAAAGGAGGGATAAAAGCGCTTAGTAACTTCTTACTGCAATTTCAAAATTAAGCTATGTAACGGTAAGAGATAATAACAAGCAGACCCAAAGAGACACTTTATGGGACTGCTTGATGATAAAATTACGTATCAGTGCGTGATTTAAATAGGCTTAACATCAACTGCACACGGACCTTTTTGCCCTTGCCCTACTTCAAATTCTACTTTCTGACCTTCATTAAGTGATTTATAACCACTCATTTTAATTTCCGAATGATGAACGAATAAATCTTTACTACCATCGTCCGGAGTGATGAAACCAAACCCTTTATCGCCATTGAACCACTTAACTATGCCTGTACTCATATTCTCAATCTTCATTTTTTCGGTGAATCATCAACGGCTAACCTTGCTATCACCATGACAAGATTTGCCTTCTTTAAAGTTTTATATTGTTCAAAATCATACCAATTGGTTAAGAATTAAAAGCAATCACCGATGATCTTAAGCATGAGCAATAAAAAACTATAGTTAACTTTTAGCTCAATTTGGTCAATGAGCAAGTAGATTTCTCAATAAATTTGAGGTGTTGCATTAAAATGTCGCACAGACCCTTCGGATGGAAAGAAAAGGTTCATTTCAACGTTCTTAGTCACGCTGCTATTTTCGATTACAATGCGTTACGTACACTTTGATCCTAAACATATATCTGGCGTTATAACGCGTAACTCTCTCTGTAATTTATAGTTTGTCACGGCGTTGCAGATTTAGGACAAAAAAATAATATCCTGTCACAGCACATTACAGTACACCATTAATAGCAATCCCAATGCCGATACGTTGCTGATTATGGTTATAGTCAATTAAGCTCTTCCCGTACCCAGTAGAATATTGCGCATACCCTTGAAGTTTTCCCCAAATCGGAAACAGCACGCCTACCTCAGCATAGCCTTTATGCGTTTTAAAGTTCTCACGACCTAAAAAAGTGACTTCGTAACCATTCCATTTGTAGGCACTCGATAACTCAAAGCGCCCCATATAATCTTCAATATCTGGGTTGTCGTCTCCTTTGGGATCATTAGGAAACGCTTTTTCATCCTCAGGTAAACGCCACCAAGGTTGAATGGAAGCCACAAAATTGTCTTTCGCAAAGGTCAAGTTGGCGTAAACACGGTTCCAACTGCGTGATAACTCTTGTCTCTGGCCATTAGATTCATGCTCAATGCCAAAGCCTAGCCAAGTAGAACCATTAAATGGAGTCCAGTCTGTTGGGGTATAATAGAAAAGCTCGGGCCGGTAATTGGTTTCTCGAAACGGACGCGACGCTGCTCCCGTGTACACCTGCCAGAATGATTTGAGTGTCATAGCAAAGAACAGACCATCGCCCTCAAATAACAAATCATCGTAGTTCATCGGCACTTTGAAGCTAATTTGGAACTCAGCCTCTTCCTTACGCAGTTTATCACCGTACTTGGTGTCAGTGTAAGCACGTTTATTTACTCGGTCACTATAAGTCACCGGAAGGATATAGTTGATACGATGTGCAACCAAACTAAAAGGTTCGAATGCGGTTTGCTTTTCTGATTCCAACCGTTTGTCTACTAAGCTTTCCTGAGGAGCTTCAGACTGATTATTAACAGAGCCGACTTGCGCAGTACTCGTTACGACTTCCAGTTCACACTGATTACGAATACGGGCGATCGTTTCTTCACCATTGCCCTGTTTGATTGCTTCTAGCAGGCATAAATCATACGCACTGGCGGTCTCTCCCATCGCAAACGGTGCTGCTAACAAACTCAGCACCGACATTCCTGTCACTTTCGAAACCATCTGAAATCCTTAACATTCTTGATTCAACCACCCCATTGTAACTTGCTCAGTAAGCCACTTGCCATTCTCACGTTTAGATAATGTTAAATATTTGCTCACTTTGCACCTTAGATAAAAGTGACAATTTATACCTATACCAGTTCAACCTGAAAATGCAGGCCTAAGTAGGCCTCTATTGTGCTGTTTTCCGTTGGTTGTTTTGTAACAAGGCTTCGGCATAAGATTACGATAGTCAACGGCTTGATTCGTTCAATGCTCTCTACTTCGTTTCCACGAGACATCAGCGTTGCTCCGGCTTTTACATAGAGCGACCGACATTTTTCCTAAAGTTTGTCATACTAAATGATTAGCACATATGTTGGTCAATCAACGAAGGTGGCTACGCTTCATAAAGAGTCGTATCACGTACAGCAAAAGGAGGCATTCCATGCCAAGTGGACAATGGAGTAAAGACAGTCTGAATACATTATCGGTCCTCACCTTGGGCGATCGGCACTATTACTATTACAGCCTTATTGAAGCGGAAAACGCATTAGGAGATCTAAGCCAACTCCCCTTCTGCCTGAAAGTTCTGTTAGAAAATCTTTTGCGTAATGAAGACTCTTTTGCTGTCACTAAAACGCATATAAATGCCATGGCTGAGTGGCTAAAAGCGCGCCGCTCTGATACCGAGATCCCATTTCGACCGGCTCGAGTCCTCATGCAGGATTTTACTGGCGTTCCAAGCGTAGTCGATCTGGCAGCGATGCGGGAAGCGGTAAGTTTATCAGGTCAAGACCCAGCATTAATTAACCCCTTAACCCCCGTAGACTTAGTGATTGACCACTCGGTGATGGTCGACCATTTCGGTGATACTTCAGCCTTTAAAGATAACGTCAGCATTGAAATGCAACGAAACCAAGAGCGTTATGAATTTTTACGATGGGGGCAGCAAGCTTTTGATAACTTCCGCGTGGTTCCCCCAGGAACAGGTATCTGTCACCAAGTAAATCTCGAGTATCTGGGTAAGACCGTCTGGTATCAAGAATACGATGGCAAGACTCTTGCCTATCCTGATACGCTTGTGGGTACCGATTCGCATACGACGATGATTAATGGCTTGGGTATTCTAGGCTGGGGGGTTGGCGGCATCGAAGCCGAAGCCGCCATGCTAGGCCAGCCAGTGTCGATGCTGATCCCCGAGGTTGTCGGCTTCAAAATTACCGGCAAATTACGTGAGGGGATTAATGCGACCGATCTCGTGCTCACCGTGACCGAGATGTTACGCAAAAAAGGGGTTGTTGGTAAGTTTGTCGAGTTCTATGGGGACGGATTGAAAGATATGCCCGTCGCTGACCGAGCGACTATTGCCAATATGGCACCTGAATATGGTGCTACGTGTGGCTTCTTTCCGGTCGATGAACAAACATTAAAATATCTGGAGCTGACTGGCCGAGAAGCCTCTCAGATAGCCTTAGTTGAGGCTTATTCCAAGGCTCAAGGGTTGTGGCGCGAGCCAAATCATGAACCGACCTACACGGATCGCCTCGAGCTTGATATGGATAAAGTGGAAGCAAGTGTCGCTGGGCCTAAACGTCCCCAAGACCGCGTTTCGCTTAAGAATATTAAGTCCGCATTCGACCTTGTGATGACGACAGCTGAAGTGAAAACACAGAAACAAGATAAGAAAATCACACCAAACCAAGATCAGAATAATTCTAACAGTAACACTCAGCAGATCGCCAACCCTAATTTGGATATTGACAGTGTGACAACGCATCTGATTCCCGGTTCGGTGGTCATTGCGGCCATCACCTCCTGTACCAATACGTCAAATCCTAGTGTCATGATCGCCGCTGGACTCATGGCCCAAAAAGCAATAGAAAAAGGATTGCAAACCAAGCCTTGGGTTAAGACCTCTCTTGCTCCGGGATCCAAGGTCGTCACCGATTACCTAAAAATCACGGGACTTCAGGAACACTTAGACCAACTAGGGTTTAACCTGGTGGGTTATGGCTGCACCACTTGCATTGGTAACTCCGGTCCTTTGCCGCCTGTCGTAGAAAAAGCCATTGTGGATAACGATCTTACCGTTGCTTCAGTGCTTTCGGGGAACCGTAATTTTGAAGGTCGTGTTCATCCACTAGTGAAAACGAACTGGCTGGCCTCGCCACCATTGGTGGTGGCGTATGCACTTGCAGGCAATGTGCGGCTTGACCTAACCAAAGATCCCTTATGTATTGATGCTAATGGAGATAACGTCTATCTCAAGGATCTATGGCCAACTCAGCAAGAAATTGATGAAGCCATGGTGCAAGTAAAAACCGAAATGTTTCATAAAGAATACGGTGAAGTGTTTGAAGGTGATGACAACTGGAAAGCACTCAAAGTCCCGCAAAGTAAAGTCTACACTTGGTCCGATAAATCGACCTATATTCAACAGCCACCATTTTTCGTCGGCATGCAAGAGCAACCTGACGCGATTGAAGACATTAAAAATGCGAATATATTAGCGCTACTGGGTGACTCGGTTACGACCGATCATATCTCTCCAGCGGGGTCATTTAAGTCAGACACTCCAGCAGGCATATATTTACAATCTTATGGTGTGAAACCTCAAGACTTCAATTCTTATGGATCTCGGCGAGGAAACCACGAAGTCATGATGCGAGGAACATTTGCCAACGTGCGGATCCGAAATGAAATGCTGCAGAATGTAGAAGGCGGCCACACCACGTATATTCCCACTGGTGAGCAAATGACGATTTACGATGCCGCCATGAAGTATCAAGAAAATAACACCCCGTTGGTTGTGATAGCCGGGAAAGAGTATGGAACAGGATCAAGCCGAGACTGGGCAGCAAAGGGGACCCGATTGTTAGGAGTGAAGGCAGTAGTGGCCGAGTCTTATGAGCGAATTCACCGCTCCAACCTGATCGGTATGGGCGTGATACCTTTACAGTTTCCACAAGGTACCGATCGCCTAAGCCTTGGGCTCTCTGGGTCAGAAACCATAAACATCGAAGGTCTATCAGGAGAAATTCACCCCGGACAGACATACACCATGCTTATAAACCATCCAGATGGTACGCATACGAGCTGCAATCTGTTATCGCGCATCGACACCAGCACTGAAGCCACCTACTTCAAACATGGTGGTATCCTGCATTATGTGGTGCGCAAGATGTTAAAAGAAAAATCATCTACTTAGATGAGTCATAGAGAATACCCTCAAACCAATTGCTTGAGGGTATTTTGAACCAATATGTTCAGAAGCGGCGGAATCGTTCCATTAACAAACTTTTAAACATAAACCTTGATGCGAACTTCGTATTATGACTCTATTTTTCACATATTGGCGTTAGTTCATTTTTGATACTGCATACTGCTCTTCAATGAACGCGATCGCCTCATCATTTAAGCAAGATTTACTGACATATTGGCGCTGTTTACCTATATGAAGAATAAAACCTAAATCGCTTTGTTGCAGTTGGTCAATTTCACTCCAAGCGATGTTACGGGTATTTTTACCGCTTTTATAACTGACTCCGTTAGAATCAACTTGAAATACCACTTTGCTGTTAGGCCCTGCACTGTACGTTTGTCGCCACACCCACCAAGTTCTCTTAAAATAAACACTGAGCACTTCAATAATACTCAAAGTAATAAAAAACCAACCAAGATAACTGTTAGGTAATAGATCAAATTTAACGACAATCACACCAAAAATGAGAAAAAATATTGCTTTGAAATAGGCCTTGGGAAATTTAACAGGACGACTAGTTTGATCATAACACTCTTCAAAAAAGCGCTTATCGAGAGTGTATTCTGTGGTGAAATCAAAATCTTTAGACATATGAGGTTACTTTGAGGTTTTCTGTGAGTGAGTATTCCATGCTGCGATCTCGCAACTTGTGTATTGTATAGCTTCTCGGTGCTTTTCTTTAGCTGTTTTGCACCTCTTTTGTAAATCAATAATACCGACCGTGTCTACTCTCGCCGTTGCCACAGGACACAAACGAGTTTTGGTTTCGGGTAAGTGGCGTATCTGCATCGAATGATCGCAAAATCAACAACCTGACATAACGTGCTTAAGGCATCATTGAATTTGACGTGTTCAATAATAAAACCTTTCATGAATATGACCGAAAAAAGCGTCGTTCATGGAAATATTGAGAGATCATATCAAATGATAGCCTTGACTGAGCAGTTACTATGCTTAGCTCATATAACTGAGTCAACCACTACAAAAACAGATGAACATGAAGAGAATCAATTACCCAAATCACTGGCAAAAAGTGAATATTATTTTTACCGCTCTCGTTGTTATGATATTAGCTGGATGCACCTCAACCTCGGCAACCGGTGGTTCAAAAACCAAAGATTATGCCAAATCACATATTCTGATTGGTCAAGCCTCTTGGTATGGCAGCCAGTTTCACGGAAAACTTACGGCAAGTGGTGAGACCTATAACATGAATGCCTACACTTCGGCTCATAAAACCTTGCCATTTGGGACTATCGTGAGGGTGACAAATACAGCCAATAACAAGTCTGTCGATGTGAAAATTAACGATAAAGGTCCCTATGTAAAAGGCCGAGTTATCGACCTTTCTTACAAGGCATTTGCACAAATCGGCAACGTTAAGAATGGAACAGTACCCGTCAAAGTTGAAATTATTGATGATAATAATACCTTTAGGTATAAACACTAACCTCCATTCAATGACACGAGTCAGTATTAACCTGCTAACTCTGCACTGAACAAAATCGTCAGTCAATTGGCTAAATTAGCATTACCTAAATTAACTCAGAGATGGAAAAGTCACTGGGTTTAGTGTCTAGCATGAATTGTGCAGTTCACGCGTACATGCCCCTAAAACAAGTACAAAAACCACCTCGCTCCCAGCTAAACCTTAACGGAATTACAGTGCGAAATGGTATTGGGTTAAGTGAGAACCAACAGTTCTATTGAGTTATAAAAAAACATACACACCATACACACTAAGAGACATAGTGTGTATGGTTTTGTTTATCCTTGAATGCCTGCTGTGTATGGCATATCACTTACGAATGAGCTTGCTTACTTCGCAACATTACCAGCCACGTTTAATGCATCCCATGTACGGGCAAACGGTGGGGCGTAGCAGAAGTCCATGTAGCCCAACTGTTGAGTGGTCATCTTCGCAGTGATAGCGACAGCCAGTGCGTTAATACGACCAACTGCTCCTTTCTTACCTACGATCTCACCACCTAATAAAACGTTCGTTTCTGGGTGATAAACCAGTTTCACCTTGATGTCTTCTTGGCCTGGGTAGTAATCAGTTTGGTTCTTATCCGAAATGGTCGATACTTTTACTGGCAAATCATGTTCTTGTGCGAGTAATTCAGACACACCTGTACACGCCAGTTCATAATCTAGAACTTTCAGGCAAGATGACCCAAGGAATCCGGTCATGTAGGTGTCTTTACCCGCTAGTTTATCTGCCATCATACGAGCTTGTTTGTTCGCGGTCGTTGCTAATGGAACATAAACAGGTTTACCTAATGCTATATGGTGGACGACTGCGCAATCACCAACCGCATGGACATATGCGTCTTCAGTCGCACCGAATTCATTCACTAACAACGCGCCGTTTGCTGCTTTTGGTAATTCGAATGCTTCAGTGTTTGGTCTGAAACCGAGTGACAAGATCACGATATCAGCTTCTACATTACCGTTATCGGTTTCTACAATATAACCGCCTTGCTCAGCATCGCGAATCGCCAAGACGCCGCAACCAGTTTTGAGCTCTGCGCCTGATTCACGAATCGCACCTTCAACCACTTCAATGATCTCTGGGCTAAACTGACGGCTCATAATGTGCTGTTCGCGTTCGATAATAGTCACATGCTTATCTAGACCATGTGCCGCGTCGAATACTTCAAGCCCTATGAATCCTGCACCAATCACACACACGCGTTGTTTGGTATTATCTTTAAGCGCTTCTTTGACTGCTAGGCCATCTTCCATACTTGTCAGTGTATATACGTGTTCTGGGTTGAATTCACCGAATGATGGTACGATTGGACGTGCACCTGTCGCGATGACTAACATATCGTAATCAATGACGCTTTCTTCGCCTTGATGGCGCACAATAATTTGCTTTTCAATACGATCAAACGACACCATTTCCGTTTCTACACGCACATCTAAACCAGATTTGATGGCTTGTTCCGGCGTACGAGAAATCATGCGCTCAGTATCATCAAACATACCTCCGGCAAAGTATGGTAAACCACACGCCCCAAACGAGATGTAATCTCGCTTATCCAGTACAATCACTTCATCGGTTGGCTGATTACGTTTGTATTTTGCTGCGAAACTCATACCAGCGGCACTACCGCCTACGACAACAACTTTCATATTTACTACCTAGATAACCTGGACTCAAGAAAAACGGAAGAGCACCCATAATTGAGTGCCCTTAGTGAAGTTTAAAATTACACAGCGGCTTCTTTTGCTGTGGTTGCACTCGCGTCTGCGTTATATTGCTCAGTATCCAGTGAGCCATTCTTCTTAGCCGTTAGAACACCTGACAACATAGAGCCTGAAATGTTTAGTGCCGTACGTGCCATGTCGATCAGTGCTTCAATAGACACAAGAATCGCTACCACTGTGATGTCTAGCCCCATGATGGTCAGTACTGCTACGGCTGCAAACGTTGCACCGCCGCCGACACCTGCAATACCGAATGAAGCAATTGCGATAACGGCAATCAGTTGTAGGATGAAGCCTAAATCAACAGGCATCCCCATCACTTGTGCCGCCATGATAGCAAGCATCGCTGGGTAGATACCCGCACAGCCGTTTTGACCAATACTGGTGCCAAATGTCGCTGACATGTTTGCAGTTTCTTCATCGACACCTAAGCGTTGAGTTTGTGTTTCAACGTTGAGCGGGATAGCTGCCATGCTTGAGCGAGAACCAAAACCGAACACAAGTACTGGCCAGATTTTCTTCATGAATTTAGCAGGAGAAAGACCGAACATTGATACCATGACGAAGTGGATGCCGAACATAACGCTGATGGCTACGTAGCTTGCGAGTAAGAAACGGCCCATTTCTGCTAGAGCAAAGAGATCGTTCGTCATCATGAACGTGGTCATCAGCGCGAATACACCGTAAGGCGTTAGCTTCAGGATTTCACGTACCATTGAAAGTACAACTTCTTTCGCTGCATTAATGAAATCAACAAAGTTCTGTACTTTTTCAGGCTTACGGTTTTTCACTTGCAGAATACAGAAACCCAGAAACATCCCGAACAGTACTGTCGATAGCGTAGAAGTACGTTGAGAACCCGTGAGCATGTCGAAAATGTTAGTTGGAATGATAGATAAAGCCATCCCAGACAGGCCACTACTTGCCATAGCACCTTGTGTTGCTACCAGTGAATCACCACGAGCTTCAATTGCACTGTTTGTGCCGATTGTGCTCACTAGTGCGTTTGCATCAATACCAAAGAGGTAAATACTTGCGATACCAACCGCTGCTGAGATTGCACAAGTGAAAAGTAGAATACCGATGATTTTTGGTGCGATGCGAGATAGCGCGCCGCCGCCTTCAACGTTCATGATCGAAGAGATCATCGCCACGAACACGAGCGGGATAACGATCATTTGAAGAAGTTTGATGTAGCCTTTGCCGAACACAGAAATCAGTTCAGCAAAACCTGAGGTTGCTACGTTACCGACCCCGAAAACCAGTTGAATTGCGCCACCGAACAATAAGCCAGCAGCAAGCGCACTCAGTACGCGGAAGTTAAAGCTTTTCTTTTGTTTTTTGAAATTCGACAGTAATGCGTAGAACCCAAAGAACAGTATGCTTAATCCAATAAATGAAACGCTCATGAGAATCTCCTATGATACCCATTAATACCTAAATCGGTTATTTTTTGTATGCGACGGCTTCAACTTCAACCAGTGCGTCTTTTGGTAGTCGTGCTGCTTCAACACAAGAGCGAGCAGGTGCGTTCTCGGTACCAAACACCTCGGTATACACTTCGTTAAAGGCGACGAAGTTTTCCATGTCAGATAAAAAGCACGTTGTCTTAAGTACCGTGTCTAGTCCTGCATTGCTGGCTTCTAACACGGCTTTTAAATTTTCGAGAGACTGACGTGCCTGCTCCTTGATACCACCTTCTACAAATTGCATGGTTTCAGGCACGAGAGGTAACTGACCTGAGGTGTAAATCATTTCGCCGTAAGCCGTACCTTGTGAGTAAGGGCCGATAGCGGCAGGTGCTTGTTCTGTGACAATGATCTGTTTCACGATGTAACTCCTAAATTATTGGTTTTATTCTGATTTAAATTCACGGATAAACTTGTAAACCGCCTGACGGCTGATCCCAAGTTGCTCTGATACTTGTGTCGTCGTCTCTTTTAGCTCGAATACTCCGTTATCAAATAAACAACGAATAATGGCTTTATTGCGACCTTTGGGAGAAATAGACTCGTCTTGATCAACCTCAGTCGTCGCTGAACTCAATGCTTGCTGAATCACGTCGTTCGCATTCTTGCTGAATGTCTCGCTCACAATAGTTTGAGGCACATTGCACTGAGGCATGAGTGTCTTGACGATTTCTGGGAATGGAAATGACAAATTCATGTTAATACACAGCATTCCGATTGGTTTTTGCTGTGGACCAGCCAACACACAGGTAGTCGACTTCAGTAGAGAACCGTCTGCCGCGTTGGTGAAATAGCTCTTCGGAGACACTTCGCCTGTTTTTTCGAAAGCACTCCACATGCGTAAACCTAAATCGGTGATGGGTGAACCGATTTCACGACCAGTGTGATGTCCATTGACGATCTTCACGACTGAGTTTTCTAAGCTTTCAAATGAATGGATGACCACTTCACAGTAAGGACCTATCAAATCGGCAATGGTCTCTGCTAAGCGGAAGTAATTGCTTAAACACTCTCTGTCTTCATCGGTGAAGCGAACTTGTTTTACACTCATGATTTGGGTTTACATTTTTGAACTCAATAACTGGAAACTACTCCTTTGGTAGAATTTCAGCAAGATGCAGTAAACTTGTGTAAACCGTCAAGCGCATTAAAAACATCAATAATAATAAAAATTTAGTGATAAATAACGAACAAAACTTGAACAGGATCACCCAAAATAAGCGAATAAGGTTTAATTCCTTAAACCTTATCAAAGTTTACATATTTAAATTCAAATTTCGCGATCTTATCAACACAAAATTTGCCCAACTCATACTATGCTTAGAATAAATATAACCCACATAAGGGCGTGGTAATGAAATACAAACATATCCTTGTCGCACTGGAGCTGTCCGATGAGAGTACTGTGCTTATCGACAGAGCCGTAGCCATGGCAAACTATCTCGACTCCGATATTTCATTCATCCATATTGATGGGACTCATGGAGAAATCTATCGTGAGCTCGTTGATATAAAAGAGCATCCAGATCAAAAGCCCCTAAATGAACACTCCATGGAGTGCTTACGCACATTCATCGATTACATGGACTACCCGATCAAGCATTTCTTTGTGGGTACGGGGGATTTGGCAGACAAACTCGAAGTCACGATCAAAGAGCAAGGAGTCGACCTACTGATTTGTGGTCATCATCATGATTTCTGGAGCAAAATCATTTCCTACTCAAGACACCTCATCAATAAGTCACCAGTGGATATCCTCGTCGTGCCGATTTACGATTAAATCCTATTAAATCGAACACTCCCAAAAACCACCAGACTGCTTGGTGGTTTTTATTCAAATAGTGTTCGCTCTTTTCTAAGCTCGCTTGGTGATGGTTTATGAGTTACATTTTGTTACTCCCCCAGCCAGCCCCTCCAGACATGGTTATGCTGATAGCAAGGCTCCTTATGATAAACAAAAAAGTACTGATTCTCTTTGCTCATCCCTCCCAGCATCGTTCAGAAGTGAATGTGCCACTTTTTAAAGAAGCTCAAAAAATTGAAGGCGTGACATGTGTTGACCTCTATGGTGAATACCCGCGTTTCGATATTAATATTGATCGTGAACAACAACGCTTGCGCGAACACGATGTGGTGGTCTTTCAGTTCCCACTGTATTGGTATTCAACTCCGGCAATTTTAAAAGAGTGGCAAGATCTCGTGTTGGAATATGGTTTTGCATATGGCCCTGATGGTACAGAGCTGCAAGGTAAGACGATGCTTTGTGTGCTTTCGGCAGGCGGTAAAGAGGAAGCCTACAAAGCTGAAGGCTATAACCACTTTACGATTCGAGAACTTTTAGCACCGATTGAACAGATGTCAGCATTAACTGGCATGCACTACATCGCTCCTCTCGCGATATTTGGCGCACGAACAGCTGAAGAAGAGGGACGGATTCCGCGTCACGTCGAGCGCTACAAGAACCTATTAACCGCCTTAGTTGAAGATAAATTGGATATTAAAGCCGCCGCCTCATTGATCAAACTGAATAGCGCACTTTCGACACTGATTAAGGTGGCTTCATGACTGGGATATTCTTACAAGCCTTCGTCTATCTAGTTGCAGCCGTTATTGCCGTACCGCTCGCCAAGCGTTTTGGCCTTGGTTCTGTATTAGGCTACCTTATCGCTGGGGTGGTGATTGGGCCAATCATAGGTTTAGTCGGTGAAGAGACAACAACCATTCAGCACTTCGCTGAGTTTGGTGTTGTGATGATGCTGTTTCTCGTGGGCTTGGAGCTCGAGCCTAAAATGCTGTGGTCAATGCGAAACCGTCTAATGGGTCTAGGCGGTCTTCAAGTCGGCGGGACAATTGCCGCGATCATGGGGATTGCATTATATTTCGACCAACCTTGGACGATCGCCTTAGCCATCGGTCTTATTTTTGCGCTCTCCTCAACGGCAATTGTCCTGCAAACCTTTAGCGAAAAAGGCTTAACAAGAACAGAAGGCGGACAAAATGCGTTCTCCGTTTTGCTTTTCCAAGATATTGCTGTCATACCGATGTTGGCGTTCATCCCTCTATTAGCACTGCCTGAATTAGTCGAGCAAGCGCAATCGGCCGCGCAAACTGCAGCTACACATCATGAGGAGCTGAGCCTTGTCACAGAGTTACCCGGTTGGGCTTACGGAATCGTCATTACCGCATCGATTGCTATTGTCGTCGTGGGTGGCCACTTCTTGAGTCGACCTTTACTCAACTATGTGGCGAGCTCTGGTTTGCGTGAGATTTTTACAGCGACAGCGCTCATGCTGGTGATCGGTATCGCAGCATTAATGAGCCTAGTTGGCTTATCTCCAGCGCTTGGGACATTCCTTGCTGGCGTCGTATTGGCGAACAGTGAGTTTCGCCATGAGTTAGAATCGAACATCGAACCCTTTAAAGGCTTGCTGCTTGGTTTGTTTTTTATCACCGTCGGTGCCGGGATCAACTTCTCGGTCTTGTTTGGTGAGTTCTGGCTCATTATGGTGCTAACCATTGGAGTAATGCTATTAAAAGCTCTCGTGCTGTTTGCATTGGCCTTTATCTTCCGAGTGAAAGGCAGTAACCGTTGGTTGTTCACACTGAGCTTGGCTCAAGCGGGTGAGTTCGGTTTTGTATTGCTCAGCTTCTCTGTTCAAAATCACGTTATTCCGTTCGAACTGTCGCAAACATTGTCGCTTGTCGTGGCTATCTCCATGTTCCTAACTCCGGGGCTATTTATTGTATTTGATAGAGTGATATTGCCACGCTTTGAAAATCAATCTAATGAGCGAGAAAGTGACTCAATTGAAGAAAAAGGCACCGTAATCATTGCTGGAATAGGCCGGTTTGGTCAGATAGTTAATCGGCTATTGATTTCAAATGGTGTCACTACAGTCGTGCTTGATCACCAAGCAAACCAAGTTGATAACATGCGTCAGATTGGCACACGTGCTTATTTTGGCGATGCGACTCGACCAGACATGCTACACACGGCCGGCATTGAACATGCAGCGGCACTTGTCGTCGCGATTGACAATCAAGAATCCAGCGTTGAGCTGGTCAAGTACGTAAAACATACTTATCCGAAAGTCACTGTCATTGCGCGTGCTTTTGACCGCGGTCATGGCTATCTGTTGCGGCAAGCTGGCGCAGATATCATTGAGTCAGAAACCTACCATTCTGCATTGGAAATGGGAGGACATACGATGAAAGCGCTGGGTATTCATCCATTTTTTGTCGAGCAACAAAAGGCCACATACAAACGCGTCGAAGCTCGCAAGTCTGAATTACTCTACAAAGCTTGGCAAGAGGACTCCGGGAGCGAACGCTACGACAATAATTTCCGCCAACTTTTTATCCAACTAGAAGGAAAAATGGCAGAAGAAATGCAAAAGGATCGCCACGATAAACTGTCGCGTTCCGAACGCGGTTGGACACCGCCACCAAAAGATTATGCTGAAAACTTTGACGGTGACAGCGTGCAAGACTTAACACCGACAAGGGAAGAACTTACCTAATTAAAGCGGCTCAATAATCAAAAAAACCTCTCTGTTTAGAGAGGTTTTTCTTTTCAGTGTAGAGCCAAACGCCGTGTTGGATAAAGAGTGACCTTCTATCAAGATCACATTAGATCATTCATTAAAATCTCATACTCTTCGTTCGCTTCTTCAACTAAATGAGAAAGCTCTAACGCATCTGTAACCGCAAGATTGACCTGCCACGGAGTTGTCTCGTCTTGACCACAGATTCGTGTTTCACACCCACAGCTTTCAAAAGATAAATTATCAAATTCTGTTGTGTGACGCTCTTGAAGCTCAACAATCTCAACCTCTAATTTCCCGACTGGATTCACTTCAACGTGGGCATGTAAACCTGAACGGTTCGATAAACGATAGTCTCTATGAACTGCAATCATGGCTGCCTCCTTTGTGTGCCGAGTGACAACTACACCAATGAGTATAGACGAGTGAGTGGGAACGTGGGATGAAATAATAATGAAGATTGATCTGCCTCATTAGAAGCCATAACTTCTCCATTCTGTGCGACGACGTCTCGTCTGAATTAAAATGCTCATGACCTAGAAGAGTTGGCATTTACCAAGAGTTTCCCTATTATCGAAACAACATAACTGTCGGTCATTTTTTAGAGGTTTGTATGGAGCTTGAAGCGGTTGCTAAAGCACTAAAAAAGCTGGGTCACCCTACCCGTTTAAGCATTTATAAAGAAGTCGTGAAAGCCGGTTATAAAGGCATCGCGGTAAGCGGTGTACAAGAGAAGCTTGGCATTCCTGCCTCAACACTTTCCCATCATATCTCAAGCTTAGCCTCTGCAGGGCTTCTCACTCAACGCCGCGAAGGTCGAATACTTTTCTGTGTTGCAGAGTACGAGTGTTTAGATGATGTCATTGGTTTTCTAAAGGCAGAATGCTGCGTCGATGCCTGCTTGTAACGCTCGCATACCGACATGTATTTGTTCACAATCAAAAGCGACCGTTAAGTTTATTGAGACATAAAACGAGCTCCGCTGAGCTCGTTTTTATTGCTATTTAGCGACCAACAACATCGCAGATTTCGGGGGAACGTTAAGTTCTTTACCAGCAAGAAAGACGAAGCCTGACACGATATCGGCCCAGTCCGAATTCGTCTTGAGTGATAAAGATTGCTCACGCACAGACTTATTCAGCACCACTATGCCTTTATCACCACGCTTGATCACCAACATGTCGTCATTACCTTCTAAGATCACCATTGGCTGACCATGCACTAAATTATGAAACGCTATCATCTTAGCCATGCGGGGATCATTCCAAGCCTGTTGCCATCTTGGCTTGCCATCTTTCCCCTTAATACCACTGGTATCGTGGTCGGTATAAATCAAAGGTACGCCACCGTCACGCCCTAAAATGTACGCATAAGCTAGCCATTCATTCTCTTCCTCCATGACCAATTCAAGGAAAACGTCGTTGTTCGGAATATCGTGCGTCACCACAAACGTTATCGCACGACCTGGAGACAGAGCATGCCCAAAACAATAAGGGTCAATTAATGATTTAAAACTGCCCTTTTTTGAGAACGCTTTAAAAATGGTCGAAAACAACGGAAAGTCATACGCGCCCAAACGGGTTTCCTGCAAATAAGGCTCAAGAAACAGTCTGTACTCTTCTTTGGTCGCCCCACCATCGGTAATGATTTCACCGAATATATGGACATCCTGAGTGATATCTTCACTCCACACTCGTTTCAAGTGTTCTAGCGTCATGTGTTTCGCCGCATCAATACGAAAGCCTTTTACGCCTATCGCTTTTAACGCTAGCAAATAGGCGCGCTGTTGCTCAACCACATGCTCGCACACCCGCAAGGTCGGTAAGCCCGGGTCCGCTGGCCCCCCGGTAATACGGCCATTTTGAACCTGCCACTTGTCTTTCCAATCTCTAATGCCAAACGCTTTGACAAAATCTTCTTGCTCAAACAGCGGTTCAGACAAATCCCCAAACAGTTTCAGTGATTGGTATTTCGCTGTATTTTGTTGATATTCTTCCAGCACTTCTTGGCGTGGGTATTTCAGATCTTGCCGAAGGTGAGCTTCGTTCGCCATGTGGTTAAACACAACATCGACATACACAAGAACACCAACGCGTTCTAGTTCGCGAACCATATGGATAAAATCGTTAGTGTCACCAAGCGCATTCTCGATAACACGATAATCTTGGGGTTGATAGCGTTGCCACCAGCGATCATCCTGGGCGCTTTTCATCGACGGAGAGACTAACACTGACCCATAACCTAACTCGTGAATCTCTTGTGCACGTTGGGCAATCTCAGCATACTTCCAATCAAATGCATGCAGGATAACATTGGCTCCTGCTGATTGTGTTTCCTGTAAGCCACTCATATTTTTCTCCTACTCGCTTCCACTCAATGACTGTTCGTTGTTTGGTTGTTCGTGATTGTAAGTGGATTCAATAGTCAAAATTATAAGTGCTATTCGAATTACGCCCTCCCCCTTTTTACGCCTAACTTAAGGCTGAAAATCAAGGCGTAGCTTCTCCTCCATGAAGGAAACGAAGGGCGTTCCCTTCCTGACTAAGCGACGCTTAATGAACGATAAGCTATTCATAAAATAAAACTAACCGTCTGTTTTATATCGATTTATTAATAATATTTATTTTCAAAAAGAAATTATCGTATACGCCCTTACTCAAATACATTGGCGAAAAATGGTTCAACAACTCGATTGAGTAACCATTGGTTAAGAAGGCAGAGTTGGTATGTGGATCACGTTTAGGGTGAAAAATTCGTTGTTACGTTTCGTTATTCCGCTTTTTCTTTGCGCACCAGAGGTGGCCGCGTGTCGCAAGAATATCTTCACGTTCCATTCCATCGACGATTAGGTTTTATATCCGTCCAGAAACAAGGTAAGAATCTCTTCTATCATTTTTTCTCTTTGCTGAAAATTAGGCACATTCTGGTTGGCAACGAGTTGGGGCCACAAAAACTGGCCTTTCAATAAATGCATCAACATATTACTCATCAACAAAGGATCAAAAGGCTTCAGCTTGCCATCCGCGATTGCTCTCTCAAACCACGCCTTAAGTAATTCATCTTGGCTATGCAGTTGATGCATATACATTTCAGCGAGTTCTGGTATACGAATAAATTCGCTGATCACCATTCTGGCTAAAGGCAACCCGAAATCTTCATAAATAGAGTTCAATTTTACGTGTAGATAGTCACGCAACTGAGTCGCCACCTCAATATTTGGCGAATACTCAAGTTTTAAACGAGCGTTTTGCAGTTGTAATACCACTTTAATCGACTCTAGAAACAGCAAATCTTTGCTTTCGAAATGGCGATACAACGTTCGTTTTGATGTTCCTGCTCGTTCACATATTCGATCCATGTTTGCCGATGAAAAACCAAACTCAATAAACTCTCGCTGCGCAGCTTCAATTAACGCTAAACGCTTTTTCTCTGAAAGTTTCATCGCACTAACCCCAACCATCTTTTGCCTAAGAGAACGTAGTATATCGTCACCAAACAAAAAGTATACTTGAAGTTTACTTTTTGGGATTTACTAGTAATATGCTCTGGTCAAAGTAACGACAGATAAACATTCGTAACTCTTCATCCCTAACCATAGGCTGCATTTCATATAAAAGCTTAATCGCTTCAAAGCGTTATGATTGTTAGGTCAATGCTATGAATGTTGATTTTTACACTCCAACTATTCAAGGAACTCAATGATGATTTTCCACCTAGAAAAGCTAGCTCATATTAAGCGCATCGTGCTTACTGGTCTGTTAGCTTCAACTTTTCTGCTTGTTGGTTGTGGCGAACAAACGAATACTCAGACCGACACGCCGGTTATCCAGCCCGCTTTAATTGAAGTGGTCTCACCGCAACGAGCTTCTGATCTCGTATTTAATGGTGTGGTGAGAGCCTCTCAACGAGCTGATCTCGCATTCCGAATTGGCGGCCTATTGACAGAAATTAAGGTCGATGAAGGCGATAGCGTCAAAAAAGGCCAATTGCTTGCAACGCTTGATGACAGAGATGCCAGAAATACCCTCGCCTCTGCTCAGCTAGAATTACAAAATACGGAGCAAGAATACCAACGTTCAAAAGCCATTTTTGATAAAACCCAAGCGATCTCTAAGTCTGAGCTTGACGCTATGACTACCCGCTACAATTTAGCGAAAAACCGAGTAGAAGACGCGAAGCGTAAGGTTGAATACACGCAATTATTTGCGCCGTTTGATGGTGTGATTGGCGACAAAAAAATTGAAAACTATGGTCAGATCCAAGCGAACCAACCATTATTGACGCTGCAAGACGTGACCGATCTTGAAGTTGTGATTGATATTCCAGACAAGGTCATGTTATCAGGCGTGAGAAATACCAAAGCAATTGCAGAGTTACCCGCCATTCAAGATCAACAATTTGATCTCGCTCTGCGCACCTATTCAACGCAAGCGAATACCGATTCTCAAACTTATTCTGTGGTACTTGGTTTTGATGATTTAAAGGGTTATCGAGTTTTGCCCGGAATGTCGGTGCGAGTGTTCCCAGCGAAAGACGATCATAATACCAACCAAAATTTGATTACGCTCCCACTCACCGCAATCGTGCCTGATAATCAAGGTAAACAGTTTGTCTGGGTGGTAAACAGCGGTAACAAAGTAGAAAAACGATACGTGGAAGTGGGCACCGTTTATAAAGATCGCATTGTGATTAAAAACAACCTAGAACAAGGCGAAAAAGTTATTATTGCCGGCGTTTTATCAGCCAAAGAAGGCATGGAAGTGCGCCCTTACTCTGAAGAAAATGGAGCGTAAGGATGGATATTGCACGTTACACCATCGCCAAACGCACCAGTGTTTGGGTGCTGATCGCACTGATCTTAATTGGTGGCTATATCAGCTACTTAAAACTAGGACGTTTCGAAGACCCAGAATTTGTCATTCGTAAAGCGGTGATCATTACTCCCTATGCGGGTGCCACAACCCAAGAAGTCGCGGACGAAGTCACCGATGTCATTGAAGGGGCCGTTCAATCTTTGCAAGAGCTAGAAGAGGTCACCTCGGTTTCTTTGCAAGGTCGTTCAGAAGTCACGGTAGAGATTAAGCTCGAGTTCTCCAAAACAGAGGCTCAACTGCAACAAATTTGGGACAAACTGCGGCGCAAAGTCACTGATGTACAGCGTCAGTTGCCACCAGGAGCAGGCCCATCGCTCGTTAATGATGACTTTTCTGATGTATATGCTTTGTTTTTTGCGGTAACAGGTGAAGGCTTTACCAATAAACAGTTACAAGATTATGTCGATTCGTTGCGAAGAGAGCTTGTGCTGGTGCCTGGGGTTGCAAAGGCCGCTACGCTGGCAGAACAGCAAGAGACCATTTTTATTGAAATCTCTAGTGCCCGCCTGACGGAGTTCGGTGTTTCAGTCAACAACGTTCTTCAAGTACTTAAAAAGCAAAGTGTTGTCACTGTTGCTGGTAATCTAGAGAACGGCGTCATGAACATTCCTGTCATTCCGCGTTCAACCCTGACCACCTTTGACGATCTACGTAACCTACAAGTTTCGGTAGGACAAGGTAACGCCGTCGTCGCTTTGGGTGACGTGGCAGAAATTACGCGTGGCTACCAAACATCCCCGTCCATGTTAATGCGCTACAACGGTCAACATGCGATCGGCTTCGGTATTTCCAATATCTCCGGCGGTAACGTTGTTGATATGGGTGATGCAGTCAAAACTCGCCTTGCTGAGCTAGAAGATCAACGCCCACTCGGGATTGAGCTGCATTCCATCTCAATGCAATCAGATTCGGTTCGAGACTCCGTTACTAACTTTATCGACAACTTAATTGCCGCCATCGCCATTGTTTTTGTGGTGCTTCTGCTGTTTATGGGGATGCGCTCTGGCGTCATTATCGGCTTTGTCTTGCTACTCACCGTGGCGGGGACTCTTTGCGTAATGTTGATAGAAAACATTGCTATGCAACGTATTTCTCTCGGTGCGTTGATCATCGCGCTCGGCATGTTGGTAGACAATGCGATTGTGGTGACCGATGGCGTGCTTGTTCGCCTAAAAAAAGAACCTAATGCCGACAAACAACAGATTGTTTCTGACGTCGTCAACTCCACTAAATGGCCGCTACTGGGTGGTACTGTCGTGGGAATTTTTGCTTTCAGTGCGATTGGTTTGTCACCATCAGACATGGGGGAATACGCCGGCTCGCTATTTTGGGTCATCCTTTATTCAATGCTGCTGAGTTGGGTATTTGCTGTTACGATCACGCCAATGCTTTGCCACGACTTCTTAAAAGTGAAAGCAGAACAAGGCACACCTCGTCCTTCCAAAATGGTCGAAGCTTACCGCAGGGTATTACAATGGGTGCTGCATCACCGACTGGTCAGTTGTATGGTTGTGATCGGCGCACTGTTTGCGGCGCTTTGGGGAACACAGTATATTCCACCGGGCTTCATGCCTGAGTCGCAACGTCCCCAGTTTGTTGTCGATGTTTACCTACCACAGGGCTCAGATATCAGTCGAACTGAAAAGCTCGTGGCGAATATTGAACAAGACGTAAAACAAAAAGACGGCATCACCAACATCACCAGTTTTATTGGTGGCGGCGGTCTGCGCTTTATGTTGACTTACTCTCCAGAAGCAAGAAACCCAAGCTACGGCCAATTACTGATCGATATCGATGATTACACCAAAATAGCCCCACTCATTGGCGAGCTCCAGTCTGAACTCGATACCAAGTACCCTGATGCATCGATCAAAGTGTGGAAATTTATGCTTGGTCGTGGTGGCGGTAAAAAAATTGAAGCCGGCTTCAAAGGCCCAAACAGCAAAGTTCTGCGTCAGTTAGCAGAGCAAGCAAAAGCGATCATGCTTAACGACGCTAACTTGATTGCGGTTCAAGATGACTGGCGCCAACAAGTCCCCGTATTAAAGCCAATCTACTCGGCGCAAGAAGCGCAGCGCTACGGCTTGACGACACAAGAGATCAACGCCGCCATCGAGCAGACGTTGTCTGGTCGAAATGTGGGAGTATTCCGTGAAGGTAACGACTTAATCCCTCTTGTGGTACGCGCACCAGAAAGTGAGCGCAACCATGAAAGAGCGATTGAAAACACCGAAGTTTACAGCGCACAAGCAGAGAGTTTCATTCCTGTCAGTCAGCTCGTCAATTCTGTCGGTGTCGTTTACCAAGATGCGATGTTACGCCGCATCAATCGTATGCCGACAATCTTGGTTCAGGCAGACCCAGCGCCAGGAGTCATGACGGCAGACGCTTTTAATCAAGTTCGCAATAAAATCGAAGAAATTGAACTGCCCGCTGGCTATGAGTTGATTTGGTATGGTGAATATAAAGCGTCGAAAGACGCAAATGAAGGCCTCGCCATTTCAGCGCCATACGGTTTTGCTGCGATGATCTTGGCGGTTGTGTTTATGTTCAACGCTTTGCGTCAACCTCTGGTCATCTGGATGACAGCCCCGCTAGCGGTAATTGGTGTCACAATTGGCTTGATAGTGTTCCAAACTCCGTTCGAGTTCATGGCAATTCTCGGTTTCTTAAGCTTGATTGGTATGATGGTGAAAAACGCCATTGTGTTAGTAGACCAAGCAGATGCTGAAATACGAGACGGGACAACACCTTATTTTGCGATTATCGAGGCTTCGTTAAGCCGTGCAAAACCTGTCCTTCTCGGGGCTTTGACCACCATTTTAGGTGTCGCCCCGCTACTTATAGACCCGTTCTTTAAGAGTATGGCAGTCACCATTATGTTTGGTCTGTTGTTTGCGACCATCCTAACTTTAGTGGTGATACCGCTCTTTTATGCGGTATTGTTCAAAGTGAATATCGAGGACAACGCAGCCATATAGAGTGGGACACACGTAAGGAGTGAGCGCCTAAGTTCACTCCTTTTTATTGCTCAAGACACCATCGAGCCAAACCTAACCGACTGGTAGGATTAGTGGTACAACGTTATCTTATATCGTGACCACGACTCGTAATGCTAGGAGCATAAGCACGACTCCAGACAAACGATCGATGAATACCGCCTTAGATCGAATACGCTCCACCACTTTAGAGCTCGATAATACTAAGGTGATAAACGTATACCATAAACCATCAACCAAAAATGGCGTGGTAACGATTATCATTTGGTTGCTTAAGTCGTTACCTAAGGCGACAAACTGACTAAATAATGCAATAAAAAAAAGCGCGATTTTAGGACTCAAGATAGAGATAAAAAAGCCTTCTCGTGCAGATTGAAACGCCGTCGTTTCTTCAGCAGCCCCCAACTTCGCGGCTACGCCCCCCTTTGAACGGAGCGCATTAAAACCCAAGTATGCGAGATACGCGGCACCAGCCAAACTGATCGTCTTAAACAATATCGGGCTTTGCTGTAAAACCACCGCCAGACCAATCAAAGTAATAAACGCATAAATTCCGATCCCAAAAGCATGTGCCCAAGCCGTTGCCAATCCGTTAATACGTCCACCAGCCAGAGCATGTTTCGCCACAACCGCTAAGCTGGGCCCCGGAGACATAGCCCCTAATAGACACACGGTAAAAAGGGATAACCAAACTGTTAATGTCATAAATAACCTCGCTTCATTTGGGCTTAATCTATCAAGGAAAGGGATATAATTAGAAATCAAAGTTCTTCATCAACGTTATGAGTTAAAATCATAATCTAGTGGATAGAATATTCCGAAACTTGCATCACCGCACGCATTTGCTCTCGTACCCAGCGATGGGCAGGATCATTATCGTATTTAGGATGCCACATCAGCCAATATTCATGGATTGATGTATCGAGAGGTAAAGGCTTGTTAACCAAAGGCCAGTGCTTGGCTAAATTATTCGCAATATGCTCAGGAACGACCATAAGGTGTTCACTTGATACTAAGCGATTAACCGCAGCAGAAAAAAAAGGCACTTTAAAAGTAATATGACGCGCTAAGTCCAAATCTTTCAAAGCAAGATCAGTGCTGGAATCTTTATCCCCTCCGCCCGTCACTTTGATATGAGAATAACTAATAAGCTGTTCTGCGCTAATAGAGGAATACTCAGCAAGAGGGTGTGACGCTTTCATCACACACACGGACTTATCAGAGCCAATGTTAATGCTAGATACCCCCTCTGGCTTGGTTGGATACATAGAACACGCAAGGTGTATGCCCAAGTCATGCAGCTTATCAATAAACTCTAACTGCCAAAGCCGATACGCCAAATCCAGTTGGGGAGCCCGCTCACTCAGATGAGATGCGATATCAGGCAAAACATATTGTGCCACGTAATCACTGGACGCAATAACCAACTCACCTTGCCAATCTTGCGGGTCAAAAGGCTTGTCATTCAACAAATGATCGAACTCTGCTAATAACGCATCCAACTTACTCTTTAGCATTAATGCTCGCGGTGTTGGGATCAGTTGATTACCTTGACGAATAAGTAGTGGGTCACCGCAGAGCTCTCGCAATTGTGCGAGCTGACGACTGACGGCAGACTGGGTGATGTGTAATCGTTCAGCCGTTCGACTTACATGGCACTCTTCCAAGAGGACATGTAACGACCTGAGCAGATTCAAGTTAATGTTATTTAGCATACTCGTTCTAGAAAGTTCAGGATGAAAAACTGATCACTTGCGCTCACTTAACGAACTGGTTTCCAGTCGTATTAAAGAATTCAGCCAAAACGGTATGAGTCATCAGATGTCGAAGCTCGGGATACCGTTGAATCTGGTCTCTAATTTCATTTAAGCGATTCATGTTTGGGACCTCGACAAACACCATCATATCGGTCTCACCACTGATAGCATGACACCATTTTACGCCATCAATTTTATATAATTCGTCAGCATATGATTCGCAATAATAAGTTGACGTCGATTTATCAAACTTTAACGCAAAATAGGCACAAATGGAGTCCCCACCGGTAGACGCAATTTCAGCGTGATAACCTAAGATAACTTTGTCATTTTCTAGCTTGCGAATACGCGCAGTCACAGCAGAGCGCGATAAATTCACTTTATCAGCGATTTCAGTAACCGATAGCCGAGCGTTGTGCCGGAGGAGATCAATGATCTTGTGATCAAACTTGTCCATAAGTTTACCGCATTTCCTTCTTTTATTTCATTCTATACCTATTCTAACTGCATAAGAAACCAACATTTTGTTGGAAACATGTAAAACAACCGTCATATCGACGGCTTAGTAAATCATTTTGTTTTTCAGAACTTAGATATGCTTACAGCGAAAGACTTCGACATACTGACCCCCAAAGCAATGTGGCAAGTTCATGTAACCGAACAATAACATTTTGAATGTGAAAACGATGACTCGTATTTTGATGTCAAACTCGGTTTCAAAGCCTGCCCAAATAGGCGAAGTTATGTGTATGTATTAGCAACGAAACGCTGCAATAAAACAGCGCTCTTATTATTGGATTTCTAGAAATAAGCATGGAACAGCTCAAAAAAGACATTTCACTCATATCTGGCATAGCGCAATTGTCCACGACTTTAATGGGAACAGGCCTGTTCATGATTCCAGCCATCGCCGCTGGTATAGCAGGTCATTTTTCACTCTGGGCGTGGATATTATTGTTTATCGCCATCTGCCCAATTGCACTTACGTTTGCTCAATTAGGTAAGCGATACCCAAACGCTGGCGGAACGGCATTTTTTGTTCGTAAAGCGTTTAATGCTAAATTGGAAAGTAGCGTAGCTTGGCTCTTCGTTAGTGTCATCCCCGTGGGAATACCTGCCGCTATTGCTTTAGCAGCAGGCTTCCTACAGCAAATACTGCCCGCCCCCATTAGCAATAATTTATTTGCTCAAGTTCTTACCGTTTTACTGCTTGTGTTCGTTAACTTAATGGGCACTAAATCATCAGGCCACTTACAAACTATCATTGCTCTGAGCGTCTTCGCGTTAATGGTGGCCTTTATATGGAAAGGTGAAATCAATAGCGCCGATCTCGTGATGCCAGTTCTCACAAAAGCGTCGATTTGGCCGATTACCGCAGCTCTTGGGGTGATGTTTTGGTGTTTTGTCGGTATTGAGGCCTTTGCTCACATGGGAGAGGAATTTAAAAATCCACAAAGAGACTTTCCTATTGCTATTGTTGTCGGTTGCTTTATTGCTGGCGCTACCTATTGGGCCTGTTCCGTGGTCATTTTAAAGTTTGGGGCGTATGGTAGCCCACAATTTGATAACGCCTCTATTCCTTGGCTTAGTGCGCATTTGTTAGGTCATGAAGCGAAGTGGGTCATCAGTATTATCGGTTTCTCGGCTTGTTTCGCTAGCGTTAACTTGTACACACAAAGTTTGGCTAGAATGGTTTGGGCGCAAGCCCGCGAGCACCGTCCTACGAGTACCTTAGCGAGAATTTCACGCCGTGGTGTACCTTTTTCTGCCACCTTACTGGTCGGTGGTATATTGTTAATTTCTTGCATTATGGGGACACTTTCACAGCTCGATTTAGAGTTTTTCCTCAAACTTGCGAATAGCGTATTTGTATTGGTTTATTTACTCGCTATGTTATCGGCTTTTAGATTGCTACAAGGGTTTGGCAAAGCACTCGCGGGGCTTTCTCTTTTACTTTGTACGGGGGTTTTTATTTGCTTGGGCTGGTCAATGCTTTACGCGCTGGGTATTTTTGCTCTGCTTTCATTGCCTTGGAAGCAATGGCGACACAGACGTCAAACACGCTTGGTCGAATGACCCTCTCCTTAACGATAAAGAGCACGACTTAAAAGTCACACGCGATGTTCTGTTCACCGCTGGTTACAGTGACGGATTTCTTTTATTTGTATCAAGGCTTACCTTTTCACCGTATAACAAAAAATTATGAACAAATAAAAAAAATGGAGAGAGGATTCATGTCGGCAAAGGAAAGAAACCTACCCACCCATCGCATTTCAAGATTTAGTAAGTTTGCTTCGCTTGCAACACGTGTCGCAGGCAATGTAATTGCAGAAGGCACCAAGCAAATCGCCAAAGGCAATAGGCCGAAAGCCAAAGATCTCATCTTAACGCCACAAAACATTACGAGACTGACCGATCAACTTGCTCACCTTCGCGGCGCAGCGATGAAGCTCGGTCAAATGTTATCGATGGACGCTGGCGATGTGCTGGAGCCTGAGCTCGCGGACATCCTTTCTCGCCTTCGCTCTAACGCCGATCCCATGCCAGCGAAACAACTTAATGGGGTAATGGAAAATTCACTGGGAGTCGATTGGAAAACACAGTTTCTCTCTTTCAACTTTAAGCCGATGGCCAGTGCTTCCATTGGCCAAGTGCACCAAGCCTACAGTGATGCAGGAGACAGCCTAGCAGTGAAAGTACAATATCCGGGTATCCGTAAAAGTATCGATAGTGACGTTGACAATGTTGGTACGCTGCTCAAAGTGGTCGGGTTGATCCCTGAGTCGGTTGATTACAAAGGACTACTTGAAGAAGCGAAAAAGCAGCTGCACGACGAAGCGGATTATAAACGCGAAGCGCAATTTGCCATACGCTATCACGACGCACTGAAAGATTGTCCTCATTTCATCGTGCCTAAAATCCACACCGAAAGTTGTTCTGATTCGGTACTGGCAATGGAATTCATCGAAGGCAACTCTATTGAAAAAATGGCACATTTCAACCAGAGCACTCGTGATTTTGTAATGCACAGTCTACTGGAACTGCTCTTCCGCGAATTGTTCGAGCTAAAAATGGTGCAAACCGATCCTAACTTTGCTAACTACTTGTATGTCGAGAACACACGCCAGATTGGTTTATTGGATTTTGGTGCCACACGCGAATACAGTGAACAATTTAGCACTGGTTATCGTCAGGTCTTTGCATCTGTTGTGAATAATGATGAGCAAGGCTTGAATGACGCCTTAGAGCAAATCGGTTTTTTCAGTCAAAATATCATGCCTGAGCAACGCAACGCCGTTTTAAACTTAGTTAAGATGGCATGCGAACCAATGCTAATTGATGAAGCCTATGATTTTAAAGCCAGTGACTTAGCATTAAAACTTCGCGAGGCTGGCACCATTCTGAGTATGGAACAAGATTATTGGCACACACCGCCTGCTGATGCGATATTTTTGCATCGGAAAATTGGAGGAATGTACTTACTGGCTGCGCGCATCGGCGCAAAAGTAAATATTCGGAAATTAGTGCAGCCTTATCTCAATACCGATATTCAATAGCCTATTGTTTTTCTGAAACTTTCGAATACCTTGATCAAAGTTTGGTGCATACTGTTGTACTGGAATTGTATGCCATACCATACTTCAATAAACCAATTAACTATCGAGGTGCTCGGTGAGCAAGTTTCAAGACCTCTCCATTTTAATACAACAGATTGGCCAAGCCGAAGAAGCAGACCAAATCGCCACTCTCAATGATGCTATCGAAGCTGGCTTAGAGCCGAGTGCGGTTGCTTTGATCCTCGAAGCTTTTCCCATAGATGACCGTATTCGGTTGTGGCGAGCATTACCGCTAGAGCTGCACATCGACGTTCTGACAGAAATGCGTGCGGACGTTCGCTTTTCGATCATTAATGCGCTGTCAGACATTGAGCTGAAACTCACACTCGCAAAACTCGATAACCTCTCGCTCATCGAATGGGCAGATTCACTGCCAGAGTCAATCATTAACGAAGCTTTGGCATTAATCGAGAAAGATGAGCTTGAACTTTATGATCAAGCAAATGAATACGAAGATGAAGAGCTGGGCCGCTGGGCTGAGCGTAAAATCATCACACTTCCTTTCAATATTACAGTCGGCACAGCCAAACAGCTGCTAGAGCGCTACAGTTACGATACGCCTCAACATGTGTATTTAATTAACCGCAATAAGCAGTTTCGAGGGGCCGTAAATTACTACGAAATATTGAGAAGCGAACCCAATATTAAGCTGACCGACCTCGCCATTGAGACCGTCACCATACTCGACAGTAAGATGGCACTACCAGAAGCCGTCGAGGCGCTAGAGCACAGTGCTCTGCCTGCGCTTCCTGTGACTGATGCAGACCAAACGCTGATCGGTGAAGTGGATTGGCAATTTGCATTGAGTACCCAACGAGAAATTTACGAAGCACGCTTAATGGCAGGTACTGGTATGGATGAAGGTGATGACCTGTTCGCTCCGGTACTCAAAAGCTCACAAAAGCGTGGCGTTTGGCTTGGTATTAACCTGCTTACCGCTATTTTAGCCTCTGTCACTATTGGTCTGTTTGAAGAGGTGATTGCTCAAGTCGTCGCATTAGCAGTTCTCATGCCAATCGTCGCCTCAATGGGCGGTATTGCTGGTAGCCAAACACTGACGCTGATGGTGCGTGCAATGGCACTCAACCAGATTACGCCGGGTAACCGCTTCAAACTGTTAAAAAATGAATTAGGAATAGGGTCTCTTAATGGTATTGCTTGGGCTTTGATCATTGGTGGCTTGTCTGGGTTGTGGTTCCAATCGCCCTTATTAGGTGGAACGATAGCATTAGCCATTAGTGTCAATATTATTACAGCCGCACTGTTTGGAGTGTTAATACCCATCATTTTGGATAAGTTTAAATTGGATCCAGCACTTGCTGGCTCCGTCATTTTAACAACGGTTACTGACGTGGTCGGTTTTTTTGCCTTCTTGGGCACGGCAAGCCTAGTCATGATGTAAATATTAATATTGTTAACCAAACAATCATTAGCACAATAAAGATAATTTGCATAACGCAACTGCAAATTGCAAAAATGAATCAAACTTAAGCAACGTATGTCAGAGAAACCACGCTTTTCGGACGTTCAAATGTTGGCACAGTAAATGCTTAAATGATGATGACCCTTCTTAAGCCGAGGGTCACCTAGCCAACTGACGTTGTTAGTGAACTCGATTTGTTCACATATATATAAGCCAATCGCACTCTTTGCGGTTGGCTTTTTTTTGCTTAGCACTCTTACCTTTCTGCTCTTATTTTCTACCTTCCGCCGATTCGGCAGACTAAATTCCGTTTATAGATAAATTTAATCAACAAAACGCATAAAAGACATGAAACTCTTATTTTATATAAAAACCATATTAAACAAGACCTAAAAACACGTGTAAAAATTTTTTAAATATTAAAGTTTATTATTGTAAACATCTGTTATAGAACCAAAAAAGTAAAAACCTAACAAGCAAACGTTTAAATATAAGTTATTATTGACTAACTGATTTATATAACCATAATACGCCCCGTTTACTTGAAATCAGGCGCAATAATTGAATATTTTATTGGCTTTGCGGAGGTAGTAATGGCTGGAGACAATAACTACAGTCTTAAACCAGTTCCTAATTCAGCGAGAAAGGGCATGGCTCCACTCACTATGGTGATGTTAGGACTCACCTTTTTCTCTGCAAGTATGTGGACGGGCGGTTCACTCGGCACTGGACTCTCTTTTAATGACTTTTTCCTCGCGGTTCTCATTGGTAATTTAATCCTCGGTATTTACACTTCTTTCCTCGGTTACATTGGCGCATCCACTGGTCTTTCCACTCATCTTCTTGCTCGTTTCTCTTTTGGCTCTAAAGGTTCTTGGCTTCCTTCCGCATTGCTTGGCGCGACTCTAGTGGGTTGGTTTGGTGTTGGCGTTGCCATATTTTCAGTTTCAGTGCATAAAGCGACCGGAATTAACACCGATACGCTGATCATCGTTTCTGGCATGCTGATGACTTCAACGGTTTACTTTGGGATCTCCGCTCTTATGATCTTGTCTGCGATTGCCGTTCCCACTATTGCCCTACTCGGTGGTTACTCTATGGTTGAGGCAGTCAATAGCATTGGCGGCATTGCCGAACTACAAAAAGCTCAGCCAACCGAACCGTTAGACTTTTCTGTTGCGCTTGCGATGGTCGTCGGGTCATTCATTAGCGCAGGGACTTTGACCGCTGATTTTGTTCGTTTCGCTAAAAAACCAAAGGGGGCAGTAATGATCACTATGATCGCCTTCTTTATTGGCAACACGTTAATGTTTCTCTTCGGTGCTGTTGGTGCGTCAGTAACTGGTCAGTCAGACATTTCGGAAGTCATGCTGGCACAGGGCTTATTCATTCCAGCGGTCATTGTCTTGGGATTAAATATCTGGACAACAAACGATAACGCGCTATACGCATCGAGTCTTGGTTTCTCCAACATCACGAGGTTTCCAAGCAAATACATCTCAATGGCCAGCGGCTTGGTCAGCACATTATGCGCGCTGTGGTTATACAACAACTTTGTAGAATGGTTAACGTTTCTCTCGCTTGCTATTCCGCCGATTGGAGGCGTGATCATTGCGGATTTCTTAATGAACCGTAAACGTTACGTCAATTTTGAATCCACTCAATTTCCAACCGTAAACTGGGCTGGCATTACCGCCGTGGTAGTGGGGGTAGGGAGTGGACTCTCCCTACCGGGCATTGTTCCTATCAACTCGGTCCTTGCCGCGACTATCAGCTTCCTGATTCTTAATCCTCTGCTTAATAGAAAGACACGGGCTACACAGGAATTCATGTGACCGCGTCACGCACATAATGCGTGATACGTCAACGCCACGAAATATCGCCCACAAATTTTTAATTTAAGATGGTCAATTAACGTGTAGTAAACAGGCAACCAGGTCCCCTATTGTTCGTTTCAATAGAAAGTGGGGCTTCAGTTGCTGATATGCGTCAGTTACGGATAAAAGACAAGTAGTTACATTCAATATGGAGTAGGATTATGAGAACATCATACATCTAGGGTCATTATGAAAGTCATCATATTACATGGTCTTTATATGCATGGGTTGGTCATGCAGCCTCTTAGTCAGAAGCTACGTAAACTCGGCTATGAAACTCACGTGTTGAGTTACAACACGGTATCAATTAACGAAGCGGCATTGTTCAACTCTATTGATCAAGCACTCAACCCGCTGACAACCAATGTTCTGGTTGGGCACAGTTTGGGCGGCTTGATGATCAAACGATATCTTGCCAGTAGAAAGCCAACCACCAAGCTCATTTCTCACGTTATTGCGATTGGCTCTCCCCTAAAAGGTGCATCAATTGTTGATCGAATTCAAAACCTTGGACTAGGGGCTATTTTGGGTAATTCTCCCAATCACGGCTTAAACAAACATCAAGACAAATGGGCGTTCCCTCAAAAGCTTGGTAGCATTGCTGGCACGGTTCCAATCGGCGCTCGTCCGTTGTTAATTCGTGATGATAATACGATGTCCGATGGTACCGTCACGGTTGAAGAAACTCGATTAGAGGGCATGCAAGACCATATTGAAGCCAAACAAACCCATACTAGTCTCATCTACAATACATTTGTTCCTGAGCAGATAGACCACTTCATCCGCACTGGTTATTTCCGTCGATAGCACACTTTTCCGTTGTACTATTTAAATCCGCTTTCCAAGTTATTCCGTTAGCAGTATTATCCCAACGCCACTTTCCCTCCGACTAAAGGTGAAGTGGCGCATTTTATTAATTGTTCTCAGGGCGGGGCGAAATTCCCCACCGGCGGTATACTCTTTTTGAGTCAGCCCGCGAGCGCTCGATTCGTCGAGGTCAGCAGATCTGGTGAGAGGCCAGAGCCGACGGTTATAGTCCGGATGAAAGAGAATAAGAATACGCCAATACTGACTCACATTGTGAGCCGCTCTGGTGCGCTTCTTTTTGGATCGCATTTATGCCGATCTCTCATACCGCCCTGATTCTGGTAATAGTTAGGAGTTAACCATGAATCAGTCATCACTACTTGCCGAATTTGGCGAGCCTATCACTCGCGTTGAAAACGCACTCATTGCATTACAACAAGGTCGCGGTGTACTTCTTCTTGATGATGAAGATCGCGAGAATGAAGGCGACATTATTTATTCCGTCGAGCATCTTACTGACCAACAAATGGCGCTGATGATCCGCGAATGCAGTGGTATCGTTTGTTTGTGCCTTACGGATGCTCAGGCAGATAAACTGGAACTACCGCCGATGGTGATAAACAATAACAGCGCAAACCAAACCGCATTTACCGTGTCAATTGAAGCGAAAGTTGGTGTGACAACAGGCGTTTCTGCGGCAGATCGCGTTACCACGATAAAAACGGCAGCAAACCCGAATGCAAAGCCAGAAGACCTTGCTCGTCCGGGTCACATATTTCCTCTCCGCGCTCGCCTTGGTGGCGTCATGACTCGCCGCGGCCATACAGAAGGCACGATTGATTTGATGCAAATGGCAGGGTTACAACCTGCTGGCGTACTGTGTGAGGTCACCAATCCTGATGGTACGATGGCGAAAACCCCTGAAATTATCGCGTTTGGCCGACGTCACAACATGCCCGTTTTAACCATTGAAGACATGGTGACTTACCGTAACCAAGTTGAATTAAAGCTCGCGTAGTACCAAATATTCATACTGAATGAAGCCGCACCTATATTGTGCGGCTTTTTTGATCGAATTCTTCTATTGATGAGTAGTTATACTGAGTAAAAACGAAGGAGCGCTAACATGAAAGGAATATTCACCCATTTCATTGCTGTAGGATTAATCGGGGTGGGTCCCCTCACCTTTGCTTCAACTTGTCCAGATATTCTTCAAGGTAAGCAAAGGTTACTTAATTCCATAGAAGAAATTGACTTATGCGAAAGCTTCAAAGGCAAAACACTATTAGTTGTCAACACCGCCAGTCAATGTGGCTTTACTCCACAATTCGAGCAATTAGAAGTGCTGTATCAGACATACAAGCATCAAAACTTTGTCGTCGTTGGTTTCCCGAGTAATGACTTTAAACAAGATAAAGGGAGTGAAGGCAATACAGCAAAAGTTTGTTACCTCGATTATGGCGTCACCTTCCCTATGATGGCTCGCTCTTCTGTTTTAGGTTCGGATGCAAACCCTGTGTTTACCGAGATCACTACTCAAGCGGGCATTACTCCTAGGTGGAATTTTTACAAGTTTCTTATCAACTCTGAGGGCAAAGTAATCGCGACTTTTCCGAGCTCAACATCACCAACTAGTACTACGCTTACCAATATGATAGATCAACAATTGTAGGGTATCGACCATGACAACACGCTCAACCATGCTACAACTCGGCTATTTAGGTTTAGTACCATTCGTGCTTAGTTTGCTGCTGATCGCTACAGATAAGACATTGTTCAACCTAAGTGGTCAACAGCTTTTTATCACTTACAGTGCGGTCATCTTGAGCTTTTTGTCCGGTATCCTTTGGGGCAACGGCATCGATCATTATTACCATCGCCTCAGTCACAATGTGTTAGTGCTGAGTAACTTATTTGTTTTGCTCGCTTGGGGAGCATTATTACAAGCACACAATCATGATGCTGTGGCAATCCTACTCCTAGTCTCTGGGTACGTTGCGGTTTGGTACGCAGAAAAACTGACCAGAAAAGTAGAACATGAGTCCGAGCCAAAAGGCTATCAGGGAATGAGAAGCAAGTTGACCTTGAGTGTGGTCCTAATGCATGGCTTGGCGCTTTTTGTATGACCTCATCTGTCCATGCCTGTGGCTATTATTGTCGCAATCGTCGACGATCGATAATACTCCCCCCTTTTCCATACAAGCGTAAAGATAAATAAGCCATTCATTATTCAAATGTTTTCTTTATTCTATACCAGCGTTAATGCGATAAAACTTGAAATCATTCTAAAACCCGAGTAATTATAAATCTCGAACAATGGTTAGAACAATTTTTGCACGAACAAGGAAAGATCAATGCTGAAAAAGAGATTCTTTAAAACGAAAGATGAAGTTGAAGTTACTTTCGAGCTAGACAAAAAACAGTGGGAATCAGTTCAAATTGCAGGGGATTTTAATAACTGGCAACCGGAGCCAATGAAACTCGTAAAGAAAAGTGGTCAGTTTAAATTTAAAACACGTTTACCCAAGGAACAAAATATAGAGTTCCGCTACTTATTCAACGAAGCAAAATGGGACAACGATCCACAAGCTGACGCTTACATACCTAACACTTTTGGTAGCGACAACAGCGTCGTTTCCACAGCGGAATAAACCCCGTAGTCATACCTTCTTGAGGCGCACATAATGCGCCTTTTTTGTTTTCTGATAGACCTCAACTCAAACGACCATACGATTCGTTACACCGATTTTGTGTTGGAACAAACCATCAACAAACTCAAAGCGTTAGAAAAAATTGTCACCAATGCTTATGACGCGCACCTCGACTTATTTAAAACCTGTCAGTCTGCCTAAGCCCTTTTTTCTAAACGAAAACAAAAAGCCTAAACCAAAATGTGAGTCAGGCTTTTTTATACAAAGACATTTAAACTAATCACTTCGTTGAGCGTTATAATACCAATCTGCTATCCACACATCGAAACATAAGGACCAAGATGAAAATAGGCATCATTGGCTTGGGAGACATTGCTCAGAAAGCGTACCTTCCTGTTATCACGCAACTTCCCAATATTGAACTGGTATTATGCACTCGCAATTCAGACACGCTTAAGACACTCGCGCAACAATATCGTATCACTGAAACCTGCCAAGAGTACCAACAGCTCGTTGGCTTCGGTGTGGATGCGGTGATGATCCATGCTGCGACAAGCGTCCACTTTCAAATCGCGGAATATTTTTTACTCCAAGGCATTCCCACCTTTGTTGATAAGCCATTGGCTGACAGTGCAGAAGCCGTAGAAAAGCTTTACGATATCGCGGCGCGAGTAAATCAACCGCTGTACGTCGGGTTCAATCGCCGTCATATCCCGCTGTATAACCAACATATGCAGGGGGTACAGCAAGGTAATATCTCTGGCTTGAAATCATTACGTTGGGAAAAAAATCGACACCAACTGCCAGGGGATATTCGTACCTTTATTTTTGATGACTTTATCCATCCGCTCGATAGCGTGAACGTAACCGCCAAAGCCGATTTGCAAGATGCATATATTACGCATCAGTTTGATGGCAACCAATTAGCACGTTTGGATATTCAGTGGCAACAAGGCGAGACCCTGCTACATGCTTCAATGAACCGCCACTTCGGTATGACAACAGAGCGCGTTCAAGCTTGTTACTCCAACACAGCAGTCGAGTTTGATTCTTTTGTTGAAGGTAAGCGGTGGCAAAACAACCAAGAGCAAAAAGTTAACTTGAAAGACTGGACGCCAATGCTTACAGGCAAAGGTTTCCACTCGATGTTGCTCGATTGGTTTGACGTCATTCAATCCGGGACACTCGCCAGTGAAGTCGTACACCGCAATATTGCCAGCCACCAACTTGCTCAGCGGATTTATCACTATGTCGAGAAAGCGATCAAAGTCTGACTGGATTCGGCTTATTTATCGGCGCTAAACACGGGTTCCTTTCCTATACTAACCACGAGTTAAAAATGAAGAACCTGAAGGTATTAAGTTTGGAGTGTAAGGTTTTAGATACCTCAATCTCACTATAAACTTTGATTGAAAACATTCATATTCTGTTAAGCTTAAAGCGATTAAGCTGCTCAAAAATTGAGGTTAGAATTGCTGCTCGCACCTATTTAGGAGTGTTAGGAGTGGCATTCGCATGATACATCATCACATATTAGAAGTAGGAAATAGAATGAGAACACTCGGCAACATCATCTGGTTTGTATTTGGTGGCGTGTTTATGGGATTGCTATGGTGGTTTTTCGGTATCCTAGCGTTCATCAGCATCATCGGAATACCATGGGGACGCGCTTGTATCGTTATGGGTAACTTTTCTTTTTTCCCATTCGGCAAAGAAGCCATTTCGCGTGATGAATTGTCCAACGAGATGGACATTGGCACTAGCCCTCTTGGTGTGATAGGTAACGTAATTTGGTTTGTGTTTGCAGGCATTTGGCTGGCTGTCGGTCATGTGCTCTCCGCCGCAGCGTGTTTTGTCACGATAATCGGTATTCCATTTGCGCTCCAACACTTGAAACTTGCGGTAATTTCTCTCGCGCCGATTGGTAAAACGGTTGTCTCGTCAGAAGAAGCCGCTGCGGCTCGCTACAACATTAATCGATAACGCTTTCTACCCTCTGGGCTGTTTTGCTCAGAGGGTCACGCCTGTCATAAGTAAGCCTATAATTGCCACAGTATATTCAATAATGGTTGATTCCATGTTCATACCGTCACCTTTTGTGGTTTGAAGTGTATCCTTAACCCAGCACTATCTTTTTCTCTTTTATTAACTTCCACTCTTTTGTGATTAATAAGCAATCAAATGGTTTGATTGTACCATCATCGCTTCAACCCAAATGCTGGTCGTTTACTTGCGTTTTCACAATATGTTTACGAAAAGCCGAACTATAAGTGTAGACAAATGAACAGTCATTGGCAGAAAGAGCAATTAAGAAAATAAAACCATTCGTTCTTTTTGTTGTGTTTCAATCAAGGGCCAGTAAAGAAAAAGGCTGACGATGATGCTCTTCAATCCATAAAGCTGCCGTCAAAACTTATACCGCACTCAACTGAAATATCCTCTCTCTTTGTAGTAGCATCCTTCTTCGCTTTGCACTATCTTTGTGAGCTATCTTTAATTACTAATTCCAAAATATCTATGAATTTTGCATTACTTAGTATGTTCATCCCTACTTTCTTTTTCGTTTCCATCACCCCTGGGATGTGCATGACGCTCGCTTTAACGCTAGGCATGAGTATCGGCTATCGCCGCACATTATGGATGATGATTGGTGAACTGGTCGGTGTCGCGCTGGTTTCAGTCTCGGCTGTACTAGGGATCGCAGCGATCATGCTCAACTATCCTTGGATGTTTATCGCACTAAAGTTTATTGGTGGCGGCTACTTACTCTACCTTGGTGTAGAAATGTGGCGATCTCGAGGTAAGTTGGCAATAAATGTCGATACTTTGGAGACACCCAAAAGTGGCAATGTCGCGCTCATCATGCAAGGCTTCGTTACCGCTATCGCAAACCCAAAAGGCTGGGCATTTATGATTTCTCTGCTGCCGCCTTTTATCGACCAAAATGCGGCTCTTGCTCCACAGCTGATCGTGCTTGTCTCCATCATTCTTCTTTTTGAGTTCATTTGTATGTCTCTTTACGCCACGGGTGGTAAAGGGTTGAAACGCGTGTTGGGTCAATCAAAGAATGTACGCCTAATGAACCGTATCGCGGGCACTTTAATGATGGGAGTTGGTGTTTGGCTATTACTGAGCTAAAGCAACGCTGAAAATGATGAAAAATATCCTAAGAAAAATCACGCAAAACATAAGTGAAGCATTAGACTTTCAGACCCGGGTTTGGGTCGTAAACGTTTATGCCGGAGAACACAAAGGTGAATCTTACATCGTAAACGAGGACAGCTTTTCTGAGCCATTGCAATGGATGAAAAAGAAAGGTTATCACGCATCTATGCTGCGCCTGGTTGAATCGATGAAGCGCTCTCAAATCATTGAGTTCGATTTAGGTCACGTCAAACACCGCTTGATGCGTGTGAAATAGCACAAAGTAAAACGCCACTCAAACTGAGTGGCGTTTTACTTTTTTACCTTCAGCACCTCGCATTACGGCGCGGTATCAATCTCAACAGGCAAGTAATGCTTCGGTTCGAGTTTGAACCGCTCTGGCAATACGGTACCAATGGAAATGGACGACCATGTACCGGATAGCACACCAATAAACATCGCGGTTGAGAAACCCGCTAGCGGTGCTCCGCCCATCATCCATAATGCACCAACAGTAATCAGTGTTGTGCCTGAAGTCACCATCGTTCTAGAGAATGTCGCGATGACAGCTTGGTCATTGATGTCTTCCATTTTCCAACTTTGTTTCGCGATCAGTAGCTCACGGATTCGGTCTGCAATGATGATCGAATCATTCAATGAGTAGCCTAAAATTGCCAACACGGCAGCAAAAACCGTTAAGTTGAACTCCATCTGGGTAACAGCAAAGAAGCCAAGAACGACAATTACGTCATGAGCCAGAGCAAATATAGAACCGCTCGCTAATCGCCACTCAAAACGGAAACACAAGTAACCAAGAATGCTCAGCACACAAATCAATAGTGCTAAACCGCCTTGCTCAAACAAATCCTGACCAACTTGAGCACCAACAATACTGTTGCTGACGACATCAACTTGATGTGAAACTGGCTTTAATACCTCTTCCACACTTGGCAGAGTTTGTCCTTCTTCTGGGGCGGAGTAACGAATAAGCCAACGACCATCTTCACCTGTGCGGGTGACAGAGGTTGATTCACCAAGTTTTGGTTGCAGTGCATCAAGCAGATCGTGGTTGGTTAACGGCTTATCGACTTTCACTTCTGTCACCATACCACCAGTGAAATCCAAGCCTAGGTTCAACCCTTTAAAGCCTAGAGCAACCAGTGCGATCACCGTCAAAACGATGGAAACTAGCGTAGTGAAATAGCGAATTTTACGAATATTTTGTTTTAGCATTTCGACCATGATTAAACCCTCACATCACGACGGGCATCTCGGCCCCAAATTAAATTGATCATTGCTCGAGAGGCAAATACGCCTGTAAACATACTGGTTAACAAACCTAATCCGAGTGTTAAGGCAAAGCCTTGGATGGGACCGTTACCGATGGCGTATAAAATCACGGCGGTGATCATGGTAGTAATGTTGGCATCAAGGATGGTCGAGAACGCGCTATCAAAGCCCAGATCAATCGCTTGAGCGAAACTGCGGCCTTCACGCATTTTGTCCTTAATACGTTCGAAGATAATCACGTTGGTGTCCACTGCCATACCGACAGTTAACACCAACCCGGCAATACCTGGCAGCGTTAGCACCGCACCTGGTAACAAGGCAATTAAGCCCAGCAAACAAAGCATGTTGGCACAAAGCGCCACGTTCGCCACCCAACCTAAGCGGCGGTACCAAAGCGCCATAAAGGTCAGTGTTAGACCCATACCTAAAGCAAGTGCTGCAAAGCCATTTTCAATGTTTTCAGCCCCCAAAGAAGCACCAATAGTGCGCTCTTCTACGATGGTAACCGGCGCGGTTAGCGAACCCGCACGAAGTAATAGCGCTAACTGCTGCGCTTCGTCCATGCTGCCAGCGCCGGTAATACGGAATTGGCTACCAAGTTGAGATTGAATAGTCGCAACGCTAATAACGCGCTCGCTGCGCTCTGTTACGCCACGGTCGTTTGTCTTGTATTCGCGATAAACCGTCGCTATTGGCTTGCCAATATGCGTGGCAGAGAAATCACTCATCTTTTTACCGCCCGCGTGGTCAAGCGAGATGTTAACTTCTGACATCCCCATATTGTCGACGCCTGCACGAGCGTTAACAATGTGCTCACCCGTTAGGACTGGTCGTTTCTCCAGAATAACAGTTCGGCCATCGTTATCTTTCAGCACAAGATCTTGGCCGCTTCGCGCTTGGCCTGCCTCTTTCACTTCGTAGAATGCCAAACTCGCAGTGGCACCAATAACGTTTTTCGCTTGTGCTGGGTCTTGTACACCTGGGAGCTCAATACGAATGCTGTCTTTACCCTGACGCTGAACTAATGCTTCCGTAATGCCTAGCTCTTCAATACGACCACGCATAATTTTTAAGTTTTGTTGCAATGTCGTTGATTGGAACTCTTGAATATTCTGTTCACTTGGCTCAAGAACAAAGCCGCGAGATGAGCTTTTCACCACCCAACCTGGATAGTTTTGACGCAAGAATTGATTGACTTCAGCTAGGGCGGAATCACTCTCACTGTTTACCGCAATGCGGTTACCACTTTCTGCGCGAATTTGTACACCACGCACGCGCTGATCTCGTAGGCTTGCTTTGATCTCATCGATCAAAGCATTACGTTGCTCCTCAAATGCTTTATTTACGTCGACATTCAAGAGGAACTGTACCCCACCGCGAAGGTCAAGGCCGAGTTTGATTGGGCTAAAACCCATCTCATTCAGCCACTCTGGAGCAACAGACACATATGAGAAGGTAATGCTGTCTTCTTTATTTAGCTCATTGTTTAGTAACGCACGAGCTTTGCTTTGCGCATTTTCATCATCGAATACAATGGTCGTTTTGCCATCTTTTTCGATGATTTTGTCTGCTGAGATGTGATTGGTTTTCAGTAGTTGATTCAACTGAACAACCGACATTTCACTGCTGTTTTGGTTTGAAAACGTTAGCTGGATCGATGGTTGCTCACCGAACCAAGTCGGAATCGCGCTTAACGTTAAGATAATGACCGTCGTGATTAATACGACATATTTCCAAGCTGAATAGTGATTCATCAGCTTTCTGTTCTTTTGCTGCTTTGGTGTTTTTTTCATGTAAACATCATCCCTTCACGATGAAGTGAAGCTTTTAATAACAAGGCTTAACACACGACAGATGCCCCCAGAATAAATTCAGGGTATGAAATGCTCAGGACGGTTACGCCCTGTTGAATACAATCGTCGTGTTAAGAGTGCACAATGGTGCAAATAGATGGTGTTTAGGCAGAAAATTGACTATTGAGTGCAACGTACATTGCGTTGGTCTCTTTCCAACCAGAAATGCGATGATCGCTTGTGAAATGATAAAAAGTGGACTGGTTTTGACGCCAATTGATATCCATCAGGCTGTAGGCATAACCTGCGTCAGCATAGAAAGGCGTGTTTAGGTCACCAACAACGTCAACATGCTCATCATCAAGGCCTTCACGTAAGTGAGAAACCCAACGTTGAGTGTTAAATAGGGCTAGCGTATCGAGTCTTGCGTGACTTTCAGAAATCGGAGACTGCGTCGTTTCTTCTGAGACCTCAGAAAAATCGATTGAGGTATTTGCAAAAGCAATACTCGCAACAAATGGTTGCAGCTTAGAAAAGTAAGGTAAATGCGCTTTCTGATCGATTTGCGCAGCAAAAACATGCGCTGGTAGCAACACCATCGCAAGCAGCATAAAAAGCAATTTTTTCAAGCAAATCTGAGACATAAGAACTCACTAACCCTGAACGAGTTGAGATCACTCACTCAACGCATTAATAATATTCCTAATAAGTATGCTGCACAACGAAAAAGTCATGTGTTATTCCACGGAAACAGTCTCACCAAAGCCAATGCAGCGAATGCAAGTCATAGACATGTGATTGACTTCATTTTTAGAACCTAATTAAACAACCGCTTCAGAGTGATGCCAACAATAAAATAAATCCGAGTACGAATACTCGGATTTTTAACAAATAGCGTCAGGTTATTAAAACAGAGGAGAGGTTAATCTTCTGAGCTTGGTGCCGCCGGCTTCTTCTTTGGGATGAAAACATCATCACCCACAGATACGTTTTTATAGAAGCTCTTATCGCGCTTAACCGGTTTCTTCGCTGCCTTTTTCTCTTGAGGACGTGCTTTTTTCGTCGGGTTCTTTTTGCTACGTAAATCAGGCTTACGTGGTTTCAGGCCTTTAAACTTACCTTTCAGATCTTCAAATTCAGAGAAAGTCAGATCTTGTTGTAAGTATGCTTCCACACGTTTAAAGCTCTCCCAATCTTTTGGACCAACAAGAGAAACCGCATCACCTTTATTGCCAGCACGACCCGTACGACCAATACGGTGCACATATTCTTCTGTATGCTTAGGCATATCGAAGTTGATAACATGCGTTACTTTTGAGATATCCAAACCACGAGACGCAACGTCCGTAGTGACAAGAATTTTAAATACCGCACGCTCAAATTGGCTCATGATGGTATTACGTTGCGTCTGGTTTAGACTACCACTCAACGCCACCGCCTTGAGTTTTTTCTCGTTCAGCTTCGTGGTGAGACGCTCGGTATCGTCACGAGTTGCCGTAAAAATGATGATCTGACGATATTCAGCTTCTTCAATAACACGTTCTAAGATCGCTTCTTTGTGATCCAAATGATCGCAAAGATAGAACTTTTGCGTGATATCTGTTGGTACTTCGTGAGAAACCCCGATGGCAATGCGTTTCGGGTTATTCAGCATTTCAGATGCAATATCATTAACGTCCCCATGATCAAGCGTTGCTGAGAACATTAATGTCTGACGACGACGATGCTTAGCCGCTTTATGGATACGACGAAGCTCCGGCGCAAACCCTAAATCCAACATGCGATCGGCTTCATCAAGAATCAGCGTTTCCAAACCGTCTAGAAACAATGAGCGATGCTCCAAATGATCCGCCAAACGCCCAGGGGTCGCCACGATAAATTTAGGGTAACGACGCAACGCTTTCACTTGGTCGTTAAAGTTCTCACCACCTACGATTAACGCAGCCTCGTAAGACAGTCCAGCCAGCATTGAACGAAGCTCGCCATACACCTGCTTCGCAAGTTCACGAGTTGGAGCAAGGATCACTGCGCGTGGGTCTTTGGCAGAAAACGATTTATTCTTTAGAGACTTGTGAAGCATTGGCAATACAAAAGCCAAAGTCTTGCCCGAACCCGTTTTCGACGATGCCAATAGATCCTTGCCTGCGATCGAAACAGGGATCGCCTGCTGTTGAATTTCAGTCGCTTTTTTAAAATCGTAGTGTTTTAGGTTCTTCAACAATCGGTTGTCTAGGCCGAGATCTTTAAATTGCAAAGTGTTCTCCAATAAATCAGTCAGCGTCTGAGCGCTCTGTAGTGTCGTTTCCGCTCTAACGCAGCAAAAAATAAAAGCGCGATATAATACCGCAAATCGTAGGAGTATAGATAGAGATCACACAAACTAATTCATCGTAGTGAAAATAAGAGAAAACCTGCGTCTCAGTAACAAACAACAAATCCCTTCTGTACTGTTAGCTTAGTCATCAACCAATAAAGTAATGCTCGTCAAAACGCCGATCAAACCTTAAAAATTGTGCGATTTACAGCTATTTGAGGCTAGAAACTTTCATTTGGGCCAATATCGTCTAAATTATTGATATCAGGAACGTGGCAAAACACCTGTTATAAGCTGTTGTGTTGGCAAAAGGGAAGGCAAATCACTTTCGTTTGTTATGCTCAGGTAAAAGTTAACGTCAGGTACTCCATGAAATTCTTGGATTTTTTTGACTTTTGCTACACCATATACTGATAAAATGTACCCATAATTCAACCTCGCTACTGTATAAATAATCGTTAGTAGTGGGACTTTCACTATAAGCAAGGAGTTCTTATATGAACAAAACGTTGATCGCAGCTGCAGCAACTTCAGTATTTCTACTCGCAGGTTGTGCTTCTTCTGATGAAGCAGTAACAGCAAATGCAGCAAAACTAGACGAACTAAGCAACCAAGTTAGCCAACTAAGCCAAGATGTACAATCTCTTCGATCTGACGTTCAAAAATCAGGTGCAGCAGCAATGGCAGCTCAAGAAGAAGCAGAGCGTGCGAACGAGCGTATTGACAATATCGCCCAGTCTTACACTAAGTAAGACTGAATACCGCGTCTTAACACTTGTTAAGGCGCGGTTATTTCGATTGGTACTCCATTCTGAGCAGCAATTGCCGCCTTCGCTTTCACATTATTCCTTCCAAACTCGTCTAGCCACCACCTTAACTCTTTAGGTACCTGTAGGTGATCTTTCTCACCATTGCTGCGAGTTAACGGCTCATGCGCTTCAACAAATACACTTCTGTCTGGTTCCAGTGTCACTTTCACTGGTTGGTTGATGATATTTACCTCTTCCCCGTGACGCACTTTTTCGAACAGCCATTCGATATCTCCAGGCTCCATACGGATACAGCCAGCGCTGACTCGCATGCCGATACCAAAGTCTTTGTTAGTGCCGTGAATAAGGTACTCACCATGACCGTAAGCTAAACGCAGAGCAAACATACCGAGAGGGTTGTCAGGTCCAGCAGGCACCACCCTTGGAAGGTCGATGCCTTTAGCTTTGTATTCAGCACGAATAGAGGATGGCGGCGTCCATGTCGGGTTCGGCCGCTTTTGACTTACACGCGTCATCATAACGGGTGTATCACGCCCAATCCGACCAATCCCGACGGGAAATACGTGTACGATATTTTCTTCTGGCGGGAAGTAATACAACCGTAACTCGGCTAAATTAATGATAATGCCTTGGTGAGGAACATTAGGAAGAATGAGTTGAGTTGGGATAGTAAGCACATGCCCTTCTTGAGGTAGGAATGGGTCCACACCTTTATTAGCGGCCATTAAGCCTAGCATGCCCACATCATAGCGCTTGGCGATATTGGCCATGGTTTCACCCTCTTGCACTACATGATTTTCAATACGACCAATTAAACGACTGCCGTCCTCTGGTAGTTCGTACATTTTAGCAAATGACGATCCACTCACGAGAGACAACGACACAAATAATAGGCTTCGTTTCGCGAAACTCATTGATCGCTTTTTGCTAAGCATTTCACTCTATTCCTTGGCGCTTTTAAACAGCCGTAAGGTTATCTCTCTTGCTGTCTTGTGATCAACCATCGGCTTGTGATATTCCAGTAAAGAAAATCCTTCCCAAGTCCAAGGCTTATGAATGTATTTGTTCGGAACACTTTTGATTTCTGGGACCCAATAACGTACGAATCGACCATCAGAATCAAACTTCTCACCTTGGCTTATCGGGTTAAAAATACGGAAATAAGGCTGCCCATCACAACCCGTTGATGCCGACCACTGCCAGCCACCATTGTTTGCAGCAAAGTCGCCATCGACCAACTTACTCATGAAGTAAGCTTCTCCCCAACGCCAATCAATGTGCAGATCTTTCGTTAAAAAACTCGCTACCACCATACGTAAGCGATTATGCATCCAACCAGTCTGGTTTAACTGACGCATCGCTGCATCGACTATAGGGTACCCTGTTTTTCCTGTTTTCCATCGTTCGAAAGCTTTTTCATCGTAAGACCATTGAATGTGCTCTTCCCAACCAATAAAGCCTTTTCCTTTTACTAGCTTTGGCTCAAACACCAGTAAATGTTGATAGAACTCACGCCAAATGATTTCACTCAACCACGTTGATTTACCTTCCGTGAGGTCATTCTGTGGGTTTTCGGCGTACAGCCTAGCTATACATTGCCTCGGGGACAATGCCCCTATCGCAAGGTAAGGAGAAAGCTGACTGGTTCCTTCGATAGCAGGAAAATCACGCTCACTTTGGTACGAATCACTTCGCTCACGAACGAATGTTCTTAACTGCGTTAAAATATCATTGGTGGAAGCCAACCAATGATCACTGGATTCTCTGGGATAGCTGAATGTGAACTCTGAATTAAATCGATACAGCTCTAACTGTTCCAAGGTTTTTGAATTTAATTCCTTTTGCGCGTAAGGTTTTGCAACAGCAAGCCGTTGAAACTGCTTTAACCATGCACGCTTAAAAGGCGTGAACACCTTGAAGTACTCACCTTGTTTATTAAGAACCGTCGTGGGTGCATGCACACATTTGTCGTGAAACAGCTCAAAGCCAACATTGTGATTGTTTAACGCTTCCGTCACCTGCGTATCGAGCGCTCGTTCATTGACTTCATAGTGAATATTCGCCATGACCGACGTGATGCCGAATGATTTTGTCCATTCACAAATCACTTTTGTGCAGTCAGAGAATGTAGGCACTTCTTTGTACAACAAAGGAATATTGATACTAGCCAACTCTTGGTTAAGGCACGCGAGTCGACGAGCGATCAGGTCGGCCTGCATCGGCGCCATATGATGCTCTCGCCATTGCTCTGGCGTGGCGATAAAACAAGCGACAACAGGCTGTCCTGAATCTAGGGCAGCCTTCAGTGCGGTGTGGTCCAACGTTCGTAAATCACGTCTAAACCAGACTAAAATCATGGTGTCTCCTTCCTTTTGCTTTATTCTGTCAGGTGAAGTTTCTCAATCACCTCAGAGTACTGAACTCGCTCTGCTAACCGTGCGAGAAGCGCTTTTATTGATTCGACTTGTTTTGCAGGAAGTGCTTTATTAGAAAGTAAATAAACCAATTGATAGTCATTCACAGCCTCATGCTCTACCAACCCGGATACATCGTCGACTTTATCTATCAATGTTGTGTGATATCCCTGCTCGCATAACTGGGCAGCTTGAATCCAGCTCTCCGCCTCTCTATTTTGTTCAAAACTGATCAGTAAACACTTCCCCTTTGACGCCGCTTTGTTTTCCGACTCCACCACCAGCGCGAGTCGAGTAATAAGACAAGTTTGAAATAACCCCATCTCCAAAGAACGCAATGAGCCTTTCACCATCTCTAGAGCATCAAAGATAGGGTTAATAAACTGCTCAATCACGAGTTTTAGTGGGTACTCTTTTAACACCGATGCGAGTAAGCTCTCTGTCTTTCCTCGATTCAACTTCGACAGTGCGAAAAGCATTGTTCCAACTTCTTCAAGAGTGCGTGTTTCTGTACTCATTTCAACATCAGCGCTTTTACCCAACAACCCTTTCACTTTCCCAATCGCGATCCCTTTCGCGAGCCAACTCTGGACTTCACAAATGGTGTCGAGATCTTGCTGTCGGTAGAGTCGATGTCCTTTTTCAGTTCGCTGAGGTTGAATCAGATTGTACCTTCTCTGCCATGCTCTCAACGTTACGGGCTTAACACCCGTGATTTCTGCGACATCTCGGATCGCGTATAGTTTTTCTTCTGAACTACAAACCATAACGTAATCTCATCTCCTGCGGATACGGTTCTAAAAATTTCTGTTTTGCTAAATACTCATCAGGGTAAGTATTTAAATAGTGTTTAATTAATGTCAGAGGGGCTAACAGCGGTAAGGTACCAGTACGGTAATCATGAATGACCGTGGCTAGCTCTTCTTTTTCTTCTTTGGTTAAAGAACGTTTAAAGTACCCTTGCAGGTGCATCAGTACATTCGTGTTGTTTTTTCGGCTAGCGCGATTAGCTAACGCTTTCATCAACCCTAAGCGATATTCGCTATAAAATTCGTCGATTTCATAATTGGCGACATTTGCCACCAATTTACCAAGCGAGCGGTAAGACTCTGGGTGATGAGCCATCAACGTCAATTTATACCGTGAATGGAAGTCAATAAGCTTACCTCGAGTCGGTTCTGCAGACATCGAATTATAAAAATCATTAAGACAAAATACTCGACTAATAAAATTCTCTTTCAATACAGGGTCGTTAAGACGGCCATCTTCTTCGACGGGCAGCCAAGGCATTTTCTGCATTAGGGTTTGGGTGTACAGTCCTACACCTTCTTTCGCTGCACTATTCTTGCTGTAAACCTTGACTCGTTCCATGCCGCAGGTTGGCGATTTGGCACAAACAATATAACCGCACAATTGCTCGCTTTGCAGCTCATCTACTTTATTGTCAGAGTAGGCAAGCATATTGTCAGTATGGTCATTATCGGGGTTTTTAGTCTCGACTAACGCCACGCGTTCTTCATTGGAAATCAAACGAATCGTTGGACGCGGTACAGGCATTCCAACGCCAACTTCTGGGCATACCGAAACAAAGTCAAAATACGGACTAAGCTCTTTGGTCACAAAGTTGCTGACTTTGTGGCCCGAATCAAAACGAACACGCTCTCCCAATACGCAAGAACTGATACCTACCTTGATTGAAGATTCCATGATGACACCCTATACAAAATGTTTTGTTGTATAACTTATAGCAAGTCAATTGAGATTGTACAAGAAAATTAATTGTACAATTTAATCGTTTTATTTTCTTGGAATCGCTTTTTCTCCCCGGTTTCTTAAAACTTTTTGATTTTTTTAATATCGTTTTTGGGTGCGTAGTCAACAAATCGCCCAAAAGCAAATCGATTGCCTTTTTGCTTTCAACAGATTTGGTTATCAATGGGTGTTATAATTTCTAAAAGCGTGGTTTTTGTGACTAATCTCTCAAGGACTCTCTATACGTCCCGATATGATTGCCTCAATGAAAACTGACAAGTTCAACAGAATTGGTAATAGCGTTCTATAATAGAGGCGTTTTATCAAAAAAACTTTGGAGAGCACTTATGGCAACCCCACACATCAACGCACAACCTGGTGATTTCGCTGAAACGGTTCTTATGCCGGGCGACCCTTTACGTGCTAAATACATTGCAGAAACGTTTCTTGAAGACGTGAAGCAAGTTTGTGACGTTCGTAACATGTTTGGCTTTACTGGCACTTACAAGGGTAAGAAAGTGTCTGTTATGGGTCACGGCATGGGCATCCCTTCTTGCTGTATCTACGTTCACGAGCTGATCGCAGAATTCGGCGTGAATAACGTAATCCGCGTAGGTAGCTGTGGCGCAGTACGTGACGACGTAAACTTAATGGACGTGGTTATCGGTATGGGGGCTTCTACAGACTCTAAAGTTAACCGTATCCGTTTTAACAACCATGATTTCGCAGCAATCGCTGACTACGGTCTTCTAGAAGAAGCCGTAAACCAAGCTCGTGCTCAACAAGTACCCGTAAAAGTAGGTAACGTATTCTCTGCAGATCTATTCTACACACCTGAAGCCGACCTCTTCGAGAAAATGGAAAAATTAGGCATCTTAGGTGTAGACATGGAAGCGGCGGGTATCTACGGCGTTGCTGCAGATCTAGGCGCGAAAGCACTGACGATCCTAACAGTTTCTGACCATATCATCCGTGGCGAAAAACTAAGCTCAGAAGAGCGTCAAAAATCGTTCAACGACATGATGAAAGTTGCGCTAGAAACGGCAATCAACATCTAATAATAAGTAATAATTTGCAGCTGGCTCTAGACTGGCTGCCTAATTATCCCGAGGGGGCGATTGTGTCTAACGGCAAACTGCCAAAAGACGCAGATGGGTTACAACTCAACTTTTGTAAAACATTGGCGTGTGACAACTTTGGATTGAGTGATGCAAAGCGTTACGTTCTGCAACATGCTAACCCTAAACGTCCGGCGATGGTCTGTCGTGAATGCGGATCTTTCCCCCCTTTACTTAATAATCGCGATGTTGTAAACGAACTGCATCGTCTCAGACTCTTCCATAGTGATGGATTACCTGCTTGTCGTAATGATGATTGCGACAATTTCGGATTGTCTGTCCATACACACAAACACCTCTACCACGCTTTTGGTTACAGTGGTGACCGTCAACGTTATCGCTGCAAGGCTTGCCAAAGTACTTTTGTCGATAAATGGTCCGGCGCAAACAAAAAGCTGCAATTCCAAGAAAATTTAATGGGCTTGTTGTTCACTGGTTACTCGGTACGCGAGATCTGCCGTAAGCTCAGCATCAACCCCAAAACGTTTTACGATCATGTTGACCATATTGCGAGTCGCTGCCGTCGTAAGCTCGCGACGATTGATGCACGATGGGTAAACCACGCTCCGCACTATGAACTGGCTTCTAACTATGTCGCTCTGCAGCCGAACAGCAACAACGGCGTATACTGGATAGCTTCTGGTGAAGCCCATTCTGGCTACATACTCTGCCAACATGTGAATTACTCTGCCCATGAAGAGCCAATTGCGACGCTCGATCATAACCCATATGACGAGGTATCTCGTTTTGTGTCTCAAGGTTACACAGCAGAAGCAAGTGAGCCTCCCGTCGAACCTTCAAAGAAACTTCGTGAACGTATCGACCAGAAATATCAAACAATATTAGCGCGTGGCAATGTTGAAGACCCACTAGGTAACCTTTCTGTATTCCACTACCCCTCGAAAGGAGCACTGATTCGTCCACCTTACACATCGTACGCACACTATTTACATGTACTTGATATGTGTAGCCCAAATAAGCGCGTATCTATCTATATGCCACAAGATCCATTACTTCGTTCTGCAGCGTTAAGTGTTTGTTTATCTCGCATTCAAGAGAGAAACGTCGATCTTATGTATGTTGAAGAAGATGCACATTGGGACATGACCATTCCTTTTGGCAAGGTGGATATTGCCTACATGAGTTGGTGGCGAGACCGTTGGGCAATTTCAAGCCAAAGTGATGGCTCAGAACAACGCCGCATCAATAAAGGCATTTGTTATCTCGCTGGCGACCAAAACGAGCCTGAAAAATGGTTTAATACCGCAACCACTCAACACGTACAGTTTTATCAGAACCGTTTTCAGATTCTTTTTGAGAGTTTTATTAACGAGCCTCGTCGCAAATTGCGACCTGCTGGCATTTTACCGCTTTTAGATATATTCAGAGCTTGGCATAATTTATGTTATCAGGACAAACAAGGTCTTACTGCCGCGCAAAGGCTAGAAGTCACTGATACACCTCTGACGATTAAGCAGCTCCTATCGTAACTATTTAAATCATTTAGATGTGGCAATTAGGGGCAGTGACGGTATACATTACGGCACCTGATCATTTACGATTTCGCTTTCATGCTGCAGCACTCGTAATGAAGTACACATCTAATTACTTCATATTTAGGTGTAAGTTCCAGTTCGATAGTCATGGATGTGCACGTTGGATAAAAACCAAATTCAGCTAGAAGATGAGCTAAAGCAGCTCACAAGGCAAATTAAAACAGCCCCTGAATACACCTTCAGCATTTCTCAGCAATGCCGTATCCGAGCGGAGCAGATTCTCTATGTGGATGGTGAGATCAGAGCATTACTCATCATGGCCCACTGTTGTTGGTGCTTAATGGATTACCGACAAGGGTTAAAGTTAGTCAAAGAAGCCTATAACAAACAGATCCAACTCGAAACCGACGATCACCTCCCTGAAATTCTTCACCTCTTTGCTCTCCAGTACTGGGGACAAGCAAAATACTACTCAGCCCAACAATACTGGATTAACGCACTCGAACAATCCGCCCTTGTTGATGATATTGAAATTCAAATTGAGTCCTTAATTGGGCTTGGTAATGTTTGGCGCATCACCAATGAGCATAAGCTTGCCGCTTCGACGCATGAGTTAGCAGTCAAAGTGGCAAATAACGTCCGTATCGCGTCGCTAGAGGGTAAAGCTCGAATTCTATTAGCTTGGGATTATTATTTACTGAATAAGTTTGTTGAAATGCTTACCGTGCTGGATGGCGCAACGGAAGTGCTCACCGCTCACGAAGACAGCACTTGGCAAGCGGAAATTTGGGACTTTAGAGGACTCGCTCTTCTCGGCTTAGAGCGTCTCGATGCAGCAGAAAAAGCCACTCAAAAAGCTCACCTTTTGGCTGTCGAACACGATCTTACTTGGATGAAGGCCCACTCTTTCATCAGCCGTGCACGGCTCGAACTGTTGCGAAAGAATACGGAAAATGCCGCTGAGCTATTGCTCGCCGCTGAAGAGTCTGCCCTTAATTTCGACAATGGGGAACTACTTAGCCAAATTTGCTTCCAACAATCACGAGTGGCCGAAGAGCAAGGCAATTTTGAGTCGGCATTCAATGCGTTTAAGAAGTACCGTAAACATGCATTGAAGATGCAGAAAGAACAAACGCATAGAGTCAGCATGGATAAAGCTCGGGGCTCTAAACGTCAACTAGAACAACGGGCGCGCAAGCTCATCAACCGTATCCGCTCCCAGCATGAATACGACCCGGAAAAACAATTCTCCAATGTTGTCTCCGAGACTTATTGGTGGGAACAATTAGTTTTGTTCAAAACAGAACTCAAACGCTCCAACCACGCCATCATTATGATTCAACATGCAAACCCCGAATTTCTCGATGTTTGTACTGAGCTAGTTCATGCATTGACGACCTCCAGTGATCTCATCTCACGAATTTCTAGTGACAGACTGGCCATGTTGATTGCTGAAAAAGGCCGAGCAGCCGAAGAGTTATATCGCACCGTTCAAACCATGTTGGGCATTTATCCATGGCAGCGACGTGGGTTAAACGGGCCCAAACCGACATTGTATTTACAAGATATCCTGACCTTCCCATTCACTTTAGAACAATTAGAAGAAAGTCATATTGAGGTGATGAACAATGGACAAACTGCTTAATAAAGTGACCGAGGCAGGCATCGATCCTTGTGCGGTCTCTGGTGAAGAAGCGATCACGCTTTGGGAGCATGTTGGATTACATATCGCCTCGACCAATCAAGAAAAAGCGCATTGCTATATCATCAGTGCGGAATACCGATGTGAAATAAAACAACTGAATGACAGCATCGACGAGCTCAGGAAAGCCCTTGAGTTACTTGCATTACCTGAAGACGTCGAAGATATTTTATCGGTTAAGGCAAGTTTAAGTGACCGCTTGGTTGAAGTGGGTGATTACAACGCCGCATTAACAGAGTATGTGGCCTCTACCAATATTGCCGTGGAATACGGCTATATTGACGAGTATGTTTTAGCCATTATTGGGATGGGCAACTTATGTGACGCCTACGGTGATCACCATCGCGCTTTACGCTACTACCGAAAGGTTGATGCTATCGATCACGCCATAAGCAGTCGCTCACTACGCCTGCGCTATAAGCTCTATAAGCTTGCTTGCTATATTTATTTGTATCACACGGAAAATGCCAAAGAGCTACTAAGTGAGTGTGAAGAATTGAGCATTCTCGTCAGCGATAAAAATCTTGCTGCGCAAATTCACCTCTACCGCGCCCAATTGCACCGATTACAAAAAGACTATACCCTCGCCTTGCTCTCTATCTCGAACATTCAATACACAACAGGTAGCGCAACCACTTATTGGTTATCTACCATGGTGAAAATAGAAACGGCGTATTGCCTTAATGGCTTGGGTCATACCTCGTTGTGCAACTTACTGTTAGGCTTCATCGATAAACGAATTCAAAAACACGCTTCTCCGATTATCGCTCGACATTTTTATAACACAATGAGTAAGGTGTACGCCTCTCAAAATTTGTTTCAGAAAGCATTGCGTTGTGAAAAACGGGCTTTTCGTATCGAGTCCGATCTCGTTAAAGACATTCCAATCGGAGAATTAGGCTCTGCGCAATTGCGTCGAATTTCTCGTTTTGAACTGCAACTTAAGCTAATTTTGTCAGAAATTGAAAACAAAGAGCTGAAGGAAACCACCAAGCAACACAAGAATACGGTGGCTCAGCTACAGCAGGACGTTTTTTCCGACCCGCTGACATCCTTACATAACCGTCGCTGGCTTGAGGTGAAGCTCAAAGATCTGCTTTTGTACGATACTACATTTGCGCTAATGGTCATTGATATCGACCACTTTAAGTCCATCAACGATGAACTCAGCCACCTTGTTGGAGATAAAGCCATCAAATGCGTGTCTCAAAAATTAGCCGGATACTTCAAGTTTGAAGGGGCATCTTGTGTTCGCTTTGGTGGTGAAGAATTTCTTGTGATTCTGGAAAACAGCAACCTAGAACGCGCACAAATGCACGCCGAAAATTATCGCGAACACATTTATCAACATCGTTGGGATAACATCCTTGGCGAACGCGGATTAACCGTATCGATTGGCATTACGTTGCATCGCGAAGGAGAAAATACTCAGCGAACCTTCTACCGCGCTGATAAAGCTCTGTATCGTGCCAAAGCCAATGGACGAAACCAAGTCTGTACTGAGCTTTAAACACCTCACAATCCAACAGGGGCGCTCTCACTTCTAGCAATAACCACTTTTTGTTGGCCCCCTCTCCATTACATATTCGTCAAATATCGACGAGTTCGACATCGCATAAACGCCATTGATACATAAAATCTTCTTGATCCAACGATAGTTAAGGCAAATACTCAAATGATTAATTTGTGTACCTTTTTCTATTTGCAAAAAACACAGGGAAGTAAGATGTTTCTAGACTATTTTGCTCTTGGGTTACTCATTTTCGTCGCTTTGGTGATTTTTTACGGAATTATCGTCATCCACGATATTCCATATGAAATCGCGAAAGAACGTGAACACCCACATCAAGACGCGATCCATTATGCTGGCTGGGTTAGCCTTTTCACTTTACACGCCCTGTGGCCGTTTTTATGGATATGGGCAACGTTATGGCGGAAAGAACGCGGCTGGGGCTTCAAAAAACTCGAACAAGAAACATACGACATTCATCAACGCCTTGAAGCGCTGATTGACGAAATGACCGAGTTAAAAGAAGAAATATCCACACTGAAAAAGCAGCAGGTTCAACAAAGTACAACTGCTAAACAGAGTAAAGAGGAAGAATAATGGATTTATTACTGATTCTGACTTACGCAGCCCTTTGTATCGCCATTTTTAAAATTTTTAATATCCCTTTGAACAAATGGACGGTACCAACTGCCGTTCTTGGCGGTGTTGTATTGGTGGGAACATTGATCTTGTTGATGAATTATAACCACCCGTTTACACAACTTGGTAACCAAGTATTCTCGACGACACCTGTCGTATCTGGCGTTCGCGGTCGTGTTATTGACGTGCCTGTAAAGCCAAACCAACCATTATCTCAAGGGGATGTGCTTTTCCGTATTGACCCGCTTCCGTTTCAGGCCGAAGTTGACAGACTACGAGCAAAAGTAAAAGAAGCAAGCCAAGGTGCTCTTGGACTAGAATCGAGCGTTCAAGAATCACAAGCTGCTGTGCTTAAAGCACTTGCAGAGCGAGACAAAGCACAACGCGAATTCGATCGTTATCAAAGAGGCTTCGACCGCGGTGCCTTCACTGAGCAACAACTGGACACTCGTCGTCAAGCATTCAAAGCAGCCCAAGCGGCGCTAAACGTCGCCCAGTCCAAACAAGAGCAAGCGCAAATCGCACTTGAGTCTGAAGTAGGCGGTGAAAATACTCAAGTTGCCTCGCTATTAGCTGAATTAAGAAAAGCCGAGTTCAACCTAGAGCAAACCGTGATTACTGCGCCTACTGACGGTTACGTCACCCAACTTGCGCTGCGCCCAGGTGTCATGTCAGTACCACTACCACTTGCTCCGGTGATGACCTTCGTTCATACCGAAGACAAACTCTATACAGCGGCATTCCGTCAGAACTCGCTGCAGCGTTTGGAGCCGGGATTTGAAGCAGAGTTCATGTTTCGCGCTTTACCAGGCAAAGTATTTAAAGGGGAAGTCATTGAAGTACTACCAGCGATTGGCGAAAGTCAATTCCAAGCTCGTGGCTCACTGCTGGGAACCGAGGCTTTACGCACAAGCGGCCGGGTATTCGTAACGTTAAAAATTACCGACGATTTAAGTGAATATCATCTACCAATGGGCACCGCGGTAGAAGTAGCGGTTTACTCGGAAAGTTTCTCGCACGTATCGGTTATGCGTAAAGTACTTATTCGCATGAAGAGTTGGCAAAACTATCTCTATCTAGATCATTAACTTATATACCCAATGAACCTAAAATATTTGAGTTCAGCAAGAAGGCTTGGTTAGCAATCTCGGCGACGGTTTAATGAACTCGCCTAGCCGCGCGGTTTTCCTTTACCTCATAAGAAGTAACACAACCTTTTATTGATTCAAGTTAACTGACAGCAAGCACCGCTGTCAGTTAACTGAATCACCCTCAAAGACGTCCCTCGTAACTAGCTAATTTAAATAGATTTAACTAATCAATACTGGGAAAAACCAAAAAAGAACAATGGTGGTTAGATTAACGTTAATAGTAAAAATCGGAGGAGCAAAGCATAAAAACTTACTCAGTTTTACCAATGTGCCAACGCCCGTGCAGTCAGCCCTTCAGTGTAAGGGTTAACCTTCCAGTGATCAGGGCTCCAGCCTTTCACAAAACGTTGAAAATCCGCCCAAGCAACCGCGAACAGAGGGCGCCACTCTTGTTCGACGTCATTTGGGTTTAGATGTGGCTGGTAAAAATGCAACGCTCGCTGCAACTCTGAAAAATACGTGTCTAAAACCCAACTTTCCATCTCTGCACATGCTTCAGGCTTCACGGCACTACTCATAAACAACACCACATCTTTCATGGCACAACCCTGCCCAACGTATTGAAAGTCAACCGCGGCGGCTTTTGTTCCCTTGGCGTCAAAACAGAAGTTCGCGAGTTTAGCATCACCGTGCACTAACGTTGGATAGTTAGCCTGCTTTAGGATCTCATCAATACGGATAGCAGCCTGTTTTAGTCGGTGGTCGGTTAATGCTTTCAGCTCATCGGGACGCGTCGCTAAATGCCAGTAAGTTCCGGTTTGCCAAAGTTGATCTGTTTGAGTGCCAATGTAACGAGCATGAAAATTCGCCAACCAAGCTAAACAAGCTCGCAAATGGTTTTGAGTTGCATCAGCGATGACGTTGGGGAAACCTGCTTGAGCAAGATCTTCCATTACAATCAGCCACTCATTGTCTGCTTGACACGTTTTTAACCCTTGCGGGACACGGCAACGTACATCAACCGAACGGGTATAATGCTCATACCAACTCACTTCAACCTGATAAGAGTGCAGCTTTCTTTGATGAGATCGGTCAGTGTTCCAGCCTCTTGGATGTTCTGAAGGTTTGGGCAGTTTAACGTGTTTTACGATGATCGAGCATGTTGAGAAAACGATTCGAACCAGCTCGCCATAACCGCCCCATAACGATTGTATGTTCTCGATCGACTCGAGTTTGCCAAGCTTGAGTGCCTCTCCAATACTTTGATAAAGAGGATGATTATCGTTCATTGTTACGCGAGAAGGTGTGACCACGCTTGATTTTTCTCCATATAGTAAACGACATACGGGCAAACTGGTTTAATTTTATAACCAAGTGATTCGATCTCGGGTAATACCGCTCCCATCACTACTTCTCCGTACCCTTTACCTCGTAACGCTTCAGGCACAACGGTTGACGTTATCTTCATCACATCATTCTCAACTTGATAAACCACTTTTGCTTTATAGCCCTGCTCTAAATCAACCCAAAAGGTGCCCGTTTCTGTCTTATGAGTCACTTTATTCATATTTTTCTCTCTGACTTTGCTACTGATTTGTTTAATCAAACTATATCACTGCATAGTATCAATTCTAGGCTAGGTCACATGCATATCGCCACAATACCCAGTTATCCATTGAGCTGAAAAAGTACGCGCGTCAAAAAATAAAAAATCCCTGAGCGGTTACTCAGGGATTTAGAAAATCTTACTTTGTTAACAACAGATTATAACTTAAAGAAACTCAATTGCTCTTTCTGTTTCTCTGCAAGAAGTGATAGCTCAGTGCTTGCGCTTGCACTTTGACTGATACCCGCTACGTTTTGGTTCACCAGCTCAGACATATTAACTACGTTACGATTGATGTCTTGTGTTACTTGAGACTGCTCTTCTGCCGCAGTTGCCACTTGCGTGTTTGAATCGTTAATGTTGGCGACCGATTCTGTAATACCCACCAGTGCTTCATTCGCTTGTTGAGTCAACTCGTTATTACGATTAAGCATCTCAAGACTGACTTGCATGCTGTCATTCGCAAGCCCTGACTGTGCTTGTAGCTCTTCGATAATCGTTTGGATCTCTTGTGTTGAATCTTGTGTTCGAGCAGCCAGCATACGAACTTCATCCGCCACCACCGCAAAGCCACGGCCAGACTCACCCGCGCGCGCCGCTTCAATCGCCGCGTTCAACGCAAGCAAATTAGTTTGCTCTGAGACACCACGAATCACTTCAATCACATTATTGATCTGCTCAGATTGTTCTTTTAAGCGCAACACTACTTGGGCCGCATCATTCAGTGCTTGAGACATCTGTGTACTTGCTTCAGCACTCTCTTGGAAGATAGTCAAACCAGATTGTGCAAGGCCGCCAGCTTCACGTGCTGTCGAATCCGCAAACGTTGCATTATCACTCACATTGTTTGCGGTGCTTGCAAGCTCATTAACTGCAGAGGCTACTTGCTCGATTTCTGCTAGCTCTAGCTGTGCGTTCGCTTCTGCCTGCGTCATTACTGCCGCCAGTTCAGTCGATGCCGACGCCACTTCTTCACTGATGCGTGTAAGCTGGTCGACCGTGGTATACAGTTGCTCTGCAGTTTGGTTTACGTCTTTGCTTAGTTTCGCAATTTCGTTATCACCTTCTACATCTGCGCGCACAGACAAATTTCCTGCCGCCAATTGACGCATCACTTCTTGAAGTTTTTGAATCGGTGAGACGATCATGCCAGATAAGAACCATGCGGCCACTAACGAGAGTGCGAATACCGTAAGAACCGTTAACATTGCGTTGGTTTGCACGCGATCATTGTTTTGCTGACTTTTTATTGTGGATTGTTCAGCTTGATCATTAACATGCTTAGACAAGATATTGATTTGTTGGGCCATTTCTCGGCCAACCTTACGATACTCTTTAATAAATGCGCGATATTCACTGTTAGACTTTAAACCTTGATCATATTGGTTAAAGAAAGCCACTGCTCTCTCTGAATAGCGAACATAAGCTTCAATCATTTCGCGCACTTTAATCGCGTCCTCGCGAAATAAATTACGCGCTTCAATTGCATTTAAATCAGCGTCAACTTGTTTTAAGCCCGCTTTCAGTTCTTGGAGGAAACGTTCTCGACGAGAAGGATCGTAAATGGCGTATACCGCCGTAATACGTAGTGGATAAATTTGGTCATCAATATGCGCCAAGGTGTCTTTATGAAAAACCAAAGACTCTTGGTTTGAAGCAATAACATCTTGCTCAGCCTGAAGATTGTTTTTAGTAACCCACAAAGAAATAAACAAAACAATAGCGGTAAATAATACCGGAACCAAAATTTGCGTCCTTACCGACAAATTTTTTAGTGATAGCTGCATGGCTGGACCTCAGTTATATGCGTGATGCCTATGTGCTTCCTTGCGACGGGAAATTTCCCAGACGAATAAACAAGCAGCGAATATTAGAGATGGATCACACTTTTGTCCAGTACAAAAAGCCCACATTTTCAGCCTGTTATCGCCAATATCCCGCCACAAGTGTCGAGATATTGGCGCTATAGCTAATTATGATTGTTTATGATGAGAAATGTTCACATTTACATTGTTTTTTGCTTACTTTCTCAACGAATTGAGCTTGGCTTGAGCAAGGCCAAAAATCGTATCAATAGGATAAGACCCCTCATCTGTTGGCTCACCCGCGACTTTCTCGGTGAACAGTTCAATCGCTTCAGTAACATGGTCAATAGCCCAAATATTAAACTCACCTTTTTCAACGGCTTTAACAATATCTGCGCGAAGCATCAGATTGTGAACATTAGAGCGTGGAATAATAACACCTTGGTCTTCATGTCGACCTTTGATCACACAGACGTCATAAAAACCTTCAACTTTTTCATTTACGCCACCAATTGGCTGAGCTTCACCGAACTGATTCATTGATCCTGTAATCGCGATGTCCTGCCGATTTGGTTGTTTAGAAAAAGCCGATACTACCGCACATAGTTCCGCCATGCTGGCACTGTCGCCATCTACCCCACCATAGGATTGCTCAAACGTAATGGTGGTAGTGAGTGGTACTTTAGCGGTTTTACCAAATACAGAAGATAAATAAGCCGACAAAATCATCACCCCTTTCGAGTGAATGCTGCCGCCTAAATCAACACTGCGTTCAATATCAATCACACCACCATCGCCATAACATGTGGTTGCAGTAATACGGTTCGGTGCACCAAACATATAATCACTGGTACTGAGCACGGATAGAGCATTGACCTGCCCAATTGCAGAACCTTGGGTGCGGATTAATGTTGTGCCGTTGACGAACGTTTCCATCACGTTATCACGCAATCGGCTTACTCGCATTTCTTGGTTCTTCATCGCCTCTTCAACATGACCGATACGAATCATGTTGGAGTTGGCCTGACGAGCGACGTAGTTTGACTCACGGAGCAGATTGGCAATATTGGCAGAATGCAACGATAGCTTGGTTTGATCTCCGGATAAACGTGAACTGTACTCGATAATTCGGGCCATGGATTTTCTGTCACAATGCAGCATGTTGTTATCGTTCACCACGCTCGAAATAAAACGTGCGTAATGCAGCTCTGATTCCGACGTACGCTTCATCTCATCTTCAAAATCTGCAGTAACTCGGAATAACTCGCTAAATTCTGGATCATAGTGTTGTAGCAATTGGTATGTTCGGTAATCACCAAACAAGATAATCTTAATATCAAGCGGGATCGGCTCAGGATCCAGCGACACAGCTCCAGTTAACGTGACTTCTTTTTCTAGAGACGTAAAGCTCAATTGACGCGCACGAAGGGCACGCTTTAAACCATCCCATACGTACGGCTGCTCTAGAACTTTCTGTGCATCAATAAGCAACACGCCACCATTGGCTTTGTGCAAACTGCCTGCTCGGATCAACGAGAAGTCGGTAAATACCGTTCCTTTGAAGGTTGCGGTTTCAATCGCGCCAAACAGCGAGTGATAGTTCGGGTTCTCTTCAACCACGATTGGGAAATCACTATTATTGCGACTTACCAACACATTCACCTTATAGCGACGTGGTAATTTCTTATCCAAGGATGCAGTCGCGATTTCTCCTTGCTCCCCACTTTGATCAAGGAAAATATCGGCATTCTCAACAATGTCTTTCTGTAACTCGGTTAAGTACGCTTTGATTTCGGAATAATCAGCGTAATCGACTTTTAACTTTTTTATAAAATGAGTAATGACATCCAAAGTGACTTCATCATTTAATTTTTTGATTTTATCACTGTAAGTTTCTTCCCACTCGGTTAGCTCTCGCACCATTGAGCGCAATCTCACTTCGAGCTCATCAATGCTATCACTGAATTGCTCTTGCTCTTTTTTGTTCAGCGCATCAAATGACTCTTCGGTGTGCAACTCATCGCCATTCATCGCAACAAATTGATAATCACCTTGTGTGGTTATTGTCAGGCTGATACCGCGCTCTTTCGCTTCTCGACTGATACGATCCAACTCATTTTGTTGTTTACTCGTCAGTTGGTTTTTTAATCGGTCTGCGCGGCTAAAGTACATTTCATTATCAAACGCCAGTGGCAGCGCATTGAGTAGCTTAGCCATTAATGTCTCAATATCGACTCGAAGTTTATGCCCTATACCGCAAGGAAGCTTTAATACTTTCGGGGTTCGGGTATCTTCAAAGTTCGCCACATAACACCAGTCAAACAATGCGGTAGCATCATGTTTATGACGATTAAGATAACGCAGGATCATGGTTCTTTTGCCTAACCCATTCTGACCAATAGCGTAAATATTGTATCCTTTCTCTTTGATGGACATCGCAAACTCGACCGCTTTTTGAGCACGTTCTTGCCCCACAATTTCATCAATTGGAGGTAACTCTTTGGTCGACTTATATGGCATATTCTCTAGATCCGCGACAGAATATAGCTGCTTAGCTTCCAACCTCAGTATTGCCATATCCACTTCCTTTTTCTTATTTTCGTCATTTGAGTGTAGAGATTATTTGTTTAATTTTAAGTGATTTACCTTCCACTGCGGGTTAATTGGGCGTTTTATGAACACAAAAGACTCTCAATCCATCAACTACCTAGAAATAGTGTGAGATAGTTAAATAGCGTTCGCGGATGTGCTCGATAAGTAATTTTACTTTGTTAGGAGGCTGACGAGTAAAGGGGTATACAGCGTAGATGCCCAATTTTTTTCCGACAAGATCTGGGAAAACATCAACCAGCTGACCGTTACGAATATCGTGATATACCAAACAACGTGGAACATAAGCGATACCATGGCCACCTAAGGCTGCTTTACGTAACGCGGTGGCATTATCAGTAGAAAAACTACCGGACACTTTGACGATATAGTTACCCTCATCACTTTTAAACTCCCAATCCGTAGCTCCCGTCGTTTGATAAGCGTATTGCAGGCAGTTATGAGTGGTGAGATCAATAGGCTCAATCGGTTTGCCGTTTTTTACGATATAAGAAGGCGATGCGCATACCACCCATTGAGAGTCGAGGATATGTCGCGCAATTAAACTGGAGTCCGCAAGGTATCCGGTTCGGATGACCAGATCGTAGCTATCGGCGACTAAATCGACGAAGCGGTTGTCCAGCGACATATCAACCGTCAACCCCGGATGAAGGTTACAAAACTCGGCAACCGCGTCTGCGAGAATGAGGTCTCCTGAGATACAAGGGACAGACATTTTGATATGACCACTGACATTCTCTCCAAAGCCTGAAACAGCATCCATAGCCTCCTGAGTGGCCTGCTTCACATTTTTAGCACTGTGTAGCAACACTTTGCCCGCTTCACTCAACGTCAGTTTGCGCGTTGTTCTATATAATAGTTGTGCCCCTATCTCCTCTTCTAACCTCGCTATTCTTTTGCTAACTACTGAATTTGTAAGGTTATTTGACTCCGCAACCTTACTAAAACTGCCTAGCTCGATTACCTGAGAAAACAAGATTAAATCATCTGCTCTCATACGATTATGTCACTTTTGGAATTGATTATTTTCATTATTTCCCTATATCAACAAAAAATAAAGGAGTAAATTCACGCCAAATTAACAAAACCATTACAACAAAAAGTCACCTCTACAGCGGATTGACACCGTTCGAGAAGTCAGCGTACGAAGGATGTACAAATGAGTGAAACCCTACTTGCCCTAGTGGCATTTTCGCCAATTGTTGTTGCCGCCATCTTATTGGTTGGTCTCAACTGGCCTGCTAAAAAAGCCATGCCTGTTGCGTTCGGTTTGACCGTCGCTATTGCCCTAATGTTTTGGGATATGTCAGCCAATCGCGTACTGGCTTCTGTATTCCAAGGGCTAGGCATTACTGTCTCTGTTCTATGGATCGTGTTTGGTGCCATCTTCTTGCTCAACACTTTAAAACACACTGGAGCGATCACCACTATCCGTAATGGATTTACCGATATTTCAGCTGACCGCCGTGTGCAAGCCATCATCATTGCTTGGTGCTTTGGCTCGTTCATTGAGGGCGCATCTGGGTTCGGTACCCCTGCAGCAATCGCTGCACCACTACTGGTTGCAATCGGCTTCCCTGCGCTAGCCGCTGTCCTAATGGGCATGATGATTCAGTCAACGCCAGTGTCATTCGGCGCGGTAGGCACGCCTATCATCGTAGGTGTAAACAAAGGTTTAGACACCCATAACATCAGTGAGTCTTTGGCCGCACAAGGCGCAACATGGGAAATGTACCTGCAAGACATCACCGCGCACGTTGCCGTGATTCATGCTGTAGTAGGCACCATGATCCCTGTGTTGATGGCGGTAATGCTAACACGTTTCTTTGGCAAGAACAGAAGCTGGACTGAAGGCCTAGATATCCTGCCATTTGCTTTATTCGCAGGCGTCTCTTTCACGGTACCATACGCGTTAACAGGCGTTTTCTTGGGCGCAGAGTTCCCATCACTCATTGGTGGTCTGGTTGGTCTTTCTATTGTTGTCACAGCGGCGAAAAAAGGCTTCTTAGTGCCAAAGACCCAATGGGATTTCGAAAGCGAAGACAAATGGCCAACGGAGTGGCTGGGCTCTCTAAAAATCGATCTTAACGACAACCCAGGCAAACCAATGAGCATTGTGAAAGCTTGGGTACCGTATGTAATGTTAGCGGTTATTCTCGTCGCAAGCCGTGTAAGTCCTGAGCTTAAAGGCTTTGTACAAAGCGTGAGCTTATCATTCAGCAATATTCTTGGTGAGACAGGCGTTAGCGCCGCAATTCAGCCATTGTACCTGCCAGGTGGCATCCTCGTGTTTGTTGCTCTGCTTGCAGCCATGTTGCAAAGCGGCAGTGCAAAACCATTGCGTGAAGCATTTGGTGAATCAAGCAAAACATTGATTGGTGCTGGTTTTGTATTGGTATTTACCATCCCAATGGTGCGTATCTTCATCAACTCTGGGATTAACGGCGCTGACCTAGCAAGTATGCCAGTCACGACAGCGAACTTTGCCTCTGACTTGGTAGGGTCCGCATTTCCTGCACTGAGTGCGACCGTTGGTGCGCTAGGCGCATTCATCGCAGGATCAAATACGGTTTCCAACATGATGTTTAGCCAGTTCCAATTCGAAGTGGCGCAAACACTGTCCATTTCGAGTGTGATTGTGGTCTCGCTTCAAGCGGTTGGTGCAGCGGCCGGTAATATGATTGCGATTCACAACGTGGTTGCCGCATCAGCCACCGTTGGTCTGCTTGGCCGTGAAGGCGCAACGTTACGTAAGACGATAATCCCTACGTTCTACTACATTGTCATGACAGGCATTATTGGTTTGGTGCTGATTTATGGCTTCCAAATGACGGACGTCTTGATGAAATAACACAAAGCGCAGGGTTTACTGCCCTGCCTAATTTGACGCAGCGGTCAGCACTACTACCCCGACATGTTGATTGAGCTTGCTACATCAATCCCCCCGGGCCGCTGTGTCATCCTTTCCAATTTGTATAACTGATTGAGTGATTTAACAAAATTTTTCAATCAATTATGTAAATGAGTTACCAACATCAGCAGTTCAAAAGTAAGTGAACCATAGGTAACTATACTCATTTTGATGCCTTCACTGCTTTGCGATGAAGGCTCAACGAAAGAGCAAATTGCTCCACAACTTTGCTTAGAATAACCGCTAGGACACCATTATGATTATCTCAGCTTCTACTGACTACCGCGCTGCCGCGAAAGCCAAGCTTCCTCCGTTTCTATTTCATTATATTGATGGCGGCTCTTACGACGAACGCACGCTGAAGCGTAATACTGACGATTTAGGCGATGTGGCACTGCGCCAACGCATCCTGCGCGATATGAGCGACCTTAGCCTAGAAACCGAGATTTTTGGTGAGAAACTTGCGATGCCAATCGCACTGGCTCCGGTTGGGTTAACCGGCATGTACGCTCGTCGCGGTGAAGTACAAGCGGCGAAAGCAGCCGAGAAGAAAGGCATTCCATTTACTATGTCGACCGTTTCGGTTTGTCCGATTGAAGAAGTCGCCCCAGCGATTGAACGTCCAATGTGGTTCCAGCTCTACGTGCTGAAAGACCGTGGCTTTATGAAGAACGTGCTTGAGCGTGCAAAAGCAGCGGGCGTAACAACGCTGGTATTTACGGTTGATATGCCTGTTCCGGGTGCGCGTTACCGTGACATGCACTCTGGTATGAGCGGTCCTAACGCTGCAATGCGTCGTGTATTCCAAGCGATGCGTCATCCGAGTTGGGCATTAGATGTGGGTCTGCTAGGTAAACCACACGATCTGGGTAACATCTCAACCTACCGCGGTGAACCAACTAAACTGGAAGATTACATCGGCTGGTTAGGTACAAACTTTGACCCATCGATCTCTTGGAAAGATTTAGAGTGGATTCGTGATTTTTGGGATGGTCCTATGGTCATCAAAGGTATCCTCGACGAAGAAGACGCGAAAGATGCGGTACGATTCGGTGCGGATGGGATAGTGGTCTCGAATCACGGTGGTCGTCAGTTAGACGGCGTGCTTTCAAGTGCTAAAGCGTTACCAAGTATTGCAGATGCGGTGAAAGGCGATCTTAAGATCTTTGTCGATTCGGGTATTCGTACCGGTCTTGACGTCGTTCGTATGCTGGCACTAGGTGCGGACTGTACGCTGCTCGGTCGTTCATTTGTGTACGCGTTGGCAGCACAAGGCGGTGCAGGCGTTGAAAATTTACTGGATCTGTACGGCAAAGAAATGCGTGTAGCAATGACGCTAACAGGAGCGAAATCTATTGCTGACCTTTCACGTGATTCGTTAGTGAAAATGCCATAGATTGCTGGCCAAACGCACTGTTCTACAACCAAAAAAACGAGCCAACGGTGGCTCGTTTTTTGTGCTGCTCAACTTACCATTCGGGTAAGCTAGCTAACTTGATGCACGTACTCAATCACCACTTGGTTGCCATCAATAAAGACATTACTGATGTCGCCATCCACGGTCACACGGTTTTGTAAATAAACCGATCCAGATGCAGAGATATCACGCTCCGTCAAAGACGGGATCACCAGACTAGGACGTACATGTAACTGTTCGCAGAGTTGTTTTACAAAACTCAGCGTCAATGGCGAATTACCACGTAATAAACCAGAAAATTCGTGCACCTTCAAACCAAGACGTTTCGCCATCTCCATTTGAGTAATGTGCATTTTGGCCTTTTGTGACATCCAAATGTCGTAGAGCGCGCTTCGATCCAGCTCTGTAAATTCCATATCTGCCTCCGCTAATTAAAGTGGCACTACCCTCTCATACTTATTTGAGATAAATGTTAGCGATAAGTCAGATAAGTTATAATTCACGGTTTGAATATCGACGCTCACATCAAGCGCAGCGTGACTTTAGAACAAAACAACAAGGTTCATATTGGCTTTGATGATCTCAAGTTTAGGTTACTTACTCATATGAATCAACGAGCGGCCCAACAGCCATTCTAACTCTCTGTCGCCCCCAGAGCCAAACTGGTTTTCGACTACCTTGTACAAACGGTCAATACAATTCGTAGCGAATTCCTGTGCATGTTTAGCCATCACAATATGATGGAACAAAAGTCGTAAAATCGCTAAAAACTCTGAGTTTTCAAACGCTTTAATCCAGCTTTGTGAAAAAGCATTTAGCCCTTTCTCAAACTCTAGGTGTTCAATAAACATTTTAAAAATACGGGCATCTAAGGCGGCAGTGAAATCCGTTTTCTTCGGGAAGTGATGGCTAATACCAGTACGCGAGATACCTGTCTGCTGACTCAATGTCGTATACGACATTTTGTCGTAACCGAGTCTTAGTAGCTGATCAACAACGGCATCCATAATCTTTTGGATAGTGACTTCGGTATCTTCTTTACTACGCTTGGGCATATTTAAGTTCTTCTCTTTGTAAATCCAACTAACTCACCATTATATGAGGCCAGAATAAAATCATTATTCGCGTGATTTCCTAACATAAAATTAGGTCTTAAATCATATCGAAATGGCACTGTGTAACATGCAACTTACAGCGATTTTTTTCAATGTATTCGATTTAAAATAAAGCAAAAAAATCAGTACTATCAAAAAATTATTGAGTTAATCCATCTAAATAATCTAAACGCTAAGAATGATAATTATTAAAAATAATCTTATAAATTGACCATAAGTTCAACTGACCTGAACAAAATACAAGCAGACTGTAGGTTAATTGATTTTAAATATTGATATATATCACATTAATCTTCTTGATAACTGAGTAACCCAATTTTTATACCTTACTTAACAAGATACTATTTTGTTCTTTTTTCATTCAAAACTCTTCATTTTTGTAGATACAAATCAAATACCTGATAGAATACCCCTAGTTTTTACAAGAGGATTCGTTATGAGTGTCAAATTAGAAGAAAACCAAGTTTGTGAAGCTTGCGGCTGCGCTGGTGAAATTGGCTTCATCATAAAAGAAGGTGACGAGGTTGCCGACGTAACGATTTTCGCTGAGACCAAACCCGAGCTAGAATCGGCGGTCACAAAATATATTGAACTCGCTAAATCAGTGTGTGCTAACGTTGAATACAACTTCTCTGAAATCACAGAAGAATCAAAACAAATCAATGTTCGATTCAAGTTTGAAGTCAGTGCTGAAAAACTGATTTTTGAATTAAAAACTCGTTCACTGGCACGTTAATGTAAAAAGCGAGCTTAAAGCTCGCTTTTTACGTCTCATCACCAAATTGCTCCAACTCTGAAGCTCTGTAATTTGTTACTTGCTTTTAGGCAACATAACCCACTTCAATGAGCCGTTCGTTTCAAAATCGTTTTCATCCGTACACATAATTAATACGTCATCAACTTTAATGACCGCGCCGACGGTATAAGCCTTATCGTCATAGTAACAAATACGCTGTCCTAACTTTCCATCCGCCACGATCAGTGCTTTGGTTTCGGATGTGCTGTACGATTTCGCAAAAGCGGAACCAGATAACAGCGCCACAGTGACGCCAACAGTAAAAATAAAAACGTTTCTTAACTTCATGAAGCTCTCCCTAGTACTTCTGTAATACTAGCAAGGACACTTTTTAAGTTCTTGGCAGAGGCTCATATACTGACACCTTGGCTGATCTTTCTTTCAAACTCTGTCCCATCTACAAGCCAAGTCATACTTACTGAACCTAGCATCTCGAGGTTATTTAGGTATAAGATACCCGTCGTGTTTTTTATTCAATAAAGTAACTGGCTATGCGTTTTGTTTCTCTTGTTCTCAGCTTGATGGTGCTCAACACACCTTCCTTCGCATATGAGCTGGATTACTATTCTAAATTTGGCCATATCGATAATTACGGCAACCTTGACCTCAGAGACAAGCCTTACACTCAATTGCCATCTGGGTTGGTAGTTAAAGGGAATTTAAACATCTCACAGACGCCGATGAAAATGCTGCCTAAAGGCCTTGAGGTCGGGGGCAGCTTAGAGGCGAAAAATAGCGCACTAAAAACGATTCGTTCTGGTACAAAAATAAAAGGCTATGCGAATTTACTTGGCAGTCAAATCGAGAACTGGCCGAGAGGTATCAAGCTTGGCGGCTATTTGAACCTCACGGATACGCCTCTAAAAAGACTTCCAGCGAAATTACGGGTTAAAGGGGATTTAAGTGTCATACGTACTCCCCTCACCGCGATGCCTAATGGCTTAGTCGTCGAGGGAAATCTCTATATCGGGGGCTCTGCTCTTAAAGCGTTCCCTGACACCATGACCGTCAAAGGGAATATTTTCTTAGGGGGCAATACGATCACCAAGTGGCCAAATAGCTTAACTCTCGGCGGCGCTGTCGCACCTTAGAGCGCGAGAAAGTAAAAGCCTCGGTGGCAACCGAGGCTTTACAACTCTCTTGAATGGTGGCTAACGTTGTTACTCTTTTTCTTGGTTGTTTACAGGGTTCGCATAGCTTGCCACGAGATATGGTCTTGCACCTTCTGGCAGTTTCTCTAATTTATCGACAAGCTGACGTTTGACCGCCTCTGTAATGATACTTGAGTTTTCACGGCCTGCGGCCAACAAGTTGATCGGATACAACTTATAGTTATTGTGAATTTGGCGGTCAATTTCCTCCGCTAAAGCGTCCGGTGTTTCGAACTCTTGGTCAATAACGTCCCCAAACGCAACGTGCACGCGACCTTTATAGCCGATAATGCCTTGAATGATGCTCTCAATATCTTCAAATTCACCTTTCTCATAACGACCGTTTTCAGCTTTCTCAAACAACTCTCTTGCTTTCGCGATATCACATGGATCGTTTTCATAAGCAATTGATACGGGAACGATCTTCAAAGAACGGGTGTATTCTCCAAAGCTGATTTTTTGCTTGCGACCTTCAACATAAAACATCTTTAAAATCGCTGGATCAGTAAAATCGTTGCCGTCTTTCGCACGCCCCTCTTTTTGTGCAATCCAGATAGAGTTCCCTGTATCTAGCGAGTGTTTAATATAGCTAGACAACTGTGCCAATGTTTTCATCATTTCTCTAGGCGCCTTTGCTGAACGCTTAACGATGAAACTTTTGTTCAAACGCATCAACTCGGTTGCACATGGTTTCTTCAGCAAGTTATCGCCAATCGCAATCCGAACGGTACGATGACCGCTTTGATACAAACCATAGTTCACCAGCGCAGGGTCCATGGCAATGTCACGATGGTTAGACACGAATAAGTAGGACGTATTTTTATCCAGCTTATCTAAACCGGAAAAAGTGACGCCATCCGTTGTCTTATTCAGCGTATCTTTAAGATACTTTTTCACTTCAATCTGAATTGCTTCTACCGAATCTAGCTTGCTCCACTTCGCTTTCAGGTAAATGCGAAGGATCGGGCTCATGAGAGCCTTGAACCACACGGCTTTATTGGCAAAGCGATGGTCGAGAATCGCAGTGATAAATTCATCATCTTGGATTAGACGATCCAGCGCTGCTGGGATTTCTTCGTCATTGTAAGGACGAATTTCAATATAAGGATCAGTATTAGCAGTCATTATTCATTACATATCAAAAAAAGCTGGCACATTTTACGCACACTTTTGCTGCCCCGCAGCATTTCAGCCCATACTTTTATCATGGTCATACCACTTAGGCTACACTTTATAGTGTTAAAAATCTTTCACACGGTTGGAATCATATAGGTTTAACGTTAACCTTAGCGCCAAAAAACACTGGTACTCATAATGAACTACGCAATTGAATTTCACGACGCTACTTACCCCTTTCTTGATGTCGCTTCGCGTAAAAAAGCGCTGAAACACAGTCTACTATTCGTTGTAGAAGGGTTAGCCGTCATTAAATTGGGTAAGCAGGAGTGTGCTATTGAACCAGGCCAATATTTTTGGATTCCTCAAGGATGTTTGAGCTCCCTCACCTTTTTACCTAATACTCATGTGCATCGTTGTGATTTTTCTGTGCGTTTGAATGATGATTTCTCTCAACAAGCAGGATTCGTTAAACCTTCAACACTACTGAAATCTTTGGTTGAACGACTAGCCACAACAGAAGACCGTTCCGAGCTTCAGTTGGATTTGCTCACAGTGGTAAAGCATGAGGTCCTTACAATCTCCCCAAACTTGACTCAATCACCTTTAACGAAAGCGATCAATCAATGGAAACCTGGGGGTGACATGAACCTTTCTAAAGAGCTTTATTTGGTATTAACGCTGCGCGAAGCACGAAAAATGAAGCTGTCGGGTAAAAAAGACGCTCAGATTGTTGATGCGCTATTTGCGGGTAATACTGAGGAATATGAGCAACTTTGCTTTTTAGTGTTTGGCGAAGCGCTGTAAGACTTGATTCTCACACAACTGCTTTTTACACCTAAAATGAAGAAAAGGGATGGGCATTATTAATGTCCATCCCTTTTCTTATTCACTGATGGCAGAAACTAGAATGGCAATTCAATCTGCATCATCCAGTCAGCGTCATAATATTCATGCCAACGATAATCAAATCGCATTCTTGGTTGACCATCGGATTTATCGCCGAAACCGATACTGAACATCAGGCCATGGCTGCGTAACCACTCATCCGTGTCCATTTTACTTTCTTCGTCTTGGAACTCTTCTGGCATCCATACCCCCAGACCAAAGTGGTTGTTCTCTAGTTTCTGGGTCAGAAATGGTGTGTCTTTTGGCTTAATAGCCCATTCTTCCCAATAGTTTTCTATCGGTTCATCGGATTTCACTTCCGCGTTATACCAATTCAAAGTGTTCGCACTCATCACACTGATGGAGTCCAAAGCCTCTTCACAGATAGGCAGGGTATTATCCTTAAACACAACGGAACGATCAGAAAAGTAGTTACACGCAGAATTTGCTTGCGTGACCACAAACAGTGCACATGCACTCAATACGGCTACTCTGACCATGAAAACCTGACCTCTCAGTTACCAGAAAATGTTTCTTTATATAAGTCTTCGTTAAGCAATAATGCCCGGACGGATGGTGTTGTATAGGCACAAATATCTTCACCTGCAGCCAATGCGTTGCGTATATCCGTGCTTCGGATTTTTACTTTTTCAGGACACGCCATAACAGCCCAGCGTTCTGTAATTTCTTTTGCTCTACTAAATTTAGCAAATTTGAAAAAATTATCAGGACCAATAACAAAAGTTACATCGGCGGTTGGGTAGATTTCTTGAATTTTTTCTAACAACGCATACGTTGTCACACTTTGTCCGGGTTGGTACAAAGCTTGCTCCACAACAGAGCGCTGAACATTAGAACTCTCCAAGTCTTTGATAAATGCATCAACCAATTTGCACCGAATGAAGTAATCCAACATGTGCTTACCCCAAGCGTGTGCAATGCTGGGTTCTAGTAGCACAAGGTCAAAGTGGCTCAGTGATTCAATTACGCTTTTGTGGCCTAAACTGGGTGGATTAAATGCGCTACCAAAAATGGCAATTTTTTTCATATCCGGTGATTACCTCGTTGAAGAGAGTTTTCTAATCTGATGATTTCGGTATGATACTACTAATCTTTACAGCTTTTGATACTAAAGTCGCTTCCGTGAGCCTCAATCGCATGGTTTCTCACCATTTTGTAATGTTCACCCAAAAAGGCGCTCTTTGGTGACTGATATATTTACAGGAAAAGGACCCCTAAATGGAACAATCCATCCGTGATGAAATGCGTGTACTCCCTTCTATTGAACCGCATTTTGAAATTGAACGCCGTATTGCTTTTATGAAGCGTAAGCTACAGGAAGCAGGTTGTAAGTCACTGATACTCGGCATTAGTGGCGGTGTTGACTCAACCACATTAGGTCGCCTGGCCCAGATTGCGGTAGAACAACTGAATGAAGAATATCGTACCGATAAATACCAGTTTGTCGCAGTACGTCTACCATATGGCGAGCAAAAAGATGAAGATGAAGCGCAGCTTGCTTTATCTTTTATCAAACCGACACATTCTGTCTCTGTGAACATTAAAGAAGGTGTGGACGGTATGCATGCAGCGACTGACGAAGCTTTACAAGGTACAGGCCTGCTTCCTTCTGATGCAGATAAAATCGACTTTGTAAAAGGTAATGTAAAAGCACGTGCTCGTATGATTGCGCAATACGAAATCGCTGGGTACGTTGGCGGATTGGTATTAGGTACTGATCACTCAGCAGAAAACATCACTGGCTTTTACACTAAGTTTGGCGATGGTGCATGTGACCTTGCTCCTCTATTTGGCTTAAACAAACGCCAAGTTCGTGAGTTAGCTGCGACACTGGGGGCCCCAGAGCGACTAGTGAAAAAAGTGCCAACCGCTGATCTGGAAGAGCTTGCGCCACAAAAAGCAGACGAAGAGGCGCTAAACTTAACTTATGACCAGATTGACGACTTTTTGGAAGGTAAGCCTGTTCCACAACAAGTGCGCGATCGTCTAGTTACCATTTTTAAAGCGACGCAACACAAGCGCCAACCAATCCCAACGATTTACGACTAAGCAATATTTACAATACGCTTTTGAATAAAAAAACGCTGCTTGAGTAAGCAGCGTTTTTTTTATTTTTCCTGAATATGCGTGAGCTAGTCCGTTACTGTGACGTCCGTCTCAGGAACCGCGCAGCAAGCTAAGACAGCTCCCATTGAACGCTCTTCATCCGTCAATGCAGGGACGTCTGGATGGTGCACTTGCCCAGATTTTAGTTGCACTTTACATGCTCCGCATAACCCAGCTCGACAGCTATTGCCAACTAGCTTTCCTGCGTCCTCAAGTTGCTCTAATAGCGTTTTCTGATTGTTGCCCTTCATTTTGAAACCGTTAAATTCGATTTCAATGCTTTTCTCTGGCTTGGTGGTGATAGGCGAGACACCGAACGCTTCTTGATGATAATGCTCTTCAGGCAGGCCTTTTTTAAGCAGTAAGTTCTTCGCTTTCTGCATGAAGCCATCTGGCCCACACACGAATACTTGGCGCAATTCGGCCTCTTTGATTTGCTTAATATGAGCAAGACTTAATCGCCCCTTTAGGCCGAACCAATCCGTAGCGGGCTGAGTCAGACAAATTTTCACCTCTAGACCAGGATGGTCTCGCTTAAGTTGCTCTAGTTCAGAACGACATGGAATATCGTGCTCAGTACGACACTGATGATAGAAGACCACATTTTCCAACTGATCATGATCCGCCAAATAGCGTACCATCGACAACATTGGTGTCACGCCGCTGCCAGCCGAAAGCAACAACAAAGGTTGGGATTGATGGGCTTTTAGATGGAATTCACCGTTTGGGTTTTCCGCTTCTAAAACATCCCCTACTTGCAAGTTATCAAGTAACGAATTGGATACACGACCACCCGCAATGCGCTTAACGGAAATAGCATAACGACCCGGACGTGAGGGACTGGACGACAAAGTGTAGTGTCGGCCTACTTTCTTGCCATTGATATTCACTTCAATTGGTAAATGCTGCCCCGGCAAATAGTTAGGTAGTGACCCCTTACTTGGCTCGAGCCACAATGTTACAAAATCACGAGCGATTTCTTCGCGTTCAACACATGTCAATGTCATCCGTACCGGAGAGTTATCTGGATAAAGCTCCGGGGCTTTGTACTCTAAAACCTCTATTGGGTCACTTTGACGGATAATACCTTCATTTTTTGCCACTAAGTTTTGCCCGAAGAACACACCACCACGTTCATTAGCACGGAACTGCTGCAATGTTCTTAGCGGCTCTTTGCTCTCACGGAACGTGCCCCTTTGAGTGTTCACGGTCGTGAGAATACAACGCTCACAAGGCTTAACAGACTCAAACTCTACCTCACCGATTCGAATGCGTTTCCACGTGTCCTCTTCAAACGGTCTGGTGTCTGACACCACAAGATTGGTGCGGAACTGATCCATTGAGTGCTGCTCAGAGCTTCTTTGATTCAACTCCTCTAAAGAGGCTTGGCTGATCACTAAAATCGGATACCCATCGGCAAAGCTAACATTATGGCCGAGCTTTTCACGCACACGATTAGATTGTTCGCCACTAAATAGTAACTCGACTCGTTGTCCTAATACTTTGCTAAACCAATCATCCGCTTCATCCGTAGTGGTGTAAGCGACAAAGGTATCTTTCCATACCGTGGCTGGTGTTTCCTGCATTTTAAAATCTTGGTAGCGAATTTTAAGCGGTTCAGTGCCCAAGCTACTAAACACCACACCATCCGCCAGCAATGCTGACTTTATCGTCACCATTTGAGGATACTTCCTCGCCGTAATCATGGAACCATCAGCCTTGGCGATCATAAAGCGGCGGTCAAAGCTCAATCCTTGCTTTTCTACCCATGCAGACGAGAGTGATACCCCTCCAACAGATTTCACCGGAAAAACATTAATTTGGGATAAAACGGGTTGCGACATGGCCTTCTTCCTACACGTGTTTTTATTTGTTGCATTATTGTATACCCAAATGACGTCGAGATGGAGAACCCAGAACCTTGTCATTGGCTTACTGTACTCTGAACGAGTTGGGGGTTTGAAAACATCAGGCACATAAATTGCCGTTCGTCAGTAGAGCGAATCATTTTCGCTTAGCTTGGTATGTTGAGATTATTTAGCTATAACTATAAGTCTTACTCACTCTAAACATTCACGCTTTTAACACCGATATGACCAAATATTATTTGATCACAAAATGAAGCAACACGCATAATAAACCCGATTGTTTGACGACCCTCACTCATTAACTTGGAGTTTAACCATGGATACAAGAAAACTGATTCTAATTCTGCTATGTATCTTTCTTCCACCTGTAGCGGTGTACATGGAAAAAGGCCTGAATAAAGACTTCTTGATCAACTTAATTCTAACGTTTTTCTTCTTCCTTCCAGGTACGATTCACGCGCTCTGGTTAACGATGAAATAGACAACAACCCTGCCATCAATATAGACAAATAAAAAATGGGATGAAATATGAGGGCAATTCCTCTATCATCCTGTCGCCTAAGCGCAAGCGTTTGCTCAAAAGCCAACCCAGTGCTTAGGCTCCAATCAGACAACTTTTTAAATGGTGGGAGCAATTAATGACAACACTGACTATCACTCGTCCTGACGACTGGCACGTTCATTTACGCGACGGGGAAGTTCTAAAAGACACCGTCCGCGATATCAGCCGCTACAATGGCCGCGCCCTGATCATGCCCAACACCGTCCCACCTGTTACCAATACCGAACTCGCCTTAGCTTACCGCGATAGAATTTTAAAAGAACAACACGGCGAGCAGTTCAAACCTTTAATGGCGCTTTACCTAACGGACAACACCACAGCCGACGAAATCCGTAAAGCCAAAGCCACAGGAAAAATTGTCGCAGCGAAGCTTTACCCTGCTGGTGCAACGACCAACTCTGATTCTGGCGTCACGAATGCAAAGAACATTTATCACGTTCTTGAAACGATGGAAGAAGAAGGCATGTTGCTTTTAGTTCACGGCGAAGTAACGCATCACGATGTTGATATCTTTGACCGAGAAAAAGCGTTCCTTGATACCGTGCTTGCTCCTATCGTTAATGACTTCCCTAATTTAAAAATCGTTCTAGAACACATCACCACCGCCGACGCAGTAAATTTCGTGAAAAACGCTTCAGACAACGTTGCGGCGACCATTACCGCGCACCACCTTCTTTTTAATCGTAACCACATGCTTGTAGGCGGTATTAAGCCTCACTTCTACTGCTTACCTATTCTTAAGCGCAACACCCATCAGCAAGCGCTGATCGAAGCGGCAACCAGCGGTAGCAAGCAGTTCTTCTTAGGCACAGACTCCGCCCCTCATGCTAAAGGCGCTAAAGAGTCTGCTTGCGGCTGTGCTGGCTCCTACACTGCACACGCAGCGCTGGAACTGTATGCGGAAGTATTCGATAAAGCAGACAAACTTGACAACCTAGAAGCGTTTGCAAGCTTCAACGGCCCTGATTTTTACGGTATAGCACGTAATACGGATACGGTAACATTAGAAAAATCGGCTTGGGATGTGCCTGAAAGTATGCCTTTTGGGAATGACATCGTTATGCCTATCCGTGCAAATCAACAGATTGAGTGGAAAATAAAATAGTCGATGCTTTGCAGGCCCTCTGAATATTAATAAGGGTCATGATATTACTCATGACCCTTTCTCCCTCTAGGCAAATAGGCTTTGATCAGTTCCCACGAATCTTTTCTACCCCTGCCCATACAGCCACGACTAACAAACCTGCAATAAGCCCAATAACGCCATTCAAAAAAATCGGGAGAACGGCGGTGGCAACGGAATAATGGCTAAAATCCATGATAATAGGTTCGACGAAATGGTGAATGGTCGGCACGTTATGAACAACGATACCGCCACCAACCAAGAACATGGCTGCCGTCCCTATCACAGTGAGCATTTTCATTAACTTTGGTGCAAAGGCGACTAACGCGCCCCCCACTTTTGCCATTAAGCCTTTTCCTTTCGAGCGAATCTCAAGGTAAAGGCCTAAATCATCTAACTTAACGATACCAGCAACTAAACCATAAACACCGATCGTCATAACCACAGCGATTAAACTCACCACTAAGACCTGAGTGACAAAGCTTGTCCCCGTCACTGTGCCTAACGCAATCACGATGATTTCAGCAGAGAGAATGAAATCAGTACGTATAGCCCCCGTTATTTTACGTTTTTCATACTCCTCTATCGGTTCACCTGTGAGCACAACCTCTTCTTTCTCTTCTTCGTGAGAGTGTGAATGCGGGAAGAGTTTCTCAAGTACTTTCTCTGCACCTTCAAAGCAAAGAAATAAGCCTCCGATTAACAGTAACGGCATGATCAGCCAGGGCACAATGGCACTGATTAAGAGAGCCGACGGCACCAAAATTAATTTATTTTTAAACGAACCTTTGGCCACAGCCCAAACCACTGGGATTTCACGTTCTGATGCAATACCAGATACCTGTTGAGCGTTTAACGCTAAGTCATCACCCAATACACCCGCGGTCTTTTTCGCCGCCATTTTTGACATTAAGGCAACATCATCTAGCACTGTGGCAATGTCATCCAACAATGTGAGTAAGCTTGCTCCTGCCATTTTTCTATCCCTTATATGAAGCTGGGTAAGTAACAAAATGTAACACCACCAAAGCAATTGGCAAAGTTCTGATTTTACAAAGAATACCGATACTGGTCGCGTTTACTATTGCCCTGACAATAAGACCAGTCTAGTCTTGTCGTACCTTTCAGCACATAAAAGAACAGTATAGATGAAAAGCGGATACACCTACCCCGTCGGTACCCCTAACCAACCTTGGGGTGACGCAGAACGCAAAACATGGTTAGCACAGCGCGAAGTCAAGCGCAGCTATCAAGAAGACGTTGTGAGCAAAATCGATACCCTTCGCCACCGTTTTGATGTTGAGCAATATGGCGCACTCTCGTACGACGAAGCTCGCTTCCCACTATTTTGCATTAAGACACGTAACTGGGATGAAGCCAAACCGATTGTTTTAGTGACTGGCGGCGTCCATGGTTACGAAACCAGTGGAGTGCACGGCGCGCTCAAGTTTGTAGAAACAGAAGCTGAGCGTTACGCACAGCATTTTAATATTGTGGTGGCGCCTTGTGTTAGCCCTTGGGGCTACGAAGTCATCAACCGCTGGAACCCAAACGCCATTGATCCAAACCGCTCATTTTACGCAGACAGTCCAGCGGAAGAATCTTCCAATTTGATGAAACTCGTCGCGGATTTGGGCGACGTATTAATGCACTTTGATTTGCACGAGACGACCGATTCTGATGAAACCGAATTCCGTCCAGCGTTAGCCGCTCGTGATGGCATTGAGTACATCGAAGGCTTGATCCCAGACGGCTTTTACACGGTTGGAGATAGTGAAAACCCTCAACCAGATTTTCAAAAAGCGGTGATTGAGTCAGTAGCGAAAGTGACGCACATTGCACCAGCAGATGAAAAAGGCGAAATCATTGGCTCACCTGTTGTACAGTTTGGCGTGATTAACTATCCGATGGTGAAGCTAGGTCTGTGTGGCGGCGTAACCCATTGCATTTACGGCACTACAACAGAAGTGTACCCAGACAGCTCAAAAGTGACCGACGAAGAATGCAACAACGCTCAAGTTGCGGCGGTTGTGGGCGGCCTAGACTATGTTGTTGCCAAAACAAAATGATAAGCCCGAACTTTTACTAAGAAAATTGAACTCTTCTCTGTGAATCACACACCTCAAGCAAAGAAATCATCATTATTCTACTGTGGTCTCTTTGCTTTGATTCTGCTTCGTAAAGGCAATCAGATCCTCAAGCGATAACGGCTGTGAGTAGAAATAACCTTGGATTAAATCACAGCCACAGGCTTTTAGTTCATTGAGCTGTTGATGCGTTTCAACCCCTTCTGCCAGCACTTTCATTTCAAAGTTTTTTCCAATAGAAATGATATTTTTGATCATATTCAGTGCTTTTTTATCATGCTCAATATCATCGACAAAGCTTTTATCGATTTTCACTTCATCAATGGGTAGAGTCCTCAATATGCTGAGTGAAGAGTAACCCGTCCCGAAATCGTCTAATGCGAGTTTGAAGCCTAGAGTGTGTAAGCGTTCGCAGATCGGCGCGAACTTTTCAAGGTCTTCAATAAATAGATTTTCAGTGATCTCCAGAGTGACTCTTGAACTGTCTATTCCGTGTTGTTCAATCGCTGCCATAAAGTTAGTGATAAATTCAACATGAATAAACTGTTTAACTGAAATATTGATAGACAACTGGATCGGTTTATCAATATTTTCGGTTAATTTAGCCACATCACTTAGGCAATTATCAATGATCTTCTCCCCCATGCGCACCATTAAACCAGAGCTTTCGGCAACGGGGATAAACTCATTAGGTGGAACGAAACCAAGCTCATCATCTTGCCAACGAATCAGAGCTTCGACACCATAAACCTCACCATTAACACATAATTGTGGTTGGTAAACCATATACAATGTTTGCTCTTCTAGCGCTAGCCTTAAGCGCTGCTCCACTCTCATTTTACGTACATGTGTCGCTTGCATTTCTCGGTCGAATAGACTGTATACATTACGCTGCTGTTTCGCTTGATGCATAGCAATATCTGCGGATAGAAGCAGTTCATCTAAACTTTCACCATGTTGTGGATAACAGGCAATACCGATACTACAACTGAGTAGGAACTGATTGTCACCCACTTCATACAGTTCTGATAATGCTTTTATCAGTTGTTTTGCCTGCGCTTTAACACTCTCTTTGTCAATTCGATCCGTCAGAAAAATGAATTCATCACTGGCCTTACGGATGATTAACCTTCCTTCGCAAGCAAAGTCACTTAAGCGCGCTGATACTTGTTTAAGTACTTCGTCACCAAATTCATGCCCATATGTATCATTGACAGACTTAAAATTGTCGACATCAATATACATCAAAGAGAAGGGCCCACCGATACCGGGCAACCAGTGTTGAATATTTGCGCGCAGATAGTCTCGGTTTGGCAGACCGGTAAGATGATCATGATGCGCTTGATACAGTAAACGTTGTTTTGTTTTATCCTCGTTATGCGCAATGGAGCGAACTAACACGTAAAAAGCGGCTTGAAGGATAAGAAAAGCGATAGAATAAAGTGCAAGCTGCTCGTAAAATCCGCGCTTAATATAACTTAAGTCTGTCGAAGACGATGCCCAAAGTTGATAGTCAGGAAGGTATCTCAATGTGATTAATTTACTGATGCGTGAATTGTCTACTACAACATTTAGCGCTCGTGTCAGCTTCTTCAGTTGCGCTATATCCCAGCCTGAATCTTTATTAATTTGATCGATAACAGCTTGTCTATCCAAGTCATCTACAGGTTTTAGATAGTCGTTTAAAGTCACATCCTCAGACGAACTAAAAGTCAGGTAGCCATCATTGCGAGTGAGCACAACCCGATTGTTTTCATTTAAGTGGATATCGTTAGTAAAAACAGACGATGAGTTCATATTGAAGTTAGCATTTATCACTGCTTGAACGAGCCCATCTTTATTTACAATCGCTTTTCGGATTGGAATCACTAAAGCCTCTTGTGCTGGCATGACGTATGTTCGACCAATAACCATGCGATTGGAATTCAGTGCAGCAAGAAATGTATCACGAGTCAGTGGATATTGTTTCAAATTGTGCAGCGTTTCCAAGATCAAATTTGAGCTTACTGCAATGTAATCTCCAGCGGGATTAGTTAAGCTCAAGCCTATGATTTCAGGATGGACACTAAGCATTTTATCCAACATAGGAGGCATTTGTGCCGTCAGACTATTTCGCTCAATTAAATGATGCCCTACAACCTCAAGCAATGACTCCTGCCCACTCAAAAGTGACTTTACCGTTGCAGCAAACAACTCCACTTGTAAAGTCTGCTTATCTTTATATTTATCTATGGTCGATTCATAATGATAGCGGCTGAATAACACGAACAGTACGACACTGACCGTAACCAGCGCTATATATAATGTCCAAATATTCTTCTTTACCCCGACCATGATGCTTCGGTAACTCCTAGATTAACATGTGATTGGTAATGCGTGATCTGTGCCCCACTCAGTCCATGAGCCATCGTAGACTGATAGGTTGCGCAAACCTAATTGGTATGCAACTAACAATAAAATGCAGGCCGTTACACCTGAACCACAGCTAAAAATGATTAATTTATCACTATACAGGGTTACTTCACTAAATGTCTGTTTCAATTGTGAGTCTGGTTTTATAAAACCATTGTCCAATAATGCTTGGAACGGCAGACAAACGGAATGTGGAATATGGCCACTGCGTAACCCTTTTCTTGGTTCAGGTATTTCACCATAAAAACGCGCCTTTGAGCGGGCATCAACAATAATCGCGCTTTGATTCTTAGAGTGTTTATATACAGTTTGGGCGTCCAAAAAGGCGTGTTGGTTAAACTTGCCAAAGAAATTGCCAGGTGGCTTAGGGGTTGATAGCATCTCTTGAACAGGTAAGCCTGCATCTATCCACGCGGGGAGTCCGCCGTTGAGCACTTTGACATTGTCGTGACCCATAGCTTTAAACATCCACCAAGCTCGAGGAGACGCTAATGTTCCTGAGTTGTCATATACAATGATCAGATCTTCGTTATTAAGGCCAAGGTTTTGGGCGCTGGTATTGAATCCTTCTTCCGTTGGCATCATATGGGGAAGGATACTATTAGGCAGACAAAAGTCATTGTCATAGTCAAACCGGAGCGAACCTGGAATCCATTTATTAGTGATCTTTTTCCTTTCAGAAGGAATGTTAAAATCAATACTTGCGTCTAGAAGTTTTACATTTGGTTGGTCTAATAAAGCGCAGAGTTCTGTTACCTCTATCAATGCTTGCATGCTTGCAATCCTTTTTATCATTTTTTCAGTACATAAATGCTGATAAACAACGGCTATAACGTTGTTATCCTCAATACCACCACTGTAGCGATGAACCAACTCACATTTTTGAAAAGGTATCCATTACGAACCTGACTATCGGTTACCAAAATCAATAAGGTAGTTAGATTTTTCTCGCTTTGATGATTGTATTATAAATCTGCATAACGAAAACCAGAACTCCAAACCACATAACCTTCTGAAGTTTTCTTTAAAAATTATCTAATTAGCTAGCGAAACCTCTACCTATGTATTTTACTTAAAAAAGTAGACTCAAGATTCACGGATGAGAAAATGGCTAATAACAAAAACGTCAAGACAAGCAAAAAAAATACAGTAATCAAGAATAAGAAAAATAATGAACTAGAGCAAAAGAAACCGAAACTAAAAAAGAAGCTCAGATTACATTCACATCTAAAAGTGAATATCCCACTTTTTCAGTCACTCATGATGATATTGCCATCGTTGGCTAAACACGCCGCTGCCGAGGATGTAGACAATTCCAGCGATGTGGTAGATTTAGTGACACTAAATAGCGTGATAGAAATAGAAAAAGACGTCACCGATGACCATGGTAAAGCGGATTCATCAGCTGTTACTCATCAAGAAGCTCAAACTAGTGAAGCCCACGTAAGCTCGACCTCAAGGGTAAGTCATGCTCCCCATGGCTCAAACACTCACGTGGTCCCGTCTCATCATTTGTCGACGCTTTCTCATCCGCAAGTCCATTACATTCCTTCGGTATCAATACCGATCATCTCCTCAGAAAGTAACGGCCAACCGACTCATTCAAGTGCACCTACAACCCCCACTTTACCCGTCACCTTCACACCAGAAGTCATAAAAGGTATATACGGAGAGCTCCATGTTGATGTAAATGGTCAATACACGTTTGTCCTGAATCCAAATTCTTCTCAATACATCCTGTTGAATCAGCACCAACAAGGCACTGACCATTTTTTGTTACATCTATCTAATGGCTCGAGCATTATTGTTCAGATACCAGTCGAAGGTAAGCAAGACACGCCAAGTATTTCTGGAGACCTGAAAGCGGTCGTCACAGAAGATCACAATATTGACTCACAAGGCTTGTTACATGCGAACGGAAAAATTGATGTCATAGACCCTGACCAAAATGAAAGTTCGGTGAAGCCAGAGGTCATTTCAGGAAAGTATGGTTCATTAACTATCGATGCAGAGGGGCACTGGCAGTATCAAGTTGATAACTCACTCTCTAATGTTCAAGCGTTAATCGGGGCCACTTCATTACACGAAAGCTTCACTATTCACACCAAAGATGGCACGCCTCAAACGATCGATATGACGATTGGCGGAAACGACGACAATGCTGTGATTACGGGTGTGGATGTCGGCGCAGTAACAGAAAATCTAACGACACAAGTTCAAGGACAGCTTTTGGTAACGGACTCTGATCTTGGAGAAGACCATTTTCAAGCATCACAAATGACGGGCAATTTCGGTACGTTGGTTATCACGAAAAATGGAGCGTGGACATACGATTTAGACAACGGGAACCCAGCCGTTCAAAGACTTGGGCAAGGTTCGATTGCAACAGACATCCTCACCGTTCATTCGGCCGATGGCACAACACATCAAGTTACGGTAACGATTAACGGTACTAACGACGCCGCCACCGTCAGCAGCGCCACCGTAGCTATCGATGAAACTGACCAAGCGGTGACGACTTCTGGCACACTAACCAGCACCGATATTGATAACCCAGATAACAGCTTCAGCCCTGATTCGATCACCGGCACCCACGGCGATTTAACCATTGATGCCGATGGGCATTGGACATTCACTGCTAACAGCCCCTTCAATCAACTCAACGTGGGCGATAAAGTGGAAGAGACTTTCACTGTGTCTTCGTTTGATGGCACCCTATCGACCATCAAAGTTACGATCAATGGTACTAACGATGCCGCGACAGTCAGCAGTGCCACCGTGACCGTTGACGAAACGGATACCGCGGTAACGACTTCTGGCACCTTAACCAGTACCGATATTGATAACCCAGATAACAGCTTCACCCCTGATTCGATCACCGGCACCCACGGCGACTTAACCATCGATGCGAGTGGTCATTGGGTATTCACCGCTAATAGCGCCTTTAATCAGCTCAATGTCGGCGACAAGGTGGAAGAGACCTTTACTGTGTCTTCGGTTGATGGCACACCATCGACCATTAAGGTCACCATCAATGGCACCAATGATAAAGCGACGGTTAGCACGGCCACTGTTGCGGTAGATGAAACCGATACGGCCATTACCACTTCAGGCACGTTAACCAGTACCGATGTCGATAATCCGGATAACGCCTTCACTCCTGATGCGATCAGCGGCACTAACGGCGACCTTACTATTGATGCCAATGGTCATTGGAACTTCACCGCCAACAGCGCGTTTAATCAATTGAATGTCGGCGATAAAGTAGAAGAAACCTTCACCGTCTCGTCTGTTGATGGCACACCATCGACCATTAAGGTCACGATTAACGGTACTAACGATGCCCCTAGTATTAATGCTCAGGCTCACTCTGTTACTGAAGGCGGTAGCGTTCTCCATGGGCAAATGGTTGGTCAAGATATAGATACAAGCGCCACATTGACTTACAGCACACCGCAAATCGATGGTTTGTTGATGACCCCAGACGGAAGCTATAACTTCAATCCTAGTCATTCCGCTTACCAATCTTTGGCATCAGGTGTCACGAAAACACTCACTATCCCAGTAACAGTGACCGATGAGCATAACGCGAGCAGTACCCAAAACCTCTCAATCACCATCACAGGCGTGAACAACTCTGCGAAGATCACTGGTGTCGATACGGGGGAGGTCCACGAAGGCCGCGCCTATACCGCCCCCGATGGCAGCACCAGCGGCACCAGTGTTGACGATCGCTCCCCCGATCATGCACATGGCAACATTGCCGAGCTGAGCAATGCTCTCATTCATACCGAAGGTCACTTAACCATTGTGGATGCCGACGCTGGGGAAAGCCATGCTCAAAATGGCACCTATCAAGGTACTCACGGCCAAGTCATCATGCAAAGTAACGGCGATTGGAGCTATTACGCCTCCATCGGACAAACCGCCACTGGCCGAGCCATTGATCACTTAGGTAAAGGTGAATCGTTGACCGATACCGTCACGGTTAGATCCGCCGATGGCATCACCCACGATATTCATATCACCATTCATGGTGATAACGACCGCCCATACTGTTCATCTGAAGTGCAGCTCAACAGCGGTAAAGAAGATCAGTCGCAAACCTTCACCACTGCACAATTGCTGGCCAATACCGTCGACGTCGATAACAACGACGCTGGCAAACTTACCCTCTCGAATCTGCATGCCGATCATGGCACCGTGCTCGATAATAAAGACGGCACCTATACCTTTACTCCCAACGCCAACTACAACGGTAAGGTGCATTTCACATATGATGTCGTGGATGCTCATGGAGGGACGACTCACACCGGGGCGACCACGACCCTAACGCCCACTGACGATAAAGCCATTATTACAGAAATCACCACCGGTAGCGTGACCGAAGATGGCGCTTACAGTACGCACAATCGAGGGGTAACCACCGAGATCGCCCATGGCGCACTCCAAGTAGTCGATCCGGACAGTGGTCAAGATAAGTTTCAATACAGTGCCTTTGGTGAGCGCGCGATTCATGACCCTTTCGGTGGGATGTTAAGAATCAGCAGTTCTGGCGGTTGGGGTTACAGCGTCGACAACGCACGCCTGCAGCACCTCGCCCAAGGCCAAGTGGAAACCGTGGTTTATCGTGTTTACAGCTACGACGGCACACCTTATGACTTACACATTGATGTGGTGGGAACCAACGATGCACCAACCGCTACCAAGGTGGTGTTAACCAATGGCATGGAAGATACCCAATACCAAATGCAGGCCAGTCAGTTTGGCTTCTCTGATATTGATACGGGCGATACCCTCCACTCTATTTCAATCACTGATTTACCCCCTGCCACGCAAGGTAAATTTGTGCTCGATGGACATGACGTTCACGCAGGGCAAGCCATTGCGGCGGCCGATATCAGTAAACTGCAATTCGTACCGGCTCCTGACTTCAATGGTGACGTTGCATTCAAATATACCGTGAATGACGGGCATACTGATTCAACCGAAACACAGAATACCTTACACATCGATGCGGTGGCCGATGCCGCAACATTTACTGGAGATGATACGGGTGAGGTCCACGAAGGCCGCGCCTATACCGCCCCCGATGGCAGCACCAGCGGCACCAGTGTTGACGATCGCTCCCCCGATCATGCGCATGGCAACATTGCCGAGCTTAGCAATGCTCTCATTCATACCGAAGGTCACTTAACCATCGTGGATGCCGATACTGGAGAAAGTCATGCCCAAAACGGCACCTATCAAGGCGCGCACGGCCAAGTCATCATGCAAAGTAACGGCGACTGGAGCTATTACGCCTCCATCGGACAAACCGCTACTGGCCGAGCCATTGATCACTTAGGTAACGGTGAATCATTAACCGACACCATTACGGTGCAATCCGCTGATGGTACAACCCACGATATTCATATCACCATTCATGGTGACAACGACCGCCCATACTGTTCATCTGAAGTGCAGCTCAACAGCGGTAAAGAAGACCAGACGCAGACCTTCACCACTGCACAGTTGCTGGCCAATACCGTCGACGTCGATAACAACGACGCTGGTAAACTTACCCTCTCGAACCTGCAAGCCGATCATGGCACCGTGCTCGACAATAAAGACGGCACCTATACATTTACTCCAACTAAAGACTATAACGGCCAAGTTCACTTCACTTATGATGTGCAAGACGCGCATGGTGGTGTTACGCATACCGGAGCGAGTACGACACTTGCCGCAGTCGATGACAAAACCATTATTTCTGGCGTTGATCATGGTGATGCAACTGAAGATATCGCCACTCATACGTTTACGAATGCCAATATTATGGATGCTGTAGATTGGCAAGCGCTACAAATTACTGATGTAGACAGCCCTAATACTCAAGTCACTGTCGAATTTGCAGGCCAACAATACACATGGAATATAGGTAGTGACCTAGATGTTACGACTCCTTATGGCAAATTCCAGTTCCTCACTATCGCAAGTGGATCTCACAAAGGTGAGCATTCTTGGAGTTATATTGGCGACAATAATAATGTTCACGTTCAAGAATTAAAGCATGGTGAATCATTAACCGAATCTATAAAGCTAATAGCAACCGATGGTACTGAATTTCCTATTACGGTTAAGGTTAACGGCACAGAGGATGGGGTCGTAATCGATTCCAAATCAGAACTTGGTCATGTCGTAGAAAATGCCCAAACAGGTGCTTCAGTTTCCGGCAATGTAGTCGCACACGATGTTGACCTCCACGATACGGTAAGTTGGACACATACACCAACAGCCGGCCTTAATGGCCGGTATGGTACGTTCCATCTAAGTGCAGATGGACAATGGCATTATGACGTTGACCAAAACAAAGCAACAAAACTAGGAGACGGCGACGAATATTGGGAGCATTTTACGGTTGAGGCGGTGTCAACTGATGGTAGCCATATCTCGAAAAGTGTATCCGTTGTTGTGCATGGCAATAATGATGTACCAACCGTTAGTGGTGAAGTCACTTTACCTTCAGGTAAGGAAGATACTTCAATACATATTACACAAGCTGAATTAATCGCCAATGCTACCGATGTTGACACTAACGATAGAGGTTGGTTACACGTTCAAAACTTAACTGCAGACTTACGGTAACTTAGTATCAAATTCAGATGGCAGTTTTACCTTTAACCCCGACCCTAGTTATAACGGAACGGTCCACTTTACTTACGATGTTGCCGATAGGCACGGTGGCATCGCTCATACGGGAGCGAGCACAACCCTTGCAGCCGTGAATGATGCCGCAACATTTACCGGTGACTCCGGCAGCATCGGTGAAGATACCAACCTTCAACACAACGTGAATGTCGCAGGTTCATCGCCCGTTCAAGATGCTCTTATTTGTAATGGCCACCTCGTCATTTCTGATGTTGACGGACAAGGCGAAGCTGCGTTAGATCTCAAAGGCCAACCGCAAATATCGCAGGATGGAACCTATGGTCACTTCACCATTACTTCTAGTGGCGCTTGGACTTATACCGCAGACAACACGAGTACACCTATTCAAGACTTAGATGATGGGCAAACGCTCACAGACAGTATTGAAATCACCTCAAAAGATGGCACTAAGCATTCGGTCACCGTCACCATAAATGGCACGACAGACGATCCAATCCTGCACACCCTCAGTGATTCTGGGGTGCAACATAGTGGCACTATCGAAGGCAATCTTATTTCTGGTGCAGGAACGCATGAAGGAGTGAGTGGTGCTGCAACCGATATGGATTCCAATGCACACCTACTACTGCAAGATATTCAAATCAAAGACCCCGTAGCAGGTTATGTCACGGTCACACCTGGACACCCACACTCTATGACTGGAATTGGCACGCTCGCTATTGAAGCAGATGGGCACTATACATTCACGCCCGATGCTGGATTTACTGGAACGGTACCCAGCATGGTTTATCGGGTCGGTGATACTGGCGGCAATTCAAGAAATGACTCATCTCAAAATAGCTTAACCATTGAGGTCAATCCTCCGGCTCAGCATACGCCAACAATCGCACCTCAAACTGTAGCCAACGACGAGGATCAAACACATACCTTTACCATACCCGAGTTTGGTTATAGCGACTCTGACCATGATGCATTAGACCACATTACGATAACTCGCCTGCCAGCTCAGGGGCTTGTAAAGCTCAATGGCACGCTTGTCACCACCAACCAGCAAATATCTAAAAGTGACTTATCTGCAGGGCATTTAACGTTCACTCCACTACACAATCAAAGTGGTGCAAATTATGCCAATTTTGAATTTACCGCTAATGATGGGCACCAAGATTCGTTGAGCGCGTCGATGGTAATTGATATTAACGCAGTAAATGACGCACCGACTGTTGGCTCTAAATTCATTAGTTCGTTAGAAGATACACCACATGCATTCACTGCTGCCGACTTTAAGTATTCAGATGTTGATGGGGATGCGTTAAACCATATCACTATCACCAACGTTGCCCATGGTGTCTTAATACTGAATGGAACAACGGTGAATGTTGGTGATAACGTCAATGCATCCGATGTTTCTTCACTCATCTTCACCCCCACTCCAAACTACTTTAGCACTGGTATCAGTGGGCTAGGTGCCGTGCAATTCACAGCAAACGATGGGCATGTTGATTCAAAAGAAGGGGCAATATTCATCAATATTGGCGGTGTCGCGGACGCTGCAACATTCCGTGGAGACGAAACAGGGCAAACTCAAGAAGACGCCACACTTCACGCTTCCGGTACCTTGACAGTGAATGACCCTGATGGAACAACAGGCTTTATTGCGGTTCAAGGTGGCACTGGAATAGCAGGCAGCAAAGGTTATGGGCATGCTCATATTGATGCAAATGGGCATTGGACTTACAGTTTAGACAATAGCCATTCAACCGTTCAGCAGCTTGCCGAAGGGCAAACCGACACGGAAACCATCACGGTTCAATCTGCAGATGGTACACACCATGACATCGTGATCACCATTACCGGAACCAACGATTTGCCGACAGTTTCAGAGAAGCCACAAGTAAGTCATGTTATCGGCCTGCACTCTGTTGATGAAGATTCAGGTCTTAACCCGACGGGTCAACTGCTCGTCAATGATGTCGATGGTGATGCCACCACCGCAACTCTAGATCCTACACACAGCGCCGCCTATGGTCATGTTGTTTTTGATTCGCATAGTGGCACTTGGGTTTATCATTTAGATAATAACAACCCTATCGTTAATGCCCTTAACGATAACGACACATTGCAAGACAAGTTTACTTTGCTTGTTGACGACGGACATGGTGGTAAAGTCTCGAAAGAGATTGTTATGACTATTAACGGTCACACGGACCCTGTGCCTTATACACCGCCAACCATTAGTGTCAACGTGGATACGAGGCATACACATCATGTAACCGCTGGTATTACCGCAGGTACAGTACAAAACTACGCAAGCTCATTAGGACAACACGCAACCACGGTGAGTGGTCATCATGAAATAAAAGGCCATGGGCATAGTGATATCATCATCGTAAATGGACGGCTCAACGAAGAAGCTGAGCTGGAAGGCGGTAATGATATTCTTTATATCGGAGGAAGGCTGACAGACAAGGAGATAGAAGGTGGACATGGTAGTGATACCCTGATTTTAGGGGCTTACAATCGCAACAATGCACCACGCTTGCATGATCATGGTGAAAAATTGGGTAATATGGAATTAGAAAGCATCGAAAACATCATTCTTGGTGACGGTACGGTGCTTAAAGGTCATTTACCAACCAACTTCCCTCTCGTTACCCATGACCACTATGAAGTACCTGTGAATGTTCAAGCGCACCTATCTTCAGGTGATGAGTCAGTTTCCAGTATTCGACTGACCCACTTACAGCAAGGGCTAACTCTTCAAAGCAACGGGCACAACATAAATGCTAACCATGACGGTAGTTACACGGTACCGGCCAATGGTCACCTTGTGATGGTCTCAGATCACCCAATGACCAATGGGCACCATTACTTCGAGACAGAAGTAACAACGCACAACTCGGTCACGGGCGTCACTGCAGTAACCACGGAAGATTTACAAGGGCACATTCAAAGCCATGTAAACCCGCCGCCGCCACCGCTTGTTCAACACGATGAACCAGACTCACCTCTGACGTTTGAAGCTTCTGTTACTATCGTAGAAGATAGTAATGCTCCAAATGAGCAACATGTTAGTGTTAGTGCTACTGACTCTCAACATCACGATGTCAGCCATCATGGTGCCGCAGCTTATCTGGATGCATTGGGCATTAAACCCGATGCAACATCGACAACAGTTGACGATCAACCTGCGGATATGGATATCGTACTTGCACAAGTCGACCAACAAGAGACAACCACACATGACCAAGCGCACTTGGATATGTCAGACGCACTTGAACACCATGATGCAAACATCAACCATAACCAAGAGGATGAGCACCACCATCACAACGATATCGATGGATTACCCGATATCGACCCTACCCCGTAACAACAATCAAAAGGGAGCACATGATGTGCTCCCTTATTATTATTTGCTGTTCTTAGTCGTTTACTCTCATCGACATTTTATAGCGATTACCTTTCACCAAACGCCACACTCACATTGGTGTAAATCGGCTTCCAAAGGTACTGGAACACGGACTTCTCACCCGTGGTGATGTCTACCTCGCCCGTCATTCCTGGTAAAATCGCAAATATTTCAGGGTTGTCTCGGAAATAAGGTTTGTCGATAGAAACCACGACCTCGTAGTACACCTCCCCTTTTTCACTTTGACTTGTGGTCGGTGAAATACTTTCAACCTCCCCCTTTAAAGCGCCAAAGCGACTATAATCAAACGCATCAATTTTGACTCGAGTCGGTTGCCCTACATTCACAAAACCAATATCTCGAGGAGACAAGCGAGCTTTGAAGGCGGCTTTACCACCTACAGGAACAATTTCAACTACGGTGCCACCCGGCGGAATGACACCACCATTTTGTGTGCTTGGAAGGCTTTGTATTAACCCTTGCAGAGGTGAGACTAACATGGTGTTCGTCAATTTAGCTTGGCTTGAACGTACCCTAGCATTCAGTGCTGACAAGTCAGAGACAGCTTTAGAACGATCATCACTGACTTTAGCTTTCGCTTCCGCGAGAAGCTGTTCTATTTTTTGGTCATTACTGTCAGCTTGCCTAATCAATACCGATTTCTTACCCCGAGCTTCTTCAATTTTCTGTTCGATACTGGCTAACTTTTGGCGCATTTCAAGCACACGCAAACGTGAAATATTGCCCGCTTTATAGCCCTTTTCTAATATATTCAATTCTTGCTTAGTGGCATCCAGCTGCTTTTCGTAACTAGGTAATGATTTTTCGACACTTCGAAGCTGCTCTGCAATTTGTTCACTCTCTTTTTCAAGTACCACGCGTTTTTGGAAATAGAGGGCTTTTTGCGCGTTCAACTGCGCTTTTTGTTGGCTGACAATCTCTGGATAATCCACCTCGAATTCCGCAAGGTTTGGCTCGCGCTGTTCAAGCAAAGCATTCATACGCTCAATGCTTGCTAAAAGAGTCACTTGTTGAGACTTAAGTTCTTCAAGAGCGGTACGCTGGAAAGTTGCATCGAACTCAACAAGCGGCTGGCCTTTCTCAACCAATTGGCCTTCTTTCACTAAGATTTGCTTTAACTGACCGCCGATAGCACTTTGTAAGACTTGCTTCTCACCTTCTGGGATCACCGCACCTTTGGCCTTCGCAATTTCATCGACTTGAGTAACCACAGACCAAGTAGCAAAAACGACGACACATAGGGCAACCGACCACGTCACTAGCGCTAATATACGAGCCGTATTTTGTGATTCAACAAGTTCACCGTAGCGCTTGCCCTTCTTTATAGGTGGTTTAACCATTAGTGACTCCTTGCTTAGACTCTGATTGTTCTTGTTGGGCTACACTCAGTTGAAGTGATTGTTGTTGCTCTTGAGATTGTCGCGCTTCTTGCGGCTGCTCAGGCTCTAATGGGCCCGCATAAACCACGGCGCCTTCATTCAGTACCACCACTTTATCGGCAAGCTTAATTAAATCCGGATCATGAGAGGTGTAGATCACCGTAGCTTTTCCTTTTTTCGATCGCACAAACTCACCAAATATACGTTTAGTATTTGGGTAAGCATCAGGAACAGGGTTATCCATTAAGAACATTGGGTAGTCATAAACCAGCGCTTTCGCATCAATGAGGATCTGTGCGACGTTGCCTGACAATATGTCAAAAAGGCTGTCCGGTTGGATACTACTAATGGAAGTATCTAGCCCATTTGGCAATGTGTTGAACCAACGTTTCCCCCCAACCATGTCAATCGCGGCGATCATTTTCTGCTCTTCGACTTTATGCCCGTCGTTTAACCACTCTCGAATAGTTAACGTCAGCAAATCAGGATAAGCGGCTCTAATAAAGCACCAATGGCGATAAAGTTGTGGATCGTATTGAACAAGATTGACACCTTCAAGCTCAACCATGCCATTTTGAATAGGCTGTAACCCGGCTAGCACTTCAATCAATGTTGACTTACCGCTTCCAGAAGGGCCTGTGATCGCTACAATTTCACCGGCTTCAATGTCAAAACTAACGCCGTTCAATGCAGGGCGATTCTGCTTAGGATAACGCAGAGTCACTTGATCTAACTTCAAGTTCGGCGCTACCGTTGGCAGCGGGTGATGTTGGTAGCTAAATTCACGCTCAGACGGTTGAGACAAAATACGGTTCACCTGCAACTTAGATTGATTAAAGCTATTAAAACGCACCGCACTGTTCGCCAATACCTGAGCTGGGCCAGTCACCTTGGATATCAACATCATTGAAGCAATAAGGCCACCGGGAGTCATTACTTGTTCAAAAATAAGCTCTATTCCTAAGCCCATCACTGCTAGTGTTGAACCCACGCCAATGAAGTAATAAATAGAAGTGTACCGACTCTGTAGAACCGATTGATTGAACGTCACCGTAGATGCAAGAAGATTGGCCTTTTTGAAGCGTTGAATCCAATGTTGTGAAAATCCCGCACTGCGAATAAAAGCGAGTTTAGTTGAGAGCTCATTTGTCATGTTTTGACGATTAGTACCCGCCACTGTCGATTGCATTGAACGCTTGCTGCTTGAGCGTATTGATCGTTTTGCTAACAAGTAATAAAGAAACAAAGACAAAATGGGAACCAGCACCAGCCATCCACCTAAAATACCTATCGCAAGCACAAAAATAAAAATGAATGGCAGATCAAACAGAGCACTTCCTAATGGCCCAGATAACACAGCTGAAATGTGCTCGGACAACATCACTTGGTTCTGTTGGCTAGAAGATGCCGTTTGCTGATTTTGAACATAGCTATTTCTAAGCAGACGCTGAACTAAAGATTGAGATATTTCGCGGCTTACTCGATTTGAAACCGAAGCAAACACTCGACTACGCAATGTTCTTAACCAGCCCATCATTACAAACAATAAAGCCGCACCAATAGCGATACCTTGCAGCTCGTGCCCCGCGTTACCACCAATAACATGATCATAAATCGACATAGTGATGAATGGAACGGCCAATGCACACAAGTTAGTGACAAAACTAACCAACAACAACTTAGGAATGATAGGGCGAAACGCATGTAACCTTTCGCCAACCCAATCGGGAGAGGCCTTCTCTAATGGTGGGCCTTCTATAACAATACAAAACTGGGGTTCATGTGTAATATGATCATTGGAGTCAGAAGCAATGAACTGCTTTGATTCTCGGTGACCTGATACCAATTCATTCTCACTTAGTACCAATAACAACAATTTGTGTTCACCTACCTCATCTAAGTCGGCAACTAAGCGGTACGGTAATGCTAACCTATCGAACAAAGCAAACATATCGTCTATTGACTCAACGCCATTCTCATCGATCCACTGATTCGCAAACAATTGGATATTAGCGTTAACTTCCAATTGCTTAAGAACAGAAAGGCTCATCGTTTCTAAATGATTCATCACTTCTAAACAATTACTCGCTTCTGCACTCTTAGTAGCATCTAAACTGCTCATGCGACGGCCTCCTGCTTAGTCTCAATTTCCACCATAATGGTTCGACTGGCTAATTCACGAAGCTTCGAATGATAGCTCACCATCAGTATCGTGCGACCGGCCGACACTTCTTGTTCTAACACCGTAGCCAAGTTTGCAAGGGTATCTAAATCTAATGAAGAATCCGGTCGCTCTAACATGATGACTGGCTTATCACTTGCCAACTGAGTCGCAATATTGAGCATTTTTACGTTGCCCATACTCAATAAGGAAGTGCTCGTGTGGCCAATTTTAGTTTCTAGCCCATCAGGTAAGCGGGTAATTTCTTTGGTTAGACCAAGGCGCTTTGCATAGTTATTGGCGCTTTGTGCTCTGTCGGGATTAAAGCCACACAAGTTGTCAAGGATTGTGCCTGACACCAATTGCCCTTTAACGCCACAATATGCCGTTATATTGGCTACGAATGTGGTTGAAACGGGTACTCCATTAATGAAACACTCACCCGACTTTAGATCATCAACACCTGCAATTGACGATAAAAAATAACTACTGGTATAACGGTCTTCACTTTCTAATAGTACCAACTCACCTTTATTCAGCTTCAAATCCACATGAGCTAATTCCCCATACCTTTCAATAGTCGCTTGCTTAATTTCCAGAGTTTCAAAATCCGAAATGGTGATATGAGATTGCTCGGAAACCGACTGTTGAGAAGCCGGATAATCAGAAGCGGAAAGGTCACTCAACTTTTCTATTGCCTGGTTAGCACTGTGTATTGAATTGAGCTTAATTCTAATCCCAACCAGAGCACTTAAAGGCGCGACGGCTCTACCCGATAAGATGGAGCATGCCGCTAGTCCACCAGTCGTTAGCTGGCCATCCAACACCCACAAGCTGCCTGTAATCACAAGTAAAACTGAAGTAGCTAGTGCAGCAAGCTGAATACACTCCTGTGCGAATGCATTCTGTTCTTCTTCTCTCGCTTTAGACTGAGAACGAACACTATTTAAGGATTTAAACTGATTAAAGATTCGAGACTCAACGGCCTGACGTTTAATTCCTTGAATAGTTTGACTCAGTAGGAGCAAGAACACTTTTCGCTCCTGCTCATCTTGAGAAGCTTCTTCACTCAAGCCTTTAACACGAATAGAAGATAACCAAACAATACCGAATGTAATGAACCAAACTGCCAAAGGTATCGCCACTAGCTCACCGCCGATATAAGCTACCAGCCCTAAAAAGATTAACGCAAAAGGCAAATCAATAAAGCCTGCTATTACTCCTCCGGAATACCAGTCTTTGACTTTTGATACTGAACCCAGCCCCTCTTCCACCCCCCCAATACCTAGATGGCGAAGATGCTTTGATGACGCGCTTGTCACTATTTCGACCAAGGCTTGATACGTCGCTTTCTCGGTATTACTTGCCGCAGCTGACAAAAGCCAAGTACGCACAAATCTAATCAATGCTTCCATAGCGACGGCCAGCGTCGCACCAGCTAAAAGCAGCGTTGCAGTTCCATAACTTTGATTGGGGAGTATTCGATCGTAGATCTGGAGAACCGTTAACGGAACGGCTAATGACAAGAGGTTAATAAGTAAAGAAGGCAGTAAAACTTTCCTTACTACCTCTTTGTTTTTTACTGACGTTACAGGCATACACAATCCTTATCCATGCTGATGAAATAAGATTGGTACACCATGCTAGGTTTTGCAAGATAACAAACTGATTTAAAGTGTTTTTTTGTTCACCTAGGAAGTCAATACTTAGATTGATGACTGGACTAGGATAACGAAGTCTTATCGTGCAAACATTATTCGCCTCAAACTATTATATCATCACTATAACAAGCGGTTTTTATATTGTTCCGGTGTCATTCCGGAGTATTTTTTAAACATAGCGATAAAAGGGCTGGCTTGGTTATAACCCAAGGTCAACGCCACCTCCTTGACCGTTTGCCCTTTACGCAGCAACTTCATTGAATGTAAATAACGCACTCGCAAACGCCACTCAGTAAAACTCATCCCCAACTCACTCTGACAATACCGCGCTAACGTACGTTCGGTGGTGTGCACTTTTGCAGCCCACTCCGCTAAACTAATTTCGTCAGTTGGTGACTCTTCTACCGCTTTTAAGATCGGTGCAAGATACTTGTTGTTGGTTGTTGGAAGAAAGTGGTGTTCTACTTCTTGTTTTGCCAATTGATCCAATAAAACCTGTACCAACCGCATATCTTCAACGCTTTGCGCGACGTTAATATCACGCTGACGAAAATCCTCGATAATAGCTGAAACAATTGGCGTCACTTTGATTAAGCTGGTTTTAGTGGGAAAGTGAGCCGTCAGTTCAGGCGCAATATTCAAAGAGCAATACTCGATCGGCTTGCGGTTGTAGCTGGTATGGCGGATCTCTGCGGGCACCCAAATCGCCAAATGTGGCGGAGCCAGAAAGCGCGTATCCTCTGCATCCATTTCCAGAATACCACCACTGATCAACTGCACTTGCCCCCATGGATGGCTGTGAATTCGCGTTTCTGTGTTAGAAAGAAACGCTTCGAAGTTCATAAATACATCTGATGGCGCCCGATCAATGGATAACGAAGGATGTAGATTTCTCGCACTCTTTTTCAAAATTGTCTTCCTATCGCTTACGATGTCGTTTAAGAGATACTTCTCATTATAAAGACCTGTCAGACTAGCGCCATTCATTATTGTGCTTTAGGGTTTTTATGGTTTATTTACTTCCGTTTTTTACAGTCATGATTTGGGGTGGTAACTCTATCGTGAACAAAATGGCGGCGAGCGCAATTGAGCCAAGTGCAATGAGTTTTTACCGCTGGTTTGTCGCGATATTAATCTTGACCCCATTTTGTTTACCAGCCGTCATAAAGCAACGACATGCTATCCGTCCATATTTAACTAAGCTGGCATTTCTGGCTTTGCTTGGTATGGTACTTAACCAATCGCTCGGTTATTACGCTGGTTTAACGACAACCGCATCAAATATGGCGCTGATCATCTCTTTAGTTCCCCTCATCAGCGTATTTTTAAGTGTGCCGTTACTCGGTAAATCAATCTCTATGTTGAGTGTTGCTGGTGGGGTAATTTCTCTCGGTGGCTTAGCCTTTATGCTTGGACATGGCGATATCACCTACTTTTTGCATCAAGATATCACTCAAGGCGATAAGCTAATGCTGATTGCAGCCGTCGTTTATGCTACGTATTGTGTGCTGTTAAAACGCTGGGAAATGCCTTTTAGTCAGCCTAACACTGGTTTATATGCAGGGGTTCTTTTCTGTCATTATGCTGACCCCTTTGTGGTTGTCGAGCCAGCAACTGCTGCCTAATCCAGAGGCATTACCACTCATCGCTTATGCGGGCATTGCGGCTTCTATTTTTGCACCGCTTATGTGGCTTAAGGCCATCGATTTAATTGGCGCAGACTCAAGCGCCATGTTTATGAACTTAATGCCCGTCGTTTCAGTTGCGCTCGCGGCGACCTTGATTGGCGAACAAGTTTATATCTACCACATCATCGGCGGCTTGTTGGTTATTTTAGGTGTGGCGCTATCGCAAATAAAATTACGACGCAAAAAGCTGATTGCCGCTCCCGAGCTCCCCTCTAGCGCAGGTTAATCCCACACCAAATAGAAAGCCATGGAAATGATCGTGGCTGTTTTTATTGTCACCTTTTAAAAGTTAACGTTTTGTTACGTTTGCTATTTCCGTGACTCGCTCTTGCTGCTACATTGAGTTCAAAGTAACTCAGAAAGGAATGACAGATGAGCAGTGGGCAAAGAGAGATGACTCTTCGCTTTTTAGCAGAACCTAGTGACGTCAATTTTGGCGGAAAAGTTCACGGCGGCGCCGTAATGAAATGGATTGATTTAGCAGCTTACGCCTGTTCTGCAGCTTGGAGTGGCAAATACTGTATTACTGCCTACGCGGGTGGCATTCGCTTTGTCGCCCCAATCCATGTTGGTAACCTTGTCGAAGTCAGCGCAAAAGTGATTTACACGGGTCGCAGCTCAATGCACATCGCGATTGATGTTCAGGCCAGTGACCCCAAAGAAATGAAAAACCGCCTAACAACGCACTGCATTGTGATTATGGTGGCAGTGGACGAAAACGGGAAACCAATCGATGTCCCGAAATGGGCGCCTGAATCTGAAGAAGATAAAGCATTAGAGCAATCCGCCATTCGCCTAATGAACATGCGTAAAGAAATCGGCGAGGAAATGGAAGCTCACGTAAAGTATCTTAAGTAACTTGTGGAGTGGCCGCACCAGCACACTCAGCGGCCACGGTTCAAAACTCTCAACCTCAACTATGAAGCAATGTCGTGATTATGACATTTATTTCAAATTCAATTCTATTGTCATACATCCTTCACCTTGCTCTGCTTAAATCCACCTATTATTTAGGTATTGAATAGAAGAGTTAGGATCTTGAGAATAAAAGAAACCACCTTAAGTGAAGAGACGTTGATCAATCTAAAAACGGTCGAGTACCAATGGGTAAGAACCATGTACGTCGCAGGTTACAACGAAACAGAAATTAACCATTATATTCAAGCTTGCTTCGGCGGTGATGAAACATTCGCCAATTTATTTCGTCGTGTCGCCCTGCAGCAAGAGAGTCTATATACCTTACTACAATATGTCGGATGTGCCCCTTCCAACCGAGAGTTTTGAACCTCTTTGCTTCCTCCCCTAACTATGATTATCTCCTAATAACTTAAAGATACTCGGCTCCGCGAGAGTGACGCGCTGATGCAGCAATCTCTCTTTGATATCATTTGACCTATTTATGTGAAGTGCTACGCAGGGCATTATTCAGCCCTTGTGTAATCCATTGCAAAGCCGCTAGTCTGAACCTGCTTTTGAATCATTATTCTTTAGCAAGCATAAAAAAACCTGAGTCGAAACTCAGGTTATGGTTACAAAAACTGTTAGTGGTTAAATCGTAAGGAACTAAGCTAACAGCCAGCTATGCGTAACGCCAAATAAAAGCAAGATATTACTGATCGGCGGCCAAACCAAAAGTGTAATATCAGTGCTAAGTACAAGGGCGACCCTATGGTCGCCCTTTTCTAGTTATTCTTGTCAATCTCAAAGACCACTTGAGATTATCCTTTCACACCACCAGCGGTTAAACCACCAACCAACCAGCGTTGCGCAAGTAAGAATACTGCAGTGATTGGCACTGCTGAAAGCACTGCAGCGGCGGCAAAGTCACCCCACAAGTAATTTTGTGGATACAGGTATTGCTGCATCCCCACCGCAAGTGTGTACGAGTCTACATCAGAAAGTAGTAGAGATGCTACAGGAACTTCACCAATTACCATGATAAACGACAAGATGAATACCACCGCTAAGATAGGTACAGACAGTGGAAGCAATACCAAGCGGAACGCTTGCCAAGGTGTCGCGCCATCAAGTGCAGCCGCTTCTTCTAGCGAAGAGTCAATACTTTCGAAGTAGCCTTTAATCGTCCATACGTGCAGTGCGATACCACCTAAGTAAGCGAAGATCAGACCACCATGCGTGTTTAAACCAAGGAATGGGATGTACTGACCAAGCTTGTCGAACAACGCGTAAAGTGCAACCAGTGCCAGTACCGCTGGGAACATTTGGAAGATCATCATCGCTTTCAGAATGGTGTTCTTACCTTTGAACTTCATACGAGCAAACGCGTAAGCCGATGTGGTTGATAGCGCCACGATTAGGATTGCAGAAATACCACCCACTTTTACTGAGTTCCACAACCACGTCATAACTGGGAATGGCGGTGGTGTCACCGTGCCATCAGGGTTGGTGACCGAGAAACCTAACGCCAGTTTCCAGTGGTCAAGTGTTGGATTGTCAGGGATCAAATTACCCGTTGCAAAGTTACCCTCACGGAATGAAATTGCGATGATCATCAGCAAAGGGAAAATAATGAGTGCCAAGAATGCCCACATTGCAATATGAGTAGCCCAAACACGATACTTTAATGACTTACCTTGTACCATTGCCATGGTAATCTCTCCTTAATCTTGAGCTACTTTAGTTACACGTAGGTTGATAAGAGCCAGCGCGCCAACTAACAGGAAGATCAATGTTGCGACTGCACTTGCTAGGCCAAAGTCTTGCCCCCCAGCACCCTCGAATGCGATGCGGTAGGTGTAGCTGACCAATAGGTCAGTATAGCCTGCCGGTTCTGACGTACCAATCATGTTTGGACCACCACCTGTCAACAACTGGATAAGCACAAAGTTATTGAAGTTAAAAGCAAAACTCGCAATCAATAGTGGCGTCAGTGGTTTCAACATCATCGGTAAGGTGATGCGTGTAAAGTTAGTGATAAAGTTCGCCCCATCGATCGCAGACGCTTCGTATAGGTCATCTGGAATCGCTTTTAGCAACCCCATACACAGAATCATCATGTAAGGAAAGCCGAGCCAGGTGTTTACAATCAAGATCATACTCTTCGCCATGAATGGGTCAGAGAACCAAGCAGGACTAATACCAAACAAACCTTCCAGAAGCATGTTGATCTCACCAAAGCTTTGGTTAAACAGACCTTTGAAGATTAAGATAGAAATAAACGCAGGGACCGCATAAGGAAGAATGAGTAACAATCGGTAAGCGGCCCGTCCTTTTAATGCTTCCCACTGAACGACACTGGCTAAGACAAGGCCAATCACTAGAGTGAACAACACGGTCAGTGCTGAGAAAACAATCGTCCAAATGAAAATGCTAATAAATGGCTCTTTGATGCCATCGTCTTTCCACACACGTTCAAAGTTGTGCGTGCCTATATTCACCACGAAACCTGGTGATACGGTATTACCAACGAACTGACCGTTTTCATCCACAGGTTGGTAGTAACCCACTTCCATATTTGGACGAAACGTTTCTTCAGTGCGATTGTTGTACAATGTCTCCCCATCTTCTTGCAAAGTGTACAAAGGTACAACTGCAGCAAACTTACGTAAGCCACTCATACGAATGTCTTCGCCATTAGGAAGGTTCAGGTCAACTTCGCTTAACGCATTACGGCTCTTAATGATCGTTTTGATTGACTCTTTTTCGCCACTCGCAGCTTCAATAGGTTCAAGGTCAAGTTCAGAGACAGACAAATCGTCGAGTTGGAAGTTTGGTGTTGCGAGTAACTCACCGTCTTTTTCAACCACAAGTTGGTGGCCTTGTTTGGTTTTATACAGAGTGAACGGGTAGCTATCACCGCTTTGATAAGTTCTATCTAAAAGAACGCTCTGCGTACGCTCAAAAGAGAGCTGGTTTTTCGCGCTGTAGTTGGTAAACGCCAAACCGATGGTATACGCCAAAGGGAAAAGGATGAAAAGGATCATCCCTGCAATGCCAGGATAAATATAACGGTGTGCGTACGTCTTTTTACTACCAAAAATGAACAACGCTAAAGCGGTAAGAATGAGGGTAAGTAGTGCAAACGCAATCTCGCCGCGTGAATACATAAGGATAGTTGCGTAGCCATTGATAATACCGACAGTACCTAAAAGTGACCATTTCATGAACACTTTCTTACTGCTCGGAAGGCTGGCTTCTGGTGCTGTCATAGCATTTGTACCTTGAACTGACTGCATAGGGAACCTGCTAGCGAATATAAAATAAACATTGAAAAGTAAGGAGGAGTTACCCCCTCCTTAAAAGGTCTTACTGGATTATTTAGTCATTTGTTTTTCTGCATCTGCAAGTGCTGCATCCACAGTTTGACGACCATCAACAACGTTAATGATCGCGTTCTTAGCCGCGCCCCAAAATGCGTTCATTTGAGGGATATTTGGCATGATTTCGCCGTTCATCGCATTATCCATTGTCGCTGAAATACGAGTATCTGAATCCAGTTCGCGTTGGAACGAGTTAAGCGCAACCGCACCTAAAGGCTTGTCATTGTTAACCATTCGCAAGCCATCGTTAGTGAGTAGGTAGTTCTCAATGAACTCTACTGCTAAATCTTTGTTCGGTGACGCGGTGCTGATGCCTGCGGTGAGTACACCAACAAACGGCTTAGAAGATTGGCCTTGAAACTTAGGAAGCGTTGTTACGCCATAGTTCACACCTGACTTTTCGATGTTGCCCCAAGACCATGGGCCGTTAATGGTCATTGCTGCTTCACCTTGGTTAAACGCAGACTCAGAAACTGAGTAATCCATATCTGCTGAGATAACACCTTTGTCGACAAGGCCTTTTACAAAGTCCATGGCGTCTTTCACGCCCTCGTTTGCGATACCCGCATCTTTAACGTCATAACCTTCTGAAGTGTATTTAAACGCGTACCCACCATCAGCCGCCATTAAAGGCCAAGTGAAATATGGTTCTTTTAGGTTCCACATGATTGCAGACTTACCGTCTTTCTTAAGCTTTGCGTCTAACGTTGCAACCTCTTCCCACGTTTTTGGTGGATTTGGCACGAGGTCTTTGTTGTAGATTAAAGATAGAGACTCAACCGCAATAGGGTAACCAATCAGTTTACCGTCGTAACGTACTGCATCCCATGCAAAATCAACGATGCCTTCTTGGATGTTTTTAGAAGGTTTGATTTCTGCTAGTAGGCCAGCTTCTGCGTAACCTCCGAAACGGTCATGGGCCCAGAATACAATATCAGGACCATCACCAGTCGCAGCAGTTTGAGGGAATTTATCTTGAAGGCCGTCTGGGTGAGCCACTGTCACTTTAATACCAGTATCTTCTTCAAACTTCTTACCCACTTCAGCAAGACCGTTATAGCCTTTGTCGCCGTTGATCCAGATAGTAAGTTGTCCTTCTTCGATGGCAGCATTAGCACCAAAAGACCCCAAAGCAACAAGAGTACCTAGTGCTAGAGCGCTTAACTTTTTCATGTTCGTATCCTTTTTATATTTTTGATGTAGGGCTAGTCCATTAAGGTTCAGCCATATTCCGACATATATCTTCTGAAATAATCCAATATGTCTCATCCTCCTAATCCCTACGCCTTTACGATTATGACGTATTTTCGTGATCTCAATCGACAAGGGTAAGAGACTCAACTCACAAAATAGATACTTCCTGTGATCGATTTCAACTTTAGACAAGGCAATTATGTGATTTCCGACCAACTCTTTCATTACCTGTCCTTTTTTACTCCTCCCCGTCTACTCCCCCTGCAATTATTTTTATTAGGAGGATGTAGCCCTACGCACAATCTTAGAAACTGCAGTCATCCAAGAGTGGATGGTAAGAACCCTTTACCAGCAGTGCCTACAGGTTAGGAAAAGATGTGCTGGTTTTGCATTGCCAGGCGAGTGGAATGTCATTATTGGTGTTGTTAGTGGTCATTATTTCACGGGGGAGACAACACGAATGATGTGGGGGAGTGAAACTCGTATTTGGCTATTATGGGTAGCACTTCTATTTAGGACATTTTATTGAAGTGCTACCCTACTTTTCTTACTAACCATAACCACTTACCAATTTCTACTGTTACTGCTCGCTTGATAATTCATATAATGATGAGCGGTAAATAATAAAAAAATTGATCGAGGACGAGCTACATGGCGAGTGTCACGTTAAAAAATGTTTGTAAAGCGTATGGCGACGTACTGATTTCTAAAAACGTGGATCTAACAATCAACGAAGGTGAATTTGTTGTTTTCGTAGGTCCATCAGGCTGTGGTAAATCTACCCTGTTACGTTGTATTGCCGGCCTTGAAGACATTACTTCAGGTGATTTGTATATTGGTGACCAACACATGAATGACGTCGAACCATCCAAACGTGGCGTTGGTATGGTGTTCCAGTCTTACGCTCTATACCCGCACCTGAATTTATACGACAACATGTCATTTGGTCTCAAGCTAGCGAAAGCAAACAAGGCCGAAATTGATAAACGTGTTGAACAAGCATCAGAAATCCTACAGTTAGGACACTTACTTGAGCGTCAACCAAAATCGCTTTCTGGCGGCCAACGTCAGCGGGTTGCTATCGGCCGTACTCTGGTTTCCCAACCAAACGTATTTCTTTTAGATGAGCCTTTGTCTAACCTTGATGCAGCACTGCGTGTAAACATGCGTGCTCAAATCACGAAACTACAACGCCAACTTGGTTGTACCATGATCTACGTAACGCACGATCAGGTAGAAGCAATGACCATGGCAGATAAGATCGTAGTATTAGACGGTGGTAATGTATCCCAAGTAGGTAAACCTCTCGAGCTATACCACTATCCACAAAACCGTTTCGTTGCCGGTTTTATCGGTTCACCAAAAATGAACTTCATGAGTGTATTTATTGATGAAGTTGAATCAGATCGCGTGAAAGTTCAATTGTCTAACAGCGTATCATTCTGGATTCCCGTCGATGGCACGACCATTAATCGCGGTGACCGTATGTCCCTCGGTGTGCGTCCTGAGCATTTGATAAGCGCCACGGAAGCAGATGCTTCGATTCACGGCGAAGTGATGATTGTCGAGAAGCTGGGTAACGAGACTCAAGTATACCTCAACCTTGAGGGCGCAGATGCAGACGTTATCTTCCGTCAACCAGATACCTTAGCGGTTGAAGCCGGCGATAAGTTAGAAATTGGTATTCCGGCACATCGTTGTCACCTGTTCCATAGTGATGGCCGTGCATGTCGCCGACTCTACAAAGAGAACGGCCTAGACGCAGAATAAACAACTGAGTTTGTTACTAACAGTCCCTCTCGATGGAGAGGGACTGCTTTATTTCTCTTCAACTACAGAGTGTCATAATTTGAAAGAAAATGATCCTTTATCCTTCATACTCCAATGACGAAATCCCGATAAAACCTACCCTCAGCGAACCCTATACTTGATATTAAGACTTCCTCTTCAGTCCTTTTTCTAACTCCCTGCTAATCAATGCCTGTTTTGTTCTTAACTCGCCAAACTTAGCTCAAGTTCCAAATTTCATGCTTATCGACAAAACTCGTTTGTTCCTCACTACGAATCATTCTCACAGAACAGGTTATTTGGGTATATAATCGAACCAAACCAACAGATAAGTGAGTACATAATGTCATCTCATCCAACTAAAATTACCTTCTTTGAGTTCCTAACGCCTTTAATCACATCTGGCAAAAAGACCATCACTATTCGCGATGAGTCAGAAAGTCACTACGTGCCAAATACAGTAGTGGAAGTCTTTACCTTGGAGACAGACCGCAAAGTCTGCGATATCAAAATCCTTTCCGTGAAACCATTAAAATTTGATGAAATCAATGAGTTCCATGCAGAACAAGAAGCAATGGAGTTACCCAAGTTAAAAAAATTGATCCGAGAAATTTACCCAAATACAGAGACGTTCTTTGTTATTGAATACGAACTGATCAAATAACACCCAACAAAGACTAGACGACTGGTCTAATTAATTCTATAGTACGCCCCATGAACGCAAAGACTAATGACACTCGCCAACACATTATCAACGTAGGATACGAATTGATCGTAACCCGAGGGTTTACGAGTGTTGGGCTTTCTGAGCTTTTAAAAACGGCCGCAGTGCCCAAAGGCTCTTTTTATCATTACTTCAAATCCAAAGAACAATTCGGTGAAGCGATGATTCAAGATTACTTTACTAAGTACTTTGAACGCTTAAAAGCGCGCTTTACCAATACCGATCTCAATGGACATCAACGCTTAATGAGCTACTTTGAAGAAATGGTCAAAGTGGAAGATGATGTGTGTAATGCGAACAAGTGTTTATTGGTCAAGTTAAGCGCAGAAGTTTCAGACCTGTCGGAGTCAATGCGCCTAGCATTGCGCCGAGGTGCTGATAAAACCATTCAAGCGATAGCTGATTGTATTGACGTCGGCATTCAAGACGGCTCGATTCCAAATGGTGACAGTGCTTTACTCGCAAGACAAATATACTACCTTTGGAATGGTGCGAGTTTACTTAACAAGCTGTATCAAGATCAGGCAGCATTAACACAAAGCCTGATCTATACACAACACTTGTTGCAAAACACCCGCTCTTGCCCGTAAGCATTAGTACCAATTAACACGTGTTTCACTGAGGAGAAATTCCCTTTGTAACGCCACAAAGTTCCCGCCATTATGGCGGGTCATTTTGAAATTAAATTAGACGACCGGTCTAATCAAAAGGTGAAATGAATATGACAAACCCTATCAATCGAAGAATCGTCCTCGCTTCACGTCCACATGGGGCGCCAACAAAAGAAAACTTTCGCCTCGAAGAAGTAGCGAAACCTATCCCTCAAGATGGTGAAATGCTACTGAGAACGGTTTATCTGTCTTTAGACCCTTACATGCGTGGGCGTATGAGCGATGCGGAGTCATACGCTGATCCTGTCGCTGTTGATGATGTCATGGTTGGTGGCACGGTCTGCCAAGTAGAAGCATCAAACCATCCAGACTATGAAGCGGGCGAGTGGGTGCTTGCATACACAGTGGGCTGGCAAGATTACGCGATTTCCACGGGTGAAATGGTGATTAAACTTGGTAAAGAGCCACAAAACCCATCTTATGCACTAGGCGTTGCGGGTATGCCTGGCTTTACTGCATATATGGGTCTGTTAGACATCGGTCAACCAAAAGCAGGTGAAACGATTGTTGTGGCCGCCGCCACGGGCCCAGTGGGTGCAACGGTTGGTCAAATCGGCAAGATCAAAGGCTGTCGCGTTGTTGGCGTTGCTGGCGGTGAAGAGAAGTGCCGCTATGCAAAAGAAGTCCTTGGCTTCGATGAGTGTATTGATCACAAAGCCGATGACTTTGCTAAGCAACTGAAAAACGCTTGTGACAAAGGTATCGACATTTACTTCGAAAACGTTGGCGGCAAAGTATTTGATGCGGTACTACCCTTGCTCAATACCAATGCGCGTATCCCGCTGTGTGGCTTGGTTTCTCAATACAACGCAACTGAACTGCCGCAAGGAACAGATCACTTACCACTGTTAATGGGTAAGATACTGACTAAGAGAATTAAAATCCAAGGCTTCATTATTTTTGATGACTACGGACACCGTTACGGTGAGTTTGCTCAAGATATTAACCAATGGTTGGCAGAAGGAAAGATCCAATACCGTGAACACCTAGTAGAAGAGCTAGGTAATGCGCCAGAAGCATTTATCGGTCTGCTGGAAGGCAAGAATTTCGGCAAACTTGTAGTACAAATTAACGATCCGTTATAAGCATAAAAAGGGAATAATTAATGATTAAACTCCATCACCTCAATCAGTCTCGTTCTAAGCGCATCATCTGGTTACTTGAAGAGCTGAATGTGGATTACGAAATCGTGCCTTACGTACGTGATAAAGTCACTTTCATGGCACCACCAGAACTAAAGAGTGTTCATCCACTGGGTAAATCGCCACTGCTAGAAGATGACGGCGAATTTGTCATTGAATCTGGTGCGATGACCGAATACCTGATTGAGAAATACAGTGACGGATCGTTCGCACCTAAACGTGGCACCAAAGCGCATACAGAATACTTACAATGGATGCATTTTGCTGAGAGTTCAGCAATTTTACCTATGCTATTGAAGATTTTCGTGAGCAAAGAATCAAATGAGACCCAGTTTCTATCAGGCTATGCAGACAAAGAAGCGATGAACGTGCTGGGTTACTTTGAGCAATCGTTAGAAGGCAAAACTTACTTGGTAGAAGAGCGCCTAACAGGTGCAGACATTATGATGTCTTTCATTGTTGAGTTGGTTCATAAATTTGGTTTAGCTACCCACTTCCCTAACATTGTACGTTATGGAAAACAGCTTGAGACGCACTCTGCGTTTGGAAAAGCTGAACAGATTGAAGTGAAGTACGCTTAATATTTTCGTCCCTTTGGTAGTGCATTTAAATGGCATCAAAGGGACGTTATTCATTCAGACACTACTGACTTTTTGCTACCGCTTTAATCAGTACAGAGGTATCCATACGGCCAAGACCGTCGCGCTGAAGGTCAGCGTATTGCTCGTCCACTTTCTTCGTTAAAGGAAGATCAAGGCCTACACGTTCTGCTTCTTTCAAACAAAAACCCAGATCTTTGCGCATCCAATCAATCGCGAAACCGAAATCAAACTGGTCTTGCGCCATGGTCAGGGCACGGTTTTCCATTTGCCATGAACCTGCTGCGCCATGCTTTAGCGTCTCGACGACTTGTTCAATGTCTAAACCCGACTTTTGCGCCAATAACAATGCTTCACTCAGACCTTGTAAGACTCCACCAATACAGATCTGGTTAACCATTTTACAGCGCTGACCCTGACCGTTTTCACCCAATCGCGTAATTTGCTTTGCGTAAACATCCATCACCGGTGCAACGCGCTCGAAGACGCTTGGCTCACCGCCACACATAATGGTTAGGACACCGTTTTCAGCGCCTGCTTGACCACCGGACACTGGCGCATCAATGAAGTGATTACCGTACTTAATACAAGCTTCAGCAAGCTCAACTGCCAAGTCTGAAGATGTCGTGGTGTGATCAACGAACGTCGCCCCTGCTTTTAACCCCACAAGGAGACCTTCTTCTCCATAAACAACGCTACGCACATCATCATCGTTGCCGACACAGGTAAAGACGATATCACAACCTTCTGCTGCTTCTCGCGGCGTCTCGCACGCAATGCCGTTGTACTCTGCAGCCCATTTATCAGCCTTGGCTTTTGTGCGATTATAAACTTTCGTTTCATACCCCGCTTTACTCAAATATCCCGCCATAGGGTAGCCCATCACCCCTAAACCAATAAACGCTACTCGTTGTTTTTCCATTGCACGTTTCCCTTATTCGCCGACCTGAATTCTTTAGTAACATGTTACTAAAGAATTCAAAACATTACTTGTGATTTATCCTTCACTCAGCATGCGATATTCTTGTTTGTAGCAGCGCCGCAGCATGCAGCATCGCATCTTTGGTACTGACATCCAGTACCTTGATCTTTCTGAAGCGCTCTGGCTCTTTAATCGCCACATCATGAGCAAAAATAACAAACTTCGCTTTGGTGAGATCTTTTTCTGTAATCCGGTTGATAACGCCATTCGCACCCTGCGTTTCAACTTTAATTTTAATGCCAAGCGCGCACGCCGCTTTTTCCAAAGACTTAGCGGCTAAGAACGTATGCGCTACGCCAGAAGGACAAGACGTCACCGCTAAGATATCGGCTTCTCCCTCGCCATGTACAGACGTGTATATCTGAGAGTCACCCGTATAATCTTTATCTTCTGTGACGGTTTTCTTCAATGCGATCACAATCAGAGCTGTTGTCACAGAACCCGCAACCGTACCGATAATGTAGCCAATTTTACCATCAACGACGGGTAACACTATCCAGCCCCCCCACGGCGCATGGTTTATAACCTGGAACATAAAGCCAATCACGTTCCCGACCACACCACCAGCCACGATAGCCGGAAGCACACGAGCAGGGTCGCCTGCGGCAAAAGGAATGGCACCTTCACTAATACCAATCATCCCCATGATGCCCGCCGCTTTGCCAGCTTCGCGTTCATCACGTTTAAATTTACTTGGTGCCAACAACGTCGCGAGCGCCATACCTAATGGTGGCGTACAAATCGCAATGCCCACCCCGCCCATTAACCATGGTTGAGTATTCACCTGAGTTTGAGCGAACAACGTCGCGACTTTGTTAATAGGGCCACCCATATCAAACGCGGTCATTGCCCCGAGCACCGTACCGAGCATCACTTTGCCCGAGCCCGCCATTCCAGTAAGCACCCCGTTCATGGCCGTCATCGCGTCTGCGATTGGCGCCCCAATCACCCACATGACTGCGCCACAGGTAACAAACGTGCCCACCAGCGGATAGATGAAAATAGAACCAAGCGAACTCATACTGTCTGGCAACTGAATTTTCTTCAGCAGCCAAACCATAAATCCGGCAAAAAAGCCGACCACAATCGCCCCCAAGAAGCCGGTATTGTAATGACTGACGGCAATCCAAGAGCCGATCATACCTGGTGCGAGCCCCGGCTTGTCGGCGATCGAATAAGCAATGTAACCACCAAGTACCGCCGTAAACAGCGTCAGGCCCGCCATTCCCATCTGGGCGATATCGGCCAGAATGCCCTCTTGTGGCACACCGCCATGGCCAGAAATCATCACGGATAACGACAATAAAACACCACCAGCGACAATGAATGGGATCATGTGTGACGTCCCAAATAATAAGTGTTCCTTAGTTCGCGCAAGTCTCTGCGCCCACGGGCTTAAGGGTTCTGAATTAAGGACAAATGGACTGGGCTGAAACTCCACTGAGTGAGGTTGAATATCGATGAGCATCTCAAGCGCTTCTTCTTGAGACCTCGCTGCTTTCAATTTTTCGACAAAGCCCTCTTCGATAATTTTCGAGGAAATTTGTGCCAAGACTTCAATATGGTGGTGGTCATCCCCATCTGGCGAAGCCAACATAAAAAACACATCAGACAGCTCACCATCATCTGCGCCATAATCAATCCCATTACGGCTTATCCCGACAACAACAGCAGGCTTGGCTACCGCACTACTTTTGGCGTGTGGAATCGCAATGCCATCATCAAACCCTGTATTACCGATCTCTTCCCGCTTCCAGATGTCTGCCAAAAATTGGTTTTGATCATTGAGCTTTCCGGTTGCGTCGAGCATATCAACCAGCTCTTTAAGCGCTTCTTCTTTGGTTTGAGCTTTTAAATCTAGACAGATTGTTTCCAGCTCAATCAGGGTTGTGATATCCATTGTTGTACCTTCTAATATTCACGCTCGAATATACCCCCTACTGAGCTTGAGACATAGGCTCCCGTTGGGCAAGCTTGCTTGGGTTGTGTCCATTATTGATCATTTATTTGGGCATAGATTAATCAGTACCTTCCTTTTGATATATAGGACTAAAAATGCATTAACTGGATTAATGTAACATGAGAGGCAAACTGTGATAGAGCTCTTGCGTTTATCCGGTATAGATCAATTCAATCGACTCTCGCTGTGCTAGTATCCACAAAAAATAGAATGGATAGAACATGAAAATCGTAGCGGTGACAGCATGCCCTACAGGCATCGCTCATACTTATATGGCAGCAGATGCTTTAATAAAAACAGCCCCAAAACATAAGGTGCACATTAAAGTCGAAACGCAAGGTGCGATGGGGATTGAAAATCCGCTCACGCCTCATGATATCGCCCAAGCAGACAGAGTCTTAATTGTGTCCGATATTGAGATTGAACAACCAGCCCGGTTCGAAGGTACACATAAAATTCAAATCCCAATTGAAGATGTATTGCTCAACGTGGACAAAGTGTTTCTCGTTCACTGCCGCGATTAAATTTGCTGATGAACGAATACCAAATCACTTTTTTTGTCGACCATGCTAACGCGAGTGCGCATGTGGCTCAGCCGCTTAATCGTGTGGCAAAAAAATTCAAAAGTACCTTACATATCATTAATATAACGCAAAATCGTATTGCAGAGCTCACCAAGTCCGTGGCAGTGTTGCAAGTAGGGTTGCGACAAGGCGATCTGTGTCAAATTACCGCCATCGGCATTGATGCAGAGCTGGCCTGTTTTGTTATCAAAGACATCATTGCCGAACACTTCACTGTGGTTGGCTCTCAAATCAACTACGAGTTTTCTAGCCAACTGGTAGAGCGTTTACCGCAAATTTGCCCCCCTTGCGACATCAAGTGGCATTACGCCAAAGCGCACACCGAACTCACAAAATTTGAGTGTTTGAAAGGGTTAGCTCAACTGATCCACCCCATCCATCCTGACGAACTGATCCTAGCTTTCATTAAACGAGAGGAACGCTCCTCGACTTGCGTCACTCCGGGAATCGCCCTACCTCATGTTATGTTTGCCGGAATCGACCATATTTCCGTCGCCGTCATCGCCAACGAAAAACCAATGGACTGGGCATCCAAAATGGGAAATGTGCATCTCGCGATAGCACTGGTGATGCCAGAAAAACCAACTCGCGAACAGATCATCGCCGCTACCAACCTCACCCGAAACCTGCTTACTGACCAAATGGCAGAACGTTTGCTGCTAACAAAATGCAGTGTCGACTTACAGGCTCTGTTGATGTATGCCATGTCGAGACTGATGGCATAAAGCGTGAAAAATAAAGCCTTAAATTGAGCCGCGATACTCCGTGGGTGTTCTGCCCGTGCGGCTCTTAAATACCCGACAGAAATAGTTCACATCTTTAAACCCACAACGCACCGAGACTTCATTCAGTTTGAAGTTGTATTTCTTCAGCATAAACTTCGCACGATCCACCCTTACCCAAGTAATGTAATCGGCCAACGTCATATGACCTTGCTGACGAAAAAGGCGCGATAAATGGTTTGAAGAAATACTGAACCTCGACGCAATGCTGTCTCGCGTAATTGGACGGTGGAAGTTCTCTTGAATATAGATACACATACCTTGATAGAGATCTTGCACACGATTATGCGATTGCTGTTCGATGGGCGTATCTAACATCGACCTCACGTATTGCAGCAACGCTTGTAGTAATAGTTCATCCATCGGCTTCTTGGTGTTCTCACGAGCCAACGCACTGAGCGCCTCTAAAATATTATCAATAGCAAATCCTGAACGAGTTTGAATGCTGTGCTTCTGGATGTCGTAAAAGCTGGTTTCACCTTTGCGTTTACTCACCAAGCTAAACCCAAGCTGTCGACGTCCAAATAGAATACTGACAACAGAGCAATTCGTATCCCAATCTGGCTTATTCCAACAGTTTGGCGGAATAAATATCGCATCACCTTTTTTAGCAACGATATGGGTGACCTTCCTATCATGACTTTCCATTTCATTAATATATTCACCATCGAGTACTAATTCTAAACGAGGAAAATTCACTTGATAGCTAAATTCAGGTGGTGAATGGAAATCTCCAGCAAACCAAATATTATGAAATGGCTCTCTTTCATGTAGTACTACTGAAATTAAATCATGGAAAATCATTTACAACACTCTAACTATGCATGATGGTTACTATTGGCTAACGGTATACACTGGACCAGTATTTTTCGCTATTGAGTCGAGTCACACTTCCGAACAAATGATACAAAAATCCAGATAACGCACCAATTCTCTAGTTAAGTAGAGACCAAAAACTTGTCTAAGCCAATTAAAAATAAGATAAAAATAAATCTACCTTTGTAATCAACGGTCATTTACGATGTCACAGATATGCAGTTAACCTGCTCCCTCAAACGATCTAAATCACACTATAGTTAGAGCGTTACAATCCTCCAGCAAATGCATTTTTTCTTCACTACAGTCTCTTTCAAGCTGATTTCAAAATAGCCCTTAAATAAAAAGTGTTTTTATAAGGGTTCGCCAATGATCACCAAACTAATAAATGAAAATTTAATCAAGCTTGATCTTCAAGCGACTTCAAAAGAAGACGTATTTAAAGAACTGGTTGCCGTTCTCCATTCCCAAGGCCGTATTTCTGATCAACAACAATTTTTAGTCGATATAAATGCACGCGAAGAATTAGGTAATACCGGATTTGAAGATGGCGTTGCAATACCACACGCAAAGAGCGCTGCCGTGATTGAACCCGCGGTAGTGATCGGCGTGAGCAAATCGGGGATCGAGTACGGCGCAGAAGATGGGTTGCCTTCCAAGCTGTTCTTCATGATCGCATCACCAGACGGTGGCGATAACCATCACATTGAAGTGCTTGCTGAACTTTCCTCCAAACTGATTGAAGACGGCTTTATCGACGCGTTCTTAAGCGCACCAAACAGCGCAGCAGCACTGGCAATACTGCTCGCAGAACCAGCGCCGCAACCTGCAATGAATAGAGAAGAAAACCAAGGTTTCATCATTGGTGTGACAGGCTGTCCTGCGGGGGTTGCCCACACATACTTAGCAGCTGAAGCGCTAGAAAAAGGGGCGGCGGCTATGGGTTATGACATCAAGGTGGAAACCAATGGCTCAATCGGGGTGAAAAACAGCCCAACGGCAGAAGACATCGAGCGTGCTGATGCCATCATCGTTGCATGTGATAAACAAGTCGACATGAGCCGTTTCGCGGGCAAGCGTGTAGTCAAGACCAACGTAAAAGCTCCAATCCGCGACGCAAAAAAGCTGATTAATGAGGCGTTAAGCGCACCAACCTATCAAGCTGAAGCAAACAGCACCGTTCAAACTTCGGTTGCCAACAAAGCATCTCAAGCTCGTTCAGACCTATACCGTTATCTGATGAACGGTGTATCTCACATGATCCCATTCGTAGTCACGGGCGGTCTATTGATTGCCCTTGCACTCGCTGTGGGTGGAGAGCCAAGTGAAGCAGGCATGGCCATTCCAGAAGGCAGCATGTGGACCCAAATCCTCAATGTGGGTGTGGTGGCCTTTACCCTGATGATCCCAATTTTAGCGGGCTATATTGCTTACGCGATTGCTGACCGCCCAGCCCTGACTCCGGGCTTGATCGGGGGTTGGATTGCCAATAATGGCTCTTTCTACGGCGCAGAAGCTGGGACTGGATTTATCGGTGCCATCATCGCCGGTTTATTGGTGGGTTACTTCGTGAAGTGGATTACGTCGATTAACTACCACAAATTCATTCGACCTTTAGTGCCCATCATGATTGCGCCAATCACCGGCTCCCTGTTCATCGCAGGTCTGTTTATCTTTGTTATCGGCGCGCCAATCGCAAGCCTCATGGACGGTTTAACCGCACTACTAACCAGCATGAGTACCGGTAACGTGGTGCTGTTAGGCATTGTCCTTGGGGGGATGGCTGGTTTCGATATGGGTGGTCCATTCAACAAAGTCGCGTTCCTCTTTTCAGTGGGCATGATCGCGAACGGTCAAACTCAGTTCATGGGGGCAATGGCATGTGCCATTCCTGTTGCTCCGCTGGGTATGGCGCTAGCAACCGTACTTGGTCGTAAGTTTAACCTGTTTGAAGCATCAGAAACCGAAGCAGGTAAAGCCGCTGGAGCAATGGGTTTGGTGGGTATTTCTGAAGGTGCCATCCCATTTGCTGCGCAAGACCCAATGTCAGTGATTCCAGCAAACGTACTTGGCTCAATGGTTGCTGCAGTCATGGCATTCTCATTCGGCATCACCAACAGCGTAGCGCACGGTGGCCCCGTAGTCGCTCTGTTAGGCGCGATGAACCATCCAGCTCTTGCTCTGATTTGTATGGCGGCAGGTGCTGTGGTTACCGCAGTAACGTGTGTGACTCTGAAGAAAGTGCGTCAAGCAAAAATGCAGCAAGCAGCAGCTTAATCTCTTCTTTCACTACTCCAATGGCTTGAGCAATGTCGCCCAAGCCATGATTTTCTTTCATGGTGATACTCTATGTCTGATTTAACTCTCTCCGATACACAAACGATGCAAACCCAAGCTGCGCATCCGATGTTTTTTCTGATGAACAACGTGATTCAAAACTACGCTTGGGGCAGTACGACTTCCGTTAGCCAACTGTTTGGTATTGAAAATCCAGCGGACGAGCCGCAAGCAGAACTTTGGATGGGCGCGCATCCGAATGGCTGCTCTATGGTGATGGCCAACTGTAAAGAAACCAAACTCTCTGAACTGATTGCCCAAGACGTGAACGCCTTCCTGAATGAAGAAGTCGCAACACGTTTTGGTGAACTTCCCTACCTATTTAAAATACTAGCCGCAGAAAAAGCGCTCTCGATTCAAGTGCACCCAAACAAACAGCAAGCAGAATTGGGGTTTTCGCTAGAAGAAAAACAGGGCATTCCTCTAACGGCCGCGAACCGTAATTACAAAGATCCAAACCACAAACCAGAGCTGGTTTATGCGCTGACTGAATACCAAGCAATGAATGGCTTCCGCCCGATAAGCGAAATCATCCGTTTCTTCTCTGAGCTTGCGATTCCTGAGTTACATGGCTTAGTGGACGACCTTATCACCAACCAAACACCCACAAGTTTAGCGACATTTTTCTCTGGTTTGTTGTCTCTCAAAGGCGCACAAAAAGAGATGGCACTCACCGTGTTATTGGCTCAAGCTCGTCTCACTGACTTACCACTGTTCAATCTGATTTTGGCATTGGAAAAACAATATCCAGGCGACATCGGTTTGTTTGCACCACTGCTGCTTAACGTAATTACGTTGCAACCGGGCGAAGCGATGTTCTTGGATGCAGAAACGCCACACGCATACTTACAAGGCACAGGTCTTGAGATCATGGCGAATTCCGACAACGTTCTGCGCGCAGGTTTAACCCAAAAATACATGGATGTGGAAGAGTTGGTTGCGTGCACGCGCTTCGATGAAAAACCATTCGATAGCCTTCTGCTCGAACCTATAGAAAACGATGGAATATTAGAATACCCAATTCCCGTCGACGATTTCAAATTCGCGCTGATACCGCACGCCAACAAGCGCACGCTTAATGCACAAAGCGCAGAAATCCTATTGCCGCTAGACTCCACACTCGTGCTTACACACGCAAATGGTGAAACGTGTGTAGTGGACAAAGGCCACTCTGTTTTCATCCCAGCTTATGCCAAACAATACACCTTGAATTGCGAAGGTCGTGTAGCGCGGGCTTATAGTTGATTCAAGTTGAAAAAACGCCTCGCAATTTAAGCGAGGCGTTTTCTTTTCATTAGAGTGATTTTTGTGGCGGTGATAATTAATTAAATATTTGCGGCATCAAACAAGAATTAATCTCGTTGTTGTTGTAGTTCAAGGTATCCAGTAATTCACCTTGTACAGTCAGGTTCTTAATTCCCATGTACCGCATATCAGATTCGGTGTAATACCAACCATTCGCGAGCGTTGAACGTTGACATGTATTAGTTCTCGTATGCCCATAAACGGTAATATTTGGGTCCACTCCTACTTTGTTGTAGAACTCTGCCTCTTTAATTCGTAAGCGAGTGAGATAGCGATAAAACTGTTTTTCGAATTGTGAAGGAACCGATTGATCCCACATCTCGTCACTCTGATTAGCGCCACCATGCCACCCAATAAGCGCATCTTTTCCAATCACCACACTTTTCGCCGCAGACAATATGTAACTCGCGCAAGCAGAAAAACACAATTGGCTGACGACCACATCCATATCGTTGTTTTTTATGAAGTGACCAAACTCGATCCCGACGCCAATATCACCACCACTACTGGTAATGCGCAATGTTGTCACTTTCTGATCACTATCATTCACCATTCTTATGGCTTCGAGCACGGCATCCCCGGTAATCATGCCGTCGTACACCAACGTATTGCCTGTAATGGTTAATGTGTTTTGTGTCGGGAAAACCATTTTTTGAGTCGCGCACCCAGATAATAAAATAGCCGCGGATATTAAACCGACTTTAAACTTCATCCTTAAGCTCCAATACAAACCACTCACTTCGTACTTCATTAAAACGTTCTACACTCTTTAAGCTTGAAGGAATGGTTATCGAGATATTAATACCTTAAACCACATCTATTGTAGTGATAAAAAAACCATTCAACTCAAGAACCTAAAAACCAAGTGATTAATTACGACAAGTTTCACGCTTTAAATAGAGGTAGTTTTTATAAAACTCTACGGGAATAATCTACAACATTTAAGTAATCAATATTTATAATGGTTCAACAGAAAAAACAAACAAAATCAATAGAAATAATATTGATGAATCAGAATGATATACGCTGCGCTGTCACCATTTTTTAGATCCATAAAGTCACCCTATCGAATAAGACCGCATCCGCTTTATACAGCTGCAGCAAACAGAAAAGTAAATTTCCGAGAAAATGACGTCGGCTTATGCCAAAATGTGTTCCCTCACTCAACAAGTCTGTAATGTAATGAACTACCAAGCTGCTATTTTTGATATGGATGGCTTGCTTCTTGATACTGAGCGCGTCTGTATGCGTGTTTTTAAAGAAGCGTGTGAAGAACAAGACCTACCATTTTATGATGATGTCTACTTATCAATTATTGGCCGTAATGCGGCGGGTATTGAGACGATTTTCCGTAAAGCCTATGGCGAGAACCTTGAGCGTTTACATCAAGAATGGCGCACTCGTTACAACGCAGTGGTAAAACACCAAGCCATCCCAGTCAAAGAAGGAGTGGTAGAGCTTTTAGAATGGCTAAAAGCTCAAGGTTTACCCATCGCGGTAGCGACTTCTACAGAAAAAGAAGTGGCGAAGATCAAACTGGAATTCGCGGGCTTGAGTAAATACGTCGACAACCTAACGACAGGTTGTGAAGTGAGCCATGGTAAACCAGCCCCAGAAATTTATTTATTAGCGGCAGACCGTCTAGGCGTAGAACCAAGTCAGTGTTTGGCTTTTGAAGATTCCAATAATGGGGTTCGCGCAGCGATCGCAGCGAACATGATCACCTATCAAATCCCTGATTTGGTCGAACCTTGTGAAGAAGTGCGCCAATTTGGTCATGCGATTGTGCCTTCATTGCATGATGTGTTAAATACGTTGAAACAAACGTGCTAACCCTCAACCTTCTTACAGAAAGCTCAGTCACCGACTGAGCTTTTTTATCTCCCTACTAGTAGTCCAGAAGGGACATGATTCTACAAACATTACTTTTTTGGCTTCTGTTGGACACCGCTATTATTACCCCCTGCACTTTGTTCTCTTTTCTCTGTTCTGTTCGATACAACTCACGCGGTGGTGTGAAATAAGATCCCTGAGTGATCAAATAATACAATCAATCAGTACAACGTTATGATTTCTTAACTTTGTAATAAAGCGTCAATTTTCCGGTTGAAGCACGTTTTTAAAGCGAGATTTGACTGATAATGAGAACTATTGGATGATATTAATCCAAGTCAGACCAAAATACATAATGGAGAGTGTTATATGTCTTTACGTTTATTAGCTGCAACCTTCGCACTTGTTGGAATGAGTTTTGGCGCACAAGCTAATGCCGAGTGTGAAGTCTCGTTGGATGCTAACGATATGATGCAATTTTCTACTAAAACGCTTAGCGTGCCAGCCACTTGTGAAGAAGTAAAACTGACGCTAAACCACACTGGCAAAATGCCGGCACAATCTATGGGTCATAACGTAGTGATCGCAGACACTGCCAACCTTCAAGCGGTAGGCACTGATGGAATGGCCGCAGGTGCAGAAAACAACTACGTGAAGCCAAACGACGATCGTGTTTATGCTTACACAAAAGTGATTGGCGGTGGAGAAAGCACAAGCATCACCTTCAGCACAGAAAAAATGAACGCGGGCGATGATTACTCATTCTTCTGTTCATTCCCTGGCCACTGGGCAGTCATGCAGGGTAAGTTTGAATTCAAATAAGAACGTAAGTCGATTTCTGGTAAACCGTTACTAAGAGAAAAGCTTTCGCCAAGCCAGTCAGTGACTGGCTTTATTTTTATTAGGCCATTTTTAGCTTAACTGCTCGCACAAGCTTAGTTGATTCTAATGTTCGTTACACTGACATGAATTTGAAGTAGAGCAACACAGGATCAGTGCATTATTTACACCATATAATCAACGGAATTTCAGCATGTTAAATATGGATTTTTCTCAAAGAATTGTTGTCAACACAGATAAGCAAGATTGGGTTTCCAGCCCTGCTACTGGGGTTTGGCGTAAACCATTGGAGAGAGAAGCAAAAGAGTCCGGATACACCACCAGCGTCGTGAAGTATGAACCTCACTCACAATTCACGACCCACTCTCACCCGTTTGGCGAAGAAATATTGGTATTGGAAGGTGTCTTTTCTGATGAAAATGGTGACTACCCAGCGGGGACTTATTTGCGTAATCCTCCGGGTAGCCAACATGCGCCCTTTAGCAGAGAAGGTTGTGTAATCTTGGTCAAGCTCAACCAGTTCGCACCTCATGATCTTGAAACAGTGTGCATCAAGACTAATAAAGCTCAATGGCTGCCCGGTATTGGCGGATTGCAAGTAATGCCACTGCATAACTTTGAACACGAGCACGTTGCGCTAGTGAAATGCCCGAAGGGTGAGAAGTTTCAACCGCATCGTCACTTTGGTGGCGAAGAGATCTTTGTCTTACTTGGAGAATTTAAAGACGAGAACGGAAGCTATTCAAAACATACTTGGGTACGAAACCCACATCAGAGCGAACACTTTCCTTATGTTGAGGAAGAAACGGTCATTTGGGTAAAAACTGGGCATCTACCAATAGACTAATCCTTAAGCGTTGCTTAACCGGCTCACATACACGAGCCGGTAATTATTGCGTCACTAAGCACTCATGATTTTTGAATGGAGCCAATCTTTTAGCTCTGCTCGATTGAGTTTTAACACGTTCATTTCATGGTCATCAATCGGATTTCCTTGCAGTTCTAGTACGCGGATTTTCTTATCTAACGCATTATAGTTTTTAACGGTTTCAGCAAATGACGCATCGTTTTCTGTGAGCTGAGTGATGGTATCCAAATGTTCCGGAAATTCATGAGTTAATGAGTGATTTTCACCTAACATAAAGACCTCTTGGCTAGCGTTGTTAATGTATATCTCCGCTCTTTTTTCGAGCGACACATTATTAACCATAGCACTTCATTGAGCACTATATCGTCGATTTGAGCACACTTTTACTGAACGCTTTCAAGTGTCTTCCTTCTCTTTAGCATGCGGTATGCTCACTTCTCACCACTCTATTTTGGTCAATTATCGACTACATTTAATACTCTCCTTACAAAAAGGCACAAGGCAAATCCAATGAATAGCATAAAAATGGGCTTAATCAGTGCAGCAGTGACCGTCGCACTTATTGGCTGTAATTCAGACAGTGATTCTGTCAGTACCATGACACCGGTGACGTTATCTGTATCCGATGCCCCTGTTGACGACCTATCTAAAGTGGTGATCACATATAACAAAGTCGCGTTTCTTCCCATTGATGTTGATGAAGGCACACCACAAATATTCAATGTGTATAAAACCGATGATGAAGGCAACTGGGTAGATGAAAATGGCAACCCTCTTGCAGCAAACGAAAAACCATTACCTTTAAGCGTTAACTTACTCAACTTTCAAGGCAGTGATGCACAAGATCTCATTGATGATGAAGCAATACCCATTGGCAACTACAAGCTTTGCGTATTTGCTCACGATGGCGCCCACCCCAATTACCCGTCTTACGTCGTTGATGAAGCGACAGGGAACCAGGTTCCCTTGACAGTGAAAGGCGATGGTGCATGTCCACAAGGCGTCGGCAAAGAACCGAACACCGGCGTGCTGTTCTTTAACGACACTTTTACGGTTAACCCGGACAATAATGAATTCGTGGTTGAGTTTGATCTACGTCGAGGGTTAAAAGACGGGACAAGTCAAAACGAGGGATACAGCATTCAACGCACTTCCGTCACTTTGATTAATACCGTCACAACAGGTGAGATTGAGGGGGACGTGACAACCTTAAACTACCAAAACTGTGAAACCGATACACTAAGTAATAATGGGTATGTACACGCCGTTTACTTGTATGCTGGAAATATCTTAAAAGACAATATGGGGCCGCTTGCTGGTGTAGAAGGTCAAGAGATGCCGATTGCTGCAGCCAATGTCGTTCTTGATATTGATGATATGAATTACGAATATGAATTTGGTTTTGTGCAGCCCGGCACTTACTCTGTGGGCTATACCTGTACCGCAAACGACGATGCTGAAGAAGGCATTGTCGCAGACGAAACCTTTAGCATTTATAAATCGACGAGTGGACTAAACGTAACGGCTGGTTCACAAACTAACGCAAATTTCTAGCTCTGAATGTACAGACCGAGCCAATATTGACTCGGTCTGTACATAGCGTTCATTTAACCAACCCTTTCTTGATGCTTAAAAAGCAGACTTTCTATCTGAATAACGCCTCAAACCCAGCTAACGGTAAAAGATCTCACCTTTATCGACATCTAGATAAATTTTGTTTTCTTGTTCCAACCCACCACAGTAAATAAAGTAAACATTACGTTGGTTATAGGTGACAGAGCGAACCCAGCCACCGAGCTCTTCAAAATCACTCGGATCGCAGGTTTCGTCATTTAGCAACTGTTGTGTTTTAATACGGAAGATATCCAAGTGGACTCTCAAATCATCCGACTTCTGTAAATAGCCATCAAGTATTTCTAACCGTTCCTGCTCCTTGATGACAGGCTCTGCGTCAGAGAGTCCTTCGGCATTGAGCCATTCTGCCGTTTCTTGTCCCCCTTCTTTGTAGACAAGATAACCTGAAATACGATACCAGCCTTTGACTTTTTCTAGCACCGATACTTTTTCTCCCTTATACAAAGTATCGACAACCAAACCATTATCATCTGGTTTATTGTGAGCGTTGATTCGGCGTTTGATAACATAATATTCCGTCACTTCAGGTGGCTCGGGATCCAAATCCACAATGGGCTTTAACGGCCGTTCCTTTTCTACTGGTGCGTTTTCCTCTTGAGTGGCCGCAGGCTCTTCTGCTGCATCTTTCTGCATAAATAAGAAGTAATAACCCGCGCCGATACCACTGAGTAACAAAATGACCACCACTGCGGTGAGAATTTTTTTCATTTTTTTCCTTTGTATTCTTTATGCTTATCTCGCTAAGAACAATCATGCCGCGGTTATTTGGGTATATACTCAAAAAGAATCAGTTAACTTACGCGAGCGATAATGATCAACAAACTCCATTGGATACTGCTGTTTCTTTTGTTCCCTACTTTAGGGTATGCCAATATTCAATGTACCGAATCGTCATGGAATGACAATCTTACCCAATTCAATCGTTTAGAGTCCAATTACAATAAACATGTTAAAGTATTCAATACACTTTTAGCCGATCATAATCAGCGCCAGTTATTGTCACAAATATTTTCACTGCATGAACTCGTTTTGCTTTGGCGTTCCCAATCCAACAAAAACGTATTTCAAAGCCAATTAAAAGCATCAATTCAATATCGCGAGGAGCTAACAGACACAGCCAACGAACTGATCACATTCAGTACTCAATCGAAGTGGTCTGCGAATAGCTGGAAGAAACTCGCTCAAAAATGCCTCGAGTCAAATGAGGTTGCGATCACCAATCAGATCAGCGCAGAGTGGTACCACACGAACGCTCTGCAATTGGCAGATGATTATACCCGCCTCTCTTCGCAGTATTTGGCACTAGCTCAACAATACGACAAAGAAGCTCGTGCTTTGCAGTATGCACAAGATGTGTCGAAATAAGCCCAGTCGCAGAAGCAATATCTTCTAAAAGTGTCTCCAGAGTGAAACTCCGGTATCATATTTTCACTTCAGCATTGGACGCAATTCGTACTTTTAAGTCAGATTTATACTCGCTCAGTTTAGTATGTAAAAATTGAGACGATTCCTTTTAACAAACTTGACTAAACCATAACCAAGCCAGCTAACTTATAGAGACATAGGTCACAATAATGCTTTACTTATGGACAATTTTTGGTTAGGTTAGCCATTCATAAAATTTAATAAAAAGTCACATTTGGCTGGAGATGATACTATAACAATGGTTATCAATCGATTAAGTTACAGGGATTGTCCTAATACTACCAACGCCAAGTTTTTGTCAGTAGTTAGGCACGTAAAAGAGTTCGGTTCAATCAATGACTTGGACCTTTGTAAAATCTTCGGAGAAACAATATGGAGTGATGGGAGGGAGTACCATTCCGCTGCATTCTCATTCAAAGTTGATAGATACACTGGTAATTGTGTAATCTCGCATTACAGACACCAATAAGGCTTAAAAATTTATGAAGCGGAGTCAGGAAACTGATTCCGCTTTTTTGATCATAACAATGGTAAAGTCATGCTCTGAATACCCTTCGACTAACTTTGCATCTGGGCATAACAATCGGCAATAACGCAATATGCCTTCTTTATTGTGCGACGCTAACATTCTCATACTAGGTAACTTGGCTTCATCCAAGAGGTTAAAAGCGCATCCCTTTTCAGCAACACAATACATTTTCTCAATCATTTCAATGGTGTGACTTTTATTCGCTGATTGATAATTCAATGAGCCTGAAGCAAACACGTAATCACAACGAGGCAGAACGAATCTGGAAAAGTCGCCACATATAAAGTCGCTCGGAGTGCGGAAGTTCCGCTTTCTGGCATCAGAAACAAATCGCTTTTGCTGATCAATCCCAATATACCTTTTAGGGCTTTGACCACTAAGCTCAACAAACTCCAGCAAGTCACCATAACCGCATCCAATGTCTAGAATGCTGGTGGCGTCTAAATTAAACCCGCGACACAACGCTTCAAATCGACTGATCTGACTGTACTTGTCTTGCCATCCAAGCGCTCTAGCTCTATCGTTACCAAATTGCCGATACCGCTTGCGGTGATAATTCGCTATCTTGAGTCTATCGAGGAATTTCATCATTCTTACGCATAAATCGGCACGCTCCCATTTCCTTTCACTTGCCTCATCGCCAAGTGTGTATGGATGTCTTTCACATTTTCTAATCGCTGTAGCTTTCGGGTAAACGCCTCGTACCCAGCGAGATCTTTACTCACCACTTCGAGCAAGTAATCATATGCTCCCGACACCACATGACATGAAATCACTTCATCCATTTCAACAATAGCACTTTCAAACTCATCAATAGACGCCGCTTGGTGATTATTCAAACTGACTTCCACAAAAACAGTCATTGCAATACCTACTGTGCTTCTTGAAACTATTGCGCGATAGCCGCTGATCACCCCTTCTTGCTCTAGCCTTTTAATGCGCCTTGCACAAGGCGATGCCGATAACCCTACTCGATCGGCTAGCTCCGCTGTCGTCAGTGTGGCATTTTTTTGCATTAAACTGAGCAGTTGCCTGTCAATTTTGTCCATTCATCGCTTCCTGCCAATAATTACTATCAAGTTACATTTATACGCATTTTATTACCAATATTAAACATAATTTCGTCAAAATTTGCCCCCACTTAGCGCGGATTCTATTCAACAATTAACACATTGATTACACATGGACACGCCAATAATGATTTTGGGATACGCGGCTATATTAATGACCTTATTGCTTTGGTCTGGATTCTTCATTTCTCTAAAAGGAGGCGCGATCTCCATCTTACAACCCGCTGATATCGCCTTAGTTCGATTTCTTATCCCAAGTTTGATTTTATTACCCTTCGTGATTAAAAATAAAAAAGCGTTTCGCGTTGTGCCTAAGCGTTATCTGGCTGGTGTCGTTATTGGTAGTGGCTTACCCTATTTTCTCATCGTAGGAACTGCCATGCACTACGCTCCCGTTGCGCACGGTAGCGCGTTGGTACCAGGCACGCTGCCACTGTTTGTTTCTGCGATTGCAGTGCTGTGTTATAAGCAGTCACTCAGCTCCCATCGCTTGGTAGGGCTTTCAACTGTTTTATTAGGTATTTTCGTTTTCCTTCTTTCTAACATTGACGCCGAGTACAACTGGTCTCAGTTACAAGGTCATAGCCTTTTTCTAACGGGTAGCATCCTGTGGGCTATCTTCACCATCAGTGCGCGAGTTGCCAACCTTAACGCTCACGTCTGTGCAGGGTTCGTGGCAATAACCTCTTTATTATTACTTATTATCGCTGTTGGATTTGGTTGGATAGACAGCCACTTAGCAGTAACTCCGCTCAAATATTGGCCTTGGGATGAGTTGTTTGCCCACGCTATGCTTCAAGGTATTGGGGCTGGCCTGATCGCTTCTTTTACCTATATCTACGCAATCAGAATAATCGGAGCAGAAGCCAGTGCCGCTTTTGGTTCGTTAACGCCGGTGGTTGCGACACTGTTCGCTATTCCTGCATTTGGTGAGCAGCCAGATTCGCTTACTTGGTTGGCTCTGATGTTGGTGACCTGTGGCAGTATTGTGGCGAGCCAAATCTTTATGAAGAATAAGGGGGGCCAAACTTATCGCCCACCAATTCACCGATAATCGATGCTTAATTACGAATGTTAAGAGATTGGTGAAAGACTGGATAATGGGAATAAAATATGAAAAGCCGATTGAGGTGACTCATAAACTCACAAGAGCGTTGCTGGAGCCGTCTTTTCTGACCAGCAACGTCTGATAGCTTACTGTTGGCTAAAGCGAGTTGCCTCAAAGTTGTTAAGAACTCGGTGTATCGCGTATGTCACTAGCAGCGTAATGACGATCGCAAATAAAATACTACTCACTCGATACAATGCACTGAAGATCAAATCGCCATTTGGCGTGAGATATTGGCCAAACAAAATACCTAACGTGGTTAACCCACCAAACCCCGCACCTGAACCACTCGATTCTTTTACATGCATGTAACTGAATATCATTGCGCCAATCCAAAGTAACGGAACAATAAACAGTAAGGTATCTGACCAATCGTAAAGTACGAGCTGGCCGACAATACCGAAGGTTACCCCCATTAACGTCCCCATGGCTCTTTTACGTGCGTATCCCAGCGCACCATTCCAATGCATAGGAAACAATAGCAGCAAGGTCGTCGCCTGAGCGGACATCGAGTCACGGAGATCGAAAACTTGAAACACCAGAAAAGACAGCGTCGCAATGCTGGCCCCCATTAGCGCTTCGTGACGCATCCGCTGGCGTTGCTTTGGCTCCGGTGCTCTTGCCGGTGGTTGACGAGACTCCGCATCAGGGATCAAGAATGTAACTAAGTAAGCCACAATGACAGAGAGCACATTCGCTTGTAGATTACTGAAGATTAGCTCATTAAGATCCGCCGTCGGGTAGCTCGCAAAGTGCAACATGATACTTAAGCTGAGTACGCTGTTTGCACCAAACAGGAATAAACTTCCTTTTGACATACAGGCGAATTTATAGAGAAATAGCCCGAAAGCCATTAACGTCATCATACCGGGGTGTCCGCCAAATAAACCACCGAGAATGCCCACTTCTAGGCCGCACACGACGGCGGCAAAAATCAGCTGACGTGCGGCATGTAAACTCATGACTGGCACCATACCAAGCAACAGCATTGGCGTTACGGTAAAAAAGACCCCATAGTTCCAGCCGAACACCTTACATAAGGTAAAACCAATAGAAGCGCCGGTTGCAATGCGTAAACACTGTCGGAAGTCGTTTTCCGACATGGGGTGGTCCCATAATTTCATACCACCTCCCCGTTAATAAATGTAATGAAGAAAACTCAAAAAACGGATCTGAAACCTTGCTAAGTAACCCGACAGCCAGCTTTCTGGCAGTAATTGTACGGTGGCACGCGCGCCAGCAGGGAATGCTCGTGGTTGTGCCCCATCAATGGCTAAGTGTAAACGTAAACGCTGCGCATCTCTCACCCAACGGTTAGAATCGGTGGGCGCCGCTAATCGTCCATCTGCATCAAACTGACCCGAACTGACTCCTGCATCCACACTCGTAATACTCGCTTCAAAGACATCGCCTGGCAAACTATCAAAGGCGATCAACGCACGGCTGTTTTGGTTGAAGTGTCGTAAACTCTTTTCACGAAAATCCGCGATAATAGCAACGTCATCCGATACTAACGCCACAAGAGGTGTTCCGGCTGCGGCGTAAGCACCTGTTTCGAATTGCAGATTCGCAACCACACCATCATGTTCAGCCACGATGTGAGTGTAAGATAAATTAAGCTCCGCTTGTTTAAGCTGGTTTTGTGCCACACGGATATTCAAATTTGTCGCATCCAAGTCGCCTCGGTTTACCTCTAGCTCTTTCAGACGTGCACGAGCGGCCAGTAAGTTGGCTCTTGCTGCTGTTGCGCTGCTGTTCGCATCATCACGTCGTTGTTGTGAAGTGCCATCTCGGTGAAACAAAGTTTCAAGACGTTTCGCTTCACGGGCTTTTTGCTCAGCGACAATTTTGCTGGCTTCAACGTCCGCTTTCGCCGCAGCAATAGAAGCATCCAGTTGTTCATTATTCTGAGTTACGCGCTCTAAGTTGAGCTGAGCTTCCTCAACCGCGAGTTGATACGATTGGGGATCAACCTGAAATAACAGGTCGCCTTTGTTTATTTCTTGGTTGTTAGCTACATATAAGCGTGTAATTTGTCCACTCACTTGTGGCACCACTTTGGTTACCACACGAGTTGCCATTGCCTGCGGCGTCAAGGGCATGACTAGATCCGCAACCAGAAAATAGGCAAAGACAAGGGCAAACGCGACGCAAGAACATTTGATCCAACGTGCGAATTTTTGGTCTGGAGTCATAGGTGTTTTACTTCTCTTTCTTCGGTTTCTGATACCAATCGGGAGGATAAATAGGTGTTCAAATAATGACGCTATAAACATCGCTTAGATCGAGGGTTAGATTGCCGTTAGCTAGCGAACAGGTTGTTCTACTGCCAAATCGACAACGAAGCTATAAGTGATTTTAACAAGCAAGAATGATCACATATTTATTTTGACTGGTATTATTTATTCGCTAAGTGTATTCAGAGCATTCTGAGCGATTTGCTCAAGGATTAATCCAAGCTTTTGTAACTCTTGCTCATCCATATCCGCCAGTAATTTGCTGCGAACTTGAAGAATTCGTGCCTCCACCTGCGTAACTAGCGCTTTCCCTTCTGCCGTAAGACTCACAATACGCGCTCGCTTGTCATGCTCGCTGCAATGTCGGGTAATGAAAGATTGATCTTCAAGTAATTTCAAAGTTCGCATCAGCGAGGCTAGTTCAATTTCTAATGCTTCTGAGAGTTTTTTCTGGCTGACATTATCGCCCAATCGATAAAGCTTCCATAAAGCGGTCCAGCGAGGATATGTCAGGTTTAATGGCTCTAATTCTCGATCTGCCACCGTTTTCCATAAACGAGCAACGCGGGAAAGCTTCTCCGCAAGGGAAAGATCTCTCAATATGTCGATATCTTGAATCATATGACTCACTCATTTACTTAGCGTGCTAAGTAATATAACTTGGTTAGCACGCTAAGTAAATATTTTTTGTGACGTGATCGAGATAAATGATAAACCATAAGGATTATAAAAATACGAGTAAAGATGAGTTAACCAATACAAAAACACAACTCAAAAGCATTTGAGTTGTGTTGTGTATCGCTCAGCGCTGAGCTCAGGTAACTTAAACTGAATGAGGTAAAAGTGACTATGTCCGATCAATTAAGAACCGCTGCTTATAGTCAGAAAATGCTTCGTGCAGGGCATTTTCTTTAATCGGTTTAAGCAATACGTAGTTTGCGCCCGCTTCCATGAATGCATCACTGGTTTCTTTTGCAGTATCTGCGGTACACGCGTAAATTGGGGTCCCTAGTTTTAGTTCCTGTCGAATCGCTTCGGTTGTTTCAATACCACCAAGGTGCGGTAATTGGTTATCCATTAAAATCAAATCGTAAGCATGAACTTTTAGGAATTCTATCGCTTCAAGGCCATCTTTTGCCCAATCAACCTGCATCTTATATTTGTTACAAAAAGCTTTCAGAATAAACGCATTGGTATGATTGTCTTCAACCAGCAGTACTTTCAAGCTCTCTTCAAACAGCTCGCTAGGCTTAACGCGAAGATCCGAATCGAGTGGCGTTAATATTCGCTCACGATCTTTTACCGGCAAGGTGAGCACAAACCTCGTACCCAGCCCTTTTTGACTGCAGACTTGCACGTCACCTTCTAGCATATCGACCAAGTTTTTCACAATCGTCAGCCCTAAGCCACTGCCGCCATATTCTCTTGTCGTCGTCGCTTCTTCTTGAACAAAAGGTTCAAACATTTGATCGAGCTTATCCGAATCAATACCTATGCCTGTATCTGCAATCTCCACCACTAACACACTGTTTTCGGCGCCATAGAACTGTTCTAAGTCCGCACTTATACGTACACTGCCGGAAGGGGTAAATTTGACCGCATTACTAACGAGGTTAAACAAAATCTGATTAAGACGCACTTGGTCAGTAAAGATTTCAACATTAGTATCGATGTTGTCTTCAATGATAAGGTCGACCCCTTTGTTTTCGCAAATCGGTCGATAGATATTTTCTAATGTTCGAATCGTATCCGTGAAGGTGAATGGGTGTTTCTGAACATTAAACTTACCTTGCTCAATTTTTGAGAAGTCTAAAATATCATTTAAAACAGCCAATAGGTGCTCGCCACTATGTCGAAGCACATCAATTTGATTGTTCTGCTCTTCCGTTTCTACCGAGCCTTTTAATAATTGAGCGACCCCTAAAATGCCGTTAATCGGGGTACGAATTTCATGGCTCATTTTAGCTAGAAAATCGGCGCGAGCTTGTGCGGACTTTTCAGCCTCTGCTCTGGCCAAATTACTCTGTTTTTCAGCCTCAATAAGAGTCGTAATATCCTGTCCTTGAACAATAATACCGCTAATACCTCCATCGACTCGAATGGGAGATAAGTTCCAGCGATAAACTTTATCGCCAATTGGCACATTAACGCCGGTTAACGTGGCACCTTGTGCAGCCATACTGAGGTGCGGCATCAACTTCTCTTTGAAATGTGTAAACACTGGATGCATCGTTTCAGCAATATCGCTTTCAATGATCAGTTCTTTTCGCGCTGCGGGGTTAATCTGTATCAACATCCCCCCGTCTGACCACACCATGATGGGTGATAACGCAAAGTTAAACAGATCGCGGAATGACCGTTTCTGTGCTTCAAGTTCCTCAAAGGTGCTCTCTAGCGTCGAACCAATATGATCAAACTCTTCAATTCCAGAACCACCAAAACGTTCGAAGCCTTTTTCTTCTCTCGCAGAGCGTGTGTAAGACATTAAAGAACTAAGCTCTTCCACCACCCTATTCTCGATCCATTCTTTGGTCATCAGCGCAATCATTACCATCCCGATAACCGAAGCTAACATGGCTAATAGGTGCTGAATTTGAAGTGTGACAACGCTTTGATTGTCTTGCACCGTGAGTAAACACAGATCGGTTGCTGTTGCATTGACTTCAATCGGCGTTTTAATGACCAATAACTGATCCAGTTTTCGTTGTGACTCTCTACGCTTGAGGACGTCAAAGACCTTATAAACCTCATCTCCGATCAATGAGCTGGCTACCGGAATGTCATTCGCGACTAAGACAACGTTATCAACATTGCCTTCATTCTTTAACCTTTCCATTAATCCAAAGTTACTATCTAGAACGACAACATTATAGGAATACCCCATCACTTCACCGGTTTTAGGCTGCAGTACGGGGACTCGTCTAACGAACAGATGACGTGTTCCCATTTGGGTATGTGAAGTCACATAATACCAATTGTTGCTAAAGGTGACTTTGCTGGCGATATTATCGAGCATCAAGTCATTGATACCATAAAAATTCGCATTACCGTCATCCCAGATAATACCTTGATGATCCGATAAAAAACGAAATTCCGGTGTGTGTAAGGGATCATTTTGGTCAATGCTAAGGAAAAAGTAATTCAGGGTTTCTTCATTACGCTTGGTGTAGAAGTCTAGAACAACATCACTTTTCGAATTGCTGTTATGGTGAATCTGAATCGCCGCGAAATGACTGTCAAAAATATTCAGAATCAATGCGGATGTTTGTTGTTTCGTCCTATCGACTTCTTGCCAAATAATCTGTTTGGAAAAGTAATAACTCTGAACGAAGATCCCTAAAATAATCGGAGCAAGAACGAGAATAATGATTTTAGTAATGAGCGTCGACAAAGAGCGACGTTTTCTTACTTTCGATGTCGTTGTCATCAATTATCGGAGTATCTAAATGCGCGTTTTCTTAACGCTTCTATTCTTTCTGGTAAATCGGATTTGGTAACCACTTCAAAATCACCGGAATAGGTTGTTGGAACGGTTTTTCCTTCAAGATCCCATTTTATGGCTTCAGCCATCGCAATGCCGGTATCATCGTTCATACGCATGACAGTAATGTCTAACTCGCCTTTCGAGATGGCGTCCAGCTCAGCAGAACCTCCGCCCCATCCATTAATCATCACATCATCACGCCCTAACTCTGTTAGAGCCTCAACTGCGCCAAGCGCCACATCCGTTGAGCACGCATAAATAAAATCCACATCCGGATACTTGGTTAAGCTTGCTTTTGCCGCCTCGTAACCCGATTGTTTCGTTGCTTTGGTGTAATAAGCTGATTGTAGTTCAAAGTTGTGGTCACGCTTCACTTGATGAATAAATGTGTTACCTCTCACATCGCTAATATACCCCTCAGAAAAGTAGATCACGCTATACTGGCTCTGCTCTGGAAAATGTTTTCCAAACTCTGCTGCGAGTTTTTGGCTTCCTTGCGCATGGTCAAACCCAACATATAGAAACGGCTGATGATGCTCCCAATCTTTAACGGGAGTTGTAATATTTTGTAAGATCAGTTTGGTTTTCTTTGAGTCCAATACATGCTCAACAAACTTGCGATGTCTCGTGGTATCAAGTGTGAAAATTAAATAGTCAGAGTTACTCTTGAGCGCTTCCATCAAGGAGAGACTTTGCTGTTTAATATCTGCATTTGGTCGGGTGAACACTTGATTAAGCTGATAATCAATATTGAGCTTATCCAAGCGCTTTTCGAAGGCATTGATGTTCCTTATCCAATAATCGGAGATCTGCTGACCTGGATAAACAACGGAGATCGTTAACGGGCGCTTTTTCTCTATCGCCACTGGGACTGGTTTTTCACGAACGGCTTCTGCTAGCGCATCCGTCAGTTGTCTCTGCTCGGGAAACTCATCTAAAAACTCTTGATATGCCCAATACCCACTCAGGACTTGAGAAGCTTCTACAACCGGAGTAATACCGGCCATTGAAATCAGGGAAAGTACTAACGCTTTTTTCATCTATTGCTCTTTTAGCTTTTTATTGAGCTTATTATCGCTCTATTTGTCACCTAGCCGAGTCATCCATTACTTTTGTAATCTACCTTCCTCTGAGTGTGTGTTTCAATAGTAAATTGTCTTAAGTTAACCTAAGTTTGGGTAAAAGATAGTAGTCATCGCCTAATATTCAACATCAAAACGTAATTCGAATAGACTTTGATTTCCAACACTCAGTTATTTAAACAGAACACCAACCCATTATGCGTCAGATTAGTCTGACATGGTATACCTAAACACACTAAAAATTTCTATTCTGTTGTTTTGTAGACACTTTTACATGATGGGAATATTATTATTATCTAAAAAAACCGCCTTTATATGGCGGTTTTTCTGCAATGTTGGTATGAGAACAACAGGGTTAAGGTGTCTTCATTTTAAGCTGCATTTGTTGGTTTTCATCGACAACGATACACAGTTTTGATGAAACCAAGAGCTCTTTTTTCGCCTTTGTGAGTTGCTTAATGTAATATTCTGCACGCATGGCAACTGTCTTTGATTCGAAATTCGAGGACCACTCTAGTACTAACGGACCTTTTCCTTTTAGCGCTTTCGCTCCTTTCCCCGCTTGATGTTGATTAAACCGACGATAAATGTCGTTGGTCACACCGCAGTACAACGCATTGTGGCTCGTGCGTATCAAATAAACACTCCAAGATTGCTCCGCGGCCTCAATCATGAGAATAAGTCATCAACCTGAGCTTTTAGCTCATTCAGCTCTTCTCGAAGCTGTGCAACTTCTTGCTCCAGTTGGCTTACGCGCTCGGAACTAGAAGTAGAAACCAAAGCAGGTGCAGCAAGGGCTGAGATATCGACTTCACCACAGAACAGGTGCATATAACGTGACTCTCGCTTACCCGCCTCTCGTGATAATTTAACAACCAGTGGACCTTTTTCTTCGCTGGCTAGATGTTCTAAAACGGTTTCGACTTCTTTTACATCATGAAAAGTTGCCAGACGATTAGTTCGAGTACGAATTTCTCCTGGAGTCTGGGCACCACGTAACAACATACAGCACACAATGCCTTTTTCTTGCCCGGTGAGTTTTAGGTCACCAAACTCTGTGTTACAAAAACGATGCTGATACTTGCTTACACGGCTATTAAACGCACTTTCGTCACTAACCAGTCTGCGCTCAATCAGCGCATCAACGGCATCGAGCACATCGGACTCTGATAATGTCATGACGGGATCACGATTGCTTTTTTGGTTACATGCGTTAGTGAGTGCGTTTAGGCTAAGAGGATACAGATCTGGGGTAGTGACTTCTTTTTCGATTAAGCAACCAATGATTCGTGCTTCAATTGCCGTTAGCTCAACTTTCATAATGCCTTTCCTTATTATTTTTGCATTTGACTTTGTACCCAAACAAACTAGCGATTTTTTATTCGGTCCCATAACCGAGGCTTATGAAACACTTGAAGATCATTTGAGTATCGGTGTCAGGCTAAAACATAGCGCCAGACCTGACACCTTTTGCGAATCGGGTCAGGTCTCAATGCTCGGAGAGAATAGGGACTTTCGTCAAATTGCCGTCTTGATCGACCATCATTATTTTCGAGCGATTAAGTTCGACCTCTGTAAGTTCGAGCTGCTCGCGCGCTTTGATGTATGCCATTTTTAACTTTTCAGTCACAGAGCTGTTGGTTTGACCATTCTCTTGACTGTCTACTTGCTCCGCTGTGTGACCAGAGTCCATATCAAGTTTCATCATTTTGCATTCAATGCCGTTGATAATATAGTGAAGGTCATGTTATGACAATGAATCGATTTATTCTGACTTGCGATCTTGATGTGTTTGGCTAAAACGTATCAAGAAAGATGTTGTGCCACCTATTTTTGGACAAAGGTGAAAAGTAAAATCATGGGAAAACAGCTAGGCCATCGACGCTAGCAGCCTTGAGGTGGTGGGAGCGATTAGGGTATATCATCATTGGTTGATAAACGCTCAATTCAACATATCGATTGATCTAAAGGCTGTTATGCCACGGGATGTTGTGCTTTAATCGAGAAAGATATTCACAAAATTAGGAAAGAGAACTATGAGTAGCGTATTTGAAATCGTTAGCCAAGCTCGTCGTAAAAATAAACTAAAACGTGAGCTACTTGATAACGAAAAAAAAGTTCGTGATAACCGCAAACGTGTCGACTTGCTAGAGAATCTACTAGACTACATCAAACCAGAAATGACTCACGACGAAATTTTAGCGATCATCAAAAACATGAAATGTGACTACGAAGACCGTGTTGATGACCACATCATTAAGAGTGCAGAAATTTCTAAAGCACGCCGTGATATTAGTCGTCGAATTCGTGAATTAACGGAAGAAGTGAAACAAACTAGCGGCAAAAAATAAACGCGACTGGTTAAGTTTTAAACCCCGAATAAGGCTGCCTTATTCGGGGTTTATTTTGTTTCCGAACAAAGCGCCGTGTACAATAAATCTAATTCTTATTTTCAACATATCTAGCTTTCTATGTCCTCAACTACGACTAGCACACAACCCGCACTTGCTAAGCAATTGTTCACTATGACTTGGCCCATGCTATTTGGCGTATTGTCATTAATGAGCTTTCAACTTGTGGACAGTGCATTTATCGGCCAACTTGGTGTTTTGCCTTTGGCCGCGCAGGGTTTTACCCTTCCACTTCAAATGGTCATCATCGGTATTCAAGTCGGTTTAGGTATCGCGACGACTGCCGTAATATCGAAAGCCCTAGGAGCAAACGAAAGTCGCTATGCTAAACAATTAGGTGGCTTAGTGTTGATGATTGGCTCGATTGGTGTGGCGGTATTTAGCGGTTTAATTTGGCTTTTACGCTACCCAATTTTATCTCTATTAAGCGCACCTGATTCAGTAATGCCTATCATCGATAGTTACTGGCCTTGGTGGTTACTAAGTTCATGGACAGGGGCTGTTTTGTATTTCTATTACAGCATTTGCCGAGCCAATGGAAACACGATGTTGCCAGGCACAATGATGATGGTAACCAGTGGAGTAAATTTAGTCCTCGACCCCCTATTTATTTTCACCTTAGATCTAGGCATTAATGGCGCCGCGATCGCCACCATTGTCGCGTTTGGCTTTGGTATTTTAGTGGTTGCTCCCCGCGTGAAAAAGCATCACTGGGCAACCACACAATGGCAAGATCTGAACGTAATCAAAAGTGTTGCTTCTATCGGGAATATTATGGGGCCTGCGATGATCAGCCAACTGCTCCCTCCACTATCGTCTATGTTAGCAACTAAGCTCTTAGCTAGTTTTGGTACTGCTGCTGTTGCCGCCTGGGCTTTAGGGTCTCGTTACGAATTTTTCGCGATCGTCTCTGTTTTAGCGTTAACCATGTCTATGCCTCCGATGGTTGGGCGATTACTGGGGGCGAAAAACTATCAGGACATTCAATCGCTAGTCAGTATTGCGGTAAAGTTCATTCTAGGCTTCCAACTCTTAATCGCAGTGATTACATTTGTCATCGCCAACCCGCTAGCGTTATTAATGACAAGTGATGGTCAAGTCGAGCAAGTTTTAGAGATGCATTTAATGATTGTGCCTATCAGCTTAGGTTCATTAGGCGTGTGTATGCTCATGGTTTCTCTATGTAATGCACTAGGTAAATCTTACACCGCATTAACTATTTCAGCTTTGCGCTTGTTTGTATTTTTCCTACCATGCTTGTGGGTAGGCGCTCAAATGGCCGGAATCCGAGGCATTCTTTTGGGTGCGTGTATTGGCAACATCATGGCTGGCATGTCTGCATACCTGACATACCGGAAAACAATACAAACGCTAGCTTCACACCAAGCGACCACTTAACTTTCACACGGCGACCAACAGAAAAGCCCCGACATTGAACTGACCCCCAATAGTTGGACACCAATTATTGGGGGTCTTTTTATGTCCAAATATAGCCGCGAGCTAAAATGTATCATTGCTAAACAATGCTTAGATGGTGCGTCATCTCGCTATTTAGCAAAACAATATTCAATGTCTTCAAGACAGATACGGTATTGGGTTCAAGTCTTTGTCATCCATGGTGCTGATTCATTTTTACCAACTAAGCATGCTACTGCTCAGGAAAAACGAAAAGCATTGAATTTAATGTGGACGAATGATTGGTCTCTCACGCACACTAGCGCAGTATTAAACCTCTCATCCCCGGGGATACTCTCTGTCTGGCTCAAAAGATTTAATGAGCTCGGTATCAAAGGGCTCAAAATGCGCCAGAAAGGAAGACCCTCAATGAAACAGCAACCTCAACGTACCACTAAACCTGATAATGAAATGACACTTGAGGAGCTAAAAGAGGAGTTGGTCTACTTACGAACTGAGAATGCCGTTCTAAAAAAGTTGGAAGAGTTGGAGCAGGAAAAAAACCGTCGAACAAAGAAAAAGCGGTCATAGCTCTAACTCTTAAAGGCAAGTACCCGTTGAAGCACTTACTGCACACTCTACAGTTGGCAAAAAGTGTCTTCTATTATCAGGCTCAAACGAGTAAGCGCCCAAATAGCTACGAACGTGAGCTGCGTTTGATAAAGTCAATTTATCATGAACATAAGGGTCGATACGGCTACCGCCGTATTCACTTGGAACTAAAAAATCAGGGGGTTATGCTTAATCACAAAACGGTTCAAAGACTTATGGCTCAGCTCAACCTTAAATCGACGGTCAGGGTTAAAAAGTATCGTTCATACCGAGGAGAATCTGGAACAGCAGCTCCTAACGTGCTTGAAAGAGATTTTAGTGCGACTCAACCCGATGAAAAATGGGTAACAGATGTCACGGAGTTCAAAATCAAAGAGCAGAAAGTATACTTGTCTCCCGTTGTCGACTTGTTTACTCAGGAAGTGGTTGCTTATAGAGTGGCCAAAAATGCCTGCTTGCCGCTTGTCACGGATATGCTGACGGAAGCTATATCAACGCTTAAACCCAACTCAAAACCAATTATACATAGCGATCAAGGTTGGCAATATCGCCATCGACAGTATCAGAAAAAGGTAGCGGAGAATGGGTTAACGCAAAGCATGTCGAGAAAAGGTAACTGCTTGGATAATGCTGTTGCTGAAAACTTTTTTGCTTTACTCAAAACAGAGATGTATCACAACCAAAGCTTTGAAGATGCAGATGCTCTGATAGAACAAATTAAAGAATACATCGAGTACTACAATACCAAGCGTATAAAAGTGAAACTAAAAGGCCTGACTCCGATAGAATATCGAACTCAGGTCTTGAAAGCCGCTTAACAGAAATGTCCAACTTTACGGGGTCACTTCATAATCAGGGCTTTTACATTAATTCGCCAGTTTTTTCATCACACGAGCAAAAAATGAGGCTTTTTTCTTCTTCGTTTTACCTTTACCGTAAAGCGCTTTGTGCATCGCGTCTCGTGCAATCATCTGGCCAATATAAGCACCACCAAGTTCATTACCCATGACCTTCTCCTGAATGTATTGACTTAACTATGTTGTAATATTACACCACAAACAAGCAAAAACAAGACTCAAATCACATTTTATGTGTAACGAACTTTCAAAATACGGTGCTAGCGTTATGTATTACCGCTTTGGTTGCTGATAGGTTTTGCCCGCCGCTGCGTAGGTGTCTTTCTGCTTGATTTCGAAGAACGTTTCGAAGAACCATGCAGTAAACTTAATCAAGTGATCGCCTTCATTCATGACATGCTCAACATACTCTTGATCCTCTCCAGACTCATCCTCTTGGTGCGTTATGTGATAAATACGTTTTTCACCAGCAACGTCGGCAAGACCAAACTGTCCGGTTAGAGATTCCGCCGCTTGTGCAACTTCTTCTTCCTCACACGCTTTCAATAATTCAAGCGCCTTAGCGAGGCTTTCTTGCTGGATAATTTCTTTTACCAGTGTTTCAAATTCGTTCTGTTGCATTTTTTCACCTAACGGTTAACGGACAGTCTGTCTGCATATATTATGTTGTTGTGCATTTTAGGAAGGCCCACCTTTCCTTGCAAGCATATTCAACTGGAAGTTTCAGCTTGAATTGATTCAGAAGCTCTACGCACTTAGTTTCTGGTAAGTGCCAATATAAAACGCTATGCAAACCGCCACTAAAAAGATCACACATCAAAGGTATCAGCTAAAACGACAGGCAGTAGTGCAACAATGGCAAAGGTCTTTAACAAAAGTTGGAAAATCCATTTTAGTAGCCGATGGAGCATTGCAAAAACTGATGGAAATGGGATGCGATTACATTCAAGGCTATTTCTATTCACGCCGCACAATCAAAGAGGCCAAGCAATGCTTGACCTCTTGGCGCGACTAAATTCGAGTAAGACCGCGTTATTTATAACACTGTTTTTTCTTCATCGTGTAATAGCTTTTCCAGTTCATCTCTATTCGCAACAAATGTCGCCATCTCTTTTTTAGCAACAGAGCTCGCCATTGGGATATTGGCACGCATTGCGTCAACCGGACGACCATACTCAATCAATTCGTAGTGAAGGTGCGGACCAGTCACTCGACCCGTTTTCCCAGATAGACCGATCCGTTGACCACGAGAGACTTTTTGACCTTTCTTCACCAAAATCTTACTTAGGTGTAGGTAACGAGTTTTGTACTTGCTGCCATGCTCTACAACCACATAGTTACCCGCATAAGGGTGTTTACGCGTCATGACCACTGTCCCATCACCTGTTGAGACAACTGGCGTCCCTGTCGGTACTGCGAAATCGGTACCATTGTGCGGTGCGACTCGTCCTGTCACAGGATGTAAACGGTTAGGGTTAAAACTGGAACTCATACGCCAACTGCGGCTGACAGGATAACGTTGAAATGCACGTTGTAAGCTCTCGCCTTTCGCATTGTAGAATTGCCCATCGGTGTGAAGGTAAGCCGTGATTTCACGACCACGATTATAAATTTTAATCGCTTCAATTTCATTCTTACCTGTTGGTACACCGTTAATATTCTGCACACGTCGAACGACTTCAAATCGGTCACCAGCACGAAGGTCGCGACCGAAGTTTAACTGTTCTTTCAGCAAGCCGACGACTTGGCTAATTTCCGCAGAAGTGAGTCCTAAACGGCTAGCAGAAGAAGAGAAACTTCCTTGGATAACACCAACTAAAGGTTCTTGGCTCCAAACACCCGGGATTGAGATATCGGTAAAGTCATAGCTACCATCACTATTAAGTTGGTAAACCACTTTATCTGCAATAGAGAATTGCAGCTCCATTTTCTTTAAGTCACCGGTTGCGTCATCACGCCAAAAGCGCAGCGTGTTGCCTGGTTTTAGCGTATCAAGCGCAAGGTAGTTTAAATCCGTTTCCATCACTTTCATTAATGAACTGTAACCAAAACCGAGCTGACTGAAAATGCTGCTCAGGTTATCACCTGATTGGATCTGATATTCAAAGTTCGGAGGGATGGCAACTTCAGCAGTCGTCGCATCAAGAATGTTTTCAACGACTTGAGATTCAGGCAAGTTCAACGCGATGGTTTTGGTTAAAGATGACTCTTTGAGAGAGTGAGAAATACCAATAGCGACTAGAACAGGCAAGGAGTATACCAGAAGTGCTCTACGACTTTTTAGATTCGTCAACCGTCTTGTAATTTCATTTGTAGACACGGGAATTACTATCTCCTTTCAAACAAGAGGCATAGCTTATGCATTCCCGCATAAGAAATCACTATCAAATTTCGAAATCTGGCACAGAAAACACTGAATTTTTACAGAAGTCAAAAAACAACCATCACTGTTGCATATTCAGGTTGTTCTCTGCTCGCTTTAATATGGCCGATTTTAATTGATTTGGCACCTCTGTCATTGCTTGTTCTTCACCGTGATCTAAGTAAGAAAAAGTGATTGTCACGTCATCGCGCCACGCTAACTGGTTAAGTTTAATACGATCGCCAACAAAAATACTATCGACTAAAACAACTCGGCTGGGTACTGGGTCAAATTTGAATAATCCCACATAGTAAAATGCACCACTCCCTTGAGTACTGACAATCATCGGAGCCGTTATCCAATGTATATCGCTGATTTCACGTTGAGCAATAAACGCTGTCGGAACGATAACCTGCCCTTGGGTTGCACCTGCGTCATACTGACCAATCAGATAACCGTTGTCTTTGTCCCACTCTTCAAGAAACGTCACGGCTCCTTGTTCAGGCACTTGGAGTGTCCAAGGGTTTCGGGACGAAATCCCTAACACCTCTTGTACAATCGCGTTAGTGTGAATCTCCACTTGCGGAAACTTCGCCATAATCTCTTCATCGGACAAATTAAAACGATAAACGCCTGCGACCACAACGACGACTAATAGTACGATAGGAATGAGAAGAATAAGTGGAACTGGCAGGATTCTTTTACGAGTCATGAAGACTTCCTTGTTTCTACGGTAGAAATAACAGATAAGTATATCACTACAAATAAACAGATCACTTTAAGATGTAAGCTCCAGAGCACTAAACCAAGCATCAAGTAGCGATTTAGGTATGACTGACGAAAACCAAAAATGTCACCCTCTTATTCCCGTCAAGGGTTTCAAAATTAAACTAAGCTGACTATAACCAAACGACTTGTAGACGCCTCATTCAGAACTGGTGACTGACACTTCTTCAAGCGTCTCGCGATGATTGGGTATATTGGAGAAACGATAGGTAATAACGATGACAACAACTATCCATACTTGTGAATGTGCCTGTGGCTTAGTCGAGATACGCTGTAAAGGAGAACCTATCCATACCTCGGTCTGCTATTGTTTTGAATGCCAAAAGCACACCGGTAGTGTGTTTGGTGTTCAAGCACGGTTTGAAAAAGAACGCGTAGCGCTAAATGGTGACGTGACTCGCTACATCAGAGTTGGCGACGATGGTAGCGAGGCTCAGTACGAGTTCTGCCCATCCTGTGGAACAACCATGCGCGTGTTACTGTCTGCACTACCAAATATTAGTGTCATTCCTATTGGGCTCTTTACCGATAAGGAGTTTCATGAACCAATAATCTCTATCTATGAGCAACGAAATCATGGCTGGGTAAGCTTCGAATGTACGATGGAGCACATCAAATAAGTTTTCTACACCCACAACCTCAGACACAGGGGCAGAGCCTAAATGGTTTATTAAAATTGAGTTTTTTGAGGGTGATCAACCAAGTTACACTGTAAGGGGGTTTCGTAACTCTGTGTGAGCGCTATAATCGGCGCCTAACATTTGGTGGGGTTTTATTGTGATTTCCAGACTTCCTCGTTGGGTGGAATATGGCGCCTTTCTACTCGCCCTTCTCGCGGGCTGCGTCAATGCCGTTGGTCTCCTCGGCTTTCAACACCAAGCGATAACACATCTTTCGGGAACCGTCACTCAGCTAGGGAACAACTTACTGACCGGTGCAGATAGCTCCATTCACCTGCTCTTCATCGTGTTCAGTTTCCTGATCGGTGCGGCATTCAGCGGCTTTTTTATTGAAAGTAGTGCTCTAAAACTAGGACGCCGATATGGTGTCGCACTTTGCATCGAAGGTAGCTTACTTCTGCTCAGTTTAGGTTTCCTGATTGAAGGAAATATGTATGGTCAATACTTAGCTTCTGCCGCATGTGGTTTGCAAAACGCAATGATTACGACGTTCAGTGGCGCTGTTGTCAGAACCACACACATGACCGGAATCATCACCGATTTGGGCATCATGATCGGAGAAAGTTTGAGAGGTCGCCAATTTGACCGCCGTAAGGCCAAGCTATTCTTGTTCATTTTCTTCGGTTTCTTATTCGGTGGTGTCGCTGGTGCCGCATTGTTTGTTGTGTACGGATTGTATACTTTGATATTTCCTGCGTTTTTAGCATTTACAACCGCATTCATTTACTGGACTTATCTGTACATGTTGAATCGCCAACAAAAAGCATAGGATCGCAGACCGATTAAAGCACTTTGCTCAATCGGTTTCTTACCTTTTTACAATACCGACGTCGTGGCAATACGATTTTTGGCGTACTGAACCATTGAAATAATTCTATATAAAACATAAGGCTAACAAGATAAATCACGGCAAGGTTAGTAAGACCAACATCACATTTTATCGCCGTTTTATTATTCTAATCACACGGCTTCGCAGCACTCTCTGCACAGTCGCCCTCTCGCGCTACAATTCTCTAACACGAACAACATAATCATATACATAATGATATTATTTGACCAATTACCCGACAAATCGGCTGAATAACTAAATGTACTTAATGAATAGTATTGCAAGAGAGACTTTTTGCGGGTAACCTCCGCATCACTGTGATTAAATACGGATGTTTAGTGAATATTTATGTCATGGAAATGGCGAGTATTGATTAGTAGTAACACGAGAAAACTATGAATAACACCACTAATACTACTGAGGCACCTAAGGGCAACTTTTGGATATTTTTTATCCCATCCCTAATTGGTCTTCTGCTCTTCATGGCGCCGATCTCTTACGATGGCGGCCTAACTATTCCTGTTGCTATCATGGCAAAAGTCATTCCGGCATTTCTAGGCGATACGTTAATCGCTATCGTTACCACCATTATCGCTTTCATGGCAGTCGCGTCTGTTCTTTGCAAAATTTTCAAGCCGGCAGCAATCCTACGTAACGGTTTTTTAAATGGCCTTTTTAACCCATCCCCATTGTGGCTTGTTGTACGTCTAATCGGCGGTGTAGCCGTGTTGATGACCTTCTTCCAAGTTGGTCCACATGCGATTTGGGAAGAGAACACCGGAGGCCTTGTTCTGACAGGTCTTTTGCCTACTTTATTTGCTGTATTCATTTTCGCAGGTCTATTGCTACCGCTTCTTCTAAACTTCGGTCTACTAGAACTGCTTGGCGCCATACTAAGTAAAGTAATGCGTCCTATTTTCAATCTACCAGGCCGCAGTGCGATTGACTGTATGGCTTCTTGGCTGGGTGATGGCAGTGTTGGTATCCTTTTAACTAGCAAACAATACGAGAATAAGTTTTACACTCAACGTGAAGCGGCCGTTGTAGGCACTACGTTTTCAGCAGTATCGATTACGTTCAGCTTAGTCGTTATCGCCCAAGTACAGCTAGAGCACTTGTTCTTACCTTTCTATGGTGCAATCTGTTTAGCAGGCATCGTCGCAGCAGTCATCATTCCTCGTTTACCACCATTGAGTCTTAAAAAAGATCACTATATTGATGGCAGTAATCCAGACAAAGACGTGGATGCAATACCAGAAGGTCATACGACGTTTTCTTGGGGGTTAGATTTAGCATTAAAACGTGCAGGACAGGTGGTCTCTGTTCGGTCTGTTTTCAAAGAAGGCGTGCACAACGCTGTCGACATGGTATTTGGTGTACTTCCTGTAGTCATGGGCCTTGGTACCGTTGCGTTAGTCGTAGCTGAATACACCTCAGTCTTCGAGATCCTTGGCCAACCATTCATTCCATACCTAGAGCTACTGCAAGTACCAGAGGCGGTCGCAGCATCACAGACTATCGTGGTGGGCTTTGCAGACATGTTTATCCCCGCCATTCTTGCAGCGTCAATTGATAACGAAATGACTCGTTTTGTGATCGCTGCGATGTCAGTGACTCAACTTATCTACATGTCTGAAGTTGGTGCATTACTATTAGGCAGCAAAATTCCAGTAAACATCGTAGAACTGTTTGTTATCTTTATTCTACGTACGCTCATTACCTTGCCTGTGATTGCTGGTGTTGCCCATCTCATCTTTTAATTAAAACAAGATGAAACCATAAACTTAATCAAATTGAGGAAACAGCGAGCTTAGGTTCGCTGTTTTTGTTTGTGGTTTAAGATAAATATAAGGTCCGTTTAAACGTTGGTAATCGTGACTATTCACCGTTAGTTACCCGTCAGGATATCATGTTGTTACGAGGCCGTCGCTCGTGAGAGTAATGACGCTTTAGGACGATAACATCTCGGTATCAACGACCTCTCTTATCAATATAACCACCAGCATGGAAGGAAAACAACCCTAGTGGGCAGAACCTCGATTGGCGTACACCACCGGTTTTAATACAAAACCGTATTGTTCTTTGAACATGCAGATTTTTTATTGTAAAACAATAGAATTACTCGAAGCAAAACCTTTGGAACTCGACTTTGGATAACCCCAAAACTTACATTTTGGTCTTCGGCGGTTTAAGTGCTTTACTCCTTCTGCTTTTAATATGGGGTAAACCCACTAATGAAGAAACAGTCTCAGCGACCGTCCTTAGTAACACTTTAACCGACTCTTTAAATGGTCAACGCCGTTATCTCACTATTGACGCCTCTGAGATAGATCAGCAACGAGTGATCGTCCCTATTTCTGCTTCTTGTCCGGTTGGCTCTACCGCCACATTTCACCAAACAACAAGTTCCAGTTTTTATCAATCTCTTTCATTCGTTAGCTGTAACTAAAGAAAGCATTGAAATCACTTTTAAGGATGAGTGATGACCTTGATGCCCTGACTGTTACCCACTTCTCGACTCGGTGAGATAAACACACCACAAATTTGCAGGCTTTCAATACGTTGCCGAGTTCTTATGCGAGATTGAGAAGGTCCGCTTGTGTTTGATTGGGTTCTAGTATGAAGGATGAGAGTTACCTCTAGTTTCTTTGATTACGGATGTAGCACCTTTAATCAGGGTAACTCTCTTCTTTCAAATTGAAGTGTCGGCTCTAGTCTCAACTAATGTATTTGAGATAAACGAGTTGATAATCCAATTATTTTTTCATCTCCTGATACATAACTTCAACCAAATCACCTTTCGGATCGCCAGACAATTCCCAGGTAAAAATGCCACCGAGGTTAGCCTGTTTCGCCCAATTAGCTTTGGCTTTGATCGAACGTTCATTTTCATAAGAGATAAACACTTTCTTTTCAGGATGCCACAAGTAAGGCGCTTGTGATTGTTCATCATACTTGTACTCATACCCCTGCTTGTCACTGTAATTCTTCATCAGATCCCAGAACATGAAGTAACCATTTTCGCCAGTACCGAATTGGGCTCCTTGCTCAGAAACAAGATCTTGCGTGGGGAGGCCACCCGAAAAATCTTTCGTACCTTGCCAACCACGGCCGTAAAATGCCGCGCCAATCACCAACTTCTCACTTGGGATCCCAAGTTCAATCATCTGATTAATAAAGACGTCTGCGCCCATTCCCCACCAACTGCGCTCAGTCGCGTGCAAATTGGTGGTATGCCCGGTTTGTTGTCCCCAACCACCTAAAAAATCATAAGTCATCGCAAACATGTTGGTCAGATACGGCTCCGCCGCTTTCCAATCGATACCTGCCGCTTTTGGACCAACGCCCACCGCCGTAGAAAGCTCGTATTCACGCTTGGTTTGATTTGTAAGCTCATCCAACTCACCACGCATGGTTTTAACTAAATAGGTAAACGCATCACGCTCAGACGCTTTTTGTTCATCAGAAAGCTTGGTATCTGGGTTCCAAGGCGACGTTGTTAAACCACCACCACCTGGGTATTCCCAATCCAGATCAATACCATCAAAGAAATCATATTGAGCAATCAACTCAACCGCACTTTTCGAGAATTGATCCATGGCTTGTTTGTTCTTCGCCATCGCATGGAAAGGCTCCGACATTGTCCAGCCACCAAAAGAAGGGAGAATTTTGAGATCAGGATGTTGTTTCTTCATTTCGGCAAGCTGAGCGAAGTGGCCTTTGTATGGCGCGTTAACTGAGACATCGCCAAAGTCCTTTTCTAATGCCGCTTCGGTATCGACAATGATCGCCGTATAAGGATCTTTTCCTTCACATTGTTTGGCAATCAGTTTTTGCACCGTTTCAGAAGCACCGGTATGAGGACCGCACATACTGAGAAACGCGTAAATCACGTGCGTCAGCTTATCGGCGGGAATATCTTTCACCGTGTATGGGTTTTCTGCGTTTGCGTACTGCCAATCCGCAAAGTAACCCGCTACGACTTTTTGCTCGGCGTGAGCCGCACCAGTAAGCCCGACAAGCAGGGCTGCAAGAAGTGTCTTTTTCATTGTATTCTCCAGAGTAGATGTACAAATTTAAAGCTACTCCTAGAGAATGTTTTTAACTTGAAAACGACATCAGGCTGCGAGTCATTTATAACTCCTCGCAGCCTGATTGCATAAGATTACATATTATCTGTGCGCCCCCTCAGGTACCGCATTGCCGTGCATTTGCTCATCTAAGTTAAGAACCGTCAATGCGTTGCTAACGCTCGTCGCAATCACATCTACTGCGCCTGTTCTTAATGCGCCGAGAAGCGCTAATGGCTTGCTGTTTTCGGCGGCAATAGCGATCACTTCCGCTATTGGACGAAACTCTTCAATGCCTAAACCAATGACTCGATCACTCATCACGGTATTGGCTACATTACCGTGAATATCAAAAAAGTCATAGCCAGCAAAATCCCCTACCACGCCTTGCTGCAACCTTGATTGAACCACTTCATCTGGCGTAAACCAGCCTAAGTCCACCATATAACTGTTTTCGCTCATATCACCAATACCGACCAAAGCGACATCAGCTTTGCGCGCCAAATCGAGCGTTTGCTTTACCGTCGCATTCTGCATGAAGGCCAATTTCTGCTCTCTATTTTCTGCATAGGCAGGAGCATAAAGGGTTTCGGAAGTTCCACCATATTTTTTCGCTAACTGACGACAAATGTGATCGGCGTTATACATGCCACCGCGCGGATGAATCCCTCCAATGCCACAGACAAATTTACAGTCACGCGGCGTAATGACCCCAATGTGATGAGCCACGGAAGAGACGTTACGCCCCTGCCCTACCGTCACTACCATTCCGTTTTTAAGCGTGCTGGTTAGGTAATTTGAGACCAGACCAGAGACTTGAAGGCGCTGCGCTTCTTCGTTCGGTTGATCAAGCGCCACCAGAGCACGCTTTACACCAAATCTCTCAATCAGACGTTGTTCAATTTTGGCACTGAATACTGGGTGGTACTTTACTGTTATCTCAACGATGCCTTCATCACGAGCTTGCTTGAGCATTCGCCCTACTTTTGCTCGTGAAATGGCAAACTTTCTGGATATCTCTTCCTGAGTCGCACCGTCTTGATAATAAGCGACGGAAATTTCGGTCAACAAATCTGTGTTTTCAATGGAAATATCTTGGTTATAACTGCTCATGATTTCTCTAACCCTTTAAGAGGATCGATATTGTATGCAATAAGTGAAGATCTGCTCATTGACTTAGCCTACGTTCTCCACCAATTTAAACGCTACATTTGCTCATCGCAATAACATTTTCTCACCATCATTTTTTCCCCTTTCGTTCAACGCTCAAGCATTGAACAATAAGGGCAAACGTTTATCTAGGCTAAGAGCTCAACACACAGTACAAAAACGTTGATGAAGTTCACTATAAGTCGATTCCACCGATTGACTTTCAGCATAGATAGGATAAAGATGGAGACATCATTTACTCAGCTATCGAACATATGTTCATACCCTTTGTTCGGTAACAGAATTTCCGTAGTTGGCTGAGCAGATGTCTCATTAAATGCGATGAGACGATTAGCTAACTCGCTTGCAAGTGCACAAGCGGTGGCCTCTAAACCACGCTTAAGCCCATTGAAAAATAGGATGATCGATTATGAGCAACAAGTTAGAGCAACTTCGTAAACTAACGACGGTAGTAGCAGACACTGGTGAAATTGATGCAATCAAAAAATACCAGCCAGAAGACGCAACAACTAACCCTTCTCTTATCCTTAAAGCCGCTCAAATCGCAGAGTACGCACCTCTAATCGATGCTTCAATCGAATACGCTAAAGCACAGAGCAACGACAAAGCTCAACAAGTTCAAGACACTTGTGACATGCTTGCAGTAAGCATCGGTAAAGAAATCCTAAAAACTATTCCAGGTCGTATCTCTACAGAAGTTGACGCCCGCCTATCTTACGATATGGAAGGCAGCGTAGCGAAAGCACGTCAACTCGTGAAAATGTACAACGATGCCGGCATCACTAACGACCGCATCCTTATCAAACTAGCGTCTACTTGGGAAGGTATCCGCGCAGCAGAAATCCTAGAGAAAGAAGGCATCAACTGTAACCTGACGCTTCTATTCTCATTCGCTCAGGCTCGTGCTTGTGCTGAAGCTGGCGTATTCCTAATTTCACCATTCGTTGGCCGCATCATGGACTGGTACAAAGCAAAAGAAGGTCGTGACTTCGAAGCTTCAGAAGATCCAGGCGTACTGTCTGTTACTCAAATCTACAACTACTACAAAGAATACGGCTACCACACCGTAGTCATGGGCGCTAGCTTCCGTAACATCGGTGAAATCCTAGAACTGGCTGGCTGTGACCGCCTAACAATCGCTCCAGCTCTACTTGCTGAGCTAGAAGCCGCAGAAGGCGAAGTGGTTGAGAAGTTGGTTGATTCTAAAGGCACAAAAGAACGCCCAGCACCAATGACTCACTCTGAGTTCCTATGGGAACACAACCAAGACCCAATGGCAGTAGAGAAGCTTGCTGAAGGTATCCGCAACTTCGCGATTGACCAAGGCAAACTTGAAGATATGATCGCAGCAAAGCTGTAATCCACAAAATCAAATCAGGGGAACGTTTGCGTTCCCCTCTTAATTTCTAAATTCGATATTATTTTAAACTGGTAGTTATTATGGATCGTAAATATCTCGCAAACGCTATTCGTGCATTAAGTATGGACGGTGTTCAACAAGCTAATTCTGGCCACCCAGGTGCTCCTATGGGTATGGCAGACATCGCTGAAGTTCTTTGGCGCTCTCACCTAAACCACAACCCATCAAACCCAGAGTGGGCGGATCGAGATCGTTTTGTGCTTTCAAACGGTCACGGTTCAATGCTGCTTTATTCTCTACTGCACTTGAGCGGTTACGAGCTATCTATTGATGATCTGAAAAACTTTCGTCAATTGCACTCTAAAACGCCAGGTCACCCAGAATACGGCTACGCACCAGGTATCGAGACAACCACGGGCCCTCTAGGCCAAGGGGTTACAAACGCTGTGGGTATGGCGATTGCTGAAAAAGCACTAGCTGCTCAATTCAACAAAGAAGGCCACGACATCGTTGATCACTTCACTTATACATTCATGGGTGACGGCTGTCTGATGGAAGGTATCTCGCACGAGGCATGTTCTCTTGCAGGCACACTTGGCCTAGGCAAACTGATTGCGTTCTGGGATGACAACGGCATTTCTATCGATGGTCACGTTGATGGTTGGTTCTCTGATGACACACCTAAGCGTTTTGAAGCTTACGGTTGGCACGTTATTCCTGCCGTAGATGGTCATGACAGTGAAGCGATCAACGCTGCCATTGAAGCAGCGAAAGCAGACCCACGTCCTACGCTTATCTGTACTAAGACAATCATTGGTTTTGGTTCACCAAACAAATCTGGTTCACACGACTGTCACGGTGCGCCATTAGGTGCTGAAGAAATCGCAGCAACACGCAAAGAACTAGGTTGGGAGCACGGTCCTTTTGAAATTCCGCAAGAAGTCTACGCAGAATGGTCAGCGAAAGAAACAGGCGCAGCTAAGGAAGCAGCGTGGAACGAGAAATTTGCAGCTTATGAAGCAGCATACCCTGAGCTGGCGGCTGAATTCAAACGCCGCGTAAACGGTGAGCTTCCTGCACAGTGGGAAGAGAAAGCAAGCCAAATCATTGCCGACCTTCAAGCAAACCCAGCCAATATCGCTTCACGTAAAGCGTCTCAAAATGCACTAGAAGCGTTTGGCCAAATGCTTCCAGAGTTCATGGGTGGCTCTGCTGACCTAGCGCCTTCTAACCTGACCATGTGGTCTGGTTCTAAGTCTCTAGAAGCGGATGATTTTTCGGGTAACTACATCCACTACGGTGTACGTGAATTCGGTATGACCGCGGTCATTAATGGTATTGCGCTACACGGTGGTTTCGTTCCTTACGGCGCGACATTCCTAATGTTCATGGAGTACGCACGTAACGCCATGCGTATGGCTGCGCTGATGAAGATTCAGAACATCCAAGTGTACACGCACGATTCTATCGGTCTTGGCGAAGATGGCCCAACTCACCAACCCGTTGAGCAAATGGCATCGCTACGTCTAACGCCAAACATGAGCACATGGCGTCCATGTGACCAAGTTGAATCAGCAGTCGCTTGGAAACTAGCGATTGAACGTAAAGATGCACCAACTGCACTTATCTTCTCGCGTCAGAACCTAGCGCAACAAGAGCGTACAGCAGAACAAGTAGCGAACATCGCGAAAGGTGCTTACATCCTAAAAGATTGTGAAGGCAAGCCAGAGCTTATCCTTATCGCAACAGGCTCTGAAGTTGAACTAGCAGTAGAAGCAGCAGCACAGCTAACTGCTGAAGGTAAGAAAGTACGCGTGGTTTCAATGCCATCAACAGACGCATTCGACAAGCAAGATGCCGCTTACCGTGAAGCAGTTCTACCATCAGACGTAACAGCTCGTATCGCTATCGAAGCGGGCATCGCAGACTTCTGGTACAAGTACGTTGGTTTCGACGGTCGTATCATCGGCATGACCACATTCGGTGAATCTGCACCTGCTGGTCAGCTATTCGAGATGTTTGGCTTCACGACTGAAAACGTAGTGAACACAGCAAAAGAATTGCTAGCGTAACTGCAGTAAAAAGATAATCAGTTTTCTCTATTACGAATCTGAAAACTGAAAAGCCCCGACATTGAACTGACCCCCAATAGTTGGACACCAATTATTGGGGGTCTTTTTATGTCCAAATATAGCCGCGAGCTAAAATGTATCATTGCTAAACAATGCTTAGATGGTGCGTCATCTCGCTATTTAGCAAAACAATATTCAATGTCTTCAAGACAGATACGGTATTGGGTTCAAGTCTTTGTCATCCATGGTGCTGATTCATTTTTACCAACTAAGCATGCTACTGCTCAGGAAAAACGAAAAGCATTGAATTTAATGTGGACGAATGATTGGTCTCTCACGCACACTAGCGCAGTATTAAACCTCTCATCCCCGGGGATACTCTCTGTCTGGCTCAAAAGATTTAATGAGCTCGGTATCAAAGGGCTCAAAATGCGCCAGAAAGGAAGACCCTCAATGAAACAGCAACCTCAACGTACCACTAAACCTGATAATGAAATGACACTTGAGGAGCTAAAAGAGGAGTTGGTCTACTTACGAACTGAGAATGCCGTTCTAAAAAAGTTGGAAGAGTTGGAGCAGGAAAAAAACCGTCGAACAAAGAAAAAGCGGTCATAGCTCTAACTCTTAAAGGCAAGTACCCGTTGAAGCACTTACTGCACACTCTACAGTTGGCAAAAAGTGTCTTCTATTATCAGGCTCAAACGAGTAAGCGCCCAAATAGCTACGAACGTGAGCTGCGTTTGATAAAGTCAATTTATCATGAACATAAGGGTCGATACGGCTACCGCCGTATTCACTTGGAACTAAAAAATCAGGGGGTTATGCTTAATCACAAAACGGTTCAAAGACTTATGGCTCAGCTCAACCTTAAATCGACGGTCAGGGTTAAAAAGTATCGTTCATACCGAGGAGAATCTGGAACAGCAGCTCCTAACGTGCTTGAAAGAGATTTTAGTGCGACTCAACCCGATGAAAAATGGGTAACAGATGTCACGGAGTTCAAAATCAAAGAGCAGAAAGTATACTTGTCTCCCGTTGTCGACTTGTTTACTCAGGAAGTGGTTGCTTATAGAGTGGCCAAAAATGCCTGCTTGCCGCTTGTCACGGATATGCTGACGGAAGCTATATCAACGCTTAAACCCAACTCAAAACCAATTATACATAGCGATCAAGGTTGGCAATATCGCCATCGACAGTATCAGAAAAAGGTAGCGGAGAATGGGTTAACGCAAAGCATGTCGAGAAAAGGTAACTGCTTGGATAATGCTGTTGCTGAAAACTTTTTTGCTTTACTCAAAACAGAGATGTATCACAACCAAAGCTTTGAAGATGCAGATGCTCTGATAGAACAAATTAAAGAATACATCGAGTACTACAATACCAAGCGTATAAAAGTGAAACTAAAAGGCCTGACTCCGATAGAATATCGAACTCAGGTCTTGAAAGCCGCTTAACAGAAATGTCCAACTTTACGGGGTCACTTCAATTGAGGGCTTTTTCATAAGCGCAGAAACCAACTACTTACGCTTGTTGATCGGCAGGAAAAATGACGCCTGTTTGTCTTCTCACTTCCGTTAATACTTTTGCAACTGTCAATGATCGCTGTTTCATTTGAGGATCAATCACTCCTAGTTGAAGTTGCTTAGCAAAGGCTTGTGCTTCATAAAACATGTGGTTTTCTGTTTGAGGTAATGTCAGTGTTTCTTTTTCTCTACCTCTGAGCTTGCGTTCTATCTCTCGGCCTGTTGCAATCATATCGACAAGAATGCTGCCTTGCTCGCCTTGAAATTCACTTGGAATCAATGAGTCACTGACTTTAGAATGTAACAGGTTGACGTTGAAGCCGTCGTACGCCAATGTCACACTGCCGCACCCATCCACACCAGAAGTCAAAACATGAGCACTCGCTTGAATCGCTTTAGGCTCTCCAAACAACTCAACAGCAGAGCCTACGCAATAATAGCCAATATCCATAATGGATCCGTTCGAAAACTCTGGGTTAAACGTATTTGGGTTTTCACCGTTTAAATACTTTTGGTATCTAGAAGAATATTGGCAATAATTAATCGTGGCGTGCCTCAATGGCGCAATTGACGGGATACTTTCTTTCAAGACATTAAAGTTTGGCGTGTATGGCGACATGAACGCTTCAAAAAGAACGACATTATTTTCTTCCGCGCATTGAAACATCGCCTGAGCTAAAGCATAGTTTGACGCCATTGGCTTTTCACAGATAACGTGTTTGCCCGCCTTTAGCATCTGTATCGCTTGTGGGGCATGAAATGAATTCGGACTCGCAATATACACTGCGTCAATCTCGGCATCATCTCCCAACGCCTCGAGACTGTCATAATAAATCTCCGCGTCATAAGGTGTTCCAAACAAACGCGCTTTCTCAATATCTCTCGAATACACCGCTTTTAGACAAAACTGCTCTGTTTGAATTGCCGCTTCAACGAATTGTTGAGAGATCCAGTTTGTACCGATAACAGCGAGCTTAAACATGTCACTTCCTTTTATTTGCGTCTAAGAGCCAAAAATAATTTCGGCTGGTTGGCGCGATTTAAGCAAGCTTTGGTTCATTAAACAACTCAAATCACGGGTTCGATTTATACGGTTTAGATAAATAGGCATCCATCCCTACAGCGAAATATTAGATGATGGCGGCTAACACACTCATTTAATGGCAATAGTCTTTGCGTTTTTCGTCCAGTTGTCTTGTCCCATCGAAGTCTCTCTTTCATAGCGGTCAATATTCGTTGATCGATTCGAAAGGCTTAGTCTCTGGGGGTAGATACACTATAAGTGACAATGTCACCAAAATGCTTTTGCTCATTAATTTGAGTTACGAGTTGCTCAGTCTGATGAGTTACGGCTTCAATTAATACGTATAAATGATTGGGTTTCTTTGGTTATTTACTCATCTAACAGCAAAGCAAGAATTGTGATGTAACGCATATTTTTTGATCTTAAGAAAAAACAAAAGCAATCAAATTTCTCTGATCCCTAAGAACCAACACTTTATAAGGTCAGATCCCCTCAGGATGTTTACTTATTAAGTTGCCTTGAGGATTCCAGTCACATTAAAGTGCAAGTTTATTAGTGATTATTACAGCAACACTTTGAAGTTATTCGTTATCATCGCGAAAAAAGCCAACTCTTTCCTAAATGTCAATATGTGAAATCCGCCGCTTTAGCCATATTAATCCACCATTATCAAACGATGAAATAGTGTTTTTCACTAGATTTAATTTTCCTAGCAGAATAAGACCTCCCACCGTAGAATCTGCACACATAACTATTACAACCCGATTACATACTCTTGCATTCTCCTGCAGAGGCAATTGTAGAGAGTATGGTTAGCCCCCAAACGTGAAAGGTCCAATACAACAATGAGTCCAGAGAAATATCTCCAAGATTGGCAAACTAGCCAAACGATTGCTGAATCTATTTCCCCTCTTATTGGTAAGCTATATCGTCAAAAAGGAATCGAAGTGGTTCTGTTTGGTAAGACGCTTATCAACGCGACTACGATAGACATTCTCAAAACTCACCGCGTAGCAAGACGTTACACAGGTAATCCGCTTTCGCTTGAGCATACAATGCCTATTATCCAAGCGCTTTGTGAGATGAGCATCTCTTCATGCCGAGTCGATGTTGGCCAATTGGCGACTAAGTATTGGAATGAACACGAAGATGCGTCAGCCCTAAATGACTTCCTTATCACGGCTCTTGACGGTGCGCGCGATGCAGACTCATCACTTAAAGCTCGCAATGTGGTGCTTTACGGTTTTGGTCGCATAGGTCGACTATTGACCCGTCTACTCATCGAGAAAAGTGGTCCAGGTTACCCATTACGACTGCGTGCGATTGTAGTGCGTGGTGGTAAAAAAGGTGATTTAGAGAAACGTGCTAGCTTACTACGTCGTGACTCTGTACATGGCCAGTTTAATGGTAGCATCGTTATTGATGAACAACGTAAAGCACTGATCGTAAATGGTAACTACATCCAAATTATCTACGCGAACAATCCTAGTGAAATAGACTACACAACTTACGGGATTAACAACGCACTTATTGTCGATAACACAGGAGTTTGGCGTGATACAGAAGGCCTAAGCCAACACCTCGCCAGCAAAGGGGCAGAGAAAGTTCTATTAACCGCACCGGGTAAGGGCGACATTAAGAACGTAGTATTTGGTGTTAATGAGTCGGTTATTCAAGAAGATGACACTATTATCTCTGCCGCGAGTTGTACGACTAACGCAATAACACCAGTACTAAAAGCATTACATGACAAGTACGGTGTACTTTCAGGTCACATAGAAACCGTTCACTCATACACGAACGACCAAAACTTGATCGACAACTTCCATTCCGGTGACCGTCGTGGACGTAGTGCTTCTCTGAACATGGTTCTGACCTCAACAGGGGCTGCAAAAGCCGTTGCCAAAGCGCTGCCTGAGCTCGCTGGTAAGTTAACAGGCAATTCGATTCGCGTACCGACACCAAACGTATCAATGGCAGTGGCGAACCTTAACCTAGGTGAAGATGTTGACCGTGATTCACTCAATGACTACCTGCGTGAAATAGCACTGAACTCTGAGCTTTCAGCGCAGATTGACTATACAGATTCAACTGAAATCGTATCGACAGATTTGGTTGGCTCTCGCCATGCAGGTGTGGTTGATGGACAGGCAACGATTGCGCAAGATAAACGTTGTGTACTGTATATTTGGTATGACAACGAATTCGGTTACAGCTGCCAAGTCGTGCACTGTATGGAACAAATGATGGGTGTTCGTTACCAAACATTCCCTCGGTAGGTGAACTTTGCTCCACAACGTTAACCACATAACGTAACGGACAATATCTAACATTTGTTCTTTATAATAAGCGTTAAAGCGCAGTACTAATATTTATTCCCCCGTTTATACGCCTGATCACCTCAGGCGTTTTTTCGTTTTAAGCCATTTAACACTTTCCAGACAAAATCCTGTAGATTGTTCATGTTTCATTCATCTATACAGCGTTAATCTAAACACATAGACGAATAGAGAGGTCAACATTATGAATCGGATTATCGTTACAGCACTTGCATTGATTATCGGCTTTTTTACATTAGTTTTTAGCCTGATCATCGCGATTCCATTGACCATTGCGGCACTAATTGCTGGTAAGCGCATTGAAAAGCGCGTGAAACGAATGCAGAAGGAAGTACATAAAGAGTATGAGTTTAATACAGGAAAACCGGATGCGATTGAAGGCGAGTTCGAAGAGGTTCGCCGATAATATTAAAATTCTCAACTTTTTTAATGGTTAAAGAGGATGCAGAAGAGCCATACCGATTCTTCCCATCAGCACGGCATATCGCATATGAGTAAGGATTATCTTACCCACATTAAAAAAAACGAATTTTGTTTATAGCTAGAACTTAGAAACGACTGATGCTCCTAAGCTATTGTAATCCTAAGTACTACGATGAGACCTTTAATAAAGCGATTTCTTTAAACCTAAGTCGCTATAAATCAAACTTGATGCCGGGACTATTTTCGCCAACCAATTAGTCACAGCGAATCGATGATAAAATGACAGCTCAAATCGTGTCTGCCATTTTTAACTCGTATAAAAATCGACATCGAATCGATAAGGTTTAAGGTGTTCAGAATTCAACCTATACTATCTACCCGAAATCTACGTCCTATATAATACCTTCACCACATGCCAACCAAACTTGGTTTTGACTAACTGTGGCGTCAGAACTTCTCCAGAAAAGCAGACTTTGTCGAACTGAGGCACCATTTGACCGCGGCGAAACTCCCCAAGATCACCACCTCGCTTACCAGATGGACAAGTCGAATATTTCTTCGCTAATGTCTGAAACTTCGCCCCTTTTTTTAGTTGCTTGATAATATCTTCTGCTTGCTCTTTGTGCTTCACAAGAATGTGTAATGCGGCTGCTGTATTTGCCATTTTTTCTCTCTCACGATTCTGTTTACGCAAGTGTACCCATCCGCTCTAAACTCGCCAAGCATTTCTCATCTCAAGAGCAACTCTCATCGAACCTTCTACAAAAATAGCTTAAAACACAGCCAAATCCTGCTCAATTAGTCGCTATAAATTCATAGATTGTCTAAAAAGCTCACATTTATCTCTCCGATAGTTGAAGCGGTTGCTTTATAAGATTAGATTAGACACAAATTGGTGGTATTTATAAGGTTATTCCATGGCAAAAGTCGTTAGTAAGGCGAATCAATCACAGGGCATGTTGATGTTCAAACTCACCCTGCAACAGAGCTTCGCGATAGGCACACTAAAAGTCCGTGAAATTGTTCCTTACATGCCCACCACTAAGATCCCCTACTCACACCACCATGTGATTGGCACGGTTACCATTCGTAATTTAACCGTGCCGGTGATCGATATGTCTGCCGCTGTAGGCTTTCGTCCAATCAGTGAAGAAGAGTATAAGAACTGCTACCTTATCGTGACCGACTGTTTGCGAACGGTGGTTGCATTTATGGTTCGTAGTATCGAGAAGATCATTGAGTGCGATTGGAAAGCCATTGAAACACCACCAGTAAGTGCGGGCAAAAACATTTTCGTGACGGGTATTACTCGCTACGAAGATAAAACGGTTCAAATGCTAGATGTTGAACTCCTACTCTCAAAAATTTATCCACAATATGAAAACTCAAAGATTCCGATGCTAACGGATGTTGAACGAGAACGTCTAAAAGCACTCAGCATTTTGTTGGTCGATGATTCCTCAATAGCTCGTAAGCAACTTTGTGACGCGCTTGATAGCATTAATATTGCTTATCAAATCTGTAAAAATGGCTTAGATGCATTGCAACTCATGAAAAGTGAGGCTGAAGCTCATCGTCCTGTGGATATGCTGGTGAGTGACATTGAAATGCCCGGCCTTGATGGCTACGAATTGGCATTTGAAGTACAAAATGACTCGGCACTGAATCGTTCATACCGTATTTTGCACACGTCATTATCGAGTGAGATCTGTGTCGACAGAGCGCATCAAGTGGGCGCTCACGAAGCGCTTGAGAAGTTTAATGCCGGTGAGTTGATTGAAGCTATGCTACGTGGTGCAAAAGACCTAGAAACAAAAGCAATGGCTTCTTAGAACATTAATAATTTTTTTGAATTTTTATTTATTGACCAAGATTACCCAGTCGTTAAAGCAGAAAAAGTGGTGGGTATGAGAACGCTACTATGGATAAGTGAGTGACTTAGCTCAAACGGCCCCCATGATAACCCTGAGATAAAAAAGCCACGTTGTTTAAACGTGGCGAATACAAATTCGAAGGCAGTGGATTATCGTATTTGCTTTAGGTCAAGCCCAATGATCAGACTTAAAATTTTTCATAGTTAGGCTGAATTTAATAAGTTTCGAACACCCCAGCATTGTAGTCTTGGATTGCTTGCTCGATTTCTTGCATACTGTTCATCACAAAGGGACCGTAATGAACCACAGGCTCATTAATGGGCTCACCAATAAAAATCAATACACCGCTATTATCCTTGGCCTTCAATTCAACCACTTCACCTTTAGATAAAATGGCCATTTCACCTTGCTTAACCGCACGCTGCTGTAACTCGAGACACCCTTTATAGACATAAACCATCATATTGTGATTTGGGTCTGTCTCTAGACTCAAGCTCGCTCCACAATGAGCTTGCCAGTCAGCCAGAGTGGCTTCTACACCTGTTTCCGTGAGCGGGCCTTGAACACTATCTCCATTGATATTTAGAAGACCAGAGATCACACGTACCACGCCTGTTTCTTTCGTCTCATATTCATTGATCGTTTCTGGTTGCAAGTCATGGTATTGCGCAGGTTGCATCTTATTTTTCGCTGGTTGGTTAATCCAAATTTGAAAGCCATGTAACTCACCCTCTTGCATAATCGGCATTTCGCTGTGAATAACACCACGACCAGCGGCCATCCATTGCGCGCCACCAGAGCGAAGCTCCCCAACGTTATTCATATGATCACGATGTTGAAAGTGCCCTTTCAACATATAAGTGAGTGTTTCAATACCACGATGAGGGTGAGGAGGAAAACCACCGATATAATCAGAGCTATCATCTGATTTCAATTCATCCATCATTAGGAATGGTGAGAAACTAGTGTTATTAAAACCAGCCACTCGCTGGATCTTCACTCCATCTCCATCAGCGGTTGGTTGCGCGGTCATAATCTGACGAATCTCTCTAGTGGTACTCATTGTTACTCTCCTCAACCCTAATTCCTCCGACTGAATAGATTCATTGTAAGTTGAAGATAAAAATATAATGAGCGGATACATTTGAGCTAGTTATTCGATTTTTTCGAACATGGTTGTGCCTAAAGACGATTTAAAGATACAGTTCTCGGTCACACAAAAAGAACCCTCGCTTATAAACGGTTAGGTTGAACTGTTTTGTTCAATATACTTAGCTAATAAAATATTTAAATAACAGATCTGCAAATCATTATTGCATCTGCAAGCCAAATTTATTCTCGCTCGACCAAATATCTTGAGGTCACTGAAGGATAAAATAATTAAAAATAAATGTAGCTATTTCCTAGTCAAGGTGTATAGTGTGCCTTGGCTCTTAGAAGAGAGCTGTTAATGCAACATTTAGTTTAAGTTTCCTCTCAGTAAAATCTTGAATCACCAATTCAGACACCTGCGTACAACTTCCTCTTGATTGAACATTCAATAGCTTAGAAAAGATCCACCAAACAAATCATAATTTTAATGTTTAATTCAAAGGTATTTTTATGTCTAAAGTAACTGGTTCAGTAAAATGGTTTAACGAAACTAAAGGCTTCGGTTTCCTATCTCAAGACAACGGCGGTCAAGATGTATTCGTACACTTTAACGCTATCGTTGCTGATGGCTTCAAGACCCTAACTGAAGGTCAGAAAGTAAGCTTCAATGTAGAGCAAGGTCAAAAAGGTCCTCAAGCGACTGAAGTCTCTCCTCTATAAGACGGCTTTTCTTGGTGTAGCATCCCCATGCTGCACCAAACTCTCCCCTTTTTCGAAATCTATCCCCCACAAAATACTCAACCTAAATAACAGGTTCGGTATTCTACTGCTTAAAATAAGACGAGCAGTACAATTTATTTAATTATTTAAAGGAAAACTTATGTCCACAAGAAGAACAGGCCGTCAAAGGCACTGGTATCAATTGATCAATAAAGAAAAAATCATCACACCACAGGAGAATAAATGTTAGAAATTGCATTTAATTTAGAACAATCGCATACCTCTTGGAAGGCCAAAATACATCAGTTAAATGGTGATGTTTTAAGAAGGCATGTATTACCCAAACTGCACTCTGATTGCTATCTTATCGATTTTCAATATTGTGAAAAAACACTCTCTGGGACCATTCTCTGTGATTCAGGTTCAAAGTTAGGAAGTTTTACTGTCAAATAATACGATTTTCAGGCATTAATAAATATATGCAAATTAATTTGGAAGGTATCTAATGGCTAAAAAAACTAAAAAGCAGATTGAAAAAGAAAAGAAAGAGTCTGAGAAAAATACGGCCGCTGTAAAACAACAAACACGACGTCGTATAGAAGATATTATGGAACAAAGAGAATTTGATAAATTATTTGATCTCTAAAACCTTTCAGCTACTCTTCCAAGGCTATGACATCACTATCGTTGTGCAAGGTACCGCCACTTGCCTTTGCCACACGAATACCCAAACTCTTCATAATCAAACTCTTCTAGGCCAAAATATCGTTGCATAAAAAGCATATATGATTTGTGAGCCTTTTATACCCAAATGACTTTTATTTAGTTCTTACACCAAGGTTATTTGGGTATAGTTAAATTAATAAATTTACATGAACTATGCACACATTTATTCAAGTCCTTCCAAAAAATAGAGTGTCACTTACATATCAAAAATTCTTTCGTGCTTGTCCTATTCAAGTTGGTAAAGAAAAGGTGTGGTCTAGTCTGTGTTGCACATGAAGATGCCCCAGAATACCTAGTGATTTCGGTAAAGGCGTTGTCGTGGCAATTAATTCACTCAGACACTTCCGCGGTTACATTAACGGTTAACCAGCGCTTTCCCCTCTACTCTGTAAAAATCAGCACCACCTTGAGTAAAACGTTCAAGATGAGATACCCTTACAAACCTTCCGTGGTTAATTCTGCGGTTAAACGCTAGACTGAATGAGCAAAACTCAGCACAAAAAGGAAGAAATCATGATTCAACAAGGCCAAGCACTACCTGTTGCGACCCTCAGCGAACTGACTGCCGATGGCGTGGTCAATCACGAGGTCACTGAACTGTTCGCCAACAAGAAAGTTGTGCTTTTCGCTGTACCTGGCGCATTTACTCCTACTTGCTCAGAAGCTCACCTACCAGGCTATGTTGTATTGGCAGATCAACTGAAAGCGAAAGGCGTTGATTTGATTGCATGCGTCTCTGTAAACGATGCATTTGTTATGCAAGCTTGGGGTGAAGCGCAAAATGCTTCTGAAATCCTGATGTTAGGCGATGGCGATGCAAGCTTTACCAAAGCGTTGGGCCTTGACATGGATACAGGCGGCTTTGGCGGCGTTCGCTCACAACGTTATGCTATGATCATTGAAAACGGCATCGTGACAACGCTTAACGTAGAACAACCAAAAGAGTTTGAAGCAAGTAAAGCAGAAACCATTCTTGCAGCGCTTTAACTTTTATAATTAATCGCCCCTACGTCATAGGGGCGATTGTTCTCTTATACATCTCAAATTGTTTTCTTCGACCCCACATAATTAGCAACATCGCCAACAAATAAGTACGTTCAGTAACCTCTCCACAGTCCCACCACATGCTTTTCCCCTCCTAGACTTATAGAAATAACAATAAGGTTTAACATATGAGGCATCATTTGCACTTATATGCATAGTCAAGTACCTCTTAAAACGTGTACGTGGTTATTCCGTTATTGATTTGGTTTATATTAAAAATAAGAAATGATAGGGGGGGAGGTTTTAAGAATTGAGAGCATATAACACAGCCCCCAATTCAATACCGTTCGATGGTTGGGGGCTTAATAGGAGATGTTAGCGCATTCTCACAACACTTGTTTCTTGTTTGCGCTGCATTTCAGCGAAAGTCAGTACAAACGGAGACGACTGCTTCACTCGACTAGGCAGTGAGGAAAGCGCACTGTAGGCGTCCTGCTTGGTTTCGAAATCGCCAACGGTTACTGTATACCAGCGAGTACCTCGACTATTTTTCCAGTTGACCCATGCAGGGTGCTTGGGATCGATGTAACGAATGTAATCTTTCACATCTTTCTCTTGTTTGAGCGCTAGCACCTGAACCGTGTAATGATTCGGGTTTAAATAGCCATATGCATCTTGAGAATTCATCACTCCAACACACTGCCCGCTATCGACTTGTTGATGAGGCATGGCGCAGCCCATGAGCGAAAAAATCAATGTCAAAGATAAAATCTTGTGCACGTGTCACTCCATTTTGGTTCTAGTTTCTTTTCTCTCACACTCAAAAACTGATAAGTAATATAACCTTCCTGTAAACACAATTTCTTGTGGAAACATCATATAAACAAGACGGTTTACAGTTTTGAGCGTAATGAGTATCCCAAAAAACTAAGGCGACCATCTAGGCCGCCTTAGTAAATTGATTTAATTTAATCAATGACTAGAACCAACTCGCTACAATAAAATCTACCATAATACTGCTTTCCTCTGCTGATTCTGATGCAACTCATTTTTGTCTCTTTAACTATATTCGTACCTACTTGGTCGCATACTTTTGCCAACGCCTTACTCTTTGAATATTGGTGGCATCAAGGACCGCTTCTCGCAAAATTCAGCTTCTTGAAATCGTTAGCTATAGAACACTTATGGTTTAAGTTTTAATACATTATCAATATCTTCTGCGCTATGGCGTTCAGGTAATTGCTCCCATTCTTCCCCCCATGAGCGGTTTACAATGCGACCACGTTTCACCGCCTCACGCTCATCAATCGCGTTCGCCCAACGTACGACGTTCTTATAACTATTAACATCCAGAAACTCAGCGGCGTCATAAGCACGACCTAATACTAAGTTACCGTACCATGGCCATGTTGCGATGTCCGCGATACTGTATTCATTGCCGCCCAAGAACTCATTGTTCGCCAAGCGCTTATCAAGCACATCGAGCTGACGTTTCACTTCCATAGTGAAACGGTTAATTGGGTATTCAAACTTTTCTGGTGCGTAAGCATAAAAGTGGCCGAAACCGCCGCCTAAGTAAGGAGCGGAGCCTTGTAACCAGAATAGCCAGTTCATCACCTCAACACGTTTCGCACCTTCTTTTGGTAGGAAGTGACCAAACTTTTCCGCCAGGTAAAACAGAATGTTACCAGATTCAAACACGTTTATTGGTTCATCTCCAGAACGGTCGACTAAAGCAGGAATTTTCGAGTTTGGGTTGACCGATACAAAACCAGAGCCAAACTGATCACCATCGCCAATCTTAATTATGTATGCATCGTATTCTGCCTCTACCACACCAGCTGCCAGCAGTTCTTCAAACATGATGGTCACCTTCTGCCCATTTGGCGTGCCCATAGAATAAAGTTGAAATGGGTGTTCACCAACTGGTAACTCTTGCTCATGTCGTGCACCAGACTCCGGTCGGTTGATGCTCGCCCACTGACCGCCGTTTTCATTATCGTTTGTCCAAACTTTTGGTGGAATGTATTCGTTAGTCATGGTGATCCCTTATTGTGTTTGAATGTATTTGCAAGTTGACGACTCAGCGCGCCGACAGCATGATTAAATTTATTCGCCCCATTCTCGAATGGCCATACTCAAGGTATTGATCTAAACCTTCAATATCAATGCTCCATAAGCAAACCAAGCCATTTTCGATGAATCAAATCTCTTGAGGTGGTTGGAGTCTAGTCAAAAAAATAAACAAACCCGCTACTTTCGACCGCGGGCTATATTTAAGCGTAGATTAATTCTTCTTTATCTTTCACTCACGAAAGGAAACCGTTGTTCATAAAGCTCCATAAAGTCCTTACGAATCAGGTGCTCTAGATGGTTTGCCTTATCTGTCGGGCAAAAAATCATAACATGCAGAATTTGTTCGCCATTAATGTTACTTGAAATATGGATATGTGGCTCAGCCCCAGGTAAATCAACACCCGCATGCTTCTCAATCATGGCATTGTAACGGTGGGCAACATCTCTGAAGTAACTGCAATGTTCTTCGATTTTATCGACCAATGTCGGCAATATAGGGTATAAATTAACGAAGTCTTTCACCACCACAGAAAAGTTATGGTAAACGTAACGCTTCATAAAATTGAGATTTTTTACAGGATAAGTAAAAAACATGCTGTTAGGTAGCGTCGCCGTTTTTCCTGTGTAGTGATACTGACCGTGGTGGAGATCAATTTCTTGGATCACGGTTGCCATCATATTATGTTCGATCACTTCACCACACAACTTACCGACTTCAATCCAATCACCGACTCGGAATGAACGCGAGCTTGCTCTTTGTATCGAGCCAGTAAAACACAAAATGATCTCTTTCGATGCCACAACAATTGCAACAGCTATCGCGGTCACACTTAGCGCGAATTCGTTAATTTCCGACTGCCACAAAATAAATAGAATCAGCAAGGTAATCGTAAAGGTGCCATTTTTAGTTCTGGACATCCAACTGCGCTGATCTTCCGAAAGAAAGGCGTCATCGCCACGAATCATGGACAAAATGGCTCGACGAACTAACCACATGAGAAAAAATATTAATGCAGTAAAAAACAATTTATGAGTGAGAAGAAAATCGACCACCAACTGCACTCTCTCCATTACCCAGCTCCTTTGTATAAAAATATGGCCTATAGCCTATCGATTAGGAATATCTCCTATTAGCAGGTAACCATAACAAATTATTCAGTAAGTTGTCCGCGCAAACCTTTTTAAAAACACCCAAATAACGTCAAGATATTGGGTTCAGCGAAAATGACTTGATTTGCAGCCGCGGCAACGATTTTAAATGAGAGGAATTGACTAAAAATGATTACAGGGGCAATCACTTCTAACTGGTGAATTATTGGGGTCTAATCTTTTTGAAGAGATAAAAAAAGGGAGTATCGACGACTCCCTTTTTTAAGAATAAGCGTTGCTCTTTCGAGCTAATGTTGGCAATGAAAATGACGCTATCTAGTGAACTGGCACAGCGTTTTTCTGGTTAAATTGACCAAAGTGTTGCTCTAACACTTCTGGCGTCAGCTTACCTTCTGCTTCTAGCTTTTTCAGCTCTGCAACAATCGCTTTTTGTTCCTCTAGCGATGGTAGCTTTACTTCTGGCTCTTGCCCTGCTTCTTGAGATATCTGCTCTAGTTCATTTTCAAAGTCATTCATAGTACTCACCCAAATATAGTCATTGAACTTTTAAACTTGGTCTATTCTATCCAACTCTAAAGCTTGAAGCTACCAACCATCTTATCCAAACGAGCTGAGAGGGCTTGAAGGTCACGACTCGCACCAGCCAGCTCTTCAGCTGTCGCCGTCGTCATTTCATTGATTGCGTTGCTCTCTTCGATGTTCTGGTTGATCGCATGAACCACGGTAGATTGCTCTTCCGTCGCCGTCGCCACTTGGGTATTACGGTCTGAAATGTCAGTAATTCGCTCGGATATGTTAATCAATACTTCTACCGCTTCATCTGTAGACGCAACCCCTTCAATCGTCACCGCCTTGCCTGCTTCCATCGCACTAACCGCATCTTGTGCATCGCTTTGAAGCTGGTTGATCATCCGTTGGATCTCTTCTGTAGAGTCGTTTGTACGTGACGCTAGGTTTCTCACTTCATCGGCTACCACTGCAAAACCACGACCTTGCTCACCCGCTCGGGCCGCCTCAATTGCCGCATTAAGCGCCAACAAGTTAGTTTGCTCTGATATATCACGAATGACTCCAAGAATAGAGCCAATATCTTTGGTGGTAGAAGCCAGTTGAGTCACGACGATATTGGTTGACTCGACATCATCGGCTAAGCGGCTGATGACTTCTTTTGCTTTGATCACAACCTCACGACCGATTTGTGTATTCTCAGAGGCCTGATTGGCCGTGTCGGCAGCGGTTGCAGCATTAGAAGCAATCTCACTGATGGTCGCGCCCATTTGATTAATAGCGGCGACGACTTGAATGGTTTGGTCACGTTGCTCTTGGCTATTGTCATGCGTTGATGTCGCTTTCAACGAGACGCTCTCCGCTGCGTGACTCAATGAGCCACTGGTCAACGCCACTTCTTTCATCGTTGTGTGGATCTTCTCAATAAATCCGTTAAAGCCCTTTGAAAGCTGCGCAATTTCATCATTACCCTGAATTTCAATACGCTGCGCCAAGTCGCCTTCGCCTTGACCAAGGTCGGTAAAACGATCGGCAATCAGTCGAATTGGTTTCGTGATACTGTTCGCCAACCATACGCCCATTAAGATAAACACTACAGCCACGATGATGGTTGTAAACAGCATTTTTTGAGCGGTTGCATTCAGGTCAGCAAATACTTCGTCAACGGGAACCACACCAATGACGAACCAGTTCATCGAAGGCACATAAAGGCTAGAGACAAAGGTATCCTGCCCTTCAAACTCTACATTTATCAGGTTAAAGCTATTTTTATTCAATAGCTGATTCGCATCGCTTCCGAAGAGCTTAGCAATCGATGTTTGGTTTTTGCCCTGCTGACGGTGTATTTGAATATTCCCCTGATCATTTGTCAGGAAAACATAACCGGTATCTTCAATGTTAAAGCCATTGAGCAGCGAAACCATATCATCGATCGATTTAGAAAGCCCCGACATTGACGTCCCATTCAGGTCTTGGTAGTTCGCAAACATTTTTACGTCGCCATTCGCCTCTTGGAAAATGCTTACTGATGTCTCTTTTCGTGAAGAAGTAAAGTCAAAGAACCAAGCATCTTGTGTTTGATTAAGCTGACGTAAGAAACCATTTTGGTTCCAGTAATAGGCCGTTTGACGATTTGCTACTGACGCATCGTTCAGATCATATTGGGATTTCACGTTATTCAGCTGCTGAACCAACTGAGCTTCTACCGACGGGTCGCGGTCTGTATTCGATAAGGCTTCAACAATAAACTCGTTTGTCGCAAGCTGTTTTGCGGCTTGTTGCATTTCTACAACTTCGCGGTCAATTTCCGTATTGATTTGTTGCAAGATTGCCGGTAGCTCAATATCAATAAGACGGTGGCTCAACACATCTCTTGCATGGCGCTGAGCCATCACACCAACAATGATTGTTGATGCCAGAACAGCGAAAGTAATACCAAGTACAACCTTCTGTTTGATACTCAGAGAATAAAGTTTCAACATATTCGGACCTTTTAAAGAATCACTTGTCATTGACCCCAAAATTGGCGAATTCAGGGGCATTCATATCACGATATTTATATCGGCTCATGTTGATAAAACTAGAGGCATTTCTCACTATCTGATGAAAATTAGATGTAACGTATTGTCATTTAAGTACTTTGCTCGTTAACAAGTGCTTGTAATTCTTTTTTACGCCCCAATATTGAACAATAATTGCGAGAGCCAACTGGAACTTTTCCTTATCGGAAGTAACCAATACTCAAAACCAAAACCAAATGGATATCGAGAGTCCAAAGCATGCATAAATCTAACTTCGAAAGCCTTCAGTCTTATCTAGAATCGCAAATCATTGGTCAGCAAGATCTAGTCAAGCAACTGCTTGTTGCCCTTTTGGCAGATGGACATATTTTGGTTGAGGGTCCTCCAGGGCTGGCAAAAACCCGTGCAGTAAAATCACTCTCAGACTGTGTTGAAGGCGACTTCCACCGAATTCAGTTTACCCCTGACTTGCTGCCAGCCGATTTAACCGGCACCGATATCTTCCGCCCCGAAACCGGAGAGTTCACTTTCCAATCTGGCCCTATCTTCAACTCGCTTATTCTTGCGGATGAGATAAACCGCGCGCCGGCCAAAGTGCAGGCGGCGATGCTTGAAGCAATGGCAGAAAAACAAGTCACAGCCGGCCGTCATACTTACCCGCTGCCAGAGTTGTTTTTGGTCATGGCAACTCAAAACCCGATTGAACAAGAAGGGACTTATCCGCTGCCGGAAGCGCAGCTAGACCGCTTTTTGTTACATTTAGAAGTGGAATACCCAGATGCGGAGCATGAACTCTCTATCTTGCGTATTAACCGTGGTGAAGCAAAAGGCGAAACGACCGTCGAGCGCCCAATGTTAAGCCAACAAGATATATTCACCGCGCGTAAAGAAGTGCTGGATATTCACATGGCAGAAACGATTGAACAGTACATCGTTCGTTTAGTTATGGCGACACGTCGAGCCCGCGAATATGACACTGAACTGGATAAGTGGTTGTCAATGGGCGTTAGTCCGCGTGCCACCATCGCTCTGGATCGTTGTGCTCGTGCGCACGCTTGGCTTGCGGGTCGTGATTTTGTCTCCCCAGAAGATGTTCAAACCATGGCTTATCCGGTTTTGCGCCACCGTTTATTACTGAGTTACCACGCGCAAGCGGAAGGCATTACCGCAAACCAAGTCATCGATAAGTTGTTAAACCTCGTTGGCAGTGCCTAGGACGGGTGAATGATATGTCCACAACGCATCCACTGCCACCTCATGCGAATGGGGTGACATTAACCCTTGAAGAGCTGCTGCAATACCGCACTCAATCTGTACGTTGGTTGCCACCCGCACAAAATATCTGGTCGCAAATGAGCGGTAACCATACCAGCCGCCAAAAAGGGCGAGGTATGGATTTTATGGAAGTACGCCAATACCAACCTGGCGATGATATCCGCAGCATTGATTGGCGGGTAACGGCTCGTACCGGGAAAGCGCACACCAAGCTGTTTGCAGAAGACAAAGAACAAGCTGTGATTCTTTACCTTGACCTGAGTTCTAGCCTGCATTTTGGGTCTAAGTATGTGCTTAAGTCGGTTCAATTGGCCCACTTTGCCAGTGTGCTAATTTGGCTCACTTTGGCTAAAAAGGATCGCATCGGTGCGGTGATTGACGATGGACATCAATGTTTTGAGTTTCGCCCTTCCTCTCTACAAAAACAGGGGCTGCGGATTCTTAATGCTATCGTCGATACACATAACGCGCAGGTGGCTCGTACTGCCAACAGCGAGGCTCGTACACTGCCGTATACTCAGGTGTTAGAGACACTTCATACACTGACACCTAAGGGCAGCGAGCTGATTATGCTTAGTGACTTTGCCCACATAAGCGCAGCAGAGTTGACGCAGTTACGTCGACTAAAACAGCACAACAGTGTGAGGGCTATTCAGTTTTATGATCCATTAGAAAAAGGCGAAACAAACTTTAGAGGCCAAGTAAAAGCCTCGGATGGACAACGTAGCCAATGGTTCAACTTTGGCTCCAAGGGCCAAAGAAAGGAACTCGAAACACACTTTACTCAACACCAAGAAATCATTAAACAGCAATGCCATTCGATGGCGATTCCATTTAACACGCTATCAAGTGGTTGGCCCCTAATTTCACAATTAAGCTAACAAACTGTACCAGCAGCATTTATTAAGCAGTAATAATAATGACAACAAACAACCAAAGCCTAGACCTTGAACCTCTGATTTTACCAAACGCTCCGGATTGGTTTCCGCTCGCTTGGGGATGGTGGGCAGTGCTTGCGGTCACCGTACTTTTCGTTTTCAGCATTTATCTTTATACGAAATGGCGTAAAAAACGCCTACGCGCGCAAAAGGCAGCCTTAAAACTTTTAACTCAATCTGTCACACCTCATACCCCTTCCTCTGCTCTGGAAATATTGCGTCAGGCGGCATTGAGTTACTTTCCGCGTGAAGAAATCGCGCCATTAACTGGGATCGCTTGGTATGAATTTCTCGATAGCCATACCAAAGAAACTCGATTCGTAGACAAACAACATCAGTGGCAAAAAGCGCTGTATCAGAAATCCTCTCAAGAAAACCATCAAAGCTTGGTCGATGATTGTGTCTTTTGGATAACTCACGCTTTGCCACCAAAGAAAAAGGCAAATAACCGTGACTGAGCCAACACTCATAACCGAACTTGCCCAATGGCTAAACATTGAATTTGTCTGGTGGTGGGCACTATTTTTGCTGCCTGTCCCCTGTCTGGTATACAAGCTCCTGCCACAAGAATCTCAACAAGCCGAGATCAAATTGGCATATTTGCCAAATAGTGAAAGTGGCAGCAAGCCTAAGCAAGCCCTACAAAAAGCACTATCAATGGCGATCTGGGTTCTGCTGATCATTGCTTGTGCGCGTCCAGTTTGGTTTGGTGACCCAGTTGAGTTCCAACCCAAATATCGGGACTTGATGTTAGTCGTCGACCTATCTGGCTCGATGCAGCAAGAAGACATGGAGCTCAACGGCGAATACATCGACCGCCTCACTGCTGTCAAAAAAGTTCTGTCGGATTTCGTGGCAAAGAGAAAAGGCGACCGTCTCGGGGTTGTTTTGTTTGGCGATCACGCGTATTTGCAGACGCCACTCACTGCAGACCGTAAAACCGTCATGCAGCAGATTAATCAAACCGTCATCGGCTTGGTTGGTCAACGAACCGCCATTGGTGATGGCATTGGCCTAGGCACGAAAACCTTTGTAGACAGTGACGCTCCGCAACGAGTCATGATTTTGCTCAGTGACGGCAGCAATACTGCTGGTGTGCTCGAACCGCTCGAAGCAGCGGAAATCGCGAGAAAATACAATGCGACCATTTACACCATCGGCGTAGGCGCTGGTGAAATGATGGTGAAAGAGTTTTTCATGACTCGCAAGGTTAACACCGCAGCCGACTTGGATGAGCAAACACTCACTAAAGTGGCAGAGATGACGGGAGGACAATATTTTCGGGCGCGAGATACTGAGCAGCTCGAAAAGATCTACGACACCATCAACCAACTAGAGCCCGTGTCTAGCGACACGCAAACTTGGCGTCCGCAGTCAGAATGGTTCCCATACCCATTAAGCGCTGCATTCGTATTGTCGGTATTGTTATTCCTACTGAGGAGAAAACATGGCTGAGTTTATTTTCCTTAACCCTTATTGGCTGTTGGGGCTCATCGCGATCCCTATCGCGCTCTTGCTCAATCACAAATTTAGAGCAAAAAATTCGACACTGATTGCTCCTCATCTAGCAAAAGTACTCGGACAAAACGCGCAGTCCAAACACTATTTTATTCTCTGGGGCTTATCTTGGGCGATTGCCTGTATTGCGCTAGCGGGACCAAGCTGGCAATCCAACGCTCGACCAAGCTTTGAGTTAAACCAAAACCGCATTTTAGTGCTTGATATGTCTCGTTCGATGTTTGCTACGGACATCAAGCCCAATCGACTAACACAAACGCGTTATAAAGCGCTGGACTTACTTCCTAAATGGCAAGAGGGCGCTACGGGGCTTATTGCTTACGCTGGCGATGCCTATAACTTAAGTCCACTGACGACCGACTCAAGCACGCTTGCCGGCATTATCGAGAATTTGTCACCAGAGCTGATGCCTTTTCAAGGGGCAAACCTGCCTTCCGCGATTGAACTGGCGCTTAATCAGTTCTCTCAAACAGGCACGCTGCAAGGCGACATCATCGTGTTAGCTGATGACCTTGATGAGTCAGAGCTGTCTCGCGCGTTGAAGTTAGTCAAAGGTAAAAACATTCGCATCTCTGTTCTCGCAATAGGAACTGCTAATGGCGCGCCCATCGCCCTACCCGATGGCTCTCTTTTAAAGACCGCACAAGGCACAACAGTCGTAGCGAAAACAAACCTTAAGAACTTACAAGTACTAGCCAAGCAAACAGGTGGAATTTTTGTTCCTATTCAGCACACCAATCGCGATGTTGAGAACATTTCGGGCTTTACGAACAACGTTGGCAGTCACCTTTCGGCCAAGCAGAGTGAAGAAGTGAGCACTGACTCTCGCTTAAATGGTGGCTTTTGGTTACTGCCGCTGTTACTTCTGCCTGCAGCTTTATTATTCCGACGCGGCCTGATTTGGATGTTTGTGGCAACAATAATACCGATGACTTGGACACCACACGCCGAAGCCAATCCGTTCTTAAATGCCGACCAACGAGGAGCGGAACTCTACAAGCAAGGGGAATATGAACAAGCCCAAAATCTATTTACAAACCCAAGCTGGAAAGGGGCAGCCAGTTACCAAAAAGGTGACTACGACGCCGCTATCGAAGCATTTTCTCATGATGCCTCTCTTAACGGCCGCTATAACCTTGCCAACTCTCTGGCGCAAAATGGCCAATTAGAAGAAGCGGCAGAGCTTTATAAAAAACTGCTTGAAGAAAAGCCTAACTTTGAAGCCGCAAAGAAAAACCTGTCGGTTGTGGAACAGAAGCTGAAACAGCAACAGCAACAGCAACAGCAACAGCAACAGCAACAGCAACAGCAACAGCAACAGCAACAGCAACAGCAACAGCAACAGCAACAGCAACAGCAACAGCAACAGCAACAGCAACAGCAACAGCAACAGCAACAGCAACAGCAACAGCAACAGCAACAGCAACAGCAACAGCAACAGCAACAGCAACAGCAACAGCAACAGCAACAGCAACAGCAACAGCAACACAAGTCTCAAAACGGTGAGAAGGAAGAGCAAGGTCAGCCGTCACAAAACCAGCAAGAATCTGAAAATAAAAAAGAAAAGAAAAAACAGAGCAACATCGACCAAAACAAGATGAAAAGCAAGCTCAGGAACAAGGTGAACCAATGCAGCAGGCTCAAGTGCAGCCAAAAAATACGCATCAGGATGATCCTGAATTCCGTCGTCTAGAAGCCGTCGAAAGCGCTCGCGACCCAAGTTTTTTGATTCGTGCACAAATGCAGCTTCAAGCTCAACAAAAACAACCTCCACAACAATCTCAAAAGGAGTGGTAAGCCCGTGATGAACAAAGGCGTACAACTGATCTTTATTCTTGTGGCCAGCCTATTATCCAGCTTCTCGGTGATGGCACAGACGCTTCAAGCCAGTGTCAATAAAACACAAGTTGCTAAGAATGAAGTGATCAACCTCAGGATCATGGCAGATACTGAGATCAGCTCAGATGCAATTGACTTTAATGTACTTGAGAAAGACTTTTTCTTGGGTCAACCTCATTATGGTCGCTCCAGCAATAACATTAACGGAAGAAAATCTGTGCGTACTGAGTGGAGTATCTCAATTGCGCCGATGAAAGAAGGTGTTCTGACTATTCCGAGCTTTTCCGCAGATGGCATGAGAACGGAGCCAATAAAACTGCGTGTCACCGCAAGCCAAGCAGAACCTAATCTCGATGACCTATTTAGCTTTAATATCAATGTCGACAACCGCACGCTGTACCCTCAGCAATCTGCGACATTACGTATGCAGCTTTTGATCAAAGCGGATACCCGCCGTCTGGATAACCCACAGATTGTGCCTCCACAGATTGAAGGCATGAAGCTTGAAGCACTTGGTGGCTTACAACAAGGACAGAAGATCTTAAATGGATTAGAAGTAGCGGTCATTGAACAGTCGTTTCGCTTAACGGCGAATCAGCCGGGCACTTACACCTTGATAGGTCCTAAACTGACAGGCTCTTACATTTATGGCGACAGCTTGACGGGCTCAACCAAGATCATGCCAATCAACACCAAAGCTGAGCAAATCTCTATCGAAGTAAAACCAATCCCAAGCGAATTTGAAGGTGAATGGCTTCCAGCTTCAGCGTTAGAAATGACGCAGAGCTGGCAAGACGATCAAGGTAACCCAATGTCGGTTAATGCGCTCAACACTGTCAAACAGGGCGCTTCACTCACTCGAACCATTCAAATTAAAGCTCGCGGAACACAAGCCGAATATTTGCCACGAGTGAGTATTGATTATCCAAGTTCGCTGCGGGTCTACCCAGAACAGCCTCAGTTCGACAGCGCGAAAGATGGCACGGTTATCATGACCATGAAGCAAGTTCTCATCCCAACCGAAGAAGGCTCATATATTTTACCGGGGTATACTCTGAACTGGTGGGACAGTCAACGAGACACGACAAAGCAAGCGACGTTGCCTGAGCTGAATCTAGAAGTCGAGCAAAGTGACACTGGATTGATCACGTTACCGGAATCCCCCCAGCCAGCACCACCCGCGCAAAGTACCAGTCCAACGCGACAAAATGGCGTGAATGAGATATGGCAAACCTTAACCTTTGTTTTCGCTGGACTATGGGTGGTAACGTTAGTCATTGCGTTTTTAATTTGGAAAAACCGCCCAACAACCGCACGAGAACAAACCATACAAGCCGAAAACCCACGCGGTGTCGAGACATTAAAGAACATCATTAAAGAAGGTGACGCCGCTAAAATTGAACGTTCTATAAATGAATTCTTAAATACGCACGGAGAAAGGTTAAATCCCGCGGATGTGCAAGCAGTAAAACAAGAGCTCAATGTGATGAACCAAGCACGCTTTAGTGTGACCCCACAGCCGTGGAGCCCAGACTCGCTACTGGCTAACATTCAAAAACTTGGGCAAGCAAAAATAATAAAACCTAATCACCAGCTAGAAAAACTATAAACAGCAGACTCACAGCTGAAGTGATATCGATAGAAAAGCGTGTACGAGAAAAAAAGGCCCCTCGTGTAGAGGGGCAAAGTTACCATCGCTTATAGTTATTTGGTTATGCTAATAAATATGATGGATTAACCGAAGTCGCCATTTACGTAGCCTTGAGTTCGGTCGTCTTGCGGGTTGCTAAAGATCACTTGGGTGTCGTTATGCTCAACCAACTCGCCCATCAGAAAGAACGCCGTGCGGTCGGAGATACGGCGTGCCTGCTGCATTGAGTGAGTGACGATAACGATGGTGTAGTTTTTTTTCAGCTCTTCCATCAATTCTTCAATTTTGTGCGTTGCAATCGGGTCAAGTGCTGAGGTAGGTTCATCCATCAAGATCACATCCGGCTCCATTGCAATGGTACGTGCGATACATAACCGCTGTTGCTGACCACCAGACAAACCAAACGCGTGCGATTTAAGACGATCTTTTACCTCATCCCACAAGGCGGCACTACGTAGTGAACGCTCAACCACTTCATCAATATGCTTCTTGTCTTTGATTCCCTGAGCACGCAGACCATATGCCACGTTTTCATAGATGCTCATTGGGAATGGGTTTGGTTTTTGGAATACCATACCCACTTTGATACGAAGGTCTGCAACGTCAATATTGCCGTAAATATCTTCGCCGTCCATTGCCAGTTTACCGGTGATTTTTACCCCTTCGATAAGATCATTCATACGGTTCAAACAACGTAGCAACGTTGACTTACCACAGCCCGACGGGCCAATCAATGCCGTAACTTGGCGTACTGGAATTGGCAAATTGATCGATTTCAGTGCTTGGTTATCACCGTAAAATAGATCGAGGTTTTCAATGTCAAACTTGTTCATGTTCTTAATCTCTTAAATCTTGAATTCGTGTTTTTAAACGTGCGTTTTTAATTCGTATTGTTAGTAAGTTGCCGTATTAAAACGTCGTGCAATCAGTTTAGTCACCATGTTGATCAAAAGAACAACAACGATAAGCACGGTTGCGGTACCGTAAGCCTGATTCCATTCTTCAACAGTAAACAGTTCGGTCGTCAGTTTGTAGAGGTGAACGGTTAGCGTCCGACCAGAGTCCAACAAAGAATCCGGAATACGCGCCACCATACCTGCGGTCAAAAATACTGGAGCCGACTCACCAATGACACGACCAATACTTAGAATGATCGAGGTTAAGATGCCTGGCATTGCACTCGGAAGGATCAAACGCCAGATAGTGTAGATTTTTGATGCGCCAAGACCATAAGAGCCTTCGCGATACGTTTGTGGCACTGCCATTAACGCTTCTTCTGTGGTACGGATGATCACCGGCAAAATCAGAATACTCAGTGTTAGTGCCCCCGACAGAATCGAGAAACCAAGACCAAGAATGGCGACGAAAAAAGTCATACCGAATAGGCCGAAAATGATTGACGGGATCCCCGCCAGCGACTCGGTACAGAATCGGATGATTTTCACCAAACGGCTGCCGACTTTCGCGTACTCGGTTAAGTAGATTGCCGTCATAATCCCCAGTGGCGCGGCCACTGCGATAGATGCAATAACCATATAGATGGTCGACACGATCATTGGGAAAATGCCGTGCTCTTCACCAGTACGGGTATAGTCATCAGTAATAAAATCCCAATCTACATGTTGTAGACCGTTTGATAGGATGTACCAGATAATCCAGAACAAAAAACCTACCGTTAATCCCGCCGAAATCCAAACGAAAACGTTAAAGACGTTATCTTTGAACTGGCGAGCTTGTTTTAGTTTTGCGCGATCCATAATAGTCACCTTTAACGAGCGATTACTTCGCTTTTTCTCGATTGAGGTAAAGCAATACTGCGTTCAACGACATGATGAAGGCCAGAAGCACCACACCAGTCGCGTAGAGAGCATTCGCGTGGATACCACTGGCGTAAGACATTTCGATAGCAATGTTGGCGGTCAGCGTACGCGCAGAGTCTAAAATGCCTTCTGGCATCGCAGGCGCATTCCCCATCACCATAATAATGGCCATTGTCTCACCGAGTGCACGACCAATACCCAGAATCACACCAGTCATGATGCCTGAACGAGCCGCTGGAACGAGTAATTTAAAAATGGTGTAGATTTTAGATGCGCCCAATGCCAAGGAGCCTTCTTTATAGGCACGTGGCACCGCACGAATTGACGTTTCAGATACCGTAATAACGGTTGGTAGAATCATCACACCGAGCACGATGATACCCGCCAAAATGGTATTACCAGCAGGAACATCAAAGATTTTTTGAATCAACGGTACGATGATAACCAAACCAAAGAAACCGTAAACGACGGAAGGAATACCCGCTAACAGCTCAACCGCAGGACGAATAAGATCCGCAAGACGTTTCGGTGCGATTTCTGCGATAAAAATGGCGGTCAAAACCCCTATAGGCACACCAACAATAACCGCGCCAATAGTTGATACAACAGAAGCAACAATCATAGTCGCAACGCCGTATAACGCCGGTGGTAGCCAGTTTTGGCCAAAGATAATGCCCGATACGCCAACTTCTTGGAACGCTGGGATACTTTCTCGAACAATAAAATAGGCGATAACGGCTAAGGATACGATGCCGATCACGGCACTGGTCAGGAACAAGCCGTGAAAGATCCGCTCTCTCCAATCTACACGACGTTTCTCGCGTAGGCCGGGCTTGCTGATAGCTTTAGTATTCATAAGCTTTTCACTATTTGTTGCGATGGTCATTTAAAATATCTCACGGTTCTGGTTTTTGCCGATGAACACGATGAATAGAAAAGGCTCAGCCCTAAATGGCGGGCTGAGCAAACTTAAGAGTCCAATAAAATTAATTCACTGAGATGTAACCGTTTTGGTCAACAAGCTTTTGCGCATCTTCAGTTAACATCCAGTCTAGGAATTTTTGAGTTTCTGTTGATGGCTTGCCTTCTTTGTAAAGAACAAGGAATGGACGAGCGACCTTGTAAGAACCACTCTTAACATTCGCCACCGTCGCATCCACACCGTCGATTGCTAGTGCGTTAACCGTGTTGTCTACTGTGCCTAGCGAGATATAACCGATTGCGTATGGGTTAGAAGCAACCATTGTTTTTAGTGCACCGTTACCGTTTGCAACTTGAGCACGTTGAGAGATAGCCGACACTTTCTTACCTGAAATTTTCATTTTTAGCGACATGATGTCTTCGAATGCACCGCGAGTACCAGAAGCCGTATCACGCGTGATAGCCACAATTGGCTTGTCTGCACCACCGACTTCTTTCCAGTTTGATACTTCGCCTTTGTAGATTGCCGTCACTTGTTCTGCAGTTAGGCCAGGCAGTTTGTTTTGTGGGTTAACAACCACTGCGATACCGTCACGTGCAACCACTTCTTCGATTAGTGTTGATTCTTTTTCAGAGTCTTTTAGGTTACGAGAAGACATACCAAGGTCTGCTGACCCATTTTTTGCGGCTTTCACACCAGCGGAAGAGCCCGGTCCTTGCACCTCAATATATACATTAGGGTTCTTCTTCATGTATGTTTCAGAGAAAACTTCCATCAGTGGCGTTACGCTGCTAGAACCCACTGCAGAGATAGTTTCTTTAGCAGAAACAGGAGTTACTGCCATTGCGCCTAGAAGTGCGATTGCACCGATTACTGTCTTTTTCATCACAATTTCCTTAAGTGGCGTTATTGCCGTTGTGTTTCACTCGAACGATGCTCACTTTAGAATCCGAATATGACAATTGTGTTTCACTTCGTTGAACCCTCTATGACACGTTGTCATTTTTGTGTCTTAATGGCGCAACTTAAGTGACTGGCAATTTGCGGCTTTGACCTAATGGACGCGCTTCTCGCGCACTGTTGTACCAAGCTCATCGTGCAACGAATAGGCGAGCAACGTTACCGTTATCGATTTAGCTAAAAATTTAAAGAGTGATCATGCATCTAGCAATGCCGCAATATCTGAGCTACAAATGAAGCGATAAAAAGCGTACGAGGAATAGAGTTTGGTTTCTACAAATAAGCTAATTCGCTATGTTGCAACGGAAGTGGCTGATGTCTTTGAAAAAGAAAGTGAATTAATGAAACAAGTCCAATCAAATCAACTGTCGCAAGTACTGTTGCTTTGGCAAGTAAAAAGTCCAACCTTGGTGTTACCAGCAGGCAAGAAATGGCTCGTCTCAGAGCAATTAAAACTAACGCTCGATAAGTTAGGGTGGAAGTTGTTTTCACGCAAAACGGGCGGTGCGCCAGTGCCTCAAGTTCCTGGCATTATTAATCTGTCCCATATCTATCACTGGCCAGAAGATAAACCTTACGATATTAAAAAAGCCTACCTTGATTTGTGTTCAATCCTGACAGTGTTTTTCGAGCAACTCGGGGTCAACGTTGATGTGCATGCAACGCCTTATTCATACTGCGATGGCGAATACAATCTAAACATCGCAGGACAAAAAGTGGTCGGAACCGCGCAACGTGTTTTGCTTAAGAAGGGGGGTGGCCAAGTCATTTTATCCCAAGCCTGTATTCTGATAGACGCCAAGGTTAATGAGATTGTAGAGCCAGTCCAACTATGCAATCAACTATGCGGTCATGACGATGACATTAAAGGCGATGTGCACACTTCGTTGTTTAAACATATCAAAGCAAGGCCGTCGGTTGACACCCTGTTTCAAAAGCTGACCACTGCGTTTTTAGAGCATGCGAAGAGCATATAACTTTATTTACGAAGCCAAAAGACGAGGCGCTATCCGCTCCTCATCTATTTCTTTGACGTTAAAAGCGAACTTCGACGGATACCCCTTCAATCCAGCGGCTTTTTTCTAACGGCTCATCAAAACTTAGTGTCACTTTTAAATAAGCAGGTTGGCCCTCAAAAGGACTTTGCAGTTCAGGAGGTAATTTATTCACCACTTCAACTGGCTGAGATACGGTCGCTGCAAACTTTCGGCCATCGGGAAACACCACTTTCGCTTTCTTATCTATTTGACTGTATTCAAGATGCTTCGGATTAAGAAAAGCGATGATTTCTGGTGTCACATTACGAGCAATCGTAAGCATTGGTGTATTTTTTGCCACATTTTGCCCCTCATGTACGTGAATATCCAGCACACGCCCATTTATCGGAGAGCGCAAGGTCAGGCTTTCTTGTTGAGCACGCTTCACCACCAGCTCGCGCATTAATGCTCGGTATTCTTGCGCTACAGGGCCCGCGAGCTCTAATTCTTCAAGATGGCGCATCGCATCCACATAAGCGATTCTCTGGCTGTTCAACTGATTGTTCAGAGTATTATCAACACTGACAATGGCTGCATAATCCACTTCAGAAACTTGCCCTTTCTCTCTGTATACATCGTATGTTTTCTGAATTTCTTCAACTTTTTTCAACCCCGCTTCAGAGCTTTCAATCGCGCTTTTGTATAGCTCATCCGTGTTTTGCACCTGCTTTTTAGAAAGCTCAACGAGCTCGTCTTGAATAAAATCAATTTCTTTATTTAACGCATTATCTTGTAACAATATCAGTGATTGCTCCTTCGCCACGACAGAGCCGATATCCACGGGAACGGGTCCCACAGTGGCAGCTCGCGTTGCTGTCACGATCAATGGATAAGAGGTAATCACTCCCGGAGCGGTGACTAAAATTTGAGTTTTAAACAAGTAGTAAGCCATCAATACAAGAGGGCTAATAACAATGGCTAAAATCAGATACCAACGAAGCCGGTAACCACCGCGCTTTGCTTGCCCGTAGACGACTTTCATGCCGCTCTCCGACTGCGGTTTATGCCTTTTATCTAAGTAAAAGTTAACTTTCATATTAAAACTTTTTACCTCGCTTCAATACCCACCAAGGCGCCATACTCGATTCTTCATGGCTTCGCCTTACCACTTCGTTAACCATGGAGAAGGCGGTAATTAAGCGCATAAAGAATTGGTACACTGGATAAAGAAATAACCATTTCACTGACTTTAAATCTTCTTTTTTTCTCTCTGATACCAAACCGATATACACAACAAAGAGCAAAGCCGACAAAAAGAGATAAACAAAGTAGAGCATCAGCATCAGAGCTAGGACAAACTTAATTGGATATACAATGACCATATATACGCAAAATAGTACGACAAGCAGTGGCAATAAAACGTTCTGTATCACCCCATAAACTAAAGTGAACAAGAAGTTTCCCCACCCTAAGAGCGTCGGAGATAAGCCCTCATTGTGTTTTCGTAAAAACAAAAACAGCAGGTCTCCATCCCAACGCAGTCGTTGTAATACCAAGCCTTTGAGGGTGTCGGGGACATCTGTATGTCCAATCGCATGATTGGCAAACGCTAATTTATTATTCGGATAGCGCCGCTTGTATTGCTTTAAACGCATGGTTAAGTCTAGGTCCTCTGCGGTATGCGTATCCCACCCCCCCACTTGCTTCAATAAATTTTTCCGAAACGCGCCAAATGCCCCTGAAATATTATTCAGCACTCCCCACTTTGCCATTCCTGTCTTACCTGCTTGCATGGAGAGCATGTATTCGAGCGATTGCATCTTCGTGAGTAAGTTCGCATTATGATTTCGAACTCTCAATGCCCCTCCGCTGGCAATAACCTCTTTGTTAGCAAACTGTTGCATCATGGTAAAAACCATATCGTTATCAAACGAAGTGTCTCCATCCACATTGATCACTATCTCGCCGCGAGCCTCCGACAAACCAGCATTGAGCGTAGAAACTCGCCCACCACGCTGCCACTTAGGTAAAACACGCACTTTGCGGTTACGTACCCTCGCATGCCTTTTTTCGCCATTTAGCGCGGCTTGGTAGGTCTCTTGGTTTTGCACGGCCCCATCCACCACCACCAAGATTTCGATCTGCCCCGGATACACCTGCTCAACCAGCGTATCGATAGTAAGGCCTATCGCTTCACCTTCACCGTAACAAGTAATGATAATACTCACCGATGGGAAATAAGTCAGGGCTTGCTCTTCAGGGACATACGCCCAACGAAAAATCCCGGTTAATACCAGCAAATACAATGGCAGTTCGATGACGATCATGACCGGGAATACCAGCAGCCACAGATCTTCGTTATGCAGTAACATCCCACCAAGATAGTCGAGCAGCACCAAGCTATCTTGCAACATAGATCTCACCTATTAGTGACTCAATCCAGCCGGACACCCCGTCTTCTATAATTGGGTTGGGTAGCTCCCAAGCAAAGACATTCAACTCAAATTCTTTGTCTTCGATAAGCTCTCCAAGTTTAGATAGCTTCTCTTGCAGAACCGTCAAACTCTTGTTTGTTGTGTTGGGCATGAGTACGAGCAGCACGTCTTGTTTATACTGACAGCAAATATCGGTATCACGGAACATTCCGCTCAGTCGGCGTGTTAACTGGTCCATTAACGAGAACAATTTTGCATCGCCATACTGCTGACCATATTCATTGAGCGTAGGTAAATGTAACCCCAGCAACAGATGCTGCTCTTGATGTCTCAATGCCACCTTATTCAGCCAAGTAAGTAAGTTTTGGAAAAAGCTAATTTCTACTTTTCCTTTTATCGAGAGTTCAGGCGCCTGAATTGATTTGCCATGCTGGTAAATGTACTCGCCAACGTCACCAAGTCGATACTGATGAATTTTACGGACCACCAGTTCTTCAACCTTCATCTTCGCATCACAACTTAAACAATGGCAGCTCGTTGCTGCTTCGACAAATAAGCCAGTGCAACGGTTACACACATAGTTTTCCAGCGGGCGATCATAATCGACCCCGATGTGACGCAACTGCGTTAAGCATTTAGGGCACTCTAACTTACCGCGGCGTTGAAAACTTTGTTGGTCGCCAACATGACCGCAAGTGAAACAATGCAAAGAGCTTTGAGTATCAATGTCAATGCTACTGCAATCTGGGCAAACTTCGACATAATTGAGGTGGCCACTATTGCACTGTGAGCACACGCGAATTCTATCAACCAGCTCTTCTGCCTCTAATACTCCACGACTTTGTTCTGACAGCACATATCTGTACGTCGAATAAATATCAGGAAACAGAACATCGATAATCGGATATGAATATATCGGTGTTGATTCAAGGCTTTTCATTGCCTTCACTCTACGTTGCCGATTCACTCCGAGCCAACCAATCATTGGGTCTAGCCATTCAAGTTCATCCATCGTATCAAGCTTGCGCTGAATCGCTTGCCATGCATTGATCGACCTTTCTTCGTCGAATAAACCATCCGTAACACATCTTGAGTACGCCGTTTCTTGCGTGACATACACCGCCCATGACCATCTCCCCGGCTGCTGATAAAAGGCGGATAGCGCCTCATCAATTTGCCGAGCGTTTTGCTCGGCAATGCACACCATCCCTCCAAGCCCTGTAGGTATTTCCTCCACACTGTTGACATTAATTAGAGTCTCAAACGAGCGCTCTGGGAGTCGGTCACCGACCCAATAGAAATAATTATTTTTTAAGGGCATTTTATGAACTCTCAAAACCATAAATGTTGTTCATCACATTAAAAATATACAACTGAAAAGAGAAAAACCTCACAACCGAACTAGCATCACCTCTCGCAAGTTAAATATTATAAAAAACAATCAGTTAATTTGACTTAACGCTTATTATCACCGTAAATATGTATGTACGGATAAAATGAGATCAAGATCAAATACGGAATTAGTTGAAGCAAACACGTAAAAGCCTCAGAATGTCGGACTTTTCGCATAGAATCTAAATTCATGCGTTGTTATCCAACTCGACAATTGAGAATCATATATATGGGTTTTACCTCGTTAGGTCTATCTGCTCCAATCCTTAAAGCAATTCAGGAAAAAGGCTACGACACCCCCTCCCCAATTCAGGCTCAAGCAATTCCAGCGATTTTGGAAGGGAAAGACGTCATGGCGGCAGCACAGACTGGTACGGGTAAAACGGCAGGCTTTACGTTGCCCATTCTTGAACGCTTATCTAACGGCCCTCGCGTTCGTAGCAATCAAGTGCGCACTTTGATCCTGACACCCACACGTGAACTTGCCGCTCAAGTTCAAGAAAGCGTGTCCATGTACGGTCGCCATCTTCCTCTAACAAGTGCGGTCGTGTTTGGTGGTGTGAAGATCAACCCGCAAATGCAACGTCTACGTAAAGGTGCCGATGTATTAGTGGCGACGCCGGGTCGCTTGATGGATCTTTTCAATCAAAATGCAGTTAAGTTTGACCAACTCGAAGTTTTAGTCCTAGATGAAGCAGATCGCATGTTGGACATGGGCTTTATCCGCGATATTCGTAAGATTCTTAATTTACTACCAAAACAGCGCCAGAACCTTCTGTTCTCAGCAACGTTCTCTAACGAGATTCGCGATCTAGCCAAAGGCTTGGTCAACAACCCTGTTGAGATTTCGGTTAGCCCGGCGAACTCTACAGCAAGAACGGTAGAACAGAGTATTTACCCAGCAGACGCTAAGAAAAAAGCGCCCATGTTGGTAAAATTGATTAACGATGGTGATTGGCAACAAGTCCTCGTGTTCATGCGTACCAAACACGGTGCTAACCGTTTGGCGAAATTCTTGATCGAGCAAGGTTTGCCTGCAGCCGCGATCCATGGCAACAAAAGCCAAGCCGCGCGCACCAAAGCATTGGCCGATTTTAAATCGGGTGGGATTCGAGTATTGGTAGCAACGGACATCGCGGCGCGCGGTATCGACATTCCTCAGTTGCCTCAAGTCGTGAACTTTGAGTTGCCAAAAGTGGCTGAAGATTATGTTCACCGTATTGGCCGTACTGGACGTGCGGGTGAGGTGGGTAAAGCGATTTCTCTAGTATGTGCCATTGAAGCACCAGAGCTCTTCGCCATTGAACGTTTAATTAAACAGCTACTGCCACGCAAAGAGCTTGCAGGCTTCGCACCAACCAATGCAGTGCCAGAATCAAAACTGGATACGCGTCCAATTAAACCGAAGAAGCCTAAAAAACCCCAAACGCAAAAAGCCGACGGTGGCAACACACAATCTACAGACGCTAAAGAATCAAATGGCGCGAACAAACCTAAGCGTCGCTTCAACGGTAACAAAAATGGGTCAAACCAAGGCGCCGCTGGCAAGCCTAAAGGTAATCGCGAAGGTCAAGGTCGCGCAAACAGTCAACCTGACGGTCGCAAACCAAACACCAGCAAGCCAACTAGCAATCAGAATAACAGCAGTGCCAAACCGTCTGGTAACCGCAAGCCGAACAGCACGAAACCTGCAGGAAATAAACCATCTGCCCAGCGCCGTGCGAAAGTCGCTAATTAAGCGGACTCAATGGTTTAATTACGGGTCTCTTTCATCATACTGACTCTGACTGAACCACGATATGAATAAAAGGCACTCTTTTCATGACCATCAAGTGAACAGAAAGACCTTCTCAACTTGCCCTTTTCGCAGAAAATCGGTCTGAGCGTCCGGCTCAGACCAGAAAGTGGCAAGTTGGCGGGTTGTATCAAGGATTTCTGCAATCACAGATAGATCATGCTGAATATAACCTCGTTTGTCTCTGCCCCCTTCCCTTTTTGCTCTGTATAACCATGCCTCATGGTTTGAACACTTGCACCCAATTCACGATGCGTGAGCAGTCGAATGCCTGATTTTAAATAGCCACTACACAACACACATTCAACAAGACAATCACCGATAGCGATGTACTTGACAGTGCTTGAAAGGATGATCGGCTTCAGAAAAATTGTCATGACACCGTATTTTAATGGCTTCCCCCATCACCATCTGTAACCTAAATTTAACAATTGATGACTTATTAGCTACCAAATGCGGTGTAATGCACAAAAATGAGCCACAATTGTAATAATTGCCATGAGAAACAGAGATCCCACAAGCCGGTTAGATGTCATCGTTTAACCCAAAATACGGCCGCAATAGTGAGTGCAAGAGCGGTAAACGCAGGTCTGACTGACCTGATAGAAGGTAACAATACCTCAACGTCTCCGAAGGCCGATAAGGCGTCGGATTTTTAGCAAGGAGAGCATATGAGAGGCATTGTTTTGCATTTTACACTGGATGAATTCCAAGATCGGTTAACAAAAGTTCGCCAGTCGATGGAAGAACAGCAATTAGATATGCTCATCATTCATGATCCTTCTAACATGGCGTGGCTGACAGGCTATGACGGTTGGTCGTTTTACGTGCCGCAATGCGTTGTGGTGGGATCATCTGGAGAACCCGTTTGGTTTGGCCGTTGCCAAGATGCAAATGGCGCATACAGAACCGCCTACATGGCGGCAGAAAACATCACTTATTACCCCGATCACTATGTGATGAACCCACCGTTGCATCCCATGGATTTTCTCGTCGAAGCCATACTCACCCCTCGCCTTTGGGACCGTGGTCGTATCGGCGTAGAAAAAGACAACTACTACTTCAGTGCCACCGCGTACGAATCACTCACTACACACTTACCCAATGCTCAATTGCTGGATGCCACTGGCCTTGTCAACTGGTGCCGCGCCGTCAAATCGGATCAAGAACTGGCTTACATGTACCGCGCCGCACGCATTGTAGAAAACATGCACCGTGTCGCCTTCGATATGATTGAACCCGGTTTGCCTAAGCATCATTTAGTTGCAGAGATTAACCGCCAAGCCGTACTTGGTCATGAAGACCACTTTGGCGATTACACCGCAATCGTACCGCTTTTACCATCGGGATCGGATGCCTCCGCGCCACACCTAACTTGGGATGACAAACCATTCAAAAAAGGCGAAGGCACCTTTTTCGAAATTGCGGGGGCCCATCGTCGCTACCACTGCCCTCTTTCTCGCACCATTTTTCTTGGTGAGCCCGATGATAAATTCAAACGTGCAGATGAAGCGCTCACGCTTGGTCTGGAAGTCGGCTTAGAAGCTGCGAGACCAGGCAATACCTGCGCTGACATCGCCAATGCACTAAACAAAGTTCTCGATAAAGCCGGTTTCTCGCGTGAGGGCGCGCGTTGTGGTTACCCTATCGGTCTGAGTTACCCGCCAGATTGGGGTGAGCGAACCATGAGCTTGCGTGATACCGATAAAACCGTGCTGAAAGAAGGCATGACATTCCATTTTATGCCTGGATTATGGTTCGAGGATTGGGGCCTAGAAACCACGGAAAGCATCGTCATTACCCGTGATGGCGCAAAAACATTGTGTGATTTCCCGCGCCATTTATTTATCAAACACTGAGCTTGAAACCAAAAGGACTGGCTATGCAAAATAGCTCGATCACAGCCACCGTCGACTTTGACCGAGAAGGTATGCAGCACGGATTTTTAACCCTGCCGTACTCCCATGATGACTCCGCTTGGGGAAGCATCATGATCCCAATAACCGTGATTAAAAATGGAGAAGGACCAACGGCCCTGCTCACTGGTGGGAATCACGGTGATGAATATGAAGGAATTACGAGCTTGCTCAAATTGGCAAACTCGCTTCAAACAGAACAAATACAAGGTCGCGTTATTATTGTACCCATGATGAATTTACCCGCGGTACAAAATGCTTCTCGTACTTCTTCTATCGATAAAGGCAACTTGAACCGCAGCTTTCCCGGTAACCCCGCTGGTACAGTCACCGAGAAAATTGCGGATTACTTCATCCGTTATCTTGTCCCAATGTGTGATTTTGCGTTGGATATTCACTCTGGCGGTAAAACATTAGACATTGTGCCTTTCGCCGCCGCTCACCGCTTAGACAACCCCGTTCAAGAAGAATCATGCATCCTAGGTGCAACACTGTTTGGTGCGCCTTATACCATGATATTGCTCGAAATGGATGCCACCAGCCTGTATGACACAACAGTGGAGTCTCAAGGTAAAATCTTTGTCACCACAGAGCTCGGAGGCGGTGGAACCAGTACGCCACAAACCATTGCTTACGCCGATCGCGGTATCCGTAACTTCTTACGTTTTTCAGGTAATTTACCCGGTGAGTACGAAAAACCAGCACAGCCAACCAAGTTGCTAGATATGCCAGATGCAAGTTGTTATGTGCAAAGCCAGCACCACGGCATCACCGAATACTTATTTGAGCTTGGCGATCATGTCAAACAAGGCGATGTGATGGTGAGAATTTACCCAATCGAACGTACGGGGACACCTCCTACCGAATATAAAGCGCAACGCAATGGTATTTTTGCTGCACGCCGTTTTCCTGCCATGGTAAATATGGGTGATACCGTCGCCGTCATTGCGAACAACATCGAGTCTGATGAAGATAATGGATAAGACGAATTATTTTATCGTTTAAAAGGAGAAGCATCATGCGCCTCGATCGCTACGACGTAAAAATTCTACAAATACTGCATGACAATGGCCGTATTACCAAATCTCACCTTGCCGAGGCCATTAACCTATCTGTGAGCCCTTGCTGGGAGCGTGTCAAAAAACTGGAACAAGCAGGCATCATTGAAGGCTACGGGGCAAAAGTAAATACCGATGTTTTGTTCAAACGAACGTCGGTCATGGTTGAAGTGACGCTCAAAGAGCACAGCGCCCAAGCGTTCAAACGTTTCGAGCAACTGGTTCAACACTCACCAGAAGTCACGGATTGTTATGCCACAGGCGGCGGTGTCGATTACATCCTCAAAATTCAGTCGGAAGATATTGATCAATACCAACGGCTTATCGACAACTGGTTAGAGTCAGAAGTGGGCATTGAGCGCTACTTTACTTACATCGTGACGAAAACAATCAAACGTGATGCCGGCACATTAGGAGTGAACCAAAACGCCTTGTTCTAAAAGGGAAAACACGCTTAAAAGACGACCAGAAAAATCACCATATCTAACGGTGTGGAAAAGAAAGTTTTGATGGTTTAAACCTCGGCATCAGAAATTATTTCGGTCACTTCTCTATTACAGTTTAACTATGGACAACGACGCTGGGAGAAGGACTCATGACAGCACTGCACAGCTTACATGCTGAGGAATTAAAAGCCTCGCACGACATGATGGCGATAATGAAAGACATACGTTTGGTGAGAGGTTTAGCGTACGTCAACGGCAAATGGGTAAGTGGTGAACAATTTCATCCGGTGAATAATCCGGCGGATGGTACGGTCATCGGCTACATTACCAAGCTATCTCAGCAGCAACTCTATCAAGCGATTGATGAAGCTGATCAAGCCTTTCGTCAATGGCGAAAAATGCAAGCAGAAGAACGCGCTGAAATTCTCATGCGTTGGTACGATCTGATTTTAGAATCACAACAAGATCTTGCTCGTTTGATGGTTATGGAGCAAGGCAAAACATTAGCTGATGCTTTGGGTGAAATAGACTACGGCGCCTCCTTTGTTCGTTGGTTTGCAGAGGAAGCACGCCGCAGCTATGGCGAAACCATCCCAAGTCATATTCCGAATGCGCAGCTGTCGACGGTGCGCGAACCGATTGGTGTCGCAGCACTGATTACCCCATGGAATTTTCCTAATGCGATGGTCACCCGCAAAGCCGCCGCAGCATTAGCGATAGGCTGTCCAGTGCTCATCAAACCCGCCAGTGAAACGCCCTTTTCCGCATTAGCCTTGGCAGAATTAGCAGACCGAGCTGGCTTTCCGCCGGGTGTATTTAACGTGATCACTGGTGATGCGGTGATGGTGTCACAAACCTTGTGTCACTCCGATAAAGTCAAAGCACTCTCGTTCACAGGCTCAACTCGGGTGGGTAAGTTGCTGCTGCGCGACGCGGCACAAACCGTGAAGAAGTGCAGCATGGAGCTCGGCGGTAATGCCCCTTTCATCGTGCTGCCAGATATGGATGTCGAGCAAGCAGCCAAAGCCGCCGTGGATGCCAAGTTTCAAACCGCAGGACAAGACTGCTTGGCCGCAAACCGTATCTTCGTCCCTGACGATAAGTACGAAGCGTTTTTGGAAGCGTTTGCCAAAGAAATGAACCACATCGTTTTAGGCAATGGTTTAGATGAGAAAACCACCATGGGGCCGCTGAACAATCGCGCTGCGGTGGATAAAGCGCATGATTTGGTGCGTGACGCACTCGACAAAGGCGCGCGATTGGTCGCGGGATACCACCAGCCCGTACCAGGCGAAAACTTCTTCGCGCCGACATTGCTGGCCGATGTCACCCCAGACATGGCGGTGTATCGCGAAGAGAATTTTTGTCCTGTGGCAGGCGTATTGCCTTACCAAGACTTAGATACCGTGATTGAAATGAGCAACGACACTGAGTACGGCTTAGCTGCCTATGTTTATGGTCACGATATTCACCAAATTTGGCGCTGCATGCGTGGTTTGGAATTTGGCATGGTGAGCGTGAACTCCGTCAAGATGACTGGTCACCCTATCCCATTCGGCGGCGTGAAACAGTCAGGGCTTGGACGAGAAGGCAGTCGCCACGGCTTTGAAGAATACAGTGAAATCAAATACTGCTGCTTAGGCGCTTTACCAACCGTCAGTGGCAGTTAAGGCACAAAATATGGATATCCAATTATTCGAGGAGAAGGATCATGAGCAATAAAACCCAACAACTTTTAGAGATCGATCGTCAGAGAGTATTTCATGCCTCAACCCACCTGAAGCAGTATGCGGCTGGGGAGCTTTCGGGAAGAATTATCTCGAGCGGAAACGGAATACGCATCACCGATTCAGAAGGCATCGAGCTGATAGACGGCTTTGCCGGGTTGTATTGTGTGAACATTGGCTATGGCAGGACTGAAATGGCCGAGGCTATTTATGAACAAGCCAAACAGCTGGCGTATTATCACACTTACGTCGGCCATACGAACGAAGCACTAGTGACACTGTCAGATCGCATCATCAAAATGGCGCCTGAAGGCATGAGCAAAGTCTACTACGGCATGTCCGGCAGTGACGCAAACGAAACACAACTTAAGTTAGTGTGGTATTACAACAATGCTCGTGGTCTACCAGAGAAGAAAAAAATCATCTCCCGTGACCGCGGCTACCATGGTTCAAGTATCGCTTCGGGTTCAATGACAGGGCTGCCTCTGTTCCACGCGCATTTTGATTTACCGCTTGAACGCATCAAGCACACCATGGCGCCGTATTACTATCGCCGTGAAGACGACAACATGTCTGAGCTTGAATTCTCTCAATATTGCGCGGATCAACTCGAAGCGATGATCTTGGAAGAAGGCCCAGAAACAGTCGCAGCGATGATTGCAGAACCAGTGCTCGGTACTGGCGGTATTGTGCCACCACCAGAAGGGTACTGGCAGGCGATTCGCAAAGTGCTCGACAAATACGATGTACTCTTGATTGCGGATGAAGTGGTGTGTGGCTTTGGTCGTCTCGGCTCCGATTTTGGCTCGCTGCACTACGACATGAAACCGGATCTCATCACGGTAGCGAAAGGGTTAACTTCGGCGTATCAACCGCTGTCTGGCGTGATCGTCGGTGAGCGCGTTTGGAGTGTGCTAGAAAACGGCACCGACCAATGGGGCGCTATCGGACACGGCTACACCTACTCCGGTCACCCAATGGGAGCGGCAGCCGCGAACTGCAACCTCGATATCATTGAACGTGAAGGCTTGGTGCAAAACGCAGCCGACGTCGGCGCTTACTTGCAGCAACGCATGGCGGAGACGTTTAACGATCATCCATTGGTCGGTGATACTCGTGGCGTTGGCTTGTTGCATGCGTTGGAGTTTTCTTCAGACAAACTCCGCCGAGCACACTTTGACCCAAACTTGAAAGTGGGCCCGCAAATCGCGGCGGCCTGTTTAGAACAAGGGTTAATCGCTCGCGCCATGCCACATGGTGACATCCTTGGCTTTGCGCCACCGCTTATCGCCAACCGTAATGACATCGACACTATTGTCGACAAAGCGCACCAAGCGATAAACAAAGTGATGGATACCCTCGTCACCTCTAAACAGTGGCAGCCAAAATAGCCGCGACTCACACCACTCTACGATTACCGCCTCTCTCCAAAACGGGAGGGGCGATGCAAAGAGAGGAAATACACCCAAGCACAAGCACAAGCACAAGCACAAACAATTTTTGCCGTGAAAACTATCCACGAAAACTCAACGGGGTGAGAAGTGACATTCCACTATTCCCGATTTAATCGCAACCATATCAAGATGAAGTTTGGTTAGCACTCGCCCCTCTCGCCATTGGTGCTTTAAATGGCCAGCCGCTCTGGAGTGCATACACTTGCTAGAGTCCGATAATTTGCTCAACCCATCCTCATCACCCTTTCTTTGCTGATAAGGACTGGGTAAAATGTACGAAATTACGCACTGACTGGATGAAACATGGCAAAACTAACCCTTCAAGAACAAATGCTGAAAGCTGGCTTGGTTAATGAGAAAAAACTAAAAAAAGCGAAAAAAGGCTCTAAAAAATCACGCGTTCAAGCACGTGAAGTAAAAGAGGCGGTTGAAGAGAATAAACGTCAGCAGTTAGAGCACGATCAACAGCTCAACGAGAAGCAAAAAGCAGAACGATTAAGTAAAGAAATTAAGGCGCAAATCAACCAGTTGATCGAGATGAATAAGATTGACTTGAAAGATGGCGACATCAAATACAACTTTACTGATGGTACTCTAGTGAAGTCGCTTTATGTCGACTCAATGATTCGCAAACAATTGAGCGCCGGCATTTTAGCGATCGCTGTGGTAGATGGAAGCTACGTTGTTATCCCACGTTCAGTGGCGAACAAAATCGCACAACGAGATGAATCTGTCATTATCGACCAGAAAGAGCCGGAATCAGATACTCCAGATGAAGACGACCCATACGCAGATTTTGTCGTACCTGATGATTTGATGTGGTAAACACCGACCACCTTCAGCTAACCCAACAAAAAGAGCCGCTGATCTCGTATCAGGCGGCTCTTTTCGTTCGATTTACCGTGGTTTCTACTGCTTACTTAGGAGCAAGTTGGCACCAGATGCAGCTAAGAACAGTGCACATCCGCGATTGAAACGTTTCGCCATTTTGGGATTTGAAAACCAGTGTCTAAGGTACAAACCAAAAATCGCATAAATTGAAATGGCGACCATTTCTAAAATCAAAAACGTGGAGCCAAGGGCAAAAAACTGCTCATTAATATTCGCCGTCACATCGACAAACTGGGGCAAAAATGCAGTAAAAATAAGAATCGCCTTCGGGTTACCGGCGGCAAGCGTAAACTCTTGTTTCGCAAGCCCTGCATAGTTACGTGAATTAGTTAACTCAGAGATCGGGCTCGATTCCGAACGCCAAAGGTTGAATGCAATCCACAATAGATACAACGCACCCACCAGCTTTAACGCTAAAAACAGCATTTCTGACGTATATAAAATCACAGCTAGCCCCGAAGCAGATAAAGCGATCATGCCAGAAAAAGCGGTGATCCGACCTAAACTTGCAACAAAAGCCGCGCGAAACCCATAACAACGTGCATTATTCATTGCCAGTAAGTTGTTGGGGCCTGGAGTCATATTCAGAGCAAAACAAGCGGGAATAAAAAGGAGGAGCTTCCAAATGTCCATGATAAAAAAATGGCCTTAATTTTTAGTAATAGCCTGCACCGTAACATTGGCCGTTAGAATGAGTAAATAAAAACGTTCAGCTCTAGAGCATTTCCGCTTCAAATCGCGCCGTTCTCGCCTGCGCTATCGTACAGTTAGTTTCTGCCATCAACTCTGCCAACGTGATATTCGGGTTTTGCCCCACCAAACGAATCAGTTTGTCTTCTAGCGATTCTAATTTATCTTGATGAGCGGATAATCCATTCTCCAACTTATTCATCACAAATCTTAGCTCTTCACATTGTCCTGCTTTTAGCTGCTCAAGAAGCGCTTTTAAGTTCAAGGCCTCCCCCGAAACTTGCCAATGACGAGAGCGCCTGACTCGCTTAACTTCACACCCACAATCTTCCACCATGACTTTAATGCGTTTAGCATTCTCACCGCCAATGCGATGAATCAGAGATGGAAGCGAAACCGTGATGTTATGATCATTCATCCGTTACTCCCCTACCGCCGACACATTTTCCCCAACCCAATTCAGTAACTGTTTAGCGGCTTTAGATAACACCTGATTTTGGCGCACAATATAGCCAAAATCAGTATTGGGGAAGCTAGGTAGAGGCGTTATTTGTCGAGATATTTTCAGCCTTGGGTCAAGAGAGAAATCTGGCACGATGGCGGTACCAAAGCCCGCTTCGGCCCAATCAATTTGGGCCTCTACGCTGCCCACTTCCATCACTCGATGTTTTGGTAGGTTCAATTCTGGTAACGATGCATCAATCAATTCACGAGTTCGTGTATCGTGCCCGAGCAAAATCAATGTCTGGCTTTCTTTCTTATTTTCTTGCCACTCAAAAATATTGTCACCAAACGCACACCAATGGATTTGGGTCAACGAGGTAAAGTGCAGTGGCTGGCTCTCTTTTTGTGCGATCACGAAACCAATATCAGCGCGCGCACTTTTCACCAACTCCACCGCTTGCGAAGACGTGGTGTTGAACAGCGCTAAGTCGATGCCCGGATATTCACTTTTGAATTGTTGGAAAGGTTTGATAAGCAGTAAGCGCGAAACAATGTCGCTCGCCGCAATAGAAAGTGAGCCCTGTGTAAGATCGTTAATGGCATTGAGATCGGACTGACAAATTTGCAGCTCATTAAGCATCCGCTGCGCCGTAGCGAATAAACGCTTGCCCGCTTGGGTCAGTTGTACGGGATTACGTTCAATTAATTTAGTGCGCGTGGCTTGCTCAAGCTGCTTGATATGCAAGCTTACGTTCGGCTGCGTCATGTGCAGTTCTGTCGCGGTTTTGCCGAAATGTTTGACTTCTGCCAGCGTGGCGAAGGTTCGCAACCAATTCAAATCTAACATTGCCCATTCCGATATGAGATTCTTATCAAGTTAATGAGTATAATTAATTTCTCTTATTGGGTCGAACATCTTAAGATTTTTGCATCTGTTTTGGGAGATTAAATTATGTCGTCTATCGTTGTTGTGGGTGCAAACTGGGGTGATGAAGGCAAAGGCCGCATCGTTGACTTTTTGGCAGAGCAGGCTTCTGCAAGCATTCGTTTCCAAGGGGGTAACAACGCGGGTCATACCGTGGTTAACGACCTAGGTACGTTCAAGCTGCACCAGCTACCAAGTGGCGTATTCAACCCAGACTGTTTGGCAGTGTTAGGTCCGGGTATGGTTATCAGCCCTGCGTTGCTGTCTCAGGAGATTACGGAAGTTGAAGAAGCGGGCGTAAAAGTGAATATGTGCATCTCTGATCGCGCAACACTGTGTCTACCTCTCCACGCACTAGAAGATACGCTAGAAGAACAGCGTTTAGGCGACAAAGCATACGGTTCAACTCGTCAAGGTATTGCCCCTGCGTACGGTGACCGCGTAATGAAGAAAGGCATCTTAGTTGGTTGGTTGAAGCAGCCGGACGTATTGGTGGAACGCCTGCAATTTATGATGGATTGGAAATTGCCTCAGCTGCGTGCGCTTTACCCTACCTTCGAGTTTGAACAAACGGCTGAAGAGTTGGCGAACTGGTTGCTAGAAGTGTCTGCTCCTTGGCGCGATGCTATTTGTAACGTGACGCTTCCTCTAAAAGCACTACAGGCAGAGAACAAAACGCTTTTATTCGAAGCGCAGCTTGGCGCGGGTCGTGACCTTGTTTACGGTGAGTACCCTTGGACAACCTCTTCTAACGTTGTGTCTATGTACGCGGGTATCGGCAGTGGCCTTCCTGCACTTCGCCCTGAGCGCGTTATTGCGGTTGCAAAGGCATTCAGCTCGTCTGTGGGTACGGGTACGTTGATCACGGCAATGGAAGAGCAAGACGCGTTCCGTGAATTAGCCGGTGAATTCGGCGCAACCACGGGTCGTCCACGTGACATGGGTTACTTCGATGCCGTTGCGACGAAAAACGGCGTTGAACTGCAAGCCGCAACTGAAATTGCGCTAACGAAAGTGGACTGTCTGACAGGCCTTAACGATCTAAAAATCTGTGTTGGCTACGAAGGCGATCACAATGAGAACCCAATCTGGCCTCAAACGGCCGCACTAACGCCAATCTACGAAACAATGGAAAGCTGGAGTGAGGACATCACAGGTTGCCGTAAGTTCGAAGAGCTACCAGCAGCCGCCCAGCAATACGTTCTACGCATTGAAGAACTGATGGGCGTGCCAGTGAAAATGGTGTCTGTAGGTCCTGGCCGTGAACAAATGATTATGCGCTAAAGTGTGAATCGACACCAACTCTGATTGGTATCGCACACCATTGGCAAGCGGCTCTTATCTGTTCCGGGGTAGAGCCGCTTTTTTTGCTTAAAGATCAGAAAGAAAGCCGTACGGACTAGAGCAACCGACGCTTCATTCCTGCCTTCTCTAAAATACGCGTAGTGATCTCTTCTACGGATAAAGACGAGGTATTGATGTAAGGAATCGCTTCCCTTCTAAATAATGCTTCCACCGTATCCAACTCCAGCTTACATTGCTCACTACTGGCGTAATCACTTCCGGATAAACGACTCTCACGGATTTCAGTCAAACGTTCAGGGTCAATCGTAAGACCAAACAGCTTATGACGATAAACCTCAAACTCCGGCATTAAGCGCATCACTTTCACATCTTCCGCGATAAACGGATAGTTCACAACACGCAAACCAAACTGCATGGCCATGTACAAACTGGTTGGCGTTTTACCGCTGCGCGATACCCCAAGCAAAATGATGTCCGCTTGCTCCAAGCCTTTTAGCGTAATGCCATCATCATGCGCCAATGTGTATTCAATAGCAGCAATGCGATCAAAATAACTATCGGAGTCTTTACCTACGCTGCGAGAACGCTGCAACTTCGGCTTAGGAGCCATTTGAATATCGTTCTGAACCTTTTGCACAATACTTTCTAGCACATCGTAACTGTACGCGGGTGCCTCGAGCAGTATTTCACGTACTTCTGGTACCACAATAGAGAAAAATACCAGAGGCTTGACCCCATTGCGTTGGTAGGAAGTTTCAATTTCTTTGACAACATCCAAAACTTTGTCCTGGCTTTCGACAAAAGGAAAGGTTATTTCGTTAGGAATAAAAGGAAATTGACCGAGAACAACATGCCCTAATGTCTCACATGTTATGGCCGTACCATCAGAAACATAGAATACATCACGACTTGGGTTATTTATTTGCATTTCTGTTTAATTTTTCAAAATATTTTGAGTAGGATAGTAAACATAATATTAATAAATCAATTTGGCTTTCAGTTAGGTTCACCACAGCTTTGGAAATTCGTTCGAATTTTTTTCAGCCAGAACGTAATCGTTTGCCTTTGATATCAACCTAAATGAACAAATGGTCGGTAACTGTATGACCACAACGATCCTGCATTTGTTTAGTTTGATGAAGTCCCCTACTAATGCTGCAATGTTTCTGGAGAAAGACATGCAAAAGAACACCCTCTGGTTCAATGGCCTATCCATGCATGATGTCGACAAAGTCGGCGGTAAAAATGCGTCACTTGGCGAAATGGTTTCTAACCTCGCGAATGCTGGCGTTTCGGTACCAAATGGTTTTGCGACAACCTCATACGCGTTTAACCAATTTCTTGATCACGAAGGTTTGGATGAGCGTATTCACCAACGACTTGATCAACTAGATGTTGAGGATGTGGAAGCTCTGCGCAAGACAGGCGCCACCATCCGTCAATGGGTATTGGAGGCTCCTTTCCCTGCGGACCTTGAACAAGAAATCCGTGAAAACTACCAAGAACTGACAGACAACCATCCTGAGATTTCTGTTGCTGTTCGCTCATCTGCGACGGCAGAAGACCTACCTGATGCCTCTTTTGCGGGTCAGCAAGAAACGTTCTTAAATGTGAAAGGCATTGATGCTGTTCTAGAAGCAACAAAACACGTTTACGCCTCTCTATTCAACGACCGTGCGATCTCTTATCGTGTCCACCAAGGCTTCAACCATCGTGGTATCTCGCTCTCTGCGGGTATCCAGCGTATGGTTCGATCTGACAAAGCGTCTTCTGGCGTAATGTTCACATTGGACACCGAATCTGGTTTCGACCAAGTCGTCTTCATCACCTCTTCGTGGGGCCTAGGTGAAATGGTGGTGCAAGGTGCGGTTAACCCCGATGAATTCTACGTGCACAAACCAATGCTTGAAGCAGGTGAACACCCTATCGTCAAAAAAACGTTTGGTTCTAAACTGATCAAAATGATCTACTCTGACAACCAAGAGATCGGTAAGCAAGTTGATATCATTGACACTTCAGAACAAGAACGCAACACGTTCTCGCTAAACGACCAAGAGATTAAAGAACTGGCGAAACAAGCGATGATCATCGAAAAGCACTACCAGCGTCCAATGGACATTGAATGGGCGAAAGATGGTATCGACGGTAAACTTTACATTGTTCAAGCTCGTCCTGAGACTGTGTGCTCACAAAACGAGCAAAACATTATTGAACGTTACGAGCTCAACAACAAAGCTGACGTTTTGGTGGAAGGTCGTGCAATCGGTCAACGCATTGGCAAAGGAACCGTACGTTTAGTGGATTCTTTAGACCAAATGTCACTGGTACAAGATGGCGACGTACTGGTTACAGACATGACGGATCCTGACTGGGAGCCAGTGATGAAGAAAGCGGCTGCGATTGTCACCAACCGTGGTGGTCGTACTTGTCACGCTGCCATCATTGCCCGTGAATTAGGCATTCCAGCCATCGTCGGTTGTGGTGATGCAACCAGCAAACTCGCGGATGGTGCAACAGTAACGGCATCTTGCGCTGAGGGGGAAACCGGTTACGTTTACCAAGGTGAACTTGAGTTTGAAGTGAAACGCTCTTCTGTGAATGAACTACCGCTGCTACCAACCAAAGTGATGATGAACGTGGGCAACCCAGATCGTGCGTTCGATTTCGCGCAAATTCCGAACGAAGGTGTTGGCCTTGCGCGTCTCGAATTTATCATCAACAAGATGATTGGTATTCACCCGAAAGCATTACTGAATTTTGATGCGCAAAGCGATGAGCTGAAAGCAGAAATTACTCAACGTATTCGCGGTTACAACGATCCTATCGATTTTTACGTCAGCAAACTTACCGAAGGTATTTCAACGATTGCAGCGGCATTCTGGCCAAAACGCGTTATCGTTCGCATGTCTGACTTCAAATCGAATGAGTACAGTAACTTAGTTGGCGGAAGCGCGTATGAACCGCACGAAGAGAACCCAATGCTCGGTTTCCGTGGTGCGTCTCGCTACATCTCTCCTGTGTTTGAGGACTGTTTTGAACTCGAAACTCAAGCCATCAAACGCGTGCGTAACGAAATGGGCCTGAAGAACGTAGAGCTCATGATCCCATTCGTGCGCACGCCAAGTGAAGCTGCATCAGTGATTGATTTGCTAGCGAAGTTTGATCTGCGCCGTGGCGACCAAGGTCTGAAAGTCATCATGATGTGTGAATTGCCGTCAAACGCCGTTCTGGCAGATGAATTCTTGAAGTATTTTGATGGCTTCTCTATCGGCTCAAACGACATGACTCAGCTGACGCTTGGGTTGGACCGCGACTCTGGCGACGTCGCCCACCTGTTTGATGAGCGTAACCCGGCAGTGAAAATCATGCTGAAAATGGCAATTGACGCGGCAACCAAAGCCGGTAAGTACGTCGGTATTTGTGGCCAAGGCCCTTCAGACCATGAAGACTTGGCAGAATGGTTGATGGAACAAGGCATAAACTCGGTATCACTTAACCCAGATACGGTTATCGATACATGGTTACAGCTCGGTAAAGTTAGCAGCAAGTAACGCGCTAAAAACTCAAGCCCTCACACACCCTGTGTGGGGGCTTTGTTGTTCGCACGTCATTTCTCATCACTCACTCTCTCAAGCTCGTCACTCGGTAAATTTTATTGTTAGGGCAGGTTGGCCTAGAATGAATGATGTATCGACAACTCCAGAGAGAATTTGATGAAAAAGTCTATCGCACTCATTACCACATTGATGCTCCTCGCATCTCCCGCTTACGCAGATTGGGATGATATTTCCAACAAAATGTCTGAGCTAGGCGAAGCGGTTTCTGACACCGCTAAAGATGCTTGGGACGATACCAAAGCCTTTTCAAAACAAGCGTGGCAAGATTTCACTAATTGGTCCGAGGAAGCAATCAATACCGCGGGCGAGTGGACAGAAGCCAGTATCGAGAAAAGCAAAGAATGGATAGATGCAGCCGACAAGAAAATTGATGAACTGATGGAAGGCGACACGCCAGAAGAAGCTCGCCAAGCTGTAGACTTAATGGCGGATAGTGCTTTGCTCAAGTTGTTTAATGAAAAGCCGGAGGCCAAAGCCATTTACGACAACGCGTACGGCTACGCGGTCTTTGATTCTCGTAAATTGTCTTTGTTGTTTCACACCAACTCAGGGTCAGGTGTCGCAGTAAATAAAGCAACAGAAAAGCGCACTTATATGAATATGTTTGGTTTGGGCGTCGCACTTGGGGCTGGCGGCAAATTTTACCAACAAGTGGTTCTGTTTGAGAGCAAAGAAGACTTTGACACTTTCGTCAATGAAGGATGGGAGGCCACGAGTGAAGCCTCTGCTGTAGCTGGCGAAGACTCAGAGCAACTTTCAAAGCAATTTAACAGTGGCGTCGCCATTTATCAGTTGAATGCAAAAGGCTTGCTCATCGATGCCAACGTGTCTGGCTCCAAATATTGGGTTAACGAAGAACTCACCAACTCCCAGTAACGCGAGTCATAAAAAACGGCATTACTGCGCAACTTTTTAAGGGGGACTGACAAGAAGGCGATCACTTCCCTTCCTCGTTGGATGGGTTTTCGTTATGCTTGCCCAAAACCACCTTCAACTCGGTACCCCATGCCTGACAATAACTTTAATAATCTGCTGGCAGAAGCCATTTCTGCGTTAAATACGCCCAACTTTACTCCCAAGCTAATGCGTGTATTCCGTACTCTGTTTCACTTTGATTGCGCAGTTATTTTAGGTTATCGAGAAGGCAAACATCCTATCTATCTCTATGATTCGATTGAGAACGAGCGAGAATTACTTTTCCAACGCTACCTCACGAATACGTTTCAAAACGATCCGTTTTTTCTCAAACTAAATGAATGCAAACAACAAGGTATTTTTACGCTAAAAGACGTTGCTCGCAAAGGCGTTGATTTCCAATCTTACTGCGAACAGTTCTATCATCAAACAGGATGGAAAGACGAACTGAGTATGCTCATCGAAATCGAGCCGGGGCGCTGGGTCATGCTTTACTTCGGATATATGCAAGAAGGTCAGCGTTTCTCTCAACAACAAACTCGTCAGTTGCAACCCTACTTCTCATTAATTCAATCGCTGTGCCAGCAGCACTGGAAGCAAACTGAGTTTACCTTGTCAGAACCTGTCATTACTGCGAGTTCATATTCAGGCAGTATCCGAATAGCCATTGAACAAGCTTTGACAACATTTGGCGCCGATACGTTAACTCGGCGTGAACAAGAAGTGGCGTCACTCCTCGCTCAAGGGTTTGACACTAAGGAAATTGCAGCCAGACTCCATTTAGTTCAAGGCACAGTAAAAAACCATCGAAAGCGCATTTACTCACAGCTCAACGTTTCATCGTTGAGTGAACTCTTTCAGCTTTTCCTCAACCATCTCATCACCCATTCAAAATAGAAAACCATCCCTTATGGGATATTTCTGCTGAAGGTGTCAGGTTTTAGTCTGAAACCAACCAAAACATAGACAGGCAAAACGATGACACTGATTCAAGACTTACAAGCGCGTGGTTTGATTGCACAAGCCAGTGATTTGGCAGAAATTCAAACGCTTTTATCTGAGCCTCAAACAGTATACTGCGGCTTTGATCCAACGGCTGGTAGCCTTCATATTGGCCATCTCGTGCCACTTATTATGCTTAAACGCTTCCAAGATGCTGGGCACCAAGCTATTGCGTTGATTGGTGGGGCAACGGGAATGATCGGTGACCCCAGCTTTAAAGCAACAGAGCGCAACCTGAATTCCGCCGAGACCGTTTCTGGATGGGTGAGCGATCTGTCGCATCAAATCCAGCAGCTAATGGCTCATCAACTGACTAAACCTATGATAATGGCCAACAATGCAGATTGGATGCAGCAGATCAACGTGATCGACTTCTTCCGCGATGTCGGCAAGCACTTTTCTATCAATACCATGATTAATCGTGAGTCGGTCAAGCAGCGATTACAGCGTCCGGATCAAGGCATCTCTTTTACCGAATTTAGCTACGCTCTGCTGCAATCGTACGATTTTGCCGAACTAAACCGTCAACATGGCTGCCGCCTGCAAATTGGCGGCAATGACCAATGGGGGAATATCGTTAGCGGTATCGACCTGACCCGTCGCCAAAACAGTGAACAAGTGTTTGGTTTGACGCTTCCGCTGATTACTAAATCCGATGGCACTAAGTTTGGTAAAACTGAAGGCGGAGCCGTGTGGTTAGACCCAACCAAAACGTCGCCTTACGCGTTTTACCAGTTTTGGCTTGGCGCAGAAGACGATGATGTTTACCACTTTTTACGTTACTACACGTTCTTGAGCTGCGAAGAAATTGCCAACATTGAAGCGCAAGACCAAGCAAGCCAAGGCAAGCCACAAGCACAACGTATTCTCGCCGAAGAAATGACACGTTTTGTCCACAGCGATGCAGGTTTGGCAAGTGCCGAGCGCATCACTCAAGCACTATTCAGCGGCAATGTGCAGCAATTGAATTTAGGCGAATTAGAACAACTGGACTTAGACGGCTTACCAAGCATTGCAAGCTCGCAACAAGATTTGGTTGAGCTGTTGATTGAATCGGGTCTGGCGAACTCAAAGCGTGTGGCGCGTGAGCACATTCGCAACAACGCGATTAGCGTCAACGGCGAAAAAGTATCTAGCGAGAACCCGAGTTTGAATTTCCCGCTGTTTGATCAATATTGGTTACTTCAACGCGGTAAAAAGCATTTCTGCTTAGTGAAGCGCATCGCTTAACAAAGTATCGAAAACGCATGTAACAAAATATGGCGAGCTAGCTTTACAGTTATGCAAAGCTAGCTCGTTCTAGTATCGGCTGTGCATACCAAAGTGATGGGACAGACCATCATCCATTCGCCCCCCTTTCCAACCGCCAGAACCGAGTAAATTGAGTACATCTTGTGCTGTGTATTCAGCCCCGTTAAAAAATTCATGGGCAATATCTAGGCGCATAAGTTTTAAATCTGGCTGGTTTTCAACACACAGATCTTGAGGATTCACATACAGTGCTAAGGCAATTTTCTGTTGGCGTTTATTCAACTCACTGGCACTTGTCAATACTTGCCCTACTGAGAAATACTCTCGACTCCCGTAGCCAGAAACTAATTTAACATTAAGCCGTTTAATGACTTTTTTGATACGACGCCTTTGTAGATACATCAACACGTCACTCACTCCTCTCTTGGGTTTATACCAAATTAGAGAACCTAATTTTTATTGATTGAAATTTCTCTAGTACTCATACCCACCATCCGTTGTATAATACACCTCTGAAACATTTTGTTACGTTACCTCGCTAATACCTGAGACTGCAACATGAACAACAGCAAATTGGTCGGCTTTATGGGCGGCACGATTGTCTTACTTAGTACCTTGATCTTATTTGGATCTTCCGTCCATGCTGCTTGGTATAAAATCCCGGCGGAAGCCTTTCACGGACTCGCTTTTACTCTTGCCTTTGGTTTGGGCCTAAACAGTATTCTCGCTCACGTTGCTGCGTTTATCACACTCGTCGCACTATTTTACATTGGGTTTATCGCTAGCTATCGCACTTACCAAAAGTTCAAGTAGTTATCATCCAAACCGCCAAACAGCGATAAAAAAGAAGCACACCGTTCCTTGCTTAGATGCTTAGTCTTCACTGTTGAGATGATAAACGCGTAACGATTGCTTCATACCGAAGATATCCTCTCCCAAATACTCTACGGTAACGGATGTATTCGCTAACATCGTAAAGCTGGAATCACTAAACCTTCCATCCACATCACTTTCCAAATGAACAAAAAACGCTGGCTTGTCTGCGGTGAGCAAGATACGGCTACCTTCGATATCCACTTTTATGTTGGCTTGTGCCATTGGTAATGTTTTTAACTCATGGGTGCTGAACCAAGTATTGCTGATTCGGTCTTCACCTACTTGCGCCTCAACATGTAAGAACCCAGACTTAAGCTCTGATGCATCAAACTCGTCATCCAACTGCCAAACAATGGTATTGCTGTCGTTCGGTACGGTTTGTTCTAATTGCCAACTTTGCTTGACTTCGCCCAACCAATTCACCCACTTAAGCTGTGCGTGTACGCTGACTGACTCTTGCGCATCATTCAATACATGCAAGCTCAACTTGCCTGTGTGCTCAGAAAACACCAAATACTGCGGCGCAAAAAAGCGTTTCGCATGGTAATGGAGTTGCTTCCAGCGACCACTGTATTCCAAACTCGACCATGAACTCACTGGCCAGTTGTCGTTCAGCTGCCAATACAGCATGCCACGACACACGGGTGAAATCGCGCGCCAATGGTCACAAGCGGTTTTGATGGCGATAGCTTGCTGCACTTGGCTCAGATACAACATCTGCTCAAAACCAGACGGGAAACGAAAATAGCGGGTGAACATTTCTGTAATGATACTATTGCCGCTTGGGTTCTTTTGATGATGCTCGAAAGTGGGTGATGTGATGTTCCAATCTTGCTCTGGTACAAACTGCTTTACCTCAGCAAATGATGGCCAAGATTGGAAACCAAACTCAGAGCAAAAACGAGGGTTAATGTCGAGATACGCACTAAACGACTTGCCAGAATGCCATACATCCCAAAAATGCATGTCGCCTTTACTGTCATCGTGCCATGCATCGCCAAAGTCTAACTCGCCATTACACGGTGAACTCGGCCAGAAGTGACGTGTATTGTCCTGCTGGGTAATCACTTGCTCAACCACACGATTCAAGCGATCGTAGTTCACCGTATATTTGACTTTGTTATGTTTGGATTCGTCATACCAACCAATTGCGCCGATCACTTCATTATCCCCACACCACAAAGCGATGGATGGGTGCTCTTTCAGGCGCTGAATTTGAAACCGAAGCTCCGCCTCGACACTTGTTACGAAGTCCTCATTAGAAGGATACAACGAGCAAGCAAACATCATGTCTTGCCAAACGAGTAACCCTAACTCATCACATAAACGATAGAAGGTTTCACTCTCGTACTGACCACCCCCCCAGACCCGAATCATGTTCATGTTGGCATCGACGGCACTTTGCAGCAAGTTACGGTAACGGCTTTCACATTCGCGATCAGGCATCGCATCAACCGGAATCCAGTTAGCCCCTTTCGCATTAATGGGAGTGCCGTTGACCACAAACTCCATCGCGGAACCATGCTCATCCGCTTGATTATTGAGGCTCAGTTGACGTAAGCCTATCTTGCGAGATAATTGTTGGTCGCCGCTGAAAACCGTGATCAAATAAAGATGCGCTTCACCATAACCCGAAGGCCACCAAAGTTGAGGCTCATCCATATGGAACGCGTAGCGATACAGACCACTTCCTTCAGTGAGAATTGCTTGGATCTCGCCATTAAATTCAACGCTGATTTCATGACTCTGGTAATCCGTTTCTACCTCCACCAAGACATCAATAATAACACTGCCATCGTCTTGCCATTGCTGATCTGTTGAGAATCCTTTCAACCACAGTTCGTTCACCTCGTCAATTTGGATGGGGTCATAAATGCCAGAGATCATCAAACAAATGCCCCAGTCCCACCCCGAATGGCATTGCGTTTTACGGATCAGATTCATATGTGGAATTTGGTTATTCCCCATCGCAGAGGGGATCGGAAATGGCAGTTTTTCTGCTCGCGCCAGTCCTTCTAAATCGACTCTCGCGAACTCAACACGAATCGTATTGGTGCCTTGCTTTAAGTAAGATTTAATATCAACACGTTGTCGGGCAAACATGTTACTGCAAGTTAATACTAGCTCGCCGTTAATGTAGAAAGTTGCCAAGGTATCGACACGAGTTAACGTCATCCAAACTTGCTTAGCAGACAGTACCAACGCGTCTAGATCAAACTCACGCGAGATATGCCAATCGCACTCTTCAATCCAACGAACTTTGTCTTCATTATCCGCAAAGTAAGGATCCGGAATGCGCCCTGCCTGTAAAAGTGCAGACACGTTATCCCCTGGGATAGACATTGGAATTTCGATATCTGGACGTTGTGGCGAGGTAAGTAGCCATTGTCCATTCAGTTCGAAGTGAGTCATTGAGTGAAACCTCGGTTTTTATAAGAAACAAGTTGTCTCAATGTAATCCTGAGAAGTTCTTACAAGAATACGGAAAGTGTCATTTACATACGAAATGCGATGCATTTCACAGAAAATTATGGAGACGATCTCTACCAATAAATCAGTGACTTAGATAAAACGTCAAAAATCAAGAAAAATATAAGGTTATATTTTCAGCTTCTATATGCTAATATCATCGGCTTTTTAAACACCTTCATACTTTTCATAGAATCGTTATGAGGGGAAATGCACGGCTTCATGGCCCTAAAAAGCGAAGTAATTATGTCAAATATGACGAATGCCGCCTCCCATGCTCCTATTCAGGATGCTGACTATTCTGCGATCCATCCCCCTTCTTTATTCAAGCGCCTCGAACTCACTAACCCTGTTTTTTGGTTAAGTGGCAGCTTCCTCACTCTATTCGTTTTGCTTGCTCTAACGAATACCGACTCTCTAACCGCAATGGTTAATACCGGCTTCGGCTTTGCTACTAAATATTTCGGAGCTTACTGGCAAGTATTGCTTCTTCTCAATTTCCTTATTGGTTTGGTTCTTGCGTTTGGTCGCACAGGTTATGTGCGTCTGGGTGGTTTAGCGAAACCAGATATTGATAACTTTAAGTGGTTATCAATCATACTCTGCACCCTACTTGCAGGCGGTGGGGTATTCTGGGCAGCCGCTGAGCCTATCGCTCACTTTGTCTCGGCTCCGCCACTATATGGTGAAGCATCACCAAAAACGGCTGCAATCAATGCGCTATCGCAGTCATTTATGCACTGGGGCTTTTTAGCTTGGGCGATCCTTGGTGGTCTCTCTTCAATTGTGCTGATGCATCTACATTACGATAAAGGTCTACCTCTTAAACCACGTACTCTGCTTTACCCTGTGTTTGGTGATAAAGCGATTAATGGTTGGATTGGTAATGTCGCTGACGCATGTAGCATCGTCGCTGTCGCGGCAGGTACAATCGGCCCTATTGGATTCCTAGGTCTGCAAATCAGCTACGCATTGAACTCTCTGTTCGGCTTGCCAGATACATTCTTTACTCAAAGCATGGTTGTCATGGCAGCGATCCTAATGTATACCCTTTCAGCACTCAGTGGCTTGAGTAAAGGTATTCAAATCATCAGTCGCTACAACATTGTGTTATCAGTACTTTTGATTGGTTACATCCTAGTTTTCGGTCCGACGAGCTTTATTGTGGACGGATACGTTCAAGGCGTTGGCCGCATGGTAGATAACTTCTTCCCAATGGCGCTTTACCGTGGTGATACTGATTGGTTAAGCTGGTGGACAGTATTCTTCTGGGGTTGGTTTATCGGTTACGGCCCGATGATGGCAATTTTTATTGCTCGCATCTCGCGTGGTCGCACCATTCGCCAATTGATCATGGCTATTAGTGTTGCTGCACCGCTTATCACATGCTTCTGGTTTAGCATTGTGGGTGGTAGTGGTCTAGCATTTGAGCTTGATAACCCAGGCTTAATTTCATCTGCATTTGAAGGCTTTAACTTACCAGCCGCACTACTCGCGATTACTGGTCAACTGCCTTACCCGATGCTCATTTCTGTCCTGTTCTTGATCTTAACGACAACGTTTATCGTCACGACAGGTGACTCAATGACTTACACCATCAGTGTGGTTATGACTGGCTCTACAGAACCAAACGCGGTTATTCGCTCGTTCTGGGGGTTGATCATGGGTATCGTAGCTATCGCACTCATCTCGATGGGCTCTGGCGGTATCTCTGCGCTGCAATCTTTCATCGTCATTACCGCGGTGCCTGTTTCTTTCATCTTGCTGCCAAGCATTTGGAAAGCACCTCGCGTTGCAAGCACAATGGCGAAAGAGCAAGGTTTGGTTTAAGTACCGACTATAAACATTGATAAGAATTAAAAAGAGCCCTTCATTGGGCTCTTTTTGTACCCCTCTAAAAAGTGCAGTACTCATTACACCTTTTCGATGTTCCCCTTCACAAATTAATCATTTGTTTCGATACTGATTAATTTTTTACATATCGCATAAGAAATCAGCGTCTTATAATTAATCAAGTGTTTAATATTTTCAGAAGCGATAGTCATGGAAGCTCATCGACGGGTAGGTCGGCCAACGAACAGCATAGCGGCACGTGAAAAGCTGATATTTCATGCGCGTGAACTCTTCACAAGCATGGCTTACGACAAGGTATCTACGCGATTGGTCGCGCAAAAGGCTAACGTGAACGTGGCGATGATCCGCTACTATTTTGGTAACAAAGAAGGGTTGTTCGAAACAATGCTTCGTGAAACGCTTGCACCAATGCAAAGGCAAATGCAGGCATTGGTATCCAATAGTAACGAGCAAAACTTTTTAGACTTAATGCGTACCTACTACCGTGAAATGATTAAGGTACCGCAGTTTCCGCGCTTGATCGCACAGGTCATGCACATACCAGCGTCTGATACTCAGCGAAAATTGCTAGAAAAAGTATTCACCGATATCAGTAAACCAATGCAAGGCATTATCTTCGACAAACTGGTCAATAGTGGGGTACTGCGAAAAGACGCCGACCCACAGTTATGCCGCGTTTCCTACATTAGCTTAATGGTATTCCCTTTTATCGCACCACCAGCCATGCTTGCGGTTCACGGCATTGAACTCTCAGAAAGCTTTTTAGATCGATTACTCGAACACAACATACAACTGATGAAACATGGATTCCTCGATTCGGGCGACCAATATGAACATTAATAAAAAACTGCTGTTTTTTCCTGCCCTTGCTATTGGAATCATTATTTTATTTTTAGCCATTCGTCTTAAGCCGGACTTACCAGTAAAACCAGCAGGCGATCGCGCAAGGCTAGTAGAAACAATCCCGCTAGAGTTGAAAGCGATCGCCCCTGTTGCGATTGGCTTTGGCAACGTAATTCCCAAAGTGGAATGGCAAGCGATCGCCGAGGTCACTGGTAAAGTGGTTTACCGCCATCCGCAGTTGGAGAAAGGAAATGTACTACCCGCCGGAGCGGAAGTTTTACGCATTGATCCGCTCGATTACGAGCTGAAGTTAGTTCAAGCTCAAGCCAGTCTCAAGTCTGCACAAACCACTTTAGCTAAACTGAATCAAGAAGAAACAAACCTCAATCACACCCTTAAAATAGAAAAAAACCGTCTCCTCATCGCCAACAAAGAACTCGCCCGTAAACAAAACTTACGTCAAAAGGGCTTAACCTCCCAATCAGAAGTGGAGCAACAAGAACAAAGTGTTCTGGCTCAGCGTAAATTAGTCCAAGAGATCGAAAACCAAATCGGCTTAATGCCAGATGAAAAGAAAATGGCCGAAGCCCAAATAAAAATTAATGCATCAAAAGCTGATGAGGCGCAGCGCTCACTGGATAAAACCATCATCACTTTGCCCTTCGATTTACGCATTGCCAACGTCAACATCGAACAAAACCAAGTGGTGAGTCCTCAACAAACGATGATCACCGCTCATGGTATTGATGTTATGGAAGTTGAAGCTCAGCTGTCGATTCATGACATGCAAACATTAGCCGCCAGTTTCCGTCAATTTGCGCATGATGATTTTGGCATCCCACAACCGGATATGGATACAATTCATGCTTCAATAGAACTGAGTAGCGGTAACCTTTTTGCACGTTGGCCAGCTAAAGTGGTGCGCATTAGTGAAAGCGTTGATCCTAACCAAGCAACCACCGGCATCATTCTAGAAATTCCACAGGACTATCGTGCGCTAAACTCAAGTACTAACCCATCTTTGGTGAACGGTATGTTTGTCCGTGCACGGGTAACTGGTCAAGAAAACCCAAGCTGGGTGATACCGGAGCGGGCGTTACATGGTGATAGAATCTATCTATTCGGTGACGATAAGCGCCTGAAAATCGTTCCCGTCGACGTTCTTTTCCGTCGCGATAACCAAGTGGTGATCGATGGAGAACTCACACAAGGCCAAAAGATGATCATTAATGATCTGTTACCGGCTATCCCCGGCATGTTATTGCGGGAAGCATCGGAAGAAACAGTCAGCACAGAGGAGCCTGATTCATGATCCGGTTCTTCGCCAAACACCCGACCGCTGCAAACTTACTGATGCTTACCCTGTTGATTTTAGGTATCTCATCACTTTCCAGCATTAAACGCGAAACCTTCCCTGAGTTCGCTCCTCCTTATATTTTGGCCGGAGTTATATACCCCGGTGCTTCACCACAAGAAGTAGAAGAAAGCCTCTGTGTGCGCATGGAAGATGCGGTAGATGGGTTGGCAAATATCGAAGAGACGCGGTGTGAGGCCATTGAAGGCTCTGCGCGTCTCGTTTTGAAGCTGAATGAAGAAGCTGACATCGGCCGTCTGTTAGTGGATGTTCAAACCCAAATTAACGCCATTAACGACTTCCCACAAGAGATAGAATCACCAATGGTTCAAGAACTTGATTGGAATGAGCCCGTCGTCGATGTTGCCCTGACTGCCGATACCACTTGGCCGGAGTTAAAATCGTATGCAGAAGAGCTCAAACGCACCTTAAAGCTTGACTACGATGTCTCTTTAGTTGAAATCGCTGGCTTTTCAGATCATCAATACCGAGTAGAACTTGATACGCTCGCGATTCGTCAGTTGGGGTTGAGCGTGGGTGATATTGCCAATCAAATTGCTCGTCAAAACGTAAAACTGCCTAGCGGTAATATTGAAACTGACGATAAAAACTTTCTCATTCGTTTTGATGAACGCCGTATTACACCCGAAGAATTAGCCACCATTGTTATCGGTGCTTCCCCTAACGGGTCCGTCATTCGTCTGGGTAGTATCGCCACGATTACTGATCGCTTTGAACTGGACGAACAAAAAATTCTGTTTGATGGCCATCCTTCTGCACTGTTGAAAATCAGCAAAAATAAAGAAGACGACGCGTTGCGAATTAAAGAGCGTGTGGCTCAATTTGTCAAAGATCAACAAGCGATTGCGCCCGATGGCGTGACACTGCAAATGACCAACGACCTCTCATCGGTATTATGGGATCGCCTTACCATGATGGTCAGAAACGGTTGGCAGGGCATCACTTTGGTCTTCGCCACCATGTGGTTATTCTTTAGCTTTCGTTATTCATTCTGGGTTGCCGCTGGTCTACCTGTCGCCTTCTTAGGTGGTTTGTTTTTGATGGCGCAACTTGGACTGTCCATTAATATCATGTCTCTTGTCGGCTTGTTGATGGCAATTGGGATCATGATGGATGATGCGATCGTGATAGCAGAATCTATTGCCGCACACCTTGATCGAGGAGAAACAATAGATGATGCGGTGATCAAGGGGGTGAAGAAAGTCCTGCCCGGTGTTGTCTCATCTTTCCTTACCACAGTGTGTATCTTTGGCAGTCTACTCTTTTTGCAAGGCCAAATGGGGGCGGTGCTTAAAGCAGTGCCGCAAGTGCTCATCTTGGTGCTGAGCTTAAGTTTGATCGAGGCATTTTTAATTTTGCCTAATCACCTTTCTCACTCGCTGCATAAACAAAAAGAAGAGAAATCTACGCCTAAATTTAAACAGAAATTGCTCAAATCCTTTGAGAAGTTTCGCAATACCACGCTCGTCAACGCGGTCGATAACGTGATTGAATATCGCTATGCTTTCATGGGCAGTGTGATTACTCTACTGCTTATCTCAGCAGCAACGATAGTCGTCGGGTTACTGAAATTTCAACCTTTCCCTGAGCTCGACGGCGATGTTGTCGAAGCGCGTATTATTCTCCCACCGGGCGCGTCACTTACTCAAACGGAAGTCGTGGTTGAGAACATCATCGCCTCGGCGAAAAAACTCGATAAAGCATGGACAGAGCAAGTTGAAAATGGCAATCCACTGATATTACATATCACGAGCCAGTTTAATGCCAATGCCGATGCCAACGAGTCTGGACCTCATATTGCAACGGTTAGACTGGACTTACTTGGGGCTGAAACTCGTAACACACTGATCGATGATTTTATCGCAGCATGGCGTGAAGATGTCGGTGAGTTAGCCGATCCTATTTCACTCGTGTTCAAGCAGCCGACCATGGGTCCGGGCGGCCGTGCCATTGAAATCCGAGCTCAACATAATGACCTTGATGCACTTAAAGCGGCTTCTATCGATATTCAACAATACCTTAATGAGTTTTCTGGTGTTCACGGCGTACTTGATGATATGCGCAAGGGCAAAGAAGAGGTATTAATAAAACTTCGGCCAGGGGCTGAAACATACGGCGTGAATGGGCAATTAATCGCAAATCAGCTTAGGGCCGCGTTTTTTGGTCAAACCGCAGATGAAATCCAAGTCGGTGTTGAAAACATTTCGATAGAAGTACGACTTGATAAGCAACAAGCGGGCGATTTACAGCAATTGGCTAACTTTCCGATCATCTTAGCGAATGGCAGCCAGATCCCACTCGCGACCATCGCGACACTCGACTTCCAACGTAATTATGTACGCATCCAACGTATTGATGGCATGCGTACGATTAGTGTGTTTGGTGACATCGACAATACCAAAGCCAACTCCACTGCAATCGTTCGCCAATTCCAGCAAAACGAAGCGCCTAAATTACTGAAAAAGTACCCTGGGCTTCGTTTCGACTTTGAAGGAGAGGCGAAAGATACGGCAGAAACCGGATCGTCTATGGCGAAAGGATTTATGCTTGGTTTATTTGGCGTATTTGCGATTCTCAGTTATCAATTTCGCAGCTATTTAGAGCCACTGGTTGTGATGTTGGCGATTCCACTTGCTTTCATTGGCGTGGTTTGGGGACATATTCTACTGAATCACTCTTTAAGTATGCCAAGTATGATGGGGTTTGTTTCATTAGCCGGCATCGTAGTCAATGACTCGATTCTTCTGGTGCAATACATACGTCATCACATTGATGAAGGTGATGACGTACATAACTCAGTGGTGAAAGCCAGTCGAGAGCGTTTTAGAGCCGTATTCCTCACTTCAATAACAACCGCAGCAGGCTTACTGCCGCTGCTCACAGAAACCAGCTTGCAAGCGCAGGTTATCCAACCTCTGGTTATCTCAATTGTGTTTGGTATTTTTGCCTCTACCTTATTGGTGCTATTTATGATACCAGCGGCTTATGCGATTTTGGCAGATTTCGGGTTGGTTCGTAAGCACGAAGAGATTTAGCTACACGATAAACTGACTGATACCCAAGTAACCTTAAGATACGTGGTTCCGCAAACAGGACTTGATTCGCAGACGCGATAACGATTTTAAGATCTAGCCGTTCTAAATCAAAGTCGTTAACGGTGCATGCAAAACTTATTGAACGCTCTAATGTAGAATCTAACGTGTTTAAACACACCCAAACAACACACTTATTAACCAAAGGCAACAATAACGAAACCATTGATTGAAAAATTAACATTTTAACAACCAAAACAACAATGCTAACTTTAGCTTCGTTAGTCGCACTGATGCTAAGCCCCTCACCTAGCCTAGTATCGGTTTCAATATGGACATTTGACCATCTCCAAAAATGAATACACACCCATTGTGGTGCCCTTTTTAGCCCGCAAAGACATTACTTTGTGGGCTTTTTTTTCTTAACGATAAAAAAGAATATTAATTAGGGAAAATCGGCACATACATTCACGTTATACTCATCCGCACCATAATCATCAACACTTACCGATGGTATTGCCGCCCTCTGATCCGGCGATAATAACGCTAAGTATTGGTTTAAGTGATTTTTTCACTTTCGCGTCCATGCTCACTCTTAATCCGTAGAATTTGCAAAAAAGAATAAACACTAGTCTCTCAAATCACAATCTGACAAGAATGAAAATAGAGTCTGTTTTTCAAACACTATCCTTAAGTAACCACAAGATATTTGGTAATAAATATTTCTTTTGTAATAACTTTGCTAAACGTTTGTGCTATTTGCTATTGTTGCATGGTCTATCTGTACTCTTCCCGCAAAAGGACGTTTTATGCGCTTATTTATTGGTATTTTTTTCTCACTGATACTTGCTTTGCCTACCATGGCATCGGAAGAAAAGTATTCAGAGTCGGAGTTATTAGATAGACCATTAGTGGAACGCTATATTTTAGATGAGCTTAAATCTCTGCGTCAGGACTATCAGAGCTTAGAAAAACGAATGATCACGGAGATCACCGATCGCGAACTCACGGTGGCGGATAAGTCATTGAACTACGCCAATGTGACGGTGACCTACTTCTTCTACATCATTGCAGGGGTTGCCTCTCTGATCGCCTTCGTCGGTTGGCAGTCATTACGTGAGTTTAAACACAACACGAAAGAGATGGCAGATAAGCGATTAGAAAAAATCGCCCAAGAATACGAGAAAAAGTTCCTCGCTCTTGAACGAGACTTGAAACGCAAAACTCGTATTATTAGTGAAAACAACAGAGAAATAGAAAAAATCAATGAGATACATAACTTGTGGCTGCGTGCGCAAAGCTCTCAAACACCGGAGCAACGTATCGAGATCTATGATGAAATCTTGTTGATCCGCCCAGGTGACCTAGAAGCGTTGACCTATAAAGCTGATGCGGCGATGGAAATCAACGAATACCATTGGGCACTGAGTATCTGTAACCGCGTACTTGAAGTGGATTACACCAACGGCCCTGCGCTTTATCAACGTGCGTGTGCTTATTCTCGCCTCGGTATCGAAGAGCAATCCATTGAAGATTTAGAACGCGCGATTGAATACAGCCCATCCATTCGTGACTTACTCGCCGATGAGCGAGACCTTGAGTTACTGCATGGTAATGAGCGATTTGAGAAGCTGTTAAACCTAAGTCACGAATAATGGAATTAACAGCATGAGTAGCCACTTTAACCTAGAGGACGCCAGCCAAGTCTTGGTTGGTGCTTTCGCCCTTGCCGTCCCGATTTCTTTTTCCGAAGAAGCGTGGCGACTAGGAGAAAGCTTACCGATGGTGAACCTTCTCATGCTGTTAAGCCTTTCTGTCATTTTCCTTAGCTTTTTCGCTTACCAAAGCGTCTTTCAAAGCCATATCAAAAACCGGGTGTGGATTTTTGTTTTCCGCGTCGTCATCGCTTACTTGATCACCGCTGTAGTGGTCGCTTTAGTATTATTTTGCCTTGATAAACTACCGCTTATAACTGACCCTGTGGTCGCCATAAAACGGATCATCGTGATCACAATGCCCGCTTCTATGGGTGCGATTGTGGTAGACAGTTTCGACAAAGAATAGAGTGCTGGCTTCGTTATCTAAGCTGTTCACACACTTTACGACTACCACTTAAGTAATAGCTTGGGTATCCTAACTTAGTTCAAATTAAGGGAAGGAAGCTCGTCGTGAACTTGAGGCAACTAGAAGTCTTTTACGCCATTATGCAAACTGGGACAGTCTCCGCTGCAGCCCGCTTGTTACATGTCTCTCAGCCTAATGTTACCCGCATCTTGGCTCACACTGAGCAGCAGCTCAAACTGACTCTTTTTGAACGAGTCAAAGGGCGATTAGTACCAACCCATGAAGCTAAAACATTATTGCCAGAAGCAGAAAAGGTCTACCAGCAACTGGGACAATTTCGCTCTCTCACCAATAAAGTTAAGCAGGGGAAACAACACTTAAGAGTCGGAGCACCGCCCGTCTTAGCCACACACTTGCTTGCGCCAACGGTCGCCTTATTATCTAAAGAACAAGGCATCTCATTTGATCTATTAACTGCGAATCAAGACGAGCTATGCGCTGGGTTACTCCAGCACGAACTGGACGTGGCCATCGCTTTTGGAGAAGAAACACCACCAGCGATTTTGAGTGATACGCTCTTCAAAACACAGTTAGTTTTATTAGCACCACAAGGCGTACTGGAAACGACGCCTGCATCAATGAGTTTAGAGACTATCATCGCGCACAATATGCCCATTATCGGCTTAGATAGTCGTGATCCACTTGGATTGCTCTTGCATCAAACCTTATCGGCCCGTCAAGAACACCCTCAACATGACATTACCGTACGCAGCTATTCAGCCGCGGCAGAACTGGTGAAGCATCAGGCAGGATTCGCCATCGTTGACCCTTGGACCGCTCGGCAATATCGCGCTGATGATGCGATTTCGGTGTACACGCTCTCTCCGACCATCTCGTTCTCTGTTTCGATATTGTTTGCCGAACACACACCACAATCAATCGCGACCAAAGCATTTATCTCCTCGCTAAAACAACGCATTGAGCAGCCTATAACTTAGCATTATACCCAAGCAACAAATAAGCATTCGGTTTCTTTGGTTAGCCCCGCTAGCTTAATGAGCAATGCAGATGATAAAAGGAACTCTCATGCAAATTGCTCAACCTTATTTACTTTTTCTTGGTGATGTCACCGACCCTCTCGCAGCAAAAACGGCACGTGGCATCCATCAATGGCGTCCTGATATTTGCCTAGGCCAACTCCGCTTAACGTCAGAAACCGTATCGCTTGGTCTCACAGACATGACGTTGCAACAAGCGCAGCAACAAGGTGCAAAAACGCTTGTCATTGGTACGACAAATCCTGGCGGCGTGATCCCCAAAACTTGGCAGGCCACATTAACCGAAGCGGCTGAAATGGGATTTGAAATCGCATCTGGGATGCACCAACGCCTAACTGAGTTTGCGCCTCTTTCTCTACTCGAACAGCGCGGTTTCACCAAACTGCATGATGTGCGCCACTATGATGCGCCGCTTAAAGTCGGCAATGGTAAAGCACGATTAGGCAAACGAGTACTGACGGTAGGAACAGATTGCTCCGTAGGAAAAATGTACTCCGCTTTAGCATTAGAAAGTGCACTCCTCCGAAAAAACTGCCGCGCCGAATTCCAAGCCACGGGTCAAACCGGGATCCTCATCGCGGGTAGCGGCATTTCCATCGATGCTGTGGTCGCCGATTTCATTTCCGGTGCGGTAGAAGCGATTAGCCCGACGTTTAGTAACCACGATTGGGACATTATTGAAGGGCAAGGGTCACTATTCAACCCGTCTTTTGCTGGCGTAAGTTTAGGTTTACTTCACGGTGCGCAAGCCGATGCACTGGTACTGTGTCATGAGATTGGTCGTGCGCACATTCGCAACTTACCACATGCGAGTCTGCCGACCATCGAGCAGGCCATAGCAGCGAACCTCCAAGCGGCACGACTCACCAACCCACAAGCGCAGCTGGTTGGGATTTGCTTAAACACGTCGGCAATCGATGAACAGGATGCGCGGCAGCTATGCCAAGACTGGAGCGAACAATATCGTATCCCCGTTACCGACCCAGTTCGTTTTGGTGTTGATACTGTGGCAGACAACATTCTTACGATTTAAGGAACAGCAGTGAAATGAATATTCATGTAGAGCCCGTGACGATTGCGTTGACGACCCCCTTTCGCATCGCTCGCGGCAGTCGGGCTGAATGTCACGTCGTCCGTGTAACCATTGAGCACAGAGGCGTGACCGCCCAAGGCGAATGTACACCATACTCTCGTTATGGCGAGTCGGTGGAGTCAGTTATTAAAGCGATTTCTCAAGCTGCGCACGAGCTACAAGCTTTATCCCCTAAGGGAGAAGCCGATGTAACATCCATCAAAACAACACTTCAATCAATATTACCCGCCGGCGCAGCAAGAAACGCGTTGGATTGCGCGCTGTGGCATCTACTCGCCAAATTGAATCACCGACAACAGCTTAATGACTTATTTGAGCTACCCACGTCTATTGTGACCGCCATGACGGTTTCCATCGACACACCTCAAGCCATGGCAAGGCAGGCGCAAGCCTATTTGCTCAAAGGCGCTAAACTGCTGAAAGTGAAGCTCGATGGCGAGCAGATTATCGAACGCGTCACCGCCGTTCGTAACGTGTCTCCCCAAACAACCATCGTTTTAGATGCAAACGAAGCCTGGCAACACCTCGATTTGCCCGCCATTTTCACTCAGCTCACACCATTAAATATCACCATGATTGAGCAGCCTTTGCCGCAAGACAGTGATGATGTGTTAACCAACATTTCTCATCCCATTCCGCTGTGTGCCGATGAAAGTTGTCACACCAAAGAGCAATTAAACGAACTTGTCGGCAAGTATGAGATGGTCAACATCAAGTTGGATAAAACTGGGGGACTAACCGAAGCATTACTACTGGCTGAAGAAGCGCAAAAGCTCGGCTTTCACCTCATGTCAGGCTGTATGCTTGGAACTTCACTTGCCATGCGCGCGGCACTGCCGATCGCAGCACAAGCCAGTGTGGTCGACCTCGATGGTCCAGTGTTACTGGGTCAAGATGTTGAACCGAGCTTAGTTTATCGTGAGGGCGAAATCGTTCTCTCCAACTAACCTACCTAAAAACTCAGTGAACCTTGTACCTACTAGACAGAACCTCTAAGTTTATGATCTCGATTAAGAAATAATCCACCGCATAATGAAATAAGTCACATAAATTATACGGTGATTACGGCATGCTAATATTATAATTCTCCATTGAGGTGGTTATATGTATAGAGTCATCCGGAAAATGACATGGAAGACGAACAGGCGGTAATCCCGCCCGACTCCAATGCAGTTCGTGAGCTGATATACCCAAACTACTTGGAGTGACAGGTAGGACGGATATAAACGTTTGTCTAAGAACCCATGGTTTTTTTCACGTCATCTTGCAAGGAGGCTCTATGCCTATTAATAACATTCGCAATATCGCTTTTGTCGGTCAAACGGGAACCGGTAAAACCACTCTGATAGAAAAACTGCTTTATACCTGCGATGCAACTCGTCATTTAGGTAGTGTTGAAAAAGGCGATACCGTTACTGATTTCGACCCACAATCCATTCAATATCAACACAGTATCGAGGCCACCCCAGTCGCACTTCGCTGGAACAAACATCGGCTTAATATTATCGATACGCCGGGGCAAAACGAATTACTCGGCCGCACGATCAGTATTTTTCCTGCTGTAGAAACTTCGGCTCTTGTCATCGACCCACAAACGCCCCTCAACCAAACTTCCGACCGGTTATTCGCCTTTGCCAACGAGCAAAAAAAGTGTCAGATGATCATCATCAATAAGCTCGACAATCACGGTAATCAATTAGAAAAATTAATGGAAAGTATTGTTGAGCATTTTGGGGATAGCTGCCTGCCAATTAACTTACCGTCTACCGATGGTCAGTCGGTTGTCGATTGCTATTTTGAACCTGAATTAGAGCAAGACACCTTATTGGCTAGAGTCGACGAAGCCCATGAAACCTTAATCGACCAAGTCATTGAAGTTGATGAAGAATTAATGGATCTGTATTTGGAACAAGGCTCAGAACTGACTGCCGAGCAACTGCATGACCCATTTGAAGAAGCCCTGAGAACTGGCCACGTCATCCCTATTTGTTTTGTCTCTGCACAAACCGGGGCAGGCGTCGATTTACTCCTGCGAACGTTAGCAGAAATCATGCCGATGCCAAACGAAGGCAACCCGCCAATGCTGGAGAAGAACGGTCAAAGAATCAAAGTAAACTGTGAAACGTTAGAACATACCGTTGCGCACGTATATAAAATCAGTGTTGACCCGTACATGGGAAAACTCGCTTACTTGCGTGTGTATCAAGGCGAAATTAACGCAGGTAGTCAACTCTACCTTGGTGAGAACAACAAAGCATTTAAAGTTGGGCACCTATACCAGCTCCAAGGCAAAGACAGGATGGAAATTTCTCGCGCACTGCCCGGCGACTTCTGTGTGTTAGCCAAAATCGATGATCTTGAATTTGATGCTATTGTCCATGACTCCCATGCAGAAGACGGCGTAGAACTGAAAACATTAAACTTCCCAGACTCCATGTACGCTCTGCGCTTAAAACCCGTTAAACGTGGCGATGAGCAAAAGCTGAGTGATGTGCTGAATAAGATTGCCAGTGAAGACCCCTCTTTGCGCATTGAGCATCGCGCCAGAACCAACGAAACCATCATTAGCGGTCAAGGAGAGTTCCACCTCAAAGTGGTATTAGAAAAGATGGCCAACATCTATAAGCTTGATGTTGAAACTTGTCAGCCTAGCGTCGAGTATTTCGAAGCCATCACCAAACCAGCTGAAGGTCGTTATCGACACAAAAAACAAAGTGGCGGAGCAGGTCAGTTTGGTGAAGTTCAATTAAAAGTGCGCCCACTGGAGCGTGGTTCAGGTTTTAAGTTCATCAATAAAGTTGTCGGTGGTGCAATTCCGACCGCGCTTATTCCTGCGGTTGAAAAAGGCATCATGCAAGCAGTAGAAGAAGGTGCAATTTCTGGTAACCCCATCAAAGATATTGAAGTCACCGTTTACGACGGCAAATACCACTCTGTCGATTCAAAAGAAATTGCATTTGTGATAGCAGGTAAAAAAGCCTTCTTAGAGGCGATTAGCAATGCCGATCCAATCGTACTTGAACCGATCGTGCAGATGGAATTGCATATCCCTACAGCCAATGTTGGGGATGTGACCGGTGACTTGTCTGGTAATCGTGGTTTGATAGAGGGCACAGAGCCAGTCGACAGTCACTTTACCGTCCTAAAAGCCAAATCCCCAGTGAACGAACTGCAAGATTACGCGCGGCGATTGCGTTCCATCACAGGTGGTGAAGGCAGTTTTAGTATGACCTTGAGTCACTACGAGCCAGCCCCACCCGCCATTCAACAACAAGTGTGCCAAAGTCGTGCTCAGCAAAGCTGACTTTCCTCAGTCGCAATCCTTGGCAGGTAAAACAAAAGCGCCCTCATGGGATGAGGGCGCTTTAAGTATCCAAGGAAATTTACTTGTCTAGAGACAAGCCTATCTGACTGATTTTACTTTCAAATTCTTCGACACTGCTCGCTCTGTAAGTTGGAGCACCGTTAAAGTAACGCGGTTTTTCCGGCAGCATCGCATTTTTCAGCTCTTGTTCTTGCTCGACATTGTCATGGTAAACCGTTACACGATTGGGAATATCCTGCTTAATGACAGCCATCTTGGTTCTCCTTTTTTAAATCGAATATTAAGCGTAGAACGGAACTGATAATGGGCAAAAGTACCAGTGTAAAATTTAGACCCTTACGGCAATTTTTAACCCTGTGATTGCATTTTTGGGTTTCGGTGTTCTCTTCATTCTTCTTATTCTTGTCACGCGTCACTACGCCAACTGAAGAATGACTAAAGATAGGCAATCCCCTAGCAATGCGCAGCCCCACGAAATAGGCAGAATAAAGCCACCTGAAAACGTTTGTGACTACAGTCGCTTTAGCAAATGGATTGGGAGAAACGCGGTTAACCTACTGATCTCGGGAGAAGGCCCACAAACCAGTAGGTATATTTCGTTGATATAAGCATGATCTAAATGGGCGAAAAAGTTTAACGCTCAGGCGACGAGTTAGGCTCAGAAATTTGATATAAACGACGCTCTGACTCTGCACAAGAGGTTTCGCAATTACACACCTTATCAACGCCAACATGATTCAAGCCACCACAACTGCCTTGAATTCGTTTGTTGTGAAAGATCACCCCAAGTGACATCAACAAAATAATCGCGAGAAAGCCAATAAAAGTAAATAACCACACCATATTAATCTGCCTTATGAACAGAAGCCCGTAAACTAAGTATAGCTGGGCTAGATTTCATGGTGGACGCGGTATCGAGTTGTTTTGGCCGAGCTAGCAGTGAAGGCTTCGATGCTTTACCACCACAGCGGCATGAATCACATCCACCCTTTTTCTTATGGTTTGTAGAAGGACGGCCCTGAGATGGGTCAGTCAATCGCTCTCTTGATACTCCGAGAACATCTTCTAACGAGCTACGGGTTAACAGCCTGAATACTTGTGTGCCATCACGAAGCAGTTTTTTCAGCGCTCGTTCACCAATATTGCGCACTAGAACGGCATCCACATTGTACTCTTGTAGTGACTGAATCAGCTGAGACTTCGCGTGGCAGCCAGATTGTGGCATCGAAGCGATGTTTACTAAGTTTTTTAATATTCCGTCAGTATCAGAATAAATAGCAATGTATGGCGCTTTAACAAAATGGTTTGCCACTCGCCCACCATCATTAGGAACCGCATAAATCATAAGTTTGACTCCTCATTCGGAAAAACTAACGCATGACCTTCAACTAAGCTTTTTGCGACTTTTAATCGCGCACTTTTTACTGTATTACCAAAAGTTTGTCTCGATATCCCCATCTGATCTGCTGCTTGTTGTTGACTGAGTTCTTCTAAATCTGCCAAGCGCAAAGCTTCCAGCTCTTCTGGTAATATGACAACTTGTTCCAGTTGGTAGAATGGCACCCCATTAGGTTTGAAACAATAGTGTGCAGCGCGCCCGCATATTCGTCTTTCTATCTTTGGTCTTGCCATCATTATTCCTCTAAAACACCACGCCAACTTACGCTTAAATATGGCATATGCCAACAACATTTTTTGGCATATGCTAACAACCTAAGTTTGCAAAAATCGCGTTATACACGTTGTTATGAACTTCGAACAAGGGACTTTCATTAGACATCTAACGATTTATCAGTCTTGCCAACGAACCAATAGAAAAACACTTTTGCTCATTCAAATAACAAAAGTGTTAATTTGCGCAGATTTTTCATACAAATACGCGCTAATGTATTCATTTCCTTAAATAAGGAAACTTATAATTCAGACAAATCATTAATTTGAACACGAATGATTGTTTTATTAAAAAGTGCCATTAGAGAAAGGAACTCAATATGAAGTACAAAGTCTCGTTATTCATCATAATGGGCGCACTAGCGACCCACGCACATGCCGACGAGTGTGGCCGCGTCACTATTGCCGATATGAACTGGAACTCAGCAACACTCATGGCGAATGTCGACCGCTTTATTCTTGAACATGGATACGGCTGCGATGCAGAGCTCATTCCCGGCGATACCATGCCAACCGGCACCTCAATGATCGAAAAAGGGCAACCAGATGTCGCCCCTGAACTTTGGAGTAATAGCTTAAAAGGTGCGTTAGAAAAAGGCGTTGCCGAAAAACGTCTACGCTTTGCTGGTAAATCATTAATCGACGGCGGCGAGGAAGGCTTTTGGGTTCCTGCTTACTTAGTAAAGCAATACCCAGAACTCAAAACCATTGAAGGCGTGAAAAAACACGCGAAATTATTTTCTCACCCAGAAGATGATTCCAAATCGGCCTTTTATAGCTGCCCTGCTGGCTGGAACTGCCAAATCAGTACTGGCAACCTCTATAGAGCAATGAAACTTAATGAGGCAGGGTTCGATATTATCGATCCTGGTTCAAGTGCGGGTCTATCAGGCTCGATTGCCAAAGCATACGAGCGTGAAGAAGCTTGGTTTGGTTATTACTGGGCACCGACGGCAGTACTCGGAAAGTACGATATGGTGAAAGTCGACTTTGGGAGCGGAGTCAACCTTGACGAATTCGTAAACTGCACCACTCACGCCTATTGTGATGATCCAAAACCAACGATGTACCCTGTATCACCTGTTCATACCATTACAACCGAAGCTTTTGCAAACCGTGCACCGCAAGCTTATCAATACTTTACTAAACGCGGATTTACTAATGCAGATATGAACCAGCTGCTGGCGTGGATGGAAGATAACCAAGCGGACGGTGAAGAGACCATGTTCTACTTTTTAGAAAACTACCCACAAATTTGGACCCACTGGGTATCACAAGATGTCGCCGACAAAGTTCAGCGCGCGCTATAAGCTTTGGACATTAATACCCAAACAGACCCAATGCTAGTCAAACACACAGACTACAAAATCGTCATTTTGGGTATAAGCAAATGTTGTATGCCGAGGTAACCTCTCGCTTCGGCAAGAAAAAGGAAGTAACTATGTCTGACTCGAACTGGCTGAGCGAATTCCCAGAAATGGATCGCTCAGATCTCAGGATGATTCGAAAAACTTTAGATGGTGCCTACCGAGACTTTTCTCGAGAATATGGCGAACTGATTGAATCCTTATTTGATCCTCTCCTTTCGTTTCTTGTTTGGTTTGAAAACCTCCTCATTTCCACGCCTTGGTTCATCATACTGGGTGTGAGTACCGTTCTGGTTTACGCCGCGAGTCGCTCTTGGAAACTCGCCGTGGCTTGTTTCGGTTCGCTCATTTTGATTGGGTACTTCGGGATGTGGGAAGACACCATGCGCACACTGAGCATCATTACGGTCTGTACTATGCTCGCAATAGCACTCGGCATTCCTATCGGCATTGTAATGGCACGCTCTAATCGTATTCAGTCCGTTGTGACGCCATTGCTAGACGTGATGCAAACCATGCCTGCGTTTGTTTACCTTATCCCAGTTGTGATGCTACTGGGGATAGGAAAAATTCCGGGCTTGATTGCCGTGGTTATTTATGCGATTCCTCCTGTGATTCGTCTGACCAATTTAGGTATTCGACTCGTCGATAAAGAAGTACTGGAAGCCGCAACCGCGTTTGGTGCAAGCAGCAATCAGCGCCTGTTTGGTGTCCAGTTACCGCTCGCGATGCCAACCATCATGGCAGGGATTAACCAAACCATCATGATGGCACTTTCGATGGTGGTGATCGCGTCGATGATTGGTGTGAAAGGCTTAGGGCAACCCGTTTTAAAGTCCATTACGAATCAATACTTCACTCTCGGGCTGTTGAATGGTTTAGCCATTGTTGCCTTGGCGATTCTCTTCGACCGTGCGTCACAAGCTTATGCAAAACGTACTCAGGCCCATTTAGGAGACTTAAAGCATGACTAGCCCACTTATTGAGATCAGCGGTCTGTACAAAATCTTCGGTCCTAAACCCCAAAGTGTTATTGAACGCGTAAAATCAGGCCAAAGCAAAGATCAAGTACTGGCTGAAACTGGCCATACTGTCGGCCTGAAAAACATTAATCTTCAAATTAATGAAGGCGAAATATTTGTCATTATGGGCCTGTCCGGCTCTGGTAAGTCGACTATGATCCGCCATTTCAACCGCCTAATTGACCCAACCATGGGACAGATTTTGGTGGAAGGTGTGGATGTCATGCAATTGTCTACCAAGGAACTCGAGCAGTTTCGCCGACATAAAATGTCGATGGTCTTTCAACGTTTCGGTTTGCTGCCTCATCGCACTGTCATAGATAACGTCGCTTATGGCTTGGAAGTACAAGGGATCAGTAAAGAGACTCGCTTAGTAAAAGCCCATGAATGGCTAGAGGCTGTTGGCTTGACGGGATATGAGAACCAATACCCATCTCAACTTTCTGGCGGCCAACAACAACGTGTTGGTTTGGCGCGAGCACTAGCAACCGATGCGGAAATTCTTCTTATGGATGAAGCATTCTCTGCGCTCGATCCACTCATTCGTAGTGAAATGCAAGATCAATTAATTGAGCTCCAAGAAAAGTTGCACAAAACGATCATCTTTATTACTCACGATTTAGACGAGGCGCTACGCCTTGGCGATCGTATTGCGATTCTTAAAGATGGTGAACTGGTACAACAAGGCTCGCCAGACGAGATTTTACTTCATCCTGCCGATGAGTACGTGGAAGCGTTTGTAAAAGACGTAAACCGAGCACGAGCACTGACCGTCGAGACCGTCATGCAGCCGCCTTCTTACCGAATTGCAGCCACCACGATTGAAGAAGCCCTAGCGGAAATGAAACGTGTTAAACGTGATTACGCTTACCACGTCACCGAGGAAGGCTACCAAGGCGTCATTACTCAGCAAGGTCTGTTAGACGCGACCAAGCTACACCGAACGTCTACGTGGGATAACGACATCTATGAAGAGGTGCCCATCATTTCTCCCAACTCCGCGATTGAGAAAGTATTACCAGAAACCATGTCTTGTAACTACTCGCTGCCGGTTGTTGATGAATATGGGCATTTACAAGGTGAATTGGAGCGCAATGCCGTGGCTGGTATATTTGCCGATGATACCGAGCGAGGTGCTGTCCGTTCAAAGATCGACAAAGCCTCTTAGCCTTTTCAATCAAACGGCCCACTTTAACGTGGGCCGTTTGACTTTTGACAGACTAAAAAGTGCCGCAGCTAAGTTCACTCTTTATAATTCCTTCACGTTTACATTATTCTGATTTTCCTGACAATTTTATACTTAACCTTGATTTTATTGACATCGATAGATCATTCTATTGCTTTTTTATGACGTAACTCTCCGACAAATATCTATTATTACTCTCATACAAAATCTTTATTTAAAGAGGGATAACAATGAAAAAAGCATTATTGGCATTAACAGGCGCAGTCATCATTCTTACAGGCTGTCAAGATGAGAAACCGACCGACACAAGCGCTGTTGAAGTACCCCCAGAAACAGAAGTCACCACAGAGGCGTTGCCAGTAGAAGAAGAGCAAGTCATTACTGCTGAAACGTTTATGGACTCTGAACATAACGCTCAAAATGCATTGGACTGGAATGGCACTTATAAAGGTACACTTCCATGTGCAGATTGCTCAGGTATTGATACGACACTCATACTCAATCAAGACGGCACTTATATGCTAGAAGAAAGTTACCAAGACAAAGAAGATGGTCAGTCAAAATCTGAAGGTCAGTTTACTTGGGACGCAAACGGCAGCATCGTTACATTAGCAAACGAAGAAGTACCAAATCAGTACTTCGTTGGTGAAAACGTACTGATGAAATTAGACATGAACGGTGAAAAAGTAACGGGTGACCTAGCACCGTTATACAACTTAACGAAGCAACAATAAGTTAGTATCGATACCTGATAAGTAATCTAAATCCGAGCCACCCCAGCTCGGATTTTTATTTCTACTGACTATAACTGTACCCCTTATCTTCCTCTTTTGATCTTATTTCTGCTTCTCATCCTGATTGTTCATAACATTTCCATACGCTTTGCTGATAGAAGCTTACAACTTCATTATATACAGCGTTCAAAACAAAGCAGGACAACTGGCAAGTAAGCCAAATGACATAATAAACACGCCTAGGTAGCGGTACCAGTGACTCTCTATTGTTGATAGTGCAAACCAATGGGTTGTTATGCGAGCGTGTCGTACAACTTCTAATTCGGCATTTAAATATAAACCCATCATTTCGATGGTTTTATGTATTAATACCGTGTACCAAAATACTAGTTAGAGTGAGCAATCCAGAGGCGATGCAAATCGCTATAACCCGTATTTTTCACCTGAACACCGCGCACTTGCTGTGTCTTTGTGACCTCTTCATAACCAACAAATAAAGGCAAATAAATGTACTGGTCGCGCAACGCTTTTTCTACGTCTAACAGAGATTGCAAAGGTTGAGCATTTGTCATGGCTTCGCGAACCTTTTCTCGATGGCTCAACATCTGACTTGAGTCAAAACTAAAACGCAGTCCTGTTGCTATCGATAGCCACTCAAATACGCCATACTCAAACGGCGCCTCCATGACTTCTTCAATTAGGAGCAAGTCCGCTCGATGTGATACTACTTTAGGAAAACTAATGTCATCAATAATGACGATCTCCAGCTCTAATCCCGTCGCTCGAATCACACGGTGCAGCCACTCAGAGTGTCGGATTAAACTTGGTATCGTCCATACTGGCTCGGCTAGCGCTACTTTACCTTGTAGCTTAGGCGTCACAACAGAATCTACTATTAGTAAATCTTGCTCTTGAGTCGCTAACTGAATGCTGTCAACGGCACTTTGCGCCTCATAGATTCTCTTTTGCGCATTGAGGTAATCGGCGAGTTGATACCAATCTTCTTTTGCGAGATTAGAGTCCGCACGCTCGCGATAGGTCAAATATGAAAATGCGCTGATTTTTTCCACTTCAACGTGATCAGAGGTTTGGTTAAAGCTCAACATGTTCAAGGTTTTAACATCACCATAAGACAGCGTTATTTGGTCTAACAACGCGCGCGCTGAATAATACTCTTTGTGCGCTTGAAGAGTCATGCTCTCTTGGCTCCAACCACTGATTTTAAATGGTCCGGTGCCTATGTGGTAAGAATAACCAGAACCGAAAGAAACAACATCTCGACAAAGAATAGAAGCGTGAGGAGTGGCTAGCATATATGGAAAAAGCATGTTCGGATGTTTCAATGTAATTTTTAAGCAGCTCGATGTTTCGGCAACCACACTGTCAATACATTGCCAGAGCTCGTGTACTGGTCCTTTTATTTCCTTAAGCCTTTCTATGCTCCAAACAACATCTTGTATGCTAAGCAGTTCGCCATCGTGACGATATATTCCAGGTCTCAACCAAAACGTCATCACATTGCCTTCCATTTTCCACTGATGTGCTAGCGAAGGCTCAATGCCACCATTGGAATTTTGAGTCAGCAAAACATCATAAACACTTTTCGCCACATGCAGTTCAGTATGACGATAAGTATTCGCAGGATCGACCTTAGACACCCAAGGATAAGAGGAGATCAAAATAGCGTTATTTGACTCATTCAACTGGTTCACTTTTTCAGAGGCAATCGTCAGCGCCCTGACAGCACTTTGGCCGAACCAATCGATAAGTTTTGTTATCGAGTTCATTCTTCCCCGACCAAGCTCCTCAACCAAAAATTCGGTCATCGCTTGTTGAAGGGAAGTAGTAATATTCAGACGGCTGGCGTTACTTCTGCCAATTGCAGGTTGCCAATCTACCCAACCGTATGTGGCAAGCTTTTTCATCACAATAGAAACATTGCGCCTCGACGTACAAATTACCACTTCAAGCTCCGACAGCGTAACGAAGTGATATTGATGAGGTTCAAAGTGCTTTAACAGTAGATCCAGATACCTAAGATTGATATCGTTCACAAAGATTCCTAAGAGTTATTCCAAAGCAAAAAATAGCACAGGACGCTTAGCAACTAAACTTCCTGTGCTATATCTACACATATTCAAAGCTTGGACTCAGCTCGACCAACAGAAGTCAAAAACGTGTACTAAGCCAAGAGGTAACTTGAATAAGTATTCTTAGAAACGGTAACTCATACCGACAGAGAACACGTTGATGTCAGCATCAACCGTTACTTTTTCATTGCCAAATTTCGCAATGTCTAGCTCTGGCATCATGTATTCCCATTCAACTTGCAGAGCAAAGTTCTCTGTAATAGCAAACTCTGCGCCTAAACCGTACATGCCTGTCACAGTGCTGTCAGAAATGGTGGTATGGCCTGCGCTACCGTCAATCACAGAGTTGCTAATTTTGAATTCAGCATTGAAGTAAGAAAGACCAGCTTTAGCAAAAAGGTTGAAACGATCACCAATAGGTAGAGTCGCCTTTGGTTGAATCGATAAATACTTCATATCACCAACAGTAACAACTTTGCCGTCTAAAGCGTCGTAGCCACCAATGGCTGCTTCTAGAGAAATGTATTCGTTGAATTTGTAACCACCAAATACTTTACCTGAAAGGCTTGAGTCATCTTCAAGTTTAAGCTTAGTGCTAGCGTTGGTACCACCACCATTGATAGAGCCGTTTACATCACCAAACGATGCTTGACCTACCGATGCACCGACGTAAGGAGCTGCGTTTGCAAGAGAACATGTTGCTAGAAGGGCTGTCATTAGACATGTTTTTTTTAACATTGTATTCCACTGCCTGTTTATTATTGAGGTTGTGTTTTGCCCATCCTTAAGCACGTCATGCTGTCCATTTCACTCGGTTTCAAAACCACGTTGATTTTAATGAATCAAAACTCCATAAAACATGAAATGTTTAGACATAATCTTGCCACTTTCTTAGCCATGATAATTTAGTTATTTCACAAACACTGCTGTTTCAACCAGTTAGTGAGTTTTATAATCTCCGTTTGTTTGGCTCGACTTTTCTTATGAATAAAGTAAAAACTGTCGCCAGTTTCTAACCCATGGGAAGGGATATAGACTAAATCGTGCGCCTTATCGCGCTCATTGAGCATAAAATCATTCGCAAACGCGATCCCCTGATCGTAGCGTGCAGCCTCAATCGCTAATAACATATGGCTGAAATGCTGGACATCAACATCCTTAGGTAAAGTGTACCCTCCTGCTTTGCACCACTCTGCCCAGTCTTTCCCTCTGTCACGGTAAACAGAGTCGGTCGACAAGATTGGGTATCGCCAAAACGCCTCAGGAATAGGCTGATCTTGTAACTCTTTCCAAACCTTATGGCTACATACTGGGTACAGCGTTTCGGCATACAAATCCACTGCCATATAGTTGCGCTTGGGCTTTTGCACCGTAATAAAGCAATCTCCGACACTATCCGTCTGCTCAGGATCCCCCACAACCATATTTAATGTGAGGTCGATTTCTGGATGTAAACGCTTAAAATCTGATAAACGTGGGATCAGCCATTTCACGGCTAATGAGCTATAAATAGCTAAGCGTATACTGCCTTTATCTCCCTCTCGCACCTTTTGGCTTGCTATCGCAATTGAGCTAATTGCGGGGCTAATATCTTCTAAATAACGCGCGCCGGTATCCGACAATGACAATTTTCTTCCTTGACGAATAAATAGCGACTCACCTAAGTAATCTTCCAATAATCGTATTTGATGACTGACCGCACTTTGCGTCACATTGAGTTCTTCCGCCGCAAGTGAAAAGCTTGCATTTCGAGCAACAGATTCAAAGCAGTGGACTGCTCTTAGTGGTGGTAATTTCATTATCTAAAAATCTCATACCTAAACTAATAAATATCACTTCACTTCATCCTATGACATCACCTATTCTTTGGCAAAGAGAGAGGAGAGAAAATACGTGAAAGTGACATCTGTTGGCGCAGCTATGCTGCTATTAATTGTTGGGAATCTCATTGCGGTACTGTCAGACTCTTTGATCAAAAGTGTCGGTAACGAAGTGCCTATTTTTCAATTTGTCTTTTTCCGACAAGTCTCAGCGGTGCTTTTCTTACTTCCTGTGTATTTGCTTACCAAGCAAGCCAACTTTCTTGAAGGGTTTAAATGGCATGCCGTCCGTGCTCACGTATGGCTGCTTGGCGCAATATTTATGGTCTTAGCGATCTCATCTTTGCCGCTCGCAACCGCGAACGCCATTTTTTATGCTGCGCCACTGATTATGCTCCCTTTAGCCGCTATTTTTCTCGGGGAGAAACTGTCAAAGCAATCCGTTGCTGCTGCAATCATGGGCTTCGCGGGTGTCTTAGTCATTATTCGCCCAGATCAAATCGATTGGGCTGCGATTTATGCGTTGGTAGTGGCAGTTACTTTGGCAATCAATAATTTATTGATCCGTAAGCTGCCAAGAAACCAGTCAGTGGTACAAACACTGCTCATGACCAACCTGACCGGCATTCCGGTGGCTTTCTTGCTTGTCATGATCGAAGCCAAACCATGGGACTGGAGCGCCTTCCCTGTCGCAGCTGGTTCAAGTTTGTTCATCATGATTTATGCCGCAACGTGTGTAATGGCTTATCGCTCTATCGACAGCAATAAAATCGCCAGTGCAGAATACAGTGGCCTAATTGGGGCGGTATTTGTCGGGTTAATTTGGTTTGGAGAAGTACCCGATATTTTCATGGCGATCGGTACCATAATGATTGTTGTGCCATTGGTTTGGTTATCGAAACGCGAACGCCGCAAGAAAAAGTTGCAAGCTCAACAAGCAAGCGAACAGCAGAAGGCGCACGCGACCTAATATTGGCAAACAAAAAAGCCCTTTTATCCAAAGGATAATGAACTGACCCCCAATAGTTGGACACCAATTATTGGGGGTCTTTTTATGTCCAAATATAGCCGCGAGCTAAAATGTATCATTGCTAAACAATGCTTAGATGGTGCGTCATCTCGCTATTTAGCAAAACAATATTCAATGTCTTCAAGACAGATACGGTATTGGGTTCAAGTCTTTGTCATCCATGGTGCTGATTCATTTTTACCAACTAAGCATGCTACTGCTCAGGAAAAACGAAAAGCATTGAATTTAATGTGGACGAATGATTGGTCTCTCACGCACACTAGCGCAGTATTAAACCTCTCATCCCCCGGGGATACTCTCTGTCTGGCTCAAAAGATTTAATGAGCTCGGTATCAAAGGGCTCAAAATGCGCCAGAAAGGAAGACCCTCAATGAAACAGCAACCTCAACGTACCACTAAACCTGATAATGAAATGACACTTGAGGAGCTAAAAGAGGAGTTGGTCTACTTACGAACTGAGAATGCCGTTCTAAAAAAGTTGGAAGAGTTGGAGCAGGAAAAAAACCGTCGAACAAAGAAAAAGCGGTCATAGCTCTAACTCTTAAAGGCAAGTACCCGTTGAAGCACTTACTGCACACTCTACAGTTGGCAAAAAGTGTCTTCTATTATCAGGCTCAAACGAGTAAGCGCCCAAATAGCTACGAACGTGAGCTGCGTTTGATAAAGTCAATTTATCATGAACATAAGGGTCGATACGGCTACCGCCGTATTCACTTGGAACTAAAAAATCAGGGGGTTATGCTTAATCACAAAACGGTTCAAAGACTTATGGCTCAGCTCAACCTTAAATCGACGGTCAGGGTTAAAAAGTATCGTTCATACCGAGGAGAATCTGGAACAGCAGCTCCTAACGTGCTTGAAAGAGATTTTAGTGCGACTCAACCCGATGAAAAATGGGTAACAGATGTCACGGAGTTCAAAATCAAAGAGCAGAAAGTATACTTGTCTCCCGTTGTCGACTTGTTTACTCAGGAAGTGGTTGCTTATAGAGTGGCCAAAAATGCCTGCTTGCCGCTTGTCACGGATATGCTGACGGAAGCTATATCAACGCTTAAACCCAACTCAAAACCAATTATACATAGCGATCAAGGTTGGCAATATCGCCATCGACAGTATCAGAAAAAGGTAGCGGAGAATGGGTTAACGCAAAGCATGTCGAGAAAAGGTAACTGCTTGGATAATGCTGTTGCTGAAAACTTTTTTGCTTTACTCAAAACAGAGATGTATCACAACCAAAGCTTTGAAGATGCAGATGCTCTGATAGAACAAATTAAAGAATACATCGAGTACTACAATACCAAGCGTATAAAAGTGAAACTAAAAGGCCTGACTCCGATAGAATATCGAACTCAGGTCTTGAAAGCCGCTTAACAGAAATGTCCAACTTTACGGGGTCACTTCATAAAAGGGCTTTTCTCAACTCAGTATCCCATTATTGTGGTAAAACGACCTCACCCTCTTGAATTGGGAATGTTTTTGTCGCTGGTTTGCTCGTTAAACGAACCGTTGTCGGCGCGCCAGCCACCTCATACGTGACATCGTAACCAACGACTTTGTCCGATGCTGTGTATTCTGTATGGCACTGTTTCTTCGTCGTGGTAACAACATTACCTTTTTGAACGTTTTCTTGGATCGTCCGCCCCGTTAGCGCACCTGCAATTGTGCCTGCAGCCGTCGCAATCACTTTACCCGAACCACCACCAATTTGATTACCCAATGCTGCACCTGCCGCTGCGCCACCTACAGTACCAATAATTTTGTTGTCATCCTTAGGCGCAGCTTGTTGGGTTACAACCACATCTTTACATACTTGATGAGGTTGTTGGACGGTTTCTGTTACCGCTTCAACCAACGTTATATTCGCATGTGTTGGCGGCGGCGGTGTCTTGTCTTTACAACCAGCAAGTACCGCAACAACGGCCGCTGCAATAGCAATAGATTTTATCTTCATGTTTACGTTCCAGTATGATTCTCTTTCGTTGGCGCTATAGTAAATCGCGAACCAAAATTCACATCAGGTGAAAACCAACCCTCTGTCATTAGCGAGTAAAGAAACGGTGTTTTATAAGAAGTCCGTCAAAAGAAACCCAGTTGAATGTCAACTGAACCACAATCACATCATTGGGGTTTATTATTGAAAGTCGATATATCAAAGTATGGCGCCTAACTCACTTTGATCATCACTCCAATAAAACGAGTTAGTGCATGTGAGCCATAACATGGATTACTCTAACGTCGAGTTCATTAAGCCAAGCTCAAAAATAACTCATCATCTGTTAAATACTTATGCCGATGGGTTACGTTACGCAAATGCATAAACATAAAGTCTGGAAAGCCAGGGGCAATGATGTGGTTTGGTTCCCAGCATACGCCACCGACAAACACATATCGTCCTTGCTTTTCATCGTCATGAAGTGGGTTATTCAACGGCGAAGACAGCTCCGCTCGACAACCTTCGACAACACAGACGATTTGCCCTTTAAACAACCCCACCACTCGCTTGACAAGGTTTGCCTTAATCCCGCATTTCCATGCTTGGCGCGTCGCCATCTCATATCCGTATTTTCTGACCGTTTGCTTTTGCAAATGCACAACTAAATTCATTTCTGACTCCTGATTCAAACTGCTACGCGAAGCCCAAAGTCATAAAAAACAGATAGACATAGATAAACAGACCCTAGTGTTACTATAACCAAATCACCCTCTACGTTTAGCTATATAAATTTATCGTAACGATAGAGGGTGGTTATCAAGGCGTGGGAATGTACGCTTATGCGTCGATGAGGTAGTCTTGGCCTTCCGTTTCTAGGCGATCAATCAGTTTGCGGCACTCATTTAAATCAAGTGGTTGTTCAAAACGGCGCTTTAAATTCATCAAAAAGAAGATATCTTCACACATTGCTTTCTCAGGCTCATCACTGATTTTAGCGACCGGTGAACCATTGCACGTCACCATTTTGATCACAATAGAGAGCGGCTGATAAGCTTCCCCCTTGTCGTTGACATAATCTCCCATGTCGTTGGCAAGAAAAGTACCAATACCAAAACTGACTTGAATACGTCCCTGAAAGTACTCACAAATATCTAACGCTTCTTCAAAGTTGAGTCCGTCAGTAAATACGAGTGTTTTCGTCAATGGTTCGATATTGAGTGACTGGTAATGTGCGATCATTTTCTCGCCCCAGCGGTAAGGGCATCCGCTATCATGACGCACGCCAAGATAAGCGTTACTGAGCTCTTCATCAAAATCTTTGAGAAACGCATCAATACCAATCGTGTCGGTAAGCGCAATACCCAGCGCGCCATTAAACATCTGTTGCCAGCGTTGCAATGCCACTTTTTGCGAATCTCGCACATTGACGAGGGCTTGATGTCCCATAAACCATTCATGCGCCACGGTACCAATTGGGGTCAGATCCAACTTGCGTGCTAAGTGATAGTTACTCGTTCCCGTTAAGCATTCCGGCACTTCTTGGCATAAATACTCCAACATCGTTCGCTGAGCTAGAAAAGAGAAACGACGCCGTGTCGACATATCAGAAAACCGAAAGTTGGTAATATTACGCCGTTTAAGCTCTGATTTCAGGTAACGAACTTTGTCTTCCAGCACGGTTTGAAATTGCTCGAACGGGATCGCAGACCAACGTTGACGGCTGCGAACTTCAGACACAATGCTCATGATGATGGTTTCGTACAAAATTGTCTCTCTCCACAAACCATGAATGGTGATACGCAATTGGCTGGTGCCATCGGGCATGATTTTATTATGGAAAGAAACATCACTTTGAGGATTAAAACGGAAATGGCGTAAGGCGTCGACAAAACTTGGATTGAGATAAGGCGCGACACGCTTGATGTACTCAATCTCTTCTTGGGTAAAGCGAACATCTGCGAGTTTGAGTACTTCTGCTTTTACCTCTGGTAGCAATTCAGACAAGTCTTCGGCACTACGTACAATAAATTTATATGACACCATCGCATCAGGATACAGCGCGGCGGCGGCACTCATCATATTGACTTTGTAGACATCAAAGTCCAAAGCGCTTTGAATGATGCGAGAGGAAAATAGTTTGGTGGTCATTAGGTGCCCTTCTACACGCCCTTGGGTATATAACTTTTTGTTACTAACTAAATTGCGTAAACAATAAACACCCAACTTACGTTTGTCAAACTTTGTTACTAACCATTCATTTATATACGGTTTTTCCGTTCAAATATTCATCATGCCTTGTGCATAAGTCATCACTGGCGGAACTTTTATACCCATCACTAGATCGCATAATTAATGATAATGTATATAACAGCTCGTTACTTACCATTGATTGGCTACTAGTTATGCGCTAGATTACTTACAAATCAATATTAGGACCCAACCATGATCGTAACTGTCGACATTATTCCATTCAGGTTATCTGGCTGTGCCAATAAGGGATTGGAAGTGTTGTTGATTAAACGTTCAAATCCAAATCGGCCATACCATGGTGTCTGGGCACTACCGGGAGGATTTGTCTTTGATAAAGACCTAACCCGTGAAGGCGGACGCCCAGCCGATGAAAATTTTGAAGCGGCCCGTCGCCGAATTTGCCGCGAAAAAATCCACACCTATCCTCGCCACTTCAGTGAAGCATTTATTGACGGTGATCCTAAGCGAGATCCAGAAGATTGGAGCTTAAACATTACTCACTACGCTTTGGTTGATCGCAACAACGTCGAGCAAATCAATAACGCGGGTGTGCCAGAATGTCAGCTAAAGTGGTTCCCTCTGCAAGCGATTCTCAATGGTCAAGAAACCTTAGCGTTTGACCATCAAAAAACCATTGAAAGAGCATGGCAGAAACTTCGAGCATCAATTGAATACACATCGGTGCTTTTATTTGCATTAGACAAAGAGTTTTTGGTCGCAGACATCATCTCTGCATATCAGGAGTTTGGTATCGATATCAGCCGTATGACCATTAAGCGGCGCTTGATTGATTCAGGGGTGTTGCAACCGACCAACAAAGTCGCTTCAACCAACAAGGGAAAAGGTGGTAAGCCCGCCATGGTGTATACACTCACCAGCGACGAAGTCACCTTCTTTCAAAACTGTTTGCGTGGCTAAACGCAGATAACCAGACAGACAAGGAGTCTGCCATGACTGTTCGAGTTAACTTTCAAACGACGGCCGTGATCGACGTTGATCCTGAGAAAGGCTTTAGTGAACTCTGCCCAAATGAATTACCTGTGGCAGGTGCATTAGAGATTGTTCCTGAGCTTTTAAATAATCATACGAAGGGCCGTCTTAAGCTCGTCAGCCGTGATCTACATCCTCCGAAAGCCAAGTGGGATGCAGAAACGCCAGCCAACATGCTTGAGCCCGTCGACCTACCGAATGTGGACATAAAATGGAACCGCCATTGTGTGCTTGGCACGACAGGTTCAGAACTGTTAGATGGTTTACCACCAGTATTGGACTATGATTTTCAAGTTAACAAAGGCATGGATCCCGATGCGCACCCTTATGGTATTTTCTTTCATGACATTGCCGATACCAAAACCACTGGTGCGCATGAATTCCTAACATGCAACGGCATCGATACCTTAGTCGTCGGCGGACTCGCGCTCGATTTTTGTGTCAAGACATCCGTTCTACAAGCGTTAGCGTTGGGGTATAACGTCGTGGTCAATCTCGCGGCAACTCGTGCGGTGTTAGCAGATGGTGTTGATAGTGTGCTTGCTGATTTAAAAGAAAAAGGCGCAGTTTTTGTCGATAAAGCCGATGACATCATCGTTGAAAAGTTTGCTTAATGACATGAAATGAACGGATAAGGATTTCACCATGCATCAACATGAAAAATTAAATTACGTTGAATTTGGTTCCACAAACATACTCGCAACCAAACAATTTTTTGAGCGTGCGTTTGCTTGGGAGTTTATCGATTACGGCCCAGGGTACACCGCATTTTCTGGACAAGGGTTGGATGGCGGATTCTTTCAATCGGAATTTGTTAATCAAACCGCCAATGGTGGTGCTTTGCTCGCCTTTTATAGTGCCGATATTCAGGCCACATTGGCGAAAGTGGAGCAGTTTGGCGGACAAATTATCCGTCCGATTTTTGAATTTCCGGGCGGCTGTCGATTCCACTTCGCCGAGCCAAGTGGGAATGAATTCGCAGTATGGTCTGAAAGCCGTTGAGTTAAAAAACGAGTACTCCCCTAACACTACGTCACGCCCAGCTTTTTAAGCGATTCTAGGTCGATTTTGGAGCGGCCTTATCGGTTAATCACACCGACATTTCGTTGGTGTTGCCAATAGAAGATGGGTAAATTTGGCCAAATTTTCTGGAATGCGTTAGGACAATATTACGTCGTTTTTCAGTGATAATGGTGACGCCACCACGCTTAGCTAACGTGCTAGCTAGTACAGCCAGTAGATAATGCGTCAAACTTTAAATGAGATGAAAATGATGGAACAAATATACTTTGCTGGCGGTTGCCTATGGGGAGTGCAAGAGTTTATGCGTCACCTCCCTGGCGTACTCAGCACTGAAGCGGGACGGGCGAATGGCACAACCAATTCGACTCAAACCGAATACGATGGCTACGCAGAATGCGTCCGAGTTCAATTTGACTCAGAGCAAGTCTCGATTGAAACTTTAATGGGCTATTTCTTTGAGATCATCGATCCATACAGCCTCAACCAACAAGGCAACGACGTTGGCGAGAAATACCGCACTGGTATCTACAGCCAAAATGATCAGCACCTGAGCATCACGACAGCTTTTATTGCCGCAAGAGAAGACGCCGATAAAATCGTGGTGGAAGTCTTGCCGCTGAGAAATTATGTTCCAAGCGCTCACGAACATCAAGACAGACTGACACGCTTCCCAAATGACTATTGTCATATCCCATTGGATTTATTGCATAAGTATAAAAATAAATCATAATCTCTCTCCCTATGCGACCCTTCCTCTCAACCTCCCCTTGGCATTTATTTCAAACCTGACTCAAGTCCGTGCATCAAGGGGAACAAAAGTTTTCATTTCGTCGTAATGCCAACTCTAAAATCAACCCAGAACTCACGGTAAATGGGCCCTGAATGTTCGCCTGAGTTCATTAAAATGGTGGCCGAAGCTGTGTGATACGAAATCTAGCACCCGAGTGGGTGGTCATATATCGAGTGTGATGCGTTATGTACATCATAGGTTTCTTCTCTCATTTATATTTTATCTTCACTACTCATTACAAAATAACTGGAATATACGTCACACAACAAAGTTAATAATATTAAGCATTATTAATGACGGCTATCACATTTAATCTTGGGTGATACAAAAATATAGCTATTGTATTTTTTTTACTATTTCCGAAAACAATAACATTAATTAAATTTAAAGCATTACTTCAGTTATCAGAGTCAACAATGATTACAGAGCTAACCAACGTCAATTTAATTAAAGGTTGCCTTCAAGCAAATAATAAAAAAGCGGTATTTGAAGAACTGGCACAGATGCTATTCGAAAGTTATCGAATCAATAGCAAAGAGGTTTTCTTAACCGACATCGAAGCGCGTGAAGCATTGAGCATCACCTCAATGGACGGCATCGCATACCCTCACTCAAAAAGCAAAGCAGTGATAAAGCCAGCCATCGCTGTTGGCGTAAAACACGAAGGTATCGATTATGACGACGAAGAAGGCATCAAGCCAACCGTATTCTTCATGATTGCTTCACCAGACAATGGTGCTGATCACCATATTTACGTTCTTCAAGAATTATTCGGAAAATTTAGCGAAGAATTTATTGAAGATATAAAAAATGCAAAAGATGAACATCAAATACTAAATATTTTAATTAATTCATAAGGCGTGAAATTATGAGTACAATCACAGCTCAAGCTAATAATAGCGACTATAAAAAAACACTCAGCACCATAAAAGGCCATCTTTTATATGGTACTTCTCACATGCTGCCATTTATCGTTGCTGGTGGCGTTCTACTCGCACTGGCGGTAATGGCTTCAGGGAAAGGTGCAGTACCTGCTGACGGCTTACTCGCCGACATTTCAACCATCGGGATTAAAGGTTTAGTACTCTTCCCAATTATTCTTGGTGGCTTCATCGGTTATTCCATTGCAGACAAACCTGCTTTAGCGCCAGCGATGATCTCTTCTGCCATTATGGCGGATATGGGCGGCGGCTTCCTAGGCTGTATCGTTGCGGGCTTCATCGCGGGTGGTGTGGTTCTACAACTTAAAAAGATTCCTCTTTCTGCCAATATGACCGCACTGGGGGCGTACTTTATCTATCCTCTTGTGGGTACTATCGTCTCTGCGGGTATCGTTTTGTGGGGGATCGGCGAGCCAATCAAGCTCTTTATGGCATCAATGAACGAGTTCCTCGCCTCGATGGCGGGCGCATCTAAAATGGTGTTAGGTACAATTCTAGGTGGTATGACGGCCTTCGATATGGGTGGCCCAATCAACAAAGTAGCAACGCTATTTGCTCAAACTCAAGTGGATACTCAACCATGGTTAATGGGTGGTGTTGGTATCGCAATCTGTACACCTCCTCTAGGTATGGCGCTCGCCACTTTCCTCTTTAAGAAGAAGTTCACTCAACAAGAGCAGGAAGCGGGAAAAGCAGCAGCCATTATGGGCTCTATCGGTATCTCTGAAGGTGCAATTCCATTCGCAGCAAACGACCCAATGCGCGTGCTTCCTTCAATCGTTGCCGGTGGTATCGTGGGCTGTGTGTTTGGTTTTCTAACCGACGTTCTACTGCACGCACCATGGGGCGGTCTAATCACTGCACCAGTATCAAGCAACATTCCAATGTACGTTGTGGGCATCGCGCTCGGCTCTTTAACCACCGCGCTTATCGTTGGCCTCTGGAAACCAATTGCTGAAGAAACTGAAGATGAAATGGTAGAAGCAGCCTCTGCACAAGTTCAAGCGGTGCCAACGGCAGGCGAAGGCGAGTATGACATCGTTGCAGTAACCTGTTGCCCATCAGGCGTAGCACACACCTTTATGGCAGCAAAAGCACTAGAGAAAGCTGGCGCCGCGGCTGGTATCAAAATCAAAGTAGAGACCCAAGGTCAAAACGGCATCCAGAACCGCATTAGTGCCCTAGACGTAGCAAATGCCAAGCTGGTTATACTAGCTCACGACATCCAGGTAAAAGATGCCCACCGTTTTGCCAACGCTCAAGTGATCGAATGTTCGACTAAAGAGGCAATGAAGAAAGCCTCTGAACTTATCCAAGCTTAAACCTTAAGCTCCTCCCCCTAAGAGCCCTTCCCCCGGAGGGCTCTGTTTCCAGTTTTTTAAGTTTTAGTAATACCTCTATTTTGGCAACTACCTAAACCTACAACTTACAAGGCTATAAAAATGAAACTCAAACCTTCCTTATTTGCTTGCGCAGTCCTAAGCAGCCTAGTTAGTCTGACTGGCTGTAACGATGAAACCACCAATATTTATGAAGCGGATGACGAGAACAACCCAGCCCTTCCTGAAATTCCAGAAGGCGACAAACCAGTATGTCCTCCCATTGGCGATGGCGACTGTAATGACAAGCCAAATCCAGAAAACCCCGAAATCAACATGGGCGTCCACATTCCTCTCGATTTCTCAGATATGGACGTAACGCGCTATGTGAACCCTTTCATCGGCACAGGTAACCTAGGTAATACTTACCCTGGTGCAACCACACCACACGGCATGGTGCAGCTTTCGCCAAACAACGGTTCTAACGGCTGGGAATACATTTCAGGCTACTACTACCATGATACACGTACCTCTGGTTTCTCTCATACTCACCTTTCCGGAGCTGGTGCGGGCGACTTGAACGACATTCTTGTCATGCCAATCAACTCACGCTCTGATTACATGGTCGACGAAGGTTCTGCGACGCTAAACCTAGAAGCCTCTCGCTTCCAACATCGTGATGAGCAAGCCACGGCGGGCTATTACAAAGTTGACTTATTGGATTACGACATCAAAGCTGAGCTAACCGCTTCAGATCGCGTTGGCGTGCATCGTTACACCTTTCCTCGTGATAAGAAGTCAGAAATCATTGTTAACACTGGCTTCAAAATTAACTGGGATTACACCTCAGATTCTTACTTAAAATGGGACAAAGAAAGCAATCGTTTAGAAGGTCACCGTTTCTCAGATGGTTGGGCACCAAGCCAAAAAGAATTCTTCGTGATGGAATTCGACCAACCAATCAAAAACGTTCGCTTTGCTTACTACGATAAAGAGCAAGGTCGTTACATAAACGTGCCAGAAAGCATTACGGAAATCGGTAACGAAACACGCGGCAAGTACCAATACGCGCGTGCTTACGTTGAGTTCGACACCTCAAAAGACGGCTTAACAGTTGAAGCGAAATTGGCGCTATCAAACGTTGAGATCGGCGAGAATGGCAAATCAGGTGCTTCTCTCAACATGACGGAAGTTGCGGGTATGAACTTCGACCAAGTACGCGAAGACGCAACCAAACAGTGGGAAGACGAACTCGGCAAGATCCAAGTCTCGGGCGACGAAGAGTACAAGCAGACGTTCTACACTGCAATGTATCACTCGTACCTAGGTCAAACAATCCACTCTGACTTAGATGGTCGCTACCGCCAAGTTCACCAAGGTCGCAACGCTTACCCAGATGGCAACACGCCTTGGGGCGATAAGGTCGATACGCTGAAAGAGTCGATCCGCACCGCCGATGCCAACAAAGATGGCAAAGCAGACTTCACGCGCTACGACACCTTCTCACTGTGGGATACCTACCGTTCGGTTCAACCGCTGTCTTCGATTCTTGAGCCTGATCGTCTCGCAGACGTGGTGCTGTCTATGCTGTCTTACGCAGAAGAAGAATGGGTGGATGACAAAGACAACGTGCGCAAAGGTCGCCTACCTGAGTGGACATTCAAAGGCAACGAAACGGGCATGATGATGGGCATGCACTCAACGCCTGTGATTCACGATGTGTTGTCGAAAGGATCGCTAGAAAAACGCATGACCGACCTCGGCTTTACCAAAGCTGAACGCAAAGACGTGAAAGAGCGTCTGGTTGAAGCCATGATCACTGACGCACGCGCGGCAACCAGTCAAGGCGTTGCGTGGATTAAAGAATACGAAGAACAAGGTTACGTGCCAGCGCAATTGCACGACACTCCGCCAGATTCTTACGGCAGTCACTCACCATTCAAAGATGCTTGGACGGCATCTTACTCACTTGAATACTCAATGAATGACTGGGCAATCGCACAATCGATTAAAGAAGTATTTGGTGAGCAAGACCCACGCTACACCGAGTTCGCTAACCGCTCTAAGAACTGGCAAGCGCAATTCGACTTTGGCGGCAAACAATACCAAGGTTGGTTCAAAGCGCGTGACTACGATGGCAGGTTCATTGATGCTGATTGGGTAGATCCAATCACTGGTCGTACAGTAGGCAAAGACTGGCGACCAGACATGTTTAATTGGTCGTTCTCAGAATCAAACGGCTGGCAATACTCGTTCAGTGTTCAGCACGATATTCACGGTTTAATTGACTTGATGACGCGCTTCAACAAGACACAAAACCCAGAAGCAGAGCGCGGTGACTTATTCGTAGCACGCTTAGATGAATACTGGTCAACCTACCCAGACCGCAATGCCGGCGACAACCAATTCCCAGTGTTCAACACCGGTAACGTTGGTCAGCACGTTCAAGGTAATGAACCAGATATTCACGTTCCGTACTTATACAATTACGTTGGTCAACCATGGAAAGGTCAGTCGGCAATCGCAGCAGCAACCAATATTTGCTACAAGAACACCGCTGACGGCATTTGTGGTAACGACGACTTCGGTACGCTCTCTGCGTGGTTCGTGTTCCGTGCGCTTGGCTTCTACCCAGTAAACGCCTCTTCTGGCATCTACGAAATCGGTACTCCGCTGTTTGAAAGCGCATCTATCGATGTCGGCAACAACCAGAAGTTCATGGTTACCGCGAAGAACGTTAGCCGAGAAAACATCTTCATTCAATCAGCTCGCTACAACGGTAAAGACTTCAACCGCACTTACTTGACTCATGATGAAATCATGTACGGCGGTGAGTTGGAGTTCGTGATGGGCGACAAACCAAATCAACGTTGGGGCTCTCTAGATCAAGACCTTCCACCAGCACAAGGTATCGGTGAGTTCTTGCACGAAAACGAAATGCCAACAGGTTCTCGTTAATCCCAATATTTACCTCTCAGTCGGGGGGAAGCACACCCCCGGCATCCCTACAAGCAATAACAAAAATCGGTATGCACATGTTTAAACGTAATCTTATCTCTTTGGCTATCTTGGTTGGTTTGACTGGTGGCCTTGCTGGTTGTAACAACGACAACGATTCTTCCTCTTCACTGCCGGGCGATCCAATTGTTGATCTCGCGGTGTTGAAATACGTCGATCCTATGATCGGCACAGCAACTTCTGGTCACACTTTTCCGGGCGCGACGATACCAGCAGGTATGGTTCAACTTTCTCCAGATACCTTCATCGGATCGAGCACAGACCACGAATCCGGTCTTAACCCTTGGCACTCGGCTTCTGGCTACTGGGATCCGTCTAACTACGAAACAGGCGAAGTGATGCATACAGACGTCCCGTTGTATGGTTTCTCTCATACTCACCTTTCTGGTACAGGCGCAACGGACTTAGGCGACGTCTTGGTTCTGCCATACGCAGACATGGCGAACACACAACTGAACTCCTTCGATAAAGCCAATGAAGAAGCAAGCGCGGGCTACTACAAAACCAAGCTTAACCAAGGTCAAATTGAAGTGGAACTGAGCGCAACCAAACGCGTTGGTTTGCACAAATACACCTTTGCTGACGGCGCGGACCGCAACGTGAAGTTCGATTTGGGTCATACCCTAATGAACAACAACGGCAAATCTTTGAAGAACAAAGTAGAAGTGGTGGATGAATACACCATTCGCGGTCGTAAAACATCAACAGGTTGGTTCCAAGGGCAAGATCACCAAGGTCAAGACATCTTCTTCTACGCGAAACTCAACCAACCCATCGCGAAAGCACTTTTGGGTGAACAAGACCTAGAGCCAACGCGCGAAATGCGTAATGGTGCAGTTTACTCAGGCGATGACCTGACCGCTTACCTAAACTTCGGCGCAGGTGAAGAGCCAATTGAAATCCGTGTGGGTATCTCTCCTGTTAACTGGCAAGGCGCACAGAAAAACTTAGAAGCGGAAGCGCCAAGTTTTGACCTGGCAAAAGTAAAAGAAGACGCAGAATACGCGTGGGCTGAGAAGCTAGCGAAAATCAAAGTAGAAGGCGGCACAGACGCAGAGAAAACCAATTTCTACACTGGCATGTACCACATGATGATCGCGCCAATCGAGTTCTACGATGTGGATGGTCAATACGTGGATATGCTTGGCACTATACATACACTGAAAGACGGTGACACACCAAACTACTCTATCTACTCAACGTGGGATACGTTCCGCGCGGTTCACCCAATGTGGACTATCATCGACCCAGATCAAGCCACGCTTTACGTCAAAGACCTGATTCGTAAATCTAACGACGAGTTTGGTCTATTACCAAAATGGGAAGGTCACGGCTCAGAAACGGGGACTATGATCGGCTACCCTTCGGCGGCAATTCTTGGCGATGCGGTAAGTAAAGGCTTGATTGACGCCGAACAAGCGTACACCGCATCGGTGAAATCAGCGCGTTACACACCGTATGAGTACCCACAAATTCATGACGACATCCTAAGCTCACTCATGGCAGGTCAGTTGAACTACCACGAGAAGGAACAGTGTGTTCGTTACCCGAACTGGAACTCAGTGTCGTACTCGTTGGAATTCTCATTCTACGATTGGACAATTGCTGAAATGGCGAAAGCCGCTGGTGATATGGACGCGTATGAAGAGTTCAAAGCACGTTCTTACAACTCTCTAAAACACTGGGATGCAGAAGCAGGTAACGCAGACGGCACAGGCTTCTTCGTACCGACGGAACTCAAAGAAGGCGACCCATGTGCGCTGAAATACGCTTCAACTGACTTCGACCCATACAAGTCTGACGCTTTCTACTACACCGAAGGTAACGCGTGGCAGTGGCAATGGGCATTCATGCAAGACCTGGACAAGCTGACTGAAATCATGGGCGGCACTCAAGGTCTGAATGACAAGCTGAACAACCTATTTACCGCCGATCCAAACGGCGGCGAAGTGCATCAAGACATGACAGGCTACATCGGTCAGTACATTCACGGTAACGAGCCTTCGCACCACGTAATCTACTTGTATAACCGTACTGAAGAGTCTTACAAGGCGCAGGAATACCTAGACCAAGTTTACGATAAGTTCTACAAACCGACGCCAGACGGCATCATCGGCAACGAAGACGTCGGTCAAATGTCGGCGTGGTACTTGATGTCGGCACTGGGCTTCTACCAAATCTCACCAACCGATCCAACCTACAGCATCGGTCGTCCAATCTTCGACAAAGCGACGGTAGACATTGGATCTGGCGCCTTCACGGTAACGGCTGAGAACAACGGTCCAGACAACATCTACATCAAAGAAGTGACCATCAACGGTAAGCCTCTGGATGTGTACAACACCTTCCAGCACCGCGAATTCAAAGCAGGCGGCGAACTGCACTTCGTGATGACGGCTGATAAGTCTGAAGCAATGCAAGCCAACCTAGGCGAATAATGATTTTGAGGGGACCTCGTGTCCCCTTTTCTCGTGGAATAAAAACAATGAAACTAAAAAGAACCCTACTCTCTACCACAGTGTTAACCGCCATCCTTGGTCTTGCTGGTTGTGGCAGCGACTCTGATCCAGAAACTCCGGTTATCTCTACCCCAACTTTGGAGTTCGTTGATACCTTGATCGGTACTAAAGGTCTTGGCAACGTTAACCCATCTCCAGTCATGCCAGAAGGTATGATTCAACCTTCACCAGATAACTTCGATCCAAACGGTTGGAATGGCAAAGGCTCGCCTGTTGAATACGATCCAGTGCACAGCCTGCTTTCTGGCTTCTCAATGACCCACATTTCTGGCGCAGGTAAAGGCGACCTAAACGACTTCGCCTTCTTGCCATACACAGGCTTTAATACTGACGCCGTGACCATGGATAAAAGCTCGGAAGTGGCAGAAGTTGGTTACTACTCGGTTGACCTTGTAGAAACCGGCGTAAAAGCTGAACTGTCGGCAACCGACCGCGTGGCTTTCCAACGTTACACCTTCAAACCGGGTGAAGACCGCAAAGTGCGCATCGATCTTCAACACGAACTGTTGGAGCAATACGGCAACCACTCTCGCAGCATTTACTACAAACGCGTTAACGACACCACTGTCGTAGGCGCGCGCACCTCAAACGAATGGGGTCAATGGCAAACCGTCTTCTTCGCGGCAGAATTCTCTGAACCAATCATTGAAGAGACCCTGTACACCAAGCTGGCTTCTGAAAGCAAACTGACTCCAACCGATGCCACCGAAGTCGGCTTGAAAGATTACCGCGGCTACGCTGAGCATAAGCCAATGCCGGACGAACCAGAGCCTGACCCAGAACGTTTGGCAAAGCGCGCAAACGATGTCCTGACCCATCTGAACTTTGGTAAGAGCGGCGAGCCATTGGTGGTCAAAGTGGCGGTTTCTGGTACTGGCGTTGACGGCGCACTGAAAAACCTAGAAGCGGACACCAACGGCTGGGGTTTCGATAACGTCGTACAACAAAACCGAGTGGCTTGGGAAAACATCCTTGGCGAGTTTGAACTGGAAGGTGGCAACAAAGCCGACAAAACCATGTTCTATACCTCGCTCTACCGTACGTTTGTTGCCCCATTCCTATACCAAGATGTGGATGGCAAATACCGCGGAATGGATGGCAAAGTGCACCAAGCGGAAGATGGCTTAGTGAATTACTCGGTGTACTCAATGTGGGATACCTTCCGCGCCGCACACCCGCTGAAAACTATCATCGATAAAGACCGTGCGATTGAACACACACGCGATCTATTGAACAAATACCAAACGGGCGGCGTGCTGCCAAAATGGGAACTGCACTCGGATTACACCGGCGAAATGGTCGGTCACCCAGCAGTTTCGGTGATTGCTGACATCATGGTTAAACATCCAGAAGCGTTCACGATAGCGGAATTTGATTTGGCATTAAAAGCCGCCGATGACACAGTGAATTTCAATCTAAATAAAATCGAAAGCTGGGTACCTTACCAAAACGCTTGGAGCGGCGACAAGCGCTTCACGGTCATGACGCGTCACAACAACTACCAAGAAGATGTTGGTTTCATCCCAGCCAACATCAAATGGGCACCAGGTTCAGTTGACAAACCGGGCTACGTAGAAGGTTTGAAAATCGACAAATACGACGAGTTAGTCAACGAGTCGGTTTCTTACGGTCTTGAGAATGCTTACTACGACTGGTGTATCGCCCAAATTGCCAAACTTGCGGGCAACGACCAGCAGTACGACCGCTACATGGCACGTTCTGAATCGTTCAAAAACTACTTCGATTACAACCCAGAACAATACGGCAAGTTACAAGACACCAAAGGCAACGCATTGGGTGCAACGGGCTTTATGCGTCCGGCTTACATGAACAGTGGCAGAAAGGTTTGGGCAAACAACCTGAAAGCAGACTGTTTGGACGAGAACATGGCGTTGTCTATCCCAGATGGTATGGATTACAACGCATGTAAAGACCGCAAAGCACTCAACGAAAGTGACGTGTTCTGGCCTTACCGCGCCGAGCACCGAGGTGAAGACTTCACCGAAGGCAACACATGGCAATGGACATGGTTTGCACCGCACAACTTGAACGGTCTGGCTAACGTGATGGGCGGCGAGCACATCGACCGTACTGACTTCTCACTTCCTGAAGACGTTACCGAACAAGGAAAAACGGCATTCCTAGCCAACCTGAACGCTCTGTTTAATGCCGACCCCAACGCTGATACCAGTCAATCACACGATATGTCTGGCTACATTGGTCAGTTCGTGATGGGTAACGAGCCTGATCACCACGTGCCTTACCTATACAACTGGACGGCAGAACCTTGGAAGACACAAGAAATCGTCGACCAAGCGATGAACGAGTTCTACCACCCAACGCTTGAAGGTCTGATTGGTAACGAAGACGTAGGCCAAATGTCGGCGTGGTATGTGATGTCGGCGCTGGGCTTCTATCAAGTCACACCAGCCGAAGCGACTTACACCATCGGTCGCCCTCTGTTCGACAAAGCCGTGATTCCAGTCGACGGCGGCAAGTTCACCATCACTGCGGAAAACAACAGTAAAGCAAGCCTTTACGTTAAGTCGGTCACTATCAACGGCAAGCAACTGGGTGACAACTTCAGCTTTGCGCACAACGATTTTAAAAACGGCGGTGAATTGCACTTCGTGATGACTCCTGAACAGTCAGAAGCAATGAAAGCGCAGTAGCCGATACCTATCCAAATAACGAAAGGGGGCATCTAGCCTCCTCAAAAACTTCACTTCAGTGGAACCATAAAATGAAACTAAAAAGAACCCTTATCTCTACCGCTATTCTCGCTGCCATGCTTGGTCTTAATGGGTGTAACAGCGATGACGACAACAGCAACTCTGGCAATCCATTCCTCGACACGACTTTGACCCAACACGTCAATCCATTGATTGGTACGGGCGCAGACGGTCACACCTACCCGGGCGCGGTTGTACCTTACGGTTTGGTACAACTTTCTCCTGATACCGAAATGGAAGGCTGGGGCTCTGCCGCAGGTTACTTCGACCACGGTAAGCTGACTGAAATCCCAGTATATGGCTTCTCCCACACTCACCTTTCTGGTACAGGCATTACCGACCTTGGTGACATCTTAGTTCTGCCATTTACCAAAAAAGAAAACGCCGTTTTCAACACGTTCGATAAAGACAACGAAACCGCAGAAGCGGGCTACTACGCGGTTGAACTGAACAAAGGCGAAATCAAAGCCGAACTAACCACGACCCAACGTGTTGGCTTCCACCGTTACACCTTCAAAGAAGGCACCTCGCCACACATCAAATTCGACCTAGACCACACCCTCAACAAAGGTCACTTCAACAATCGCACCATGAAGGGGGATTTAGAATTCATCGACGCTTACACCATCCGCGGTTTACGTAGCTCGAACGGCTGGGCGAACAACCAACACGTGTACTTCTACGCCACCTTCAACCAACCTATCGTCAAAGCCATTGCTTTGGTTGACGGCGCAGAAACCGAAATCGATGTAAACAACGACAACATCGATGCGCTGAAAACCATTGCTTACCTAGAGTTCGCACCGTCATCAACACCGCTGGAAATCCAAGTTGGTCTTTCACCGACAGGGACAGAAGGCGCTGAGAAAAACCGAGAAGCAGAAGCGAAAGACGTGTCATTTGATACCGCGCGCGCTCAAGCCAACGACGCATGGCACCAAGAACTTAGTCGCATGATGGTATCTGGCGGCACGGAAGATCAGAAAGAGATCTTCTACACTGCGCTTTACCATGCATCTATCGCGCCAATGATTTTCCAAGATGTCGACGGTCAATACCCTGCGATGCGTACTCGCATTCAAAAAGACGCAGGTGACACACCAAACTACTCTGTGTACTCCATGTGGGATACCTTCCGCGCAGCGCATCCACTGAAAACCATCATCGACCCACAACGTGCCGAAGAGTTTGCCAACGATCTGGTTCGTAAATACGAAGACGGTGGCATTCTGCCGAAATGGGAACTGCACAGCCATTACACGGGCACTATGATCGGCTTCCCTGCGGTTTCTATCATTGCTGACGCGATGGCAAAAGGGTTAGACATCGACCCACAACTTGCCAAAGAAGCGGCTGAGTTTACCGTGCGTTACCACGAGGCTTCTGAATTCCCAGATTGGACTGAAGACAACAACATCGGCGCAGCAAACGTTGTGCAAGTGAAGGTGTACGAAGAAAACGGTTTTGTTCATCATGGCTACTGGAACAGTGCGTCTTACACGCTTGAGTTTGCATACGGCGACTGGGCAATGGCAGAAATCGCGCGCATGGCTGGCGATGTAAAACTGCAAGAAGAGTTTATGACTCGTGCCGATAACTGGCTTAACCATTGGGATGCAGAGACTGGCTTCTTACGTCCGAAAAACCACCCACTCAGCTCATCACCAAACAAACCGCCATTGGAGTTCAACCAACCCGCTGATGAAGATCGTTTGGACGAGTGTGAAATGGTTGAGTGGCCAGAAGGCTCAGGCGTGATGAAAGAGAAATGCCCACTGCTACCATTCGACCCTTACTACGTGGACGAGTTTGCCTACACAGAGGGTAATGCGTGGCAATGGAAGTTCCAACCAATGCACGATTTCAGCCGTCTGAAACAAGAAATCTACCAAGCAGACTTGGCGCAAGGTAAAGACACCACGCCAGAAAAAGCCTTCCGTGAAGACTTGGACGAGCTATTCAATGCACGTTCTTCAAACACAGGTGAAGAGCTGCCAGACCTAACGGGTTACATCGGTCAGTACATGCACGGTAACGAGCCATCTCACCACATTCCTTACCTATACGCGCTAACGGATGAGCCATGGAAAGCGCAAGAGTACCTAGACCGCATCATGTCAGAGATGTACACCAGCGAGCCAACCGGTTTGATTGGTAACGAAGACGTAGGTCAGATGAGCTCTTGGTACTTGATGTCGGCAATGGGCTTCTACCAAGTGACGCCTGCGGATCCGGTGTACACCATCGGTCGCCCTATGTTTGATGAAATCACCATTCCAGTGGAAGGCGGCGAGTTCAACGTCATCGCAGACAACAATAGCCCACACAACAAATACGTGAAGTCCGTAACCATCAACGGCAAACCGCTGGATGCAAACTTCACCTTCAAACACAGCGAAATCAAAGCAGGCGGCGAGCTTCACTTCGTCATGACGGGGGACAAGCAAGAAGCGCTTCAAGCTCAGTAACGTTTTATGTAATTCGTGTTTAGAGAATAAGCAGATAAATCAACTCATTGGCAGGAAGTGATGCGCTTCCTGCCTAAGGAATCAAGATGATGAACTTTAAGAAAACCGCTATCACAACCGCTGTGATGGCAAGTGTTATTGGCTTGGCTGGCTGCAATGAAGGCGACGATAACACCTCACTAAGCGTCGATACTTCCAACCTAAAATACGTCGACCCATTCATTGGGACAGGCTTTAACGGACACACCTTCCCAGGTCCTGTTGTGCCAGAAGGCATGGTGCAACTTTCTCCAGATACCGAGCTGATCGGCTGGCACTCTTCTTCAGGTTACCACTTCGATAAAAAGACCCTATTTGGCTTCTCCCACACTCACCTATCCGGCACGGGTATGGGCGGCTTAGGTGACATTCTGTTCCTGCCGTTTACCGAAGATAAAGCTAAGTACATTGAAGACAGCAACGACTACCGCGAAGCGATTTCAGTCAAGATGGACAAAACCTCAGAAGTAGCAGAAGCAGGTTACTACTCGGTAAAAATTGCAGAGAGCGGCATCAAAGCTGAGCTTACGGCTTCTGAACGTGTCGGCTTCCACCGTTACACTTACCCGCAAGGTCAACCACAACGTTTGAAGATTGATCTTAACTCCATCCTTAACAGTGACTGGGGTGCGACCTCTCTGCGTAACAAACTGACGGTGAGTGAAGACGGACATACCATCACGGGCGAGCGCGATGCGGCGCACTTCTCTGGTTGGGCGAAAAACCAAAAAATCTACTTCTATGCGACTTTCGATAAGAAGATCAAAGACGTCTACATCCTTGCCAATGGTAAGCCTGTTGATGGCCTAACGGCAGAGCATGTTTCTGAATTGATTTACGATGACCGAGGTAATCCAATTAAACATGTCAAAGCGGACGTAACTGCCTACATCGAATTTGAAGGTGAAGCCTCACAAGAGTTGAACGCGCAAGTGGCGTTGTCTGCGGTTGACCCACAAGGTGCAGAAAACAACTACGATGCTGAAGCCAACGTATCTTTTAATACTGCACGCAACAACGCCCGAGAGAAATGGGCAAAAGCACTCAACTTCTCCATCGAAGGGGGCACAGAAGATCAAAAAGAGATCTTTTACACTGCGCTTTACCACACCAAGATTGCCCCTATGGTGCATCAAGACGTGGACGGTCGATTCCGTGGCATGGGCAAAGGCTCGATTCGTGAAGGCGAAAGGGAATACTCCATCGCTTACGGTCAAGCGACAGAAGAGCAGCCAAACTTCTCGGTTTACTCCTTGTGGGATACCCAACGTGCATTACACCCACTGAAAACCATCACTGAACCAACCCGCGCGGTTCAATACGCGAAGAATCTAGTTCAGAAGTACACTGAAAGCGGCTTGCTGCCGAAATGGGAGCACCTAGGCGACGAGACAGGCACCATGGTTGGCTACCCAGCGGTAGCAGTGATTGCGGATGCGATCACCAAGTTCCCAGAAGAGTTTACTCAGCAAGAGAAAGAGCTGGCGCTGAAAGCAGCGATCGACTCTTCGACTTACGAGAACTACCCAGCACTACAAGCAGATTGGGATCAAGGCGTATTGGATCGCACCTTAACCAAGCATATCGATTACATTGAGAAAAACGGCTTCACGCCAGCCATCCAACGTGTCGATGGTGAACCAGTGTTTCAAGACTACACGGTCGAGTCTGTTTCTTACGGTCTGGAAAACGCGTTCTACGATTGGGCTATCGCGCAAATCGCCAAAGCAGCGGGTGATACTCAAGCGGAAGAGCAATACCTTGAACGTTCGAAAGGCTACAAAAAGTACTTCGATTACAACCCAACAGAATACGCAGAACATGGCGTAACGGGCTTTATGCGTCCAGTGATGATTGATGAAACCTTCATGACACCATTCGACCCATACGGTACAGAACATGAGACAGGCAACTACACCGAAGGTAACGCGTGGCAGTGGACTTGGTTTGTACCGCATGACATCGCGGGCTTAAAAACCATCATGGGTGGCGATGCTGAATTCCAGAAAAACCTAAAAGCAACCTTCACCGCAGAAAGCCAAGGGACAGAAACACCGGATATGTCTGGTTTGATTGGTCAAGTTGCGTTTGGTAACGAGCCTTCACACCACATTCCTTATCTATTCAACTGGACAGCAGAACCATGGAAGACACAACAAGTCGTCGACCACATCCTTGATGACATGTATTTCGCTGCACCAGAAGGCGTAGTTGGTAACGAAGACGTGGGCGCAATGTCAGCGTGGTATGTGATGTCTGCACTTGGCTTCTACCAAGTGAACGCGGCAGAGCCTATTTACACTGTGGGTCGCCCACTGTTCGACAAAGCGATAATTCCAGTCAAAGGTGGCGCGTTCACCATCACCACAGAAAACAACGCGGATGACAACATGTATATTAAATCTGTCACCATCAACGGCAAAGAACTGGATAATGCTTTCTTCTTCGAGCATTCCGAATTAAAACCGGGTGGTGAGTTGCACTTCGTGATGACAGGTAATCAATCCGAAGCGATGAAAGCGCCGAAATAACTTGCATTTGAGAAGTCCTCTTCAAGCTAAGTTATCCTGAATTCGGGATAAGAATAGACAGGAACTAAAAGCTGGTTCTGTGATCAGCTTTTTATTTACTCATGTCAAAAGAGAACCGACAACCATTAAGTTTATTGATTCTACGAGTATTAAAGTCTGTCACAATCTGCGCATCCTTAAGCATAACGTCTTCAAGAAGATGGTTTCATGGGGCAAAGGAACAGAGGGTTGGTTCTATGGGTTTAAATTTCATATCATCACCAATCATCTTGGTGATGTTGTAGCGGCCAAGCTTATCCAGCCAACATCGATGACCGAGTTCCTGTACCTGAACTATCCAAAGGACTACGTTATATAAATAAAGCGCTGGCAGAGAATTTAAAAGCGGATGGCATGACACTCATAAACAAAAAACAGCCAACATTACGTTGGCTGTTTTTGTTGTTAATGAATCACTCGTGCACGCGTTTTTAATAATTGAGACAGGTCGATCGTAAATATCGTCACTGTCGGCCATTTAGGCAGAGCATTTTCGATTGAAAACTCTGGCCCAGCTGGCACGAGAGGAAAGCGAATAGCAGCAGGCCACTTTGTCGATGACTCACGACCACCAGACTCGGATATCGAAAAAGAAAACGCGGGTAAACGGATCATAACACTTACCTCAATGACCGATGAGCGGGCTCGGGTGAGCCCGCTTAGCTTGTTCAAGGCTATCGTTACTTAACGCTTACTTAATCACTAGCGAACCTCCTAACTAGAAATTAAGCTCTTTGTCTTCTACGTGGTTGGTGATCATCGCCTCTGTGGTGATCATTAAACCAGCCACAGACGCCGCGAATTGAAGCGCAGAACGCGTTACTTTCGCAGGGTCCAAGATACCCATTTCGATCATATTGCCGTATTCACCTGTTGCAGCGTTGTAACCGTAATCTGCATCACCCGCTTTTACAGCGTTCGCGACCACGGAGGCTTCATCACCGGCGTTGGTTGCGATCTGACGAAGAGGCTCTTCCATTGCACGTAGTGCTACGCGAATACCTACATTTTGGTCATCATTGTCACCTTTTAGATCCGCCAATTCTTTCGCGATCTTAGTCAAGGCAACACCACCACCAGCAACGATACCTTCTTCAACCGCGGCGCGAGTTGCATGTAGAGCATCGTCTACGCGGTCTTTCTTCTCTTTCATTTCCACTTCAGTTGCAGCGCCGATCTTGATCACCGCTACACCACCAGAAAGCTTCGCAATACGTTGCTGTAGCTTGTCTTTATCGTATTGAGATGTCGTGGTTTCGATTTGTTTTTCAATCGATGCCACACGGTTAGCAATCGCATTGGCTTCCGCCGCACCACCTACAATGGTGGTCGTATCTTTGGTGATGGTGACTTTCTTCGCGCTACCTAGTTGCTCTAGGGTTGTTTTTTCCAACTCTAGCCCGATTTCTTCAGCAATGACTGTACCTGCGGTTAGGACCGCAATGTCTTCCAGCATCGCTTTACGGTTGTCACCAAAGCCTGGCGCTTTCACCGCCGTAGCTCGCACAATACCGCGCATGTTGTTTACAACCAATGTCGCTAGCGCTTCGCCTTCGATGTCTTCAGCAATGATCAATAGTGAGCGAGAAGATTGCGCCACCGCTTCTAGCACTGGCAACAGCTCACGGATACTGCTGACTTTTTTATCCACCAACAGAATGTATGGGTTGTCTAGTTCTACGCAGCCGTTTTCTTGGTTAGTGATAAAGTATGGCGACAAGTAGCCACGGTCAAATTGCATGCCTTCAACCACAGACAATTCGTTGTCTAAACCTTGGCCTTCTTCAACCGTAATCACGCCATTGCGACCAACTTTTTCCATCGCTTCAGCAATGATTTCACCAATCTCGCGGTCGCTATTCGCTGAAATGCTGCCGACTTGGATGATGGATTCTTTATCGCTGCATGGTTTAGACAGTTCACGTAGCTTCTCAACCGCGGCTTCGGTTGCTTTATCGATACCACGCTTTAGGTCCATTGGGTTCATGCCGGAAGCAACGGCTTTAAGACCTTCATTGATGAAAGATTGCGCCAGCACAGTTGCAGTGGTGGTGCCGTCCCCCGCTTCATCATTCGCTTTGGACGCCACTTGTTTCACCATTTGTGCGCCCATGTTTTCGAACTTATCTTTTAGTTCGATTTCTTTCGCCACAGACACACCATCTTTGGTGATGGTTGGCGCACCGTAAGATTTGTCTAATACAACATTGCGGCCTTTTGGACCTAGCGTGACTTTTACTGCGTCTGCCAGTAAGTTCACACCTTTAAGCATTTTTTGACGTGCGTCACTAGCAAATAATACGTCTTTTGCAGCCATGATTATCTCCTCAAAAAACTACTACAAAAAAATTACTCAACAATTGCTAACACATCCGATTCGGACAGAATCAAGTATTCTACGCCGTCAATTTTTTCAGTTTTTACGCCGTAGCCGTCATTAAAAATAATCTCATCGCCTACTTTGACTTCCATCGCAGCGCGCTCACCATTGTCTAAACGCTGACCTAAACCAACCGCAATCACTTTCCCGCGGTTTGATTTCTTCACCGACTGAGAAGTTAGAACGATTCCCCCTTCAGATTTATTTTCTACCGCTTGTCTTTCAACAATAAGCTTGTCATTTAAAGGACGGATTTTCATGTTTGAAGTGCCTCCTACTGAGAATCAAAATAAAAGCCATATTGAACATAAAGAGAGGGTTGTGAGTCGACGGCTCGCCTTCGGTGAGAATAATAAGGTCGAAAAAAACGAGTTCAAGGGAAAAATCGATAAAATTTTTTTGTGATTCCGAACAAAATCTTCTATCTGAAATTTTAATAAATCTAGACGGTGATGCTTCTATGATGGCAAGGTTTTCGGACAAAGCCTACTGTGGTTACATGAATTGAAAGGAGATGGAATAATGAAAAAGGCAATTTCTCTACTTCTCGCCACCCTTAGCATGAGTTTGGTATCGTTCAATGGATTTGCTTCAGAGCGCGCGGAACAAGGTTGGCAATTAATTGAACAAGGCGCAATGATTGTTGATGTTCGCACGCCGCAAGAGTTCTCTGCTGGGCACTTAGATAATGCCGTTAACTTCCCTCTCTCCGAGCTCGACCAGCATGTTAAAGGCATCAAAAAAGATCAATCGATTGTGCTGTATTGCCGCACAGGCAACCGTTCTGATAAAGCGTATCAATACCTGCAATCGCACGGATTCACAAATCTACATAACGCTGGCGGCTTGGAAGAACTGCAAAGTGCGAAATAACGTTGCGAGTCAATGAACTAATAGAATGCATTGTGGCTTGTTAGCGGCATGCGCTCTGTAACAAACCATACTGGTTGCGGCTCCCTCAGGTATTTCATCTCTCAATGTGCAACGCGGTGTTGCCACATAGGCATCAGCCTTTGAATATAAACACTCTAAATTCGGCAACCCTAGAGACAAAAACACCAAGCGTTTTGCTTGGTGTTTTTCCCGCTGAATGTCGTCTTAGCCAAGACGGTTTCACACCTGATCAGAAAATGCAGTGCTTAGTAAAACTGGTCGCTTCATTTGCGGTCCAGTCACCTTTTGGTTTGTCTTTTAGGTTTTGACACCATTGCTCGCTGCCCACACCATCTTGCAGCACACAATACTTTGCAAAATCCACGGCATTATCGGCTGTCCACTCTGTTTTGGGCTTATCGCGCATATCGTTACACCAAGCCTCGGTGCCAATTTCATCACTACAAGCAGTTAAAGCTGCCGTCGCCAACAGTAGCATGACTCGTTTTTTCATAAGTATAAGGTTCCAATTTTAAACAATATTCTTGGGTATGAGCTTGTTGAGGTGACTTTTGTATCAACTATAACTGTATCAACTATAACGAAATTATTCGTCTAGGTGTTAAGGCTTCGACAATATCTCGTTCATGATTCAGTTTATGCACAGAGCTTAGGCTACAAGCGGCGAGCTTTCGTTAAAGCCCCAAGGTTAGTCGCGCCCGTACCAAAGCACGCTAAACGCAACTCTAGCGCCATTTGCTCAAAGTGATCCACCACCGATTGGGTACTAATGGTTGCAGCGTTCAATACGCCTCCAGCTTGCCCGACTAGGTTTGCGCCTAGGTGAATCGCTTTCGCGGCGTCTAATCCGTGACCTATGCCCCCAGATGCAATTAGAGGCAACCTTGGCGACTGAGAACGAATTTGTTGTAAACATGTCGCAGTTGGGACGCCCCAATCACGAAACAACTCGGCAGCACGCCGCATCTTTGGGTTATCTTGGCAATATCCTTCAACTGCGCTCCAACTGGTGCCACCAGCTCCAGCCACATCGATGGCATCAACACCTGCATCGACCAATCGCTTCGCTACTGCGCCGCTCATACCAAAACCGACTTCTTTGATAATAATAGGAACACTCACACGCGATTTAAGCTTTTCAATCGCATGCAACACGCCAATCCAATTATGATCGCCGTTTTTCTGCAACGCTTCCTGCATTGGGTTCACATGCACAAACAGAGCATCCGCTTGGATAAATTCAACCACTCGTTGTGCATTCTCCAACTTGTTTTTGTCACGCAGCTGCGCCGCGCCAAGGTTGGAATACAAAGGCACACCTTGGGCTAAAGCACGTATGGTTCTGCCTAAACCGGAATGTTGATTTTCCTCTAAACTGATGCGTTGTGAGCCAACCCCCATTGCAATACCCAACTCACTCGCCGCTTCCGCTAAACGGCAGTTGATCGCTTCTGCGTCTTTCGCACCGCCCGTCATTGAGCTGATCAAAAATGGCAGGGCCAGCCGATGACCAAGAAATTCTGTCGACAGATCGATAGCGTTAAAGTCACACTCTGGCAGCGCGCAGTGCTCAAACTCGATAGACTCAAAGCCCGCTGTTTTCTGTTTCATGTTCATATCATGATGTAAAACAGCGTCTAGATGTAAATCTTTTCGGTTCGTGTGCGGAGCCATAATGTCACCCTAAATTAAAACAGTCGCGCAGTATTGCGATCCTTACTAGTAACGTCAATGCGAAATTTCTGAATGCCATCTATTACTTTTCCGAAATCGGTTACTGGTAACGATGTATTAAGCCAAACCCGAGGCTTAAGTAGCATGATTCGTCCAAGGTTTAAATCCTTCTTGGCCGACCTTAGTATCTAAGCTTGGATAATAAACGGTTCAGATGCCAACCTAATCGCTTACTCCAATTGGCGGTAATATCCTATTGCGTCCCTTCGGGGAAGATCAACGATACAATAATGCCCTTTGTCGCAAAGTGACGCTGAAGTACCACGATAGTGATTTCAAGGTATAACGAAGCGTCGCGAGGAAGCCTGTCGTTCGAGGATAAAAATTAGGGAGGCTATAAAAATAGCCTCCCTAATTTGTTTACCATCCATACCTTGGGGGAACTAAGGTATTTTTTAAGGATGGATTACTTGAGAGCGGTGACAAATCGCTCAGTAATTTGTTGAGGTCTTGTAATGGCGCCTCCCACCACAACAGCATGGCAACCTAACTCTAAACAGCGCTTCGCCATTTCTGGTGTCGCCACGTTCCCTTCCGCTATCACAGGCAAAGCCACTTGCTGCAAAACTTCTTTTAAAAATTGGAAGTCATCGTTAAACAATTTGCTGCCGTTTGTTTCGCTGGTATAACCAAATAATGTTGTAGAAACACAGTCAAAGCCCAATTTCTCGGCATTCACGGCCTCATCAACACTCGAGATGTCTGCCATCAACAAAACCAGTGGGTACTTCTCACGAATCGTGTTCACTAAAGTATCCAACTTCAAATCATTCGGTCGCTTACGAAAAGTCGCGTCTAAGGCGATCATTTCAGGCTCGGCTTGCATCAGCTCGTCAACTTCGGCCATTGTCGCGGTAATAAACACGTCAGAGTCATCAAAATCACGCTTGATAATCCCAATCACCGGAAGATCAACCGTCGACTTGATGGCTTTTATGTCCGCGACAGAGTTCGCTCGGATCCCAGCAGCACCACCTTGTTTGGCTGCCAGCGCCATTCTGGACATAATGAAATCACTGTGAAGCGGCTCATTTTCCAAGGCCTGACAAGAGACGATGAGACGATGCTGAATGGTTTGGAAAAATGGATTCATAGATTTAAGTACTCTTCTAGTTCGTTTTTAACGATCGTAACGTGTGGACCATAGATCACTTGAACGCCATTCCCTTTGGCCACGACGGCAACCGCCCCTGTCGCCTTCAATCCTTGCTCACTGATTTTTGACGCATCTTGCAGAGTCAACCTTAGTCGAGTCGCACAGCAATCTACTTCTTTAATATTGCCTGCCTCACCCAGATGCTTCACAATCGCACTTGCTCGCTCCGTTCCTGTCGCGTTGGATGCCGCTTCCTGAGCCTCGTCTTCACGCCCCATCGTTTTCAAATCAAATTTAGAAATAACAAAACGGAATGTGAAGTAGTAAAGGAAGAACCAAGCTGAACCAATCACTGGCACCATCATCCAGTTCGTTTTTGCTTGCCCTTGCAGCACACCAAATAAGATAAAGTCAATGAAACCACCAGAGAAGGTTTGACCGATGGTGATTTCAAACATGTGCGCGAGCATGAACGCAAAGCCATCAAATACTGCGTGAATAAAATAAAGTACTGGAGCAACAAACAAGAACGAGAATTCTAATGGTTCTGTGATACCGGTCAAGAAAGAAGTCAGCGCAGCTGAAAGCAATAATCCACTAACACGTGCTTTATGCTCTGGCTTAGCACAGTGATAGATAGCCAATGCCGCCCCCATGAGACCAAACATCATGGTGATAAAACGACCGGACATAAAGCGTGACGTTCCGATAAAGTATTGCTGAACCGAAGGGTCGGCCAATTGTGCAAAGAAAATTCGTTGTGTACCTTCGACCATCACCCCATTCACCGTCTCTGCGCCACCTAATGCGGTCGTCCAGAATGGTAAATAGAAGATATGGTGCAGGCCAAATAACCCAAGCATACGAAGAATAAACCCGTATAGCAGAGTTCCAACATAACCCGTGCTTTCAATCAGTCCGCCCATACCAAAAATACCCGATTGGATTTTTGGCCAAACTAGGTACATCAACGCACCCAATACGATTGCGGAAAACGCCGAAACGATGGGCACGAATCGAGAACCACCAAAGAAACCTAAGAATTTTGGTAGCTCTATATTGCTATAACGAGTATGGAGAATGCTCGCCATAATCCCCACGACTACGCCACCAAACACGCCTGTATCAAGAGTTTGAATGCCTAGGATTAATCCTTGTCCAACCGCACCGAGATTGTCAGTGGCTAGAGCACCTTGCAAAGAGAGCATTGAGCCTATCGTCGCATTCATGACAAGATAAGCGAGCAAAGCCGCCAAGCCAGCGGTTCCCTTGTCACTCTTTGCTAATCCGACAGCAACGCCCACAGCAAACAAAACGGGTAAATTGCCGAATACGACCGCACCAGCCGCTGTCATGATTGTAAAAATCGCTTGCAGAAAAGGAATATCAAGAAAGGGGTAGGCTATCAGCGTGTTCGGGTTCGACAAGGCACCACCGATCCCCAACAGTAAGCCGGCGGCTGGAAGCACGGCTATTGGCAGCATGAACGACTTACCAAATTTTTGTGCCGTTTCAAAAAATGAAGAACTAGGCATAAAACAAAACTCCATAACATTTGTTGTTGCGGAGTATTACTCCACATATTGGCGCGACATACTACTCACCGACACAACATCTGTGAGAACAATCACACAAAAAGTATGGGGTATGAATGACGTTTTACATTATGGATTGAGTTGTTTTCAGTTTATTACGCTTCGCTTGATCCATGTCAGAACGCACTAATTCGGTGTAAAGAAGATCCAAAACAAACATTTGCGCAATTTTTGTTCCCAAAGAATCTCCTTGCAACCAGTTTTCACGATTGCCATTGAGCAAAACTTCATCTGCATAACCACAGATGCCAGACTGCGAATTGTGGGTAAGCGCAACAGTAAACGCACCAGATTCTTTGGCGATAGCTAAAGTTTTGATCGTTTCTGGAGACTCACCAGAATGGGAAATGGCGACTACGACATCTTGTTCGCTGAGTAGCGAAGCTTTCATGTACATAAAATGATTATTGGATATCGCATCCACATTTAAGCCAATGCGCATAAGTTTATTTTTGGCTTCTTCTGCTGTGATCCCAGAAGAGCCTACGCCAACAAAGATGATTGACTCAGCATTGGATATACGTTCAGACACCGTACGCAAAGTACGGAAGTCAAGTAAAGCGCGAGTCTCGGACAAGACCTGCTGGATGATCATCTGAAGCTTGTCTGCCACTAATGGCATTTCATCATTGAGGTCGATTTCACTCGAAAGCAGGCCAGGCTCATGGGCGTGGTTCTTGGCCAAAGAAACGGCCAGCAACATCTTGAATTCGTGGTAGCCGCTATATCCAAGCTTCTTACAGAATCGAATCAGGCTCGCTTCTCCCACACCACAAGCATTTGCCAACTCAGAAGTCGACAGAGTTGCAATGTTTTCCGGATGCTCTAGCACAAAATCGGCAATTCTTTGAAGAGAAGCTGTCAAGCTCCCTCGCACACTTCTAATGCCTGCTAATACGTCTTTTAAATCGTTCATTCAATAACTCAGCGACTGATAAACCACTTTGCTAGTGGTCAACTGTACAAATATTAAACTTCTGTATCAGTAAACGGCTCATTGTATAGTATTTTTATCTGCATGATTAATGTTTTAGTATTTTGAAGAAATAGAAACCTGAATCAACACGCATTGGTGGCTTTATTGCTGGGTTAATATAGAAAACAAGACTACCTTAAGAAGGGCATCAGCCTCAGGCTATATAATGCTTTTCAAGCATAAGGCATGCGCTAAGCTTTAGCATAAGTGCTTCAGGTTAATCATCCTGTACCGTGAGATAAAATCGGTAGAGGGCAAGGAGAAATGGATTGTACACAACATTAGCACTGATCATGGCGCTGCTTGCTCTCCTTATCGGAGTGAAAGCGACTGGTCGAGTATCACGTCAGGAAAAAGAATTAGACAAGCTTCGGCAGGAGCTCAACTCACTGCAGAACCATCTACGCCGTGATGCAAACGAGAAGCCCGCTCAGCAATCACACATGGCGGCAGAGTCCCGCCAGATGCCTTCCCATGTCGCGGCAAAGACTGAACACATAAACTCACCCGATTCAACTATCGATAACACGCTTGTCGATTCAGTGCCATCACCTGATGTCACACCTCAAGCGCAACACCAACCAAGCCGCATAGTCTTAGACGTATTTGAGCAAAAAAACGAACCATTCTTCCTCAACAAACTCCAGGATCTGCTAGCTAATATCCAAGAAAACTGGTTGGTTTGGGTCGGCGCACTTGCCATGCTGATTGGTGGCGGGTATCTCGTGCAAGTGATTGGTAGCCATATTGAGTTTTCACCACTGATGCGTGTCTCCTTTGCATTGACTCTGTCTTTAGCGATGGTGCTTGCCGGCGAGGTATTTCACCGTAAAGAACAACACAGTCCCGATCGAGCCAAACGCGCTCAAGGCTTCACTTATGTCCCTGCCGCCGTGACGGGGACTGGATTAACAGGCATTTATTGTACGGTCATTTTTGCCTTTGTTATCTATCAAATGCTGACACCGAGTGTCTCGCTGATCATTTTGGCAGTAACCGCTTTGTTCAGCTTGGCGCTGTCACTGCGACAAGGACCACTAATGGCCGTGCTCGGTTTGATTGGCGGATACACTGCGCCACTGTGGATTGGCAGTGCAGAGCCAAACTATTACGTACTGGCAGGTTACATCAGCGCCATCTCAATCGCCGCCACATTACTGATGCAAATCGTCCGCCAGAGCTGGATTTCCCCTAGCATTGCGCTTGCTCATGTGTTGTGGATGCTGCTGTTAATTGAGAGCATTCCGACCGAGATTTTGTTCTCTTGGTTAGCCATCTACCTCTCACTGACACTGTATCTTATTTTCGCCGTACCCAGAATGGGTTGGGCACTTAACCCTCGTTATCACCATCACCAAAAAAAATGGACAAACCCACCAACCGTAACGTCTATTGCGATTGCGTTATTGACGTTTTCTGCCGTGACCAGAATGCCAGCGATAAATATTTTGCAAATGACGTATTGCTTTACTTTACTCGTTGCCGCGGTATGGCTGCCCGCGCTACGTAAAGGCTGGTCATTACGAGTCTTCTTGCCGTCTATCGTGGTATTCGCTACGGCGATAATGGTTCTCTCTATCGCTTTTGACACACTCTATCTGCCTGAGCATAAAGCGAGCATCTTGTTCGCTCTCGCGGTCAGTATTGCGCTCATTTGCGGCAGAACGTACGCCCAGTCACTCTGTGACCGCTCTCAATTAAGTGGTGTGCTTTTATTGGTGCTCGCTCCGGTGATGAGCTTAATCAGCTTGTTTTATATCGACAAGTTTATCCCAAACTACGCATGGCACTGGACCCTCTTTTGTGCCCTCATCGCCCTTTATTACGTTCTTTTAGGTCAACGCCTGACCGTGCTGATGTCTGAGTGCTCTGCAATCGTTCATGCCTTGATTGCGGGCGTCGCTTTTGTTTGGTTAAGTGACACGTGGTTAACCACGGCGATTTCAGTGCAAGTGGCCATGATGGCGTTACAAGCTCAATCACAGCGATTTCCTCCGGCCAATTGGGCGGTGAAAGTGGTCATGAGCATACTGACCATTCGCCTCACGCTTTTGCCATTTATCCCCGAATGGCAACCGATTGAAACAGAACATTGGGCCTGGGTGATTTTAAGTTATGTGCCGTCTCTGGTTATCTTACTGTACGCTCGCGCGGTGTTAATTCGAATGGATTTCGAACTCGCTAACTGGTTTGAAGGTGCATTTTTACACGTTTTCTTAATGGCATTGTTCACCCAAACCAACTACTGGTTAACGGGGCAATATGGCTACTTGGGACAGATTGATTTCACTAGCGCCATCGTTTTTGCGAACCAAGCCTTGGTGATGGGCTTAATCTATAGCTACCGAAGTCAATTTGCTCAGCAGTTAAGTCGTGTCTATGAGGCCTACAGCTACTTACTGTGGTGTGTGTTCGCATTGTTGCTCATTTTACTCAATACGGTAGAGTCTCCACTCGCGGCTGACAATGTCTCAGCGCAGGCAATACCGATATTTAATATGTTGAGTGTTGGCTGGTTACTTCCTGCATGTGTCTTGCTTACAGCAGTGTTCAAAGGCTGGAATACATTACAAATTCATCGCTTTGCGGTTGCTAGCCTTGGGTTCACACTGGTAGCTATCTGGTTAGGCATGTCGATTCGCCAGTTCTGGCAAACGACATCAATGATGCTGTTTCAGCCAACGAGTATGGCCGAGCTATTTAGCTATTCGGTTGCAGGTTTACTCGTGGGCGGGCTACTGACTTGGCGAGGCGTTACCCATAAAGGGTTAATGATGCAGCGCATCGGCTTAATTGTACTCGCGTGTGTGGCACTAAAGGTATTTTTATGGGATGTCAGTTCTCTCGATGGTTTCTGGCGCGCGATCAGTTTCTTAGGGTTGGGGGCGTCTTTAATTGCACTCGGTTGGTTGTTCCAAAAATTACACCGCTCCGTAGCAAGAGCTTTAGAACCATAAATAAAATGGAAAGGAAGATTCCCGAGGATGCGTTGTTGTCGTTATTGGGGGGCGGCAACAATGCAACGTCGGAAATCTTTGAGGGACTGGTTATTTCAGCAACGCAACCACGGTGTGGCGACGCACGTTTGCTTGTGCATTCAACGCTTGGAAAGTCGACGTAAACTCTCCTGACGCATGCATAAAACCATCGAGTTTTTTATTCACATCATCAATAGAAAGTGGGGTCGTTTTATTTTGAACCGAACGCATTTGAGTATTCAGTTCACCATGAAATGCTTTGGCTTCTTGTAAACTGGTTTGCACTTGCCTTAGATGCTGGTTCACTTTGGCAATAGTTTGTTTAATGCCATCACGCGATCCTAAGTTAAAACTCAGCTCTGCAATACCATCAGGCTCTGACTTCAAATTAAGCACATTGGGTTGACCAGCAGGGAAGCGGTGTCCTTCGCCAGTCACCATTACTTTCTGTTGCATTTGCTGATAAGCATGATCTCGTGCTTCAAAAAAAATGCTGCCATCTTCTGCTAATGACGCGCGCATTCCTAAAGCAATCAAACTACGATCAAGCATTTTGACCGTACGTGCACCATCCGCCTGCCCATCAAACTGAATCATCACCGCTTGACCTTGAGGAAAGTCCAAACGAATTTGCTCAGCTTTGTCGCTTAAACGATGTACGTTCAAGCCTGGAATAGAAAAACGGCGAATGTCTGCTTTATCTAGCTCTAGATGCAGTTCGTTATTTAACACCTTCTGCCCATCAAACCGCGCCTGATCCACAACCTGCTGAATCGTCGCTTTCGAGCCCACTAGCGTCTCTTGCAAGCCAGGCACATTTTGCGCCCCTTGGGTCACTGCTTGCGTCAAGCCACGTTTTATTTGTGTAAGCTCTTTACCAATAACTTGTAACGATTTAGAGGCAATTTGTACAGCCGTTGCTTGCTGCTGACCTTGCGTCAATTGAATGCCAGAAACGGAATAAGCCGACGCTGTGTCAGCTTGAACCTGAGTCGGACGCGGTTTAATGGCTGCGCTTGAGTCAGCGGAGCGCGTCGGCATGATAGAGGCTTGTTCTTGTCCACCCAGTCGTATGCTGTGTGGCCTAACCTCTACTGTGCTCATTACCATAAATGAATTTCCTAACCTTAAATGCGATCAAACAACGACAGATCGTTGATCTTAACATAGCTTGCTTGCGTTGCCTGTAACGCGGCCATGTAATTGCTCAAGCGTACCGATGCTTCGCCGTAATCGAGCGCTGATAAGTCACTCGTGACCTTGTCAACAAACAGCTTGTTTTCGCCGTGTGCGCCATCCATTTGATCAAGGTTGTTATGCCGACCACCAATTTCGGTCATCGCACCTAAAACATTGGCTAACGTATCATCAATTGCGGTCAGGCTCGCGTCTACCTCTGCTTGAAAATTTGCACTTGGGTTCTCAAACTCTGCAATTAAAGCATCCATTTGGTTAAGAACGTTATCACCGCCACCAAGCTCAAGCAGATCTTTTGCCGTCATATTCGCTTCCATGGTCACGCCTTTCGCCACGGTTACAACACGTTTGTCATTATTGCCATCCACCACATAACCGCCAGCTGTATTATTTACCGCAGCAGTGTCTGTCTTGGTGCCAGAAAACAAATAATGCCCTTCTTCATCCTGAGCATTGAACGACGACTCTATCGAGTCTCGGTAACTCTTAAGCTCAGTAATCATACCTGCGCGGTCTTGATCGTTGAGTGAGCCATTCGCGCCCCAAAGCACGAGATCACGCATACTTTTCAGGCTTTCATTAACCGTATCCAAATGCGTTTCTTGAGAAGAAAGCGTGGTTTTAAGGTTGGCGATGTTACTTTGATACTGACTGATTGCACTGTTTTCACGGTCAAGATTAAGTAGCTTGATGGACGCCATTGGATCATCGGACAGCTTGGTGAGCCGATCACCCGTTGCCATCTGTTGAAGTACCTGCCCTAAGCCTGCATTGTTGGTTTGCAAGCTTTGCAGCATCATTTGACTAAATTGACTGTCACTGATTCGCATGTCGGGTTTCCTTTAGAATAACTGCAGTACCGAGTCAAACAATTGATTCGCTGTACTGATCACTTTCATGTTGGCATTGTGCGCGTTGGCGAATGTCATCAGATTCGCTGCTTCTTCATCACTGTTTACCGCGCTTACATTGTCGCGCGCGGCATGCGCTTGCGTATTCATCGCTAATTTTGCTTCAAAATCCGCACCAGCTTGACGTGCCTTGATCGCCGTTTCACCGACCATCGCGGTGTAGGCATCGTTCAAACTCAACGAGCCGTAGCCAGTCACTGCAATGGGTTTATTACTAAGCTGAATCAGCTCATTTAGCATATCTGCATTGCCTGGAGTGCCATCACTTGAAAACGCTAAGTCTCTCGCCTCGATATCGGTGATTGTAAGGCTGGCAGCCGGGTTGGCTGGATCATAGCTAAACAGCGGCTTACCCGGATTTCCGTTTAAGTCGGTTCCGGTCGCTAGCACGGCGTTATATTCATCTGCCAGTGCTTTTGCCATATCGTCCAGAGCCACTTGGTTCGGCTTAAGAACGTTCGTTTGGTAATCAGAAACAGCGCCAAGCTTACCGCCAACTGACTTGTTGATCGCAAAGCTTTGTGTGGCAAAATCAACACTTAAATCCGCAAGGTAAGGGTCATTAGGATCTGGTTTCGCTTTCAATTGACCGTAATCCGATCCCATCACAAGCGGTTGACCAGAGGTAAGCGTTACTTGGGTACTACCGTCTGGTTGATCGTTTGTTTTAATTTCTACGATTTGCGAAAGTTCGCCAATAAGCGAGTCGCGCGTGTCCATCAATTGCGCTGGATTACCACCCGTGCCTTGCATTTCGACGATCTGCTTATTCACCTGAGCAATATTAGCCATCAGACTATTGCCCTGTTCAACCGCCGCATTACGCTGATCACTCATGTCCTTCTGCTGATTATGCAGCGATTCTGTCAATGTATTAAAACGGCGCGCCAAAGCTTCAGATTCATTGATAATTTGCTGACGGTAAGGGATCGACTCCGGCTTAACCGTAGCGTCGTTAAGCGCCGCGTTCAGCGAGTCTAAGCCTGATGAGATATTAAACCCATCCGCGCCTAACGTATTTTCTAACTGGCCCATATTGCTGTTATAAGCAGACGCATATGCCGCTAGACTATTCGTCGACCACGTTTGCTTAACAAGAAACTGATCGGTAACACGGCGAATACTGGTTACTTCCACCCCCATACCCGGGCTGAGTCTGTTGGCTTTTCCATCGCCAACCGATGCCATCAACGCTTGCTGACGACTGTATCCAGGTGTATTGACATTGGCCACATTCTGCGCCGTTACGTCAAGTGCAACACGATTCGCGTTTAAACCTGAAAGGGCGATATTTACAAGGTTCATTTACAGCTCCATTTTCCTGATCAGCGGCTGAGAAAACGCGGTGCTTAAACCGGCCTCACCCAGGACTTGTTTAACAGAGGCGACGGTTTCAGGCTTAGCGTTAAATAGGCCCGTATTTTCCTCTTGTACCTTCAGAGAAAGCGATTCGGAATCATCTTGCTTACCGTCGTTGGCTGGCGATACATTACGCGAGGTATCAAACGCGACTTCTTGCATTGATGGACTGAGTTGCTGGATGAGCATGTTCGCGATTCCAGAGCCCTGCTTTTTAGCCAATTCCATCGCCAATTGGCCATCGTGCATATCACGAAAAACGCCTTGTTGTTGACTTGAGAACGGGCTGTCCTTATCTGCTAACACATCACTGCTGCTGCGCATTTGACGCAGTACCATTTGTAGAAACATCGCCTCAAATTGACCAGCAACGACTTCAAGAGCCCCTTCCTGATCACGACTTTGTTTGATATTGGCAAGGGTGCTCTGGTCGTGATACAGCATCGAGTTGAGCTGAGTTTGATCATGGGTACTGTCTAGTTTCATCCTTAACTCCTTAAATCACTACCAGTTCAGCATTCAGCGCACCAGCTTCGTTCAATGCTTGTAAAATCGACATTAAGTCGGTGGGTGTTGCACCTAAACTGTTTACGGCACTCACAATAGTGTTAAGTTCGGTTCCTGGTGGCCAAATCACCATTTGAGCCAAATCCTCATTAACATCAAGGTCAGTTTGGTTAACCGCTGTCGTGTCGCCATTTGCAAATGCATTCGGCTGACTCACTTGCTGCGATTCAGAAATCCGCACGGTCAAGTTGCCGTGACTCACAGCGGCTTCACTCACTTTAACGCTCTTCCCTATCACGACGGTTCCGGTGCGAGAGTTAAAGACAATACGTGCAGGTTTACGCCCTTCCTTAACACTCATCTCTTCGAGCATCGACATCATCACAACACGTTGCTGTGTGTCTTTTGGCGCACGCATATCCACTCGCGCTTTATTGATTGCCACCGCCACATTGGGACCGAAAGTATTGTTGATTTCACGGGCAACATTTTTTGCGGTCGTAAAACTTGGTTTACGCAAATTCAAAGTCACTTCATCTCGCTGATTAAAGTCTGTTTTAATCTCGCGCTCTAGCGTTCCGCCATTAGGGACACGACCCACTGTCGGTGTGTTTATTTCAATTTTTGAGCCGCTGCGTCCTTCTGCTGACAAACCGCCAACCACGACATTACCTTGTGCAATGGCGTACACTTCGCCATCAACACCACGCAAAGGCGTCAGTAATAGCGTACCGCCACGAAGACTTTTCGCATCACCAATCGAAGACACGACTACGTCCAAGTTTTGTCCTGCCCCGGCCATTGGGTCGACAGAGGCCGTGACACTGACGGAGGCCACGTTACGCAATTTTGGGTTCATGCTGTCATCAATTTGAACCCCAAACTGACGCAACATATTAGTGATCGATTGTGCGGTGAATTTCACTTGGTTTCGGTCACCTTGTCCGGCTAAACCCACCACCAAGCCATAACCGACTAGTTGGTTTTCTCGGATGCCTCGCACATCCACCAAGTCCATGAGCGGAATTTCCCCTTTAGCTTGTGAAGTGGCTGGGAATCCTAAGATCAACGCCAATAGGAAAGACGTAAAAAAAGACTGCATTGACTTCATTAGAAAGGTATCCATGGGCTGTTGAAGAACTGAGTCAGCCACCCGGCTGCATTGCTATCTGCCAATGCACCGCGTCCTGCGTAGGTAATACGCGCATCCGCAATTCGTTGAGAAGAAACTTGGTTACCGCGATTAATATCATCGACACGAACGATGCCCGTTAAACGGATAAACTCGTCACCTTGGTTCAAACGAAGCCATTTTTCGCCGCTGATTCGCAGTACACCATTAGGCAAAACTTCATGCACGGTTACCGTGATTGCACCTTGCAGCTTGTTACCTTGAGAGCTGGAAGAACTGCCATCAAAGCTACGGTTGCCATCGATACCCACACCAAACTCATCAAATGTTCTTGTGCCAATGGTCGGTGCTGCGAAGTTCACCGCAGAACTTTTACCAAACTGAGTACCCGCCTTTTTACTTGATGACGTTTCTTCTGAAAGTTCAACCGTTAACACATCACCGACTCGGTAAGCACGACGATCCTGAAAGAGGGTCATCGTGTATTGGTGACGATAAAGGCTACCAGACTGCGTTTCCGGTAACGTGTAATCAAGTGTTGGTGGCGCATATTCCTCGGCATTTGGCTCAGGCGGAATAAATTCCTGACGGCCAGCACACCCCACCAGCAACACGGCGGCTACAGCCCAACTCTTAGAAAGCCATTTCATTGCTTTTTCCTTCATCATCACCAATTTCATACTTACATTGATTGTGAAACAAACTTCAACATGTCATCTGCAGCAGAGACGACTTTCGCGTTCATCTCGTACGCACGTTGAGTGGTGATCATATCGACCATCTCTTCCACTACCTGTACGTTTGATCCTTCCAGTGCGCCTTGCTTGATGCTACCTGCGCCATCTTCACCCGCAATAAGCTCATCTGCTGGGCCACTTGCTTCGGTTTCACGGAACATGTTGCCGCCCACGGCTTCTAAACCGGCTGGGTTAATGAATTTTGCCAGCGTGATTTGACCCAGCTGCTGAGGCGTTGGATCGTCTGCCGTGGTCGTGGTTACCGTGCCATCAACACCAACAGAAAACGAATTCGCATTGTCCGGGATTTGGATTTGTGGTTCTAACGGTAGACCTTGGCTGTTGACCATCAAGCCCTCAGAGTTGATGTGGAACTGACCATTACGCGAGTACATGATCTGGCCATCTGAGTTTTCAATTTGGAAAAAACCTTTCCCCATGACCGCTAAATCTAGATCTTGTCTCGTGTTTTGCGTGTTGCCTTGGGTGAACACTTTTTGTGTGCCCACCACGCGAACACCACTGCCCAGCTGAACACCACTTGGCAGCTCATTCACCTGATCCACTTGAGCGCCGGGTTGACGCTGAATGTTGTAGAACAAGTCTTCAAAGACCACTCGGTCGCGCTTAAAACCAACCGTGTTTACGTTTGCTAGGTTGTTGGAAATGGCAGTCATCTTAGTGTCCTGCGCTGCCATGCCCGTTTTACTTACCCATAATGCTGAATGCATTGGTTACTCCTTGTGGTGCGAGACCGACTATCTCGCCGCCATTAATTTATTACCAGCTTGTGCTAAGGTTTCAGCCGTTTTCATCATGCGAACTTGCATCTCGAAGTTGCGCGTTAGCGACATCACGTTAATCAATTCATCAATGGCAGACACGTTACTGCCTTCAAGGTGCTCTGCCGACACCTGCACGGTCTCATCCGCTGCGAATGGCACGCCATCAACACTGTGCAGTAGGCTGTCACTCTCTTTTTGTAGTTGATTCATTTCTGGTTTAACCAACTTTAACGTGCCTACAGCGATTTCCGCGCCGCCACCCGGTGGGATAACCGACACTTGTCCGCGTTCGCTAATTTCAATCTTTTGATAATCAGGCACGACCAAAGGTCCATTTTCACCCAGTACCGCGAAACCATTAATGGTCATTGCGCCAAAGGTATCTACCTGAATATTGCCCGCACGGGTGTAAGCTTCGTTACCAGCAGGCGTTTCAACCGCTAGATAACCTTCGCCCATAATGGCGATGTCTAGTGGGCGTCCCGTTTTCATGATGTCGCCCGAATCAAAACGTGTTGACGCTGAATTCGTTACGACCATAGTGCGGCCATCAAAGCCTGGGCCTTGCATTTCAAGACTACTTACCCGCTCCATATCAGCTCGAAAGCCGGCAGTATCCGCGTTTGATAAGTTATTTGAACGCACGTGTTGAGCTTTAAGAACACGGCTCGCACCCGAGGTTGCGGTAAATAACAAGTTATCCATGCAACTCTCCCATTACACCGCGTTAAATAAAGCTTGAGTGAGCTTATCGTTGGTCGAAATGGTTTTTGCGTTCGCTTGATAGTTACGTTGTGCCGTCATCAGCGCCACAAGCTCACTGGTTAAGTCAACGTTAGAGCCTTCTAGTGCACCTGGGGTTAAATCACCTAGCGTGCCTGACCCCGGTGCACCAATAATTGGCGCGCCTGAGCTAAAGCTTTGCGTCCATGAGGTACCGTTTGCTTTAGCAAGACCTTGAGTATTAGCAAAATCGGCCAGTACAACTTGACCTTGCAGCTGAGACTGACCGTTAGTGTAGGTGGCGTAAACCATACCGTTGTCTTCGACACGCACACCAGCCAGTTCACCAGAGGTATGACCGTTCGGGTTATTAGTGCTCACACCAAATGCGGCGCCGAACTGGGTACTGCCAGCTAAGCTAATATCAACACTCATTGCTTCAGCACCAGCCGCAGGGAAATTTACTGGAAACGCGGTTGTTGGAGAAGCTAACGTACCGTCATTGTTGAATGTGACGGTTTGCTTTGTTTCAGGAGTGGTTGGACTACCGTCAACGTGAACATTCGCTTCCCACTCATTCGCATCCGTCTTAGTAAAGTATTGAGTGACTGTATGTGCATTACCCAGCGAGTCATACACTTTGGTAGTGTAAGAGGAGTTGAATGAATCTGGGTCCGTTGGGTCAAATGGTGTCACTGCTTGATCAATTTTCGACGCACTTGCATCAAAGTTGGCCACAAAATCCAGTTTGTCTGTTGCTTCAGCCTTCAGTGAAGAGGTAGCAATTTGGATGTTGCCCACCGCGCCTTCCATCAGATTATTGTCACCATCAACGCCATAACCTTGCAATTTTGCGCCATTGTTTGAAACGACAAAATTGTTTTTGTCTGTGCCAAACACGCCAGAACGAGTGTAAAGCATTTGACCCGCACTATCTTGAGTGACAAAAAAACCACCACCGTTGATAGCCAAATCCATTGCACGACCGGTTCCTGTTATAGAGCCGTCTTTATCGAAGTTCTGTGAGATAGAAGCAACTTCTACGCCGCCAGGTTGCATGCCGTTATATACCGCAGAAAACTCAGCACGCGCCCCTTTAAAACCATATGTAGAAGCGTTGGCAATGTTGTTACTGATCGTGTTTAGTTCCGTATTGGTCGCGTCCAGACCACTTAGTGCGATGTTAAAACTCATAAAAAGACCTCTGATTTTCTTATTTGGTTAAGCACCAAACTGAGTGATTTGATAAAAAGGAACATTACCAACGCCTTGTACGTTGACTAATGCAGCGCCACCGGTATTCGGAATACGCACTTGCTCGACAGTACCAGCCATGAGGATGTTCGGACTTGCTTGTCCGTCTTGTACCTCAACCGACACCGTATATTTACCAGGTTTAAGACCCAGCGCTTCAGGATCAATTGAAAAATCGACATCCCCAGCCCCATGAGCACCTAAAGGCACTTTGGTTGACTGGCCGAATTCATCTTTCACCTCTAGCGTCACTTGGTTTGAGCCATGATCTAGCTCGATTTTTCCGCTTTGAACGCCTTCGCCGAGTTCAAATTCATTTGAATTAACGTAAACGGTTTGACCCACTAAGCCAGCGGTAGAAAGTACTTGCATGTTATCGAGCAGAACCATGCTGTTTTGCATGATCGTCGACATATTCTCTGTACTTTGAACTTGAGAAAACTGTGCTAACTGGCTGACATATTCCGTACCATCCAAGGGGTTAAGCGGATCTTGGTTTTGAATTTGTGCCACCATTAAAGAAATAAACTCGTTCTCTAACGAAGAGGCACTGTTCATATCATTTGGGTTTGCAGAAATACCGCTGCCATTGCTAGCCGATGCTTGAACGGGTGCATCAGACGATAGTGCGTTGTATTGTGCGAGACTCATTAGCTACCCTGCCCTAAACGCAACAAACCTTGTTGCATGCTTTTCACATTTGACAACACCTCAACATTGGTTTCGAAGCTACGTGTTGCCGACATCATGTCTGCCATTTCAGCGACGACATCAATATCGGGGTAATACACATAGCCTTCACCATTCGCCAATGGGTTATTTGGCTCAAAGCGTTTTTCAGCTTCTCCTGCACTTTTCACAACGTCAGCAATGCGAACTTCAGCATTGGGATACACACCATTTTCCGTTGTCATTTGCGTTTTTTGATACACCGTGGCGAACACTGGCTTTAAAGCTTTATAGGCATCATTGGGATTTGCCGATACCGCGTCTGCGTTTGCCAAGTTACTGGCTACCGTATTAAGACGTACGGTTTGTGCCGTCATCGCTGAGCCAGTGATCGAGTAAATATCAGTGAATGACATAATTAACGTCCCTCAATCGCTTTCGCTAAACCACTAAGTTTCATATTGAGAAACGTCAGGCTGGTTTGAAAGTCCATGTTATTTTGGGTGAATTTTGCTTGTTCAACACCAAGTTCTACAGTGTTGCCATCTTTACTATTCTGGTAAGGCACCGAGTACTGGGCCTCAACCTGAAGTTTAGGTACAGAATTACTCACACCGTTTGTCGACATTTTCTTCATAACAGTGGTGAAACTTAGGTCTTTCGCCAAATACCCAGGAGTGTCAACATTTGCTAGGTTACTGGCGAGGACTTTGGTACGCTGAACACGAAAATTGAGTGCCTCTGGATGTACACCTAAAGCATTTTCAAATGTGATCGCCATGCATCTTCCTTACAGTCGGCTCGAATACGCCAATATATAAACAAAATACGTGCCATAAAAAATAGCAATTCATATCAATGACTTACAAACAATCATGGAAATCAAACTTCCGGGTCGCGGAAGGCATTAAAAATAAGGGGAAGCTGCGCTCTTCCTCACTACTGATGCTCATGCTACTCGCTCTCACATCAGGCCAAAGTTTTGCCAGCACTGACAACAACACCCTCAGTGTCGAGAAGCTAAAAAGCGCCGTGACAGAGCACTTCGAGCAAGAAGTAAAACGCTTTGCACTTTCCAACCGGTGGGAGAACTACCAGTTGAATTTCGACATGTGGGTGCCGGGGTCGGCCAACCACTTACCAGAATGTGATTCGCCTCTGATCATCACTGGTCGAGATAACCAACCTCTACCAGTCGGAAACCTTAAACGATCGGTAAGTTGCGATGATATGTCTTCATCTTGGCGAATTAACGTGACGATAAAATCAAAACTGACATTGCCCGTCTTGGTTGCCACCACCACCGTGGGCCGAGATGAAGTCGTGACAGCGAAACACGTCAAACTGGAAATACGCACCATCACTCGTCAGGACGATTTTTATACTCATCCGAAGCAAGCGATTGGGTTAGAAACCTCCCGCCGGCTGCGTGCAGGTCAAGTGGTAGATCCATCGAACTTATCTGCCCCACCGTTGATAGAAAAGGGCAACGAAGTCATCGTGATTGCCACAAAAAATGGATTTAGTGCCAGTACGAAAGGTGTCGCCTTTGAAGATGGTGCGAAAGGCCAACAGATTGAAGTGGAAAACCTAAGCTCAGGAAAGGTCATACGGGCCGTGGTGACAGGGCTCAATCAAGTCCACACTCAATTCTGATTTTGGACTGAGAGTAACATTTTTTGATTTTGGCGCTCGTCAGCCATAGTGAACTTCGAGTACAAAATAAATATTTAATGTTTTTTACACCCTAGCCGCCTACTTTAATTAGAACATGATGATGAGGACCACAGCATGAAAATAGACAAAGTCGCGGGCGGTCATGTCCCACAAACAAAATTACAGCAAGCGAGCAAACAACTGGTCGACACCGTCGAACAAAACAAAGTAAGCGAGCCCGCATTTCAGGCGAATACGGCTGCGATTGATCGCGCTCAAGCTGAAATGGCATCACTACCCGATGTTGACATGGAAAAAGTAGAACAGGTACGCAATGCATTAGCACGTGGCGAACTGAGCCTAGATACCCAAGTACTATCAAAGGCGATCATGCAATTCCACACCGGTCACGAGTAAAAATACACTAGGAAGGCATCATGGCAAGCGCAGTATCGCAGCGAATCCAACATTTTGTTCGCTCAATACCAGAAGATATTAAACTCTATCGACAACTGCTCCCTTTACTTCAACAGCAGAAGTCTTTGTACCTAATGTTTGATGGTGAAACACTGAATAATAATATTCAGCAACAAACGCCGATACTCAATAAACTCAGTCGCTCAGCCACTGAGAGAAGCCAGTGTATGCGAGAGTTGGGGTTAACACCTAATGACACTAGCGTGAAACGAATTTTCAACGCTTTGCCTGCCCAAATAGCCAAGCAAGCTAGAGAACAATGGGCGCTGTTAGAAACGTTGGTCAGTCAGTGCCAACAATACAATCAGAGCAATGGTCAAAGCTCTGCGGCGTTCCATGAGTTGATCAGTCAACTCAAACAACCAGTGCAACACACTTATGAAGATAAATCGTTCTAAACGATATTCGTCTAACCTACAGATTCCGTCGCCATCCCGATTGAATACTGTAGGTCTTTATATTTTTATCACCTTATTTTCTTGCCTGTCAGCAATCTGTCAAGCACAGCCACGTTCCGCTGATATTCAGCAGCAATATCAAGTTTTAGCCCCATATAAACCACAAATCACCAAACGTCTCAATTCAGTGAGCCCAGTGTTGGATCATATTTTCAAGCAATTACAGAACCATTCGTTACCAACGAAGCTAGCCTTGATCCCGATGCTGGAATCCTCTTACAACCCAAAAGCCGTTTCTCACGCAAATGCAGCAGGGCTTTGGCAGCTCATCCCTGCGACAGCGCAACGATTCGGATTAAACGTGGACTCAAAACAGGACGAGCGTTTTGATACCCAAGCGAGCACAATCGCGGCGCTTAAATATCTGACATTCTTATACAACAAGTTCAACCAAGACATCGCACTTACTTTGGCCGCGTATAACGCAGGAGAAGGACGAGTCGCACGTGCGATTAAACGAGCGGGTAGCAGCCATTTCCAACAACTCAAGTTACCTCAAGAAACTCACCAATATGTCAGTCGCTTTTTCGCACTGGAACAGTTAATAGATATAGAGCAGTTACAATCATCATCTTTCCAACCGTTACTCTTATTTGTCACCGAACCCATTCCGCTTTCTCAACCACTCATCGACTTTAGTCGACTCCCCCCGCTGGTCAGTTTGTAAAAAAAAACGCCAAAGCCATCAATGTCAGAGGAACGTAAAACTGCGCCCTCCTATTCGACTGATTTGAAAACTCGTGATCTTGCTACCAACGTGTGTAAAAACGTTAAGCTAGGGTATCTCAAAGATAAGAAAGAGCAGTGGTTTGCTCATAGACACTCAGTTGCACTCTTTGATTGATAGATATGCGTCACATTGCGTTTGCGAAACGCATGAAAACTAAAGGTTGGACCTGTTATTTATTTACACACTCAATGAAAAGCGGCTATTGTTTCTATAATTTAAAACAGATTTAAAATATTGAGATGACGCTTCGCTTGCGCGTCTGGAATAAGTCCGGGTTCCGGGGGGATCTCGGACTTTTTTATTACTTTCAACTTGCCACCCAAAAATAAGGCGGGAAAATCAAACTAACTCCTTAGCAATGAGCTGTAATAAGAAAGTTTCTCGCTCAATACTCATCCCTTTCTTCGGGCTATCCGCTATCGTTTCTTCATTGTGCGCAATCGCATCGTGGATATTTATCCATACAGGCCGCATGCCATTCTTCACTTCGTAATCCTCATAGGCCGTCTCACCAAGCTCACGATCGATTCGGCATATGTAACAATACGAGACCATGTGCATCACATCCGCATCATCTTTGTGCCAAGGTCGAAACTCTTCAAAAATACCGTAGGGTTTAATGCCATGAATATTTTGTGCACCTGTTTCTTCTTCTAACTCACGAACCAGTCCGGCAATCACATCTTCACCATCGTCAATGCCCCCACCAGGTAAAGTATAATCATGGTAGCGCTCAGTATAGAGCAACAGAACATCTTCGCCATCAAGCACAATGGCACGCGCAGCATTACGTTGAAAGATGATCTTGTCGTCCAAATGATCAATGTCTGGGTGGATTATCGATTTTAAATGTCTCATTAAGCGTTCCGCTGTGAAGGTTTTACGCGCATACTACCGAAATTCCTCGTCTTTCCCAAGTTGCTATTTATCTAGGAAAGCGCATCGTTTCATCTTAACCGCACACACCCTCTAACCACTTTGATAAAAGCGCATGGAAGATGGTCCACTCAAGAGCTAGGAATATACTTGAATACAAATATCGCTACGCCCCTCATACTTTTTACAGGTATAACACAATAACCACTAAAATTTTCCTATAATCAGCACAATACTCGCCCATCCCATGCGGAGATAAAGAATGAAAAAGACAAGTTTAATAATGGCTATGGCTGCGACAATGATGCTGGCTGGCTGTGCAACCTACGACGGTGCGACTCGATCTACCGAATACACATCAGCGGCGAATCCTGCCGCGGTTTACTGCGTTCAACAAGGTGGTGAGCTTGAGACCATATCAGAAAACGGTGAACGAGTGACTTACTGCGTTCTTTCTGAAGACAATCGTGTTGAGCAATGGGAGTATTACCGCGACCATCATAAAGAGAATGATGCATACTAATTACCCAATCAGCAATTAAGGAGCCAAATGGCTCCTTTTTTCATTGACTTATATCTTCCGACCAAAACGCCCAATATACTCAGCTTAGTGCGCACAATAATATCGAACAGTGTTCTATTCTTGACATTTCCCTGACAAAACTTTCCACTCGGACAATAAAATCTCGCACACAGATCACATAAATTCACGTTTCTTCCACACTATGTGGAGCAGGTGGGCCAGATGAAAACGCAAATAATGAAAAAAGCCGAGTCGGCACAAAACAACGTTGTTACTGAAGAAGCTAAGCGGATTATCTACAAATTAAGTTTGAGCGCGTTAATGATTGTGGCTATCAGTATTCTCGTTAACCTAAGCATTCGTCTTGATTATGTCGTATTGGGTTCAAGCCTTGGAGAAGTCTCGATCACTGAAACACTTCAGCTTGTGATGCTCGCTATTGCTTCGTGGTCGTTTTTTAGCCTTTCAAAGCAGCAGACTCAGCTTAAACACGCGGCCATTCTGATCTCAGGCTTTTTCGCCGTTCTAATTATCCGTGAGACGGACTATTGGACGGACATGATTCATCATGGCTCTTGGATTTTCCCTGCACTAACGATAACGGCACTTGCCTGTGCAAAAGCTTACCGAGGGGGTAAAGGTACGGTGAATGAAATGGCAAACATCTTAAAAGTGCCAGATATGAAGTTATTGATTGGCGCTGTCATGCTATTGCTGGTGTTCTCACGTTTGTACGGTATGGGTAACTTTTGGCAACAAGTTATGGATGAGAGCTACATTCGCGATGTTAAAAATATTTCAGAAGAAGGCATAGAGCTACTTTGCTACTGTCTAATTGCATTAAGCGCAGTACGTACGCGACGCGAACTTACTGAATAGATTCGGGATCTAAGCGGCGGTTTAATCTGGTAAGGGTCGGATGAAGTACGCTCAAGGCTTGCTCCGTCGCATCGAAAGATTCATTTAAGGCTGTCATCTCGACGGCCTTTTTAATTACTTCAACCAACTGTAACGTGTCTTGGTCTAGCGGTAATACTTGCAGTTGCTCAATCGCTTTTCTTGCAATGGATAGCGGCTGAGCTCTCACAACCGACAAATCTCGTTGAAACGACCCCTTCTTTACGCCTTCTAAATAAACTCGGTAAGTTGTCAGTTTATCAAGGTGTAAAAATGCCTCTGCCAAAATTCCTTTGTGCGGATATGGCACACTAATATGTTGGGTGATGTCTAATGGAATATTGAGCTGAACGCCCTTTGAGGCACAATTTGTCTTAAGAACTCTCAGCAACCCCTGCTCATCCATCAGCGTTTGGATTTCTATGATTCGTTCAAGATGGTAATCATTGGACAATAATGTCACATTAATCAGGTGCTGTGACGGCAACGGAACCAGACCACTATCACATAACACTTGTGCGGCATTACGCATATTTTGAAATGTGTTCAACGAACGGTTTTCAATCAGAACCTGATGTTGAGGAAACGAGACCAATGATGACGCACTCAGTCTTTTAAAATAAGCGTACATCGCGTTCGCCTCAGAGACGGTTTGATCTGAAACTCTTCCGCCACAAAAAATTAGCAGCGTATTATCAATTGGTAAAGAAGAGAGAGAGTCAGATAACGCAGCGACTCTCGAAATACCTTCAGCCGTTAATCGACTATTGACTAGGCGTTTACCTAGAATGATGACTACATTGTCTAACTTCATATCAAAATCTCGAGGTTATTTAGCAGAGTTACAAAATTCTTCTTTCCCAATTAGCTTACAAACTCTAACATCTAGTTAACAACACTGTTCTAGAGACCTTTATAAAGGTTCACTGTTAAAGGAAGTCAATTATGCTGTCGATTTTCGATATATTTAAGATTGGTGTCGGACCTTCAAGTTCCCACACTAATGGCCCTATGCTCGCCGGATTTCATTTCACTCAACGCCTTAAAGACTCTATGGCGAAAGTGCATCGTGTGCAAGTAGACCTCTACGGCTCATTATCACTTACTGGCAGAGGACACCATACGGATCGCGCCACCGTCCTCGGTTTGATGGGTAACCGCCCAGATAACATAAAAATGACCAGTGCTAAAAGTGCATTACAACATACCATAGAAAACAAAACCTTACCGTTAGCGGGAACTCACCACATTGAGTTTAGTTATGACCATGATATCGTCTTCCATAGCGATTACCTTCCTTTGCATGAGAACGGCATGATGATCACTGCACTTGATGCCGCTGGCGATCAGGTCGCATTCGAGACTTATTACTCTATTGGTGGCGGTTTTATCGCAACAGCAGATGAACTAGAGTACGGCACACAACAAGCTCAAGTAGAAGTGCCATTCCCATTCACTTCCGCTGATGAGATGCTTGCAAAGGCCGAAGCGAACGGTTTTAGCTTAGGTGGCATGATTTTGCAGAATGAGCTTTCATTCCGCCCTGAGGCAGAGATCGACCAAAAAGCAGAGCAGATCTGGAAAGTGATGTCACTCTGCATGGATCGTGGGTTTAATACTGAAGGTATTTTAGAAGGCGGTTTAAACGTCACTCGCCGCGCGCCAAACCTGTTGAAAAAGCTGGAGGCCAATGCTGCGATTGAAAATGATCCCATGGAGATCATGGATTGGATTAACTTATTTGCTTTTGCAGTCAGTGAAGAAAACGCAGCTGGTGGACAAGTCGTCACCTCTCCAACGAACGGCGCGGCGGGAGTCATACCTGCGGTGTTGATGTATTACCATCGATTCATTAAAGAACTCGATATCAAGCAGTTAAAGGACTTTCTTGCCGTCGCTGGGGCGATCGGCATTTTATATAAAACTAACGCATCAATTTCAGGTGCAGAGGTGGGTTGCCAGGGAGAAGTCGGCGTTTCTTCATCCATGGCAGCAGCGGGCCTGACGGCGCTAAGAGGCGGCAGTAACGAGCAGATCTGTATTGCGGCAGAAATCGCGATGGAGCATTCCCTGGGTATGACCTGCGACCCAATTGGGGGCTTGGTTCAAGTGCCGTGTATCGAAAGAAATGCGATGGGTGCAATGAAAGCGATTAATGCGTCACGTATGGCGTTAAAGCGCAATAGTAAGTGTCTTATCTCACTAGATAAAGTTATCGAAACCATGTACCAGACAGGTAAAGACATGAACAAAAAATACCGTGAAACATCTTTAGGCGGTTTAGCCGTGATCCACATGGCACCACCGTGCGAGTAATGCCGCTAACAACGTTTTATAGAGTGTAAAATGATTGAGAGAAAAAACAGCTCATCAAAAATGAGCTGTTTTCAGGGTAATGCCTTCATTGCCCTAAATTTTATCTGTTACCGTTAGCGTCGCAGCTAGCACATCTTGTCCAAATAATACGCTGCGCTCTGGCGACCAACCGTAAAGTGGGTCTGGATGGTTGTTGTTATCTTTAAATGGCATCTCAATGGTATAAGACAAGCATTTAAATTGTTCTGCAACCCAATTTGAACCCACCGTTAAGTTCGCCTTCCCTGGTTCATCTTTGTCGTAACCCATCGCATCTTGGAACTCAGGCGTAATAGTAAGTAATGCTTGCTTAAATGACGCTTCTAAAGCAGCAAGGTTTTCATCATAGGAAGGAATTCCTTCTGATCCTGCAACGAAGTTGTATGGAATCGCCTCATCACCATGAATGTCTAAAAACATGTCGACTCCAGTTTCCAACATTCGTTGACGCACGAGGCTAACTTCTGGGCTTTTTTCCATTGACGGCGTTTGCCATTCGCGGTTTAAGTTCACGCCTACCGCGTTGGTGCGTAAATGACCACGAATACCACCATCAGGGTTCATGTTTGGCACTACGTAAAGCACGGCCTTTTCTAGTAACGCACGTGCAACCGTGTCGTTTTCATCCAACAAACGTTGGATCATGCCTTCCATGAACCATTCCGCCATGGTTTCACCTGGATGCTGACGGGCAATCATCCAAATTCTCTTTTTACCTGCTTCTGGTTCACCAAACGTCAGTAGGCTCATGTCATTGCCGTCCAGCGTCTGACCTAAAATTTCCAACTGACAATGATGCGCACTCTGTGCCATGTGTAATAAGTCTAAATGGCGATCGTACGTGTAAGGCGCAAAGTAAGCGAAGTAGATAGAACTGCGTTCTGGAATGACTTTAAAGGTCAGCGTATCGCCATCGAATTCAGCAGGAATACGGAACCATTCTTCGCGGTCGTAAGACGCCACAACATCGTAACCCTGCCAACCTTCTGGGTATGCAGACTTGGCCAAATCAAGCAGTTTGATGATGTGTGACTGTTCTGCTTCTGTTTCTAGACGAAAGTGAAACCATTGGTAGAATTCTGACAGGTTGTCATTAGGAATTTTGAGTTGAATGTCGTTTTTGTCGTCTGCTTTCACTACGTGAATGCTGCCGCTATCGAAGTTGCTGAATACTTTCATTATATTACTCACCTTTTTCATCTGAGCTTGAAAAGCTGAGGCTAACACAAAGGGAAGAGATGCCCCTATTACTTTCCTATCGCTCCTAGCCACGATATTTCCTCGCCTCTTGTGAAGGCTGTATGCGTACTCATTACAAACCATCAGTACGATCAATTAGCAATATACGCATTTAACTGGCCAACTAAGAAAAACGCCTACTCACACTGAGTAGGCGCTAACACAATAGATGTGTTTAGGCAGTAGAAACAGGCCTATTGATTAGAAGTAGTAACGAGCACCTAAAGTCCAGTAATCGTTCTCTTCATTATTATAGTCGTTACCTAAGTCAAACTGGTAACCTGCAAAAGTATAGAACGCTGGTGTTACAGCATACTCAGCTTGTAATGCTGTTTCACTTGTAATTGTCTTATTGTCTTTGTCGTCTTCTACACCTTCGTAGTTAACACTGAATGTCCAATCGTTTACGCCGTACGCCAACAAAGCTTCAAGCTGAGATGTGTCTTCACGCATATCGTAGAAGTATTCGTTCATGCCGTATACTACTGCTGCGTATAAGCCTGAAGCATACTCACCATAGTTTACAGAGACTAGGTGTGATTCAGCATTTTCTGTATTATTCCCGTTTTTAACGTCACCACCGCTGTATACGTAACCAATACCAAAGCCAGCTACAGAGCCGCTAAGTGCGATTTGACCGCGTTGATCATATTTGTTACCAGAAGTTGCATATACAGGCAGACCTGTAGCTTCGGATTTCACGATTGATACACTTGTATCATCATTCTCGCCCTGCCAACCTAGGCCTAGGTTGAAAGCAAAGCCGTTGCCAAAATCATACCCTTTGCGGTAACTGAGCATTTTTTCTGCGCGACCAGTCCCTAGGTTGTTGTGGTTGTCGTACAAGAAATCGTTCGCAAACGGGATTGGTAAGTCCGCTACGCCCGCGATGTCGTAGTACGGTGACCACTGTGTACCTGCGACTAGACGACCAAACTGATCATGAGTCGCTCCGATGTAGCCTAGACGCGTTGAGAATGACTGTTCACCACCATTTAGGTAGTTAAGTGCCCATTCGCCTTTAGCGTCGATAGTGATGCCGTTGCCAATGTCTTTCTTACCCGCCACGTTAATACGTGGAGACACTTGGTGAACTTTCACTTCGTCTTCGAAATACTCACCGACGCCAACAGAAACGTGACCGCCGATAGAAAGAGATGTGCCATCGCTGTTATAAACTTCTGCTGCGAAGGCTTGTGTACCACATGCTAGTGCCGCCACTGCAACGGCTAGAGTTTTCATTTTCATTGTTAACATCCGTATAGTTGTTTGTACCAGTTCGCTCAGAATCAGATTAAACTTGAATTAATCACAACGAACACGTAACAAAGTAATGACGAAATCGAAATAAAACAAACACTTTATTATGCAATCAATGGTATTCGCGGTCATTTTTTGAACTAAGTCACGAAAAAGCAGGGAACTTTTCATTTTCCAACATAAATTCTACGGACTTTTTACGTGTTACATTCCCTGCGCGCGAGTGGCTTCTCACTTTTGGCATTCTTACTGCCCCTACGGTCAATAATATAATGTGTAGTATGCGATCTCGTTCAATAAACGGTTGTTAACGTTTTTCAAAGTCTTTTCTGCCACTCGCCATAATGTGTGTGGCTTATCTTGTTCCACTAAACTTGAAAACCCGAGGCTAAGCTCGGGTCTTTTTATCAATAACTGTAGGTTTACGAGTTTTGGGTCAACTCCACTTTGCGCCGCTGAGATAAGTACTTCACCCAACTTTTCGCTTGATTCGACGGCTTAATTTCATCGGCTCGTTTCGCGTTCGCCAATGCATCGTCAAAACGTTGCAGCTTGTAGTAAGCGCGTGTTTTGATAAGTGCGACATCCGCTTTACGACCGCTGACCTTATCCAGCGCCGCAAGTGCTTGCTTGTAGTGGCCTTCTTGAACCAGCAGTTGAGAATAGTTCCAGTAATACTTTCTATCTAACTGAGCAGCAATACGCCAGCTATCAATAGACTCTTCCCACTCTTTTGCCATTTGCCAATACGTCGCTTGCTGAGCTTTTAGCTTACTATTCGAGTTTACATCCTCTAGCTCGTTCATCACCAACGCGGCTCTCTCTGGGATGCCTCGTTTCGCATACAGTTGTGCCAGCAGTTTTAAATCATCTTGACTGAGCTTTAGCCCTTTCAGTTTTGCCAAAGCCAAAGCGTCTAACGCAGGTTTGTTATCCTCAACTCGTAGGTAAAGACTCACTAACTGACGCCACCATTCAATCCGCTCGGGGTCAATCACGATCAAGCGTTTGATCGTTGAGATGGCGGGCTTCCACTTTTTCAGCTCTAACTCAGCAGAAAGCTTTATCGACAATGCGCCAAGTTTGTCAGGCTGACCAAATTTCTCATAGCGAGCGATTGCTGACAGCACTTTTTGCCACTGGCTCAGCTGATAGTGCGACTGAGAAATACGTAGCCAAAGTTGATGCGCTTTTTGGTCCTTAGGCACGTTTTGGCTTAGGGCGTAGTAATGAGGTAAAGCGTTAGAAAAACGTTGCTCATTCAGCAAGATATCGGCCAGCATCTTTCGAGTTTGCCATGCTTGCTCATCTTGCAGCAAACCACTATTGACTGCCAACTCAAGTTGCTTAATGGCCGCTTGAGTTTGCTCATTCTGCCAGTAAAAAATACCCAACATTCGATCCACATAAGCTTGGTCATACCCATGCGAAAGATCCATAGTTTCAAGAGATGAAATCGCTTCTTTTAGCTTCTCCTCTTGAGCCAAGTTATGTGCTCGCTGAACTCTCGCGGCGGTGTATTGGCTTAGCTCGCTGGCAATAGTGGAAAATGCACTCAGGCTCAGTACCGTACCAATTAATAATTTTTTCATCATTTGGCTAACTTGAACTCCAGTTTTACGGTTTGTCCGAACTGCTCAATGGACACCCCATCCTCAACTTTTGGTTGATACTTCCATTTTTTAAGCGCACGAATCGCTTCTCTCTCGAACATACGCTTTGGCTTCGCCTCGATCACTTCAATATCTTTTGGTCGTCCGGTTGCGTCAATGGTGAAACGCATAATGACATAGCCTTCAACTCTACGTTTTAGCGCCTTACTTGGATAGCGAGGATCAACACGATACAACGGCAGTGCTTGTTGGTTACCCATCGTCCCCTTCAAGTTTGGTGCACTGATCGCGATGCCATCCAGCGCCGTATTTAAACCCAAAGCACTGACTGGCGTCATCTGGCTCATGGGTTCCATTTGCGTATCGGCTTGAGACAGATCGATTGGCTCCGGCGCTTGTGGTGGTTCTGGTTGCTCTGGCACTGAACGTTGACGACGCTGCACGTCGGCGTCATTCTCTACCATCACCATATCAAAACGAACAGTTTCTGACGCTTCCGGCGCACGTTGGTTGCCTTTATCAACCATCCACGCCATAAAGCTAAACAGGCTCAAAGAAATTAGCAATGATGCTGGGAGTGCAAGTAACAGCCTGCCCATTAAGGTTTCTCCGCCGCCAATGCGATGCTTTTCACGCCCGCGGCTTTTGCCGCATCCATCACTTTCACGACAGTGCCATTGTAAGCATGCTCATCAGCTTGGATAACCAACGAGGCATCAGGCTGATCAAGTAACAGATGTTCAATAGACGCTTCAACACGCTCAATATCAACCACTCGTTTATCGATGTATACGTCATTTGCTGCCGTTACCGCGATAAAAATGCCCGCGTCTTTTTGGCTGACGACATTGGAAGCCTGAGGGCGATTCACTTCTACACCGGACTCACGTACAAACGAACTAGTCACAATAAAAAAGATCAACATGATGAAGACGATATCAAGCATCGAGGTGAGATCGACTTGGGCTTCATCTTGTTGGTTAGGTCTACGTCCGAGTCTCACTTTTGACTCCTTAAAGATTGTTCTAACTGGATAGCTTTTCGTTCACACACTTTACTAAGGCGAGCATGAACAAACATGCCCGCAAGCGCCGCGACCATACCGGCCATGGTTGGCAGCGTAGCAAGTGAGATACCTGAAGCCATCAATTTTGGATTGCTGCTGCCTTGCGATGCCATTACGTCAAACACCGTAATCATGCCCGTCACCGTTCCTAACAGACCCAGCATTGGGCAAATCGCCACAAGTAGTTTGATGGTCGATAGGTTTTGGCGCAGTTCGATTTGCGCTTTTGCAATCCACCCGTCACGGATTTGATGCGCGTACCAAGAGTGGTGCTCTGATCTTGCTTGCCACTGCTCACAAAGCTGTTTCTTTACTCCTGGAAAAACCGTTGTGAGATAAATAACTCGCTCCATGACCAACAGCCAGCACACCGCCACGACGGCAGCCAGCCACCATAGGATTTGACCACCTTGCTGCATAAAGCTCATCAAGGTTGTGGCCCAATCCTCACTGATCAAACCCAATGTGTTGAGTAGGATCTGCTCCATTACGCTGCGTTCTCCGCTAAGGTGTTAGAGTGACTTTTGTTGCTCGGCATATCACGCTCCGCTTGTTCTGCAACCAAACCGATGCCTTGTTTTTCTAAGATACTGCGAATATTTTCTGCTTGAGAGCTCAATACGTTGTGCGCCAATAGCAAAGGCATGGCTGAAACAAGGCCAAGTACAGTAGTCACAAGCGCCATCGAAATACCACCCGCCATTACTTTCGGATCACCATTACCAAATTGAGTGATCACTTGGAAGGTTTCGATCATACCCGTTACGGTGCCGAGAAGACCAAGCATAGGGGCAAGCGCGGCAAGCAGCTTCAGCATCGACAACCCTTTTTCTAGATGAGTTTGCTCATCAACCACGGCTTCCAAAAGACGTAGCTCTAACGCCTCTACGCTGCGATGCTTGTCTTTCTGGTACACTGCAAGCACGCGACCCAAAGGGTTATCGCCTGGCTGCGCTGGAGTTTTCAGTTGCTTCATGATTTTCTGGCGCGAAATCATCAGCGATGCACCACGTACGAGCGCAATCAATAGACCAATAGCCAATAAACCAAGGATGATTTTACCGACAACGCCGCCTGCATTTAGGCGATCAGCCAAAGTCGGTGAGTTTGCCAGTTGCTCAAGAAGAATGCCGCGTGACGGATCAATAACTATCTCCTCAATGTCACCAGAGGAGATAGTGCTCGCCGTTGGGCCGTTGTCAGGCTGACGTAGATAATTTACCGCATCTCCGCGTTGACCATTCCACTTAACGTAGCCAGTCTCATCCAGCAGCGCCATAGAACCAAGACGAACACCATTAACCGTTTGTTCACGACCTTCGCCATCGAGCAATGTGAAAGAGACGTCTGCCATCTCACCACTTGCTTTGATTTGTTCTTCCATGCTGTGCCACATCGCCTGAAGTTGGGTCAACGTTGGCAGTGATTTAGCCGCAACAATAGCATCGATATCTTTCTGATATGAGTTTGCGTCTACACCCGTTACCGAGCTCTTTAGCTCTGACTCTAGCTCTTTTGCGTTCTGGCGAACGACGCCAAATAACTCACCTAAGCTTCCGGTTTCTAAACGTAGCTTTTCTTCTAGCTGCGCTAGTTCTGCTTCATTTTCAGCGAAGGTAACACTTAATGAATCGGCTTCTGCTTGAAGAGCCGCTCGCTCTGCAGCCAATTTATTCTTTATCGCCTGTAGCTCTTGCTCTGTTTGCTTAAAGCCCGACTCACGCGTTACGTTGTGTGATTGCTGTTGACGATTTTCTTGCTGCGCCTTTTGCAACAACGCATCACTAGCAAACGCTGTATGAGGCATTAATGCGGCTGTCGAAATTAGTGCCACCGATAACCATTTTTTCATCATTTATTTGCCCTCCGCAGCGGTTAACGACACTGGCAGAGTTAACATGCTCGGCGCGATCTGTTTATTCGCCATAGCGAACGCTTTATCTAGCTCTGATTTTTGCTCAGCTCCCACTGGCTGCCATGCTTGTTGCTGCTGTGACCAGCTCCAGAATGTCTCACCAGATAAGCTACGCGCTACCAAAGACAAACGCCCTAAATAGAGAATATCCGCCTCCACCGCTTCATTGTCATTCAGGTTGATCTTGCCTTGGTACACACCAAGCTTGGTGCCGTAATCCATCTCGATTTGGTACGCTTCTAAAATGCGACGAAACTTCTCTGCGTCCGCAACATCTGCGCGCGTCATCATGGAATCCAGCTTTGCAATTCGCTCCTCACGTTGCGCTTTGCGTATCGGCTTGTCGTTAGCGACGAGCACTTTTAAACCTTCAAGCATGTGATACATCAAAGGCACGACACCTTGACGCGTCTGAGCGATCTGCTCAATTTGCTCGTTCAAGCTCTCCACTTCTTGGTTTTGACTCGCAACGAGGTTTGCAAGGTGATCGCGATAAATCTTCAAGTTACCGACTTCTTCTTGCAGCTGTTCAATTTCAGCATCTAAAGTCAGTGATTTTTCTGCGCTTGCATCAATACGCTTCTGACTTATCGCCGACGATTGGTTTGTTTTACTCTGCACAACTTGTGCATCGTTTAAGTTCGCCGCGTGAGCGGGAATCAAAACCGATGATATCAACAGAGCGATACTTGATTTCATTAGATTCATACGAGTTATATTTCTGTGTTCCAAAAACGACCAAAGGGGAAGACCAAACTTCCCCTTAAAAATCAAAATTTTATCAGTACTTAAACTGGATTGTTGCCATGTAGTTTCGGCTTTCACCAATCACTACGCCGCTAGCACCATCATACTCAAGAGGGTCTGTTTTACCGCCACCTGAAAAGTATTCAGTATCAAACAGGTTTTCTACATTGAATCGAGCAATAATATCCAAGTTTTCATCGTACTTGTGTTTGTATGACACGCCCATATCGATACGTGCATACCCATCTTTCTCGAAGGTGTTTTCTGCATCACCGTAGCGCTCACCTTCATAAATCAAACCGAGGTTGAGGTTGGTATTGTCCTGAACCTTGTAGCTAGACCATAAACTTGCTGAGAATTCTGGTACGTCTGCTGGACGATTGCCTTTATAGTTTTTACTCTGTGTAATCTCCGCATCTAAGTACATAGCAGAAGCCGTTAACGAGAGCTCCTCTGTGACAAAACCTTGCGCTAGAATTTCGGCACCACGGTGTACTTGCTCACCGTCTTGAGTCACTGTCTCTTTACCCGGGTTATTTGGTGCATCAACTGTCAGCTTGACATTCTCTAGCGTGATATCGAACAGAGCACCTGTTAGGTAAAGACGCTGATCAAACAATTCCCACTTGGTGCCGACTTCGTAAGAGATGCCTCGTTCAGCGTCCAGCTTCTCACCATCGTTCGTATAATCTTCACCACTTACCTGCCCTTGAGGCATAAAGCTTTCTGAATACTGAACATAAATCGAGCCATTCGTTGTCGGGTGGAGAATCACACCAAACTTTGGAGAAACTTGGTTTTCTGTCAGTGCATCATCACGCTTTTCGTCATAACGAACACCCGCAAGCACTTGCCAGTAATCATTAATCGTCATCATATTTTGTGCGTAGAGCCCCCAAGTATCGTACTCTGACGTTGGCGATTTTTTCGAACTACGATATCCAGGCTTAGGTACGGTTTGCCCAGGTTCTATATTCGCTTCATTATGAAATGCCATAAAGCGATCATAACTATAATCTAAGTAGTTAGCGCCCACTAATAGCCTATTTTCCGTACCAAACAGCGTAAAGTCCGTGGTTACATCCAAATAGGCGGTATCAAATACCCAGTTATCGGTACGATCGTTGCCTCGATGTTTAATCGTATTGCTCTCTTCATACTGACCAAACTTAGGGTAAGACTCTACATCAAAACGCTTAAAGTCTTGGCGGTTGTAACCCGCTTTTACATTCACGTTGTCCGTGACTTGAGCATTAATATCGACACCGTAGTTTTCTACGTCATTATCAATTTCAGACCACTGAGCATCCCAAATGTACTTATCACCGCGAACCGCTTTACCATCGACAATGTAGGCACCAGAATCCACGCTACCATCGTCTTTCGTGCGATCGTAATGGGCCGATACCATAACGTTGTCTGTGATATCGTACTCAACCACTAAACCTGCCACCGTACGATCCGTTTTAGGCTCGGTACCATCACCGTACCTACGCCAAGAACCGTCGCTTTCTTTAGCAAAAATAGCACGAGCGCGTAGCGTCTCTGCATCATTTAGCGCGCCACTCACATCTAATACGGTACGTGAGTGATCATTCGAGCCAATCTCTTGACTCAAACTTGCTTGCGTTTGAGTTGTTGGTTTCTTAGAAACCATGTTTACTAAGCCACCCGGCTCAGATTTACCGTAAAGTAGACCCGATGGACCTTTGAGTACTTCAACGCGCTCTAAAAGCTCAATTGGCTGACGATAATGTGACCAGTGTTGGCGACCATCACGAAGAAAGCCGTCTGAACTACTAAGCTCAAAACCACGTAGAGAGAAACGTTCTCGGTTACGGCTGGTGCCACCCGCGCTAACACTGGCATCGTTACGTAGCACTTCACCAAGTGTGCTCGCACGCTGCTCATCTATTAGCGTTTCATCGATAACCGCGACTTGTCCTGGCGTTTCCAGCTGCATCATTTCCATGCGCATGGCTGTACTGTTTGTATCCGCCTTGTAACCGAACTCTCGACCTTCTACAACTACATGTTCGTCTGTCTGAACTTCCGCCACTGCAGGTGTTGCTAACACCGCACCGATCACTAATGCCAACGAGCTCTTAGTAAACATATCCTTTCACTCCGATTATTATTTTCGGGCCGCACATTTACTGAATGCGATTCCCTCTTAATGACTTCGCTAGCGAATATAAGTGATAATCATTACTATTTGCATTAAATTTACATTCTTTGCATTGGCAGATTTTTGTAAAGAACGCTCTAATGATTCGAAGTCATTTTTGTGATCCGAGTGGCGATAATTCAGGATTTGTTAAACGCATCGCTGGAACATCAAGGTAACACTAAGACCACCTTGTTCACGGTTCTTTGCCGTTACAGTTCCCCCCATAATCCGCATGGATTCTTTTACAATTGCGAGGCCGATGCCGTACCCGCCTAATTTCTTATCTCGCGACGTGTCTAAGCGGGTAAACGGATCAAAGATATCAACCAGCTTGTTCTCTGGAATTCCTGGCCCATTATCAAATACGGAGAGCGTGACAACCTGTTGTCCAGCTTCGTAATGACTTGCCAACGATACCTCTATCTGCGAATTCTCCCCTGAATATTTGATTGCATTGCCGACTAAATTATTGAGACAACGTACAATCAATGTTTCCTCACAATAAGCTGTTGCACACACCGTTTCCGAACAGAATGACAATGTTTGTCCTGGTTTTAAATCGATTTTGCATCGCTCGACCTGCGGTGCGAGCAAGACTTCTAAATCACGACGTTTAATCGCATGGTCGTAACGAGCATTTTCCAAACGGCTGAACTCTAATATCTCGCTGATAAGATGGTTTAACTCTTTGGCTTCATCTTCTAGCCTCGTGACTAGACTTTGCTCGTTTGCTCCTACACGCTTGCGCAGCAGATGTAGAACTAAGTTATGTCGCGCTAAAGGGGTTCGAAGTTCGTGGGAGACATCTCTTATCAGTAATCGCTGTTTTTCCGCTAGAGAATGAATTTGCTGCGTCATGTAGTCAAAGTCTTGTGCCAGCTCATTGAACTCGCGTGTATTCGACTTGAGCGCCTTCACCACACTGACATTAAAATCGCCATTGGATAACTTTTTGCTCGCTTCTCTTAAACGATCGAGTGGTTGCTGTAGATTGCGTGCCATCAGTAGCGAAAACAACGCTAGGATCACTGCGGCAATCACGATTTTAAGAATAGAAAAATACAAAATGAAGTCGTGAGCAGGGTGCAACCGATACGGGAGCTGGATCACTAAACTATTATTTTGTATTAGAGGGAGATTGATAATCGGGCGATTCACTTTCCCCTCAAGTTGATCATCAATACTCCTTTTAAATTGAAGCTTGAACTCAAAATGAGGGTGCATATGACGGTGTGTTAAGGGCTGCTGATGTGCGTCCAATACGAACAGATAAAAACGTTGTGCATTAGCCCAATCCGCAAGTTCATCCATGTCGCCATTTTCAATTAAGACATTGGCTTGATCCGCAAGATCTAGCATCTCTGCCCGCACACTGTCAGGCACTTTCAACATGGCTTTCACTAAAGCTTGCTCGGTGAGTGCCTGTACGACCAAAATGCTCAACACTATCACCGTCATGTAGCTAAAGAGTTTAAACGCTAAACTGTCTTTACGTTTGGCAATATAAGATGGACAAGTAAGCTTCATTAACCGTTTACGGCCTCTAAGTAACTGTATCCTTTACCACGGAAGGTCTTGATATGCTGTTTCGATAAGCCGGCCTCAACTAATTTGCGACGTATATTACTGATATGCATATCGAGATTTCGGTCAAAAGGACTCAATGCCTTCTTTAACACTTCGGTTTGAAGCTCTGACTTGGAAATAACAACACCTTGATTCTTAACCAAGTAGCTCAATAAATCCGCTTCAGTGCTGGTTAGGGGCAAACTGCTAATCTGACGGCTGATCGTCTGAACGGTACTGCACATGGTCTGGCGTTGACGCTCAAGACCAACACGACGAAGAATCGCCTTAATACGCATGAGAAGCTCTGGGACATGAAAAGGTTTGCCGATGTACTGGTCCGCACCTGCTTGATAGCCATCAAGCATTGAGTTTTCATCATTTAAAGCAGTCAGCATCAGGATCGGCGTAGCAAAGCGTTGACAGATACGACGGGCCACTTGCATCCCATTTAGGTTTGGCAACATGACATCAAGCAATACAAGGTCCACCGATGCTTTTTCCATATATTGCAACGCACTTTCACCGCAATGAACGGAAGACACCATATAACCCTCTTCACGCAATACGGCTTCTAACAGTTCACACAAAGAAACGTCATCATCCACTATCAAAACTCGAGACATTACCACCCAACCATTAAATGAAAATGCTTCGCATTATATTACTCATTTACAGATTGCACAACCATATCGCGTCAACCGCATTGAGCGAATATAACGACGGCTTTCTCCCCCTATATTCGCAAAAAAAAACGGGTACAATCTATTCATCATAAAAGAGAAGATAAAGAAAATGGAAACGCTGTTAATTGGTCATCGTGGTGTTGCTGGTTCATACCCAGAAAATACGAAAGTCAGTGTTCAAGCCGCGATTGATCTTGGGTTGACTTGGGTAGAAGTCGATGTCCAACCAAGCAAGGATAATATTTTGGTGGTGTGCCACGATCACACTATAAATCGATGCAGTAATGGCAATGGCCGTGTGGATGAACACACGGTGGAAGAACTAAAAAATTTAGATTTTGGTGGATGGTTCAATAAGGATTTTTCTGGTGAAACGATCATGACGCTGGATGAACTGCTTTCCTTAGCGGCAGAAAATAATCTTCACTTGAATATCGAAGTAAAGGTTGACCGCCATCCAGCAAAAGACGTAGCACAAGTACTTGCTAAAACACTGGCATCAAGCTCAATGCCTAAAAACAGCCTTCTGCTCTCAAGCTTCAGCCATGACGTAATCAGAGCGCTTCATCAGCACTGCGAAGGATATCGATTGGGCGTTTTGAGTGAGTTCTTAACCTCGAAAGACCAGCGTCTACTCGAAGAAGTCAACGCCTATAGTTGCAACCTCAACATTAATTGGGTTCGTTGCCATCAAATTAACCAACTGCAGCGAGCGGGTTATAAAGTGATGTGCTACACCGTCAATCACCCCAAAAAACTGAAACACTTGCCTTCGTTAGATGGTATTTTCAGTGATCATCCGCAGCGCTTCATGTCTTAAAATAAACCGCACATGAAAAGGAGTACACAGATGGGATCTACCACTCAATCGTAATCGGTGTTCCCATCTCCACCAGTTGGAGAAACTCATCCATCTCTTGATTGGTAATCGCAATACAACCGTTCGTCCAGTCAAAACTCTGGATATAGTTCGGCTCCTGACTTTCATCGTTTTTTAAACCATGAATTTTGATGTTACCACCTGGTGAAACACCGCGCCGGTGCGCTTCAAGCGTATCAATGGCATCTGGGTAACTAATATGCACGGAACGATAAAAAGCAGAGTCTGCAATAACGTAATCTAAGCTGTACTTGCCCTCAGGTGTACGATTGTCGCCCTCTTCTTGTTTATGTCCTTTCGGGTTCGCTCCTAACGCGATGCGGAATTCTTTTAATATTGTCCCTTGGTCGAGCAAATACATTCGACGCTTCGACTTATCGATTTTGACAAGATCAACAGCTGCATGGGAACTGATGGTAAAGAAATAACAAAAGAATAAAGAGCACCATTTTGCTGACATCGTCAGAACGCCTACCTAAGAAAAAATGAACAATAAAAGAGCGATTATGCTAGTCAGTTATAAACCATAAAGCAAACGGCACATCACGCTGGAACGTACTACAATCAAGTGACTTGAAGGTACGGAGTTCGGAATATTACCGAGACTGCACTAGGTTAAGCTCTCCAAAATAAGTAGCTCAAGATGACTTGGGGTAGCCTCAAATTAATGGCATTTTGATATTACAACAACAACAGAGCAGATTTCACTATTCATCATGCTTAAGTTGCATTACTTTATAAGTATATTTATTTATAAAGTCTGCATTTTCTCAGGGGGAACCATGATTAACATTGCTTTTTTCAGTGCAAAGTCCTACGACGAAGCCTCTTTTAATAAAATCAAAAACAACCGAGACTTCGCGTTTCATTACCACGATTTTCGGTTAACGGCCAAGACCGCCAAAATGGCTCATGATTGTGATGTGGTGTGTGCTTTCGTTAATGATGACCTTTCTGCGCCGGTTTTAAAACAACTGGCTTTAGGTGGCACAAAACTCATTGCTATGCGATGTGCAGGTTTTGATAAAGTTGATCAACAAGCTGCTAAAGAACTCGGATTACAAGTGGTTAGAGTTCCGGCCTACTCTCCTGAAGCCGTTGCCGAACATACCGTTGGTTTGATGATGTGCCTAAACCGCCGACTACATAAAGCTTACCAGCGTACTCGTGATGCTAATTTCTCTCTAGAAGGGTTAGTAGGCTTTAACTTTTTCGGTAAAACCGTTGGTGTTATTGGAACGGGTAAGATCGGTATTGCGACGATGAGAATCTTCAAAGGGCTTGGTATGGAGCTCCTATGTTATGACCCTTACGAGAACGCATTGGCTCTAGAAATGGGCGCTCGCTACTGCTCACTTAAAGAAATTTACGCAAATGCCGACATTATCTCTCTCCATTGCCCAATGAGTGAAGAAAACTACCACTTGTTGGACGAAAAAGCTTTCGCACAAATGAAAGACGGTGTGATGATCATTAATACCAGTCGTGGTGAGTTACTGGATTCTCTCGCCGCGATTGAAGCGCTAAAACAAGGTAAAATCGGCGCGCTTGGTTTGGATGTCTACGACAATGAGAAGGACTTATTTTTCCAAGACAAGTCTAATGATGTTATCGTCGATGATGTGTTCCGTCGTCTTTCAGCTTGTCACAACGTGTTGTTCACTGGCCATCAAGCGTTCTTGACTCATGAGGCGTTAAATAATATTGCTTCAGTAACGCTTAGCAACGCAGAAGCATTTTTTTCTGGAAAAGCATCTGGTAATGAACTGATTAACTAGGTACGAATCGAGCGGTATAGTAGAGCGTCTGAATTCAGCTATGCTATACTACTCGATTATTTAAATTTGAGCCAAATTACCATGAGCATAAAAACTGATATTCAAAAGCTGCATAACCGTTTAGATAATTACCAACGTAAACTTGATGCGGCTCGTACTCGTGGTGATCACGAAATGATTTCAAAGTTCACGGATAACGTCGAGCAGTTATCTAAGAAGCTTAACCAACTTAAGCACAAGCAAACATACGAGCTTAATCAAGAGCGTAAAAGTCTACTTGATATGCCATTCTCTCGTGAAATCACCAAAGAAGAGCAAGCAGACATCGGTAAGCTTAAAAAACGCGTCCGCGGCCTAGTTATTGTGCATCCATTGACTAAAGTAGGTAAAGAGCTGCGCCTAGACGTAATGACAGGTTTCGCACCAAAAGAGTTTTAAAGAAGCTTAATCAATATCACCACATCCAAGCCTAAGCATTGACTTGGGCTTTTTTATTTTCCCTACGGCTACCAACGAAAATACAACCGCTGGATGAATATATAGCCAGAGTAAATGAGCGTAAAGGTCAGAAGCCGAACAACTGACCTTTTCTCAACGGCATACCTTCGCGTTTGGCTTTCGGGCTATAACAATTGTTGCAACTTATACTCTACCACAGGATCGTCAGGCACCAGTTGCTGGGCCACTTCCAAAAGTTGTACCGCATCTTGCGGGTTTTCTTGCTGATGCTTAAGCGCAATCTCAACCAACGGCTGAATATCAATTTGTGCCTGATGCTCCTTCACGTGCGCCTTTTTCTCATCAATCAATACATTATGAGCCTTACTCAGTAACCCCAAACGGTGGATGGAATTGGCGTTGGCCTTATTCAGACTTTGATAGTAGTCCTCTTTCAGGCGCAAGGTTTTAGTTTGATGACGAAACTGAGCGATGTCTATCTGTTGGTGACGAATAAAATCCACCGCGACCTGTTTATAAAAACCAAACTTATTCAAGTAAGTCGCGTGAGTGCCGTGCCCCATACCATAGACCCTCAAATGCGTCAGCTCTGGATAACGTTTGGCATGGCGTCGATCAATGTAATTGGTAGGGTCATAAATAATATAGCCTTTGGCCTCTCCTAGATCTACATCGTGATAGTCCCCCTCCCAATCAAACTGTTGAGCCAACTCTGTACTGGATCGATCATCCCAAGGAACTAGTGCTTTATTCTTGGTACTAATTGGATGAAACAACAGCACCTGATCCAGTTTAAGTAATTTAGCGAAAGCACCAATAGCAAAACCACCTCGACTCAATCCATAGCCTAAGCGAGACTCGAAGGGCTTTAACAATGTCGATAATTGTTCAAGAAAGAAAATCACATTTCGGCTGCGGAACCAATTGCTTTTACCTAGGTGCTGAAAGGAAATAATATTCACTTCCTGTTTCTGGGCGAGGCGGTAACCCCACGGCGCAAAATCCGGATGTAAGTCCTGTTCCTGTATGTTGGTTCCCGCAGGAGAGAAGGTGAACAACAATGGTTTGTTTAGATCAACAAACTCATACTTAACAAACACATCGTCAAGTAAATCTTCTCCGGACATAGGTAGCCTGGTTTGCTGCTCTTCTCGAGAAAGCGTCAACCATTCATCCAACCAGTACAGTAACTTCATTTATCCTCCATCTAAATTGCGCTTCGCAATTGTATTAAAAAATCTAGTCTTTAGTGTGTATCGTTTCCCCATTGTCGGGGCTATGTGATTCGTCCTCTTTCAAACAAAAAATTTTCATTTGATCGCTAAACTGGGCGATATCTATTTGCTGGTGAAGAATAAACGACGCCTCCACCTGATCATAAAAATCCAACTTATTCAAATAAGTGGAATGCGTACCATGACCCATACCAACGACTCTTAAATGAGTCAGCTCTGGATAACGTTTAGCATGGAGTCTGTCGATATCATTAGTAGGATCATAAATGATATAACCTTTGGCACCTCCTAGCTCTCGGTCGTGATAATCCCCCTCCCAGTCAAACTGTTGAGCCAATTCAGTACTCGATCGATCATCCCATGGAACCAAAGTCTTGTTCTTTGTACTGACAGGGTAAAACAACAGAACATGGTTGAGTTTAAGTAATTTGGCGAATGCGCCAATGGCAAAACCGCCGCGACTCTGGCCATAACCCAAACGACACATAAAGGGCGTTAACAGCGGGGATAATTGTTCCAAAAAGAAAATCAAATTTCGGCTTCGGAACCAATTGCTTTTACCTAGATGCTGAAAGGCAATAATATTCACTTTGTGTTTTTGTGCGAAAGGATATCCCCAAGGGACAAAATTAGGGTGTAAGTCCTGCTTCTGAATATCAGTACCGGAGGGAGAGAAGGTAAACAGTAGCGGTTGATTCAGATCCGCGAGCTCATACTTAACAAAAACATCGTCAAGTAAGTCATCCCCAGAGATCGGTAACTTGGTTTGCTGATCGTCTCGGGAAAGAGCCAGCCATTCATCTAACCAGTACAGTAACTTCATTAATCCTCCATCTGAATTGTGCGTGCATGCGCTGCGAACTCTATCAAAGTGTCGATTTTTATCCAACGGCAACGATTCGAGCAGGAATAATAAAGTGATATTTGGTGATTCCATCGGATGGAGTGGAACTTCGGCAATATTACTCACTTCAGTCAGTGGTCAGAAATAGCGTCGGGAAAATGCTTAAGAATAAGGCAAAATGTAATGCCGTTATCGGGCGTTTGAACAATTTAGGATAAACAGTTATGCACGTAAAAGCGTAAACCCATCAGAACTTTTTTCGATGCAAGATAGTTTTAAGATAATAGATACGAAAAAACCGCTGTAAGAACAGCGGTTTTTCGTTAAAAGTGGCGGAGAGATAGGGATTTGAACCCTAGATACGCTATTAACGTATGCCGGTTTTCAAGACCGGTGCTTTCAACCACTCAGCCATCTCTCCACAAATTGTTACTAAAACTTAGTCTTATTTATCATGCTAAATTTTAGTTTTGCTTTCAGAGGCACCTTAATATTAAGGTAAATCCAAAAGCGATAAATAAAGCTTGGCGATGTCCTACTCTCACATGGGGAAACCCCACACTACCATCGGCGCTATTTCGTTTCACTTCTGAGTTCGGCATGGAAGTCAGGTGGGTCCAAAACGCTATGGTCGCCAAGCAAATTCTTTTTAACTACCGCCAACGCAGTAATTAATAATCTGGAAAGCTGTTTCAGTTCTTAACACAATCAAGTTTTCTTGTATTGAGCCCATCAAAACCCCTTGGGTGTTGTATGGTTAAGCCTCACGGGCAATTAGTACAGGTTAGCTCAATGCCTCGCAGCACTTACACACCCTGCCTATCAACGTCGTAGTCTACGACAACCCTTTAGGATACTTAAAGTATCAGGGAGAACTCATCTCAAGGCTCGCTTCCCGCTTAGATGCTTTCAGCGGTTATCGATCCCGAACTTAGCTACCGGGCAATGCGTCTGGCGACACAACCCGAACACCAGAGGTTCGTCCACTCCGGTCCTCTCGTACTAGGAGCAGCCCCTTTCAATTCTCCAACGCCCACGGCAGATAGGGACCGAACTGTCTCACGACGTTCTAAACCCAGCTCGCGTACCACTTTAAATGGCGAACAGCCATACCCTTGGGACCGACTTCAGCCCCAGGATGTGATGAGCCGACATCGAGGTGCCAAACACCGCCGTCGATATGAACTCTTGGGCGGTATCAGCCTGTTATCCCCGGAGTACCTTTTATCCGTTGAGCGATGGCCCTTCCATTCAGAACCATCGGATCACTATGACCTGCTTTCGCACCTGCTCGAATTGTCATTCTCGCAGTCAAGCGGGCTTATGCCATTGCACTAACCACACGATGTCCAACCGTGTTTAGCCCACCTTCGTGCTCCTCCGTTACGCTTTGGGAGGAGACCGCCCCAGTCAAACTACCCACCAGGCACTGTCCTCACCCCCGATGAGGGGGCTAAGTTAGAACATCGACACTACAAGGGTGGTATTTCAAGGTTGCCTCCACACATACTGGCGTACGTGCTTCAAAGGCTCCCACCTATCCTACACATGTAGGGTCAATGTTCAGTGCCAAGCTGTAGTAAAGGTTCACGGGGTCTTTCCGTCTAGCCGCGGGTACACTGCATCTTCACAGCGATTTCAATTTCACTGAGTCTCGGGTGGAGACAGCGTGGCCATCATTACGCCATTCGTGCAGGTCGGAACTTACCCGACAAGGAATTTCGCTACCTTAGGACCGTTATAGTTACGGCCGCCGTTTACCGGGGCTTCGATCAAGAGCGTCGACCGAAGTCTAACCCCATCAATTAACCTTCCGGCACCGGGCAGGCGTCACACCGTATACGTCATCTTACGATTTTGCACAGTGCTGTGTTTTTAATAAACAGTTGCAGCCACCTGGTATCTGCGACTCCTAGTAGCTCCATCCGCAAGGGACTTCACCGCCAAGAGCGTACCTTCTCCCGAAGTTACGGTACCATTTTGCCTAGTTCCTTCACCCGAGTTCTCTCAAGCGCCTTGGTATTCTCTACCCGACCACCTGTGTCGGTTTGGGGTACGATTCCATCAAATCTGAAGCTTAGAGGCTTTTCCTGGAAGCATGGCATCAATGACTTCACATCCGTAGATGCTCGACGTCGTGTCTCAGCCTTAAAAAGAGCCGGATTTACCTAACTCTTCAGCCTACGCACTTGAACCTGGACAACCGTCGCCAGGCCCACCTAGCCTTCTCCGTCCCCCCATCGCAATTTGATTGAGTACGGGAATATTAACCCGTTTCCCATCGACTACGCCTTTCGGCCTCGCCTTAGGGGTCGACTCACCCTGCCCCGATTAACGTTGGACAGGAACCCTTGGTCTTCCGGCGTGGAGGTTTTTCACCCCCATTATCGTTACTCATGTCAGCATTCGCACTTCTGATACGTCCAGCGTGCCTTACGACACACCTTCAACCGCTTACAGAACGCTCCCCTACCCAATACTCGAAGAGTATTGCCGCAGCTTCGGTTTACTACTTAGCCCCGTTACATCTTCCGCGCAGGCCGACTCGACCAGTGAGCTATTACGCTTTCTTTAAATGATGGCTGCTTCTAAGCCAACATCCTGGCTGTCTGAGCCTTCCCACATCGTTTCCCACTTAGTAGTAATTTGGGACCTTAGCTGGCGGTCTGGGTTGTTTCCCTCTCCACGACGGACGTTAGCACCCGCCGTGTGTCTCCCGGATAGTACTTACTGGTATTCGGAGTTTGCAAAGGGTTGGTAAGTCGGGATGACCCCCTAGCCTTAACAGTGCTCTACCCCCAGTAGTATTCGTCCGAGGCGCTACCTAAATAGCTTTCGGGGAGAACCAGCTATCTCCAGGTTTGATTGGCCTTTCACCCCTAGCCACAAGTCATCCGCTAATTTTTCAACATTAGTCGGTTCGGTCCTCCAATTGATGTTACTCAATCTTCAACCTGCCCATGGCTAGATCACCTGGTTTCGGGTCTATATCCAGAGACTAAGTCGCGCAGTTAACACTCGCTTTCGCTACGGCTCCCCTAGATGGTTAACCTTGCCACTGAATATAAGTCGCTGACCCATTATACAAAAGGTACGCAGTCACACCACGAAGGTGCTCCTACTGCTTGTACGTACACGGTTTCAGGTTCTATTTCACTCCCCTCACAGGGGTTCTTTTCGCCTTTCCCTCACGGTACTGGTTCACTATCGGTCAGTCAGTAGTATTTAGCCTTGGAGGATGGTCCCCCCATATTCAGACAGGATATCACGTGTCCCGCCCTACTCGATTTCACTGCATATGCGTCGTCAGTTACGGGGCTATCACCCTGTATCGCCAAGCTTTCCAGCTTGTTCACCTGACGCCTATAAAGCTTAAGGGCTAGTCCAGTTTCGCTCGCCGCTACTTTCGGAATCTCGGTTGATTTCTTTTCCTCGAGGTACTTAGATGTTTCAGTTCCCCCGGTTCGCCTCGCTACGCTATGTATTCACGCAGCGATACTTACTTATGTAAGTGGGTTTCCCCATTCGGAAATCCCAGACTCAAGTGGCTTTTACTGCCTAATCTGGGCTTATCGCAAGTTAATACGTCCTTCATCGCCTCTGACTGCCAAGGCATCCACCGTGTACGCTTAGTCACTTAACCATACAACCCGAAGGAGTTTCGAGTTGATGTTCAAATCACCAAAGTTGTCTCTCATTATTTGAATGAGCGAGAGACATTTCGATTTTGCCGGACTCAATTTCGAATAATCACTGTAATAGTGATATTCCCAAGAACACTTGAATGTGTTGTTTTGGTGTTTATCTTAAAGATAAACATTGAGAACTTTATTTGATAACAACGTTGTTGTTATCAGTCAGCTTTCCAAATTGTTAAAGAGCAAATCACTTCCTAAGAAGTTCATTTTCTAAAGACTTTTAGATTCAACAATGCGAACCAGTATCAATTGCTTGCTCTGGTTTTGAGTTTTATTCCAAAAATACTTAGAGAATGGTGGGCGATACCGGGCTCGAACCAGTGACCCCCTGCTTGTAAGGCAGGTGCTCTCCCAACTGAGCTAATCGCCCACATTGTTTTCTTACCTAAAGTAAGCATTTCCGTGGAAGGAAATGGTGGGTCGTGCAGGATTCGAACCTGCGACCAATTGATTAAAAGTCAACTGCTCTACCAACTGAGCTAACGACCCAATGGTATCCCGTAGGGGAGTCGAACCCCTGTTACCGCCGTGAAAGGGCGGTGTCCTAGGCCTCTAGACGAACGGGACACTAGTGTAAGTGTTGGGCACTTACTTTCTCTTAAACTTTATAAACCGTATCAATCTGTGTGAACACTCATCGCAATAATCTTTCGTATAAGGAGGTGATCCAGCGCCAGGTTCCCCTAGCGCTACCTTGTTACGACTTCACCCCAGTCATGAACCACAAAGTGGTAAGCGTCCCCCCGAAGGTTAAACTACCTACTTCTTTTGCAGCCCACTCCCATGGTGTGACGGGCGGTGTGTACAAGGCCCGGGAACGTATTCACCGTGGCATTCTGATCCACGATTACTAGCGATTCCGACTTCATGGAGTCGAGTTGCAGACTCCAATCCGGACTACGACGCACTTTTTGGGATTCGCTCACCATCGCTGGCTCGCCGCCCTCTGTATGCGCCATTGTAGCACGTGTGTAGCCCTACTCGTAAGGGCCATGATGACTTGACGTCGTCCCCACCTTCCTCCGGTTTATCACCGGCAGTCTCCCTGGAGTTCCCGACATTACTCGCTGGCAAACAAGGATAAGGGTTGCGCTCGTTGCGGGACTTAACCCAACATTTCACAACACGAGCTGACGACAGCCATGCAGCACCTGTCTCAGAGCTCCCGAAGGCACACCAGAATCTCTTCCGGCTTCTCTGGATGTCAAGAGTAGGTAAGGTTCTTCGCGTTGCATCGAATTAAACCACATGCTCCACCGCTTGTGCGGGCCCCCGTCAATTCATTTGAGTTTTAATCTTGCGACCGTACTCCCCAGGCGGTCTACTTAACGCGTTAGCTCCGAAAGCCACGGCTCAAGGCCACAACCTCCAAGTAGACATCGTTTACGGCGTGGACTACCAGGGTATCTAATCCTGTTTGCTCCCCACGCTTTCGCATCTGAGTGTCAGTATCTGTCCAGGGGGCCGCCTTCGCCACTGGTATTCCTTCAGATCTCTACGCATTTCACCGCTACACCTGAAATTCTACCCCCCTCTACAGTACTCTAGTCTGCCAGTTTCAAATGCTATTCCGAGGTTGAGCCCCGGGCTTTCACATCTGACTTAACAAACCACCTGCATGCGCTTTACGCCCAGTAATTCCGATTAACGCTCGCACCCTCCGTATTACCGCGGCTGCTGGCACGGAGTTAGCCGGTGCTTCTTCTGTCGCTAACGTCAAAGAATATCGCTATTAACGATATCCCCTTCCTCACGACTGAAAGTACTTTACAACCCGAAGGCCTTCTTCATACACGCGGCATGGCTGCATCAGGCTTGCGCCCATTGTGCAATATTCCCCACTGCTGCCTCCCGTAGGAGTCTGGACCGTGTCTCAGTTCCAGTGTGGCTGATCATCCTCTCAGACCAGCTAGGGATCGTCGCCTTGGTGAGCTCTTACCTCACCAACTAGCTAATCCCACCTAGGCATATCCCGACGCGAGAGGCCCGAAGGTCCCCCTCTTTGGCCCGTAGGCATTATGCGGTATTAGCCATCGTTTCCAATGGTTATCCCCCACATCAGGGCAATTTCCTAGGCATTACTCACCCGTCCGCCGCTCGACGCCCAACAAATCACCCGAAGGCTCAATGTTGTCGTTTCCGCTCGACTTGCATGTGTTAGGCCTGCCGCCAGCGTTCAATCTGAGCCATGATCAAACTCTTCAATTTAAGATTTTGTCGGCTCAACGAATACTGACTTCAAAACTACAAACGTAATTTTAAAGCTATTATCGTTCCAACAGAACGATAATGAATTGACTGCGCCAAGATTAAACAAGTTAATCTCGATTGGTCACTCAGTTCATTGAAACCGTATTTGAAGCCCCTCTTTATTTAAGAGAAGTTTCTAATTTGATTATCATCAACGAGTGCCCACACAGATTGATAGGTCTATATTGTTAAAGAGCGTGCTTCGTAAGATTTACTCTCGAAGCGGAGGCGTATTCTAATGAACTAAACCTTGGTGTCAAACACTTTTGTGAATTAATTTTAGAATCTTTTTACACCTCATTTGCCAACCGCTTTTGCGTTTCCGCTTTGCCCTGACAACGGAGGCGAATTATAGGGAGATGATTTTTCTTGGCAACCCTTTTTTAGAAAAAAATTAAAAAAAGAACGTTGAGCGGTTAAATATTATCCAAGCGCTTGTTTTTAGTACTAATTTGTTAAGTTTAAGTAGCAAATTGACGATCAATATGTATCTAACCAAGCTTCTTCAAAGCTATTAATATCAAGCGTGAGTAATTTATTCGCTTCAATTTCCTCTATTGCTTCTAATTCTTGGTTTACGCTACTTATCGTTAATGTGTTGTTATCTAGTTCGAACACTTGACGTTGTGTGGTGTAGTAGAACTTCAGTATGGTTAATGCTTTAACGTCATTTTCACTTGCTGCCGTTTTAATGTTCTTGAGTTTACGAAAGATCTTATTATGCAGTTGCTTTAACTTCCATACGTACCATACTTCTTCCATATAAGGTCGAGTTTTAAATTGATTGAGTAAAGACAGAGATGTGGCAAAAGCGAGGATGACACCAATTAAGTTCCAATGAAAATTACCCGTCGATTGATCCTGCACGACATCAGTATTACCAAAGAGGGAAATTAACAAGGTACTGAATGCGAGCGAAGAGATCGCAAGCAAAGCAACAAAACCACCAATGACAAGGTTAACTTTCTTTCTGTAGACTTCTTTGTTTATTTTTTTAATTTCCATATACCCCTCCTAACAGGTTGCCTCTATTTTAACGGGCAGGTCCCACATCACAATCGATGCTTTGTAAGTAATTTCACATTTGCTATTAAACTCGCATCCCTTCCCTGCTTGGGTATATACTCCCGCGCATTCACTCTTCATATATAGAGGTTAAATTCATGCGCTCTTTTGTTTTACGAGCTCGCGCCGCCCCAACCACGAGCAAAGCACTACTCGAAGGGGTGGGTAACGAAGCGCATACTGAGATCCTTGCTCACACCATGATGAATACCATGTTTGTGGCTCAATCACACCGTGAAGATGTGGTTGTACATTTGGTTCTTGAGAGCACCAAGGATTACTCACGTACGATAACCATTCACTCAAATGACATCACTAATATTGGTGGTTTCCACGAATCAACGCTGGTTGCAACCGTCGCTCGCGCTTTGGATGCATCTGTTGGTATGGGTAAAGAAGAGCTGCGTAAAGTTGAGCCTGGTATTACGGTTCGTACAATAAGCTTCGAACGCTTGGTTCAAGAACTGGCCGAAGACCACCAGCTATATATGTTGGACAAGAAAGGGGAATTCGTTCGCGACGCAGAAATTGCCACGAATCCATGTTTTTTGCTCACCGACCACATTCCTATGCCGAAAAAATCATTCAACAGCTTGAAGCGTCTTGGCACAGAGAAAATCAGCCTTGGTCCTAAGATGCTATTTGCTTCTCAGTGTGTGGTGTTGATCCACAATGAATTGGACATTCGCGAATTCTAGTTTTTCACGTGTAAGTCATTAGGTAATGAAAGAGGGTCCAATGAACCCTCTTTTGTAGTATCTGTGTTTCTGAACGCGGCTTATTTGCCACCAATACTCAATCGAGCAAAACGCACCTCTGGTGCGAAGAACGTGTGACTATCATTAATAAGTTGACTATCCCCTACCGCTTCCACTTCTTGCAACATTTTGTAGAAGTTACCCGCAACAGTGATTCCACGCACAGGTTGAACACGCTGGCCATCTCGGCACAAAAAGCCACTTGCACCAAATGAGAAGTCACCACTGACTGCGTCTGCACCAGAGTGAACACCTTGCAGCTCAACCAGCTCTAGGTATTCACCTGCTTTGACTTCTGACGCACTACTGTGACCTGTCGCAATCACTTTATGATTTGCTGATACGTCTAGGCTCGATTTCGCACCGCGAGATGCACTTGCCGTTGATGCTGCACCTAAGTAACTTGCTGTTTGACTGTTATGTAAAAGCGTATTTAACCGACCATTGGCAATCAGCACGTTGTCTTGAGTTGCAAAACCTTCACTATCAAAACCCACAATTGCCATGCCATTGGGCATGTAGGCCGCATCGGTAAAAGAAATCAGTTCACTCGCAACATTTTGACCAAGCTTGTCACCTAGTGGAGTGACGCCTTTCACTGCACTCACACCAGAAAAAGCACTGCCGAAAGCACCGAATAGGCTGCTTAGCGCATTAATGTGGAAAATTGCTGGGTAATTACCTGTTGCCACTGGTGCGCCATCAAGCAGATCACGCGCTAGATTGTAACCGGCTTCGATACAGTAAGCTGAATTCAACTCATCGAAACAACGTCCTACTGACATTTTACCTGCCATCGATTGTTTGCCATTTTTCTCCAACAAAGTGTAAGCGTAACAGTGAAACGAACGTTCGAAGTGCTGGCATAACGTGCCTTGTGTGTTAGCAATGATCAGCTGAGTTTCACCGTCACTGTAACCATTGTATGGCGAGCTTGAAGCGTGAGGTAAAGCCACTACCCCTTGCTCAAGTGCCAACGACAGTTCGATTTTCTCATCCACTGACGCTGTATCTTCTTGCGCAATCTCAGCCACATCGGTAGTGATTTTACTGTTAACGCAACTGATGGCTTGATGTTCATCTTGCTTCGAAAAACGCGCACTTTGCAAAGCGTTCATCAGCATCAAATCTAAGCTTGGTTGCTCTAATGATTCAGAGTAACTGGTCGCCACGCGGGCATCTTTCACGACTCGAACACCCAGCACTTGGCTTGAGCTAACTTTGTACTCGTCTAACTGACCTTGGTTTGCTTTCAGAGAAAAGCTGCTGTTGCGATTAACAATCACATCCGCTTCTGCCCCTTGGCGTTGGGCTTCTGACAGGACGTAATCAACCGTCTTAAGAAGTTGTTGTTCTTGGCTCATTAGCGACCACCTCCCACCAGAATATTATCTACTTTCAGCGTTGGCTGACCGACTGCCGTTGGTACCGCGCCACTGACTGAACCACACATACCAGCGGCAAGCGCCATGTCTTTACCCACCATGCTGATTTCTTTCAACACTTTTGGCCCAGTACTAATAAGGGTGGCGGTTTTCAGAGGTTTGGTGATTTTGCCATTTTCAACCAAGTAGGCTTCACGGACGGCAAAATTGAACTCCCCCGTCCCCGGCTGAACCGAACCGCCGCCCATCTTCTTCGCGTAGATACCACGTTCGATGCCTGCAAGCATGTCATCTAATGAATGCTCGCCTTCTTCAATAAAGGTGTTACGCATCCGCGAAGTAGGCGCGAATTTATAGTTTTGGCGACGGCCAGAACCCGTTGGCGCATAACCCGTTTTCATCCCACCCATTTTGTCGACCATAAAGCTGGTTAGCTGACCATCTTTGATCAACTGAGTGCGCTGTGTTGGCAGACCTTCATCATCAATATGGATTGAGCCCCACTCGTTGGTCATGGTGCCATCATCCACTGCGCTGACAGCGGTATGCGCAATCATGTCTCCCATTTTGTCATGGAAAACAGAGGCTTTCTTCGCAACCGAAGTGGTTTCTAGCAAGTGACCACACGCTTCGTGGAAAATAACGCCGCCAAAGCCGTGACCAATCACCACGGGCATTTCACCGGATGGGCACGCATCTGCACTGAGTTTAACAAGTGCTTGTTGAGCGATGGTTTGACCCAGCTCTCTCGCATCGAGTTGCTCGCTGAACTCCCAACCGGCGAGTGCGCCAGGTCCTTCCATACCGGAAGATTGCTCATTACCTTTTTGCGCCACAGTATTCCCAGCGACACGAATGTAGTGACGAGTATCATCAACATGTAACCCTTCTGAATTGAAGATGGTTACCTGCTGCTCTCTTTGTAACACGCTACCAATGAACTGACTGATGTACTCACTTTCGGCACGCGTGGCGTGATCAACTTGCAAAAGAAAAGCAATTTTGGAATCGAGGTTTGCATCTTTACTCAGTGGCAAACGAGAACCGTGCAGAACAGGGTAGCGGGTCAAATTCAAAGAACCCGCTGATGCGATTTGATCACGCTTGTCTTTGGCTGCAAGCAATGAGGTTACACGTTTTAACTCCGCTTCGTCCGTGCTGTTGGTGTAACCGTAAAGTACTTTATGGCCGAAGAAGAGACGAATCCCGATACCAAAATCGATACCCGAATTCACCTTATCCACCTCTCCAGAGGCAATCTGGACGGTGTTGGTTTGATGATGTTCAACGAATAGTTCAGCGAAATCAGCCCCTAAAAAGAGAGCATGATCGATCACTGACTTCGCTGTTACCGAATTAAGCATGAAGTCTCCTTGCTCATAAATCGTTTTAACCTTCCTAAGTAACCCTTTAATACTAAGCTACGTTAGCAACGCGTTTAATTTCAACATTCTTTAATCTTGTTCTATGTTAACCCTGTTAGATAAGAGCACTATTGATTAGTAAATATTCCCGTTTCAGCACACTTCGCAGAGAGTTTCTAAGATGCTTGGCTTAGCGAGAAGGCCTTAGGTTGTAGATACAGCAACGATATACAAGGTTACTCTACCACTCACTTCGCATAAATGAACTCTCAATAACTGTGGCCATTAAAAAACGTACCCCTGAAGTAATTGTACTGTTATCATCATAGCGAGATAGTCGGGGAGCCAATACAGAGTCTGCATTGGCTGAGATCGAAATTCGAGACCCGTAGAACCTGATTCAGTTAGCACTGGCGTAGGGAACTATTAATACTTTGCCACTAGCCGAACCATAACGGCTAACCTTTGCGAATCGATCTCCGATCTTTCCCAGCCTAGGCCAAAGTCAGTTCCTGTACGTCTTGTAATAGGAGCGACCATGGCGCAATCAATACAGCGACACTCACACACAACTACTTCATCATCCCCCCCAGTCGTACTGACGATCGCAGGATCTGACAGCGGCGGCGGCGCAGGTATTCAAGCAGACATCAAAGCCATGTCTGCTACGGGCAGTTTCGCGTGCTCCGTTATTACCGCCATTACATCACAAAACACGCAGGGCGTGTCCGCCATTTTCCCGATCCCACTTGACCACGTTGAAAGCCAACTCGACGCCGTATTCACCGATCTCAATATCGTTGCGGTAAAAATCGGCATGCTAGCCGACGCCAACATCATTAACGTGGTTGCGAATAAGATTAAACAATATCAGCCAATGCGACTGGTTATTGATCCGGTCATGGTCGCCACCAGCGGTGACTTACTGCTGGAACAAGCGGCAATCAGTACATTAAAAGAAACGCTGATTCCTCTGGCAGACATCATCACTCCAAACTTACCTGAAGGTGCTGCGCTGACGGGCAAGCCCATTCCTCACTCTGAAGCAGAAATGAACGACATGATCGCTGACTTACGGGCTCTGGGCGCAAAAGCTGTGCTACTAAAAGGAGGGCATTTAGAAAAAGATGAAAACAGCAACGACCTTTTGATAATGCAAGATTCGTCAGAATTACTCAGCGCAAAGCGTTTCCCAACCCAAAACACTCACGGTACGGGCTGTACGCTCTCTTCCGCGATCGCTTCATATCTTGCTCAAGGTAACAACCTACACAAGGCCGTACATTTAAGTAAGCAATATATCTCTCAAGCCATTGCCCACGCCGATGAACTGGACGTCGGTAAAGGTCACGGCCCGGTCCATCATTTCTTTGCTGGTCACACCTATGGGCACTAAAGCAATTGGCATTGTACTTACCAATGCTTACCTGCGATACAACGATAGCCAAACGCCGACTCTAGCAAAGGTAAACATGACCATCCCTACAGGGCAATGGACCGTATTACTTGGCCGAAGTGGTTGTGGCAAAACCACTCTCTTACGCTACCTCGCGGGCTTGTTAAATGACAAAGTCGAATGGCAAGGTGGACTGACTAGCGTGGATAATGCTTGGTTAACGGATAGCTTTGCCTTGCATAACCGAATCGCGTACATGGCACAGCAAGATTTACTTTTGCCATGGCTGAATGTGTTAGACAACGTCTGTCTGAGTTCGCGCTTTTCTCATTCAAAAGTTCATTCCGAAACGAAGAAGCCAGATCAAGAGAAACAACGGGCTTTTACGTTATTGGAACAAGTAGGACTGGCCGACTACACACACACAAAACCCGCTCAGCTATCGGGAGGAATGCGCCAGCGCGTCGCCCTTGCTCGCACCTTGATGCAAGACAAGCCGCTAGTGTTAATGGACGAGCCTTTTTCAGCATTGGATGCTGTGACTCGCCATAAACTGCAAGCCTTATCTGCCGAACTGCTTAAAGGTAAAACCGTGGTGTTGATTACGCACGATCCACAAGAAGCGGTGCGATTGGCACACCAACTCTATGTATTGCAAGGCACGCCTGCTCAAGCGCAGCACCTTGATGTGCCTGATTCACAACCACCTCGCCTACTTGATGGAAAATGCGCAACATTACAGCAAGCGATTTTGGATCAGTTGGAGAAAGACTATGAGTGACATGACTCAGTACAACTCCGTTTCAGCGCGTATTCGTAAAAAGGAACGTGTCACCCACCCTGCGTTGCGCCTAGTGATCAGCACGGTGGTGATTTTCAGTCTATGGCAATTGGTTGTCGTTATCTTCGAATTGCCAAACTTCATCTTGCCATCACCGGTTGATGTGCTGGATAGGCTGGTCACTCGCTACGATATCCTACTCAAACACACTTGGGTAACGGCGCAAGAAATCTTGCTCGGTCTCGCTCTCGGTTTATCAATGGGCTTGCTGTTCGCCCTGCAAATGTTGATGTTTGAACCATTTAAACGTTGGCTACTGCCGATTCTCATCGCTAGCCAAGCCATTCCAGTATTTGCTATCGCGCCCGTGTTGATGCTTTGGCTCGGCTATGGCATCGCCTCTAAAGTGGTGATGGCGGCCATCATCATCTTTTTCCCTGTGACGACTTGTTGTTACGACGGACTGCGCAACACACCTACCGGCTATCTCGACCTCGCCAAAACCATGGGCGCTTCAAAGTGGCAATTACTGCGCCATATTCAGCTACCAGCCGCCCTGCCAACACTCGCCTCAGGCATTCGCGTTGCCGTGGTTATTGCACCAATTGGTGCCGTGGTAGGTGAATGGGTTGGCTCAAGTGAAGGCTTGGGCTATCTGATGCTGCAAGCCAACGCACGCATGGTTATCGATGAGATGTTTGCGGCGCTGTTTATTCTCGCCGCGCTGTCTATCGCACTTTATTTCATTACCGACAAATTATTGAAAAAAGCCATCCCCTGGGAAAATAAATAGAGAAATGAAAAAGGAAGAACTCGTGAATAAAAACAAACTCATGAACGCGGCTGCTCTGCTCGCTTCGATTATCTCAACTAACGTATTCGCAGCAGAAAAAGACATGACACTGATGCTGGATTGGTTCGTCAACCCAAACCATGGCCCTATCATTATCGCCAAAGAGCGTGGTTACTTTGAAGAACAAGGCTTGAAAGTGCACATTCAAGAACCCGCAGACCCAAGCACGCCACCTAAATTGGTCGCGGCAGGCAAAGTGGACATGGCTATCACATACCAGCCAAGTCTCACTATCGACGTTGCAGCAGGTTTGCCTTTGATTCGCTCAGCAACACTTATTGCAACGCCGCTGAATACCTTGATGGTGTTAGACAATGGTGAGCACGACAACCTTGGCGACCTTAAAGACAAAAAGATTGGTATCGCGATCGCAGGCAACGAAGAAGCAACCATTGCGACCATGTTAGCGCAAGAGAACGTGGCGTTTTCTGACGTGCAAATTATCAACGTGGGTTGGGCTTTGTCTTCATCGCTCGCCTCAGGGAAAGTGGACGCGATTTGGGGCGGCCTGCGTAACTTCGAAACCAATCAACTTGCCCTTGAAGGTTACAAAGCCAAAGCTTTCTTCCCTGAAGAATACGGCGTACCAACGTATGACGAACTGGTGTTTGTCGCAAACGCAAAAACCTACGACAAAAAAGCCATTAAAGCGTTTAACAAAGCGCTAGAGCAAGCGACCACTTATATCGTCAACCATCCCAACGCGTCTTGGCGAGAGTTTGTTGCTTACTCACCAGACACACTAGATAACGAACTCAACCAACGCGCTTGGAATGACACGTTAACACGTTTCGCGCTTCGCCCATCGGCTGTCGATCTAAAACGCTACGACGATTACGCCGAATTCATGTACTCACAAAAAATCATCGAAACGCGACCAAAAGCGAAAGATTACGTACCGAGCTTTAACTAATTACGAGGCAGCCCAATTATGAAATATCAAGATTTAATCGACGCTTGCCGCCAAGATTGGCAAGAATACACCGAGCATGCCTTCGTGCAGCAATTGGCTAAAGGCACACTGGCTCAGCCTTGTTTTCTGCATTACTTGAAGCAAGATTTCTTATTCCTAAAACAGTACGCGCGAGCTTATGCGCTGGCTATCTACAAAGCGCGTACTTTGGATGACATGCGCCGCGCACTACCAAGTGTGCATGCACTGCTTGATTCCGAAATTGCTCATCATGTGACCTACTGCGGTCAATGGGGTTTAACGGAATCGGATCTCGAAAACGAACCGGAAGATTTTGGTACGGTAGCTTACACCCGCTACGTGTTGGATGCCGGCATGACCGGTGATTTGGTTGACTTATACGCCGCGCTAGCACCGTGTTCTATTGGTTACGCCGTGATAGGCACAAGGCTGGTGAACGATAAAAACACGCTGCTCGAAGGCAATCCGTACGCCACTTGGATCAACTTGTATGGTGGTGAAGAATTCCAGTCTGGCGCAGCAGCAGGAGCCGAGCACTTTAACCAGCTACTGGCTGAAATCGACATCCACAGCCAACGCGGTCAAAACCTAATTCAGGTTTTCAAAACCGCAACCCGTATGGAAGTGGCGTTTTGGCAGCAAGGTCTGAACGCGCAATAAGGTTCATTGGAGAATCTCATGTTAATAGAACAAATCACCCAAGCATTAACCGCAGTACGTCAGCAAAAGCCACTGGTTGTGAACATTACCAACTACGTGGTGATGAACAACACCGCGAACGCTCTGTTGGCTATCGGTGCATCGCCGATCATGGCGCACTCAACACAAGAAATGGCAGAAATGATGTCGTTTTCTGGGGCACTCGTAATCAATATCGGCACTCTAGACAGTGCTTGGATTCCACGCATGAACCATGCCGTCGAGCAAGCGAACGCAAACGAAAAAGTCGTCATACTTGACCCTGTCGGTTGTGGCGCAAGCACTTTGCGTACCGAGACTTCTCGCGAGGTCGCTCGTCTAGCAAACAAGCTGATCATCCGTGGTAATGCGTCAGAAATCATTGCTCTTGCAGGCGAGCAAGCACAAAGCAAAGGCGTGGATGCGCTCGATAGCAGCGATGCCGCACTTAGCGCGGCACACTGCTTAGTGGCAGAATACGGAGCGAACGTCGTGATCTCCGGCGAGACCGACTATATCGTCACGAAAGAGCAAATCATTCAGCTTAACAACGGTCATGAAATGATGCCATATGTAACCGGCATGGGCTGTACGTTAACGGCTTTAACCGGCGCGTTTGCGGCAGTCGGTGACGAAATGGGTCTAGCCGCGGCAGCGGTGCTTGGCGTGGCGGGTGAAATTGCCGCTGAAAAAGCGCGTGGGCCAGGTAGCTTGCAAATGCATCTGTTGGATGAGCTTTACCAACTGGATGAAGATACACTGGCAAAGCGTCTTAAATTGCAAGTGCGATAAGCCGCTTCTCGATGATTTAAATGCCTCTCACTCCAACGAAAGTGGGAGGCGAAAGGAAACACAATGAACGCCTATCGTTTGTATTTGGTCACCGACGACCAACAAGATTTAGCCACTCTCAAACACGTTGTAAGAATGGCGGTAGAAGGTGGGGTCACCATGGTACAGGTGCGCGAAAAACATTGTGACGTTCGTGCATTTATCGAACGTGCCCAAGCGGTTAAAGAGATCCTTAAAGACACCGGCGTGCCGTTAGTCATCAATGATCGTGTCGATGTTGCCCTTGCCGTCGATGCCGATGGTGTCCATCTTGGGCAATCCGATATGCCAGCAAAGATCGCTCGTCAATTGATTGGCCCTAACAAGATTCTCGGCTTATCAATTGAGACTGAAGAGCAGCTGGCAGAGGCGGATTCTTTGCTAATTGATTACATCGGTTTAAGCGCCATCTTTTCTACACCCACCAAAGCCAATACCAAAAAGCATTGGGGCATCGATGGTTTGAAACTGGCTCTTAACACCACTCCTCTACCCATTGTTGCGATTGGTGGTATTAACGAAACCAACATTCCAGAAATAAGCGCCACAGGTGTGCATGGTTTGGCGCTCGTTTCTGCCATCTGCAATGCTGAAGATCCCAAAGCAGCGGCTACCCATTTATTAGGATTGATGAACTAACTTATCTTCCCCTCGCGGCGCGTAAATATGCACGACGGTTAAATAAAAAAGAAGCCAGCGATTCGCTGGCTTCTTACTTTTAAGCGCTACTTTTATCTAGCCATTTTTGGGTGGTTCAAACGCTGTTAGTTCTAATTCTGGCCCGGTGTATTTTTCAATACGAACCAGTGCTGAGTTGGCCGCACAGCCGTTTGCAAGGCGGGACGTTGGAATATCCAGCGTTAGGACGTTGCAGCCGCCGTTCTTACAAATGCCGGAGTTCGGATCCAAATCTGGCCAACCGCCTTCGTGAATACACACGGAACCTTGTTTGATTCGATCCGTCACTTCCGCACCAACCAATACTTGGCCACGATTGTTAAACGCACGAACTAGGTCGCCCGTGTTAATGCCACGCGCTTTCGCATCATCAGGGTGAATCCAAATTGGTTCACGATTTGCAATCGCGTATTCTTCACGGATCTTCGCATAGTTAAACTGGCTATGGAGACGGTGTGCCGCGTGTGCTGTCATCAGCTGCAATTCACCCTCTTTCGCATTGCCTGTGTACTCTGTTGGGTCCATCCAGGTTGGATGCGGTGGACAATCTTCTAATTGATAGCCTTCAATCGTTTTCGAGAAAATTTCAATCTTACCACTTGGTGTACCAAGCGGATTCATGATCGGATCTTCACGGAAACTCGCGTAACGAACAAACTGTGCGTTTTTCTCGTTCCACTTCATTTCGATTAACTGATTGTCTTCCCAGAATTTGCTGAAATTAGGCATCGGCACCCGAGAAGCACGACCGCCTTGTTGTGCCACTTTGTAGAAGCCGTACAACCACTCCATCTCCGTTTTGCCTTCAGTATAAACATCACGCCCACCCGGCGCTAACAGCTCAGCCATGTCTGCGAATACATCAAAGTCATGACGCGCTTCACCTTGAGGCTCAACCACTTGTTTCATCGGCACCAAATGCTGATTACTGTAGTCACCCGTCATCGTGAGGTCATTACGCTCAAACGATGTCGTGATAGGCAATACAATATCCGCATGTTTCGCGGCAGCCGTCCAGTAAGGCTCGGAAATGACGATCAGTTCTGGTTTCTGCCACGCTTTGATCAGGCGGTTAGTATCCTGATGGTGGGTAAAGTTTGCACCGCCAGCCCACCAAATCATCTTGATATCTGGGAAGGTAAGTTCATGCCCATTGTGGTGGTACGACTTACCCGGATTTTCCAACGCTTCAACGATACGTGCCACTGGGAAGCTTTGTTCTGCACCAGATACCGCCCAGTCATTACCCGCAGAAGAGTCACCACCGAGTGACGATGAAATAGCAGGCAGTACGCCAGCGTCTCGAGTAGGGTTACCACCGTTTGAATAATGGTATGAAAAACCAAAACCACCACCCGGTAAACCGATTTGGCCCAACATGGTTGCCAGTGTGACTAGCATCCAGTGACGTTGCTCACCATATTGTTGGCGCTGCATCCCCCAACCCGCCATCAACATGGTGCGGTTTTTACTGAAAATATCAGCCAACAGCTCTAACTGTTGCGTAGGTACACCACAGATTTGAGATGCCCACTCCGCGGATTTCTCTACGCCATCTTCTTCACCCATTAGGTACGCTTCGAATTTGTCGTACCCTTCGGTGTATTTATCAAGGAAGGCTTTATCGTGCTTGCCTTGTTTAATCAAAGTATGTGCAATGCCCATCATCATCGCGACGTCAGTCATGGGATGCGGCGCGATCCACTCTGCATTATCACCAAAGAACTCAATGGTTTCTGAGCGAATTGGGTCAATCGCAATCACTGTCTTGCCTGACTGCTTCAATTGATGGAAAAACTCAAGACCAGCGCAATCGGTCGAGCTCCAAGCAATTTTTAACGTATTGATGGGGTTCAAGCCCCAAAGTACCACCACGTCACTGTGCTCAAGCACAACAGGGTACGTGGTTTGTTGCTCGTACACTTCGATAGAACCCACAACGTGTGGCATGATAACTTGCGCCGCCCCTGTCGAGTAATCCCCCAAGTGACCAGAGTAACCACCAGCCATGCTCATGTACCGTTGCAGCAAGGTTTGCGCCTTATGCAAAACACCACTTGAACGCCAACCGTAAGATCCGGCAAACACAGACGCTGGGCCATGCTCTTTACGGATGCGCATATGCTGTGTATGGATCAGCTTATAAACTTCGTCCCAAGAAACACGCACAAACTCGTCACTACCACGCAGACCTTCTGGTGCCGATGGGTTCGCGAGATAACCTTTACGAACCATAGGATATTTCACGCGAGCCTTAGTATGAACTTGGTCAGGGCCTGTGGTTTGCAAACTGTTAGGCACCGTTTGAGGCAGTGCATTCGTCGTAGAAACGAGTTTGCCATCTTTCACTTCACACAGCATTGGGCCCATACGACCTGCAGTCAAAACACCTTTACCACGCTGGTTTGATGAAGCCATTGACATGGGCGCAAACGAAGTAAATGCCATGGCGCCAGCCGCCATACCTGTGCCTTTTAGAAATCCACGACGGGTTAAATTAGTCATTATCTTATCCTTCTATTTATCGTTAGTGACCAACCACATCTTTCGCGTGGTGCTGGAAGAACTTCGTTAGAATTTCTAGGTTTTCGGCCGTAATATCCGTGCGATCACCCATACTCTTCGCCACAGGTCCCCATGCATTCACCGTGAAGTGATTTGAAGGAATTTTTGCGTGACAAGTTGAACAGTACACATTGTCCAGCTCTTCCGCGTATGACCATACAGGCTCAAGCGTATCCACAACTGGTGAGTTAATCGTGCCAATTAAAGAAACAGAGCGCCACTCGTTGCCATATACGTCAGCTTGGAACTCGCCGCCCTCAACCGCTTGTTGGCCTTTCTCGGTTAAGGTTGCCACAATGGCACGCTGGCCGTCTCCCATGTACAGCACTTGTTCTGCGCCTTTCATTTGGAATGCATTCAGCTTAACGGTACGCTCATCACCTTCCGCACTCATCACTTCCAACTTAGTTGTCGGATTAATGGTGCCCATGTCGCCCATAGTGACCGCCGTAACCGGGTAGACCACCTTGGCATCAGGTGATGTTGCTGTGGTAAAGCTCATCAAGGTTTCGAACGCTTTGCTGTCTAACTCCGCTTCAGGTGCAAAGTGCGCAGCGCCCTTATGACAATCGATACAGGTTTGATCATTCGCTTTTGCGTACTCGTGCATTTTCGCAGCATCACGAGATTGTTCAAACTCTTCCATCGCATCAAACTCATGACAAGAACGACACGTTGCCGAATCGTTTTCACGGAACTGAGCCCATACGGTTTCCGCCATTTCTTTACGGTGCGCTTCGTACTTCTCAGGCGTGTCAATTTTGCCCGTGACAAATTCGTGGTAGATGTCCTTTGATGCACGAATTTTCGTGATCAGGTAATCCATTGGCTCTTGTGGGATATGACAGTCAGAACACTCCGCACGGATGCCTTGAGCATTACTGAAGTGAACGGATCCTTGGTACTCTTTATAAGGGGCTTCCATAGAATGGCACGAGAGACAAAACTCAGTATCAGAGGTGTAATGCATCACCGCTGCGGTTCCGCCTAATGTTAACCAACCCACAACAATGCCAGCAACAGCCAGCAATGCGACATACCGTTTCTTTATTGACATAATTTGCAACACTTCCTAATAAAATGTAATTATAGATCGCAAATTACTACTTTATAGGTAATTGCTACTTGATCCACGTCATTTCCGTGGTGCTCTTTGCCCCTTAAGAATAAATTCTGTTAATTATCTCTCACACCTTTTAGGGAAGGTTGGCCTAACAGCGGAACATTATTACGCACAAGCCCACGACGCACATTAGTGCACATCTTCCCAAAGCGACGGATCTCGTCAAACTGTGGAATAACACCTCGTTCCATCGCTGACTCCCAATAACTGAGTTCCGAATCGACCATTTCCAACAGTTTTTTCGGGCAACCAATGCACTGCCCTTCCGGCCCACACACAAAGGTTTCCGGTTCATAAATCGGCAGTTCCGCTTTCACTTGCTTGATGATATTGCCCATCGCGCTCATTCGATCTGGCTTTGCCGTCATCGCTCTGCTCCACAGATTAAGAAAAAGCAGAATTGTACTTACTGATAGGCAAAAGTCCCTACCTAATTTAAGTGTATTCCGTTTGAATGGATTTTTTTATTGTCAGATCTGGCTTTTTAACCACCAAATAAATGGCGGTCGCTGCCAGTAAAAATCCAGAAATCCCCATCCAATCAAACGATTCACCAAATACCAGCCAAGCTTGAATCGCCGTGGTTGGCGGCACCAGATAAAAAACCGATGCCACATTCGAGGCGGCGCCATTTTTAACCATGTATAACAACAGCAAAATGGCGACACAAGAAAGCACGACGACCAGCCATAAAATCGTTACGATGAACTCTATTTCCCATTCTACTTGCATGGTTTCAAACTGCATCGCAACGGGTAAGAACATAGCCAGTGCCGCAAGATATTGCACCGTTGCACCACCAACCATATCCACCTGTTGGCAGTGTTTTTTCTGATACAAAGTACCAAGCGTGATCCCAATCAAAGACAGTAAACACACACCAACCGCCAATAATTTATGTTGCTCTGACTGCCACTCCATATTCCCCATCAGCACCATCGATATCCCCATGAAGCCAAGCGCCAAACCTAGCCATTGCGAGGGTTTAAATTCCTCACGAACAAACACCACCAGCAACGCCGCGGTTAAAATAGGCTGAATACCTACCAGCAGTGAACTCAGCCCGGCAGGCATACCCAAATCAATAGCGAAATAAGTGCCGCCTAAATAGAATCCATGGATCAACACACCCACCACACAACTGTGCCAAAAATCGCTTCCTGTCGGCAACCTTCGACGCAATACCGCCACAAGAACCAAAAACAGTAAGACATTGGATGCCATACGGATAGAAAGCAGTGTCGCTGGCTCGGCATATTGCAAACCAAAACGCGCACCAACAAATCCAGAAGCCCAAAGGATGACAAATACAAAAGGGATGGCTCGGATTAACATGATCGCCTCACTCACGCTTGTTTTATGTTTTGAGATACTGCTAATGTAATTGGGTACAGTGTTTTCAAAAAGTGACAGATGGAAGTGTTTTTATGGGTACAGATTTATTAGAAAGCGGTGAAGAGAATAAGTACCTTGTGGTGGAAAAACACCTCAAACAAGCCATCAATGGTGGCGTTTATCAAGCGGATGATCGACTGCCCTCCATTCGCTCATTGAGCCAAGAATTAAGCGTCAGCAAAAATACCGTGATTCGTGCGTACCAAGAGCTGGAAGCGCAAAACTTGGTGTACTCGGTTCCCAAATCAGGTTATTGGGTAAAAGTCATCCAACCGACCTCTCGTTCAATTCCGGACCCGACTCGCGTGGATTTGCTCTCGATCTGCAAAGAAATCCTCACGTACCCTGAATACCAAGAGCGTTTGCCCACAGGCTCTGCGCACCCAAACATTGATTCTCCCGCGATAAAAACCTTGTACGCCGAGATTGGCCGCCACAGCCGCCAACAAACGCATGTACCGAGCCATTACCAATTGCCACCCGGTGATCACCTCTTAATCAAACAACTGGCGAAAATCACGCAAGATTTGGGCACGCCAGCCAAGTTGGATGAGATCATGGTGACGCACGGCGCGCAACAAGCAATAAGCCTAGCGCTGCGCGCAACGACACAAAAAGGCGATATCGTCGCGGTGGAGTCTCCTTGTTATTTTGGCAACTTATTGATGCTCGAATCACTCGGCCTCAAAGTGGTGGAGATCCCGAGTTGCCCACGAGACGGTATGTGCCCCGAAGCCTTAGCAAAAGCAATGGCGACATGGGACATAAAAGCGATCATCGTAACACCCAACTTCACCAACCCGACTGGTGCCATGATGCCGCTAGAAAAGCGCCAGCAATTGCTCTTGGCATCTGGAAACATTCCTATTATCGAAGACGATGTGTTTGGCGGGTTAAGTTATGACAAGCCGTTGCCAAGCTTGAGATTGCTCGATGACAAGCAACGTGTAATTTACGTGAATTCGTTATCCAAAACGCTCGATTCGCGTTTGAGGATTGGTTGGATGTTGGCGGGGCGATATCGAGATCACATTGAGCAATATCTACTGTGTGAAAACATGGGCAGTTTGAACCTGATGCAATCCGCCGTGGCAACGTTTCTAACCTCAGGCAAGTATCGAACGCATACTGCGCGAATGGGTCGGGTTTATCAAAGCAACATGCGCCGATTTATCCAGATGCTTCATCAATTCTTGGATGAATACGAATGTCTAAAAAATCGATACCAGATCAACGCCGTACAAGGTTCGTTCTTGCTTTGGTTGCGCCTGCCCGAAGAAACGGACAGCTATGCGTTGTATCAAGCCTGTAATCAACACAGAATCAGCCTACTTCCCGGCACCGTATTTGGCACTCAAGGGCAATATCGGCATTGCGTGCGCCTCAGCGTGGCAAACTTTGGTCATGAAACCGACTGGAGTCACGCGATGCAAACACTGACGAAGTTGATAGCGGAGCATGTTTGTTAACTCGCTCTTGCCAAAGGAACTTACGTCCACACGCAAACAGGTAACCACAAAAAAACGCCACGAAAAGGTGGCGTTTTTTTCATATCGTCATCGCCCTCAGAGCGACTTGATTTGCCACATTCTCGCGACGTTTTCGGCTAAATTGGCAACGTTGACGTCGGCCTCTTTCATGGCCTCAGATAAGCTCATCGCCCTTGGCACGCAAGCAAACACCGCATCAATGCCGCATTCATAGACCGCCTGATAGTTGTCGCCCACACAACCAGCCAATGCAACGACTGGTAAATCAAACTGCTTGGCCACCTTAGCGACGCCCATCGGCGTTTTGCCATGTGCAGTTTGATGGTCGATTCGACCCTCGCCTGTGAATACGATATCCGCATCCGCAACATGCTCAGCAAGCTTGACCGTTTCAAGCACAATCTCAATGCCCGGTTGCAAACGTGCCGGCGTATACCCAAGTAAGGCCGCCCCCATACCACCAGCCGCACCCGCGCCTTTACGTGTAAGAACGTGCTTGCCCGTCGCTTGCTCAGTGAGCTCACCAAACTTACGTAACCCGTTATCGAGCAGAGTGACGTCTGACGCCGTCGCTCCCTTTTGCGGGCCAAAGATAGCCGACGCGCCTGTGTCGCCACAGAGTGGATTATCAACATCGCATGCCACCAACACTTCGCAAGCTGCTAAGCGTGGGTCAAGACCAGAAATATCGATGGAGGCAAGCGCCGCTAACTCGCCTCCATTGGGGGTAATTGCATGACCAGATTCATCAAGAAACGTTACCCCCAACGCGGTCAACATGCCCACGCCACCATCATTGGTCGCGCTACCGCCCAAGCCAATGATTAAGCGTTGAATACCGCGGTCTAGCGCGTGTTTGATCAGCAGTCCGGTACCAATACTGCTGGTCAGTTTTGGATCGCGAGCGTCACTCGGCACAAGGTGCAGTCCACTGGCTTCCGCCATTTCGATGACCGCAGTTTCGCCGTCACCGAGAATGCCGTAAAACGCTTCAATATCATTCCCTAATGGCGCAGTCACCGTTGTGAAGACTTGTTCGCCTTGAGTGGCGTCTATCAAAGATTGAACCGTGCCTTCGCCGCCGTCTGCGACTGGAACCGTAACAAACTCAGCATCATGCCATACGCGAGCAAGACCCGTTTTGATCGCCTCGCTGACTTGTTTGGCGGTTAAGCTTTCTTTAAATGAATCAGGTGCAATTACCACTTTCATACGTATTTCCAGAGACTTATAAGAGAACGAGACTCAAAATGTACACCAATGTCATTGCCGTAACACCTTGAACCAGCGTAGCCATGGTTTGCGCACGGTACGCCAAGCCCACCGACATGCGGCTAAACTGCGAAACCACCCAGAAGAAGCTGTCGTTTGCATGAGAAACCGTCATCGCGCCCGCACCAATCGCCATCACCGTTAACACACGCCCCATTTCGGAATCTAGGCCCAGCTGCGTCAACATAGGCGCAACTAAAACAGACGTGGTCACCAGTGCAACCGTTGATGACCCTTGCGCCGATTTTAGCGCAGCCGCAACGATAAATGGCATGAAAATGCCCACACCCAGCGCCGATAACGTCGTACCCAAGTATTCACCTAGCGGCGTTGCTTTCAGTACCGCGCCAAATGCGCCACCCGCCCCCGTAATCAAAAGAATCGGCGCAGCAGCCGTAATGCCTTGGCTGATTCGCTCACCAAATTCTTCAATCTTGTTGTCTGATTTTAGTAAGCGAACAGAAAGGAACAGACCAATCACTAATGCCGTTAATGGCTGTCCTAAGAAAGTAAGAACATCAAACACAAAACCTTCGCCCAGCGGTAAGCTTGGAAATTTCGCGATAGAGCCAAAACAGATCAATAAGATTGGAACAAAAATAGGCGCGAAGGCTTGGCTCGCCGTTGGCAATTTGCCGTAAGACGCTTTGAGTGCTTGCCAGTCATGCTGAATTTCATCTGCGGCTTCAATGCCATCTGGTTCAACATGTTGAAATCGGTTCGCCCACAACATACCCGCTAACGCCGCAACCGCTGCGACAAACACACCCACACCAATCACTAAACCAAGGTTAGATTCCAGGCCTAAGTTACCCGCAGCAGCAATCGGGCCAGGAGTTGGCGGCACAAACGTGTGTGTTGCGTATAGGCCAGTTGCCAACGCTACACTCATCGCAACGCTTGAGGTTTTTAAACGCTTCGCGAGTGATTCTTTTAGTGAGTTCAGAATCACAAAGCCTGAATCACAAAATACCGGAACAGAAACGATGTAACCGATAATACTCATGGTCAATGTTGGGAAACGCTCACCCAACACTTTAATGACCGTGTCGGCCATGGTGATCGCCGCACCGCTTTTTTCCAAAATAACACCGATGATGGTACCTAAAACGATAACCAAACCAATGTAACCAAGAATGCCACCAAAGCCAGAAGCAATGGTTTTAGCAATGCTATCTACTGGTAAGCCGTAAGCAAAGGCCGCAAGGAATGCCGCGATGATCAGCGCTAAAAAGGGATGTAATTTGAATTTGGTGGTCGTGAGCACAATGAATGCGATCACCCCGAGCAGGATTAATATAAGGTTCATGATAACTCCATTTATTCTTATTTTGTTGAGGAACCCGTTTGGTTCACTCAACATGTAGGGACGCAATAATTATCAATCGTTTGCTTTTGAATTCCATTAGGCGGAATGACAAATAATGAAGTTAAAAAATGACGCGTATTGTGCAACTGCATAATATCACGTCATTTTTGAGAGCCGAGTCGCAATATACAATTCCGCTAATCCCACAAAATTGGTGGTTGATAACCCTGTTATCTCCGTAATTTTCCCCAACCGATAACGCAGTGTGTTCCGGTGAATAAACAGTATTTCAGAGCATTCCGTTACATTGCCATTACACTCGAACAATGCGTCTAGCGTTTTCAGCAATTGCCCCGACTTGTCCTTCTTCTTCAACCGTTTCACACCATCAATAATTTGTTCACCTTGCCAAATCTCTGCCAGCGGCGCTAACAGCACTGGCAAACGCAGTTCATCAAACAAGTACTTACGTTTCTCTGGGTAGAATTGCTTGCCAATCGCTAATACTTGCTTCGCGCTCTGATATGACAAAGCCACATCTTTGGGCTCTTCAAACAACTGCCCTAGGGCAATATGGAAAGTATGCGAGTCGTGTTCGCTTAAACGCGACATCAACTTATCAATGCGTTCACTTTCGATTTGGCTATCCCATTGTTTGGCGGAGTGGTACGGTTTTAACACCACAATTTCGTTCACCGAGACAATCGCGACAAGGTTGTTACGCTCTGGGTATTCCAGCAACTCAACAATGTTACGCACGCCCTTCATGCTTTTTGAGGCGGATGGCATCGATAACTTAATCACTGTTGCCACTCGTGGCTGAGTGATATCGATAGAAAGACGCATTGCCCAATCTTTCAGCTCTTCATCGGTCAATTTGCCATTAATCCAAGCCAGAATAAACTCTTCGCGATGACGTCTGTCCCACTGGAATTTTTCTACCAACGCGGCTTGCTCGATGGTCAGCTCTGCGGTCATTTTGACCAGCTTGGCGAAATCACGGATTTTCTCGGGTTCGCCGGTCACACCAACAATCCCCACCACGTCACCATGCAATTTAAGCAACATGTTGATACCCGGCTTGACCCCCTGAAGCGTCAAACACTGTTGCTCATTCAGCTCTAGCGAGTCTCCGTGATTCAGCGCCAATACTGCCCCATCATGCACTTGGCCGATACGTTTTAGGTCGCCACTGCCTATAATGATGCCAGCCGAGCTCATCACATTTACGTTGTGACCAATGATGGACATGGTTCTATCGACAATTTGCTGTGCTAAGGAGTGATCGAGAATTACCATTTCGATTTTCCAGATTGACAATTTAATCATTCAATAAATCACAAATGGCCAACTATCGCGATGATGCGGTTAAAAATAACTGAAGCAGCTCAAAGCATTATTCCATTAACCACACTAATAAAATGGATTAAACCCTCATTTTTAGCTGAGGGTTATATACTTAGAACAAAGGTCGTCGATGCATTCGTCGCTGTGCATCGATACCGCTCGTCTACTGACAGAGGAGGAAACCACATGGAACTGCGTAATAAATCGGGTGAGGTTGCAAACATTGCTGATAACCTCACTTTGAAAGAAATTACAGAAATGGGCTACACCATAGATTTATGCGATGAAGCATTTGAACCCGGTGAGCACTGGAAAGCGGAAGCTAAAACTCAAGGCATGGGTGAGTACCCAGAAGAGTAATACAGCGGGAGCACGCTATTGAACAAAGATGAGGGTAAAATAAGCCGAGTGAGCGATCGCTCGGTTTATTGGTTTATTGATTGTGGTACTTCTATCCCCAAATGACTTGACGCATGGCTTGTCACCTGAGGGTATTTACCCTCCATGCTTGTTTTAAAGTCGCTCGCTCGGAACTCACTACCGCCCAGCTAACGCATTAAAATGTAAACAAATAGTAAAGCCACGTTTACGCGATACAAAACCAATGGATTATTGTGTCACTCCTTTCCAGAAACCAAGCGTGCAATAATCATCACTCGATACATCGCAACCATTCGAAGGTTCAACATGACCGCAACAGAATATCTTACCGACCTCAACCAACGCTATCTCGCGATTCATCGCACCAAAGAAGATTTCTTTTGGCAAACTTACATGGGGATCAGCGATGACCATGACGGCTCAACACAAGCACAAACCGAATGGACCAATTTCTTAAGCAATGCAGAACACATTACCGCCATCAAACGACAGCTTGAAACTGCTGATTCCATTATCGACCCGCAAGAGAAACAGCAAACCATTACAGGCCTATCTGGCTGGCTGGCGATGTTTGAATCTCACGCGATTGAAGGTGAAGAAGCTCAGACACTGAAGAATCAATTGATCGCTTTTGAAGCTGAATTATTCGAGAAAAAACAGAACCACGTACAAACGTTTACCGACGAAAACGGTGAACAAGTAGAAGGTTCGCTGCCAGTATTAAGCTCAACCATTCGCACCAGCAATCATGAAGCGGTACGCCAATCGGCTCACCAAGCGTTGCTGGATCTTGAGCAATGGTTACTGCAAAACGGTTTTATTGAACTGATCAAACTGCGTAATCAGTTTGCACGCTCACTCGGTTACGCCACCTTCTTTGACTACTCCGTGCAAAAAACCGAGAAAATGAGTTCGAAGCAGTTGTTTAATATTCTGGAAGATTTCGAACGACGAACTCGTGATGCTCATTTTAATAGCCTAGAAAATTTGGCAAAAGAGAAAGGGAAAACCGCACTAACGGGGCATAACTTTATTTACTCGTTCGCGGGCGACGTGATGCGAGACCTTGACCCGTACGTACCGTTCTCAAAATCTCTACGACGCTGGGTAGAATCGTTTGGCCGTCTGAATATTGATTACTCTGGCGCGACACTGACGTTGGATTTACTAGACCGTAAAGGTAAGTACCCGAACGGGTTCTGCCACGGCCCGATCCCTTCCTTCTACAATCAAGGCGAATGGGTTGCAGCGCAGGTGAACTTCACCAGCAATGCCAAACCAGACCAAGTGGGCAGCGGCTACGATGGGATTAATACGCTTTTCCATGAAGGTGGCCACGCAGCGCACTTTGCCAATGTAAAAATGAACGCGCCATGCTTCTCGCAAGAGTTTGCGCCGACGTCGATGGCTTATGCAGAAACTCAGTCAATGTTCTGTGACAGCTTGTTAACCGATGCTGATTGGCTAAAACAATACGCACTGGATGATGAAGGGAAGTCGGTTCCTGACGAGATCATTCAAGCGATGATCAATAGCCGTCAGCCATTCAAAGCCTACGAAGAACGCAGCATCTTGGTTGTGCCGTACTTTGAACGCGCACTGTATCAACTCAGCGATGATGAGTTAACACCAGAGCGCATCACTAAGCTGGCTCGTGATTGTGAAAAACAGATCCTTGGTTTGGAATGCAGTCCTCGCCCACTGATGGCAATTCCGCATTTACTCTCCGATGAAGCGGCTTGTGCGTATCAAGGTTATCTACTCGCGCATATGGCGGTGTATCAGACACGTGCTTACTTCCTCGATAAATTCGGTTACCTGACCGATAACCCAGAGATTGGTCCACTGCTGGCCAAACACTATTGGCACGCGGGCAATCATCTGTCGCACAATGAAACCATTGTCAGCTTAACTGGTGAGGGGTTTAATGCTAAGTACTTGGCAGAGGTATGTAATCTATCGCCAGAGCAAGCGTGGAAAGTACAGCAGAAGAAAATCGAGTCACTTGCGACACGTGAACGTGCACCAGTCGCTTCCCTAAACGCGACGATTAAAGTCGTCGACGGCAGTAAAGAACTGGCAAGCAACGTCATCTCTGACGAACAAATGTGTGACGATTTTGAACGTTACATCGTAGAGACTTACGGCCGATAACACGCCAAGAGCCAGAAGCCACGCTTCTGGCTTTTTGCTATTAAGGCACAACAAAAGGAAGCGCCATGCATCAACCAATCATCAAGTTCTGGTTCGAAGAGCTGACACCTCAAAACTGGTTTGAAAACAACCCAGAACAGGACAAACACATTGCGTCGCGATTTGCCTCCGTATTAGAACAAGCCGCTCGCTGTGAGCTGTTTAGTTGGCGCGATAGCGCACAAGGACGATTAGCCGAAATCATCGTCCTCGACCAGTTTTCACGTAATGTGTATCGCAACACCCCAAAAGCATTCGCACAAGACCCGCTCGCATTAGTATTGGCTCAAGAAGCGATTCGGTTAGGACACGATCAAGAATTAGCGCCCAAGCAGCTAAGCTTTTTGTACATGCCGTTTATGCACAGCGAATCTCGCCTCATTCATGTCGAAGCTGAGAAATTGTTTCGCGCACCAGGGCTTGAAAATCACTACGACTTTGAGTTACAACACAAAGCCATCATCGACCAATTTGGACGTTACCCACATCGCAATGCGATATTAGGTAGAGAAAGCACGCCTGAAGAGTTAGCATTTTTGCAGCAACCTGGATCGAGCTTCTAGAGTCCTATAAATAATGAGTTAACCATGACAAACCACTCTGTATGCTGGCCGTGCTTACTAAAACTAGACGGCGACGATGAACTTATCTATTTGCGTTCTCATGCCGACCTTGATTCCGAATGCGAAGCGCTCATTTCGGGGCCAGATGATTACGTCATCGACTCAAATGGCAACACGTTCGGGTTGCAATACAACGATTCGACCGCCACCGTTTTACAACCGGAAGAACGCACTCTGTCCGTCGAGGAAGTTACGTCGCTCATCCAGTCGCATGAGTTTAGTCTCGCACAAAGGTGCATCATCAAAATTCACTTCACCTCGGTACAACAAGCGGTTGAGGCCTTGGCCAATTAGCTCGAACTCCACCCACCTTAATTACACAAAATTATTGTTTTTATAATTTATGATAATTTCATGTAATTAAAATCGCGTCATATACTCTCCCACATCGAAACAACACAACAATTAAACACATGTTGGGAGCAAACAAATGAAAATGAATCATGTCGGTATTATGGTCGGAGATATGGATAAAGCGGTTGAGTTTTACACCCAAGCGCTTGGTCTAAAAGTCGTTATGGGCAACACGAAAGTGATTGAAGAACGCGAAACCGCAATTGGCAGAATGTGTATTGCGGTCTTTGGCGAAGGCTTTAAAGGCTTCAACATCGCCCACCTTGTGACAAGTGATGGCATCGGCCTTGAGTTATTCGAAATGAAAGAGCGTCAAGAGCGCCATGAAGTGGATTTTTCTCGCATCGGCATCTTCCATTTCTGTTTGCAAACAGACGACTTTGAAGGTGCAATCAAGCGCACCGAAGCATTCGGCGGCAAAGTTCGTATGGACATCATGCGTTACCACCCAGAAGACGAGAACAAGCCCGCGAAAATGGTCTACCTAGAAGACCCATTCGGCAACTTATTCGAGCTTTACTCGCACACTTATGAAGAAACTTACGCTTCTGATTACGAATAATTAATCAACCCATCCCTAAAAGGTTAGCAACACGCTAACCTTTTTACTTCAAGTAGTCCGCTTAATGACTCTCTAACAAGTAACGGTCCCTTTTCAGTTTGATCATTTCGCTCCTTATTCTTATGCTCGTCGTATACTTTTTTCATCGTTGCGAAAAAGGAGTGAAGCATGCCGCCCAACAATCCTATTGAAATCAAAGCCCTTGACCACGTCGTATTAAGAACGAGCAACCTCGACGCCATGTTGCATTTTTATCGAGATATTTTGGGCTGCCCTGTCGAACGCGAAGTAACGGATCTTGGTTTAACCCAACTTAGGGCAGGCAACGCATTAATCGATGTGGTGACGGTAGACAGCGAATTGGGACAACTTGGCGGAAAGCCACCAGTTCAGAATGGTCGTAATATTGACCACTTTTGTCTGCAATTAGCGCCTTTTTCTGAGGATGAACTCCTTGAGTATCTACATCGACACAATATTGAGACTGAAGAGTTTGCAAAGCGCTACGGCGCGCAAGGTTTTAGTCGCACCCTCTATATCCATGACCCAGAGGGCAATGTCGTCGAATTAAAGCCTCAAATCACTCATGAATAAACGGTGAATTCAACTATCATCACGACTTGTTTCTCGTTGCGGTGTCCAGGTAGCCCCCACCAATAAAGCGTCACAACATACCCTAAATATGCAAACAAATGACTACCATTAGATGGAAACACAAAAAAGGGGGCAGTCCCCGTAACCGCCCCCCAATGCCATACCAGTAATAATGATTCTTATTAAAACTTATAACCACCACTGATCATAAATACCCATGGGTTGATCTTCACGTCCGTTTTATACTTGTCTGCGCCTGCTTTATAGGTGGCTTCTGTTTCAATGTTTGCGTACCACGCTGCCGCGTTTAGGAACCATTGGTCGTTGATCATGTAGTCCACGCCAATGTTTGCAGCCAAACCAAATGAATCATCCAATTTTAGATCCGATAAATCAGCGCCTTTACCTGTACTGTTGAAACCTTCGTCAAAAAACATGGTGTAGTTAAGACCTGCACCAACGTATGGACGGAACTTGCTTTGTGGCTCGCCAAAGTAGTACTGGACCATCAGCGTTGGTGGTAAGTGTTTGGTATCCGCGATATCACCTAACCCCAATAAATCCGTTGAAATATCGTGACTAAATGGGGTTGCTGCGAGCACCTCTAGACTGATGTTGTCGGTAAACATGTAACCAAACGTTAAGCCAAGTTGGGTATTTGAATCTACTTTCAACTCTTCTTGAGAACCCAAAATCTTATCGCTGCTGTCATTTGGAACGACAGAGGCAGCACCAACACGAAGAACGAAATCACCTTGTTGATGAGCAAAAACACTTGGTGACACGAGCGCAGCAACCACTGCTAAACTGCAGATTGTTTTTTTCATTTTTTATTTCCTTTTTTAGGGCTTTGTTATGCGATACCCAACCGTGCTTTTTAGCGATACTCGGTAATTCTGATAAAAGTCAGAATATTGAAGCACGTAGATATCTATATTTTTTTGAGCTGTGCGCAATCTAGCACATAGAAACCCTACTATTTTGATGGAAATCAATTTGTGAAAAATATAGATTTTTTGTACGGAGAAACGCCAAACCGATCAACAAATCATGCAAATAGAATACAATCATGTAATGCAAACTGTGCGTGCGAGAAGGTCCGAGCTCGACCAACCTCGCCTTTGTCGCTCATATTCGCGCAACACTTTTCCCTCTTCTTTTTTAGTCTCATAACATCAGTAATTTAAATAGAACTTCTGTCTAAAACTAAGAAGGAAGTGGGTTAAAAATTATCTCACTTTACATTTTTTCATCACGATTTTCACACCGCCACCTTTCAACATTGTCATTTTTATAGGTATAGTTCCGCCCATGCCGACTTGCACAATGCCAAGTTTATCGACGGCCGCTTTATCGAATCGAAATCAACAGAAGTCTATCGCTTTCGTTATGCAAAGTTAAAGGAAATACAATGAACCTGTTTAACGACTTACCGAATAACCTCAACGAGGAAGTCTTCGAAGATCTGTTGACTCACAATAATCTGCGCATTGAGCGCATTGTCTCGACAGGACAAACCTCACCTGAAAGTGGCTGGTACGATCAAGAAGAGCATGAATGGGTGCTGGTTCTAAAAGGAATGGGAGAACTGACCTTCGAAACCGGCTTAGTGCAACGACTAGAGGCTGGTGATCACATCACTATTCCGGCTCATACAAAACACAAAGTAAGCTGGACTGATCCAACACAAGAAACGATTTGGCTGGCGGTGTTTTATCAATGAAACCGAAATCACGTCAGTGCAACCACACCGAAAAGACAAAAGAAGACCGAAATATAGGTGCTAAGTTTGCAAGAGACTAATAAGCCGTCATTGGCACTGTTTGATTTTGATGGCACCATCACCCGAGAGGATATGTTTCGCCTTTTTCTCCATTATTCCGCCTATGGCCTGCGCAAGTGGGTAGGAAAAATGGTCATCATGCCATTTTATGCATTGTACAAACTTGGTGTTTTACCTGCTCGCCTAATACGACCTTTAAGCAGCTTCATTGCTTTTTCTGGCAAAGAAACCCAACAAATTGCAACGATTGGCGCTCAATTTGCGCATGATGTGATCCCATTATATTTACGCCCGGAAGCCGTGGAAAAATTGGAATGGCATCAACGCCGAGGTGATACCATTGTGGTGGTCTCCGCGTCACTCAATGCTTATCTGACACCTTGGTGTGACGCTAATCGCTACCATTTGTTATGCAGCGAACTGATCTCACAACAACCAAAACTGAGTGGCTTGTACCAGCAAGGCGATTGCAGTTTAGAAAGAAAAGTGTCGCGCGTGAAGGCGGCGTTTTCGCTCAACGAGTTTGCTTCTATTTATGCCTACGGCGATACCCATGAAGACATCCCAATGCTCAAACTTGCCGACTACGCGATGCTCAACTGGGTAGAGTGGCAACCCAACAAATAATAAGGTGAGCGAGCCTGATACAATAACCTACCCTTGATGAGGAGCCACTCTCATGCTCGACCGGCTCTTCCGCGTCACTTCACATTCATGAGCCACTATACAGGGCCAACTTTGACCGCTAACGTTCGTCTTTTGGCGAATCCATTACCACCATGGTTGTGATCGATTTGACGTGTTCACATTCGCCTAGCACATCGGCATGAAAAGCTTTGTAAGCGGCTAAATCTTGGGTTTCTACGCGTATTAAATATTCGTTAGATCCCGTTATGTTGTGGCACTCGACCACTTCATCGACAAAACGCACGTGTTCCTCGAAACCGAGCTGTGCTTGCTTAGCGTGCGAGGCCAAGCCAATCGATACATACGCAACAAAACCCACGCCGAGTTGTTGATTATCCAACACGGCTCGGTAACCTTTGATCACGCCCTTGCGTTCTAAATCTTGTACGCGGCGAAGCGTCGCAGACGGTGACAATCCGACTCGCTCAGACAGCTCGACGTTGGAGATTCTTCCGCCTCGCTTAAGCTCTTGCAATATTCTTTCGTCAAATCTATCCATAATGATATTTCATTGCCTATTAACTCTCCTTTCATCAAATAAAAGCACAATATTGATGTCAGTTCTACTTATAGTTGTTCTCAACCAATCAGGAATTCATTTAAGGAACAAGCTATGGAATATCATCAACTGGTCGCATTGGCGTTGTTCGCTTTTGTCTCCACGTTTACCCCTGGCCCTAACAACATTATGTTAATGACCTCCGGCGCCAATGTCGGCTTTAAACGCACCATTCCACATATGCTGGGCATTACCTTCGGCTTCGGAGCCATGCTGATCTTGGTGGGCATTGGTTTAATGAGCCTCTTCAACGCCTACCCCGTCTCGCACTCCATTTTGAAAGCACTCAGCTTAAGTTACTTGCTGTATTTAACGTACAAAATTGCCACCAGCGGCAAAACCGAAACAAAACACGATTTCCGTCCGATGTCTTTTTGGGGAGCCGTTGCCTTTCAGTGGGTGAACCCAAAGGGTTGGTCAATGGCCTTAACTGCTATTACGGTATACAGCAGTGGCGGGGCTTGGCTGGAACTCACCTTTATTGCTGGCATCTTCTGCTTAGCCAACTTGCCATCGGTGACATTTTGGACCGCCGCCGGCATGCAACTTCAGCGCTGGCTAACCACACCCAAACGCGTGAAAGGGTTTAATTATGGGATGGCCACACTACTGCTTTTATCTACTATCCCAATGATATAAAAGCACATCAATGATAGGCTACCGCTACGTTTTTAGTGTCCATTACTTGCTCGTAACAACTGTGATGACTCAACAACCCGATTCGCGTCACTCGATGGACAAATTTCTAAAGCACGCTTGCAAGGGCAGAAAAGTAACCTTATACCTTTACCAAAGGGCTGGTGCCCTTGCCGATAACAGTCGCGTTATACACATTCCCCATGAAAACTAAAGAACTTGGCTTTATATGTTATTAAAAAACAAAAACCTAATTATAGGGAGCATCAATCACACCTTCCTTAACTTATATGTTGATATGTTGATTAATAAGTGTGGTTGTCCAAAAAATAATTTTTGCATCGCATCTACAGATAAGAAAAATACTATAAGTGAGTTAGAGGGCGTAAATGTAGTTCCTTTTGAGTCGATACCTGTAGAGGATTTTAGCGAGTGTAAAACTATAACGGCTATCTCTCTTAATACTTACAACTCATGCTATTTAGCTAAGGTTATCGGTAGTGGTGATGTGCTGGATAAATTATACATTCACTTGACCGATGATGAAGTGGCTCGCTGGCTAAAGACCAAGGATGAGTTTGGGGAGTTAAAGCCAACCAAGAGCAATAATGTTGATGGTGATTGTTTATTCGTACTTAGCCAAGTTAAAAACGTTATCGCGCCTAGAGATTATTTTGAGCAAAGCATCCAGTATATTTCTGGTCGTTCAGATATAAATTTCATTGATGCCCGGGACGCCTTTAAATCTCTCCCTACACATTTATGGGATAAGTTTTCCGATATTTATGCAGCTAATAACAGTCACACAGTTCCAGAAAAGAGGCTTATGATTGGGGCAAAAAAAGGCGTATTCCCCCTTCGTGATGTTATTTCACTTATTGATAGCCTTCGAAAAGAAAAGGCTTTCCCTGAGTTCAAGCTTGTTGTATTTACGTACAAGAAAAAAAAGTCATTTCGAGTTTTATTGGATATTTATCTCGGTTATTTACGCCTATTTCATAAGTGTAATGTTGATATGGCTTACCCTACGGCTACCAATTCAATTACCTATAATGCTCTTGTTATGTCCTGTTCTCACTTGTTACTTCAAGGGCGAGGTAGTATGTCTACTGCAAGGAGTTACCTGAGCTTGGGTCGTGGCATTGTACATGTTAAGTCGGGGTCGCCAAATCATATTGAGCTTTCGGTGTCTGACCTTATTGATGTTGTTAGCTACTCTGATATGAGTGATGTGGCTAGGAATGTTGTTAGCGAGAGTGTATGTCCAGTAAAGAATAGTGAGCAGATTAATAAGCGTTTTGAGTTTAAGTACGGATTATTAAGAGATATCTATTGCTAATTACCTATTGGGGTTGATAGCTGACTCAGAGCCAGAAAGTATTATTACTGAGAGTGAACGATGGGCAGAACGCGCTACTGAATTGTGCAACGGTGTTGGCAACCTTCTTGATGTGGAAATAGGCGAGCACAGTAGTATAAATTGGCCGGTACAAAATGCGATTAATCCAGTTAGGCAAGCTTGCTCGATCCAACCCTGAAACTATTGATGTGCGCCTTTATGTGACCGGAGTTGTTAACGAGAATGAAATTCTGCCAGCGTGATAATTACCAATTATTGGGTTAGTGATCCAATTGATGACGGGGATCTGTGCCCTTTATTATTTTAGCCACGCGCCACCGACAGCCAGCCGAATAATGCTTTGCCCCCTGTGTCCGGTGATCCTACCTCAATTCACAGTGTAAATTTGTTTAAAGAGACTACCCTCTTAGTAGAGAACTTGATAACCTCAAATGAGAAAGAGAACAATTATCGAGTAGAGTTAAGATGAAAAAGAGTCCGCAACCTAAAACACTGGTGGTCATAGACACCGTCACTATTACCCCAAATATGCAGCGTATTAATTTGCAAGGTGACGCGCTAAGCCAATTTCCACACGACTGCGAAGGCAGTTATATCAAGCTGTTGTTTAACGATATGGGCGGTACCGATCTGAGCACGCTATCAAAAGATGATCGACCGCTGATGCGTACTTACACGATTCGTCGCTTCCACCCAGAAACAAACACGATCGACGTCGATTTTGTCCGCCACACCACACAAGATTTACAGTGTGGCTTTGCCGCGCGTTGGGCGATGGCCGCACAAAAAGGCGATACGATTAATATCGTAGGTCCAGGCAGTATCTCTAATTTAAATACCGAGGCTGACTGGTCCTTTATGGCCGCAGATATGACGGCACTCCCTGCCTTGTCCGCCAAAATTCGCACATTACCGGAACACGCGAAAGGCTACGCCGTGATCAGCGTACTCTCGCCTGCCGATATTCAACCTCTACACGCCCCCGCAGGTATAGACCTAATTTGGCTGACTGAAGGTCAAGCTTTGGAAGAAGCAGTTCGCGAACAACCATGGTTAGATGGTGACGCCTCGGTTTGGTGTGCGTGTGAATTCGATTCAATGCGCGCGTTACGTCAATACTTCCGTAACGAGAAAGAAGTCGAACGCGAGAACATCTACATCAGCAGCTACTGGAAGCAAGGCGTATCCGAAGACGGACACAAAGTGATCAAACGTGAAGATTCAGAATCCGACCAATAGTCCTTCAGTCATCATCCAAAAAAACGCCCAGCAACACTGGGCGTTTTAGTAACAACCCATCGCTTTGAGCACGTTTAGCAGTTCATCAAGACAGCTCTTGGGCTAAAAAGTCGATTAACAACCTCACTTTTGGCGACAAATTACGGCTTTGCGGGTACAGCGCCCAAATGCCTTCGCGATCGTCGCGATAATCTGAAAGTACCTCAACCAACTCGCCGCTATCTAACGCCTCTTGAACGTAATAATCCGGCAACTGCATCAAACCCAATCCACGTTTGGCCGCATCGACCAAAGCGAAACCGCTGTTACATTTAATTCGTCCCGACACGCGCAGCGACTTATCTCGCTTATTTTCTTTAAAGTGCCAATAATCAACGGAGCCAACTAAGCACTGGTGCCGCCCCAGTTCTGACAAGGTATGTGGCTCACCAAATCGTTGCAAATACATCGGACTGGCACAGACGTACATTTGCCGTGACGAAAGACGCTTGGCAATCATGCTGGAGTCTTGCAAGCGACCGAGACGAATCGCCACATCTACGCCCTGTTCAATCAAATCCAGTTTTTGATTGGTCAACACCAAGTCGAGATTTACTTGCGGATATTTCTCTAAAAACTGATGCAGCAAAGGCGCGAGGTTCATCTCCCCGTAGGTTACTGGCGCGGTCACGCGCAACAAACCTCGCGGCTCGGTCTGCATTTGCGTCACGGCGAGCTCGGCCAACTCAAGCCCTTCCACCAAATGTTTACACTGCTGATAATAAAGTTGTCCAGCTTCTGTCAAGGAGACTTTTCGCGTTGTACGATGCAACAATTTCACCGCTAAGCGCTGTTCAAGCGCAGAGACTCGACGACTTATCTGTGCAACCGATGTTTTCAGTTTGCTGGCAGCACCAGTGAAACTGTTTGTTTCTGCCACGGCAACAAACTCAGTTACCCCTTCCCAATTCGCCATGAACCTGTTCCCGTCAGTCTATGTATCGACAAGATTGTCACACAAACTCCAGCAAGGAGAAACTGTCCAGCAAAACGAAAATGGCCATCTTTATGAGCAAGATGGCCATTTAAGTATCAGAATGTCGTGATCTAATATTGGGTATTTTCAGCTAAAAAGTTCGAAAACGCCTGCCAGGATTTCTTATCAGCATCTTTACGATAGCGTTCTGAACCCCAAACCGTAAATGCATGAGGCGCGCCGCCGTAAGTAGTCATCTCGTGCGGGATCTTTTGTGATTCCAATTCGTTGGCCAATTGAGCAAAATCGCTCATCGTCACAGCATCATCGGCGGTGCCGTGCAGAATTAATACTGGCGACTTTGTCATCGCGTAACTTTGCCCTTCTGGCGTCTGAAGCCCCCCGTGAAAAGTAACAAAACCTTTCGCTTTCATTCCTGCGCGCACAGATTCCAGAACGGCAGCGCCACCAAAACAGTAACCCATCGCAACTGTGTTATCGAGATTACCGCCGAGCTTTCCGGCGACATCGAGCCCCCCAGCCATTAATCGTCTTAATTTGTTCCTGTCTTTGTACAACTCACCGGTGTGCTGGCGTTTATCTTCCATTTTAGTGGGCCTGACTCCTTCACCAAAGAGGTCGACTGCGAATACGTTGTAGCCCATCTTGTTCAGCATATCCGCTCGCTGTTCTTCGTAATCAGTCAAGCCATCCCAATCGTGCACTAGGAGTACAAGCGGCGCCTTATCATCCACTTTAGCCCAATAGCCTTCATATGAATTACCATCTATCTGATAAAGAATATTTTCACCAGCAAGAGCGGAGGAGCAGCCAAAAGCAGACAAAAGAGCCAATCCAATGAGCTTGATTTTCATAGTCATTCCTTTTTGTATTGTTTGCAGGGGTACGTTGGAAGCTTAGTACATACATCACATGTCAGAAAGACGAATAAAAACGCAAAAAAGTAAAAGGCGGGTACCGATAGAATTAACCAATTAAACTGCATTTCCATCACCAATTATTACTGATATGTAAAAATCATTTTCAAAATAGAGGTATTATCATTTTTATTGAAATAGATAAAATACACACCAACAAAACAACGCAGCGTAGTGAGCCAACCTTTACTACGCTTATAGCCAAGTCACTTCGGGATGCTTGGGTATACATATAAGAGTAAGAGGAAATCCAATGACACTTGAAATCAAACCAGGCCAAACTCACATCAAATCAAAAGCGATGGTGGCGTGGGCGGCTGGCGAACCATTAAAAAGAGAAGAGGTCGATGTGCAACTGCCTAAAGCGGGTGAAGTGCTAGTACGCATCGTCGCAACGGGCGTTTGTCATACTGACGCTTTCACCTTATCCGGTGATGATCCAGAGGGCATTTTCCCTTCTATTCTTGGTCACGAAGGTGGCGGTATTGTAGAAATGGTTGGTGAAGGTGTTACTAGCGTTGAAGTTGGCGACCACGTCATCCCTCTTTACACTGCAGAATGTGGCGAATGTAAGTTCTGTAAATCGGGCAAAACCAACCTGTGTCAGGCCGTGCGTGAAACGCAAGGTAAAGGCTTAATGCCAGATGGAACCAGCCGTTTCTCTATTAACGGTGAAACCATTTACCATTACATGGGTTGTTCAACGTTCTCTGAGTACACGGTTCTGCCAGAAATCTCACTAGCAAAAGTAAGCAAAGAAGCCCCTCTTGAAGAAGTGTGTCTGCTTGGCTGTGGCGTCACAACCGGCATGGGCGCGGTACTCAATACTGCAAAAGTTCAAAAAGGCGATACTGTTGCTATCTTTGGCTTAGGTGGCATTGGTCTGTCTGCGATTATCGGTGCCCGCATGGCTGGTGCGAGCCGCATTATCGGTATCGACATCAACGAAAGTAAATTCGACCTAGCAACGCAGCTTGGTGCGACAGATGTGATCAACCCACAGAAATTCGATAAACCAATCCAAGAAGTGATCGTGGAAATGACAGACGGTGGGGTTGATTACTCGTTCGAATGTATCGGTAACGTCAACGTGATGCGTCAAGCACTTGAGTGCTGTCACAAAGGTTGGGGTGAGTCGGTCATTATTGGCGTTGCAGGTGCGGGTCAAGAGATCGCCACTCGCCCATTCCAACTCGTAACGGGTCGTGTATGGCGCGGTAGCGCATTTGGTGGTGTAAAAGGCCGCTCAGAACTGCCAGAAATTGTAGAACGCTACATGGCCGGTGAGTTTGGACTGCAAGAGTTCATCACTCATACCATGGGATTAGAAGACATTAACCAAGCGTTTGATCTCATGCACGAAGGTAAGAGTATTCGTACTGTTATCCACATGGATAAATAACCTAGTGATTGCCGTAGGCTCCCCTTATGGGGAGCCTGATTTTTTGTTTTGCTGTTAGGGAGTTTATCTATGAGCATTGAAAACGTAAGCCAAGCCAAGGTTTGTGGCGGTTGGCACAAACAATACACTCACGAATCTAAAGCACTGAATTGCACGATGCGTTTTGCGATTTTTCTACCGCCAAATGCCACTAAATCTAACCCGGTTCCCGCCTTATATTGGCTGTCTGGTTTGACCTGCAGCGACGAAAACTTTATGCAGAAAGCAGGCGCCTTTCGGATGGCGGCAGAACTTGGCATTGCGATTATCGCACCCGATACGAGCCCACGTGGCGAATCAGTAGCAGATGACGAGGGTTTCGATTTAGGCCAAGGGGCGGGGTTTTATCTCAATGCCACACAAGCGCCTTGGTCACTGCATTACCACATGTACGACTACGTTACTAAAGAGCTGCCTGCAATCATTGAAAGCAATTTCCCGGTCTCTGACGTGAAGTCTATTTCGGGCCACAGCATGGGTGGACATGGGGCATTGACGATCGGTTTGAAAAATGCGCACCAGTACCGTTCTATTTCGGCATTTAGCCCAATTAGCAACCCAATGCAGTGTCCATGGGGACAAAAAGCATTCACCGCCTATTTGGGTACAAATATCGAAAGTTGGAAACCATACGATGCTAGCGAGCTGTTAAAACAAAGCCGCTCACCATTACCTATTCTCGTTGACCAAGGTGATGCAGACGGTTTCTTAAACGAGCAGCTTAGACCTGAAACTCTGATTGCCGCCGCAAACGCGCATCATTCAGAGCTGAACTTAAGAATGCAAGCAGGTTACGACCATAGCTATTATTTCATCTCAAGTTTTATTGATGACCACCTAAACTTCCATGCGAAGTATCTATTTGCATAATCCCTATAAGCTGATGGGCTAAAAATAAACACTTAAGATTACAAAAATAAATCGCGAAATATTAGCATGTAGCGTCGTATTTATTGAGCGCTACCCTTAACAACACAGCCCTCCAAAAGGCAGGGCTGTGTTGTCGGTTTATTTGGTGGTGTTGCAACGATTATTCATTCACTAACGCAACCGCTTCACGAGTCAATCTTGCTAGCTCTTCCCAATCGCCGGCTTCAATCAACTTCTTATCCATCATCCAAGTGCCACCACATGCTACTACACGTGGGATCGCTAAGTAGTCTTTGATATTGCCTGAATGGATGCCTCCCGTCGGCATCAGTTCAATGTCGGTGTAAGGCGCGAGAAGTGATTTCACCATGTTGATACCACCTGACGCCTCTGCCGGGAAGAACTTCAACGTCGTTAAGCCCATCTCTAGCGCCGCTTCGACTGTGCTTGGGTTGTTCACACCTGGGACGATATCAATACCAATCTCCTGACATGCTTTTACCGTATTAGGGTTAAAACCTGGCGACACGATAAACGTTGCGCCTGCTTCCTTTGCTGCGATAGCTTGTTCACGGTTTAGCACCGTACCCGCACCAATCAACATATTCGGTTGAGATTCACGCAATAGACGAATCGCTTCTGCTGCCGCCTCTGAGCGGAAAGTGATCTCGGCGGCTGGCAGTCCGTTTTCTGCCAATACTTTACCTAGAGGAATGATGTCTTCGGCTTTGTCGATTGCGATAACAGGGATGACTTTTAGAGCTTTGAGTTGTTCTTTAATACTAGACATGAGTGTTCCTTATTCGACGCCCAGCGCCGGTTGTGTGAATGCTTTGGGAATAATGGCTCCGCGATGTTGGATCACCGCGCCAGCCAGTGCGTTACCTCGCTGGCATGCGGTCGCTAAATCTGCGCCCGCAAGATATGCCGATAAAAAGCCACCGTTGAACGAGTCGCCCGCCGAAGTGGTATCTACCACCTCTGTCACAGGTTGGGTTGGCACTGGTTGTGGGACCAAATCCGTAGCAGAGTCTTGAATTAGGCAGCCATCGGCCCCTAATTTTACAACGCAGTTCTTGACGCCCAGCGATGTAAGGCGTTCTATCGTTTGCTCTGGCGTGTTATCGCCCCAAATCCGTTGCTCATCATCAAACGTAACCAAGGCAATATCGGTCAGTTGGTACATGGCTTGATAAATCTGTTTAACCGTATGATTGTCATCTTGTGGCCACAACGCAGGTCGGAAGTTGCTATCAAAAGCGATCTCAACGCCTTGTGCTTTCAGTTCGACTAACAGGTTGAGCAATGCAATACGGTCTTCTTTTGGTAAGATTGCTAACGTAATACCGCTTAAAAACACCGCATCAACTTCATTTAACGCCTGCTTAATCAGGCCAAAGCTTAAGTGTTGAAGTAGATAACGCGCAGCGGATTGATTACGCCAATATAAGAACGTTCGTTCACCTTGGTCATCGAGTTGAATAAGATACAGGCCGGGAGTGCGAGTCTCATCTCGCAGTACCAAATCAGTCGAAACGCGCTCTTCTTCCCAGCGAGTCAGCATACCAGTACTGATCGGGTCGGTGCCAAGTGCGGTAACATAAGAGACTTTAATGTCTTCAGGAGCGGGGTTTGCTTCACAGCCACGACTTAAATAAATCGCAGCATTGAGCGTGTCACCACCAAATGTTTGATGCATTGAGCCAAACGGTTTGCCATTCAGTTCAATCATACATTCACCTATAATGGCGATGTGCTTCATCGGTTACTCCCTCTCTTCAAAGTAACGTCTTGCATTACCAAAACAGATGTTTTCGACCATAGCGCCAAGCAGCGACATGTCTTTTGGCACTTCGCCGTTTTCTGCCCAACGCCCCACTACGTCACACAAAATACGACGGAAGTATTCGTGACGCGTGTAAGATAAGAAGCTGCGTGAGTCGGTCAGCATACCGACAAACTGGCTAAGCAGACCAAGTTGAGACAGCTGCTCCATCTGGCGCTGCATGCCGTCTTTTTGATCGTTGAACCACCAGCCCGAGCCGAACTGTACTTTGCCTGCAATGCCGCCACCTTGAAAATTACCGATCATGGTCGCCATCACTTCATTATCACGAGGATTCAAGCAGTAGAGAATCGTGCGTGGTAGCTCATTGGTTTGATCCATTTCATCCAATAAATTCGCCAATTCAAACGCAAATGGGCGGTCACCAATGGAGTCAAAACCCGCATCGGCCCCTAACAGTTTGAACATACGAGTACTGTTATTGCGCTGCGCACCGATGTGCAGTTGCATGACCCACCCTAATTGCGCGTAGCGCTTGCCAAGCCAGACTTGAACTGCGGTGGAGAACTGGGCACATTCAAGTTCAGAGAGCACTTCACCATCAAGACGGCGAGTCAGCAGTGCATCTAGAGCAGCCTCCGTTGGGATCGGTGCATAACGGACGATCTCAATGCCATGGTCTGCCGCACGACAGCCGTGTGCATCGAAATGTATCAAGCGTTGATCAAGCGCACTTAATAAATCGCTGAAACGACGAATCTCGATATCCGCTACTTCCCCGAGTATTTGCATGTAATCAGTAAACACCTCCAGCTCGATCTTGAAGGCTTTGTCTGGACGCCAACTCGGTAGCACTTGAATGTTGAAGGTATCGTCGTCCGCGATCGCTTTGTGATGTTCTAGTGGGTCAATGGGGTCGTCAGTTGTCCCCGCCATCACAACATTCATTTGCTGCATGATGCCACGAGCGGTGAACTCTGGCGTTGCCAATAGCTCATTACATTGATGCCAAATTTGATTGGCGGTGGCTGGACTAAACAGCGTATTACTGATGCCAAATGGACGTCGCAGCTCTAGGTGTGTCCAGTGGTACAGTGGATTACCTAGTGTTTGCGGAACCGTCTTAGCCCACGCCATGTACTTATCGTAATCGCTTGCATCACCCGTGATCAAACGTTCTTCGATGCCAGCAGAGCGCATACCGCGCCATTTGTAGTGGTCACCTTCAAGCCAGATCTGCCCCAAGTTGTCGAACTGACGATTTTGTGCCACTTCTGCTGGATTAAGGTGGCAATGATAATCGTAAATTGGCTGGTGGACAGCATGCTCATGATACAAGCGGCGCGCGGTTTCATTGGAGAGCAAAAAGTCTTCACATAAAAAATTCTTCATCGTTAATTCCTCTTACAGCTCAGCCACGGTCGCACGAGCACCGTGATCAATTAATGATTGGTAAGCACGGCTCACCGCCTTGATCACTTGTGGGTTTTGGCCCAGTTCGGCAGGGAAAATCGCCTCGACAGAGAGCAGCGCAGGTACGACTGAAACGTTCAAACCGTGTTGGTCACAAATTTTGCGTAAAGTCTCTGCCATGGGGTCGCATACCTCAATTTCATGACCTTGCTCATCCACGCCAGCAACGTACCGCATCCAACCAGCGATCGCCGTCGCAAGCCATGAGAAATCAGACCCTTGTGCAAGATGGAATTGCAAACTGCCCCCCATGCGTTGTGGGATCTTCTGGCTACCGTCCATCGCAATTTGCCATGTTCTGTGCTTCAAACTTGGGTTAGTGAAACGCTCGATCAACAACTTAGCGTACCCTTCTAAATCGGTGCCTTCTGGCATCGTCAGTGATGGCGCTTGCGCTTTGATCATCATATCAAACGCGGCTTTACGGTAGCCTTCGTCCGTCATGGTATCGGAGATGCACGCGTAGCCCCCCAAATAGCCTAAGTAAGCCAAGAATGAGTGACTGCCATTAAGCATGCGCAGCTTCATCTCTTCGTAAGGCACTACGTCTACCACAAACTCAGCGTCAGCAACGTTCCAATCTGGACGACCAGCAACAAAGTTGTCTTCAATCACCCATTGACGGAAAGGCTCACACGCAATGCCGCAAGGATCTTCGCAGCCAAGTAATTCAGCGATTTCTGTCAATGTCTCTTCGGTTGCCGCCGGTACAATGCGGTCAACCATGGTACACGGGAAAGTAACATGGGTTTCAATCCAATCGCACAACTCAGGATCACGCAATTGAGCGAATTCTAGAATTGCTGTTTTTGCGACGTGACCGTTCTCTTGCACGTTATCGCAAGACATCACCGTGAACGGTGTAAGACCGCGATCACGACGCATCTTCAGAGCTTGAACAATGTACCCGAGGGCGGATTTCGGCTCTGTTGGTTGCGCAAGATCTGCAATGACAAGTGGATTGTTTCTATCTAGTGTGCCGGTTGCTGGGTCAGCGCAGTAGCCTTTCTCTGTTATCGTCATCGACACTATTGCGACTTGCGGTTCTGCCATTTTTTCCAGCACGGTTTGGATACCATCGAGATGAGGGTGTAGCGACTCAGTCACTGACCCAATCACTTTCACCTCCGTCGACTCTGCGCCTTTTTCTGCCACTGTGTAAAGGTGATCCTGCGTGCGCAGTGACTTAATCAGTTCTTCACCACCAAACAAGTTGATTTCACAAATGCCCCAATCAGAACCTGTCTTGCTCAGCGTTTCATTGGTCAACAGCGCTTGATGAGCGCGGTGAAAAGCACCAAAACCAAGGTGAACAATACGGCTTTTAAGCGCCGAACGGTCGTAGCTCGGCATTAACACGTTTTCATTCAGGATGGAGTTCGAAATAGTCTTCATTGTTGTATCCCTTTTCCGCAGGCGAACCCGCGGAATTGTTTATCTTAATAATTAATAGCCAAGGACTAGGTTCGGTAGGAAAAGGCTCAGCTCAGGAATAAAGGTCACTGCCATCAACGCTAAAATCAGAGCAACATAGAATGGCAATAGTGGCTTAATGACTTTATCAATCGCGATGTTAGCCACAGAACAACCGATGAATAATGCACTACCCACTGGCGGGGTGCAGATACCGATAGCTAAATTGAAGGTCATCATGATGCCGAAGTGCACAGGATCGATGCCCATATCTAATGCAATAGGCAAGAAGATAGGTGTAAAGATCAGCACCGCTGGCGTCATATCCATGAAGATACCCACAATCAGCAGGATGATATTAATGATAAGTAGAATGATCATTGGGTTGTCTGAAATGGCGAGAAGCGCGTCCGCAATCATGTAAGGAATATCCGCATTAGCCATAGCCCAAGACATCCCCATGGAAGCGCCCACAAGCAGTAATACGATAGACGTCGTTACTGCAGACTCTAGGATTATCTTTGGAAGATCACGCCATTTTACTTCTCGGTAAACCAGAACCGCCAACACGAAAGTATAGACAACCGCAATCGCAGAGGCTTCGGTAGCCGTGAAGATACCGCCAATGATGCCGCCCATGATCACAACAATGAGGGCTAATGAAGGCGCGGCTTTTAAAAACGTATCCCAAACCATTGTCAAAGAAGGACGAGCCGCAATTGAATAACCACGGCGCTTAGCAATAACACCCGCCACGGTCATGATGCTCAGCCCCATCAAGATGCCAGGAATGTAACCAGCTAAAAATAGCGCGGCAATAGAAGTACCACCGGATACGAGTGAGAACACGATCAGCGTATTGCTTGGCGGTATCAACAAGCCTGCTGGACATGAAGTGATGTTGACTGCCGCAGAGAAATTTTCATCGTAACCATCTTTCTTTTGCAATGGCGACATCGTCCCACCCACAGCAGCGGCTGACGCTACCGCTGAGCCTGAAATTGAACCAAACATCATGTTCGCCATCACGTTAACGTGCGCTAGTGAGCCAGGAAGACGCCCCCCAACACTTTCGCCAAATTAATCAGGCGCAAGGCAATACCGCCTTGGTTCATGATGTTGCCCGCCAAAATAAAGAACGGGATTGCCAATAAAGCAAAGTTATCGAGGCCAGCCGCCATACGCTGCGCCACTACCGCGATTGCAGGCTCTAACGGTAAGCTCATCAAAATGGTTGCTAGCGACGACAAGCCGATAGCGAAAGAAACCGGCACACCAATCGCGAGCAAAACCGCGAAGCTACCGAACAAGGTAAGAATTAATTGCCATTCCATTGTGGAAACCTCTATTAATCAAGTTGGGTGTTGGTGAGTAGGGCTTCACCAGACGTCAATTGTTTGATGCGATCGAAAGCAAATACCACCGAGTAAAAGATCATCAGGGCGCCACTAAGTGGAAGACACAAGTAGATGTAGCCCATTTCTAAGCTAAGTGCAGGTGTTAACTGGCCGGTCGCTAGCGTTTTTAAGGCCAGTTGAGTGCCGCCATGGACCAAAACCACATAAGAGAACAGCGCAATGGCGACTTGGATGATAATTTCATTGATGAGTTTACGTTTACCTTGCAGCTTCATCGTGAGTAAGTCGATGGCAAGATGACGTTTTAGACCTGTGGTGTAAGCCGCACCGATAAGGGCAACCCACATAAAGAGATAACGAGCGAGTTCATCTGTTACGGTACTTGGTTTGCCAATCACATAACGTGATATCACTTGCCAAACTACGCAAAAGACGAGGAAGGTCGAGAGAGAGATGGTAAAAGCGGCCAGTCCCCGATTGATCCATTTAACCAATTTATTCATTTTATTTTCCTTTCAATCAATATGTGCGCATCTCATAACAATTGGTTTACCAATATAGAAAGTGTTCCTGTGTAGGGCAGTAACATACGCTATTTTACTGAGGGGATTATAAGTTAGCCGATTTGGTTGTCATGTGAGCTGGCTCACAACCACATTGGTCAACCAAACCAAGGATTATTATTGTGATTAAGGTCAACCAATTTGTTTTTTTGCTTTGACGCTCGGTTTTCCTATCGCTAATAATGAGCTTGAAACAAGCAATACCGTGAAAAAAATTAAAATCACCCTACATATTGGACAACCAATCCAAGGAGAATAGAACAATGATGACGCGTAAAACTCTTTTAAGCGCTATAGTCGGTGCTGCAATGACCCTCGGCGCCACGGCTTCTGCTTATGCTGCAACGACGATAAAGCTGAGTCACAATCACCCTCGTGACCATGCAGTACATAAAGCAATGAACTTTATGGCGAAAGAAGTTCGTGAAATGACCGATGGTGAAGTACGTATCCGTATTTACCCTGATGCCCAGCTAGGCACACAGCGTGAATCCATGGAACTGATGCAAAACGGTGCACTGGACATGGTGAAGAGTAACGCGGCAGAATTGGAAGCTTTTTCTCCAGCTTATGCAGCATTCAACCTGCCTTACTTATTCCGTGATAAAAACCATTACTACTCCGTGACAGATGGTGAAGTAGGTCGTGAAATCCTAAACTCTTCGGCAGACAGCGGCTTTATAGGCGTGACTTACTACGATGCCGGCGCGCGTAGCTTCTACACCAACAAACCAATCAACACACCTGAAGATCTAAAAGGCCTGAAAGTACGTGTACAGCCAAGCCCCTCAGCGATCGCAATGGTAAGAGCACTTGGCGGCAACCCGACCCCGCTTGCTTACGGAGAGCTATACACCGCATTGCAACAAGGTGTCGTAGATGCAGCAGAAAACAACATCCCATCATTTAGCTTGAGCCGTCACAGTGAGGTATCGAAATACTTCAGTCTAGACGAGCACACTATGGTGCCGGATGTATTGGTTATCTCAACGAAAACTTATGACAAGCTTACGCCAGAGCAACAAAAAACACTGATGAAAGCCGCGACAGACTCTTCCGAATACATGAAGCAACTATGGGCGGAGTCTGAAGCGAAAGAGCGTGCAAAAGCAGAAAAAATGGGCGTGACTTTTGTTGAACCAAATAAAGCGGCGTTCGTAGAAGCCGTTCAGCCTATGTATGCGGATTTAGTAAAGACAAACCCTGAATTAAATGAACTGGTTGAGAAGATCAAAGCCGTTCAATAATTTATAAAAAAATCAGTAACAAATAATCGAAAACAAGGTGTTACCACATTCTGGTACATAGAGGTTGACCAATTTTTATTGGTCGTTATGATGGCGTGAGAAGTTAAATGGAATACAGTGATAATATCATCATGATGCCTTTTGAACCGAAAAGACCGTATCAAGAGATCGGTTTAGTTTTAAGACAAGAGTTAATCAACGGCCACTACAAGGTCGGAGACAGACTGCCACCTGAGCGCGATATCGCAGAACGCCTTGACGTTAGTCGTACCGTTGTGCGTGAAGCGATCATCATGCTTGAACTGGAAAACCTTGTCGAAGTAAAGAAAGGTTCTGGGGTATACGTTATCAATGTCCCATCTCAACCGAACTCCCACGAAAGCGTGCTCAGTGATGATGCAGGCCCGTTCGAAATGCTTCAAGCTCGTCAGTTACTTGAAAGCAACATTGCCGAGTTTGCAGCAATGCAAGTCACGCCTAGTGACATCGTGACAATGCGTGCAGCCCTAGAGTTAGAACGAGAGGAACTGGCGAGCGGTACGACAGATTGTAACGGTGATGAGAAGTTTCACATGTGCATTGCAGAGGCAACCCAAAACTCTGTTCTGGTGGACATGTTGAAGCACTCTTGGGAGCGACGCGAGAACAGTCCGATGTGGCAGAAACTTCATTCTCGTATTGTAGGTCAAGACTACCGCGAAGAGTGGTTGGACGATCACGCCAAAATCCTCGCCGCCTTGCAGCGCAAAGACCCTATTGCTGCAAAGAACGCCATGTGGCAACACCTTGAAAACGTCAAGCAGCGCCTATTGGAGCTGTCTGACATCGATGACCCCAATTTTGATGGTTATCTGTTTAGCTCCAACCCTGTTGTTCTACAGGGAGCTAAAAACCGTTAACCACATTGCCGGCTTTGGCCGGATATAGTCAGCGCAGCTGCATTACCGTAGCTGCATTATAAGAAGTCGTTGCACTTAGCTTGATCAATTCGAGCGGGTTGAGTGCGTCTTAAAAAAGGTGAGAGTCATGGAACAAACTTGGCGTTGGTACGGCCCGAACGACCCAGTGTCGCTAGACGATATTCGTCAAGCTGGCGCAACAGGCATCGTGAATGCCCTACACCACATTCCAAATGGTGAAGTGTGGTCAAAAGAAGAGATTTTAAAGCGTAAAGCCATCATCGAAGCGAAAGGCTTAACGTGGTCAGTGGTTGAAAGTGTACCTGTTCACGAAGAAATCAAAACTCAAACGGGTGACTTCCAACAATGGATCGACAACTACAAACAGACACTACGCAACCTTGCAGAATCCGGCATTGATACGGTCTGCTACAACTTTATGCCAGTATTAGATTGGACGCGTACGGATCTAGAATATGAAATGCCAGATGGCTCAAAAGCATTGCGGTTTGACCAAATCGCATTCGCAGCATTTGAACTGCATATTTTAAAGCGTCCAGGGGCACAAGCGGATTATACCGAAGCTGAGCAAACGCAAGCGCAAGAATACTTCAACAACATGACCGCTGCGCAAATCCAACAGCTAACCAGCAACATTATTGCAGGCTTACCGGGGGCCGAAGAAGGTTATACGCTTGAAGAGTTCCAAGCTCAGCTTGATCGCTACGCAAGCACCAGCAAAGATCAACTGCGCGAGCACATGGCTTACTTCCTCTCAGAATTGATGCCAATATGTGAAGCGCACGGCTTGAAACTTGCGGTACATCCAGATGATCCACCACGCCCAATTCTTGGTTTACCACGTGTGGTGTCTACTATCGAAGATATTGATTGGTTAACCGAAAAAGTACCAAGCAAAATGAACGGATTAACCATGTGTACAGGCTCTTACGGCGTGCGCGGTGATAACGATCTGGTAAAGATGATCAAAAAGCATGGCGATCGTATTTATTTCACGCACTTGCGTTCCACCCAGCGTGAAGAAAGCAACCCACTGACGTTCCACGAGGCGGCTCACCTTGATGGCGACGTCGATATGTACAATGTGGTGATGGCGATTCTAGACGAAGAGCGACGTCGTGCAGAGGTTGGCGACCATCGTTTGATCCCGATGCGCCCAGATCATGGCCACCAAATGCTCGATGACCTGAACAAGCAGACCAATCCTGGCTATTCGGCCATTGGGCGCTTGAAAGGGTTGGCAGAAGTTCGCGGTCTAGAGATGGCACTTAAACGCGCTTTCTACACCAAGTAACAATTTACAATGTAAAAGTCATTTAAAAAGCGCAGAGTTTCGGCTCTGCGCTTTTTTGTTTTCTGACGATTTACACAGGCGACGCTTGGTTTAAGCGCCTAAAATAGGATGGTTCACCTAGCAGATTGTGGTAAAGTCCGCGCCTGCGCTCTACCGCATCTTCATTGTTTTTATTGCCTCTTCAACCAAAAGCACAAGGTTAAGTTAATGCCATTTTCTACTCTCTCATTGAGTTCTGAGCTGATTCACGCACTGCCAAAAGACTTCAAGAAGCCGACCGATATTCAAGCGTTAGCGATTCCTGAACTGTTAGCGGGCAAAGACGTGTTGGCATTGGCGAATACGGGCAGCGGCAAAACGCTTGCTTATGCTTTGCCTTTGTTAGAAAAACTCAACGTAAATTCTCAGCAAAAAGCGCTGATTCTAGTGCCAACGCGTGAGCTGGCAATGCAAGTGAGTGAAGCGATCAACCAAGTCGGTCAAGCTATTGGTCTTAAAGCAGTGTGTTTGTGTGGTGGCGTTGATAAAGAGCAACAACAACAGGCGCTGGCGAACGAGCCTCATGTCCTTGTCGCGACGACAGGTCGTTTGGTTGACCTAGCAGACAACGGCTTGGATTTGAGCAATATTCATTACCTAGTGTTGGATGAAGCTGACCGTTTGCTTGATATGGGCTTTTGGCCAGATGTACAAAACATCGCGATGCAAACCTCAAATCAGCGCCAAACCGCGATGTTCTCAGCGACGTTCTCTGAAGAGTTGAAGGAAAAAGCCAAGCAGTTGATGTACGCACCAAAACAGGTGACTGCGCATCAAGAAAACAGCACCAACCAAGACATCACTGAAACGCTGTATTTGGTCAATAAAGGCAGTAAGACCAAGGCGTTGGTTGAACTTATCAAGCAAAATGTTTGGACGCAGGTATTGGTCTTTATCGGGGCGAAAGAGAACGCCGATGGTTTGGCGAAAAAGCTAAACAAAGCAGGTATTTCGACCAATGCGCTGCATGGTAACAAGAGCCAAGATGAGCGAGAAGAAGTACTGGCGCAGTTTAAATCTGGGCAGACAACGGTACTTATCGCCACCGATCTATTAGCGCGCGGCGTTCACATTGAACAACTGCCTGTGGTGATCAATTTTGAATTGCCAATGCATGCAGAAACTTACGTTCACCGAGTAGGGCGTACAGCTCGCGCAGGAGAGCAAGGTGTGGCCATTTCGCTGGTATGCCATGGTGAAATGGACGCACTGAGCGCGATTCGTAACCTCACTCAACGTGCACTGCCAGTGCAAGATCTGGAAGGTTTTCCTGTGACAGACAAACCTTCGACAGGCGAAAGCAACCGCGCGCCTCGCGATAAAAAAGCCAACCGCCGGACTAATGCGAAGAAGAGCATTAAGCAGTTCCAAGGTAAGCCGAAACGTTCAGCGCCGAGCACGAAGTAAACAAAAAAGCCACGCTCTTAACGCCATAACCAGCTCAGAGTGTTTCACTGTTGGGCATTAACCCGCAGTTGGGCCAACCAAGCGCATTTACCAGTCTTCTACTTGACTGGTTTCTAGGCGGCGTTCGATGAGCGGCCCCAAGACTCGACTAACGGCAGTTCACAGACAGTTTAGTGAGTTCTTCTCTATCTAAACAGCCAGTGAAAACCGCGCCCAAAATACGAACCAGTGGCCATTTTGGATAATGGTCTTTCACACAGAATAATTTCGTCACCTGCACCGATATCGCCTTCTTCCAACACTCGGAAATACCAGCCTGTTCGAAGCGTATCTTGCAGTCTTCTCGCCATGTCGTGTTGGTCAAATCGTACGTTAAGCTTCCAACAAGGCATGTCGGTTTGGTACTTTTCTTTAAGTCTCGCGAATTCTTATTTTAGCGCCTCATTTTTAATTTTTTGATCCGAACATGTTTTTTATAAATGCAGCAAGGTTTTAAAAAATCATTTTAAATCAGATAGATAAGCAATGCACCATGACTTAATATACTTGTTCATTTTTATCATACTTTTTGTGTGGGCTCTCATAAAAAGAGCGAAAGTCGCCCCTATCATGGTGAGCGAGGTCAACACTGAACGACGGATAAGAGAATTTAAGCGCAGAACAATGAGATAGAAGAGTGTATGAAGAAGATAGGGGAAGAGAGCTCTTCCCCTTAGTGTTCAGAGTGTTGAGGTTTACTTTATGTGGAAAATTTGCTCGGTTTCAAGAGAGGTCATAGAGCGAATTTGACGCCAAACATAATAAAAAATACCGAACATCATCAGCATACTTGGAATCGCAATCATTGGGTAACTGTATAGCGTCATCTTACCCAACTCTTCATTAAATGCTGGCGTCCCTGCAGGACTGGTGACGATCCACGTTGCTAAGAAATAATTCATCGCAGAGGAAAACGCAAAGGTACTCGCGAAAAGGTAGTTTGATGACATTAGGCAACGCTCAAACGCTTCTGATTGGTTGTTTTCTTTTAAACGCTCCTTGATCAAAGAAAGATTTAACACGGTGTCATTCAGCAGCATTTTTTGCATTAACGGGTAGCGTGTAAGGGTTGAGCCCAACACCGCTAAACCGATAAGACCGGGAATCAATGCTTCTTTCAATGCCAGCCAGCGTGTATCGAGCTCAAGTAAGCCAATGCCACCCGTCAGTAACACACTGACAAAACCGAGGGCAGCAATAAAGTTGAATTTCTTGTTACGGATGAGGTCCATACCACCGTAAACAATAGGAAATAACAAAGCCACAACCAGTGCCATTGCTGTCCCTAAGTGCTCATCACCACTGAATTTCATCAAGATGAATGAAGGAATGAATACGTTAAAGAGGATCTCGAATAAAGGATTCGGCTTTTTCGCCGTCGTGTTGCTCATCATGTTTTACTGACTCTACTGTGTGTCGACTACCATTGTACTCTGAGCAGGAGTGTTCATCTAGTCGCGCCAGATGTAAAGCGTTAAAGCGCCGAGTTATGTAACGACTTATGAAGTTTAAATTATATTACCGCTTTACAGCTTGGTAGAAACACGTCTCTCAGCATACAGCGCACCGAGCCACCGCCAATGAATTCTATGGTAGAAGTATCGTACGCCGATGGTGATATCGCCATCACGTTGCCATCATTCACGGTTTCCAGTTGAAGAATATTGCCGCAGAGTTGGGGCACTGAGTCGAGTAATAACATCAATACATTCCTTCTCACTAGATGTGAGTGTCATGTAAATTTATTGTTATCTTAAGTTTTGCTATTTTCACTGCCATTATTTGATTGAGTCCGATTTTTTCGTGTTACCTTGCGGGTTTAAGGTGTGGTGTATTGCCATGAAAATTAGAAAAAATTCGCATACTTATCAGGCCAATAGACAATAGCGTCCATAACCAACTAGTTACATTTACCCCTCAATCGGTTAGACTCGTTTTTTCGCCTCCTCTCATAAACTTGTTTGCTTTTCATCTAGCAGACAATAACACTCTTACACGCTCAGCTTTGTCTAAGCAGCGTTAATCGATGGATTCAGCCACCCCAAATGGCCTTTTAAACTTTAGGATAAGTGATGTTTAAACGATTTGAAGGCTTTACAGAGCCGTTCCCCAAATCTACGCCTGACCAGCCCCCTTCAGGGATGCTTGCTTTTCTGCGTTACTATACCCGTGGCTATGAAAAACCTCTGATCATCATGTCCTTGATGGCAACGATTGTCGCGGTGGTAGAAGTGATGTTGTTTGGTGCAATGGGACAACTGGTTGACTGGCTTTCCACCAGTAACCCTGAGACTTTTTTGCAAGACAATAAAGCGGACCTGATTTTTTATGGCACTTTACTGCTCGTAGTAATGCCAATCTTGGTCATCGTATATTCTTTGCTCGTTCACCAAACACTATTGGGTAACTATCCGATGTCGATCCGCTGGCTTGCGCATCGCTATTTACTCAATCAAAGCCTGAACTTCTATCAAGATGACTTTGCAGGCCGTGTCGCGACTAAGGTCATGCAGACGTCGCTTGCAGTCCGTGAAACCGTGATGAAAACCATGGACGTCTTTGTGTACGTCACGGTTTACTTCACCAGCATGATCATTATGTTAGCAACTGCAGACTGGCGCTTAATGATTCCGATGATCGTCTGGTTACTCGCCTATGTCGCCATTCAGATTCATTTCGTTCCTAAACTCAAAGCTATCGCCACCGACCAAGCCGATGCTCGTTCCACCATGACAGGGCGCATCGTGGATAGCTATACCAATATTCAAACGGTCAAACTCTTTTCTCATAGCCAGCGTGAAACCCAATATGCTGAACAAGGAATGAGAGGATTCTTGAATACGGTATATCGTCAAATGCGCTTGGTAACGGGTTTTGATATTGCCGTCGAGATCTCTAATTACGTTCTCGTATTTGCCGTTGCAGCGCTATCGATCTACCTGTGGCTTGATAGTGCGATCAGTGTCGGGGCGATTGCTATTGCGGTCAGCCTCGCACTACGTATCAATGGCATGTCGATGTGGATAATGTGGGAGGTTGGCGCCCTCTTTGAAAATATGGGCACCGTTGTCGATGGAATGAAGACACTCTCTAAACCAATTGATATTAAAGACAAACCGAACGCAAAAGAGTTAGTCGTCACCGAGGGTGGCATTCATTTTGACGACGTGAGTTTTCATTATGGTGAAAATAAAGAGGTAATCAGTCACCTTAACCTCAATATTAAACCAGGAGAAAAAGTGGGCCTCGTTGGCCGTTCCGGCGCGGGGAAATCGACGCTAGTAAACTTGTTGCTGCGTTTCCACGATGTCGAAGATGGCAGCATAAAAATCGATGGACAAGATATCTCCGAAGTGACGCAAGACTCTCTGCGTGCAAAGATCGGCATGGTTACCCAAGATACCTCGCTATTGCATCGCTCGATTCGCGATAACATATTGTATAGTAACCCAGACGCAACAGAAGAAGATTTACTCAAAGCCACTAAGCAAGCACACGCTCATGAGTTTATCGAAACCTTAACCGACCCATTTGGGAATGTCGGTTATGATGCTCAAGTAGGTGAGCGCGGCGTGAAGCTTTCTGGCGGTCAGCGTCAACGTATTGCCATTTCTCGGGTGCTATTAAAAGATGCACCATTGTTGGTGTTAGATGAAGCCACCTCAGCATTAGACTCGGAAGTCGAAGCCGCCATTCAAGAAAGCTTGAATGAACTGATGCAAGGTAAAACCGTTATTGCTATCGCGCATCGACTCTCGACCATCGCGCAGATGGATCGCCTGATAGTCCTAGATAAAGGCAACATTGTAGAGCAAGGAACGCATCGAGAGTTGATCGCAAATAATGGAATCTATGCTCAACTTTGGTCCCATCAAACGGGGGGATTCATTGCTGACGAGTTGGAAAATCAACAGGTTTCCTAAACGGCAGTAATCAATAACTACGGCGCTTTATGCGCCGTTTTTTGTGTATCCAAAATGACTCAGGTTGCAAACGCGACCACGAACTGAGTGTTACCTCATAAGATTATTTGACCTATAGCCACATGAATATGTTCAAATGGCGAGGATGGCTTCTCATATGTGGATCGTTCACTATGACAACGATCACACTTTGTCCTGATAGCGTATACCTATTGCATAGAATACATGCTGAATATCAAACTGGCTTCATTTGTCATTTCACTTTTTAAGAAGCAGCTATACTTAATGGGTTATTAGGTTAACAATAAGGTAATTAGCTTATGTGTAAATGTGGTTCAATGCAGATCATTCAAGTAAAAATAAGTTGGGCTGACAAACTCTTTGGCTATTCAGAGAGATGGAAATGCCAGCTTTGCGATAAGATTTACCGTCTCTAAAAAATTATCTTAGTTTTACTAAGAAAAAGCAGTGGCCCGACAATTATTGTCGGGTTTTGTTCTTTTTAGCCGGTTATAAATAACGTGAATCTTTGCCAATACTCCCTACCCCTTGTTCCCTCAACCTAGCATCTCGGTGTAACTTAGGTATAGAATCATGCCTACTTATTTCTTCTTTCATTCATGAATAACTGATCACTATGAACAAAAGTTTGCTAACGAATCTCCTCGCTATCGCTTTAATGGGGGCAGGTCATCAACTACAACACGATTATCTTTGGTATGCGGGGCTGTTTGCATTTTCTGGTGCTATCACCAACTGGCTTGCAATACACATGCTGTTTGAAAAAGTGCCTGGCTTATACGGATCTGGTGTCATTCCAGCGCGCTTTGAAGCGTTCAAACTTGCCATCAAAAACCTGATGATGGAGCAGTTTTTTACCGAAGAAAATATCGATCGTTTTTTAAATCAAGAGATGACTGGCAGCGCAAGTATTAATCTTCAACCTGTCATCGATAAAGTCGATTTCAGCCCAGCATTCGACTCTTTGGTGGAAGTAATTGAAGCCTCTCAATTTGGCGGCATGCTGGCGATGTTTGGTGGCGTAGAAGCTCTGCAGCCAATGAAACAACCTTTCGTTGAAAAGATGCAAACGTCTCTAACCGAGCTTAGCCAAAGCGATGCCGTCAAAGAAGCGTTAAAAGAACAGTTTGAATCGCCAGCGATGATGGATGAAATTAAGCTAAATATTGAAGGGATTATCGATCAACGCTTGAGTGAATTAACCCCCGCATTGGTCAAAGAAATGGTGCAAAAAATGATCAAAGAACACCTTGGCTGGCTCGTTGTCTGGGGTGGCGTGTTTGGTGGTTTGATAGGTGTTATTAGCACGCTGATCAGCGCATAACCTTTGCTTGTCAAAACGATAAAAAGGAGCTTCACAGCTCCTTTTTTGATCTCAAAATAATTCGTTACTGTTGAGACTCCACACGTTAGCTTATTAACTCGGGATTTAACTCCAAACTCAATTTTATGCTCTTCCATCACGACCTCACTGCACGTTTGAATGACTCCTAACAGTGTTCCAAGCTTACCCGACATGAATTCCTGATAAGCTTTTATACTCTTAACCCTAACCATGGTATCGAAGCCACCAGAAAGTGAGTAACACTCTTCAATTTCCGGCATTAATTCAATCGCTTTGGCAAACTTTCCGAAGATCGAGAAACAGGTTTGATCAAGACGCATATGGATAAATACTGGCAGATGCAAACGGTATACGGCTCAATGCGTGTTCGTAAAAAGCCTTTACTTATGATCTTTGCAGCCAACAAAGTAAAAGTAAGCGTCAAACAGAGGCAATGTGGTAGAGGTAAGACAATAATAAGGAAAGTGACTGAAGGGAAAGCAATATTAACGTTACAACACGCGTATAAAACCGGTTGGTGTCGACCAATCGACATTCACTACGGTTTCTCACGAGATCGTAAAACTTTTAGTACATAGATACGCTTTTATGAACGCCCAATGATTCTCGACGGTTCGCCCGTATCTAGCCTGCAACCATTAGCAGCATAGCGGCTCAATTAGAGTATTGCAGAGGTGTGTCTTGCAGGGTGTGGAATCACTTCACCAATCGCTCGATTATTGCAGCAACGGCAGTAGTATTGCGGTTCCATTTCATAGTAGTGCTCACCAGATACAAATTTCGCCATCAACTGTGTAAAACTCACCACTTTACCTGCTAAAGTTTCAACGGATTGTGACTCACAACGCTTCATGATCACCTTGTGTTGTGTTGATTTTCTACAAGTTGAGCAATATATATCCGGCATTTCTTTTCTCCCTGCTTTTTTATGAACTACTGACAATTGACATATTTTGTTCAAAATAATTCCACAATAAAAAAGCCCCTTTAACTTTTTGTGTACTATCTTCAAAAAATTGAACTAACGTCTAAACAAATTGAGACATTGGTCAGACCTCAACTTTTATTCCGTTATTATAAAAAACGTATTTATATGTGCAATATTACGACACATCACACATAGACGATGGTGGTGACTCACAACTTAACTCGGTAAGAAGTCACTTTACCGTTGACCAAATCAGACGTCCACTTCACTTGATAAGTGCAATTTACAGTGTGAATTGAAGTGATAGCGACGTCTCTGATTGAAGAGCATCGCCATATACTAATTAAACCAACATCACCGTTGGTTTTTAGTCCACTTGAGTAGTGGACGGACAGATAGCGCCTCAGTCTCAGCTGTGGAGGTAAAACTAGTCTTGCGCCACTTTCACGCGAATCTTGTTATTATGAACCGAAGACAAGTTTAGAGCCTCCAGTGCTGCTGAAGCCTCTGCTTCATCAGGCATGCTCACAAAACCAAACCCTTTCGATAGACCCGTTTCTTGATCAAGCACTAATGTACACAACTCAACCTTACCGTAGTTGGAGAACAGTGTACGGATATCTTGCTCTGTTGTCTCACGAGCTAAGTTTCTTACTAGAAATTTCATATTAAACCATTTTATGTTTATAACGCGCCAATTCTCGCAGCTTCTCTCCAGCAAACCAAGCGATTAATGTTCTTAAGATAACTAGGTGTGACTAAGTGTTTCTGTTTAAATGATTTTTAGTAATAATTATGCTCAAGGAGACCCGCTATGGAAACCAAACGCCTTAAGCTCATCCCAACTTGCTTAGAGCGAATGGAAGAAGCACATCAAGCGGTTGTTCGTAGACAAAAAATCTCGAAGTCTACCTACCTTGGCTCCCTCATGCGCTGACTTTAGAAGCGATGGAGCAGATAAAACAAAGCCCGCTGGATGAGCGGGCCTTGTTGATACGATGACGCTTGTAGTACTTAGTCTAAGTCAATCAATTTCTTCTGGTATGACTTATGCTGATCTAGCACGTCTTGTCCTGCACCACCTGTTAGCTTGCTGACTGCTATGATAGTAATCGTAGAGAAAATGATACCCGGTACGATTTCGTAAACATCAAACCAACCGCCTGTTAGCTGCTTCCATACTACGATAGTGATACCACCAACAAGAATACCTGCTAGGGCACCATTGCGGTTCATGCCACTCCAGTAAAGGCTCAGCACAACGGCTGGACCAAATGCAGCACCAAAACCTGCCCATGCGTAAGAAACAAGGCCAAGTACAGAGCTGTCTGGATTCATTGCCAAGAATAACGCCACAAAAGAAATCACGACAACACCGATACGGCCAATCATAACTATCTCTTCTGAAGACGCGCTTGGTTTGAATACTTGCTTATAGAAGTCTTCGGCAAGGGCGGAAGAAGACACAAGAAGCTGAGAGTCAGCCGTACTCATGACTGCTGCTAAAATTGCAGCAAGCAACATGCCTGCAATCACGGGATGAAAGACCGCGTTCACTAATAACATGAAGACTTTCTCACCATCTTCTAGCTGAGTACCCGGATGACCCGTAACCCAAACCAGTCCCACCAAGCCAACCAGCATCGCGCCAACCATAGACAGTGCAGTCCAAATCACAGCGATACGGCGTGCAGTCGTGAGGTCTTTGTTTGAACGAGTCGCTTTAAATCGCGCTAAGATATGTGGCTGACCAAAATAGCCCAGCCCCCATGCAGCTAAAGAGATAATCGCAATGGCCGATAGCGGTTCACCTTTTACGTCATTCCATAGCGTTGCAAGCTCTGGGTTGATGTCACGTAGATCAGAAGTTAGCTGCCCTAGTCCACCGTCCATAACCGTAACAGGAACAATCATTAGTGCCGCTGCCATCAACAGACCTTGTACTAAGTCAGTCCAAGATACCGCGAGGAAACCACCGAATAGCGTGTAAGAAACCACACATACTGTACCGATGATTACCGCATAGGTGTAATCTAGACCGAATACCGTCTCAAACAGTTTGCCCCCTGCAACCAAACCTGAGCTGGTGTAGAAAAGGAAAAATAAAAGAATGAAAAACGCAGAGATTGTCTGGATCAGTTTCGATTTATCATTGAATCGACGTGACAGAAACTCTGGCAACGTTAACGAATCAGTTTGGATACTATAAGTACGCAAACGTTTAGCACTGATCAACCAGTTTGCCCATGTACCAAGAAGCAGGCCACCAGCGAGCCAAAAAGCTTCGATACCCGCAGCATATGCATAACCCGGTAAACCCAATAGCAACCAACCACTCATGTCTGATGCACCTGCAGATAATGCCGCTGGCCACGGACCTAGGCTACGGCCACCTAGGAAGTAATCAGATGAATTGGAAGTCCTCTTATACGCGTAAACGCCAATAGCAACCATAATCAGTAAATACGCCACAAAAGTGGACGTGATAGCAAAGCTATTTTCTATCATTAGATAGTCCTCGTTATAATAATTTCCTTCCTTGCCTGCTCTAATATTTTACCGGCTCAGTAACACATCAAAGTAAGAGACACCCATCAGGATCAGCTATCAAACCAGATGGATATCACAAGTCAGGTTAGTGAGTGTCGTTCCCCAACTCGAGTAGAGTCGCGTTACCACCCACCGCGGTAATATTTATCGTTCTAGTGCACTCGGTAATGAAGCGCAACGAAAGATGAGGATCGTGAGCCAATGTCAATGACTCTAAATCCGTTTCAGAAGCTAAGCCGACGATCGCGCCGTCGCGCTTAGCCAGTTGAAGATTGAGCGCATGCTCAACCTGTGAATACCCAACATAACCCACACTACGTACGTCACTCTCAAGCAACGGGGCAGACGCATCGTACGCAACCACTTGGACTAAGTTAGATGGGAAGTTTATCGACGATACAGCGTGCTTAACCAATTGGTTTAGCTTTGCATTGTCACTGCACACAATCACACTGTTACCTGCAATCAGGGCACAGGTGATCATTGCAAATGCACTGTATAATGCGTTTTCCGTGGGTTCGATGTTGTTTTCACAAATCACCAAAGCCACACCACGGCCTGCGGTATACAGTTCGTTAGTTTCACCCGTAGGGCCCACTAATTGGTGAGTTTCTGCAAGAAGAGCCGACGCTTGCTGCAAGTGATACGAAACCACTTTAGCAACAGCAGGTTGTTGCGCTTCTAGTGCAGATTTAAATGCCAGCATATGCTCACATTTGTAATCAAAATCGGTCAGATTCCACTGCTCCCACGCAGAAAATGCATCTTTAAAATAGGTGATCTGATGAACCATAATACGACTCCTTATGCGTTCTCTGCTTGAGCAAGAAGATGCTGAGTAAAACGGAACAGGTAGTGTGGACCACCCGCTTTCGGACCTGTACCTGACAAGCCTTGCCCACCAAATGGCTGAACACCAACCACGGCACCGACTTGATCTCGGTTAATATAGCAGTTACCCACGCGAGCGTGCTTCTCAATCCAACGGTAAGTGGTTTCATTTCGGCTATGGATACCCATCGTCAAGCCAAACCCAGTTTGGTTGATTTGCGCGACTACGTTTGGTAACTCAGCAGCTTTAAAGCGAACAATGTGTAAGATAGGACCAAATTGCTCTTCTTTTAGTACATTTATACCTGATATTTCAAACGCACTTGGCGAAACAAAATCGCCATGCTGGCATAGTTCGTCAAGCTGTAGTTGAGCCACTTTAGTTTGTGTTTTACTCATGTGCTCTAGATGAGCAAGGAGTTTTTGTTTGGCGTTGCTGTCAATAACCGGACCTACATCCGTTTGATGTAGGTAAGGCAGACCAACATGCAGCTCTTTCATCGCACCTTGAATCAGGTTGATCATTCGATCTGCGACATCTTCTTGCACAAACAAAACACGCAGAGCAGAACAGCGCTGACCTGCCGAAGCAAACGCTGAGCGAATCACATCACGCACAACCTGCTCTGGCAGTGCCGTACTGTCCACGATCATCGCGTTTTGACCACCCGTTTCGGCAATAAACGGAACCGGTTTAGCCGTGCGCTGCGCTAACGTGACATTAATCCGCTGTGCAGTCGCAGTAGATCCAGTAAACGCCACACCTGCAATCGCATCATGAGAAGTCAGTGCATGACCAATTTCCCCACCGCGACCTGTGATCAGTTGAATAGCACCGGCAGGGAAACCGGCCTCAAGCATCAACTCAATAGCACGAGCGGCAATTAAGCTGGTTTGCTCCGCGGGTTTTGCAACAACAGTGTTACCAGCAATCAGCGCTGCGGTCACCTGACCAAGGAAGATCGCAAGCGGGAAGTTCCAAGGACTGATACACACAAACACACCCAGACCTTCACGGCTCGAAATACGTTTCACGCCATCGAAGCCTTCCAGCTCAAATGGTTGCAGATTTTGTGCTTGTTTCGCGTAGTAACGACAGAAATCGACCGCTTCGCGAACTTCATCAATACCATCGTGAATCGTCTTACCTGCTTCTTTATGGCAAATTGCCACCAGTTCAGCGAGGTTTTCTTCCATCAAGTCCGCAAGCTTTTCTAAGCATGTTGCTTTTTGCTCAACGCTAAACCCTTTCCAATCAGGGAAAGCGGCTTGCGCTGCTTCAATGGCTGCGGAAACATGATCAAGAGTAGCAAACGCCACTTGACCCACTTCTATTCGACGATCGTATGGTGCGGTGATGATCTCTGCGGCGTTCGCCTTGATCATGCTTTCGGCAAAACGTTCACCATTGATCATCGGGCCTGCAACCCACTGATTGTCCATGAAGCTTTCTACCTGCGCGTCAAATGGCTTCGCTTCACTGTCGATGTCAATATTGACGCCATATGAGTTCTTACGTTCAGGGAAAATATCCGCCGGTAATGGGATTTTATCGTTGTGTAGCGTGTCAAAACTCGTTAACACATCAACAGGGTGATGCGTCAACTCGTAAATCGGACAACGCGCATCAACCAATCGATGTACAAACGAGCTGTTGGCGCCATTTTCAAGCAGACGACGAACTAAATAAGGAAGAAGATCAGCATGGCTACCGACAGGAGCGTAAATACGTACTGGCTGACCATACATTTCCATAACATGGTTATACAGTGAATCTCCCATACCATGTAGACGTTGGAACTCATACTCCTTATGTTCTGCCATAACAGCAATCGCGGTCACTGTGTGAGCGTTATGGCTCGCAAACTGCGGATAGATATTGCCACGCACGCCTTCGCTCAATAGGAAGCGAGCACACGCTAGGAACGCGACGTCCGTCCCTTCTTTACGAGTGTAAACTGGGTAGTTCTCGTACCCCGCTTGTTGAGACCACTTAATTTCGCTATCCCAATAGGCACCTTTCACTAAACGCAGTGGAATAAGGTCGCCCTGCTCTTTTGCCAGCGCGTTTAACCATACCAGCACAGGAAGAGCGCGTTTCGAATACGCCTGAATAACCAAGCCGAACTTGCCCCAACCTTTAACGAGGTCGCTGCGGTACACTTTCTCAAATAGTTTTAAAGAAAGTTCAAGACGATCGGCTTCCTCTGCATCAATCGTAATGGCAACATCCACTTCTATCGCACGCTTTAATAGTTGCATTAACGTGTCATGCAGCTCAGTCATTACACGTTCTTCGTTTGCCACTTCGTAGCGCGGGTGCAATGCTGAAAGCTTAATTGAAATTGAAGGCGCTGGGCTGGTGTCGTTGCCGTAAGTCTCTCGGCCCACGGCTTCGATGGCCATTAGATAATCTTTGAAGTACTTGTTCGCGTCAGCGGTTGTTAGCGCCGCCTCACCTAACATATCAAATGAGTAGGTGAAGCCTTTATCGCGCATTGGGCGACCATTCTTTTGCGCTTCTTCAATCGTACGGCCACGAACAAACTGGTGACCCATGATCTTCATTGCCTGATACATGGCTTTACGAATCACAGGTTCAGAAAATTTATTAACCAGACGGTTTACAGCCTGACTTGGGCTCTGGGTGCCTTGCTCACCAAGTCCAACCACTTTACCTGTCAGCATTAATCCCCATGTTGATGCGTTAACAAACACTGAATCAGAACTTTTCAGATGAGATTTCCAGTCTGCAACGCTCAACTTATCTTTAATCAAAGAATCTGCCGTCGCGGCATCAGGGATACGCATTAATGCTTCTGCCAGACACATCAGTAAGATACCTTCTTGAGTATCTAAGCTGTATTCCAGCAGTAAAGCATCAATCATCTGGATTGACTTCTTATCGGCACGAATGGCTTCGATAAGCTGGGTTGTTTGGGTAGTGATCGCCGACTTTTCATCCTCTGTCGGCGTCGCTAGTGGCAATAGTTGCTCTAGCCATTGAGACTCGTCCACCATATATAATGGCGAGATCAGTGACCACAATTTATCAAGCGGCTGCCCGATAAATTCCGGTGTCAACACGTGCGTAGCTGTAAACATGTGTGTTCCTCAATCTCACTCCTCGAAAACCGCTTCGAGGATTATCAATGGCTGGAGTGTATTTTGAGGCCGATAAGAATACTTGTCAAAAACTACGGTATTTTTGCCAAAAACTCGCTTTTATAACAAAACATCCACAAAGTCACGTTCAAATGGACAATATTTTGTGTTGGATCTTTTAATCTTTTCATTTCATTCACAACAAAATATTAGAAATATCAATAAGATTTTTTGTCAGTTCACGGCTAAGGGAAGATAAATTAGGGATGAAGTCGGGATGGACACGCAACGTGAAGTAAAAATAAACAAAGTGAGAGATATATCACGTGAATTACAAGCAACAAAACCATACAAAGCAGAAGGTTTATTCCATTCATGGCTTTGTTAACCAATTTGTTTCTTATATTTAGATGGTGATATACCTTGTAGGCGAGTAAAAGTGTGAGTGAAAGTACTTTGACTCGAAAAACCGGTAAACTCAGCAATCTGTCCCAAGGATAAGTGCCCTTGCTCGATAAGTTCACGGGCCATGTCAATACGCTTACCCAGTACATATTGATGTGGCGTAATACCCATTTGTTCCTTAAATAAGCTGTGAAACTGACTTTCTCCGAGGAAAACTCGCCCCGCCAATTGAGCAACGCTGATCTTATGGCTAAGTCGCTGTTCGATATAACGATCAATCACTTCTAGATCAAAACGTGATTCTTTTCGACTGGTTTCAAATACCGAGATATGGCGTTGCATCAGAGCAATGACCGTATCGTTGCAAGCGCGGCTCAATAACAGATCATCCGGATGATTTCGCATTTCCTGTACCAACATCTGTATCAGTTTTTGAATTTGACCATCAAGTTGAAAATACACATACTTTCTCTCCAAGCTATTGATTTTATGGAGCATTTCAGGGTCATCATTGGCCGGCTTTGGCATGTTAAGTACCAAAATATCCGACTGGTTAATCACGCCACCGAAAGCATGATCAGAGCACGCTGTCACCACGCAACCTTGGCCTGGGCCGACGAGATTACCACGTCCACGCACTTCAAATTCAGCTTGCCCTTTTAACCCAATCACGATCTGGGTGTAAGCATGATCATGGCAATCCATATAAGATGGAAGCGTGATCAACTCTGCAGGTTTAGGCAGCATGAACTCCTTATATGGCAAAGCTTTGGGGTTATCTGAATCACTCATTTTGAACAGTCGTCTTTACACGGTCAGCTTACATCTTGGCATCATATACCTTCTCTGTTGGGTTGCAAATTCTCCCGAGCTCATCGCACAAGATCAAGTCAATATGATCAAGCCATCTGACATGATCATAGCTCCGGAACGATGATCATGCGAGGTTAACTTACGGTCAATGAACAACCAACTTTACCAACAAAAACGGGGAGATAGAAAATACCTTGCCCTGATATAACGCATTTGTATCAACGTCGAACAAGCCATTATTCGAGACAACAATGGCATTCAAAACACATCATGATCACGTTGTTACGGAAAATGGTCGCTTAGATATAAACGTAGAGGGATTTCCCTCCTTACTTATATGCTTCAGATTTTATATATTGATCGAGATATCAAGGTTCATACGAACCCTGATATCTCGGTATCTTATTGATACCTCTAACTTACTTGGCAGGTCTGCCTGGTAATTTAGAACCTCTTCTGCATGTCGACAAGATTATATCTTGTGTTGCCAGCCCGTCTTCAGGCTGGCTTTTTTTTATTTCAAAATGAAATCAATAGCATAAGCTGATACTATCGCTGTCGTTTCGCAGTCCCTCTCATATTATTTCGGCGCTATGTTTGTCACTTAGTGATTGCTGTAGATGTAAACCAAATTACAATTCAGTTGTAGAAAGCATGATCAAGGACGATACGAGTTGCAGCCAGACATTCGTGAGTGCGCATAACTGTAATGAAACAAACAATACTCCCTCTTAAGTTCCTAGTATGAGATGGTTTTTTGCCAAATATGGCTACCTAAAAACTCTGATTAGCTTGAGCTTTTTGGGATTGAATACCAATTAGCAAAACGTGTTTAACCTTCATGCTAAACGAAACAATGCCGTTAAACACTGGCTGCTCTGAATTGGTGTAAGCAGTATGTAGTGAGTCCTTTTGTGAATATTTCAGTTGATACCATAGAACAGTCACTTCTTAAACAACTACCTGGTTGTTGGGGGTGCAAAGATAAAAACTCGGTATTCCAGTACGTTAATCAAGAATACGCAGAGCTATTGGGGCACGCCTCTCCTGAAGAATGCATCGGTAAAACGGATTTTGAGATGATGAGTCCGACCACTGAATGTGCGCAAGAATTTCAACGTCAGGATAAACATGTTCTAACAACGGGAGAGTCCCTTAAAATCCTTGATATCCACCCTTATCCAGATGGTCGTTGGCGTGCACATATCTTTACAAAAACCCCGTGGCGAGATGACAACGGTAAAATGATGGGCACCATTTTCTATGGACGAGAACTGACCGACACCGCCGTGATAGAAGTTGGTTATTGGGTTTGCCGTGCAATCAGCAACAACCCTAATCAAGAATCTATCTTCCGCTTTTCAAACTTACAGCCCAAACCAGAAAAGTTAACGTGTCGCGAGCAAGAAACGCTTTTTCTTCTGCTGTACGGTAAAAAACCACAATTCATCTCCATGGTAATGGGGATCTCAACCAAAACCGTCGAAGGCCATGTTGCGCGTTTGCGCAATAAATTTGAAGCGAACAGTAAAAACGAGCTCGTCGATAAAGCGATGGAAGCTGGGTATGGTTCTGTGGTGCCAAAAACGCTGCTAAAACATCAGCTCTCTGTGGTTTTGAATGGGGAGCGTTAGTTACAACAGTGATGAGATGAGATAAAAAAACGGTCACAACACAACTGTTGTGACCGTTTTTTTTCCATTTTGCTCGGCTCAGCCGATGAAAGAGATATAACCCTGCAGGACGATTAAGTTAACAATGTCGATAAAGAAAGCACCAACAATTGGGACTACCATAAATGCCTGTGGCGACGGACCAAATCGGTTCACTATCGAGCCCATGTTCATGACAGCCGTTGGCGTCGCCCCTAAACCAAAACCACAATGACCGCCGGCAATAACCGCAGCGTCATAGTTACTTCCCATCACCTTAAACGTAACGTAGTAGGTGAAGATAGCCAAAACCACTGACTGCACAGCCAAAATGACCAAGAACGGAATTGCCAAATCAAAGATATTCCATAGCTTTAAGCTCATTAATGCCATCGCTAAGAACAGTGATAAGGATACCGTACCAAGCATATCGATGGTTTCTGTATCCAGTTTGCGAAGTTTCGTCACTTCTAAGACGTTAGTAATGATCACACCAATGAATAACGCATAAACGAAATCCGGAATCATCAACCATGAGATTTCATATGTGCTTACCCATTGCTCTACATATTTCGCGCCCGTCACACAAATCAAAAGGAAGAAGAGTTTCTCAACCACTTTTTTAGCGGTGACTTTATCCTCTTCATACTCGTTGTAGGTGACTAACTCAGGGAATTTCTCGTGAGTTTTCGCATCACGACCACCACGACCATATTCCGATTCAATCCGATTTTTTTCCACTAGGCGTTGCGCGACTGGACTACCGATGATGCCACCAATAATCAAACCAAAAGTAGCTGCCGCCATAGCAATTTCCAAAACATTATCCAATCCATATACGTCTTGGAATGTTTGTGCCCATGCCGCCCCAGTGCCATGCCCACCCGATAGAGTAATCGAACCGGCGACTAACCCCATCAAAGGATCTAAACCGAGCGCTGTCGCAAGTGATACGCCAATACCGTTTTGGATGATGATATAGACCGATGCGATAGCTAAGAAGATGAAAACCTTTGCACCTCCTTTCATCAACTGAGTGTAGTTTGCGGCTAAACCAACTGTCGCAAAAAACATTAACATAAATGTATTTTGTAACGGCAAGTCGAACTCCAAGTCGATGCCGTTGAAATGAAGAGCAGTAATCATGCAGGCCACAATAAGGCCACCTACAATTGGCTCAGGTATGTTGAACTTCTTTAAAATCGGTAGCTTAGCATTAATAAAATGCCCCAGAAAAAGCACGCTGATGGCCACCAAGAAGGACTCCAGTGCACCTACAGATATTAAATGATTCATATCGCCTCTTATTATTGTTCTCTTCATCCTCCATAATGATCGAGTGTTAGTTTAACCTTCGTTCGCTAGCAAATTTTCTCGCTTTCATTTTCGAAAATACTCAAGAGGTGTTGGAAGTGCGCCTTAGGCTAGTTCAAGGGCGCTCCTTAAGCGACGTATCTGTGTTCGCTGTTAGGCTAGCCCTTAAATGTGAAAGGAGCCTATCAAGCTCCTTAATACCCTTAGCAGTAACAAAAATTGTCAAGTTAATGCGCTGGGCTGTTGTGAGTATGTTCTGGTGACACTTTCTGAGCCACTATGGGCTCCCTTACTAAAACAGAATGTGTCGATTGCTATATCGAACAAAGTTCCTTCCCGTTATAACCTTTAAACGCCGAGATCGCGCTCAAACAATTGGGTTTGCTTGTTCCTGTCGTAGTTTTTCAACTCTGGTTCATGCTGAGGTATACGAACCGAATCCAAGGAAATCCTCAAGCTGCAACAAAAGTTTTCGTCACAACGGAGCCGGATTATAACATATCACTGATAATTTTCTTCATTTCAGTGGCATTCGCTTTTCTCACCGCAAAACACCAACGCTATTAACTAGCTTAAGGAGAAAACACAGATTAAAAAAAACAATGCCTCATATTAAGTGCACATGATGCAAAGTAATGAACTAAAAGAAAAATCTTCACGTACAAACAGCAAGTCACATTACAACCAAGAGCGGATCCATGACCAAACTCACCATATTTTACGACGGTACTTGTCCACTGTGCGCCAAAGAGATGAACGCATTGACACAGCGAGATACGAATCATGACATTAAAATTATTGATATCTACAGCGAAGCGTTTTCTGCCTACCCACAAATCGATGCTGAAAAAGCAAATACGATTTTGCATGGGTTAGATGACAATTACGAGCTAATACTCGGTCTTGATGTGACATATCGAGCGTGGCAGTTGGTAGGAAGAGGATGGCTATATGCGCCACTACGTTGGTCGCTGGTCAAACCAATCGCCGATTGGGTTTATCTGCGCTTTGCTAACAATAGGTATCGAGTCTCATACTGGCTTACAGGCACTTCTCGATGTGACTCAGGTCGCTGCTCTCGTTAACAGTGGTCTTGATTAAAGAAAGCAGAGCCGTTAGGTGGCTCCGCTTTGAAGAAGATAACCACCCGCTCAATTTACGTGACTAGGTTGGGTGCAGCTTCGTTTGTAGAGTCGACACACTTATGGTGCGAGGCGGTCAACCTCCCAATGTCCATCGTGTTGAGAAAAGAGGAAGCGGTCGTGAAGACGATGCGCACCACCTTGCCAAAATTCAATGCTCTGTGGTTTTACGCGAAAACCGCCCCAGAACGTTGGGACAGGAATCTCCCCTTTTTCAAACTTCTGTTTTAGCTCAAGGAACTTCCCTTCCAATATGCCTCGTGCTGAAATTCGGCTACTTTGCTTACTCGCCATTGCTGCTAACTGGCTCTCTTTCGGGCGAGAAGTGAAATATTTCATGTTCTCTACTGTCGTGAGCTTTTCAGCCACACCCGTAATGTGAACCTGACGTTCGAGCGGGTGCCAAGGAAAATGCAAGCTAATGTTACTGTTATGTTCCAGCTGTTGTGCCTTGCGACTGCCTAAGTTGGTATAAAATACGAAGCCATTGTTATCCACGTTTTTTAATAACACAATGCGCTGAAACGGCATGCCATTTTCATCTACCGTGGCAACTGTCATTGCTGTCGGATCGGTTAAACCCGCTTCAACCGCTTGCGCTAGCCATAGATTGAATTGGTCAATCGGATCAGATTTTAAATCTTTACGACGCAGCCCACCTTTGGTGTACTCACGACGAATATCAGCAAGTTCCATCTTTATTCCTTTACTCTTTTTTTCGATTGTGCTCCCGATAATGAGGAAATACAAGGGCATCCTTATGTCTTGTTATCGCGGCGGCTCACAGCATTACAGAGTATGATTTGATACCATGACGCTAAAAATCAATGAGCCAATCGTGAACTTACTTAATCCTAAAGCCCTACGTCATTTTCTACTGCTTCTATTTGCTATTGGCATTACAGGGCTTGCTCTTACCCACCATTACGCAACGCAATACCAACACGATCAGTGGCAACAAAAGCTTGAGAGACAAGCCGCTCAAGTATCACAAGAAGTCGATTACGAACTGGCCAAGTTTGAGCAAATCCCCAACCTCTTAAGTCACGATCCAAGATTACTCAAAGCAGTAGAGCGTGGCGCGCGAACCAATGAGCTGAACCTCTTACTGTCAGATTGGTTGAAACAAAGCCTGGCGGATACGATTTACGTCCATGACCGCACAGGGTTAGTTATCGCCTCTAGCAACTTTCAGCAAACGGATACGTTTGTGGGTTCTAGTTTTAGCTATCGTCCCTACTTTAAAAATGCGCGACGCGGCGAATCTGCTCAGTACGTGGGACTAGGCGTTCGTTCGAACAAACGCGGTTACTTTTTTTCTTCACCGCTCTGGGTAAATGAAGAGGTAGCTGGCGTGATCACCGTCAAAGTGAATTTGGAACAATTAGAACAACGTCTTTCTCAAACCACGACGGACATACTGATCACCGATCAACACAATATCGTCTTTATGAGTAATCTACCTGATTGGCGTTATCGTGCACTGTTCCCACTATCACCCGCCGCCATCAACGAACTCACTGAAACTCGACAATACGGCGACATCTTACCCAAGTATTACGGCGAGCTGACCGCGCAGAGCAATGCTTCTGAGTTTGCGGATAACCAACTTCTTCTATCACCAGACTACCTTGCTTACGCTACTCACCTGCTGGATAAAGGCTTTCGCGTTGTCGCGCTAATCAATCACGACACTGTGCTTGCTGCGGTACTGCAAGCCGATGCCGTTTATCTGATTTTATACGCTCTCATCGCACTCATTGCACTGGCATGGTTTCAAACGCTGGTAAACAAAGCACGCTTAGCAAACCTAAATGTGAGCTTAGAGGAAATAGTCGTGCAGCGAACGCTGGTATTAAGTGAAGCCAACCACAAGCTGCAACAAACGGTTCGTCAATATGAACAAAGCCAACAAGAGCTGAAACAAACGCAACAAGAACTCACCCAAGCGGCGAAGTTAGCCTTATTGGGCGAGCTCTCCGCCAGTATTAACCACGAGATTAATCAGCCTCTTGCTGCGTTAAGAACGTACACCGAAAACTCACAACGATTATTAGCAATGGAACGTTACTCTATGGTTGCAGAAAACTTGGGAAAAATGTTGACGCTCAATGACACCATTTCGGAAGTGATCGCACGATTAAAAATATTCACTCGAAAAACCTCTCATCACAACCGACATAATGAAGTGTCGTTGCTTCACGACGCCGTGCACAATGCCACCAGCATTTTGAGCAACAAACTCATTAAGCAGGGGGTAACATTAAAAGTCCCAACGATTGATTACGATGTAAAACTGGCGATTCACAACGTCGAGTTAGAGCAAGTGCTCATCAATCTCTTCCATAATGCGGCACAAGCAATGGAAGGCTACTGTATCGACCCGCAAATCTCCATTGCCATTCAATGTCACCACGCCAGTTGCGACATTCTGATCTCTGATAATGGACCAGGCATGTCAGACTACGCACTCGCCAAAGTGTTTGATCCTTTCTTTACCACCAAACCGGAAGGCTTAGGATTAGGGTTGACCATCTCAAAACGTATTTTAGAAAGCTATCACGGCTCACTCAGTGCGCATAATCACCAGAGTACCGAATCACAACAAGCAGGTGGCATGACGTTCATCGTGACGGTACCTATCGAAAACCAGTATAACCTTACCCAAGAAACGGAAAACAACCATGAATAATCCCGTATTCTTTGTTGATGATGAACCACATATTCGTGATGCCGTCTCTCAAGCATTGCTTATCGAAGGGATAGACGTCATCAGTTTGCCGAATGCGGTCGAAGCCTTACGCCTTATCGACCCAAACACGCCAGCGATTATCATCACCGACATCCACATGCCAGTGATGGATGGCTTGGAATTCATGCGGACATTGCTCAGCAAAAACGGGCACTTTCAATTTATCGTGCTGACAGGGCACGGTGATGTCAAAACCGCAGTCGATGCAATGAAAGGTGGCGCGTATGACTTTCTCGAAAAACCTTTTTCAACAGAGAAATTAATGAAATCGCTCAATAACGCGAGTGATAAACTGGAGCTCTTACAAGAGAATATTTGGTTAAAGAAAGAGCTCGATATGCAAACGCATGTGGGTCCTAAAATGATTGGCCACAGTAAAATCATGGTGAACATTCGCCGTGCTTTGATCAGCGCTCCAACGAGTCAACCACTCATATTTGTTGGTCAAGATGGAACAGGGCGTCGGCTGGCTGCACAATTTGCCCACGATATACATGCAACACCTGACAGCGAATTAGTCGCGGTATCTGGTGAAGACTTCGATGAACTCTCATTAGAAGCGCTCGACAAAGCCATACATCGTTTAACCGAAAGAAAAAGCCATTGCAGCTTATACTTACATAGCGCTGAATCGATATCACTTGAACAATGGCAGTGCTTGTTTAACCATCCCAACATCGAACGCGTATTTGGTGCCACCACCCACATTGGCCCAGCTCTAACGTCGCTGGCAACGCTGATTCATTTACCTACCCTCGATGAACGAAAAGAAGACATTGGACCGCTATACAAACACTTTGTGCGCCACACGGCGAGTCGCTACCAACTTCAACCTCCGCACATCAGCTTAGAAGAAGTCAAACACCTCACAACCTTAGAATGGCCAGAAAACATTAAACAGTTACGCCAATTTGCCGAACTGCGAGCACTTAAACCGGATACTTTTCGAATGGAAGACTGGAGCAGTGAAAAAAGTATTGAGATTCAGAGTATGACTCAACGCACAGAATACTTTGAATATTGTCTTTTATTTGATGCACTGCAACGACATAGAGGCAGACTCAAAGAGGTTCAACTAGAATTACAGGTATCACGTAAGACCTTGTACGACAAACTAAAAAAACATCAGTTGGATAAAGCTAAGTTCAAGGCACAATAACCATGCTCCACAACCACTTTTTCTCAAACTCAAAAAGCGACTGACGTTATGCGAGACAGAAATACCTCGTCTTACATTGGCATTCGCCGAGCATGATCGGTAGATAATACGCTCAAAAGGGTAATTCGTTTTTATACAATCAGGAACAGTGATGAACCGAGATAACTACAGCAAACTCAGCAATGATGAGTTAGATTTTGTCGATGACAAAACGGCCGCATTGCTACTCAACACCCCCAACAGCGCGCGATTGATGCTTTGGGTGATGGTGTTGTTTTTTGTTGCGGCTATAGGCTGGGCTTCTTGGGCAGAAATAGACCAGGTCACGGTAGGTCAAGGTAAGGTCATTCCCTCTTCACAAATCCAAGTGGTGCAAAACTTAGAAGGCGGCTTGATTAAAGAAATCCTAGTAAGAGAAGGTCAATTGGTCGAAAAAGGCCAGCAACTCATTCTCATTGATGACACACGCTTTCGCTCCGACTTCCGTGAGCGTGAACAACAAGTGGCCAACTTAACCGCATCAGTGTTACAACTTTCCGCTTCCATCACTAGCGTGCAAGTCAATCGTGATTTTGAAACGAAAGACTGGCGACAAAGTGTGATTCTGGATTACGGCAAACTGACCTTTCCTCCTATCTTAGAAGAAAATCGGCCCAAACTGACTCAGCGTCAAAAAGCAGAATACCGCGAAGATTTAGATAACTTACGTAATCAACTCTCAGTCATTGATCAGCAAGTACAACAAAAGCAACAAGATTTGGTCGAAATTGAAGCGAGAGTACGCAACTTACGTCAGAGTTATCAATACGCGAAGAAAGAGCTAGACATCACCCAACCACTCGCTGATGAAGGCGTGGTTCCTCGTATCGAACTGCTCAAATTGCAACGCCAAGTGAATGACACTCGCCGTGAAATGATCTCCAGCGAACTCAAACGCCCCGTATTAAAATCAGCGATCAGAGAATCGATGCTGAATCGTATTGATGTCGCGTTAAAGTTTCGTTCAGAACAACAAGAAAAGCTCAATAACGCTCAAGATCAGCTCTCCGCCTTAGTAGAATCTGCGGTTGGATTAGAAGACAAAGTAAATCGAACCGTTGTCAATTCACCAGTTACTGGCAAAATCAAAACATTGAATATCAATACCGTGGGGGGGTGATTCAGCCAGGTATGGATATCGTCGAAATTGTACCGACTGAAGACTCTTTATTGGTAGAGGCGAAAATTGCACCAAAAGACATCGCTTTTTTACGTCCAGACTTGCATGTTATCGTGAAATTTACAGCTTATGACTTTACGAAATACGGTAGTTTAGAAGGCGAGCTGGAACACATCAGTGCCGATACCACTCAAGATGAAGAGGGTAACAGTTTCTATATCGTACGGGTTCGTACTAATAAAACCAACTTTGGACAAGGTGCAGATTTACCCATTATTCCCGGAATGACGGCATCGGTCGATATCATCACAGGAAAACGAACCGTTTTGGAATATCTGCTTAAACCAATTTTAAGTGCCAAAACCAACGCTTTGAAGGAGTAAATAACACCAAGGCACTCATAATGGGCAAAAGAGGATGATAAGTAATTAAATAAAAAGCACTTATTTCTCACGGATGCTTCCATTAGAAGAGTACACTTGTGATGTGAGTCGATTATGCGATCCAATTTGAAGCGTAAAGTTACATTATTAATCAGTTTAAGTTGTTTTTCGTTCCAACTTGGCGCATTGAACACCGAAGAACGACAATGGGTTGAGGCAGTCACCACTGTGTATGGCGAACGCGCTGGATTGCGCGTAAACACATGGCGAGAAAACCTCGACCTTTTTAAAACATTAGAGACTCATGAACAGCTCGCTGGCGTTAACGATTTTTTTAACCAACTGTATTTCGTTGACGACATAAAGATGTGGGGAAAGACAGATTATTGGGCGACGCCACTCGAGTTTTTAGGAAGTAATGCCGGAGATTGTGAAGATTTCACCATCGCTAAGTACTTCTCATTGCTCGAGCTAGGAATACCAGATTCAAAAATGCGCTTAATTTACGTTAAAGCCATCCAATTGAATCAATTTCATATGGTACTCGCCTACTACCCTACCTTAAGTTCCGAGCCGTTCATTCTTGACAATATCAATCCTGATATTGTCCGAGCCTCTAAGCGTAGCGATTTGCTACCGATATACAGTTTTAATGGTACCAACTTGTGGTTGATGAAGTCTTCTGCTGGCACTGGAGAGCTAGCAGGGAAAGCATCAAGGTTGAGCCTTTGGAATGACTTACGCTCGCGCGAACGTAAGTTACAGTTAAATAAACCTAAAATAAACTATAACGAGTGAGAAACATGACCCTATATAAGAAACTTGTAGTGGGAATGGTGACGGTCTTTATGCTCTTGTTGACATCAGTATTCGTAATCCAATTCAATACGACTCGAGACAGCTTAGAGCAACAGCAACGTTCAGAGGTCAACAACACCATCAACACCGTAGGTCTGGCATTGGCTCCTTACCTAAAAGACAAAGACAAGGTAGCCGTCGAATCGGTGATCAATGCGTTGTTTGACGGCAGCACCTACTCGGTCGTTCGTCTCACCGCATTGGATTCAGACTACCAGATTGTGCGCACTTACCCTGTAAAACCAACCGCGGTGCCAGAGTGGTTTATCAACATGAACCTTTTCAAAGCAATTCACAATAAACGCGTGGTGACCAGTGGTTGGATGCAACTGGCAGAAGTGGAAATCATCAGCCACCCTGGTGCCGCGTATGAACAGCTTTGGCAAGGCTTTGTTGGCTTGTTATCTGCATTCGCTATTATCTTCCTAGCGGGTTTAGCGGCCATTTCTTACATTTTGCGTCGTTCACTAAAACCATTGTCTGCGATCGTAAATAAGATGTATCAAATTACTAATAATCAGTTTGGTGAGCCATTAACTCGTCCTAAAACCAAAGATCTCATCGCCGTTGTGGATGGCATCAACATGATGTCTGCTCAGATTGAATTGTCATTTAGAGAACAAGCGAAAGAAGCACAACGTCTTCGAGCTCAGGCTTATCTCGATCCTATTTCCAAACTGGGTAATCGCTCGTTCTACATTAACCAGATTGATCAATGGTTGGCAGAAAAAACACAAGGGGGGATCGCGCTTCTCCACGCTGAGTACATCGGTGATATTTACGAGACGAAAGATTACCAACGTGCTGATGCCCACGTAAAAGAGTTATCTCTACGCCTTAAAAACACCATCGATGTACCAGGGGCAACTATCGCTCGCCTATCTATTGATGAATTCGGCTTACTTTTTCCGCACATGGATGAAAGCGAATTGCGTATTCTCGCCGACAGTATTATGAACTGTGTTAATGGTTTAAATACCGATCCTACTGGTCTGACAAAACCCAAAGCCGCCTTGGGTGTTGCGCACAGCAAAGACCACATAACACGTTCAGAAGTCCTATCAATGGTGGATAACGCGCTGTCTAAAGCCAAAGCTCAGCCAGATAAGGCTTACGGCTTTATTGGCAGTGAAACGCCGTCTAACTTGATGGGAAAACAGCAGTGGAAAGCACTGGTTGAAGAAGCGATTCATAGCGATTGGGTCAAATTCCGCTTCCAAGCAGCGAAGAGCACTTGGGGCAAAGTATTCCATAATGAAGTATTCTCAAGCATCGAAAAAGAGGGCGAAACGTTCCGTGCCAACCAATATTTATTCGCACTAGAGCAGTTAGACGCGACCAACATCTTCGACCAATACGTCATTGAATCGATGATTAAGATGCTGGAAAGTGGCGAGCTAATCGATCCTGTCGCTATCAATATTGCACAAAGCAGCTTGTCTCAGCCATCTTTCATTCGCTGGATCACCAACATGTTGGAAAAACACGCCAAAGCCGCGTCTAAATTACACTTTGAAATTCCAGAAGAGTGTTTCATCGAACAACCTCACCATGCGGCGCTATTGTGTAATGCCATTCGTCAATCAGGAGCAGAATTCGGTGTTGATAACTACGGTCGTCACTTCCAGTCTTTGGAATATATCCAAGAGTTCCGCCCAAACTATGTGAAGCTCGATTATTTATTCACACACAATTTGCACGACGAAAAACAGAAGTTCACGCTAACGTCAATCTCGCGTACTGCCCACAATCTAGGTATTACGACGATTGCTTCTCGTATTGAAACTCAAATCCAGTTGGACTTCCTCACCGAACATTTCGTAGAGGTATTCCAAGGATTCATCGTCGACAAGGAATAAAAAGGTTTATCAACGATGAAAGACCCTTTGCTGAATTCGCTTATCTATGTAAGCCGTTACCATGGGTTAGCCAACTCGCCAGAAGCCCTAGTTAACGGGCTTCCACTGTCTGATGGCAAGTTAACTCCGTTTCTGCTTCCTCGAGCAGCAGAGAGGGCTGGATTGGTTGCTAAAGAAAATCGTTCAGAGCTGGGGAAAATCTCCAGCCTTATTCTGCCGGCAATCTTAGTGCTTAAAGGGGGCGACTCATGCGTTTTGAATAGTATCAATACAGAAACGCGAGAAGCCGAAGTCACGACCTTAGAAAGTGGAATGGTCCCCGTCTCCATTCCCTTACAAGACCTACTCGAGCAATACAGCGGACGCTACTTTTTAGTGAAAAAGCTATTCCGTTTCGATGAGCGCTCTCCTGAAGTACTCAAAACCAAACAAGGTCACTGGTTCTGGTCAACCTTCTGGCAGTCAAAACGCATCTACCGTGATGTTCTGATTGCCTCACTTCTCATCAACCTCTTTGCCGTAGCCGCGCCATTATTCACTCGCTTGGTGTACGACAAAGTCGTACCAAATCTCGCATTTGAAACCTTGTGGGTATTAGCAAGCGGCATCTTTGTGGTCTTCCTGTTTGACTTCATACTCAAGTCATTACGAAACTACTTTATCGATATCGCTGGTAAGAAATCCGATATTCTTATCTCCTCTAAATTGTTCAGTAAAGTGATGGGGATAAGAATGGAGTCTAAGCCGCCTTCGGTCGGCGCATTTGCACGTCACTTGCAAGAGTTTGAGTCCATTAGAGAGTTTTTCACCTCAGCGACTGTCAGCGCGCTCATCGACTTACCTTTTGCTATTTTGTTTCTAATTATCATTTGGTTAATGGCAGGCGAACTGGTGTATATCCCAATGGTAGGAGTCGTGATTTTGATCATTCACTCACTGCTGATTCAAGGACCTCTTCGCCGCTCTATCGAAGAGGGTTCTCGTCTTGCCTCGCAAAAATACGCTAACTTGATAGAAAGCCTAGCCGGATTAGAAACCGTGAAAATGCTCAGCGCGCAAAGCCAATTCCAATACCGTTGGGAAGAGGCGGTCGCACACATGGCAAATTGGAACATTAAAAGTCGCCGCATTACCGACAGTATTCAAAACTCCGCTGGCTTTGTACAACAAAGCAGTAATGTCGGGATGATCATTTTGGGTGTTTACCTGATTGCTGAAGGTGAGCTCACGATGGGCGGCTTGATCGCGGCAACCATGCTGAGCGGTCGTGCGATTGGCCCGTTAGTTCAGCTCTCTTTGCTCTCAACTCGCTATAATCAAGCGAAATCTTCCATGACAATTATTAATCAAGTGATGGAGATGCCAGACGAGCAAGAAGAAGGAAAACGCTACATTCACCGCCCAATCATACAAGGTAAGATTGAAATTGACCGCGTAAGCTTTCATTACCCTGATTCCCCAGTGGCATCTATTCGGGAGATTTCTTTAACGATAAATCCAGGGGAGAAAGTCGCCATTATAGGCCGAATTGGCTCGGGTAAAACGACATTAGAACGCTTGATTATGGGCTTATACAAGCCAACAGAAGGCCATGTTCGTATTGACGATACCGACATCGCGCAGCTTCATCATGTCGATATCCGACGCAACATTGGTTGTGTCGCGCAAGATGCGAATCTATTCTTTGGCTCTATTCGCGACAATATTACTTTAGGCCGCCCGCTGACCGATGACCGTGATGTATTGGATGCCGCAAACCGTGCTGGGGTGACTGCGTTTACCCAGTCCGATCCGGCGGGCTTGGAGCGTCAAGTTGGCGAAGGCGGTGCGATGCTTTCTGGCGGTCAACGTCAAGCGGTAACCATTGCTCGTGCGTTGTTGGGCCGTCCTCCGGTGTTACTTATGGATGAACCAACCAGCGCAATGGATAACCGCTCTGAGATGCACATCAAGCACCAATTAGCACAACTAAAACCGAGTGAGACACTGATCTTGATTACGCACAAAACGTCGATGCTCGATATCGTCGAGCGTGTGATCGTTATGGAAAAAGGCAGCATTATCGCTGACGGACCGAAAGCACAGGTATTAAGTGATTTGAAACATGGCAAAGTGCATGCTGTGAATAGCTGATATAACTTAAAACGTAAGAGAACGTTGTGAGTAAAGAAAGCTCTGCTCAATGAGCCGCTATGACAATGAGAGCCCCCATTCCATATCAAGCGTCAAGCCTGATTAACAGGAGTGACTGAACTTGTGACGTTATGACACGCTTCTCTTGCCGCGATAACGTACCTGAGAGATAGCTCAACAATACCCCATTGCAGAATCTGTCGCTAAAGTAAAAATTTGGCATTACTTACAGCAAAAAATCGGCTATAAAGCAGTTTCTTAATGTCATCGAGTGGAAAACATGAATGATTGGGTGCAATTAGAACACATGAGTCAGCATTTCAACGCTGGCTCTCTCGGTTATAAAGTGTTGATGGGTATTATTGTCTTGGTGGCTTATCGCATATTAAAAAGCATTGCCAATCGAGCCATCTTAAACTTAGCCACATCAAAAGGCGTTAAAAAAGCCCGTCTGAGTTTCATTCAGCGTTGTTTTAACGTCGCGCTTCTCTTTCTAACCGCCTCCGTTTTTGCCATTGTTACGGGGATAGGCTACGGTGACGTATCACTGTTTCTATCGTCTATTTTCGCCGTATTAGGTGTCGCATTCATCGCGCAATGGTCAATACTGAGTAACGTCACCGCCAGCTTCCTTATCTTCTTTTTTTTCCCATACCGAGTGGGAGATCACATCAAAGTCGTGGATAAAGACGAAGACATCAGTGGCGAGATTCAAGAAATCAGTATGTTTCATGTGTTGATTAAACACGCTAATGGTAACTTGATCACTTATCCAAACAACCAGATATTGCAAAAAGCGGTATTAAAGTTGGCTAAAACCAAACACGATTCAAAGCAAACGAAATCTCGGATTTACACCCGTATAAACAAATGAATCATCAAAAAAGCCGATGTACAAACATCGGCTTTTATGTAGTTAAAACGACTTCTTTATTTCTTGATATAGAGGTCTTTTGAGTAAATACGCCCTTCGACATTGTTCTTCGCGAAACCACCAACCGTTGGACGAATCAAGCGCGCTTGCATGTAATAGTAGATCGGTGCGATTGGCATATCTGTCGCGAGCAATTGTTCTGCTTGATCATAATAATCGTGGCGGATGCTTTCATCGGTTGCCGTTAGCGCATTTTCCATGACTTGGTCGTACGCTGCACTAGTGTAACGAGCAAAGTTACCAGAAGAACCAGAACGCAATAAACTCAAAAAGGTTGAGGCTTCGTTGTAATCACCGCACCAAGAAGCACGCATCACATCAAAATTGCCTTGTTTACGCGCGACTAAATAAGATTTCCACTCCTGATTCTCTAATTCAACCTTCGCCCCTAAATTTTGATTCAGCATTGAAGCAATGGCGACAGCGATCGATTTATTCGCTTCACTGGTATTGTAAAGCAGTTTGAACCTCAATGGATTTTCTTCACCATATCCCGCTTCTTTTAGTAATCGACGTGCCTTCTCATCACGTTGTTTTTGTGTCCAGTGACTGTATTCCGGTTGTGTGGCATCAAATCCAGCCGTGTATTGATGAGCAAAAGTGTAAGCTGGAAGGTGCCCCACTTGTGTTACACCATTCGTGATCACATCTCGCATGATGGAGTAGGACACGGCTTGACGTACACGCACGTCATCAAACGGAGGACGGGTGGTGTTAAATGCGTAGTAATAAGTACACAACAATGGCACCACGGTATAAGCTTGCTGATAATCTTGCTTGAGCTTTTTTGCCATGTAGGTTGGAATATCTGACGTAATATCCACTTCCCCGACTGCGTAGCGATTAATCGATGCATTTTGGTTTTCAAACGGAATGTAAGTGACTTTGTTTAAGTGAGTATTCGTACTGTCCCAATAGTTGGGGTTCTTCACCAGCTCAATGCGCTCATTCACGACCCATTGATCCAGCTTAAAGGCACCGTTACCAACAAATTGTTTGGGATCGCTCCACGGTTTATCACTCTTTTTTAGCGTGGCTCTGTGCACTGGCATCATGGAAGTGTGTCCCGTCATGGCGACAAAGTAAGGAACCTTACTATCTAACTCGAAACGCAGAGTATGTTTGTCGACAGCCGTAATACCGAGCGCTTCTAATGACTTTTTCCCCTCTGCCACATCTGCGATATTTTTGATCTTGGTTAGTTTGAGATACCACACATTGGGCGAAGCGGTTTGAGGAGCCACCGCGCGTCTTAGCGAATAAACAAAGTCTTCTGCCGTGACGGGATCGCCATTCGACCATTTGGCATCTTTGCGTAAGTGGAAAATAAATGTCTGGTTATCTTTGGTGTCCCAAGATTCAGCAACACCTGGAATGAGATTACCCTCACGATCTTGAATGACCAAACCTTCAAACAAGTCACGAATCACGTGCATTTCCGGTAGACCTTCCGCTTTTGCAGGATCCAACGTTGCAGCTTCCGCATCGTTAGCGCGCACCAAATGCTGTTCAGCAGCAAGTTGAACACCCTCTGGCAAAGAACCAGCAAAAACTGGAGTAGAGATAAATAGTGAGGAAATCAGTAGCGCCGTAAAATGTGTTTTTAAAACCATATTGTTTTCTTTCTCCTAACTCGTGTTGTGAAGCAAGCACCACAATTAACATGACAACCGTTGACGAGCGTAAACAGTTCGGTTTATGTAGTGATCAATACTACTTCATCAATCAGGAGATTACGGTGAGTCTAATTCCAAGAACGGAAAGAGCGGCCTTTTTAATTCAGCCAACATTATATGGACAGTCGGTATTGGGTGCACCTTTACTTTACTTCCCTGCGCAAGTGGACAGTGACTCGCGAGGGCTAATTATCGCGGGCACTCACGGTGATGAAACATCTTCTATTGCAGGTTTGTCCTGCGCACTGAGAAGTGTGCCTGCTGACAGTTTGAGACATGATGTGATCCTGTCTATGAACCCAGATGGAAATCAACTCGGTACTCGGGCTAATGCCAATCAAGTCGACCTTAACCGCGCCTTCCCAACCCAAAACTGGACGAAAGATAATACGGTATATCGCTGGAGCTCTCACACGCCAGTGCGAGATGTTAAAGTAAAAACAGGCAGTAAAGAGAAATTAGAGCCCGAAGTCGAAGCACTGATCAGATTAATTGAAGCGCGTAGGCCGAAATTTGTGGTCTCCTTCCACGAACCACTCGCCTTTGTCGATGACCCAGAATATTCGAATATTGCACGGTGGCTCAGTGAACAATTCAATTTACCAATAGTGACTGAAGTCGACTACGAGACTCCAGGCTCGTTTGGCACTTGGTGTAGTGAGTGCCTCTTACCTTGTATCACGGTTGAACTGCCCGCTATTTCGGTCGACCTCACTATCGAAAAGCATCTCTCCGCATTTATCGCTCTACTACAGTTCAATCTTAATCAAAAATAGAGAGTTAGAGCTATCGATAATGCCTCCTAGGTGGAGGGGAGATGTTATTACCTGAATTGATTTAATGCTTGGTATTTTTTATTCTGAGGATGAATTGGATGGTTAACTCTCCCAAACCAATATCGATGACGTAGTGACACTAACTGTGGTTTACAGTGTAAATAACAAGTTGACGCGACGAGCTTCAACACAAATTTGGTTAGCTGCATCTTTGCGTGCTTACGGCTCGCACCGTTTCTAATTTCTTTTGCTCACTTTTTGGTAAATGCTAACGCTTTGGATAAACAAGATATAACGAAAAATCACATCCACCGACGTGTAGAGTAAACATTCGATATGCTCTTTTTTTTGTCTTTGCTCGAGCTTTATCAAATTAAGATCAGCTAAATATGCTCGGCGCGCGAGCAGTTTACAGTGTAAAGCAGTACTGATTGAACCATTCATTTCCATACCGCCATTTGAATGGGAAGCATTGAAAGCCTCGCCCCTCAGCATACGACCCTTGAACATCATCTTTCTGTGTTTTTACATGTGGTCAAAAGATTAAATAATCCAAGGCCATGTAGCGCCCAATGCCATCGTTGGCGAATACCGTGGCTATTTGAGCTTTATTCATCAAACAAGCGATGACAGTCATATTGGGTATCAATGTAAAACTATTAAAAGCTATAACTGAGATAACTTCCTAAATTGTCGAAAGTAAAAGCCCACGTTTTTAACCGCATAACTAAAAGCGTGGGCTAAGTTAGATAGTTAAACTGCTGCGAGGCAATCTTTTTCCAAATTCGCAGAAACTTTAATTTCGTATTGATTAAAACAAAATATACTTCCGCCATGTGTGCGTTTGGTCGTCACCTTTTCATCTCCAAACTGCACCGTCACACGTGTAAAGACACGCTCCTTGGCTTCCACGACATTATCCTCTAACGCAACGTCAAACTCATTCTCGCTTTGTTCAAGCTTGTGCTGTACTTCTTCAAGACGACTGTTATTTTTTGCTTTAAGTGCTTCAATCTGCGCTTGCTCTTCATTCGTTCGCTCTATTTTCGGGCGTTTTTTAAATTCGAGCTCTTGCCGGATCACATTCATCGTCCCCTCTTGCGCTAGCTTGTAATCTTCTTTCAATTTAGCAATGCGTTCTTTATACACAGAAAAATGTGCAAACGCTTCAATTTTCGTGGCCGTATCTCCTTCGACACCAAGTTGAGAACAAAGCACCTTACCCGCAACTTTGGCATCTCCGCCACTGAGCGTGCCATTTTTACCTGTTGCATCGAGCACAACAAGATTACGTCCACATTGAATATCGTTATTCATGCTATGTACCGCAAGTTCGATATCTTCTCCTGACGTCAACTCACAATACTGAGCGTAGCTAGCGCGAATTGAGGCTTTCGTTTTGACGTGACAACTCTTTGGTTGTCCATCACTCACGTTATGACCAATAATGCCTTTACCAACTTGGATATCCCCTCTCGCCTCGACATCCGCAGACTCGATAAAACCGCCAACAGTGATTGACCCCGTAGCTTTGACGACCATACCAGATTCGATGTTACCGCCGATGATGACATTACCTTTGAACTTTACGTGCCCAGTGTTGATCCCAACACTATTGAGGCAGAGCGCATTATCCACTTCAATAGTTTTGTCTTTAATTAGTGGCGTGCCTGACACAGAAGCCACTAATAAATTAGGATCATGTTTACTGATTTCAGTGCCTTTCGCTGATTTCATCGGGCTATCTTTTCCCGCGAGCGGAGGAACAACACGTCCTTGAACGGTAAACCCAGGAGTGCCTTTCGTGGCAGGCGTGCGTCGCATCACTTCATCGCCAACTTCCACAGCAATCGTTTCACCGAGGTTGCGTAAATCAATTTTATCGCTAGAGGATTGGCCCTCTTTAGGTTTGAGAATGCGTTTGGTGATGTCTTTAACAAGCGGTGTGAAGATGGCGTCTTTCCCTTTGACGGGTTGCTTACCGACCGCTACAGGTTGAGAAAAAGTTTCACCGGGTTTCAGTTGAGCACTCACTACCATGACTTTTTTCAGCGCCAGCTTGTTAATTCCTTTGGATACTCGAGCTTGAGCAAGTGCTTGGACAATTTCAGGGCCGAGGAGTCCCCTTCCGCCATACGCACCAATCACGGTCATACTCGCAAGCATATCATTGTTAGACAGCTCTACATTTACTTGGGCATTGCATTTTTGCGCGATGACAATACCGTCGTATGCTTCTGCTTTTCGCTCTTTTGCGCAGTTAATAAATCGGACGACCTCAGCGTCATCAACCCACATTTTGTTAGCGTCTATCTCAGCGAGTTGCTCTCTTAATTCCTCATGCTTGAGTTTTGCTTCGATTTCTCGCGGAAGGCGAGCAACAACCTTGGTTTCGTCTTCAGACAGCGCTAGACACAGCTTCCACATACTCATACCAATCTACTTCCCTATTCCCTCCTCAGTTTACCCAAAACCATTTCATGAACAAACCTCGCATTGCTTATTATAAGGCTCACGTCACTAAAGACCGTGACTAAAGGAGTTACGTTGTAAGCAGGATGTATTGATGCGCAATTCATTGACCAAGCTGATCTTAAACGGTGAGATAGACCAATTTATTGGCTAGAGTAGCGATGTTATTCAACTAGAATCCACCGAGCCCCCAAAGACAAGGTTTACAGTTTTAAGTGATGAACAGTTTACTTTAAAGCTCAAATTAACTTGAGCGAAAGGATAGAAGCAAAAAGAGGGCTAAATTTACAGTGTAAAGTTAACCCTCTTCTCTTGTTTAATTTACAATGTAAATTACTCTAAATATTTTTTCACTTCCTCTCTTAATTGTTGCTCGACTTGCTTTCTTCCAGACAAACCAAATTGGTTTCCACACTCGGCCCAATCTCGATTTAGAAAGAGTTTACTGATCATCAAATCGGACACAGAACCTAAACCACGTTGAAGTAATCGCTGTTGAAGCCACAACGAAACCGATTCAAAACTACTTCCTCCATGTGCATAACTCTCAATCAAAGCTTGTTTGGCAGGATGAAGTGGCTTCGACAAGACTGAGTGTTGCAACAAAATACGAAATAGGGAAGGTTCTAATTTTGGATACACATAAGCGACGTGACTAAACAACATTTCTTTAAATAACGTTTGCGATTCTGCTATCCATGCTTGAGCTTTTGATCCGCATTGACGAACCATTAATAATGAATAACTGCCACTGGCTGCATCGCGCATGGTTCCTAAGCGAATGGATTGGAACCCTGACTTCTGCCAAAAATGAATCAACTCTTCGGTTGCACCAAAGCTGGTCGACAGATAAGAAATGTGTGGCGCGACAAACAACTCAAGTTGTTGCAGCATTTTTTGACCGATACCTTGACCTTGTAATTCGGGATGAACTGCAATTCGCATCACACGTAAAGTCGACAACTCACCAACGTTAGCAAAGCCAAGCTGATTGACAATGGTAATAGGGGTTAAATGTCCTTTCGGACGACGTGTACCTAGCTGCACATCTTTAATCAACTCGGCGTCAAGCCCTCCCTCCTCTACCGTCAATAGCACTCCAACGATATCGTTTTTATGCGTTGCAATATAAACCTCACTGCGGTCATCTTGTAGAAGATGAATTAAATCATTAGGAGATGTTTGATAATGAGCGTTGACCAACAGCGCGAAGCACTCACGCAAAAGATTAGGTTTAAGAAGCAATGCTTGTTTATCGACTTTGCTTAAACAAACGGACTCAATACCTTCAATACTTTTATAGGTTAACTCCGCATCCAATAAAAAGGCATCATATAGCCAAGATTCGAGCTTATCGGATTCACTCCAACGAATAGGCTGCGTCATGTGACACGTTTTGATGCCCGGCCGTTGTCGCTGTAACCATTCGATAAATTTGACCGTGAAGCCGCGTCCACACCCTTCATAACCATGCACCGTACTTGAAAACACCAGACGATGATAACGCTCAGTCATACTTTTCAACATTGGAACCGGAATGGCAGCAGCTTCATCGACGAGCAATAAATCACATTCAGGTAAGCTTGATAACAATTCATCCGGCGCGATAAATTGAATATAACCCTGACCGATTTCCAATCTGTCTTTCTTAATACGCTGAGCATTGTGCACCAAACGCAGAGCATGTTGATAAACCGGCTCAACGGCTTTCATTGAAGGGGCCGTAAGTAAAATTCTAAGCGGCTTTTGTTGTAACAAATGCGCACAAGCGATGCCAAGCGCACTGGTTTTTCCTCGGCCACGGTCGGCAGTTAATACTAACGGACGTTTTCGATGTCCGGTGACGACTTTCTCAATCAAACAGACCACATGTTGTTGTTCTGAGTATGGGCTCTGTTTTTCTAAAGTAGTGCTTTCTGGTAACGCGGGTAGGCGTTTATGTTGTTCAAGCACGGTGAGCTTTTGCCACTGCATCTGTATCCATTGTTGGGCATAGTTAGTGGGTTGATGCTGATCAACAACAACGATAAGAATACCGCCACCAACAAGCGCCCCAAGTGCCGCTGTGAAACTATTCGCATCAAAGTAGTGGCGAGCATCAAACAATAAAACATCACACTCTCTGCCCAACAACATATGTCCCTGCTTGGCCGACACACAGTCAGTGCTCTCCAATGACCAGTCACCGACACAAAACCAGCGTTGGTGATGTTGCGTTTTGTGAAACACAGAGACCAGGTCATCCTGCCATTTAGACTCACCTTGAAGTACGACACCGAAGCGTTGCCAAGACTGGTGGGCTTTCTGCTGAATTAATGAAAGGAAATCAGATTGTGCGTGCATTATGTTTACCTAACGTTGAACTCACACAATGGTATCACATCTTCATTTTATCGCTGTGGTTCAACCAAACCTACAGGCATAAAAAAACCGCCCGAAGGCGGTTCAAAAGTGTTCGACGCGTTACTGCATTTTACTTTGAACAAAAGCGAGGATTTCTTCCATCAAACTGTCATCAACTTTTTTCAAATTCAAAGCAAGGTTGCTGCCTTTACGACTGTAACTTGCTCGACCTTTTACAAGGTCAACTTTTTCAGCTTTCTTGTCAGGTTTTGCTGGTGCTAGTTCTGCAATCCAATGTTCGATGTGTTCGGTCACTTCTTTGGTCAAACGAGCGACGCCCTGAGCCGTACTACGCTGCCATAAAAAGCCCTCACTAGAGCGGCATTTATTAATTAGCTCTTGCTGTTGTTGTGGCGTTAACATCGAGAATTGTTTATGTAACTTAACAATCGTCGGACGTCCGAGGTCGCTAACGTTAGGGTAAGCTTGCAATAACTCTAACGGTAATGCTGCGGCCTTCAAAGCGCCACTAACCAACGCTTCACTGCATTGAAAAATGTTCGCGAGTGCTTTTTGATCTTCCGCTTCACCACTGTCTAGTTTTGCCTGCATCTCTTTACCTTTCTCATACAAAGAGAGAGGTTTGTGCGCGTTCGCTACGTCCGATAGAAACCGAGCATGGTCTGTATTGATCTCGTCACCAACGTAAACCAAGAAATCTTGCTCAGCAAGAATACAAGACATACGACGACGGCTACCATCTAAGACTTCAATCTGGCCGTCTTTCGTTCGCCGGCCTACCGCTGGGTATTGTTGACCACGTTCTTTTAATGTAACCAATACATCGGACAAGGCATGTTCATTTAAGAACGATTGCTCACGAGCATTATCCACAAATACGGTTGTATCTGTCGCAACTCTATCTGCCGGAATACGAACTAGCTCAAATTGAACGATGTTTTCACCAGCGACGGCCAACTCAATGGTTTGAGCTTTGTCTTTTGCCGCCGTTTGCGCCTCCTGAGGAGTTACAACACGGCGTTTATTGGTTTTACCAAATAATTTCGCGTTTAGTTCAGACGTTTTCAAAGCCATTTACTCATTACCCCTGATTCAATGACGACCAATTAGAGTGCAATACACGCTCTAACTCCAGTGCACTTTTATGCACAGCATCCTGTGCGGTTGCGAGTGTTTTCTTACCACCTTCAAAATCGCTGATGGTCAGGTCAAACACGGTACTATAAGTATCCGCACACGTCTCAAACGCACGACTACGCGGAATGGTAGCCATCATAACTTGGTCACCGAGAAGATAGTTCATTTCAGTTAAAACAGAGACTTGTTTTTTATTGTCATCCTCAAACATGGTTGGCATTAAGCGAACAAACTCAAGACCATTCCAATCTTTCGGGAACATTTCATATACCGTCGGTAAATGCTGGAAGAAGTTTACTGTTGAAGCCCAGTCAAGACGCTTGGCCGCACAAGGGATCAGCAGGGCATTAGAGGCATACATGGCGTTCCATACTAACGGATCAACGTGTGGACCAGTATCAATCATGATGATGTCAAAATCGTCAGAAATTTTCTCAATCAATTGTTCTTTAAGAAGACGTACAATATCTAGTGAAGGATCTTCCGAGAGTGTTTGCCACGCTTCAGCATTGAACATTGCATCTTCTGGAAACGCCGAAATCGACTTTAGGTTTGGGTATTGAGTTGGCAGCATTACATTCTTACGCAAGAATTCGCTATCAATTTCTACCCCATCCGGCACGTTACCTAACATAATATCGACGGCGGAATAGATATTATTGTGTTCAGCCATGCTGATTTGTGGATTGAGGAATAGACGCAAAGAGCCTTGTGGATCCAAGTCAATCAAACAAATACGGTAGCGTTTATCCAAATTCAGCGCTAAACATGCCGCTAAATGAACGGCTGTCATTGACTTACCTGTGCCACCCTTTTGGTTTTGCACGTTAATAACCCAGGGGTTATTAGCAACATTCTTTTTACGCTCATGGAATTTAGGCACTTCTGCCGCGTCCATTAACATATGCGCTTCTTCTAACGTAATAGAATAATGGTTAGCGTTATTCTTAGTGAATTGATGACCAGCCGATTCCATTTTACCGATAGCATCATCTAACTTGCGACGAGTTAACCCTGATCGCGTTTCCATCATTGCTTTAGACATTGGAGGGAAGTAGTTGTCACTTCGCTCCTCTAAAACAATCTCAATACGATCAGCTTGAACTTGTTGCGTGAGCTCAGCTAACTCAAGAAGATTATCAATCGTTTTTTCTCTTTTCATGCCAAATTCCGTTGGAAGATTTATGCTTGCAATTGTACAGCAATAAATAACAAAAACAACAAAAAGGTGCACGTTCATTTTGAACACCCATCACATAAAAAAACACTTAAATCGACGATTTTATGATTTATAGTAAAAAATATACTCAATTTTAATCAAATATTCTCAGTATATAAGACAACTTACTCCTTAAGATTTTAACAGTTACAGCGTCACGCATTTACAATGTAAATCAATTTTTTACGGAACGATTATATTGATAAGCTAAACTACGGATTATGTTAGATCAACCCAATCTAAATGCGGATAACTTTAATTACTTGCATATTGAAATGGTCGATAGCTCTTGATCATGCATCCGAGCTAAAAGGAACCGTTTATGTTCAAATTTAACAGGAAGAATGATCAAGGGCATTACTTGATCATCTTTCCGAGTATTATGGAAGCTACGAAAGCATGATCATGGAAAAACGAGGGGAAGTGCAACGAGAAAACGTGAGTTAGACAAGATCCACGAAGCGGAAAGATGATCAAGACCGAAAATCTCTCGGAAGCATGAGTTTGTATCGCTATTTTACGGTAGGATGCAGATAGAACGGGGGATTAAGAAGAAGTCCGACTATAAAGTGTGTGGAACAATACAATAACCATAATCAACACTGATAACTGTTATTATCATGATCATGCTTCCTAAACTAAGCAGATTCAATGCATTGAAGGAGATATGTATAACAATTGAGGACATTTCAATCAGAAGGATAATTTCTCATCACTTCCGCACTCGAACCGGTGAGATTGTTTACTCTTGATCATGGTTCCAAGCAAAAAAGCATCTTTTTATATACATATGAAAGAGTCGATAAACTCAAGCATGACTGATATTTGTGGATAACCTGTAAAGAGTTCATGATCATCGTTTCATTTCTTGTTTGATCATGGTTTCAGAAACGTAATGATCATGCTTGCAGAGATATTTGATCATCGTTTCCTATCTATCTTGATCATGGTTTCAGTAAAAAGATGATCATAGTTCCGAAAGGGATCTATGAAATGTCAATACTTAACAATGACTTACAGCAACAAAAACAACCAGATCATTAGATCATATAATCATTTAAGATCATATTAATCAAAAAGATCAGTTATTTAAAAAAACAATAATTTTTCTTTCTTTATGATCTGTTTTTCTTTATTCTTCGGAAACATAGCATAACTACGGCTAGTGTGAACTGGATCTAAAATGACGGCTGATGAAAAAATTCTGATTAAAGCACCAAGAAGCCATAAGGATGGCCACCTTTTTGAGGTACATGAATCTTCTGCAGATTGGGTAGAGCAGTACCAGTATTTCAAAGGAGTGACCAAAAGCATTCTAGAGCTGCTGAATTTGATCTCGTTACGAGGCTTCAGCAGCAAAGATGGATTGGTGTCAACCACGGAGATTGTGGCGGCAACTGATGGTCAATTAACGCGAGCTGCCCTTCAGCAACGATTACGTGCAGCCGTCAATATCGGCTTGTTCACCCAAACACCAGTGCGCTTTGAAGAAGGGCTGGCGGGCAAAAGTATGTTACATAAGTTTGTAAATCCTAATCAGCTTATTTCAGTTTTGGGAGCAACCAGTCTTGTTACCGACAAAGTTCGTCAAAACGAGAAACAAAAACGTTCAAAAGCGTTAGCACAAACCCAAGTGAACAAACGGTTGTTGAATGAACATGGTTTAAATACACCACCCACAATGAAAGATGAAGCTGAGCAATTTATTGTCTCTCCAACCAACTGGGCAGGGATCATTGACCAAGCACTTGCTCCGCCACGTACACGAAAGAGTTATCAAAAATCGATGGTGTCGATCTCCGGTACCAAAGCCGTCATCGAAACACGTTCATCGAAAAATATTATGACCGTAGATGATCTGATGACGTTGTTTGCTTTGTTCACACTGACGGTTCAGTATCATGATCACCACAAAGATCAATACCATCTTGACGCCGCGCATGTACCCAATAAAACGCCATTGTATATCACCGATATTTTGTCGTTACGTGGCAAAAAAGACAGCGGCCCAGCTCGTGATTCCATTAGGGATAGTATCGATCGTATTGAGTTTACCGACTTTCAACTGCACGAATTAACCGGGCGCTGGTTAAGTGAAAACATGCCCGAAGGATTCAAAAGTGATCGATTCCGTTTTCTTGCGAGAACGATCACCGCCTCGGAAGAGGCACCAGTTGAGGGGAGCGATGGTGAAATTCGAATTAAACCCAATCTGTATATCCTTGTTTGGGAGCCGTCGTTCTACGAAGAGTTACTTACTCGCGATTATTTCTTCTTGTTCCCACCAGAAATCCTTAAACAACACACATTAGTGTTTCAGATGTACTCCTTTTTCCGTAGTCGGATGGTACGCCGTCACACCGATAGTATGTTATTGAGTGAACTCAACCAAAAATTAGCGCGTAACATCGAGTGGCGTCGGTTCTCAATGGATTTGATCCGTGAGCTCAAACGTTTATCCGATGGCAAAGGAACGGACGATTTTTTTGTGGTCAATTTGTGGGGTTATCACTTAACGATCGAAACAATGATCGAGAATGACAAGGTGATGGATTATCAGATCGATATAAAATGTGATGTGGAAGAAGTACTACGTTACTCACGTGCTCGAACGACGAACGCAGGAAAGCGTAATATGGCGCCTACGCTGCCAAACCCATTACGTAATGAGATGGTTACCCGACAACAATTAGAAGAGCTCTCAGGCATCATTGACGGCGAATTTGAGCCTATTCAACGTAAAGCTCCGTCCCCAAGAGGAAATTTAGGCCGTCGAGTGAAGCAAAGAAAACACTTAGTGGAAATCAATGCTGATGAGATCACCATTACTCTATCTAAATATACCTCCCCAGAGGCTTTAGAACGCAGTATAACGGCTTTATCAGCAATGACAGGGCATACGTATGCCTCAATCAAAGAAGAGTGCTCAGAGTACATTGAGAAGCTAGATTGGTTGAGAGTAGAAGATCACCCTGTGCCATACGAAACATTAAGCAAAACGGTTGAGCTATTCAATACGCACAATGACATTAAGCACCTGACGATTGAACGCTTGATTGCGGGTTTAGCGGTTCGCCGAAAAGTTTGTCGCCAGATTTTTGATGGGCATATGAATGAGATGGTTTTTCGTGCACTTGATGAAATGGCAATTTAAAGATGGATTGTAAGTATGCTTAAACAATCAATAAACCTGATCAATGGATTTGAAATGAGACCATGTTTTTTATGATGAAAAACAAACCTAACCTAACGCTAACAACGTGCTGACATTGATGGTCGGGGTGAGAGCTAATATTTATCCCGAATAGACAACCTTTTGTCCTTTCTTATGATTAATAGATTGGCTCATATTGTTACATTCATTCTGAATAGATTTCGCGAGTTTCTCCTCAGGAAACTCGCATTTTTTTATCTAAATTTCACTATCACGATGATCATCTTGCCGAATTAATGACATAACCCTTGATCATGCTTCCTTGTTTCATTCCAGTTTAATGCCCGCATTAAAGCGACGTGTGCTTCGATCAAGCTATTTGCTTGCTGTTGCCATACCTTCTGATCGCTCTGTTGATTACAAAATTCCAACCCTAAAACGGTGAGGTGTTGTAATCGTTTCAAGCACCAGTCTTTAATGACGATATCGGTGGTGACCTGACATGCGGTTTGCTCTAACTTAGCGCTCGTGTAAAGAAGGCTTTGATAGGCTTTTTGCTTATTTTGGTATCTTGTGTGTTGAAACACTCGCAAGCAGCCATCCAACCAACATGCAATTGCTTTACTTTGCGGCTCTGTCAGTTCCGGACCAAATACACTATCTGGCACCTGATACAAGATCGTTTCCAGTTCGTCGATTTGATCATGGTTCTGATTTTCATACCACATCGAGATCAGATCTTGCCAGTGACTCAATTCCATAACGCTGCCTCAGTCGGTTGCTTTACCAAGTCATTTGATCCAACGTGATCGAATTTGTCGAAGATAGTGTTGCTACGGGTTCGTATCGCATTGGTGCCTGTTGAATAGTTTGGCTCACTTTTAACGAAGTTACCAAAACAAGGTGTTAATGTCTGAGATCCATAATGCTATGCATATGAGTGGTGGATTTCGCGTAAGCGAGTACTTCTGACCAAAACAATAGATAATCGTTATCATGATTAAATGTGACGGATGTCAGAAAGGTAGAATCGCGAATAAGGGCAGTATTTATTCGCAAGCAGAAGGGAATAAAAGGGCACTAACGTTGTATTTGAAAGAGAGAAAAGCAGTAAAAATTGAGCTGGATCATTTGTGTTTTTGGCGGGGGAATTACTCGAATCTAATCGTAAACATTCCCTTTGGCAAAGCTTAAATGATGGATCTATTAAAGAGTTGATGAAAGGGCGGGAAGAGTCACATTTCCCTACAGTTTTTCTTACCACCTTCCCTTGGGTTTGCTATAGATTACGCATCGAAAACATGGTTTATTCGGAGGAAATATGTCCATTAATTCTATCGACCATGATGAGATGACCAACATTGCTCACAAATGGGAATTACCTGAAGAAGAAAGCGTTGTGAAGCCTGAGAAAACAGTAAAATCAGCACAAGCCAGAAGACGTATTGAAGCGCTACGTGAAATCCGTGAAAGCGGGTTGAGCATAGAAGAAGCAAGGGAGCTTGGCTTGATTCACTAATTTTTCATTTAGGTACACCAGTTCATAGGGTAGTCAACAGACTGCCCTTTTTATTTCCAACCACTCTATCTCTTCAAGCTACAGGTATGAATGAGTTTGTAGCGAAGCCAGTCAAGAAAGTCACTTACAGTAAATATTCAAGTAGTAGTGCTTGGCAAAAAGATTGGTTTCAGTTCTGGGGCCAAATCGTTAACTTGAAATTGATCAAGTTGAGTGCGTTTATATTCTGCAATTGCGACTCGGTATGCTATAGTGCGCGGCTAGTATTTTAAGTACCTTGAGGCTGTGAATGTCGTTTAATCTATCCCTGTTGCCGCCTGATGAAAAAAACCAAATCGAACTGGATAAACAAGCGTCGTTTTTGGTTTGGAAACTCAGAGAGGCCAAATCTGGTCCAGAAGTTATCGCAGAGCAGTTATCCAAGATGCACGATGCTGATGAAAAAGCTTTTTTCCAGCAATCGGTCGAAAAGTACAAACGAGTAATGGGTGTCGCGTAATACGAATCGCGTCATTGGTATAATCCAGTGTGGCGAATGAGGTCATCTCCCCATTCCTTTGCTGAGCGAAAATTGAAAAGGTTTCGCTTTTTGCTAAAATTCCTCGCATTGAATTTGAATTAGAATTTAGAGAGACATCCCGATGGGAAGAAGTTTTGAAGTGCGCAAAGCCTCTATGGCGAAAACTGCAGGCGCGAAAATTAAGGTTTATTCCAAATACGGTAAAGAAATTTACATGTGCGCGAAAAACGGCGGTAGTGACCCAGACATGAACTTGTCTCTTCGCCACTTGATCGCGAAAGCGAAAAAAGATCAGGTACCAGCACACGTTATCGATAAAGCACTAGACAAAGCAAGCGGCGGTGGTGGTGAAGAGTATCAACCAGCACGCTATGAAGGCTTCGGCCCTGGTGGTGTCAGTGTTATCGTTGACTGCCTAACAGATAATGGCAACCGTACTTTCCAAGATGTACGCCAGTGTTTTGTTAAAGTCGGTGCCAAAATCGGTGTTGAAGGTTCGGTCTCTCACATGTTTGATCACCAGGCGGTATTCCAGTTCAAAGGTGATGATGATGAAATCATTTTAGAAACACTAATGATGGAAGATGTCGACGTTACTGACGTTGAGCTAGAAGATGGCGTGATCACAGTATTTGCTCCTCACACCGAGTTTTTCAAGACAAAAACGGCTTTGAATACGGCATTTCCAGATCTCACTCTTGATGTGGAAGAAATTACTTTCGTTCCTCAAACTCACACACCAGTAACGGGTGAAGATACCGAGAAATTCCAAAAATTCTTAGATCTTCTAGATGACTGCGATGACGTTCAACAGGTATACCACAACGCAGAACTATAATTTCTCGCTGTTGACGTTATAAAAAGGCTTCCCAAGGGAAGCCTTTTTTGATCGCATCAATTTGAGTGGTTGTTTACACCATCATGGTGGCGTAGGCCGTTTAACTAATCGTGAACTCACTACCCTCAACGTCTGTCTGCGCCGCACTTTACGTCATAAGTGTCAACGCGCCATCTTGAGATCAACTTATTGAATCGTTCGACTGAATTTAAGGCTTGCAGTCCAACCGAGAACACCAATGAATGCATATCCCCCAACATTCAGCCAACCAGCGTCAGGAATGGCACTCAATGGATTTGGTGCGATAACGGCGTGTAAAGGGAGATAGAGTACAGCTTTGAAGAACTGGTCAATCCCGTAATATCCAAATAGTGCGATTGGCATCCAACGGAGCGCGTAAATGGCAATAAATAGAATCACTAATGGCGAACTTACTTTCTGTGACATCGCCATGGCAGTTAAAGCCAGCGGCAATAGTAGAAAACCTGTCACGACCATTCTTGCTAAGAACTCACTCCAATGCAGCAACACGTAACTTAAAGAAGTTTGGCGGTACAATAACGTCAGTTGGTGGTCGGTCGAGATATCCAACAACCACAACATAAGGTCCGCAGCCAATACCAAGGCAGAGCAGACGAGTGGGATCACCAACAGGCCAAATCCTAATTTGACCAAGTGGGTTTTAACATCACTGACAGGCATACTCCGCCAGAACATAATACTGCCTTCTCTGCGTTCCTTTCTCAGGGTTCTTGGGAAGTATTGAATGCCTAACAGCATAGACAACAGACCAGCACTGCCAATAATCAATATACTGACGTTGTCGCTGAGGTCTTTGTGAATATCACCGACATCCCCACTAACGCTCATTTGGAACAACATATTATGCTGCAGGCCAGCATTACTCATTAAGCTGATAAACAGTATGAGCCCACATGCAAACACAAACAAAGGAATGCGTAAAACGAGAGGGTTTTCTAACCATTCTTTGCGCAACATCGCTACCACTGTACGCATTATGCTGTCTCCTTCTGCAATGCTAAAAATAGGTCGGCTAGTTTCACGCCATGGATATCGCCGAGAGGCTCTGCTTGCTGAGCGTATTCGGAGGAGAGTAACCATTTTGTGGTGCCTAATCCTATTTGAGAGGAGAGCGGCTGCATGGTTTCAATTTTCAAGCGATGCCTATCACTGGCATCAAGAATGAAATAGTCTTCATGAATGGTATCCATTGAGGTCTGCAACACCGAGCGACCATGCTTAAGAATCAGCACATCCGTCAGTAGGTGTTCAATCTCAGACACTTCATGACTGGCGATGATCAGCACACGCTCGCCATCGTGGAACCATTCCAATAAGTGACGATAAAAAGTATCGCGATAGACCAAATCCAATCCGAGGGTGGGTTCATCCAAGATCAGGATTTGCGTGTTGGTCGCGATAACAATGGCGAGATGCAATTGAACTTTCATCCCTTTTGATAGGGACTTGATGCGTGCACGGGCGTTGATGTCGGTTTGACGAAGTAAAGCATCGGCTTTGTTACGGTTAAACTCTGGATGGACCCCTTCGGTATAGTTAAGAAGTTGTGCTACCGTCATCCAATCGGGCAGAACGTTGACATCAGAGATGTATGATAAACTCTGCATGATTTTATCGCGCTGCATGATAGGCTCAAACCCGTTGATACGGATCGTGCCTTTATATTCGTGTGCGCCGAGTAGGGCGTTAATCAGCGTCGATTTACCCGCACCATTGTGGCCGAGCAAACCAAGCACTTGACCTGCATGTAGGTCAAAACTGACTTCGTGTAGTGCTTCTCCTTGTTGACGATATTGTTTGGAGACTTGTTTTACACTGACTAATGCGCTCATTGGTCACCTTTCATATGTGGTTTGAGTTGCTGGATGAATTCGTCGAGCGACATGTCCAGACGTTGTAATGTGTCGGCGATCTGCGGCAGTTGTTGCTTAAGAAAACGCATTTTCTCGTCGGCGAGCAGTTTTAGTTTGGCACCTTGAGCGACAAACATACCTTGACCACGTTTTTTTTCTACCAACCCCTCGTCAACCAATAACTGGTATCCTTTCATAACGGTCAGGTGGTTGATTTTCATATCAGCAGAGAGACTACGCACAGAGGGCAGAGCGTCGCCATCGTGCCAGATACCTTGTAGTATTTGCTGGGTGATCTGGTCAGCCAACTGACGAAAAATCGGTTGGCGATCATGCCAATTGGTCATAAGCTTATCTCGTGACTGAAGTGGTGTTATATATATGTATAACACCACAAAGGTTACAAGGACAGTATTAATTAGGGAATTAAGGAAGGAGCCGCGTATTGATTTCTACAACAGCAGGAGGCATAGAGTGTGTCTGAAAAAATATCGACATCGGCATTAGCGAAAACCCGCAAGATGGAAGCCAAGCTGTTGTTTGCCGATCTTAAGCGTGCAGGCTACATCACTCGCCAAGAAGACAAATGGATACTGACCGAAGAAGGCGCAAAGTTTGGCGGCGAGTATGTGGACCATCCAAAATTTGGTCAATTTATTGTGTGGCCGACCAATCTGCATATTGAGCTGACTTCGAGTTCAGGGAAAACACTGAGCGCAACTCAGCTTGGTGACAAACTTAAACTGAATGCAAAAAGAGTGAATCAACTGCTCAGTGAACTAGGTTGGATTGCCAAGTCGGAAGAAGGTTGGAAGGCCACTGAAGCAGGCGTCCGCGCCGGAGGGCAACAGAGAGTTGATAAAGAAATGCAGAATACTTTTGTGGTTTGGCATGATGTAGTTTTACGCAACAAGCGTTTGAAGCAATCTGTTGTGGAGTTTTTAGGCCAAGATGCGGAATCTCACTCAACCGATAAATCGTATGCTAGTTTTCGTCAAAAGTTTGAAGCCAAACATCGTACTTTGGACGGGCATTACGTGCGTTCCAAAGGGGAGCTCTTGATCGATAACTGGCTCTATTTGGCTGGTGTGGTGCACGCTTATGAACGTCAGCTACCTATCGAGCAAGATGTGACGAGTGATTTCTATCTGCCAAGCGGTAAAGTCTATTTGCAATTTTGGGGAAGTGATACTGGAGCAATAGCGTCAGCCGAGCGTGAATCGATTCGCGCTGTGTATGCGCAGCACAACTTCAACTTGATAGAAGTAGAACCGAGTGAGCTAGATAAGTTGGATGAGCTACTACCCAAACGCTTGCGCCAGTTTGAGATTCAAGTTTATTAAACGGAATTTTCAGCCCAGCGCCATGCAAAAAGCAATGAAAAAACCCGTGATGAATCACGGGTTTTATGTTTCAGCGTGTATCTTGGTTGTCACCCAAAGGATTAGAAACCTTTAATGTTTTCCGCTTCTAGCTCAGAGAAATATTTCACGGTTTTCACTTTGAGCTCTTGTTGAGCTTGCTCGTCACAAACGATAACAGCCTTAGGGTGAAGTTGAAGAGCAGATACGGTCCAAAGGTGGTTCACACAGCCTTCTACTGCCGCTTCAAGCGCCTGAGCTTTGTTATGGCCGGTTACTAGAATCATGACTTCTTCTGCGTCTAGCAATGTACCCACACCGATAGTTAGTGCGTATTTAGGTACTTGATTGATATCGCCGTCGAAGAAACGAGAATTCGCAATACGAGTATCTTCTGTCAGTGTCTTGATGCGAGTACGAGAAGACAATGATGATGCAGGTTCGTTGAACGCAATGTGGCCGTCATTACCGACACCACCCATGAACAAATTGATCTTGCCGTAAGACTTAATTTTGTCTTCGTAGCGTTTGCATTCTGTATCGTGGTCATCGGTGTTGCCATTCAGCAAATTGATGTTTTCTTCTTGAACGTCAATGTGATTGAAGAAGTTGCTGTACATAAATGAACGGTAGGACTCAGGGTGATCGGCAGGAATACCAATATATTCATCCATATTGAAAGTCACAACGTGTTTGAAGCTGATTTCGCCTGCTTGGTATAGCTCGATCAATGCTTTGTAAGTCGCTAGAGGAGTGCCACCAGTTGGTAGACCCAGAACGAATGGACGCTCAGCTGTAGGTTTAAAGTCGTTGATACGCTTAGTGATGTGCGCAGCCGCCCACTTACCTACTTGTGCTGCTCGAGTTAACGGGATAAGTCTCATTTTGTGCCCCTAGTCATTGGAATTTAAGATGTTCTGATGCATTAATTCGCATTATAAAATAAGTGATTGGGAACTGCTATTGTTTTAGGTCAAAAATTTGTTTTTTCTTTAACTAGTGTGGTTTTTTTCAACACCGTCTGGCTAGGTGTGCCTAAGCATTCAGCATTAGAGAGAGATTTGCCTTATGACTCTCACCGTTTAATCGATAAAATTCATGGCCGAAATTAAGTCGGTAAAGTGCGCTAACGTCGGTTTTTAAAGATTCGACAGAATGGTAAGCGGCAGAAAGTTAAAATATTATGATCTCTATCAGAGGGGGATATGGCATACCGTGCATTCCTTAACCATAATTAAGGCGTGTGAATGGGTAGGGAAATCGCCATGAGAAATGAATTGGATGCGAGCAAAGTATTACAGGCTTACGAATGTGTGATGAACAACGGGACACCAACCGAGTTCGGTAAAATTTATGAAGGCGTTGAAGCGTTTTCAGATTACGATGGTTACAACGTTTTTTTGAGAGGGAACGGTGTTGAGCTCAAAGTTGGCTTCCACAACACTTACCACCTTGAGTACGACCAAGAGCACTTGAAAGAGAGTTTTTTGAAAAAGATTGCAACGCTTGCCAAGTAAGCCGCATCATACTGATTAAAAAGCCCATGGGGGAAAGCGCCCTTGGGCTTTAGGATAAGAATATAGGCCAATTACGACATTCACTCAGTACAAGAGAATGAGCGTTTGTCAAAGGTTTGGCGGCTGGTTATCTGTTATTAATCGTCTTCAACCAAACTCTCTTCAATTAAGTCTTCCGACGCTTCCGTTTTGCTGCGACCGTTTAGCGTGTAGAAGCGCTTGCGGCCACGAGCGAGGTTGGTGTACTTCAACCAAGTACGCTCAAGTTTTGTTTTCGCTTTGCTCGGGTTTTTTAGCACCTTGACGAAGTGTTTCTCTTCGCTATTTTCTGGTGTTAATTCGCCAGACTCTAAGCCAAGTATCGTATCCCCGTAAATCGTTAGGATTTCCTCTTCTGAAAGAGTAAAATCGCCAGATTTTGCAAAGCCGCGTGGGAATTTTACGTTGTCGTAAAAACGTTTTTTGCCATGACGGAATTCAGTGTCAGACATGTCAACAGCCTCTGTAACCGTTATTGATGAAGGTAATGAACTACGTCGAAAATTAGGCGCAAATCTAACAAAAGAAAAACAAAACATTTTTATCGTCATGATATCAATTAGTTGTTAATCTGGTTTTATATTAACCAGGAGATGGTTTATGGATGTAAAGGTCTTTCGAACATTTTTAGAGCTGGCAAGGGTTCGTCACTTCGGACGCGCTGCTGAGAACCTCTATATTACCCAAGCGGCGGTAAGCGCTCGCATTAAGCAACTGGAAAGTTATTTCGATACGCAATTGTTTATTCGTGATCGCAATAACATAAAGTTGACCTCAGCCGGTGAGCGTTTAACGAGCTATGCGGAGGTAATGGTCAACACCTTACAACAAGCCAAGCTAGAGTTGTCACTCGAGGACGGTAAAGCCTTGCAACTGACTTTAGGTGGCACACCGAATATTTGGGACGCTTACTTACAGAATGGTTTAAGTGTTGTGACCGACGCTTTTGGTGGATATGGCTTTATGGCAGAGGTCATGGGCCGTGAAATGCTTAGCCGAAGCCTGTTAGAACGTACGTTGGACATGGCATTTGCCTTTGACCAAATAAAAGCAGACGAGCTGAATTGTAAAAAAGTCGCTGATGTTGTGCTGGTCTTGGTGTCGACCGAGAAAAATTCATTAGAGACAGTGTTTGAAAATAAATACGTCTATGTGGACTGGGGCACGCGCTTCTCCTCTGAGCACACTGAGCGACACCCGAAAATCCCAGCGCCGTACCTGCGTACTTCAACCGCTCGGATCGCGTTAGACTTTATTTTAGAGAAGGGCGGTGCAGCCTACTTACCCGTATCACTGGTAGAGCCGTTTACTGCCAATGGGCAGCTCCACAAGGTGTCTGGTGTGGAGGATTGGTATCGACCTATCTATTTGATCTATCGTAAAGCTAGCTCGTCTGTAGACGCAATTAAGCAGGTGGAAGACATTGTCAAAGAGATCGACCCTCTCACGGCTTACAGTTTTCAGAAAATGGGATCGGCGATGGTAGATGAGTAGCATCGCACTCGGCACTCGACTTAGAGAAAATAAAAAGCTGCCTTAGGGAAACCAGGCGGCTTTTATTTTATTGAATTGAGAGTGACGGAAAGTCGAATAGTGTCGCCGAGCCTTACCGTAATCCTTAAGAGAGTTTGTGGTTTAAGATGTTATCTAACGCGACTTTTCCCGCGCCAGAGAAGGCTAGTGACGCACTTGCAGCGAGTAGTGCTAAGCCGAATTCATAACCGTTGTTTGCCATGAATAAACCGTTCCCTAAATGAACGGAGAATATCGCCACAACCATTGTGAATGCTAAAGCGACTGCGGCTGGTCGAGTGAGCAAACCAAGTAGAATAAACAAGCCACCAACTAATTCTGCGCTACCAGCTAAAAATGCCATTAACACGCCTGGTCCTAAACCTATCGATGCCATCCATTGACCTGTGCCTTCTAACCCGTAGCCACCAAACCAACCAAATAGCTTTTGCGCACCGTGCGCCATAAAAATAATGCCGATAGGAATACGTAAGACGAGTGAGCTGTAGCCTGCATTTGAGTTAGTGATTTTCTGTAGTCTTGCTTTCATGATTCTGTCCTCTGACTCTTTTTAATGAGTGGGAAGCGTGCGCCCCCGTGCTGTTGAGAACAGTTTAGGCTGAGGTATTGTGATAAATAACGAGTTGAATTTGACAAGCTAGTTCAAAAAAATCGAACGTCGCTTTAATTGTTTTTATTTTCAGTGGTTTGATTTTTATTTTTTGGGGATATTTAAGCTATTTGTAGGTTTATTTAATCATCTCTATCATTATTTTCGAAGGTCTTTGCGTTTTTATGTTAAAAAAAGAGCACAAGGGGATGTGCTCTATTGCTTTCACTAGTATCCAGGAGGAAGGAAAGGTGTGAAAGAGAATGATTAAAGGTTCATCAGACTTTCCAGTGACTCTTCTACACAGTTGTAGTGATAGGTTCGGATATTACGCCCATCTGTGGCATTAATTTGAATTTCTGAGATCTCGTTGCCAGAGTCACGTTCAATAATTCCAATAGAGTGATCAACCGATCTACTAGTAATCACCTTTTGGTTTCTTAGTACAATTATGCAAGTGTGTAAGTCCATGCCAATTCCCTTTAGCCGACGTTGTTGTGATATTCAGAATATAACTTTAGTGTACAAAAGCACTAATGCCAATAAATCTCAATATTGAGTTCCGAAAATGACTAATCATGAGCACTTTTGCATTCTATAATATATACCAAATAGACTTGGTTCTGCATCTTTAAGTCATTTGAGTAGAATTATTACATTAAACAGAACCAGTCAACACCCAATGCAACAAAGTATTCGCTAGGAAAGGATTATGTTCATTCATCCCCAAACATCGTTGACATCCGAGCAGTGCCATAAAGCACGAGTGTCACGGGATAGTCGTTTTGATGGGCGATTCTACGTTGCAGTAAAAACGACCGGCATTTTTTGTCGCCCGATCTGTCCTGCAAATCTGCCGAAAGAAGAAAACGTAGAGTATTTCACTGATAAAGCGCAAGCACTCAAAGCCGGTTACCGTCCTTGTTTGCGTTGTCGTCCTGATAGTGCCCCCGGTTCTTGGGCGTGGAAGGGGGTAGAGACGACTTTTCAACGTGCAATTTCGTTAATTGATCGCGGGGAGCTGCATCACCACTCGGTGTCTGAGTTGGCTGAGCGTGTTGGGATCTCGGATCGTTACTTACGTATGCTATTTGAACAGTACCTCGGCATGTCACCAAAACAGTATGCGCAATACCAACAATTAATGTTTGCTAAGCAGTTACTCCATTCGAGCGCAATGTCGGTTAGTGAGGTGGGCTTTGCCGCGGGTTTTAATAGTACACGCCGTTTTAACGATGCTTTCCAGAAATTGCTTAAGTTAACGCCCTCTCAAGTGAGAAGAAAAGAATGGGATGGTGTCAGTACCAATCGCATCGCATTGCCTTATCGGGGCGAGTTAAATTGGCAGTACATGTTGGACTTTTATCGTTTGAGAGCAATAGAAGGCATTGAACAGGTGTCGGGAGAGAGTTACCAGCGCACCGTTTATCTGGATAAGAGCCAAGCGTGGTTTAAGACGACAAAAGGAGCCGGACATTTAGAGCTAGAGTTTGAAATTGAAGATGTGACAAAGTTGCAACTGTTGGTGTTTGGTGTCCGGCGAATGTTCGACCTCGACGCAGATATTTGCACGGTAGAGCAGCATTTGGATTATGTCGCGCCGGGATTAGTTGCGAGCAGAGGCGTTCGTATTCCTGGTGTATGGAGCGCTTGGGAGGCGGGAGTGCGAGCGATTTTGGGACAGCAAGTGTCGGTCAAGGCCTCCATTGGTCAGCTCAACTTGCTGGTGGCAACGCTGAGTGAACATGAAGATACTCGCTATTTTCCAACACCCAATACCATCGCGAATGCTGACGTGAGCTTTTTGCGCATGCCGCAAAGCCGTAAAGAAACACTGATTCGCTTTGCTCGGTTTATGCAGTTCAATCCCGAAACTGATCCGCAGCAATGGTCAGATCTAAAAGGCATTGGGCCTTGGACGGTCAGTTATGCTCAACTGCGCGGACAATCTCAGCCTGATTGTTTTTTAGATAAAGACTTAGTAGTAAAAAAGGCGATGCAGCGTTATCCATCATTGAATTCACATACCGCCGCCCCTTGGGGAAGCTACGCGACGTTTCACTTATGGAATCAATCATGACGACCGTTTATACCAAAATGCCGAGCCTATTAGGTACGGTAACGATTCAGACCAACGCTGACGGCCTACTCGGTATTTGGTTTGAGACTTGCACGACCAAGCCAGATGAGTTGGGGAAACGAGATGAGCAGCATCCGATTTTGCGCCAAACAGTGATTCAATTAAATGAGTACTTTTGTGGCTTACGTAACGAGTTCGACTTACCACTTGCGGCGACAGGTACCGATTTTCAGAATCAAGTTTGGCTCGCGTTGACCACCATTCCTTATGGTGAAACATGGAGTTACCAAGATCTTGCCAACGCGATTGGTAATCCAAAAGCGGTGCGTGCGGTGGGTTTAGCGAATGGTAAAAATCCGCTCTCGATAGTCGTGCCATGCCATCGCGTGATCGGCAAAAGTGGCAAGCTTACCGGATATGCGGGCGGGCTTGAATGCAAGCAACGCTTGTTAGCGTTAGAACAGGGCATACCGCTTTAAAACCAAAGCCCCGAGATACGGAGCCTTTGGTTTTTCTTAACGCTTGCTCGCTGTTAGGTTATTTGTTTGGATGACCAGCATTTAACGATGCTCAATATTAAGTAAATAGAACGCCGTTAATCCATAAGTGTACGGCAATACTGGCGGCGTAACCTAAAGCGATGACCGGCGCCCATTTTAAGTGGCCAAAGAAGGTGTATTGACCACGCGCGGCTCCCATTAGTGCCACGCCTGCCGCCGAACCTATTGACAGCAAACTGCCACCGACACCAGCGGTAAGTGTGACGAGTAGCCAGTTTCCCATCGACATGCTTGGCTCCATAGTCAGCACGGCAAACATGACAGGAATATTATCGACAATGGCAGAAAGTATCCCAACCACAACGTTTGCCCACACGGGATCCCATTCGGTGTACATAATGTTAGAAACCAACTCTAAGTAACCGAGTAAACTTAGCCCGCCGACACACATCACCACGCCATAGAAAAAGAGTAACGTGTCCCACTCGGCACGCGAAATACGATGGAAAACATCGAAGGGTACCACTGACCCGAGTCTCTTCAGTGCATGCTCGTCTCCATTGGCGATCGCCATCGCTGCCTTTTTCGCCAATGAGTTTCTGAGCGTTTGGCGCAAAAAATAACCGAAAAACTGCAAGTAAGCCAAACCCATCATCATGCCAACGACGGGTGGGAAGTGCAGTAATGCATGAAAAGAGACCGCCGTCGCGACCGTTAGAATGAATAGAGCGACGATACGCCTTGCACCACGTTTGAGCTCCACATGCTGATGAATGGTGTTTGGTTTGGTGTTTGGTACAAACAGTGACATTACAAATGCAGGAATCAAGTAGTTCACTAAAGCCGGCACAAAGAGAGGGATAAATTCTGCAAAACTGACGTGTCCGGCCTGCCATACCATTAGGGTTGTGATATCACCGAAAGGGCTGAATGCCCCGCCAGCATTGGCAGCAATGACGATGTTGATGCAGGCGAGGTTGACGAATCTTGGGTTGTCACCAGAGACTTTCATTACCACAGCGCACATCAATAAGGCCGTGGTTAAGTTATCTGCAATGGGTGAAATAACAAAGGCGAGAAACCCAGTGAGCCAAAATAACTGCTTGAAGCCAAAGCCTTTTCCCACCATCCAAGCTTGAAGTGCATTAAAGAGTTTCCGTTCTTCCATCGCATTGATGTACGTCATCGCGACTAAAAGAAACAGCAACAGTTCGGCGTATTCCAGTAAGTTGTGTTCTAGTGCGGTTTTGGCTATTTCAGGTTGGTTGTTATGCGCAAAGGTGTAGCCAATCAGAATCCAAATTAGCCCAGCCGCGAGTAATACTGGCTTGGACTTTCTCATTTTCAGATACTCTTCCAACATAACCAAGATATACGCGATAGAAAATATTATTAGCGCGGTGTAACCGACGGCAGAATTAACAAGATTCAGTTCACTAGTGGCGGCAAAGCTAGAGCTAGAAAATAGCAAGCAGCAGAAAGCCACTACTGGATAGATTGGCATAGACATTTCTCCCTTGTCTGGTTGGAGAAATATTAGCCATAAATTAGAGGGTTAGTTGTGAGAGAGTTCGAATTAACAGTAGGAGTTAGGAAAAACGCATCGCGCGCCACTACTTTCTGAGTGACGCAATGCTTGCTGCACCAAATAAAATGGCAGCAGCGTATAAACCGTAAGTTAACCAGTGACTAATTTCTAAAAAAGGAACGAGTCCTTGACCTGCCCACATACAGCCTCCGTTTAATGAGCAATGTTGTTATAGGCGAACCAATCTAAAGGAAATGAACAATGTTTTTTGTGAGTAATGGCAAATTATGAAGGATTAGAAAGTCAAAGTTTGGTCAGAGAGAAAACTTATCTTTACGAGCTTGCTCTCACCCAAAGGGATTAGAGCAAGCTATGTCGACAGCTGAATCTATTTAGCGCAATAGCATTTTTTTCAGTGGGGAGGCTTCCATCCCTTTTACTAAGAAGAGGGTGACTAAAATGGTCGCAGGATAAATAAACGCATCTTTGGCGAAGTCTTGTAATCCCATCAATCCAGCAATATTCATCATGATAATAACCACAAGCAGGTGACTGGCATAAATCCCAAGCACGTTTGGGGATAACTTAAATACCCAAGGCATATTGCCAAAGTTTGGGTGAGCCAGTAACCACATAAACACACCCAGTGCCCAAATTACAGTACCAAATAGGAAATCATGGGAATTGAAGGGCACATGGTGCTGCATCAACCAATATGCTTCGCCAAAATGCAGGGCCATACCAAGCAGTATGAGTCGAATAGTGTTATTCCTCGACCATTGCCATTGGTTGTCACGTGCTAGGTAACCGAATGCTACTAGCAAGGTGCTGAAAAAGGGACCATTTCGAGTAAAGAAAGGGGCTGGCAGGTCGGTAAGAGAGGAATAGCTGCCGGCAAATACGCCATAAATGTAGAGTAATACCGCGGTTGGAAGGAGCAGTTGAGCCATGTTAATACGTATCAACAATGTCACTAAGGCCACGGCAATCACCAATGCGGGAATAAACCATAAATGCACCAGACCGCCTTCGAAGATCGTGTTTATCGGGGTAGACATTAAGTATCCCCAATAGTTTTGCCGCTCCGCGAGGTAACCAGCTTCTGCCACCGTCTGCCATTGAAACGGCATGACTAAAGAGATAAGGCTCCAAATCACCCAAATCTTCATCAGTGGTTTGGCGTAGTTTTTAAAAGTTTCGACAGGGTCACGGCTCAATTTAGGTTGAATGAGGTAACCGGAAATGAGGAAGAAAAGTGGTACCGCAAAGCGGGCTAATTGATTGAGTATATAGCCGACCCAAGGTGTTTCATCCCATTGCCAATATGTGAGTGCCATTTGGCAGTGTAACCCTATGATCGCGACTATTGCGATGATACGAGCAAACTCTAAGCTGGCTATTTTTTGTTTCTTTGCCATACGTGACTGACCTACTAAATAAAAACTCAAGCGAACGTAGCAGTTTGTTGCTGTCTTCATGTATGAAAAAATCAACAGTTCAGCATTTAAATAGGGGGAGTTTTTAAATTTAAGACTAACTTCAAACTTCTTAAGTACGAATCTATCCACGCACTAGATAAGAGATGGATGAGTAGAATGCGCATCAATTAATGGCTCGACCAGTTAATTTTATATTGCAAAAAGAACGATCGTGCTAAAAAATAGAATCATGCAAAAAGGAAAAGTAACGAAAGAGTTTATCCTACAGCGTGCTTTTGAGATCGCCAGCGAAGATGGGTTAGAAAGTCTTACTATTGGTGAATTAGCTAAACAGTGCGGGATGTCAAAGAGTGGTTTATTTGCTCACTTTAATTCCAAGCTGAATTTGCAGCTGTCGGTGCTCAAACACGCGAATACAGTGTTTACAGCTCGAGTTATTGAACCGGCTCGAGAATTAGGCGATGCCAACATCGAGTGTAAAATTCGAGGGTTGTTGGATTGTTGGATGACGTGGAATCACGCCTTTCAAGGCAGCTGCATGTTTCTTGATGCTTGGAATGACACCGCAGAGAAAGATTGTCCGCTTCAGGCAGGGCTGCGTAAATCGATCGACACTTGGTTGAGTTATTTAGAAATACAAATTGCTAAAGGTAGAGACACTCGAGAGTTTGTTGCCAGTTTAGATACACGTCAAGCAACGTTTGACTTGTATGGACTCTACTTAAGTGCGCATGTTTTTTACTCAATTAAAGGTGAGGAAGAGAGCTTGCGCTTATTTTGGCAAGGTATTGATAACCTGTTTGCTCGCTGGAAAGGCTGACACGTAAAACATAACTATGGAGAGCGACAACGTTCGCTCTTTCTTATCAGTATAAAAAGCACGACCGTTCTATTTTTTGCTGAAGCTGATAATTAAGGAAAGATCATGAGTGAGAAAATTTATTTTAATACCTCGCAGCGTTTTAGTTTCAAACGTAGCTTGGTTAATATCAGTACTCGTTTACACCACACGCTTGCTCCATCGCATGCAAAAAATACCGCCCGAAAACTCCTGCTGACGCCAGCACGCACCCAACCTAAAAATGCGGAACCACAAGGCCTTGTAAAGGGAGAAATCAACGGTCATGGTGGGGTTATTAAAACCTACGCTCTGGGCTCTGGCCCTGTTTGGGTTTTGACTCATGGCTGGTCTGGCACGGCAAGTCAGTTTTATCCTTTAATGGAGCATATTGCAGCAAAAGGTTTTACGGCGTTGGCGTACGACCATCCAGCCCATGGTGAGAGTGAAGGACGGTATGGGCATATCCCTGGCTTTGTTAGAGGCTTAGAGGATGTACTGGATTCGGTTGACGATATTATCGGCTTAGTTGGGCATAGCATGGGAACCGCTTCTGCGCTTGAATGTCGACATAGTAAGCTAGACGGCAAACCTTTATTACTGATTGCACCGGTCCTTAACTATGTTGAAAACTTATTCGGCAGTATCGCGCGTTCTGGTTATTCCATGAAGCTTTTTAACGCAGTGGTCTCCGAAGTCGAAGAACAGTTTGGCTACCCATTACAGTCTATTGACCCATTGAAGCGTCTTTCTAAACGAAAGTCTCCGACCGTTATTGTGCATGATGAGCAAGATAAGTTCACTAAGCACAGTATTTCTGTTCAAGCCGCCAATGACATTGAAAATGTCGAACTGGTAACAACACAAGGACAAGGGCATGGTCGCGTAATGAAATGTGCACAAGTCTTCAGTAGCTTTGATCGCTTACTCGATCGCTCTTGGTAATCTCTTTGCTTCAGAGCACAAAAGCAAAGGGCAGCCGAAGCTGCCCTTTGTCGCTTAACCTTGCAGAATATCTGTAAGGTTGAGTGAGGTTTAGTTACAGTTAGCTAGGCCAACTTCTTTCCACACTCCCCATTTGCCAGACTTGCTTGGGTCGTCGCCCTTAGTCCACCATTTGGCTTCCCAGGTTTGACCTGCGTGAGTGACTTGGTTTCCACCTGTGTATACCGTACCTGCATCCCATGCGTTGTCACATGTGCCTGGGTTTGGGTCGGTGGAGTATTGTGCAACCACCACCGTCGCACTCGCAGTCGAAGAGGCTTTGCCATCGCTAACACTTACAGTGAAGCTTAGGCTGGTGTCTTGCGGGTATTCAGCCGCAGTAAAAGTGACTTTAGAACCTTGAACCGTTGCATTAAGACCTTGAGGCAGCGCCCAGTTGAACGTTAGCGCGTCGTTATCGGCATCGCTTGATGTTGATGCGTCGACGATCACGACATCGCCTGCGTTGGCCGTTGTTGGAGCGGTGACATTCGCGATTGGAGCGATGTTTTGTGGTGGTTCGACGACGTCAGTTGGCTGCACCGTTACTACGACGAGGTCAGATGCTGTTTCCCCTTCGTTGTCAGTGACTGTCAATTGGAAGGTAAGCTGCTCTTGTGTGGTGACTTCCGCAACGTCAAAGCTTGCTTGAGCAGTATCCACACCTGTAATAGCAACAGCAGTGCCAGAGACTTGTTCCCAAGCGTAACTTGCGATCGTCCCGTCCGCGTCTTTGGATAAGCTGCCATCTAGAACCACGTTGGCAGGGCCCGTAACTGATTGGTCTGCGCCCGCGGCTGCCGTTGGTTTACGGTTTGGTTGAGGAACTACGCCACCAGCCATACCTTCGTGCATTGCATTTAGAATATCGCCGTTGTCAGCATCAATTTCCCAAGAGAATAGCCCTGCCAGACCGAGAGATTTCGCGTAACTACCTTTCGCTAATATTGAGCGATGGTCATCAAACGTGATCAGCTCACCTGTTGAACGGTTCCATACCCATGGTGCTTCAGCTTGCGCATCGTAGCCATATTCAAAGCCGTTGATACCCGTATTGTTTGCTCCTAGCATGAATGACTTAATGCCTTTGTAGTCAATAACGCCATCTTCCCAAACCCCTTGATCTGTGCTGCCTTTTAGTTTTCCTGTTGCAGTACCTGTCATTGGGTCATTTGGCGTGGTGAGTGTATCAGGAGTGACACCTTCCCAACCACGACCATACATCGCGGCACCAAGAACAAGTTTGTTCGCAGGAACACCTTGTGCAAGAAGAAGTTGGATCGCATTGTCTGCAGTGTAAGCAGGGCCTTTGTATGGTTCGCCATTTTCATCAACGCCGCTGCCGTCACACTGACCGGGTGCCATGAACGAACCACAATAAAGTGCGGTTTGATGGCCTGGTACGTTATTCCAACCGCCGTAGAAGTCGTAAGTCATCGCGAAGATGTAGTCCATGTACTGAACCGCGTCTGCGTAATCGACGTCTTCAAGTTTATCGTAACCGATACCGATGGCTGAAGTTAGCTCGTAAGTACGACCAGTTTCTGCTTCTAACTCATCAAGCATTACGCGCAGTTCACGCATCAATGCGATGTATGCCGGGCCATCGTTTACCGGATCGCCTTTATCCGCAGCCGCACCGCCGCCACCAGGGTATTCCCAGTCGATATCCACGCCATCGTAGAACTTCCATGTTTTTAGAAACTTCTTAACTGACGCTACAAAAGTATCGCGTTTGGTTTTGTCAACGAAATCGTAGAATGGGTCAGATAATGTCCAGCCACCAATAGAAGGGATGATTTTTAGATCCGGGTTACGTTGTTTCAATGCCATCAGCATTGCATAGTTACCTTTGATAGGCGTGCTGTACTCATGACCAGCTTGAGGGAAACTCTTTTGGAATGCGGCCCAAGGGTCATGGATAACGACTTCATAATCAGGCACACCGTTACACGCTGTTTGCAGTGCATTGAAACTGTTACCACCCACAGACTTCACTGACTCATTTGGACCACAAACTGGGATAAAACCGTAAAGAATGTGAGTCAAGTTGTCGGCTGGCATATTATCGACAGTGTATTCACGACCATAGATGCCCCACTCAACAAAATAGGTGCCCATTACAACGCTCGGATCAGTGTTGTATGTTTTGTTGTTTGGATCAACGTTCATGGGTAATGGCTTCAAGTGAGAACCATCGGTATCGGCAATAGTGATTGCCGCCGGTGCACTTTTCGCACAACCAGTGGCATCACAGGCTTCGATTTCCATTTGGTACAAGCCGCCTTGGCCGTATTCGAATGTTGCTGTGGTTTGGCTACCAGTGATCGGGCCTGTCGCTACTTTTGCGCCATCAAAATAGACGTTGTAAGTATCGCCAGAAGTACCGCTCCACTGGTTAAATTTAACGTTGATTTTGGCTTGATCATGATATTTCACCATGTCGTAGTAGCCAGATGTGGTTTCCATTGCGAGTTCAATTTTAGAAAATTGAAGGTTGTTGGAACCGTACATATCAATACTTGGTGCGGTTGGAGCCGCCACTGCAGCGCCAGATAGCGCTAAAGCAACACCGGCTGCACATAGATTAAATCGAATCATAACTTCTCTCTCAATCCTTGGATTTATGTTCTACCGCGAACGCGAACATAGGCTGCTCTTGCACCAGACAATAAGATTAGATGTACTTCATGAGCAAAAGCATCACCCGTAGCATCCCAGAGAGTTTTTTTTCGTCAAAAAAAATAAAAACGCTTTTCGAGTCACCGGAGGTAAGTTCAATCAAACTCACACGCTGTTGCACGTAAAATGTCAGACTGAGTCAATAATTTATAAATTTTCGGCAGGAAGTGAATTTTTGTATACCGACTAGTGGGAGAATTAAATGCGATCAATGTTCTATTTAATTGTTTATTAAGGTTTTATTTACAGGATGGCCTGACTTGGAGTCTGGGTGACCGGTAATCCCTACAAGTCAGTCCTTTGACTCCCTATGAGAATTTAGCCAAATAGTCTTGAGATATATGGGATGGAAAGCGTTACTTGGTTAGGTGGCACAACCACACGCGAATTCTCCAGCTTGAGCGCGATAGGCTAATAAACGCGATAGGTTATTAATCGTCGTTGAAATGGTCACTCAGCGCTGATCGGCGCTGAGAGGCGACGCCTGTTTCTGAGCCTTGAACCGTATGTTCAAACCCTTTGCGAATAAAGCGCTGATCAGGCACTAAGGGTGTAATACGACGGAGCTGTGGTGAAAGGTGGGAACCGGAAATTTGATAGGCGGTTTTACCCAGCCCTGTGTGTAGCGTGATGACTTTACCATCAAATTCAAACTCTGTCGTGATAAGGCGGTGATTTCGATATACTCCGTCAGCAGAGAAGGTAAGGCGTTCAGTTTGATAAGGTGGCGCCCCAATTTCGATCCATTCCCCGTACACTTTTTCAGGATCGGAATAGTCCTGATAAGAGAGGTGGATTTGATAGCTGAGAAACGCTAACAGACTGCATCCAAATACGCTAAATGCGGTCTTAACGATCTTGAACTGGTGGCGAGCCCAAAATGAAAGTCGTGGTGCCTGGTGTTTTTTCCGCTTTCGGCGAGCTGAGTCAGTCATGTGTTGATTTCTCCTCCTTTTTCATCATGGTGAAAACCTTCGAGGGTAAAAACAAATAATCCCGTCTTTGAGACATAGAAACTATGATCTAATGTCCATTTTTATCGCCGGAGGTATGCTTATTGATGGTTTTGTTTTTATCAAGTGCTCGGAGTCTTACAGAGTCGATCTTACATTGCAGTGGTAAACCTTTGTGTGCCGATAAGCAGATAAAAAAGCGGATGTTGGATAAGGAAACCAATAATGAATATTTTCCTTGAACCCGCGCACGAGATACAACGTCTGGCTCGGTATCTTTGCGCTATTTATGCGTAACTGTGTATATACTTAACATAAGTACACCCATCGACCAAGGAGGAAGGGATGGCAGTACAACGTAAGCATTCAGATCTCTCTCCTCGTTATGAGGCGGAAGATCTCACCAACGAGCAACGACAGCGTTTTACTAAAGTCGCAAACGCAGCCCATAAAAGACGTGAGCTTTATAAACAAGCCTTAGCAAAAAGTTTTATGGGAAAAATCAAGGAGCGCGCGTTTAGACCGATCACCACTCAGCAGCAAGGCAAACCCAGCCGTGCCCGTCAAGTAATCTGGCTACTGGTCTTTTTAGTGTTGAGCTTATGGGCAATGCATGTGTTTGCTTAACCCGATCACCTTTAATGACGTCAACTGGGCCTGAATCGAGTAGCGCTATTCAGTCCACCTCGATGTGGCAGAAAAGTGCGTTTAGCGGGCAATTCGTTACGTTGAGTACAGGTCTGAACATACGCAAACCTTTTTCTATATGTCTCGCTACATAAATGTTCATTCATGAAACAGTTGATCCGCACCACCAGTTTTGGACACTGAGTTAAGTGAGTACAATCACTAACGAGGTGAACCATGACAAACAAAAAGAAACGTATTATCCATTCTCCTGAATTTAAAGCCGAAGCTCTGAAGCTAGCAGAGAAAGTGGGAGTAGCTGCGGCAGCAAGACCGTTCTCCTTACATGAACCTCAGACCTACGGTTGGCGTAAGGCTGCAAAGAAAGACACCACAACCAGTCAGCGAGAACAAGAGCTAGCCGCTGAAGTAGCCAAGCTCAAAGGTAGTTGGCAGAACAAGCAGAAGAGCTAGATATCGTAAAAAAGGCCGCCCCTACTTCGCGAAAAATCTAAAGTAGATTGCTATGAATTTATGCTCGAACACCTGCTGTACTTCATGTTTTCCGCATGGGGAAGGTGTTCAGGGTTTCTCGAAGTGAGTTTTATTATTGGATTAAGCATCGCCACAAGGGCATCCAGCGCGAGATAACTCGCCAAGAGCTTGATACAAAGGTCAAAGACGCTTTTGACAACAGTAAAGGTCGAGATGGTTCGCGATGAATCCAGCACGCAAGTTTAAGTGTACAACGGACAGCAAGCATAAGATGCCTGTAGCTCCGAACTTGCTAGCTCAGGACTTTAATGCAACGGATCCAAATCAGAAATAGGCAGGTGATATCACGTATCTTGCCACAAGCGAAGGCTGATTGTATTTGGCTGTGATCATTGACCTTTACTCACGACAAGTAATCGGTTGGTCGATGGATACGAGGATGACAGCAACACTGGTCTGCGATGCATTATCAATAGCTCTGTTCCGTCGAGGGTTCCTAGAGGAAGTTATTGTTCATAGTGATCGTGGTAGCCAGTATTGCTCGAGAGAGGTCGGTAATCAAGGCATCAAGTTGATGGATGTAAAACAAGGTAAAGCGAGCCTTGAGGATTTTGTCGCACAGATGTCACCTGAGCAACTTGCGACGATTGTACGCGGAGAGGGCATGTGTAGTCCGAAGGTCACACCGGGAACGGCAGCGGCGTTTGGTGGTGTGTCTGATAGCTTATTTGAGTTGGGCATTCCTGTCGCCGCCGCGGCAGATGGGCCGTCCGGTATTCGTATGGACAGTGGTCATAAAGCGACCCAAGTCCCCATTGGTACCTTACTTGGCTGCACTTGGAACTCAGTATTGAATGAAGAGTTGTTCTTTCTGATTGGTCAGGAGCTGCGCGCAAACCAGATTGATACGTTACTTGGTCCTGGTATCAATATTCATCGCCATCCGTTGAATGGTCGCAACTTCGAATACTTTTCAGAAGACGCATTGATGACGGGTATGATGGCGGCAGCGCAAACTCGTGGTTTAAGCAAAGCAGGCGTGTCCGGCACCATCAAGCACTACGCGGCGAACGATCAGGAAACCGCACGTGTGGATGTCGACAGCGTTATGTCCGAACGAGCGCTGCGTGAAATTCACATCAAGCCGTTTGAAATGGCAGTAAAATACGGTCAAGCCACGACTATTATGACCTCTTATAACCCTGTTAATGGTTATTGGGCGGCCTCTAATTATGATTTGAATACGACCATCTTACGTGACGAGTGGGGCTTTACCGGCATTGTGATGACCGATTGGTGGGCGAAAATGAATGACCCCATTGAAGCGGGCGAAGAGAGTAAAACCTTCACATCGTTTATGGTGCGTGCGCAAAACGATCTTTACATGGTAGTGGAAAACGATGGCGCAGAGAAGAACGCAATGGGGGATGACACCTTGCCAGCGCTAGACAATGGCACACTGACGATTGGTGAGTTGCAACGCAGTGCGATGAACATTTGCCGCTTTATCATGGCTGCGCCTGTAATGAACCGTCCACTCAAAGCGTACGAACCAGTTAAAACTTTTGTGGCGCAATCACAGCGACCGCTGGGGAATATCTACTCGGTGGAACAAGACATTGTGCTTAATACCAAAGTGGATACTTCGTTGGTGCTTGAAGTGGCCGAAGAAGGTGTTTACCAGTTTAGCGGTATGATGAAATACCAGCGTGATTCATTGGCTCAGTCTTCTTGCAGTTTGTTCCTTAATGGGGATTTCAGCATGACGTTGCCATTGCATGGCACTGATGGTGAGCTGATCACGGTAGAAGGGTTAAAAGTAAAGCTGGAACCGGGGTTCTATACCTTGGATATTAATTTTGTGAAGCCGGGTTTAGAGCTAGAAAAAATCATCATTATCAGCGAATGAAAATAAATTGAGCTGCTGATTGTTCAGTGCGAAAAAACAGCGGGCTGTGGTGTTGGGGGGGCGTTCATTCCCCCCTTAGAAAAGCAGCGTGACATTTTGTACAAAAGATATACAATCCGCGCGTAAAGTAAATAATGTTAGCTGCCTCACAGGATTCTGTTGGGCAGCTTTCTGTTTAGGAAAGGTCAAAACACATGCCTAAAAGCCAAAATATCAACCAACGTATGTCCATCGTGGCATTGGCTTGGCCGATACTTGTCGAAATTTTGCTACGGACGGCTTTGGGAACCAGTGACGTATTCATGTTGAGTAGTTACTCAGACAAAGCGGTGTCTGCGGTAGGGGTAATTACGCAGTTAACCTTTTTCTTGATCATCGTATCGACATTTGTGAGTAGCGGTACGGGTATTCTGATTGCGCAATATAACGGTGCTGGTCGTGAGAAAGATTCCGTCAATGTTGGTGTCGCCAGTATCGCATTGTCCGTTATTGTCGGCATATTCTTGAGTGTGCTTGCGGTGGGTGGGGCGGTGTTCTTCTTGCCATATTATGGATTAGAAGCGCAAGTTGAGCAGTACGCGCGTGAGTATTTACTGATCAGCGGTGCGATGACGTTCAACGTCACCATCGGTATAGTGTTCACCACGATTTTACGCAGTCACGGTTATTCGCGCTCACCGATGGTGGTTAACTTGATCTCTGGTGTGTTCAACATCGTGGGTAACTATATTGCTCTTTATCAACCATTTGGTTTGCCAGTTTACGGCGTTGAAGGCGTCGCCGTTGCGACGGTGATTAGCCAAGCGATTGGGGCACTCTTACTGGGTGTGATTTTGACGCGAAGCAACATTGAATTGCCCATGTCGACGCTCAAGCAAATACCCAAAGACGTGTACAAACGAATCCTTAAAATCGGTGGTATGAACGCGGGCGAAGTGCTTTCCTACAATATGGCACAGATATGTATTGTCTACTTCGTGGTACAAATGGGTACCTCGTCTCTGGCGGCGTTTACCTACGCTCAAAACATTGCGCGTTTGTCGTTCGCGTTTGCATTGGCGATTGGTCAGGCTGCGCAAATCCAGACCAGTTACTACGTCGGAAAAGGTTGGGTCAGTAGCATTCTAAAACGCGTGCAGATCTACTTCTTGGTCGGTTTTGCCGCATCAACCGTGGCGACGTGTTTGATTTATTTGTTCCGTGAAGAGATTCTCAGCGTGTTCACCGACCAACCAGAGATCTTGGCTTTGGCGGGAGCGCTAATGATGGGGTCTATCCTTCTAGAAGCGGGACGCGTGTTTAACTTGGTCTTTATTTCGGCGCTAAAAGGTGCAGGTGATATCAAATTTCCCGTACAAATGGGCATTCTGAGTATGTGGGGGTTAGGTGTGGTGTTCTCTTATGTTTTCGGTATTCATATGGGCTACGGTGTGCTTGGGGCATGGATGGCGATTGCTCTGGATGAATGGGTACGCGGTATCATCATGGCGAGACGTTGGCGCTCACAGGTGTGGACTCAATTTAAGGTGAGTTAAGCCTAGCGTTTGAATGATGATACTAAAAAGGCACGCTAACTGGTGCCTTTTTGCTATCGGAGGTTTGGGGCAGGATGACGTTAGTTTAAAACGCACACTGGGCTTGGAATCGCATACGCTCTTTGCTGTATGGGTGATCCAGTTCCAACCTCTCGGCATGTAAGTGCAGGCGGTCGGCTTTTTCGCCATACAAACCATCGCCAACCATTGGCAGGTTTAAGCCCATGTGGTGGGCACTGTGTACACGTAATTGATGAGTACGACCTGTTTTAGGGTACATGTACACCTTACTGTGGCCATTTTGGACGTCGATGAGTTGCCAGTCAGTTTCTGCAGGTTTGCCGTGTTCAAAGCAGACTAATTGACGCGGGCGATCGTCTGGGTCGCCTCGCATTGGCAGTGAAATTGTCCCTTCGGGCTGGGTTAATTCACCTTCTAACAACGCTATATAACGTTTTTGTACCTCACGTGAGATGAATTGCTTTTGCAGGCTTTTGTTCGCACGCTTAGTTAAGGCAAACACCAAAATACCGGATGTTGCCATGTCGAGCCGGTGGATGACGAATGGCCCTTCCACATCGGTAAACATCGCTTGCAGGCGTGTGTACGCAGAATCTTTAATGGTTTTACCCGGAACCGAGAGCAAGCCAGAGGGCTTGTTGACCACGACCATAGCCTCGTCTTGAAAGATAATTTCCAGTGTCTTATCTTCTGCCCAATTTTTTGCCAATGGGTTCGGTTCAACGTCCAGTCCCTGCAACATATGGCTTAGAATAGGCTGGCACTTGCTGTGGCATGATGGGTAGAACTTTTTGTGTTGGCGAACTTCCGATTTTGGCGAGACACCCCACCAAAACTCCGCCAAAGCTAAGGGTTTAAACTGGTGCTTAAACGCGTATTGGAGCAGTTTCGGCGCTGCGCACTCGCCTGCACCAGCTGGTGGCACGGGGGTAGTTGTGTCGGCGAAAATATCGACCAAGTCACGTGTTTCCCCTTGACCATTGAGGAAGCAATATTGCCGGTGCAGTTTGTGCTGCAAAGCGTTAGAAAGTGCTTTGCGTTGCTCTTTACACTGTGATAATTGCAGTTCCAACTCCGCCAAGCGTGTCTCTTTAATCGAGAGTTTTTCATCCCAGACTTGCTTTAAATACTTAAGCGTATTTTTCTCGGCGACACTTTGTTTCGCCAAGTCGTCAAGTAAGGTTTTGAGCGTATCGGGAGTGAGCGTTTGCTTCGCCTGTTGGCGTTGCTGTTTGCGATTGGCTCGGCCTTCAATCATTATTTGGCGCTGCGCGAGTTCTTTTTGCTGATAGGTCGCTCGGTCAGCGTGAATTTGCGCTTTGAGATCGGCAAGTTCAGGGTTCGCTGCGCAGGTTTTGTATTGAATGTTCGCGGCGTTAATGGCGTCGGTTTCTGCGCGGAAAAATCCTTGATCAGTCAACATGTCATACACAGGCGGAACAAAACCTGGCAGCAAATTTTGATCCGCTATTTTGCCTGAAAATGCACTCAGAAACCCGAGTTGTCCTTGTGGGTTTTCAACCACAAGGACGCCAAACATTTTGCCTCGTCCTGCCTCCTCGTGATGCAAACCAAAATCATGGTTGAAATCAGTTTGTGTCAGTAGATGTTGTTGCAGTTGCTCTGCCGCCAACACACACAAGGGATGAGGCGTGTAGTAGAACGGAAACGTAAACAACATTGGCAATGCATAGCCAGAAGTATCTGCAGTAAAACGAGTAAAACAATGTTCAGGCGAGTGCATGAGGCGTTATCCGAGCGAGTAAAAAAATAGAGCGAGGATTGTACCTGTTTGAGTCAGGATTGCCATGCTGGCTTTAGCGAACGTAGTTGGCGGTTGCGCTAACTAAAAAGTGCTGCAATTTCCCGTCTGACGTTTGTACCCACAAATCATTGTGGTATTGGTAGATACGGCCATTAATGGTGGCAGACAAGGTATTGTCACCCGTTTTTTCCATGCGAATAAATTGATCCGATGTGACTAAGAACGGCGCTTGCTCTTCAATGCTTTGGCCTGTCGCCAAGATGAAGTAGCCGAATCGGTTGCCTGCATCAGGGTCGGTTGAGTAGATTCGATGCCCTACCAACGTGTAGTGATCACTGAGCGCTTGCTCAAGCGTTTTCTGCCCTATGGTTTCGTGTGATGGGATAAATACCCAAGCCAACACACCAGCGGCTACAACTGCCAGTAGAAGCAGTACCTGAACGAACTTTCTCATGATAAATACCGTTTAACGTTGAAATTTCACATGTGCTTATCCGCTATGCGAATAACAAAGTCAATACGGATAGTGGTTTTGTCGCGTGTTTTTATCCAGCTGTGATTCACAAATACTCAGCCTTAAAACCAAAAAAGCCAGCAAAGAATATCTGCTGGCAAAGTTTTTGGGCTTCTAGGGTTTTGTTTTCTTTCTTGTCACTCTATTTCCGGTCACGTATGAAGGCGCGGTGTCTCGGTGTGTTTTCAGGGAAGAAAACACCGCACCGTGCGCTTTGTGTACAAAAATCTGGCGTTAATCTTGTTTGCGAATTAGGTAATCAAATGCGCCTAAGCTTGCTTTTGCACCTTCTCCCATCGCAATGATGATCTGCTTGTATGGTACTGTGGTTGCGTCACCGGCTGCGAAGACACCTTCTAGGCTGGTTTCACCACGGCTACCGACTTCAATCTCGCCGCGATCAGATAGGGCTACTTCTGAATCTTTTAACCATTCGGTGTTTGGCACCAGACCAATTTGGACAAAGATACCTGACAGTTCAATCTCTTTGATTTCATCTGTGTTGCGGTCTTTGTATTTCAAGCTTGTCACGCGTTGGCCATCACCGACCACTTCGGTGGTTTGCGCCATCGTGATGATGTCGATGTTGGGTAGTGAGTTTGCTTTATCAATCAATACTTGGTCTGCGCGCAGTACGTCAGCAAATTCAAGCACGGTTACATGCTCAACAATACCTGCTAAATCGATAGCCGCTTCGATGCCGGAATTACCGCCACCGATAACGGCGGTTTTCTTGCCTTTGAATAGCGGTCCGTCACAGTGTGGGCAGTACGCCACGCCTTTGTTGCGGTACGCTTGCTCACCCGGAACGTTCATTTCACGCCAGCGTGCTCCTGGGCTTAAGATGACGCTCTTACTCTTTAGCGTTGCGCCGCTTTCAAGTTGGATGTGAATCAAGCCATCGTCTGTGTGCGCTGCGCCCATTAGTTTCTCAGCTTGTTGCTCAGTCACCACGTCTACGTCGTATTCTTTTAGATGCTCGGCTAGGTCTGTTGTTAGCTTGGGACCTTCAGTACGTTTTACCGAAATGAAGTTCTCGATTGCCATGGTGTCCATCACCTGACCACCGAAACGTTTTGCTACGACACCCGTGCGAATGCCTTTACGCGCTGCGTACAATGCAGCCGCGCTACCACCAGGGCCACCGCCGACCACCAGTACGTCGTATGGGGCTTTTTCGCTGAGTGCTTTGGCTGCTTTCTCGCTCGCGCCGTCATCGACTTTGTTGAGGATTTCAGTCAGAGACATACGACCTTGACCGAATAGCTCGCCGTTCACGAATACGCTTGGTACGGCCATGATGTCGCGTTGCTTCACCTCATCTTGGAATAGTGCACCGTCGATCATGGTGGCTTTCACTTTCGGGTTGATCGCCGCCATCATGTTGAATGCTTGAACCACGTCTGGACAGTTTTGGCACGACAGTGAAATGAACACTTCAACTTCCAACTCTTTATCTAGCGCGGCGATTTGTTCAATCACTTCCGGCTCTAGTTTGATTGGGTGACCACCAGAGTGCAGCAGTGCCAATACCAGTGAGGTAAATTCATGCCCCATTGGCAAGCCTGCAAAGCGAAGTGCTGTGCCTTTAACTGGGTTGGTGACCGCCATTACTGGTTTACGTGCGCTTGCGTTGTCGTCACGTTCAACGGTGATGAAGTCGCTCATCTCTGCGATTTGGTTCGCAAGAGCAAGAATGCCATTCGATGCTTTGCTTTCATCTAGACTAACCACAAGACGAACGTCTTCTTTTACATTAGCCAGATATTGTTTGAGTTGTTGTTGGATAGCTTGGTCTAACATCGTTGTTAATGCCTTAATTTAAATGGTTACTCTGGATAAAATCAGTAGAGGGAGAGCAATCCGGGCAGAAGGTCGTCAAGGTATCTACCCAGAGTGCTCTCTTAATTAATTTCTATTTGTAGATTGGATCAGCGTTGTCGAATCGGGATTAGATTTTGCCGACTAGGTCTAGAGAAGGCGCGAGTGTCTCTTCACCTTCTTTCCATTTTGCTGGACATACTTCACCTGGATGCGCGGCTACGTACTGAGCGGCTTTCACTTTACGCAGTAGGTCTTCTGCGTCACGACCGATACCTTCAGCAGTGATTTCCATTGCTTGGATAGTACCTTCTGGGTCGATGAGGAACGTTGCACGGTCTGCAAGACCTTGACCTTCACGCATCACACCGAAGTTGTTGGTGATGTTGCCTGTTTGGTCGCCAAGCATGTAGTACTGGATTTTGCCGATGGTGTCTGAGCTATCGTGCCAAGCTTTGTGAGTGAAGTGTGTGTCTGTTGATACTGAGTACACTTCAACGCCGCGTTTTTGTAGCTCTTCGTAGTGGTCTGCTAGGTCGCCTAGTTCTGTCGGACATACGAATGTGAAGTCTGCTGGGTAGAAGAAGAATACCGCCCATTTACCGAGAACATCTTGTTCTGTTACTTCAACGAATTCGCCGTTTTTAAATGCAGTTGCTGTAAATGGTTTGATTTGTGTATTAATCATTTTTTACTTTCCTCAAAATGTTTGGGTGAGCAGTTCTTTGCTTTCGGAAAGTATATTCGCATCCAGTTGAGTTTAAATAAAATCACTTGTAGCTATCCTATTGATAGCTAATTCCTATCTTTTGGGATAGGGAATGCCGAGGTTTGCAGCTGGTGTTGATAGGTGTTGTTCAATAGCCAGTCAGCTCGATATAGCCAGTACCGAAATGAGACCCCTTAATGATCACGGGCCCTTCCCAGTAAAGGACAGACAATGGCATTTTGGCTTTTGGATTCAGCGCCGAGATAGTGAGCTCAACTTGTTGGCTTGGAATTGAAAGGTACCATTCGGTTGGGTAATCACGGTCTTGAATTTTTGTATGCGTGGTGGCCTGCAAGCTGATATCACTTTGTGGAATGGCGGTTCCCGTCCCCTCTTGACGCATCAATCTTGCGTGTGAGTAACTTGCTTGTCCGGTTTTTGAATCACGAAGCTGGAAGACCACTAAGCGGGTTTCATCGCTTAGCCTTAACGCAAACCAATCCCAGCCTTGTTGTGAGTCGAGCAAGAACTGCGAGCTCCATTCTCTGTCTAGCCAGCCTTGGCCCGATACCCGATGAGTTTTACCATCCATAGTGACTTCGCCTGTGACATCAATAAACGGCTGGCTGTAGTAATACGACGCGACCTGACCATCGGCACTTTTGGCGCTGTAGCCTTGCTCGCCTTGTTTGTGGTAAGGCGCATCACTGGTTAGCGTGAGTGAGTAGCCAAATTGGTCGGAGTTAACGCTGAGCGTGGCAGGGAAAAGATCCTCAGTAGAAGACGTCCATTGCCAATCATCAAGATAAACACGAAATGGAGAGGCGTCCACACCAGCAAGGTCGGCTTGAGCCCGAGACCATTTTTCATCGGCGTAGTGTTTGTCTGGAGTGGTTACGGCGCTGTGTGCCATGTAGATTTGCTGGCTTTGCCATACGGTTTTCTTGGCCTCGCTGTCACGGTTTTTCGGTGCGGCGGCGAAGCGGAATTGTGTCCATTGCACACCAAGTGGATTGCCTACTTCATCGGTCAAGTTAGCGGTTAAATACCACCATTCATGGCGAAAATCGGGATGCGCTTGATGGTCGGCTGGGAAGGTGAGCTTAACTCCCTTTATTACGGGGGTGAATTGTTCGCGCTCGGTGTGTGCTTTACTGCCACCTAATAACGTCCCCATGTTTTGCGGTTGCGGTTGTGGTTCATCGCATGCAAAAAGGGAAAAAGCGCAGAAGATAACAGTGAAAATTCTAATTAGAACATTCATCACAATACCTCACTCTGTAAGCTGGAAACGACGGGTTTGCTCACCAAGCGCCATAGTGGAAGCAAGGTAGCCATGACCGCAACCAAAATGGTGATGGCGACAATACTTAAGGCGTCACTCCAGTTCCACAGGTAATTCAAGCTCCACCCAAAGGCGCGCAAGGTGACGATATCCGTCAATACATAACCCACCATGGCACCAAGGGGGAGGGCGACAACCAAAGTGAAGCTGACCAAAGCCACGATTTGTACAACAACCATGGTCATTAATTTTTGGCGGCTCACGCCAAGTGCATACAACTTTGCAATCGCGGCTTTACGCGCGTCAAGCAACATAAAACAGGCGCTGAACAAACCAATCACGGCCACCATTAAAGTCACGCCATTGAGTGCACGGGTGATGGCAAAAGTTTGTGAGAAGATGTCTAAAGCGATGGATTTGATTTGCGCTTGGTCGTATAGCTGACTTGGGTGCAAGTTCAATTGCTGACGTAGCTGGTTGTACACTTTCTCCTGATCGCCAGAGACTTTAATCCCAAGGCTCGTCGGTAAGTTGGTAAAGCCGCTCTCTCGCCACAGTTTAGGAGCAAGCAATATTTCACCATTAGGAGAGCCATAGTCGTGGAAAATAGCGCCAACAATCAGCGTGTTGTTTTGTAGTCCGTCGAGTTTTAATGCACTGCCAAGTGATAAATCAAGCTTCACGGCCGTGGGTTCACTAATCGCGACGAATTCGCCTTGATAAAAGCGTTGCCAGAATTGAGGAAGGTGCGATTGAAACACCATAGTTTGCTCTAGGGTGTCTTTATCTTTAGTACCAAGCTGGACCGGTAAACCTTGCAAGTTATCATCGACATAATACTGCTTGTAAACGGTCTCAACGTTGTCGAACTGCTCCAGAGCGCGCTCAACGTTTGCGATGTCACCTTGTGAAGGACTGACGTAAATATCCGCATGCAGCCTTTGTGCTAACCATTGATTTAAGGTCGATTCAAAACTGCCGACTAGAGTGTTCATGCCCATGTTCGCGGTGACCGCAAGCAGCAATGCCATCATGGCGAGCGAGAGTGGAGAAATCAGTTCACGTAGCTCAGCAAACAGGTATTGCACCAACCCTGATGTGCTGTGTTGTTCGCTCCAATGGGTTAATACGCTGAGGGTTTTCGGTAGATACAAAGGAATTGAGACCACCAACGCACCAAGCCATGCCATGGTGAATCTATGATGCTCACTCAACCACAAACCTGCCATTGCTAGCACGGTGAGCACAATGCCAATTACAAACAGTTGATTTTCGTTGGATGTTTCTGGCGCTTGATAAAAGCCGCCATGAGAAGAGAGCGGCTGACGGACTCGCTGGTTAAAGTGCTGCCAACAAGCGAGCAAAGTCGCGGCTAAAGTGAGCAATAGCGCTTGTGCCCACCATTGCCACTGCCATGTTCCCGGGAGCAGAGTGGCACCATAAAGTTGCTCAAGCGTAAGCGCAACCGTTGGGTGTAGCCAATGGCTGAGCTGTATGCCTAACACGAAACCAAGTGAAGCACCAAACGTCACCAGAATGGCGAGTTCAACTAGCAATGCAGAGAAGATAACTCTGGGCGTCATACCTGCTTGCTGGATTTGCACTAACAGTCGATTACGTTTGAGCAAGCTGTACTTCACGCCATTGTAGGCGATGAACAGGCCAACCAAAAACGCCAGCAAACTCATAGCAGTCAGGTTGAGATGAAAGCTCTCGGTCAAAGAGCCAAGGTCTGCACTTTGATTGTTGGTTATCCATTGTCCTTGATTGCCAATCAACTTTTTCCATTTTTTCGCTGAAGCGGAATCCGATTCAAAAACGGCGATATAGCTCAGCTGTCCACGTTTGTTAAGGAGCTGCTGGGCGAAGCCAATGTCCATCAACATTCGACTGCCCAGTTGCCACTCATCTGGCAGCACCACGACTTTTGTTTTGATTTCATCCAGAGTCAGAGTTTCCGCTGCACCAAGGTTTTGGTGTTGGGACTGACTCATCATCACAATCGGTTCACCAGCCAATAGTTGAGGCAGAGGCAAGGCGTTATTAAACAGAGAGACATTTTGTTGGTTGTCGGTGGAGTAGCGAGATCTGGAGGTGAGTGCCGCTATCAATTCACTGCCTTGTACTGACCAGCGGCGACCTTGCTCATCCCTGACTCGCCCTTCAATTACTGGCAATGAGGCACTTAACCCATTCTGCCTTGAGGAGAAGTAGAGTGATTCAGGTAAGTAGCTCTGCCCTGCTGGTGGAATAATGAGGTTTTGTGCTTGCACGCTAAGTTGCTCTGTAGATTCGGTATAACTGCGTTTAGCATTGAGGTTGATGGCTTGCACCGCGACAAATAATGTCACTGCTAGCACGATACCAATCAAAATCGCTGCAGCTTGCAGTGGTGCTTGCCGATAATGTGAGGCAAACAAATTCAGTGCTAGCTTGGTGTGGATGAATCTAGTTTGAATCATGGCGCAGCTCGTGGTTGCGTGTTTCTTGCTCACGACCTAGATGACCATTTTTAAGGTGGAATTGAGTTTGCATAAATCCGGCACATTTTGGACTGTGAGTGACGAGCAGAACCGCGGTTTTTCCTTGGGTCGTGATTTCGCTCAGTAATCTCATTACCTCCAATCCGGCTTTTTGGTCGAGGTTGCCGGTCGGTTCATCGGCTAACAACAGTTTGGGTTGGTGGGCTAATGCTCTAGCGATAGCAACCCGCTGCTGTTGACCGCCAGAAAGTGTGGAGACATGTCTATCGAGTAGAGCGTTGATGTCTAGCGTTGCCACCAAATAGTCACACCATTCATTCCACTTTTGCTGATTCAAATGAAGTGGAAAGACAATGTTCTGTTTGACGTTTAACGGAGTTAACAGATTGAATTGTTGGAAGATGACACCGAGCGTTTGATGGCGAAAGCGACTCCATTGCGGGTCTTTCCAAGCCGCCGTGTTTTCTCCATCTAGCCATAACTCACCACTTGAGAGAGGTTCGAAGCCTGCAATGACATTGAGTAGTGTGCTTTTTCCGCTGCCACTTGCTCCCGTTAATGCCACGCTTGCGCCGCTCGCAAGAGTAAAGGCGACATTGTCCAGCACACGGTGTGTCTCCTTGCCATCGATAAAGCTTTTGCTGGCACTTTTGAGTACGACAAGTGAGCTTTCCATTTCCTCTCCTTGCATCTAATTGATGTGTGTCTTTTGGCAGTTTTCTATCTATAAGATTCTAGACAACAAATTGAAAAAGATAGCGATTTACATCGACTTCCTGACAATTTTCCTCAGAGGAATAAGGTATGGATTAGTGGGTTGAGAGGGGCAGGCATTAAAAAGCTCGAGCGAGACTCGAGCTTGTAGCGTTGGATTCTGTGTGGTCAACTTACACGTAGTACGCTGATACTTCGCCTTTTAGTTTGATAAGCATTGGGTTACCGAAACGGTCTTTAGCTTTAGGAGACGCGATTTTTACCCAACCTTCACTGATACAGTACTCTTCTACGTCTGTACGTTCTTTGCCGTTTAATTGGATACCGATTTGGTGCTCAAAGCATTCTTTTACAAAAAATGGGCTACGTGAGTTACCCGCTAGGCGATCTGGTAGGGTTGGCTTTACAGTGTCGTTCATTTTATAACCTGATTCCGTAACAAAAGTGCGCCATTGTAGACAGTGCGCGACTACTGTTCAAGGAATCTTAGAAGGCGTAATGGGGAAGCATTTTGAGATTAGGAAAAAGTAAACGCATTTTAACTTGTACAATAAAAGATTAGCCAGAACGTGCTTGCAGGTTTAAGACATTGTACTCGCTATAAATGAAGTGGTGGCTGTCTTTCTGTTTTTCACCACACACGGATTATTTTTTAAACTGATGATGGAGGCGCGTTTATCGTGGCGTTTTAAACACCTTTTCGGTTTGTTGGAATAATCATTGGCGACTGGGGCTAATCACTCAAATTGATTTCGTGTCACTGCTTTTCTCTTTCCCAGTCAAATGGGTCGAAAATATTACGTATTTCACGCTTTATTAATCTGAACCAATTAATTCGTATTGTTTAACTCTGATTTAGATTGCGGTCATGTAATTCGCGGTAGCAGAAATTCGCTTCTATAGTTTTCTATCAAAGAGAGAGTAAGGAGTGGCAAATGATAAAAGTGATCATCACGGGGTTGATAACAGCGTTGGTATCTGTGAGCGCGCTTGCAGGTGAGGGCGTGATAAAGATAGCGAGTATGCATACAGTAAAGGACACGGCGGATAAGTTTGTTGCCATCGCGCAAGAAAAAGGTTTGAACGTATTTACTCGTATCAACCATCAAGAGAATGCCGCGAAAGTGGATATGACGTTAAGGCCAACCGAAGTCATTGTGTTTGGTAATCCGAAAGTGGGCACGCCACTGATGCTCTGTGCGCAAGGAGTAGCGCTCGATTTGCCGCAGAAGGTGTTGGTGTATGAAGATGTTGATGGAAAAACTTGGCTGACATACAACGATCCGATGTACTTGAAGCAGCGTCATCATATTAAAGGGTGTGATCAGGTATTGAGCAAAGTTCGTGGTGTGTTGGGTAAGGTAACGAGCGCTGCGACGAAGTAACCTCTATGAGTTTATGAGTTGGGCTTAAACGAGGACGTTTTTAGAAATAGTGGAATATCGCTGACTCATGGAAAAGTCTTGATTATTCCACTCATGCGCGCCCACGCTTACGGTAAAACTATGTAGACACCACAATCAATCTCGATGCTTGCGATGTGTTGCTCGTTCTGGCGTACAACTCTAACCAACGGCGGAAGTGGTTTGTGTGCGTACTGGGGCTTGGTCAAATGCGATGAAAGTACTCAGAAAAGCGCCAAAGTAAAATAAATTAAAATAATCCTTTACTTATGGTTATTAAAAGACGATTATAATACCCGCTCTGTTGTTCAGAGTTATTAAATGATACATCAAGTCGTCAAAGTAAAACCCTCAGAATTTCCTCGTTGTAATCCTTAGTGTTTCCCCTTAACTTCATAGATACATTAAATAATTCAAGCTTCTAGTGCAAAATTTAGCTATTTAATTTTATTAATTATAAGGGACACTACATGTCTAACAAAACAACTGGTTCTGTAAAATGGTTTAACGAAACTAAAGGTTTCGGTTTTCTTACTCAAGACAATGGCGGTGCTGACGTATTCGTTCATTTCAATGCTATTGCATCTGAAGGCTTTAAAACTCTAACAGAAGGTCAAAAAGTGACTTTCGAAGTAGAGCAAGGTCAAAAAGGTCTTCAAGCTTCAAATGTTGTAGCTGCATAAGATTTAAAGTAGGCGCAAGTGGTATATTTACCACTTGCGCCACTTCTTTCTGCGTGAAAACTATTTATAACACTCTTCGAAAATCTCCAACATTTCCTAATGCCTCTTGTGTATTTGTCGTTAAGTTTCTGATTTAATTCGTTTCATTATAAATAAAACCTACTTAATCTCATTGTATATAAACGTTAAGTATTATTTTCGCTTTTATACTGGTGAGGTGTAATTTAGACAACGTTATGTCACGTTATCTGAATTGAAACGATTACTTTCACAATATAAATACCTACAAATAAGTATAAATCAAAAAATAGAGATGTGATTAAATTTCAGCGGTAAAGATATAGTGCTGACATTACTGTTGCCGAACCTAGAATTCAGTGATTTTTCGATTTCGAATTGGATGGTGCAGATAGCCTGTCTAAGAATGTTGTTATAGCGATATAGTTTATTTATCTTAAAAGATGTTAAAAGAGGAACAAAAATGAAGAAGAATAAAAAACAGGAAAAACTTCGACAAAAAGCGTGGAAAAATGGCGGTGAAGCAAGATTCGCACAGATGGTGAAAGAATATCATAATGCTAAAGAAAACTTAGCTTCCATGCCAGAAGGTACTGCTGAGTATACTAAACAAAAAAAACACTGTGACTCTTTGTTTGCCAATGCCGAACGTTTCTTTACCAACAACCAATAAATCTACTATTTATTGATTATCAGTAGAAAACTTAACGTTGTCGCATAAATCGTATATATAACTCAGCCCTAAGTGAGCTTTCTCATTGCTTTTATTATGATGTAAGCCTCACCTTCCCTCTACTTTCACTTTGATATTCCCTCCTCAACTTAATTGATTTTTTGATGTAGCATCCCTGCTTATCAAAATTTTCTGTTTTACTATCAAGTCTTTCCCTACGCCGTTTCTGATCACTAACTTGTTGTGATTAATACTATTGCTCAGCAGGCTCCTCTGCATCAAAACCGCCTAAGATATTGCTAAGCGTAACCGCCGTAAATACCACAATTACTATCGATAGATGCCACGCTTGACTCAAGCCCAATTGCACCAGCGTCAAACTCACCAGTGATGACACCACCATTTGTCCACCACCAGACATGGCCGCTGCCGCACCAGCTCGCTTCTTGTATGGCTGCATCACCATGGTTTGAGCACAAGGGAGAGCAATGCCGTTGCCTAGGATCATCAATAGTTGCCCTAACATTAAATACAACGGTTCGAGTGGGCAGAAAAATAACCATAACGCAGCGCTAATGTGTAAAACCGGAGTGCAGAGTAGCATTCTCTTATTGCCGATAATCGGTCTAACTCGGTTACAAATTGTTGTGCCGCCTAACATCCCAAGAGCAGGAATTAACGCCCACATCGCGTACTGGTCAGAAGTCATACCGATTTGGTCTTGCATAATGAACGGCATAACGGACACTGTTGTGATCATCAAGCTGAAATTTAACCAACTGATGCTAGCAAAGCTCATGAAGTAACGTGAGGTGAGTAAATCACGATATTGACGGAGCATACGGCGGGGGGAAGGAATCGCTGAACGGTGTGAGATGGTTTCTGTAAAACGAAAGGCGATGATCAACCAGGCAAGTGCCACGTAGCCGAGCAGTGATATAAACACCATACTCCAGCCGAAATGGAAGTTAATAAAGCCACCTATCACTGGGGCGATGAGAGGCGTAATTGACGCAGCCATGGCGATGTATGACATGGCAACCGGTAGATCATTACCACTAAACCGATCTCGAGTTGAGGCTCTGGCAAGTACTGCACAGCAACCGGTTCCTAAGCCTTGTAAGAAGCGTCCCCAAACCATCGCTGTGAAAGTTTGACTCCAGAAAATGATCATCAACAAGCCAGACATCGCGATAAGTAAACCTGTTAATAGGACTTTTTTACGACCTAACGCGTCAGATACGGGCCCATAAATGAATTGTGAAGGACCAAAACCAAGTAAGTAGATACTGACGAGCAACTGAGCTTGATCCAATGAAATAGAAAAGTCTTTCGCTATCCAGGGAAGAGAAGGCATGACAAGGCCCATACTCAACTGACCGACGCTGATAATCAGACAGGCGAGTAAGATAGAACGAAAGTTAATCGGGTGACTCATGATGGGTCACCATCGGCATGCCCCTTTTGTCTGCGTGTTCTGAGGCAGCCTTCATCATCTACGTCATGCAACTTTGCTTTAACTCGCTTCACGGTAGAGAGACTAACGTCACATTGTTGTGCGACACTTTGCAACGTGTAGCCCTCCAGTAGCATTGTTGCAATATGTTGATGTTTGGTCTTGTTTGCTGGGCGGCCACGAAACTTTTTCTTCCACACTTCTGGTTGTTGCTTTAGTGCTTTGCGCCCTTGTTCGGCCGCAAACAAACGGTGTTGAGTTTGTATTTGTCCGTATCCAGATAGCAAAGTAAGTAGGGTCTGGGTTTGAATCGAACTAGGTTCAAACGTGAGTGGTTCGCAGACGGTTGTGAGTGTTACGCCCTTATCCAATAGGCTTTTAATCGTCTTACGTGCTTGGCTAAAGTCACGACTAAACACGGTTAACCACCACATCACGATGGTATCGCCAGTTTCAACGGTATTCATCAATCGTTGAAAGGCCTCTCGCTCAGATGGGGGGATACAGCCACGCACTTGATCCTCGAAATGCTGTGCGTCAGGCACGAAAGCTTGCAAAGCAGCAAGGTGTTCTTGATAAGCTCGATTATGCGGGGAATAGCGCGTGTAGAGATAGGTGGTCATCGTGCTTCTCTTTGGCTTGGTTCATATACTGTAATGGCTCATAAATATACAGAGGTTCATTCATGCTTACAACACCAAATGCGCCAAAAAGAACAATGCATGCCTTATCTTCACATTGAGAGGAATAAAAAGTCAGTCAGAAAGTTGCTGGCTTGCTACATAAAGCGAGTGGTAGGATCCTCATACTATTCGTTGCTCGATGCTTTTGAGCCCTAAGAGCGAGCATCAGATGAGAGATGTAACGTAGACAAGGCGTTAAACCCGATGCAGTGGATCTACATCGGGTTCTTGGCCTTAAAGAATCATCATTCGTTGGGATTTGGCTGGTAATGCAAAATCATCATCGAAGTTGGTGAGAGCAATACTTCGCCCTCTGCATGACCTGGGTTTAAGTTGCGCACGTTAGTATCACAGATCGTTACCCACTCCTGATGGCGCTCATTTGGTAATTTAAAGCGCGCGGTCGCGTTAGTTTGGTTGATGAGGTACACCAATTCTTGCCCGTTTTTGCCAATCCCAAGATGAAGCGCCACAGAGCTTAAACGGTTCCAGTCATCATGCTCCATGAGGCTCCCGTCGGAACGACGCCAGAAAATACGGTTGTTGTTTCGGTTCTCGCCGCTGAAAGCACGAATAAATGGCACCATGTATTGATTTCGGTTGGTGACCATTTGCGACATCCACGTTTTAAAGTGCTTTTTACGCTCCGTTTCCCCCCAGTTTAGCCAACTGGTCTCGTTATCCTGACAGTAGGCATTATTATTGCCACCTTGGGTGTGAGACAGTACATCCGCCGTGAGAATATGAGGAATACCAAAAGCAAACAGCAAACTGGCGATGAGGTTACGTTTTTGTTTTTCGCGCGTGGCGATGATCATTAGGTTTTCTGTCTCGCCTTCTACGCCGTAGTTCTCTGATCGGTTATCGCCATGCCCATCACGGTTTTCTTCGCCATTGGCTTCGTTGTGTTTGTGTTTGTAAGACACCAAATCTTGCAACGTGAAACCGTCATGATACGTAATGTAATTCACTGTCAATTTATACGGCCAATTAGCAGCGCTATAAATATCGCGAGAGCCCATTAAACGAGTAGCAAATTCTTTTAAGTAACCTTGGTCACCACGCCAGAAACTGCGAGAAATATCACGCAGTTTGTCGTTACATTCATTCCAACCAAATGGAAAGTTTCCGACTTGATAGCCGTTTGGCCCAATATCCCACGGTTCGGCAATCAGCTTGGTTTCTCTCAGCACAGGGTCTTGAGCAACGGCTTTGAAGAATGCCGCCTCAGAATTGTAGTCATCTCCCTGACGGCCCAAAGTGGCGGCTAAATCGAAACGGAAACCATCGACGTTGAATTCGCTGACCCAATAACGCAACGTGTCCATTACGAGGTTTAAGGCGGGTTGGTAGGTCAGATCCACCGTGTTTCCGCAGCCAGTGTAATTGGCAAAGTGATTACCATGTTTAAGATAAAAACGACAATCAAGCGCCTTGAGGTTGAAAATTGTTGGTCCCTCCCCCCTTCCGCGGTGTGGTTATACACAACATCGAGAATCACCTCGATACAGTGTTTGTGCAGTTCTCGAATCGTCGCTTTCAGCTCTGTAACGGCGTCTTTTTCTGCGTAACGCGGATCTGGCACCATGAAAAGGTAAGGATTGTATCCCCAGTAATTGACCTTCTTCATTTCTAATAAGTGAGGTTCATGCATACAGGCTGCGACAGGTAGCAATTGCAACGTGTTGATATTTTGCTGCTTATAAAAGGCCAGCATTTGAGGTGACACCAAGCCTAAATAACGACCTTTTAGTTTGTCTTCGACTTCCGGGTGTAACTGAGTGAGACCTTTTACATGAGTCTCAAATAACACCATTTCTTCTCTTGGGATACGGGGATGAACCGTATCTTGCCAGTCAAAATTATCCTCGATGACAATGCATTTCGGCATATCAAAGCTTTTTGCTGGAGAATAAGGAGGATGATAATGGAGAGCTTTATCGATCGACTTTGCATAAGGATCGGAAATCAATAATGGCTCCCCTTGATGAGAAACAAGGTACGCGTATTTCTGTCCAGATTGGATATTCGGAATAAAAGTATGACGTATGCCTGCGTATTCGCTAGGCAAATCATGAAGCGTGTAACTGCCATCGTCGGCAAACAAGGCGAGTTTTATATCTTTGTTACCCGGTGCGTGAATAGAGAAGTTACAGCCTTCTTTATTGACGCTTGCACCCAAAGGGTAGGGGTGAGAGAGAAATCGTGTCATTAGAGATACTTTTATTTAATAATTTATTACTACCTTAGGAAACTATAAGTTAAAGACTTTGTCTTACTAAGGTCAACCACCTTAAATATAAAAATAGTCATGTAATTTAATTACTTTATATGACGGCTTAGCGTCAAAAATATGAAATGGCTATCACTTTGTAGCGGTCTAAAACCGAATAAACTTACTAATTCCTCCCCAGATTGGTGATCTGACTCGAAAAAACACCATTCGGTAAACGTTCTACTCCTTTCTCATCCCCCCTAAATTAGTTTGGGGCGGAGGACGTCATCCTTGTGCGTCTCGGGTAATCTCAAAACTGTTGAAACAAACGGGGATTCGTTCCCATCTTACCTCTCTTTCTTTAGGTGTGTTTTTACTGCCTATATTCACCTAAAAGAGTGAGCAGGGAAGACAGAATTATAAATACCCTTAATGGAGTTAAGAATGAAAAAAGTAAGTGCAATTGCTGCTGCTGTGGCTGCAACGTTAGCTGCTGGTTCTGCATTCGCAGTGGATTTCCACGGTTACATGCGTGCTGGCGTTGGCGTGAACGCTGACGGTGGTCAACAAATCGATTTCAAAAAGAGTCAAATCGGTCGTCTAGGTAACGAAAGTGACGTTTATGGTGAAGTCCAACTAGGTAAAGAAGTTTACAATAACAACGGTAAAACGTTCTACGTAGACTCTATGTTCGCTATGACATCTGATGGTTCTAACGACTGGGAAGGTACTGCAACTAACTGTAGCATTAGTGGTTCAGACCTAACTTGTAAAGATGATGCACAATTTGCTCTACGTCAGTTCAATGTTCAAGCTAAAGGCGTATTAAACTTTGCTCCTGAAGCGACACTATGGGCAGGTAAGCGTTACTACCAACGTCACGACATCCATATCTCTGACTTCTACTACTGGGATACATCTGGTGCAGGTGCTGGTGTAGAAAACATCGAAGCTGGTCCTGGTAAGCTATCTTTTGCATGGATTCGTAACGACCGTGATTCTCTTGAAGATTCTGGCAACAAGAGTGGCTCTCTAAACGTAAACACTCTAGACGTACGTTATGCTGGTCTTCCAGTGTGGGAAAATGGCTCTTTAGAAGTTGGTGTTAATTACGCTCTTCTAAACGAATCTGATGATGCATCTACTGGTGCTAAAGACGCACAAGACGGCGTAATGTTCACTGCTGAATTGACTCAAGGTCTAGACGCTGGCTTCAACAAAACAGTAGTTCAGTATGGTACTGAAGGTTATGCACAGACAATGGCATTCTACGGTGGCGGTAGCTGGTACGCTGCAGAAACTAAAGATGGTGCTTCAGGTTACCGCCTAATCAACTGGGGTGTAATCGGCATGGGTGAAAACTGGGAAATGGGTCACCAGTTAGTGTACGGTGTAGGCGAAGACATGGGTTCTTGGTCATCAAAATGGAAAACTGCATCTGTAGTAGTTCGCCCTATGTACAAATGGGATGATAACCACAAGACTATCTTCGAAGCAGGTTACGGTATGGACGATAACGATGGTTTCGAAAGTGACTACGGTAAGTTCACAGTGGCGCAGGCATGGTCTGCTGGTTCTAGCTTCTGGGCTCGTCCAGAGATCCGTCTATACGCTACATACCTAACAGCTGATGATGACAACAGCTCAAAAGTATTTAACGGCGGTCGTTCAGACGATACGTTCCAATTCGGTGTACAAGCTGAAGCTTGGTGGTAATCATCTAACCACTAAGTCCTAAATTGTCCTAGAATAATACAGCCAGAACTTATCTGGCTGTATTTATTTAAAAAACAATAAAGAGTCGAGGTAGACAGTAATGAAAAAATGGCTTGCTCCCGTATTGCTGGGCATGTTGGCGACTAGTTGTGCGTCCGTAGAACAAGTAGAGATGAGCCCAGAAGGTCAGCAACAAGTGATCACGCAATCGGGTGATATTCAATGGGTACCAATTGATGTACCTGTGGTTACTGAATTCGCTTTGACTGACAAAAGCCAAATGCTGTTGGATGGCAACAGTGCTGGCGCTATTGCAGCGTTTTCTCTTCCGGGCAATCGTGGCAGTCTCGATATCAAATTAGAGACATTCGTAAGTAAAGAACTTCAATTTTATGCTCCCAATGTTGCAGTGATGAACTCGGCGGGAGAAACTATTTACCAAGCAGATTTTTCAAAGTTTAAGTACGAGCCAGCTAAACTGTTGGACAACGATAAATTCGTACTTGATTTGAATGTTATTCCAGACATGACAGGTAATGACCTGCACGTATTGATTTACACGACTTCCTCTGATTTAAAAGGCAGTACGCAAGTTTTGCATCCTGCAAAAGCCTTCGCCATGGCGCGCCACACCCAGCCACCAGATATTGCAGACCCACTAGCGAAACACAGCCCATTGGGTCAGTTCCGTTTGTCGGTATCCGCAAATGATATTGTGAATACCAAGATTGTTGCGAAAAACGACAACATTCCTCAAGGTACGGATCTCACTAGCTACTACCACAGCTCAATTAAAGCGGCCGTTGCTGAAAATAATATACCGAAAGCACTCACCTTGCTCGATGAAGCAAAAGAGCTAGGTATTGAAGACGCACAACAAGTGTTTGTTAAAGCCGTAAATAAAAAATAATTGAATATAAAAGGCCAGCAAAATGTTGGCCTTTTTCATAAAAAATAAACCAATAAAAAATACCCCTACATAGAGTTACCTTATTCACATAACTATTTTTATTGCTTTGTTTTTTATATTTATTAGGTCAATAATTAATGACGTTTCCTAACTTATGTTTTTATGCTTAGGAAATAAATAAAACTCTCGAAGTGATTTAAATTCGCAAGTCGAAGATATTTATTTAGTGTTCGATGTTTCCATGTTGTTCACGATTGATATTTTTATCAATCGTTGAGTTTATTTTGCTTTGGATATACTAAAAAGGAATTACGTGAAATGAACATGATGAAAACCTCTCTTGCTGCTGCCCTACTTGTTGCCTTAGTGGGTTGTCAATCGACGGCAGAACCAGAAGCCGCCGCCGAGCCCGTTGTGAATATGTCTCAAGACGAAGTGGTTGCTTTCATGAAAGCGTGTGACAACCCAGATAGTACGGCGAAAGGACCAATTTCTAAGTCTCTGTTTGTTGTGGGCACATTTGCTGATTCTGATTGGAAGCATGTGCCGCAACGTCAATATATATATAAAGGCAATAATTTTTATCAAGTCGTGACGCAGGAAAAATCCGGTTCTTATAAAATGCAATATGCGACTGAATTGTGGTTCCCACAATTTACCGCAAAAGGTAATCGAATGAACGTTGGTGAATTAACGCCACTCACATTTGGTGGTTACGGTACTGATACTTCGGTTGATATTAAAGAAGAAGGAAAATATGTCTGGAGCCTTCAATTTGAAGGAAAAGGTAAACCGCTTCACGTCATGGTAAATAAGTGCCAATAATATTCCATTCAGTTATTTAAAAATTTTTATTTATTAACCCCTACATGGGATACATGTTGGGGTTAATTTTATTACTCAAATGTTTGTACGTAATTTGGGTAAGTTAGGGAGAATAAAATGTGTAACGTTCGACGTAACCATCGCCTGTATCGATCGCTGCTTGCGTTAAGTGTGATTGGGGCTTTATCTGCGTGTAATTCTTCTGGTGGTGATAGTAATAGCAGCACTCCGCTACCGGATACCAGTTATGCTTGCCAAGCCAATGTCATGGAGCAAAGCAACCAACTTCGCACTTACCAAATCATGGTAGAAAGTTTTGTCGATGGGGATTCGTCTATCGGCCACGGTACGGGCTATGGCACCAGTCATCACAGTGGTGACCTTCAAGGGATTATTGATTCACTTGATTATATTCAAGATTTAGGGATGAACGCGATTTGGCTGACACCAGTTTTTGAATCAGAAGCGATAGATGGACAAGATCACTGGGCGGATCGTTTGGATGCCACCGGTTACTTTGCGACAGATTACTTTAAGATCGACCCCAAATTTGGTGACTTAGCGACTGCGAAAACTTTAGTCGAAGAAGCGCACAAACGCGGTTTGTACGTCTTCTTTGATGGCGTATTTGGTCATCACAAAGATGGCTTGATCAAACCCTCACCTTCCGGCTTGTTGCCTTCGGGATCGAACAATCCCGTTGATTACCCGGCCAGTCTCGATTTCTACAAAGAAGTGGCGACCTATTGGGTCAAAGAACTCAAGATTGACGGCTGGCGTTTAGATCAAGCCTATCAAGTTCCGACAGACGCTTGGACGCAACTTCGCAAAGCCGTCGATGAAGCCTCGCAAAGTGTGACGTACACCAATCGTGAAGGCGCTCAAGTGAATCCGTTGGGTTACATGGTGGCAGAGGTTTGGAAAGGAGAATTTGAGATCGCGAATGAGGCGTATGGCTCGAACAGCGATCCGGCATTATGCTCTGCATTTGACTTCCCAATGCGCTATCGCATCGTAGAAACATTGGCCGTGAATGAGAGCGGCGTGGGTGGTCGCGGTGTGGATTGGCTGGACAACGGCTACAGCACACACAACCAATATCCAACGCATGCGCAGCCGAATTTGATGATCGGCAACCATGATTTAGTGCGCTTTGGTGACTTGTTGCAGCGCGGAAGCTTGGCGGATGTGAATGATGCCGAATATTGGCTGCGCCATAAAGCTGCGTTTGCCTTCCAGGCTGCGTATACCGGGCCAATCACGCTGTACTACGGCGATGAAATCGGGGATCAAGTGGATGGTTTTGCTGCAAAAGTAGACAACAGCACCTGCGCCATTCAAGGTTTTTGTGATGATCACGTGGCGCGCAGCAGTGCTAAAATTGAAGGCGTGACGGCGACACTTGATGCAAACCAAGCCGATCTCAAAGCCTACGTGAAATCTTTGATGACGATGCGGGACAAGCACCCGGCACTATATCAAGGCTCACGTACGAACTTGTTATCGAGCAATGGCACTTATGTGGACCTTAAAAAGTCGGATGATGAGCGAGTATTGTTTGCGCTCAACACCTTAAAAGGTGTGAGAACGGTGACTCTTTCAGAAGAGCGTATCGGTAGTGAGTTGGTAGACTTGCTCACGGACGAGAAAATAGTCCCAACGAATGGCCAATATCAGATCCCCATGTCGCCGCTACAAGGTCGATTTTTTGCTATAACGCCTTAACCTACTCATCTCAAGAGTTGATTACTGCGTTGAGTAACTGGCACTTCTAAGATATACAAACCAAGTGTTGTCGCTGTCCCCCCATCAGCGCTCACTTGGTTTTTTTATTCACGCTTCCTGTTTTGCATTGAGCTTTAATACCCTTAAGGCGATTGGTGAGACAACGTAGTGGTCAGTTATTGATTCAACCTTCACAACCTGTAACGGGAAAACAGCAACGAGCATGAGTTGTTACTTACACTCGCATGAACAGTGATGGCTTGATAATCCGTTGGGAATTGAAGAATGGTCAAACACGAGTGCCGTTTTAACCAAGGTTATGAATCTTCTACAACGCTCGAAAAAGTATGTTTGAACCAGTTTTTGCAGGCACTAAGCCGTCTACGTAAGATATAAAAAGGGAAAGCGCAGTGCTTCCCCGTTTTATTATGGACGTCTTTTTAGACGAACTTAGTTCTTGGTCACCGTAATCACCGGCGCTGCTTTCTCTGCTGCGTTGAAGTGGAAGTGGTAGTTTCCTGCTTCAGCAATCGCAATTTTTAAGTTTGCGCTATCGCTACCGACTTCCATCGTCAGCGCTTTACCAAGCTCAACACTGCCTTCGCCGCCGAAGTTGGTGTCTGCTGCCCAGTCTGCGCTCGCCACTTTCATCTCGTCGTTGCCCGCCGCTAGATCAATGTCTAGCGAGTAAACGTCATTTGCTACATAGCTGAATTTCGCAGCGGAGTCTTGCGCCGGAGTATCCCATGTGGTGATAGTGCCACGTAGGTAAAGTGCTGTTTCACCGAACGTTGGCGCATCGGCTGCTTTTGTTACAGATAGCACTGGTTTTTCTACGCTTTCATCTTGAACATGTAACGCGTTCAGAGTGAAGTTGTACTTACCTGTTTCAGCAACAGACAACTTACAGTTACCCGCTGTGCCTAAGTCTAGTGAGCCAGAATCTAAATCCGCAGCATCACAACCGATGTTTGGATTTGCCCAGCCTGAGTCCGCAAATTTGAACTCGTGTTCACCTGCTTCAAGAACGCCAGTTACAGAGTACATACCGTTACCAATGAAGGTCATCGCCCAGTCGCTGCTGTCTGACCAATCATTCATGGTGCCTTGTACGTAAACCGCTGTATCGCCGTAAGGAGGAATGCTCGATACGTCTTTGTTATCCGTGTTTACTGGTAAACCTGTACCTTGAGCGCCATTTTGTGGCTGAACAAATACGGCCGTCGTTAGAGCCGGAACGGTGAACGTTTCGCCTGAGAAATTTGCGTCTTTCACGATAGGGTCTGCCGAGTTTTGTTGAACCGCATGAAGTTCAAAACCAGACGCCCCAGCCACGTTAAAAGATTTCACAGTTGATGTTGAGTTCACCACGGCCACGATAGCATCGTAATTAGGGTCGAGATCAGTACCAGCCGATGTACCATCATCAATAGACATCACAATCAAGCCTTCGGTTTGATCTTGACCTACATTGCGGAAATCGACACGATTCATCACTTCTTGCGCGGTATCTAGGCGGAACAGTTCGCTTGTGCTGCGGATTTTCAGCAATTCTAGAAATTGCTGCTTGGTGAGTTCAATGTCGGTCATGTCAGGCTTCGCCGTCGTGTCGCCCACGATGGTTTTGATCAACGCCCAGTTTGCACCGTCTTTGTCTTCACGTGGCAGACCAACGTTCCAGTTATTGTCGCTTCCATCGAAGAATACACGGTTGAACCAGTCACCAGAATCGTAAGAGTCACGCTGCATTGACTTAGAGCGCAATAGCTCAGAACCCATGTGAATGAACGGAATACCTTGACCTAGCATCACCGTTGATAGGGATACAGACTGCATTCGTGCGCGCTCAGCAGAACTTATTCCTGTCGCAATCTTGTAGGCGTTGTTGTCCCACAGGGTTTGGTTATCATGTTTAGACACATAAGAGATATTTTCTGATGGTACTTTTGTGTAGCCTGCTGGAGCACCATTGTAATCAACGCTCTTACCAAGTTTTGTGTCACCTTTATAATCCAGAAGAACGTAGTCAGCTAAGTTACCAGCCATGCCTAGACGAACCAGATCTTGGTTGTGTAGACGACCATTCACAGATTCAGCGTCAGTTTTGGTTTCTTCGTTAGGATAAGCGGCGTTACCAAAGCCTTGATTGAAGCGAAGTGGGTGCTTACCTTCAGAATCTACACCGCCATCAAACGGGCTACCGCCACGAACGGCGTCACGCAGACGATCCGAGAAAGTGCCGATTTCTGTACCCGCCATGTTGACTTGTGTTGCTTGATCGAAGCGAGCGTTTTGCGCGACTTCACCGAAGTCCCAACCTTCGCCGTAGAACAAGGTATTCGGGTCGATCTCACGGACTTTTTCAAGTGCGTAGACCATGACATCTTTCGGCTGGTGGCCCATAAGGTCAAAACGGAATCCATCAACGTTGTAGTCATCCGCCCAAACCATTAATGAGTCGACCATTAGTTTACCCATCATTAAGTTTTCGGTTGCGGTGTTATCACAACAGGTTGAGTTTTCTACGCCGCCAGTGTTGACGTTTAAGCGGTGGTAGTACCCAGGGACAATTTTATCCAGTACCGATTTTTCGTTCACACCGGAGGCATTGGTGTGGTTATACACCACGTCCATGACCAGTTTCAGATCCATTTTATGCGTCGCTTGAACCATTTCACGGAATTCAAGGATACGCTTAGCACCGTTTGGATCGGTTGCATAACTGCCTTCCGGCACCGTGTAGTGGTATGGGTCGTAACCCCAGTTGAAACTGTCTAGCATACGAAGATCGTTCATCAACGCTTGCGCTGAGTCTGTTGTAGGATCGTAGCTGTTTAATACCTCTTCAATCACTTTGCCATCGTCTTCTGTCTCACAGATAGACGCTTCTGGCTTAATGCCACAAAGCTTACCGACGGTGTCGGTGATGTCGACTCGTTTCTCGGCGTCTTCATCCACAGTCGCAATATCAAACGCTGGTAGAATATGCAGTGTCGTGAGACCGGCATCCTTTAACGCTTGTAAGTGGGAGACAGATTCACGCTCAGGTTCTGTAAGGGCAAGGTATTTACCGTCTAGGCTCGGTGTGCCTTTGCTGTCATTAAAGCTGAAATCACGAAGATGTGATTCGTAAAGGACGTGGTCTTCGTCTTTTATAACCGTTGGTCGCACGATATTGTCCCAACCTTGAGGTTTCAAACTTGGGTCATCGAGGTCTACCACTTGCGAGTATCGCGAGTTCTTAGACAAGCTTAGTGAATAAGGGTCGGTTACCAAGCGGGTTTCGACTACACCAGTGGTTGGGTGGTAAACCTTGACTTGGTAACGGTAGTATTTGTTTAAGACGTTGCTTTGTGCTTCAGAGACCCAGACACCGGTTGCCGGATCTTCTGTCATCGTTACAGTCGCTTCTTCTGCTAAATTCTCATCGTAGATAATAAGATCAACATCTTGAGCAGTTGGTGCCCAAAGTTTGAAGGTCGCAGCGCTGCCTTCCATAATTGCGCCGAGTTCTTGACCCATCGCGTTTCCTGCGCTTTTATCCGCGAATACGGCATCTAAGACGCCGGGTTTTTGTACTTCTGTTGCAGCAGTAACGTTTCCTTCAGTGTTGTAAGCCACCATCACTATTTGTGATTTCAGGATCTTGCGCAGTATTTTGTCATCGACATTGATGGTGGCTGCTTGCATATCCGCGAGATGACGGAAGCGAGACTTAAGCGCATCCGATAAGCCGCCGGCTTTGGTTAATTCAACCGTTGTACCGCCAGTGACTTGTTTATTTTCATCCATTTTGATGTCGTTGCTGAGGCTGTAGAACAGCTTCATGGAATCCGCATTGGCCGCCGCTTCCCAAGCGATGGTTGTGGCATCGAGCCAATGGGCTTTTTGGCCATCAATATCGACAGGGCGCTCTTCGATAGGTGCGTAGTAAAGCTCACTGCTACCGTGGAAACCAAATAAGCCTTTTGATTCGCCAACTTTGGTTAACTCGACTTTAGAATTTGCGCTGCCAAAGGCCTTAGCGTCGCCGTTGTGTAAAATGAAGTTCATACACTCGTGCGGGTCAGAGGCATCAGGGTTCACTTTAAGCACGTAATAAGCGCCGTAAGTATCGTTGATACCATCGAATGGATGAGGCGAAGACCATTGGGTGCCCCCGTCTGCAATCCCCATTGCTTCTAAGTCAGTGCTGGTACAGCCTTCGCCATTCCATAAGTGCAAACCCCAGCCGTCGTAGTCGCTGGCGGTTGACGCTGCGGCAACGTCACGTTTGTAATAAATGACGACCTCGTTCTCTCCCGCAGGGTACAAGCCTGAGCTTGGGTTCGTCGTATCTTCGTTCGTGCTATCACTGCCGCAACCGCTGATTACCGCGACGGAAATCAAAGGCAGTACGGTTTTGGCAATTGCTGATAATTTAAATGTTTTATTGTTCACGTTTACAAATCCATTGTTATTGCATTGATGTTAAGTCGTGAGCTGCCTTCTTTGACTTAATCAGTGAGAAGGTTGCGCACACGCGAGAAAGGCAAGGTGCCGAAAAGGAAATGTTCAACTAGATGCTAATACACGGAATCATCAGCAAAATGTGAGAGTGAGCGGTTAAGTTATTTACAAGTGCAAATTTTCTGTCGCAATCGATTTTGTTCACAAATCAAACAGCAAATCAATTGTATAACAAGATGTTTAACACACTTTTGAAATGTAAATTGTTATGGGAGGAGTAAGGGAGGAGGATAGGGGCTGAGGGTGCCTCAGCCTCAAAAGAGTGATTAGGTTCTATAAAAAACATGGTGATATTTTTCAATAAAAAACAAGTCAGAGTGATATTGAATAAAATCACTGCATCCATTGAGCTGTGGCTTCAGATTTTGGTCAAGTGGTCGTTATATAATACAGGCGGTCGACACAATGTTGGCATTGGAACCTTAAGCTCCTTTTTGAAGGGGTGAATTGGGCCCTGAAATAAAAAAGAGGCTATTTATGAGTAGTATGGGCATTGCCGTTGTGGCAACTGGCCTTTCACTCGTCCTGATATTTGTGTGGATGATCTCGTTGTCGATGCGTAAGCAACGCCTCGAGGCAGAGAGGAAAGCGCGCAAAGCTGCATACCGAAAGGCAATGCAAAAAGCGCGTGAGCAAGAGCGTAAAGAGCGCGAGTTTAAAGCTGAGACGGGACATATCTCGACCATTTTGTTTTTAGCGAAAGAAGCAGAGCGCGACAATATCAAACAAGCGCTGTATTGGTATGATAAAGCGGCCAAGTTGGACAACGTCACAGGCATGTACGGGATTGTTCGTCTTAGTGAACGTATGCGTGAAGATGTCATCCTAAAAGAGCAAGCCAACTTCTGGCTGACCGCGATTGCGGGATTAGAAGGGGACATCAACGCAAAATTTGCCACAGGTAAAGCATTAGTATTTGGCCGAGGTATAGAAAAAAACATACCTAAAGGCCATCAATTGATTGAAACGGCAGCAGAAGAAGGCTGCATAGATGCGATGCTTTATATGGGGGAATGGCTACTTTCCCCAGAGAACACTGCTGGGCATCGTGCTGATGCGCTTTACTGGTTTATAAAGGCGGCAGAGAAGGGCAGTGCAGACGGAAAAATTCAAGTAGGTTTATGTTACTTAAATGGCGTGGGTGTCGAGAAAAGTATGGTTAAAGGCTGTTATTGGCTTGAAAACGCGGCAGAAGGTGGTAGCGCAGAAGCCATGTACCATGCGGGTAAAGCTTGGAAAGATACGGGGAAGACGGGTAACGCGATTGCTTACGTGTGGCTTTTTCTTTCTGCGAATATGGGGTACGAGCCAGCTCGAGTGCTTCGCGATGAAGTGGCGGGGAACATTGGGGTCGATGTGGTGGTTGGGCTGCAATCCATCTCGAAACCATTACAAAGAAAGTTGACGTCGGGAAGAGTGAAAAAGCACTCAATTATTCGTGCACTGAACAAAGTTTATAAACGTGAAGCTTACTTTCCAGATGAGGATGAATTAACCGAAGTACCAAATGATGAGCATAAACAAGAGACTCACGTTTGGGAAAGTACACAGGACTTGAACTTAAAACCAGAGATGACAGCGGTAACTACAGAAAAACCAGCCGCTAAGCAATCTGCTGAGCAAAAACCATCCAAAGAAACACTCGACTTCACACAGAACTTTCTTGAGCCATAATTTATCTTATCCATAAGCCTCTCAATTGAGGCTTTTCTTTTGCCTTTCTGTCTCAGTATCTCTGTCGATCACGACAACAGAGTGTAAACTTATCGAAGCGACTATTTTACTGAGTTGCATACTATTTATGCAATTTTTCAACACATTTTTAGTACTTCGCTAAGGCGGGAGCTGTTTATCTTCAAATAGGGGGGCTTCCCTCTTGATCTACTTCCGCTATTGGGCTCAAATCAAATCTCTTCAATTGATAGTAATAATGATTGAAAAACAATACTTGATGCCCAGAGTTATAGGTGAATATTGTTCATTATTTTATGTAATAATGTAAATTAAAAAATTGCACTATAAATCTTAAATCTTAAATTTTGTTTTTATAATTAGGAATGGATTGTTGATTTTATAATTTATTAGGCGCAAGATGACGTACAAAATAAAATAGTATATAAAATATGTAGAATTACACTAGGAAGTAACTTTTTCATTACATGTTTCAACAGAAATGGAGCGAATTAGTTTGCTCTGTTTTTATTTCTATTAGAGATTTGTGTATGTTGAGAATCATTAGTGCAGATAAATTCATCTCTTCAAGATTTATCTTAGAGTACAGTAAGGCTGAGTTCGCTTCTTTATTAGGCGTTTCCGTTGCTAAGATAAGTAATATTGAAAGTGGAAAATCTTCAATCCCCCCGGTGTACGATTACGCCATTAATTATTTACTTAGTGAACATCCTTTTAAAGATAGTGCTGTTGACGCTTTATGTTCTCACGAAACGTTAAACTTTGCTCGGCGTATTGACGTCAACACCAAAGTAAAGCGCTTGTCCTGCAAGCGCTGCGATAGCCGAAGGCTGCACGTTATGGCAGGAATGAGTGGGTTGTATTTTGTTGAGTGTATGGATTGTAAACATACCATGTACTCGTCAGGCATGTCTGTAAAGCGTTATCAGCAATGGTCGAATGGTGGAGTCAAACTAGATAGTCATTTATTTAATTAAGTTGTTTTTTCTTTATAGTCAAAGTAAAGAGCCATCAATACATGTGTTGATGGCTTTTTTATTATGTGTTTAAATTTGGTTAAAAGTGGAGTGTTTTAAACTGCAATAATATAATTTAACTTATTATATAGTGATGGTAATCTCAAAACTTTATTTTCTTATAATAACCTTCTTTTTAATAATGGGCGTTGTCACATAATTTTTGAAGGAACTTTCCTTTTAGGTGCGCTTCAATATCATTGAGATAGAAATTGAAAAGTGATGAAAGTCTCTAAATTTTAATTCGATGAGATAAGTCTTTTAAATATTAAAATTTAATCACGAAATTTGTAATTTGAATTTTAAATAAATATTTTGTTTGTAATATCTGTCCTTGTCATTTTTATAGAACAAAAAAGAGATATTTCAAATGAAACGTTTAATTATAGGTGTTAGCAATTACATGCCTGAAGACTTTAGCTTATTAGCTGAATCTTTAGATGAACAATTTAATCGTCACTTACTGCCTTTAGAACAAGTTGAATTAACCGACGTTGGTGCTGCTATTATTACGTCAGCAGACATTAAAGCGGGTCTTCATAGAATGATTTCGGAAACTGGGTACGGAATTCCTGTTTTCTTAGTGACCGATGAAACTCCAGTTTCAGCAGAAGATTACGTTTGGTTAACGGGTGTTATTGATTTAGAAAGACAATCTATCGATTACTACTGCCGTCAAATTAATGAAGCCGTGACTAAATATGAGTGTCGTCTGCTCCCTCCTTTCTTTAAGCAATTAACGCACTACGTTGAGATGGGTAATTCGGCGTTTGACTGTCCGGGACACCAAGGTGGTCAGTTCTTCAAAAAACACCCTGCTGGTAAACAATTCTACGATTTCTTTGGCGAAAACTTATTCCGTAGTGACTTGTGTAACGCGGACGTAGACTTAGGTGACTTACTGATCCACGAAGGTTCTGCACATCAAGCGCAAACACACGCTGCAAAAGTATTTAACGCTGACAAAACTTACTTCGTACTCAACGGTACTTCTGCTTCAAACAAAGTGGTGTGTAACGCGCTAGTAACTGAAGGCGATTTGGTATTGTTCGACCGTAACAACCACAAGTCGAATCACCACGGCGCGTTAATCCAAGCGGGTGGTATGCCAGTTTACCTAGAAACGGCGCGTAACCCTTGGGGCTTCATTGGAGGTATGGATGAGCACTGTTTCGATGAAGAGTACATTCGTGCTCAAATCGCGAAAGTATCTCCAGAGCGTGCACGTGATAAACGTCCGTTCCGCCTGGGCATCATCCAGTTGGGTACTTACGACGGTACAATTTATAACGCTCGTTACGTCATGGATAAGATCGGCCACCTTTGTGACTACATCTTGTTTGACTCGGCATGGGTAGGCTACGAGCAGTTCATCCCTATGATGAAAGACTGTTCGCCACTGCTATTGGATCTGAAACCAGAAGATGCGGGTGTGATCGTGACTCAGTCTGTTCACAAGCAACAAGCTGGCTTCTCTCAAACATCGCAAATCCACAAAAAAGACCGCCATATTAAAGGCCAAGCTCGTTACTGCAATCACAAACGCTTTAACAACGCGTTTATGATGCACGCATCGACATCTCCGTTCTATGCGTTGTTTGCTGCATTGGATGTGAACGCGAAGATCCACGATGGTGAAGCAGGCTTACGTTTATGGAGCGACGCGGTTAAGACAGGTATCGAAGCGCGTAAAGAAATTCTCAAAAGTTGTGAGTTAATTCGTCCGTTCATTCCAAGTGAAATTGAAGATCAACCTTGGGGCAGCTACGACACTGATGTGATCGCGACCAATAAGAAGTTCTTCATGTTCGAGCCGGATGCAAACTGGCACAAGTTTGAAGGTTATGGTGAAGGTCAATACTTTGTTGACCCATGTAAATTGTTGCTAACCACGGCAGGTATTGCCGAAGACGGCAGCTACGCAGATTTCGGTATTCCGGCAACGCTATTGGCGAATTTCCTTCGCGAAAACGGCATCATCCCTGAGAAGTGTGACTTGAACTCCATCTTGTTCCTACTCACTCCTGCTGAAGACATGGGTAAGATCCGTCACCTTGTCGCGCAAATCAACCGATTTGAAAAATTCATTCGTGATGATGCACCTCTCAGTATCGTGCTACCAGGCGTCTACGAAGCGAACAAAGAGCGCTACCGTGGTTACACCATCCGTCAGCTATGTCAGGAAATGCATGACATGTACAAAGAGCTGAACGTGAAGCAGCTACAAAAAGCGATGTTCCGCAGTGAATACTTCCCACAAATGGTTCATAAACCAGACGTGGCAACACGCAAATACTTCCGTGGTGAATGCGATTACCTACCACTTAAAGAGGCCGTCGGCCGAGTAGCCGCCGAAGGTGCACTACCTTACCCTCCAGGCATCATCTGTGTGATCACTGGTGAAATTTGGACTCAACAGGTGGTGGATTACTTCTTATCTCTAGAAGAAGGCATCAACCGCTTCCCAGGCTTCGCGCCAGAAATTCAAGGTGTGTACCTTGAAGATGTCGACGGTCGCACTACCGCACATTGCTATGTCCTAAAAGATTAATCTACCCGTTCGCACCACGCTCCGGCGTCGTGCGAACCGCTTATTCGTGGAGAATAATTTATGAGTACTGAAACTAAAAAAATGTCGGTGGTGCAGTTAACCATTCTGACATTCATCAACATGGCCGGCTCCGGTATCATCATGCTGCCAAGTAAACTGGCGCAAGTGGGCACCATTTCTGTGTTGTCTTGGCTGATCACGGCGGCGGGCTCTTTGGCGTTGGCTTATGTGTTTGCAAAATGTGGTCGCTTTAGTAAACGTGACGGTGGTATGAACGGTTACGCGTCTTACGCATTCGGTAAATCTGGTGCGTTTATGGCGGGCTGGACTTACGGTTTGTCGCTCCTTATTGCGAACATTGCGATCGCGATTACCTGTGTGGGTTACGGCTCCGCATTTTTTGAAGTGACCTTATCTCCGGTCGAAACCTGTTTGTACACCATCGCCATTCTTTGGATTTGTACTTTCGCTAACTTCGGTGGCGCGAAAATTACAGGCCAAATCGGTATCTTCACCGTATGGGGTGTGATCCTGCCGGTATGTTCGCTAGGTATTGTTGGTTGGTTCTGGTTTAACCCAACCATGTACATCGAAGCTTGGAACCCACACAGCTTGCCATTTGGTGAAGCTGTGAGTGCTTCTATTGCCATGACACTATGGGCGTTTCTTGGTCTTGAATCGGCCTGTGCGAACTCAGAAGCGGTAGAAAACCCAGAGAAGAACGTACCAATCGCAGTGCTAGGCGGTACGTTGATTGCTGCTGTAGTTTACATCGTATCGACAAACATCTGTTCTGGTATCGTTGCAAACTCTGAGCTTGCCGCGTCTACCGCACCATTCTCAACCGTATGGTCTGTGATGCTTGGCTCTACAGCAGGTAAAGCGGTTGCTGGTATGGCGGTATTGGCGTGTGCGGGTTCTCTATTAGGTTGGCAATTCACTATCGCGTCAGTGTTCAAGTCGTCTTCTGATGCGGGCTTCTTCCCTAAATTGTTCTCTCAGGTGGACAAACGTGGTACGCCAATTAAAGGTATGCTCGCGATTACTATCATCCAATCGGTATTGTCTCTAATGACGATTTCTCCAACGCTGAATGAGCAGTTCGAAGCGCTGGTTAACCTAGCGGTAGTAACAAACGTTATCCCTTACATTCTATGTATGGGCGCAATCTTCATCATGCAGCAAGTGGCAGACGTGCCAGAGCGCGAGATGAAAACCACCAACATTATCGCTCTGATTGGTTCCTTATACAGCTTCTACGCGCTATATGGTTCTGGCTACGAAGCGATGATGTGGGGGTCAATCGTAACCTTCCTAGGCTGGAGTGCTTACGGTCTGATTGCTGCGAAGCATGAGCCTTTAGCAAATTAAAAAATAATAATGAAAGAGCCTTCCTAAACGTGGTGTGGAAGGCTCTTTGTTTTTAGGCGTTTATGCCAAGCCCACGTCAGATCAAGGCTCTGGGAATAAATATCCAATGATGTAAAAACTCATTTTCGACATTTGAAGGACGAAAGATGATAAGTCAACCTGTTAAAATCGGTGACGATACCGCCGTAGTCATTCCAAGCGTAATCCTGACTCAGCTCGGGATAAGGGAAGGAGATACCCTAGAAATCGCACTGAATAAAGACAAAATGGAAATCAAGAAGATGGTGTTGAAAACCTACGCTCCAACTTACTCTGAAGAAGTTAACGAGAATTGAGTTAGAGAATCATAGTTTGTCGGATACACTACTGGTTTGGCAAAACTGGCGCTTGCCGCTGTGTTTGAACTATCGATAACAACAATAAGAGGTAAGGTACTATGCAAGGTATCCTCTCTATACAATCTCATGTTTCTTTTGGTCATGCTGGTAACAGCAGTGCCGTTTTCCCAATGCAGCGCATGGGTTTCGAAGTATGGCCGATTCATACCGTGCAATTTTCTAACCACACGCAGTATCAAGAAGGTTGGACTGGGCGAGCGTTTGCGGCTGAAGACATCAGCGAGTTGGTTCGTGGTCTGGGCAACATCGGGGCCTTGGAAAAATGCCAAGCGGTGTTAACGGGCTACCAAGGTAGTGCAGGACAATGTCTTGCTATCGAAGAAACCGTGACGAAAGTGAAAAAGGCCAATCCAAAAGCACTTTACGTTTGCGATCCTGTGATGGGCGCGCCAGATAAAGGCTGCATCGTGGCTCCGGGTATTGCTGAGAACCTACTGACTCGTTTGATGCCAATGGCAGACGTGATCGTTCCGAACCAATTCGAGCTAAGTCAATTTGCTGAGATGGAAATCCACTCGCTAGACGATGCGATCACGGCATGCCAACGTGCGTTGGCGAAAGGTCCAAAAATTGTACTTGTGAAACACCTTTACTGCCTAGAAAACGGCAGCTTCAACATGCTGCTGGCAACCCAAGAAGGCATTTACCTTGCGAAGCGTCCTCAGTTTGAGTTTGCCAAACAACCCGTCGGTGTGGGTGACCTTATCTCGGCGATCTTCACCACTGGATTATTGAAAGGCTGGTCTCCTAAACAAGCTTTCCAACACTGTCATGACGCGTGCTACGGGGTTCTGAGTGTAACGTACCATGCGGGTGAGTGGGAACTGCAAACCATCGCTGCTCAGCAAGAGTTTGTTGAGCCAAGCAAACACTTTCCAATAGAAGAAGTTGCTCGAGCGGCTGCGTAAACTGATTAGTACAGTTAAACAAAAAAGGGGAGCCAATTGGCTCCCCTTTCTAGTCATGTTTACTATACTTTTTGCTGTTCTGAACGGCAAACGGCGGCCGTAAAGACAACATCGGTTGAGCTGTTTAGTGCCGTCTCAGCAGAGTCTTGAATCACACCGATAATAAAGCCGACGGCGACAACCTGCATTGCGACGTCGTTTGAAATACCAAACAGGCCACACGCAAGAGGGATAAGGAGTAAAGAGCCACCAGCAACACCGGATGCGCCACATGCAGAAACCGCAGCCACAATACTTAGCAGTAGCGCAGTCAGTAGATCAACTTCAATACCCATAGTGTGCACAGCTGCAAGCGTAAGCGTTGTGATAGTGATTGCAGCACCAGCCATGTTAATGGTCGCACCTAGTGGGATAGATACTGAGTACGTATCTTCGTCCAGTTTTAGCTTCTCACACAGTGCCATGTTCACTGGAATGTTTGCCGCACTTGAACGAGTGAAGAATGCGGTTACACCACTTTCACGTAGACAACGGAACACCAAAGGGTACGGGTTTTGTTTGGTTTTGAAGAATACGATCGTTGGATTCACGACTAAAGCGATGATCATCATTGCACCAAGCAGAACTGCAAGAAGGTGAGCGTAGCTTGCTAGTGCGCTGAAACCTGTTGTCGCAAATGTTGACGCGACAAGGCCAAAGATACCAAATGGCGCAAGACGAATAATAAAGCGAACAATGTGAGAAACACTGTGGCTTAGATCTTCAAACACGGCTTTGGTGGTTGCTGATGCGTGATGCAATGCTAGGCCAAGACCGACACCCCAAGCAAGAATACCAATGTAGTTTGCTTCTACCAGAGCATTTACTGGGTTATCTACCAGTTTAAACAACAGAGTACGTAGGATCTCTGCAATACCTTGAGGAGGCGTTGCGCCTTCAGCACCGGTTACAAGCGTTAAATTGGTCGGGAAAAGGAAGCTTAGAACCACCGCAGATAGCGCGGCAAAGAAAGTGCCCATTAGGTACAGCAATACGATTGGGCGCATGTAAGTGTGTTGATTTTTCTTTTGGTTCGCAATTGAAGCGGCGACCAAAATAAATACTAGAATTGGAGCAATCGCTTTAAGGGCACCTACAAATAGGCTACCAATGAGTCCTGCACTTTCGGCGTGACTTGGTGAAATTGTCGCGAGCAAGATACCGAAGACAATGCCGACGAGGATCTGGACGACGAGGTTACCGCGAGCATATCGGGCAACGAGGCTGTTGTGTTGCATACATCATTCCTGCAATTTTATGCCAAAGCGGCAGGGCAATAACCTATCATTACACGGCGATAATGCCCTTGCCTAACAAGGGACGAGCATTGCTTCTGGTCACTAAGACACATGATTATAAATTATCCTGTTTTTATATATTCAGCGATAAAATGGCTGAATGTCACCTATCTTAGCTTGGTAATATTTTGTGTCTAGTTTTAGTTTGTTCTTGGATTAAATGTTTGGTCAATGTTAATAAAATAAGTTTTTTGTGTTGCAAAAGGTAGGCGATTATGAGTGATGCTTTTTAATAACTTTGTTAAAAAAGGAGACAAATGTCTCCTTTCATTTTATTCACGTTTTTATTTAACAGCGGAGTAAGGTTGTTGGTGTTGTCAACGTGGACCGTGGCATTACGACTGCATTCGCTCTTCGATGATCTGTGAATAAGTATTGGCTTTAAGCCCATATATGATTTGGGCGTGGCTATCATCTAATATCACCACTCCATGAGCACCCTGTTTTTTGAGCGCCTCTTTATTAACCATGGACGTCGACTGAAGTGTGAGGCGCAGCCTAGTGGCGCATGCACCGGTTTCTAAAATATTTTTCATACCACCAATAGCGGCAATCACGGCGTCGACATCTTGCTCAATATTTGGATTCGTTTGAGTAAGAACGCTAAAAAGGTGTTTGAGGGTTGATTTAACCTTCATTTGGATTTCCTTCAACCGTTAATTTAGAGATAGCTTCGACAATTGGTGCTGGTGTTAATGTATGCGGAACTTTTGTGATCAGCGTGCCGTCTGGCTTTAAGAAGTAGAAGTAAGAGCTGTGATCGAGAGTGTATTTCAGCTCTGAGCCTTCTAAATCGGTTTTGCGGAAAATTACACCGTACTTATGCGCCAGTGGTGTGGTTACATCAAGGGGGGCTGATAAGCCTTCAATCATAGGGTGGAAGTAGTGCGCGTATTGGGCGGATGCATCAGCTTCGTCACGCTCTGGATCAAGAGAGATAAACATTGGACGCAGTTTCGCTTTCTGGGCGTCATCAATTTGATTAAGTGCGCCTGCCAACATCGCGAGCGAGGTAGGACAGACATCTGGGCAACGAGTAAAACCAAAGTAAACGATGCGAATACGTGGGTCGTCAACGTCGAAAATTTTAACGGCTTGGTTACTTTCCCCAAACAACACCGTTGATTGAGAAGAAGCGCTATTCGTCTTTTCAGTTTGTTCGCTTTGATTGTCCAAATAGCTCTTCGCACCAAAACCAAGTACGAAAGCGACCACGAGAAAGAGGGACCAGTTGCGGCTCATAATGATTCCTTATCTTTGCATTTTTATAGCGGGATAAATGGTGTTTTTTCCATCGGTGAGCTCGCCGACCCAAGTCATCGCATCTTGAGTACAGACAGGAAGAACGATGTCACCTTGATATTGACCGGGAGCGACTTGCTTTAGTAAAAACTTAGGTTCGCCCATCTCCATTTCTCGCCCCGAAAGCGTTAGGACGAGTTGCTCTGCATCGTTTTTATCCCACTCAACATTCAAAGTGGTAGGAACCAGCGGTTGAGCACTATCTGCGTTGAGTGTCATCGTGACGTTCTCTTGGACGCAAGAGGTGGTGGAGAGAAAGCAGTATTCATCTATCGGTTTGATGGAGGCCGATGAAGAAAAGCTTTTTAGTAAAGTTGGGGCATAAAAACCCGCAACCAGTGCAGCTGTAACAGCCGCGATTGGTAACACTTTCATTAAGGTTCAGCATTTATCACTTAACATTACCAGCATCGTAGCATAGAAGCGTCACTTGCCAACTCGCGACCTCAATAAATTGTGCGTTATACCTCGATGACCTACACCAACATGATCTCAAAGGCAGAGTTTAATTAAATCAAGTCCATAGAGGTGTTCACTTGCGATGATTTTCGCTTAGCCAAAAAAATAAGAACGAAGCCATTGGCTCCGTTCTTATTACTCCATTCAGTATTTACTTATCTGAATCTACGAATTTTTCGAGGCTTAAAACCAGCGCAATGGCAGCCAACATCATGACAATGGCCAGAACCAATTGAGAAGGTTGTGACGTTACGTGTTCAAACTCAAATGGCGATAGGTTGTGCTGTAGTAATGGCACTTGCTCACCTTTTGAATTGGTGCGCCAAGTGATGGTTTCTTTCCAAGGCCAAATCTTTGGTAACGTACCAATCATTAAGCCCGTCAAAAACATCAGGGTGACATCGCGGAACTTGTGGAGTAGCCAAGATAATAGGTGTGAAAAGGATAATAAACCAATCACACAACCTGATAAAAATAGCGCCAGCATATCCACTTGGAATCCTTTCACCGCGGCCAGTACTGGCGCATACATCCCAATTAGCAGCAGGATAAAGCTGCCAGAGATCCCCGGTAAGATCATTGCACAAATCGCGATAGCGCCTGCAATCAGAGTGTTGATGGCGGTCGGCTCTAAGTGAAGTGGTTTAAGTACGGTAATGCTGTACGCAAGCCCGATCCCCACCAGTAACGCGATTAAGCGAATGATATCACGTTGTTGTACTTGACGAAGGATGTGGTAAACCGACACTAAAATCAGGCCGAAGAAGAATGACCACAGTGGAATTGGGTGCGTATCAAGTAGCCAAGTGATCAGTTTTGCCAAGGTCGCAATGCTAGTGAAAATTCCGGCGAATAGAGCGATAAGAAAAAAACCGTTGACGTGATTAAACGCACCTTTAATCCCTTCTTTTCGCCAAATAGAGAAAAGAGATGGGTTGATACGTCGGATGCTTTCAAGCAACGTGTCATAAATGCCAGTGATAAATGCGATGGTACCACCAGATACACCTGGGACAACATCAGCTGCGCCCATGGCCATTCCTTTGAAGAAAGTAATTAGATAGTTCATTTCTCTAGTACTAAGTCGTGTAGATGGCACAGAGTATACAAACATTGCGACTAAAAAAGTATGAAATAGTGATATCTAAACGGTTGCTTACTTAGGCAAGTGGTCTTTGAAGGTAAGTTAATGAGTTTTCTAACCTAAATAGAGATAGCTGTTGAATGAAAGCGTGAATTGACTTTTTATTATGGGAGTACGTGTTGAGCTGATTAAGTCGATTATCAATTACGAGTTGATTTGCATTTTGCAATAGCACAATGCAAGGCGGTTTTGCGTTTTGCTGTTTTTGTGTGATCAGTTTCAATTTTTATGAGGTCTTGCGCTCAAAAATCAAGCTTTTGTTTTTGGCATGGTTACTGCTTATTACTAAGTGACCCTTCTTAAGCCGAGGGTCACCTAGCCAACTGACGTTGTTAGTGAATGCAATTTGTTCACACAAAATATAAGCCAATCGCGATTATTGTGGTTGGCTATTTTTTTGTCTTTGATATATCAACCACATCATTCACGTGTTTGGCAAGTTCACCTTATTCCTCATTTCTAATCAATAAAAAGGGTGGGTGTATAATGCCAACCCACTTTTATTTTTCCGTTTTTAATAAACCGTCAGCTTATTGGCTGCGGTAAGCGAAATTAGTAACCCATTAATTGCAGTAAATTTTCTGCAGTCACAATCGCTTCTTTGCGATTAGCGATGTTTAGCTTTTGGTACAAGTTGCGAATATGTGTTTTGATTGTGGTGCCAGCTACATCCAATTCTTGCGCGATCTGCTCGTTGCTGAAACCAGAGTAAATTAGACCAAGTACCTGCCATTCTCGTTGAGTCAGCGGGCTTGTGCGCACAAGCTCAGGGACATTAGGGTGGTTCACTAATTTCTCAATGAAGTTTTCATCAAAGTGAATAGAACGGCTACGCTGATTGGATGAAATGTCTTTCATCAATTGCTGTGCACGGTGACGTTCTAAATCACCCAGCTCATAACGCAAGCTGAGTTTCTCCAACAGGCCACCGATGGTTGCGCCATCAATCAGGAAGTTACCCACCATACCCGTTTGGTTCGTCATCACTAATGCTTGTTTTAGCAGTGCTTTTGCTTGCTCTTCGTCTTTTTGACGAGCGGCAAGCACTGCCTCTACGACTAAGTTGCGGTTGGTATCGGTCACGAGGTTGGTACGATGAGCTTCACTTTGTAAGAAGTCCAATGCTTGGCGCGCTTCTTCATATTGCTCCAAGTTGATATGAGCCCGAACGATATTGCGCCATTGCAGCTGTGAGAAGTGGTTGCAAGCGTGCGCGGGGCGAACGGCGGTGTTCAACCATTCTTGCATCGCTTCGGTATTGTTGCGGGCTTGCCAGAGCAGGAGGAGTGAAAGTGAGGCGTTCGCCGTCCAGTCAACATGGTAAGTTGATTGTTTTAACAAGTGTTGAATATGTTCGATAAATTTACTTGCTTTATCAAGCTCACCGCGACCAATCGCGATACGCGCTAACATAGAGTAGCTGTGTAAGTGCTTACTTGGAGAGTGGTTCTCTAGAATTTGTAGGCCTTTATACGCACACTCTTCGGCTTCATCGAGGCGGTTCCAACACCATAGTACTTGAGCACGGATGCGCAACAGGAACTCGTGCAATGGCACGTGCTGGAGCTGCTGATCTTCAATCAGACGGAAAGCCGAATCTTGCAGTTCAAACGCTGCTTGCACGTAGCCTTGAGCAATCAAAATTTCACTTTGTTGTAAAATAGCCCAAAGAGCTTGATGATAAACTTGATATTGACGTGCTAACTTTTCTGTTTGTTGCATCATTGGTAACGCACGGTCAAGCTTTCCAAGTACGTGGTTTACTTCCCCCACAACCGAAGTGGCCACGATTCGACTGCGATATATCGTGTTATCTAATTGGCTCAGTGCCAGCTCTGCCAGCTCTAACGCCTTTTCCGGTTGGTTACTGTTAATGGCAACCTGAGCCAGCAAGGCATTGGCTTGACCCTGATAGTGGGTATCTAATGTAATATTACGCTTTTTATGCTCTTCTTCTGCTTCTTCAAGTAGATGACCGACTTGATTATAGCGATGCTGGCTTTGTGCTAGCCAAGCACGCAGCATTGTCAGTTTTGGGTGGCTAAAGAGCAGTTCTGCATCCAACTTATTCATTGAACTTTCAAGTGTGCTAAGTTCACCTTGGTTAAACATTTTCCAGCCAAACTCATTGAGGATCTCAACCACGAGTTGTTTATCATTCGATTTTTGGGCGTGGTGAATCGCTTGGTGTGGCGCTTTTTGTTGTAACCAAGCAACGGCGGCATTTTTATGCAAATCTTTTTCTTGTTGTGGAATGCGAGCTTGGCGCTCGTGCGACAAAAACTCCCCAAAGAGGTTGTGGAAGCGGAACCAGTTTTGTTCGCCTTCCAGCGGGTAGATAAATAAACCGTAGCGATTTAATGACTCTATGAGGCCAAGCGCGTCTTCACGTTTGGTTAAAGAAAAGACCAACTCATCGTTGAAATGATCCAGTACTGAGACCTGCATTAAAAAGTGACGAGTGTCGTGGTCAAGCAAGTCAAACACTTCTTCGACCAGGTAATCCCATAAGTGGGCGTGGTTGAATTGAGAGACGGATTCAACGGTTTGTGCCAAGGTTCGGTTTTGATGTTGGGCTTGTAGAGCGATCAACTGCATGGCTGAAGGCCAGCCTTCAACATAACTTCTTAGGCTGTTAGCCATATTTTCATCAATGCCGTCCGCGATACGCTGATTAAAAAAGCGAGTGGTCTCTTCGGTATCAAACGCCAGCATTTCGTTACCGATTTCAATCATTAAATCACGCACGCGCAGATTCGCGGTGCCCAGTGGTGGTGCGGCTCGACTGGTCACCACAATGGTGAGGTTATCTGGCATGTGTTTTAAGAAGAAACGCAAGGATTCGTGAATGTCATCATTCGTGATCAAGTGATAATCATCTAATACGACGTAACACTCTTGATGAAAGTCCGCCATTTCGGCAAACACTTCGCTAAACAGCGAACGTAGGGAAGAAATCTGGCGTTTCTCTGCCAGTTTTTGTGCGTTAGAACAACTGAAATTGGTCGCCTTGTTGAGCGCCTGAAGTAGGTAATTGACAAAACGGAAGTCATCATTATCGCTGTCATCAATGCTATACCAACCGACATTTGGCTTGTCGGACAACCACTGAGCAGCCATCGTTGTCTTGCCATAGCCCGCAGGAGAACGGAACAAAACCAATTTGTAGTAAGGCGCTTGTTGAAGTAAGTCTAGTACTCTTGGTCGCACAATCGCATTGTGTAGTCGGCCTGGACGAGTGAGCTTAGATGGAATCCACATTTTAGTAATTATGTCCTTATTTATCTATACCTGAGTGACTTTAACGCACTGGTTTTAGCAAGAGCTTCCCCCACTAAAAGTTGCTCTCTCACTTATAACACCATCTATGCGTGTTACTTTCCGCTTACGTTATCCTCGCTTGGCAAAATTACGCCAAAAGGCATATCACGAAGTCACGGAGAGACAAAAGTGAGCGAAACGAGAAATGACTCATACCGACCAATTTTAGTTTGTATGAAAAGCGTACAACCCGTGAGCCATGTGGATGGTACGACATCAGAAATGTCTGTTACTTTGATCCACTTCCTAATTCTCAAGAGTTGATGGGTTTGGCGTCATCTACGCCTTTTATTTGTGATTTTCATCACTCAAATACGGGTTGGTGCCGGTGATATTAATATCACATTGCGCATAGGTTAAGAAAAATCTTTCAATATTAACCAAGCGAGTGTGATCGATAAGACAATTTTCACATCATGAATCGAGTGGGTTATAAAAATCCCATGAACAAAATTTAACCTCTCTCATGTGTCATTGTGATCGGAATCACTAAGAATTAGAACGAAGAACCCTTTGTTGAGATTTGGATCACTAACTTCGCAATAATACGCCTCTACGCCCTCATCTCTCCTCCTTTAAAGGAGGAGAATTAGGATGATGTTTACTCACCGCGCTAAATGCACGATATAAAGCAGATGAATTACTAAAAGACGTGAGAATTTCGTAATGAAACCGACTCAACAAAAACAGTTTAACAAGAAGTTGTTCCAAGAAAGCGTAAAGAAACATTTATCTGTTACTTACGCTCATACCGTTGAAAATGCAGACAGTCGCGCGTGGTACTTAGCAATGGGCCACGCACTGGCTGAGTTTACGACTTTAGATTTGCTTGCAACGGAAGAAGACCCGCGCATCCAAGGTGCGAAGAGTGTTAACTACCTTTCATTAGAGTTTTTAATTGGTCGTTTAACGGGCAACAATTTAATCAGCATGGGTCTGTACGAGCAAGTAACAGAAGCAATGGCTGAACTGGGTTACAACTTAACTGACTTGCTAGAAGAAGAGCGCGACCCATCACTAGGTAACGGTGGCTTAGGTCGTCTAGCCGCATGTTTCATGGATTCATGTGCGACGCAAGAATTCCCAACCGTCGGTTACGGGCTACACTACGAGTACGGCTTGTTTAAGCAGTCGTTTAAAGATGGTCGACAACAAGAAGCACCAGACGCATGGCGTGGCGTTGAAGGTTATCCTTGGGAAATCGCTCGTCCAGACCTTGCGCAAGAAATTGGTTTTTACGGTCACGTTGAAGTCGTGAATGAAAACGGGAAAGAAGTTCGCAAATGGACACCAAGTATGAGTGTAAGAGCCATGCCTTGGGACTTGCCTATCGTGGGTTACGAATCAGACACGGTTTACCCGCTACGTCTTTGGGAATGTCAGGCAATTGCTCCATTCTCGCTAGCAAGTTTTAACAACGGTGATTACTTCGAAGCGCAACACGCGCTGATCGACGCAGGTAACATCACTAAAGTGCTTTACCCGAACGATAACCACGAGAAAGGTAAAACACTGCGTCTCATGCAACAGTACTTCCACTCAGCAGCGTCTGTACGCGACATCCTACGTCGTCATGAAGCCGCAGGTTACTCTATCGAAGAACTGCCTAAGCAGGAGACCATCCAGCTTAACGATACGCACCCAACGATTGCGATTCCGGAACTTATGCGCATCCTGATGGACGAAAAAGGTCTAACTTGGGAAGCGGCTTGGGAAATCAGCTCTCACACGTTTGCGTACACCAATCACACGCTACTTCCAGAAGCACTAGAGACATGGCCAGAGTCGCTCATTCAGCACCTACTTCCCCGCCATATGGAGATCATTTACGAGATCAACCATCGCTTCCTACAAGATGTACGTGCAATGTGGCCGGGTGATGTTGCGAAACAACAGAAGCTTTCTATCATCGAAGAAGGTTTCCACCGCATGGTTCGCATGGCTAACCTATGTGTAATCGGCTCTTACGCAGTAAACGGTGTAGCAGCACTTCACTCGGAATTGGTTAAGAAAGACCTGTTCCCAGAGTTCCATGAAATGTACCCAACACGTCTCCACAACGTCACGAACGGGATTACGCCGCGTCGTTGGTTGAAGTTCTGTAACCCTGGCCTTTCTAAGCTAGTTACTGAGAAAGTGGGCTCAAACTGGCCAGTGAAATTAGAGCAACTGGAAGGCATCGCACAGTACGCCATTGACGAAAAATTCCAAAAAGAATTCATGGCAGTGAAGAAAGAGAACAAAGAGCGCCTAGCGAATTGGGTGAAAGAGAACATGGGTATCGAGCTAGATACCAATGCCATCTTTGATGTTCAAATTAAGCGTCTGCACGAGTACAAGCGTCAGCACCTAGATCTACTACACGTGCTGTCTCTGTACCACCGTATCATTAACGAACCAGATTTCGAATGCGTGCCACGCGTTGTGTTCTTCGCGGCGAAGGCGGCACCGGGCTATCATCTAGCGAAAGAGATCATCTTCGCAATCAACAAGATCGCAGAAAAAGTGAACAGCGACCCGCGCATCGGTCACAAACTGAAAGTGGTTTTCATTCCAGATTACCGTGTGAGCATGGCAGAAATCATCATTCCTGCGGCGGATGTATCACAACAAATTTCGCTAGCGGGTAAAGAAGCATCGGGTACTGGTAACATGAAGATGGCGCTTAACGGTGCCCTCACTATCGGTACGATGGATGGTGCTAACGTCGAGATCCGTGAAGAAGTGGGCGATGAGAATATCTACATCTTTGGTCTCGATACGGAAGGTGTCAAAGCACTCAAAGCTCAAGGTTACAACCCATTCGATTACTACAATGCGGATCACCTACTCAAAGCATCAATGGACTTGTTATTAGGTGAAGAGTTCACACCAGGTCAGCCAGGTCTGTTGCGTGCAACGTACGATAGCCTATTAGATGGCGGTGATCCGTATCTATGTCTGGCTGACTTTGCATCTTATGTGAAAGCGCACGAAGACATGAGTAAACAATACAAAGACCAAGCTGGCTGGGCGAAGAAAGCCATTCTTAATACCGCCCTCGTGGGTAAGTTCACATCAGACCGTTCCATTCGAGACTATGTGAATAATATCTGGAAGCTAGAAGCGGTTCACCGTTAAGACAACCAAGGTAGCCACGCGCTACCTTTTGGTCATTTAAACAATAAGTGATTGATAATAATAAAACCCTACATGGAAGGTGTTGGTATTACCTTCGGAGAAAGCGATGAAAGAACAAACAGCATTAAAGAAAGTCGCGGAAATAGCGAGATTGGCTGATAGCTATGTCAGTGCTTGGGGAGACGAGGCAAAAGTTTCTGAAGAGACGCTACGCTACTTGCTTACTTCACTCGGCTACGATACTAGCAGCGATGAAAAACTATTGGCTTCTGCTGAAAAAAAACATAAAAAAGACGTACTAGCCCCTGTTCTTGTTTTACGCGACGGCGAACCAGTTGAAGTGGAACTAAACCTAGGTACGAGTGCTCGTGAGAGTGAATTCAGCTGGCGTTTAGAGACAGAACAAGGAGAGGTACTTGAAGGCTATCTTCAATCCCAAATTGTTCGTGATGAGCGTGCTGAGGGTGGCCCTCTAGTGTTTGCATTGCCAAAAAACTTGGCATGGGGTTATCATAAATTAATAGTCAGCCGTAAGCGCCGTAAAACACCTTACGAAATGTCGCTGATTATCACACCGAAAGCTTGTTTTAAACAAGCCGCTCTTAGCCAACACAAAAAGCTTTGGGGTCCTAGCATTCAGCTTTACACACTGCGTACTCAGCATAATTGGGGTATCGGTGATTTTGGCGACCTTAAGCAATTGGTGAGTGACATCGCCTCTCGTGGCGGTGACTTCATTGGTTTAAACCCGATTCACTCCCTGTTTCCTGCTAATCCAGAAGGTGCGAGCCCATACAGCCCATCTTCTCGACGTTGGTTAAACATCATGTATATCGATGTGAGCTCTGTACCTGAGTTCGCGCTCAGTGCAGAAGCGCAACAACAGGTTGGTAGTGCAGAGTTCCAACAACGATTACAAAAAGTACGTGATGCCCATTGGGTAAATTACACCGAAGTCTCCGAGCTCAAAATGAGTGTTCTGCCACGCTTATTTAGCGAATTCAAAGCTCGCCATCTAGACAAAAATACAGATCGCGCGCGCGCATTTTTAGATTTTGTCGAGAAGGGCGGTGACAGTTTATTACATCAAGCGGCATTTGACGCACTGCATGCAGATTTGCATGCAGAAGACTCAAATATGTGGGGTTGGCCAGTCTTCCCAGAAAAGTACCGTACTTTTGATGCTGCGGGGACTCAGAAATACATTCGCGACAAGAAAGATCGTGTGCACTTGTACATGTACTTACAGTGGATTGCAGACGCCCAAATCAAAGAAGCACAAGCGCTCGCTGAAGAAAAAGGCATGTCGGTTGGTATCTATCGAGATCTTGCCGTCGGTGTGGCAGATTCTGGTAGCGAAACTTGGGCTGACGAGGGTAACTTAGTTCTCGACGCTAGCATCGGTGCGCCGCCGGATGTGCTTGGCCCGCTTGGTCAAAACTGGGGCTTACCACCGCTTAATCCACATATGTTAGAAGCGTCGGGTTACGATGCGTACATCAAACTACTCCGTGCCAATATGAAGCATTGTGGCGCGTTGCGTATTGATCATGTACTTGGTCTATTGCGCCTGTGGTGGGTTCCCAAAGGCAAGAAGGCGACAGAAGGCGCGTATCTTTACTACCCAGTCAAAGACATGCTAGCGATTCTAGCGCTTGAGTCACATCGTTACCAGTGCTCGGTTATCGGTGAAGATTTGGGCACAGTGCCAGATGAAATCGTGGATATTCTTCGTGATGCTGGGGTTCATTCTTATAAAGTGTTCTTTTTCGAAACATCAAAAAATGATGGCGGCTTTATTTCACCTAAGCATTATGCAGAACAGTCAATGGCAGCATTATGTACACACGACATGCCAACGCTGCGTGGTTTTTGGCATTGTGATGATTTAAAGATGGGACGTGAAATCGGCTTATACCCTGATGAAGAGCAGTTAGAAAGCTTGTTTGCCGACCGTCTGAAATGTAAGCAAGGTATTTTAGACAGCGTTCGCTGGCACGGTTACTTACCAGAAGGCATTGGTCATGACGCACAGTACGTACCAATGGATTCGCACTTGAGTGAAGCTCTTCAGCTGCATGTGGCGGCGGGTAATTCTGCGCTACTTAGTGTTCAGCTTGAAGACTGGCTAGAAATGGACCAGCCGGTCAATATTCCGGGCACGGTTGATGAGTACCCAAACTGGCGTCGTAAACTGTCGATGAATCTTGATGAAATTTTCAGTCGTGAAGATGTAAATCGTATCGCTAAACGCCTAACTGATGTACGTACACAAGCAAGTAAGTAAAATGGGTGATGTGACTTAGGTGATTGAATGAAGAAATAGTTTTCTCAGCTCAGAGGTACGAAAGTACCGTATAGGTCACTCATTGAACAAGCACAATCCGTTAGGATGAAGTACCGTTATTATGCCCGCAACAATAGCGGGCATTTTTGTTTTTTGACTCGCTTGAAAAACGTTTAAGCGGCGTCTGTTGTGAGTGCACAACGTTGGCTGTGGAAAAACAATGTTTGATTAAGACCGATGGTCTTGAAAAGGATATTGGTTCTAGGGAGAAAGATTTGAAAACCACCAAAACAAAGAAAATCAATCAAAAACACGAACGCGCATACGAACTACTTGCTGAGGCGGCTTACTCAGACCCGTTTGCAACACTGGGTCCATTCATTGATGATGGCGAAGATGCGTTACGTGTTTGGATGCCTGGTGCAGATAAGGTTGAGCTAATGGTTGATGGCCTGCCTCGTATGACGCTTGAGCGTGATGGTGATAGCGGCTTCATCTTAAAAGAAAAGCACGATTTACATCTGACGCATTATCGCTTGGCTATTGACTGGAATGGTGTTGAACAGATCATCGATGATCCATACCAGTACCATAATATTTATCAAGAATATGAACACCTACATACGCCGAAAGAGATGTACCATTACATGGGCGCACATTTTGTGACGCTTGAACGTGGTGGCGAGAATATCTCTGGGGTTCGATTCCTTGTTTATGCACCACATGCCTCTGCCGTGAGTTTAATCGGTTGTTTTAACCAGTGGGACGGCCGCCGTCACCCGATGCAGCGCCTTGATTATGGTGTTTGGGGGTTGTTTATTCCAGGGTTAGAAGAAGGCGTACAGTATAAATTTGAGCTCAAGGGACCAAATGGGGAAGGGCTTCCTCATAAACAAGACCCTTGGGGGTTCTATTCAGAGCAATACCCTTCCTTTGCCTCAATCACGTATGACCACAAACGTTACCAATGGCAAGATGCTAAATGGCAAAACCGTCCAGTAACGCAGAAACGTGATGAAGCGTTGTCGTTTTATGAATTGCATGCTGGGTCTTGGAAGCGAAACGAGAATGGAGACTTTCTAAACTATCGTGAATTAGCAGAGCAGTTGATTCCATACTTAGTGGACATGGGGTATACCCATGTTGAGTTGATGCCGGTTTCTGAGCATCCATTTTATGGCTCTTGGGGTTATCAACCCGTGGGTTTGTTCGCTCCAACTAGCCGCTTTGGTTCTCCTGATGATTTTAAATTCTTCGTGGATGCGTGTCACCAAGCGGGTCTTGGGGTTGTGCTCGATTGGGTGCCTGCGCACTTCCCATCGGATGATCACGGCCTTGCCAATTTTGACGGAACCCCACTATTCCACGATCCCGATCCGCGTCGCGGTTGGCACCAAGACTGGGACTCCTATATTTATGATTTGGGCCGTGAGCATGTACGTCGCTTCCTTGTGTCGAATGCCTTGTATTGGTTTGAGCAATTTCATATCGATGGGATCCGCGTGGATGCCGTGGCTTCAATGCTTTACCTCAATTACTCGCGTAGTCATGACCAATGGATACCAAACGTTGATGGTGGTAACGAAAATTATGATGCCATTGCAACGCTGAAGTGGATGAACGAAGAAGTGTATAAGCACTTCCCTAACGCAATGACGATTGCGGAGGAGTCTACAGCATTCCCCGGTGTATCCGCGCCTACCTTTATGGGCGGTTTAGGCTTTGGCTTTAAGTGGAATATGGGTTGGATGCATGACAGTCTTGCTTACATCCAAGAAGACCCTGTTCACCGCAAGTACCATCACAATACCATCACGTTCCCGCTTGTTTATGCACATAGTGAGAACTACGTACTCCCTCTGTCTCACGATGAAGTCGTGTATGGTAAAGGATCTATCCATAATAAGATGCCAGGTGATGAGTGGCAGCAAACGGCTAACTTGCGTGCTTACTATGGTTATATGTATGGTCAGCCGGGTAAAAAGCTGAACTTCATGGGTGCAGAAATTGGTCAAACAGCGGAGTGGAACCACGATGATCAATTGCAATGGTTCTTACTAGACTATGAGCGTCATCAAGGGGTCCAAAAGCTGAGTCGTGATTTAAACGGTCTGTACCGTAACGAAGCCGCAATGCACGATCAAGATTGTGTACCTGCAGGTTTTGAGTGGCGACTGCAAGATGAAGCGGATGCAAGTATCCTTGCTCACGAACGTATTAGCCAAAATGGTGAACGCATTTTAGTTATCAGTAACTTTACCCCAGTCCCTCACGAGCACTTTCGCTTAGGCGTACCGATCGAAGGCAAATACGAGCTGCTGCTTAACACCGATGATGGCAAATATTACGGTAGCGGGTTTGAAGTACTAGCGAGTGTAGAAACAGAAGATGTTGAAAGTGAATCATTACCTCAATCGCTTCAGCTTCGCTTACCACCACTTTCGACCGTGTTCTACAAGTTAATGAAATAGTTAATACTAATGAGGGAAAAGCCCGCTTTACATTGTAAATCGGGCTTTTTTTGACCAAGTATTTATCTTGAAGACTTATCGTTCCTTGATGCGTCAGAGAAGGGCTTGGGTGAGTTAATTCGCTAATTCTTGGTCAAGAACTTTCTCAAGCTCTTCGAAGGGTACATAACCTGGAATGACTTGATCATTAATGATCAGAGCAGGGGTGCCACGCAAGCCTAATCGGGTGAAGTATTCGTAGTTTTTATCCAATAGCGCTTTGGTGTCTTTATCATCGACAAGCAGTGCTTCTGTATTGGTTTTCTTCGCGATTTTCTGTAAAGAAAGGGCGTCGTGTGCACTAGGTTTTTTAATCAAGAGATCATGAACTTGGTCATACTTCTCGCGCTGATTTTGCCAAACATTCAGTGCGTAACTTGCCGAGTTATACCCATTTTTTTCGTACGTTTCTTTGAACGGCACGTAAAGGTTTAGTACTTTTATCTGTGGATATTTCTTTTCAACCTTAACCAACTCCCCCTCTAAACGCTTACAAAATGGGCAGCTGTAGTCTGTGACGTTAATAATGGTCAATTCTGGATTCTCTGCCCCAAATGAAGAGTGCTTACCGTCATTTAAATAGTTGTGAACCTCTACCAAGGTGTCACCAAACGATTGTTGGTAGGCAATGTATTCCTGCAGGTTTTGGTGTAGTGCGTCTAGGATCTGAGGGTTTTCTTTAAGCAGCTGATTGATTTCTTCCAGTTTTTTTGCCGATGTTGTTTCAGCAGCGAATGAGAACATTGGCACAACAGTAAGAGCGACAGTTAAAAGTGCACGTGTAAATTTCATAGTATTTCCTAAAACTTTAAGTATGAATTGATTCCTGTTAGTGAATCGATATGAGCGAACAGATTCATGCAAACTTAGTCGGATATTACAATCCGACTGTGACGGGTTTATTCTCTAAACACGCACAGTTTTAGGTGTACCCGATATTTCTCAGGTATTGGCTCTGTATTATCGAGATAGGCGAGCGCCCTTGAGCTAATCGCTAAAGTTAAGAATACGGTGAATAGCAATAACGGAACAATAACATGATCGAAGTGGTTCTGATGCGCTTGAACTAACTTTTCAGAGAGATCACATTGCGGAGATATCTGTTTTCCGGCTTCCTGTTGGCTAACCGTGTGATTTGGTGTGGAACAAGTCTGAGAAAAACCTGAATTTTGGCTTAAACAAACCATCGTCACCCACAGCACAAGTGCGAGTGTCCATTTGGCTAGTTTTGGCGGTGATCGTAACAACGGGTTTTCCTAATACTGATAGCAAGTTAAGCCGATTTTATATGACCGGACAATCTTAACCTATATTGCACTGTTTTAGTGTCACTTTTAGGTTAATAGAGTTCAATCATTACAAAGCATGAAACTGGTCCTAGACGTTGCCGAGAGTGGACTAAGCAGTATGTGAGCTATCAATTAACATCAACTGGAACGCAGTAGGTCGTGCCATTACCAAAGAACATGAGGCTCAAGCTCGAGAGAAGTTAGGTTCTGTTGCGGAGTAATGAAGCTTATTGCTCAAAAAAGCCCCGACGCTTTATCGGGGCTTTTTGAGACAGGGTAATCTAATCGGGTAGCGATTTAGACGTTAGCGCGTTTCAGGTGCACTTCTTCCTCGGTTGCGCCTGCCTGTGGGTCGTTGAAGCGAGCTTCATCCAATGCGCCTTCTGACTTCGCTATGATTACCGTTACCGCACTGTCACCAGTAATGTTGACGGCGGTACGAATCATATCGAGAAGACGGTCAACACCCATAATAAGAGCGATGCCTTCAAGCGGTAGGCCTACTTGGTTTAGTACCATTGCTAGCATAACTAAGCCAACACCAGGAACACCGGCAGTACCGATAGATGCTAAGGTTGCTGTCATGATAACCATTAAGTAATCGCCCATCGTAAGGTCGATGTTGAATGCTTGAGCAATAAACGCGGTCGCCACACCTTGCATGATTGCAGTGCCGTCCATGTTCACGGTTGCCCCAAGAGGCACAGTGAACGACGATACGCGGTTTTCAACCCCCATACGATGTTTTGCGGTTTCCATGGTTACTGGAATGGTTGCGTTGGATGATGCCGTTGAAAAAGCAAACATGATCGCATCTTCCATTTTACGTAGGAACGTAATTGGGTTTAAACCAGTAAGGCCCTTTAACATTAAGCTGTACGTCACAAGACCATGTAGAACGAGTGTACCAGCAAGGACTAAGAAGTACTCCGCTAGATTTACGATCGCGCCTAGGCCAAGACCACTAAATAGTTTCGCCATTAAGAAGAACACACCGTAAGGTGCTAGGTTCATCAGGATCGCGACTAGTTTCATGATCACTTCATTCAGATCAGAGAAGAATCCAGCAATACGTTCGCCCGGCTTTCCTGCAGCACTGATTGCGATACCGAATAATACGGCAAACACGATAACTTGCAGTGTTTTACCTTCTGCCATAGCGCTGATTGGGTTAGTTGGGAACATATCGATGATCACTTGACCCAAAGATGGCGCTTCTGCTGATTTGAATGAACTTGCAGCCGTTAGGTCTGCGCCAGCGCCGGGCTGGAATAACGTCCCCATCGTAAGCGCAAGTGTAATCGCGATGGCGGTGGTTGTTATATAGAAAGCTAGGGTTTTGCCACCCATACGACCTAATGTTGAAAGGTCTTTTAGAGAGCTAGTACCACAAACCAGTGAAACAAATACTAGGGGAACGACTAGCATTTTTAAGCTGGCTACGAATATTTGGCCACCAACTTCAAATAATCCATTAACAATGTATGCGTCGACAAATCCGTTGTCGGCAAAAAGTGTGCGAATTGCAAACCCTGTTAAGACACCCGCTACCATACCCAAAATGACACGGCTGGTAAGCGACATCGGTTTCTTGGTATTCATGAGAACACTCCTTATAGTTATGCACCCTGAGCTCACTTCAAGGCGGGCTGCAGATTAGCAGCGGAGTGGAAAAATACGAAAGAATAATCCTCTGAATGGTTAATAGATGTGAACCCTGTCACTATAGAAAGTGGAATTTTAACTAAATTTTAACCAATTGCTTGGTTAAAAAGTTTGTAATTTAACATTTTTATCGAACATACAACTAATGGAATATAATTAATTACAGTGCAACTGAATAAGAGATGGAGTGCATACCGTTGGTGAGAGCGTCGATTTTTGCATAATTAGTTAAAGTTTATGCGATCTTTAAATAGTTGGTTCTCTTTCTATAGGGTGTGGCTTGACGATGTTCAAACTAGAGTCGTGTGTCTGCACTTTTTAGTAACGTGTGATAAAGCGCCAAAGCCGCCGGCCCAGTTTTTGCTCCTTTTGGCAAAGTCAGATGTAATGCTACTTGATATTGATTAGAGTATTCTAATTTCAGTACTTGGATGTTGTCGTTTTGGCGATGTGCGAGTAAATGTTGTGGTAGACGACAAAATCCCACCCCTTGTTCGACGGCGCGAAAAGCGTGATCGAAATTATCGACCGTAATACGTTGACGAGCGCGCAGCCAACCCACGTCTCTTTTCGTCTCATCTGAGCCTCCCAAGTCACGTACGACGATTTGGCTGGTGGTGGAAAAGTCATCGATGGAGAGGTGTGCGTGCTTAGCTAATGGATGATGTCCGGCAATCACGGGAACCATCGTCGTTGTCCCAAAGGCTTCAGCGGGATAGTTGGTGATTGGTAGGTTAATGATTGCAATATCGGCACGTTCATTGACAACCATCTCGGTAGTCTTACTCAATGAAGTTTCAACCACTTGAACCGAAGTGGTACTGTTTTGTTTTAGAAACTGGCTGAGTGGTGTGTAAAGCCAATTAGGATTGCATAAGTGATCCATCGCGACCGTGATTTGAGATTCCACTCCACTACTTAACTGCTCGCTGATCATTTCCAACTCGCGGGCTTGCTCAAGCATGGATTGAGCTCGGCGCAATATGGTTTTGCCGTGTTCGGTTAAACCCGCCTTCCGGCCTTTTACTTCAATCAACTGAATGCCCAGTTGGTCTTCTAGCTTTCTCACAGAATAGATCAGCGTGGTATGGCTTTTATTGAGCAAAATTGCCGCCGATTGAATGCTGCCTTCCTGCTCAATCGCTCGTAATGTTTGCCACTGCTCTAAGGTCGTTTTAAGTCTCATGTGTCAGTATTTTAGACAAATAATGGCAAGATTATGAACTTTATTGTCAGTTTTATAAAGGTAATAATCGCTCATCAAAAGCGAGTCAATGAACAAGAGGAGATTCAAGATGGCTAAGTTATTGCAAGTAGATTTTAAATTTCATGGCCCATTTGGGGAAGAAATGTCGAATGCGTTGGCTGAGCTTGCTCAATCTATTAACCAAGAGCCGGGAATGATTTGGAAGTTTTGGACAGAGAATGAAAAAGATCAATTAGCTGGAGGCATCTATCTTTTTGAAGATGACACAACAGCGCAAGCCTATTTGGACATGCACACAGCAAGATTAAAAAGCATGGGGATAGAAGAGGTTCGTAGTCAGTTATTTGATATCAATCTGCCATTAAGCACCATTAATCACGCTCCTATTAAGTAATACTGTTCACTTAAGCGGAGCGGGCTTAATACGGATACTGCTTTGACATCGGCTCGGTTATCATTGGTTAGGGTAGATACTTTAGTATAAGTCAGTCTGACAGAGTATTGATTTGACGAGAGTTCTAGTCACTGACGATATTGAGAGTTGTTGAAATGTTTATAAAGAAATCCGAGTGTTTAAACACTCGGAGTTCGAACGATGTATGCCGTGTTCAACTGAGCAATTTGCTTTTAGCCGAGCGGTATTAGCTTTCAGAGGCCTGTTGATTCTGCGTTTATGAGAGATTTATCTTTTTGCTAAGCCTTTACTATTTAAGTACGGCAGAATGTGCGGCCGAGATTCGCCAGAAAGCTTAGTTGTCACCTCCTGCGACCATGTACTTTGTTTTTGATTACTCGAACGGTGTGCATAGTAGCGGTGCATCGTTTGGTCGTAATTTTGAATATCATCCAAATTTAGGGCCTGATATTGATTATCATGTACGACTGTATGTGCAGGTAAGCGTGGTTTTACTTCAGGACTTTGGTCTGGGTGACCAAGACACATGCCAAATAAGATAGCGGTATTTTTAGGCAAGCCTAATAACTCGTCCACTTCTTGAGCACGGTTTCTTAACCCGCCGATGTACACTCCACCTAACCCCATTGATTCTGCAGCCAGCAAACAGTTTTGTGCCATGATACCGGCGTCTACCGCACCAATCAGAGTTAACTCTGTGAAATCCGCTTGAACATCAGGGTTAATGGTGGTGTGGCGTTGATAATCAATGCAGAACACTAGAAATTCGGCGGCACTTTCAACGTAGCCCTGATTGCCTGCATATTGGGCTAATCGTGTTCGTTTTTCTTTATCGGTGACCCGGATAATTGAGACGACTTGCAGCATACTTGACGATGACGCAGCAAGACCAGCTTGAATAATGGTTTCCAGTTGTGTTTTGTCGATAGATTGAGAGGTAAATTGTCGAATAGAACGGTGGTTGAGCATCGTTTGAATCGTACTGTTCATGATGACTTAACATCCCTTGTTATGTTTTGAAGGCTGGAACTTACCTTAGCGATATTTAATGGGTGGGTAAACTATCTCACAAGAAAAACTGTGCTTGAGAGCATAAGTTTGAATAAGAGACAGAAGAAGTCGCGTTGATTCCCGTTGAGAGGTATATACTATTTTTAGAATCAATCATTTACAGCAGTATTAAATATGAAAGAACTTATCCTCCATACCGTTACGGTGTTTATGGGTTTTTTTGCTATCATGAACCCAATAGCGAATATTCCTATCTTTTTGAGTTTAACTGCCGATGAGGATAGAGAAACGGTGCGTTCTATTGCGCTTCGATCTGTCTTTATTGCCTTCATCATCGTTGCGGTCTTTGCAATCGCTGGCAAATTAATTTTTGACTTATTCGGCATCACTTTATACGCCTTGCGAATAACGGGTGGTATTTTGGTGTTTCTGATCGGCTTTAATATGCTTCAAGGAGACTCGACTCACCAAAAAACCAAAGAGAAGGCTTATTCTCCCGCTCAGCAGAAAGCGGCATTGAGTATTGCGGTCTCGCCACTTGCGATGCCAATATTAGCAGGCCCTGGGACGATAGCGACAGCGATGAACTTCGCGACAACGGGCGGGTTTTATCCAACCATTATAACCATTGTTTCATTTGCAGTGCTCTGCGTTATTACCTATATACTGTTTTTGTTTGGAGACAAACTGGTCAAAGCGATTGGACCAAGTGCTTTGAACGTTGTGACAAAAATGATGGGATTGATCTTAGCGGTGATTGGTACGCAAATGTTCATTGATGGCGCGGGCGAAGCCTACAAAACCGTTTTCGCTTAAATTTCACTTCCTAAAAATGCACACTTATGTAGTCTCATTGCTTGAACGTCGTGAGCGTTAGTTTGCATTTGAGAAATCAGAAATAAATAGACGTTACCTATTCAAATAATAAGAATAATCCATTGTTGTGATTGCACGAATTTCATTATTCTTTTTTGCACTGATAATGGGGGGAGGGGAGTATGGCAACAAAAGCAATTGTAGTGGAAGGTGGCGCGATGCGAGGTGTCTTCGCCAGTGGGGTTTTAGATGCGTTTTTAGAGCAGAGCTATAAACCGTTTGATTTTGCTATTGGCGTATCGGCTGGTGCCTCGAATTTAATTGGTTATCTGACCGACTACCCACATCGCAGCATCAATATCATCACCAAACTTGCTACCAGTAAACGCTTTTTTGACCCAGCGCGCTTCGTCAAAGGAGGCGATTTGATTGACGTAAAGTGGCTGTTTGAAGAGTCTAATCGTTTGTATCCGGTTGATGAAAACAAACTGTTTGATGGTATTCCCTTTTTTGCCACTACGACGAATGTAGAGACAGGGAAGGCGGATTATTATCGGGTTACGCGTGATAATTTCCACCATGCGATTGAAGCGACAACCGCGTTACCGATAGCGTATAAACGTACTCCTTGTTTCTCGGGTGGTTGCTATACCGATGGTGGTGTTGCCGACTCTATTCCGGTTCGTGAAGCCTATCGTCGAGGCGCTCGTGACATCACCGTCGTACTTTCACAACCGCTGAGTTATGCTAAAAAGCCAGTTAAGACCACATGGTTGATGAAAAAGCTATTTGCAGAACACCCAAAAATGGCAGAAGCAATGCTACAACGTGCTGATAACTATAATGAGTCGTTAGAGTTTATTCGTAACCCACCACCAGAAACGCACATCCGGGTGATTGCGCCGCCGGAAAACTTCCACGTACAGCGCTTAACCATGAGAATGCCTGTGTTACTTGAAGGTTATGAGATGGGGTTGATTGCAGGGCGAGCACATCTTGCCAGCCTTACGGAGAGACATAGCTTAGAGCCAGAAAACGCTCACTTGTGCATTTAATCACTTGGCGGTTGATGGAGTGAATTAATCCTGTACGACTTCAAAATCAGCCCATGTCGATGGCTCTCCCTGGTGAGTTAAGGGGAATAGGCGCGTATTCGGTTTTGCGTAACTCAAGCGATACAATCGTTGCGTTTGATGATAACTATCGAGTCCGGAAATGGTAACTAAATCCAAAACTTCTAAATCAAGGTAGCCATCTGGCATGATAGCGCGTTCAGGCGCGTGCACCGTCAGAACTTCACCGATGATCATTTCAGTCTGGTTGCTTTCTATTTTGATGTGTTCTGTCAAAACTAATCCCATTTTCAAGGTACTTTCGAATACAAAGGGAGCGGGAAAGATATTGTCGTAATAAGGTGTGAGACCTACTGAGTCAAATTCAGAAATTTGTTTTGGATAGCGCGCTGAAGTTTGATGTGCTTGTTGCACAAAGTCTGCACTTATGGCATTGATGGTGAAATGTTTGGTTTCGAGGATGTTATCTAGCGTGTGTCTACGACTCTTGCGTGGACGGACAATAAAGCCGAATAGAGGTGGGTTAGAGCCTAAGTGAACCACGGAACTCACTACTGAGAGATTCTCTTGCCCTTGTTGGTCACGCGTCCCGATAAGATTGGCGCTTTTATACCCCGCCAAAGAATTAATAAGCCGAGTCCGGTGTCGCTGTTCCATCGCTTGGATATCGCGCTTTGAAAGGGTGACGCTTTCCATAGCCATAAAATCCTTAAACTTAAAAAGGGCGGCTTTCGCCGCCTTGATTGTCGCTTGTATTATTTTGGCATCATCACTTCATCAATCACATGAATCACACCATTTTTAGCTTTTACATCGGTTGCCGTTACCGTGGCATTGTTAACCATCACGTTTTCACCCATGGTTTTGATCATCACATCTTGCCCTTGCACTGTGGTTGCTTTGTTAAGTTTGACAACGTCCGCTGCCATGACTTTTCCGGGTACCACGTGATAGGTCAAAATAGACACCAACTTGTCTTTATTTTCAGGCAGTAGGAGCATCTCTAAAGTCCCTTCAGGGAGCTTCGCGAAGGCATCATCTGTAGGAGCAAAGAGGGTAAAGGGACCTTCACCTTTGAGTGTTTCAACCAAATCAGCCGCTTTGACGGCAGCGACGAGCGTATTGAATGAGCCATTTTCTACGGCGACATCAACAATATCAGCTTTCATCATTCCATTCTCGTACGCTTTAACTGGAAGCAGGAAAGATAAGGTTGCAGCTAAAGTTGCAGTGATAATCAAGATTCGTTTCAACATAATGTGTTCCCTTTGAGTGTTATGGGTACGGCTTGATCCCTGTAAAATGTCTTGGGTTATACGCGTTGTAAGTGAAAGATGATCAACGGGGTTGGTTTTTTTTAGTGGTTGTGTGCGTAACTTTACCATTTGGTTTGTTGGTGGCGTGTCAATGAACCGTTGAGCCCAACTTCCGATGAGGAAATATTAGGCTTATTCAATATTGAGATGGAATGGGATCGGAAGTGCTCTCAAGCATCTCCGGAAAAAAAACGGTCATCGCGTTCGAGTTTTTATTCGGGTATTGCTGCGAGATACTCAACGACATTGAGCAAAGACTGGAGGAGAGGCGAGCGACCTGCGCAGCTCGCCTTGAAGTGACATTGGGCTTAGTCTTGTTGACGCTGCGCGGCTTTTTGTGCCAGTTTGGCGATACGTCGTGATTCACGCTGCTTCGCGCTTTCACCACCGACGTGCTGCTCGCCTCGCTGCTCTGCTAAAGCAATTTGCTTTTCGCGCTCACGGAAACGAGTGATTTGTTCTTCAGAATGGGTTCCATGACATTTCGGGCAGCTGACGCCTTGTTCGTAAAGTTCAGACTGCTTATCTGCTTCTGTGATTGGCAACCGGCAAGCGTTACACAAGTCATAGTCTGCTTTTTCAAGCTGGTGGTTGACCGCAACACGGCCATCAAAGACGTAGCAATCACCTTTCCATAAGCTTTCTTCTTGTGGCACTTCCTCAAGATATTTAAGGATACCGCCCTCTAAGTGATACACTTCGTCAAAACCTTGCTCTTTCATGTAAGCGGTTGACTTTTCGCAGCGGATGCCGCCAGTGCAGAACATCGCCACTTTTTTGTGTTTTTCCGGATCCATGTTTTCTTTGACGTAGTCTGGGAACTCGCGGAATGTTTCAGTATTTGGATTTACCGCGCGTTTGAATGTGCCGATTTCTATTTCGTAATCATTACGAGTATCCACAACAAATACTTCAGGATCGGCAATCAGATCGTTCCAGTCTTTCGGCTTCACATAAGTGCCAACAACGTGGCGAGGATCGATGCCTTCGACGCCTAAGGTGACGATCTCTTTCTTGAGTTTTACTTTGGTACGGTTAAATGGCTGAGTGTCCGCTAATGACTCTTTATAAACCGTGCCTGCTAGGCGAGGCTCTGCATTTAACCATCCTATTAAGATATCGATACCCGCACGGTCAGACGCGACAGTGCCGTTAATGCCTTCGCTGGCCAGAAGTAAAGTGCCACGAATATGATGCTCTTCCATCAATGCAAGTAATGGCTCGCGTAGTTCTTGATAGTTGTTCAGTTCTACAAACTTGTACAGCGCACAAACTACATACTGACTCATGAGATTTCCTTTATTAAAACAGGTGGTCGATGACCTTGAAATTTTAGCGGCTCGGAGTATACCTGACTAGACTAGTCGGAAATACCGACAAATTTTGCGGATATTATCGTGAGTTCCCGCCTTGCGTACTCAAGGCAACAGATAGTATCGGTCGCGATAATGGTATGTCTTCAAATTTTAACCAAAAACCGATGAAAAAAGACGTGCTTCCTGAGTGAGTACGCCGTATTCGAGCGAATAAAAAAACCTCCCATTCATCATAAAGAGGCATTTTTATTACAAAGGGGTGAATGCTATTTTAATGTTGCTGCGGTTTGCTTGCCCATCGTGATGAGCTTATCGAGGACTCGCTCACCATCAACCCGTAAACCATTATGTTCGTACTCGTTGGTGATCCACGCTGTTGAATTTGGCATAAGGGTTAATGTTTCTCGACTAATGTCCATTTCCACAAACATGTCGTCCGCGTAAACGGCGCAGCTCACGGGCACTTTATTCTGTGCCAATTGCGATTGGTCGTACAACGCAGGCCAGTCTTCCTTTCTTGCCAGAATTTCTGCCGCTTCCTTCAGTGGTTTAAGGTTGAGGTATTGCTCGAACATCCACGGGAAGACCATTTCGCCTGTAAAGTAGAACGGCTTGCCTGGTTCATAGTTAAACTCAGGGTGTGCTTGACGAATACGATGTGCGCTCCAGTTGGAGGCAAAGCTCTGGCAATAAATCGACTCATGCAAAATGGCGTAAATTGGGTTGGTTTGGACGCTTTGCTGCGTCAACATGTCGTTGAGGAAGTCATAACGCAATTGAGGTTTGCCATTTACTTCGATAAGTGCGCTTTCGAGCCAGTAATACGTTGGGAGGAAAGAGTCACTGACGCCAAAATTAATCCCAATTTGTTGGAACTGCTCTACCGTGAAGCGCTGACCATTTGGTAGAGATTCTTCATTTTCCAACAAGTGATCAGCGATGCTTTGGCAAAGCTGTTGAGCTTTCGGAAATTGCTTAAAGAATGCTTGGTTCTTCTCCATTGTACGTTTAAACGTTGCCTGATACACATCGTCAGGATGACGCGAGACAGATGGCACGCCGCCCGTAATATAGCTTTGTAGCAAACGGTCAGGGAACATGGATAAATAGGTGAGTGAACAAAAACCACCAAAACTCTGACCTAAAATTGCCCACTTTTCGACCCCAAACTGCTGACGGATAAACTCGGCATCACGAACGATATTATCCGCTCTAAAGTGGCTCAAATATTCGGCCTGCTGGTGTGGTGTTAAATGTGCTAACGTTTGATGATTAATCGCCGAGCTGTTGCCTGTGCCGCGTTGATCGAGTAGCAGAACTCGGTGATCTTGTAGCGCACGCTTTACCCAGCCGTTATTGCCGTTTTGGCGTGGTGCAGGAAAGCCAGGTCCACCTTGAAAGTAGACGAGCCAAGGCTTTTCTGACTTTTCATCGCCAACTAAGCAAATGGCGCGAGCAAAAACTTCAATGCTGCCTTTGTGGGGGTTTTGGTGATCCAGAGGGACGGTAAACGTATGCGGGGTGTAGTGCAATCCAGCATCGATAAATGATTGAGCGTTCATTATTATCTTTATTTCCTTATTGGGGACCTTTAACCCGTTACTTTACTGCTGTTGAGGGTTATAACCAATGTTATTTATGCCCCATTTTATGGTGATGACATTCGCGTAGACTCTACGTAAGTTCAAGAAAATGAAACGATTAGCGACTGGTGCAACTGATTGAGTGCGCTATGCTCAATATAGAGTTGTTAAAAAGTGCAGTGCCAATCATGGAGGAAGTTAGATGGAAGTGTCACTGGCTCGATGGATAATCGTAACTTGTCTCGTAAGCGTGCCCACCTTTGCTGTCGTTACGCCGAACCCACCTCAATTAAATGCACAGGGCTATGTGCTGATGGACTTTCAGTCTGGTGCTATTATCGCAGAACAGAACGGGCGAGCAGCATTAGCTCCGGCGAGTTTGACTAAGTTGATGACAGCCTATGTGGTAGGGCAAGAAATCAAAGCAGGTCGGCTAACTTGGGAGGATATTGTAACCATTAGTGAAAATGCGTGGTCAGCGAAGTTCCCCGGTTCTTCCAAAATGTTTATCAAACCGAAAGATGAAATCAACGTCGCGAATTTAATGCGCGGAGTGATCATTCAATCCGGTAACGATGCGTGTGTTGCTCTTGCTGAGCACGTCGCAGGGAGTGAGCGTGGCTTTGTGGCGCTGATGAATGGCTGGGCAGAAAAGCTTGGATTGCAAGACACATACTTTGTCAACTCACACGGTTTAGATAGTGAAGGTATTCAAACCTCACCGAACGACATGGCGAAGCTCATGCAAGCGATCATCAACGATGTACCGGACGTTTACGCGCTTTACAGTGAAAAAGTGTTCAAGTGGAACGACATTACTCAATATAACCGCAACAAGCTGCTGTGGGACAACTCAATCGATGTGGATGGCGGAAAAACTGGCTATACCAGCAATGCCGGATACAGTTTGGTGAGTTCAGCGAAAGAAGGCAAGATGCGCTTAATCTCTGTTGTGATGGGAACGCCAAGTAAACAGTCACGTGCAAGCCAGTCGAAGAACTTATTGAGTTATGGTTTTCGTTTTTACGATACCAAGCTGGTGGCAAAACAGGGACAGGTAGAGTCAAAAGTCCGTGTTTGGAAAGGTGATACCAAAGAGGTCGAAGCGATATTTGCCAGCGATGTCTACTTAACATTACCTCGTGCAATGACAGCAAGGCTCGACAAGAGCGTGGTTTTGAATGAGCCGCTGTTCGCGCCCATCGCGCAAGGTGATGAGATTGGTAAAGTATTATGGAAAGACGACGGCAATACCGTAGCCAGTTACCCACTGGTTAGTAACCAAGTGGTTGAGGAAGGCGCTTGGTTTGGCCAGATTTGGGATAGTCTGGTGTTATGGGTGACGTCGTTTTTTAACTGAAATCGGTTTTTCCATTTGTCTTATGAGGTTATCCTGTTAATTAGCTTAAACTCATTAACTGGAGAACCTCATGGATATCGTACAAGCTGCAAAATCTCGTTACTCAACGAAAGTGTTTGACCCAACCCGCAAGCTGGCACAAGAAAAAATCGATGCTGTCAAAGAGCTGATTCGTTTTAGTCCATCGAGTGTCAACTCCCAACCTTGGCATTGCATTCTGGCAAGTACAGAAGAAGGAAAGCAACGTATCGCGAAAGCGGCACAAGAGAACTACGCTTTCAACGCTGCGAAAATTCTTAATGCTTCACACGTTTTAGTTTTTTGCGCAAAAACTGGTATCGACAACGATTATATGGAAGCGCTATTGGCTCAAGAAGAGCAAGATGGTCGGTTCCCCACAGAAGACGCAAAAGCAGCCGTACGCGGTGGCCGTCGCTACTTCGTCAATCTGCACCGCTTTGACTTAAAAGATGCCAATCACTGGATGGAGAAACAGGTTTATCTCAATTTGGGCACGGTGTTGCTGGGTGCTTCAGCATTAGGGTTCGACGCTGTGCCGATTGAGGGGTTTGATCCTAAGGTTCTTGATGAAGAGTTTGGTTTGCGCGAAAAGGGTTACACCAGTGTTGTGGTCGTACCGTTGGGTTACCATGCAGAAGATGACTTTAATGCGAAAACACCAAAATCTCGCTGGGACGCAGAAACGGTATTCACCGAGATCTAATGCTCTTCAAAAAGATTAGGCGGCTGTATCGGTTTGAGTTAGATTAGCCCGCAATTTGGTACCATTATCGGATTAACATCATGAACAACGAACAGCCTAATAACCCACTGCATGGGTTGAGTTTAGAAAAAATCGTCACCCGTCTAGTCGAGCACTTTGGTTGGAATGGTCTGTATGAACGCATTCGAGTCAACTGCTTTAAGAAAGATCCGTCCATCAAGTCGTCGCTTAAGTTTTTGCGTAAGACCCAGTGGGCGAGAGACAAGGTGGAAGCCTTGTATGTCGAGACTTTTTGTTAAGCGAAGAATTTGAAATTAATCGAGCGTATTAATTTGTCTGAAAGTCAAATTGATGCGCTCGTCTTTCTGTTTTGCCGTTTTAGGTACGCTGTGTTTCCAATGGTGTTGGAGTTCTCCTGCCATAATTAATAACGACCCGTGAGAAAGCTCGAACTCTATCTCGGTTTTACAATGTAAATCTCTCAGTAGAAATCGACGTGTATCGCCTAAGTTCAAAGAGGCGATCACCGGGTTTCGCCCAAGTTCTGGCTCATTATCTTGATGCCAGCCCATTGAGTCTTGTCCGTTCCGATATAAATTCGCGAGTACTGAATTAAAGTGGGCGTCTGCAATAGATTCACAGCGCGCTTTAAGTTGGTATAACTCTGGTGTCCAAGGATGAGGCTGCATTGTCAGGCCGGAATAAGTATAGGTGGCGTCGCCGTGCCACGCTTGTAAGCGTGGTTGAAGAACTGACCTCCCAAACATAGTGATGCGTTCCTGCTGCCAAGGGAGTGTTTCTCGAAGCTGTTCAAAGTACTGGTTGGCTTCTAAGTGACTAAGAAAATTAGGGTCGTAGTAGAGTTTACCTCTGTTAACTTCCTGCCATTGAGTGCCTGTAAATAAGTCGCCTTGTTGTTTCATCATCCCTCTATTTAATGTCTAAAAATAACCAAGCAGTATTACTTTTTTATAATGATTGGTTATTCTTATAATAATAACAATTTTAACAATACATAAAAATTTTCGTAATGTTATACGAGCAGTGGAGAATATATGCATTATCCACCCAGGAAAAAATACTATTTTGCATTGTTTTTTCTCACTTTTTTCGCTTTGTGTGTCGGGGTTATTGAACTGCTTCATCGAAACCAGCAGGCGCTTTACCAAGAGCGAACTCACGTTGAAGCTAAGGAACAGCTCTTTACCCTCCGTGCCAATTTGGAAGCGGCACTTATGGCAGATATGTATAAAATAAGCACGCTAGCCACATTGATCACCTTGTTGCCAGACAGTCAAGAAAGCGAGTTAACGATTGCCGCTAATCGTATTTTAGGAGAAAGCGAACATATTTCGGTTATTGGTATTGCAGAAAATGATGTCGTCAATCATGTTTTTCCGTTTGAGGGGAATGAACGGGTAAAAGGACTAGACTACCGCACTGTGCCACAGCAGTGGGGACAGGTGCAAAAAGCCAAAGAGATACAAGGCATCTTAATTGCTGGGCCTATCACTTTGGTCCAAGGCGGCGAGGGACTGATTGCACATGTGCCTGTTTTCCTTGACCCCCCTTTGAATAACGACTACTGGGGAGTCATTAATGCGGTTATAGACTTTGATGCGCTGATGCGAGAAACCGGTGTCATGGACTTCGCTTATCGCTACCCATTGATGATTCGTAGTTATGATAGCCGTGGTACATTTGGCGACATTTTCTTTGGAACAAAACATCAAGCTGAAGCTACCTACGCAAAAGCCATCGTCCAACTTCCTTATGGAGGGTGGCTGATGACGGTTTCTTCTGGTACTGAATTAGGTACTCAAGCACCTTGGCATCAACTTTATTTGGCAAGAACAATCGGTTATCCCGTGGTGTTTATATTGAGCGTGGCACTTATCGTCATCTACCGCTTATATAGTATTGCCGATGATCGTGCACTGCACGATGAACTGACGCAGCTACCGAACCGTCGCTATTTTATGAAATACTACAAACTGCAATTCGAAATCGCGAAACGTTATAAAAAGCGTTACAGTTTTGCGTTAATCAATATTGACCTCGATAGGTTTAAATACATTAACGATACCTACGGTCATGATGCTGGCGATAAGGTTTTGATTGCAACAGCAGAAAGGATTCAAAGCACGTTGCGTAAGTCTGATATTGTTGCTCGGATGGGGGGGGATGAGTTTTTGGTGATGGTCCATAATCCAGGAACGAAAGACAATGTTCAATTCTTATTGCAGAAGATCAGGTTGGCGTTGTGTTCGACGCCAGTGATTTATGATGAAACCTTCATTTATTTGCGCAGCAGTATTGGATACGCGCTATTTGATCCGGAGATGTTGTCTCCAGAACAAATGATGAAAATAGCTGATGAGAGAATGTACCAACAAAAACACGGTGGCGAATAAGACCTTACTTAGGGGATAAAAGCAGTCTTTTAAAGAGAGGATTACATCAATGTAAGCCTTTTCGCCGCCATTGACACGCGAGTGAGCACTAATGCGTTAAGTTGTAGAGAAAAAGAGAAAGACGTTCTTTCTTGAGAAATTAATTAGTAGCAATGTGACAGATAGCATATTTGCGCAAAATTGCATTTTGCAAAAGCATTTTGCGAAATTGTTGGTCGATAAAGCATCGATATGCATCAAGATCGGGTGAAAATAGCCTTTTAAAAGTTGGCACGCATTGTGCTTTACTAATGTTGACCCTTATTAAGCCGAGGGTCACCTAGCCAACTGACGTTGTTAGTGAATACACATTGTTCACAATTATATACCGCCAATCACGATCATTGTGATTGGCGTTTTTTCTTTTTAGAGACCAATAATTTTTACTTCATCTCGCGTCTCATCGGCATCACCGCACTGACTATAACAACTTGGCTGTCTCGGGCAGACGGCGCCTCTTGAACAAATGAGTCTTGCTTGGCTTTGAATACCTCGTTCTATCCAGTTGATATTTAATATTTTAGCGATAACCGTTAAATCTTTTTTGATGTGTGTTGGGATGACACTACTTCCGCCGGAGGCGACGCACAGGGATTTGAGCTCTTCCGCGATAGAAACCGCGTCGCCACCTTGAGCAGAGATGGCCGGGTTCAAATCAATTCCTGCACATAGCACGCGATTGTTTCCGGCAGGATCAAACACATTGACCGACTCACAACAGTAAATACGAGGTTCATCGCCCACATTCAAAATTGAAATTTGCGCAGAGCTGGTGTCGAGAGGCTCTGCTAAGCGTCGAAATACAGCCCAGTGCTGGCAAGGGTCGTTAACCTTCCGCATGTTGCCCCAAGGAAGTGGGATACCGTTGCCACGATAGACTGCTTTCAGTTTTCCCGGTCCATATGCATCAAAGTAGTGCCAGTGTGGATAAGGTGATACCACCGTCATACGACGCATCGCGACAGAGGGTGAAACCCCGGCTTTCTTGTGGACGTCTATCTCGTATCCTGAACGGTCTAAAAGTTGGCGGAATGGCACCTTTGGACACAGTAATGCGCCCGCAAAGAAGCTGGACTCAAAATCACGCCATGCTTGCAAGATATCTTGTGAGTTTAATTCTGAGTTAGAAACCGAATTGTCCATTTGTTCCCAGTTATTTTGATGGCCAACAGACAGAACATTATTCATTGCATCGCTGCTGTGTAGTACACGATGACCAATATACACCGCTAAATCGTACTTTAGTCTTGTTGGGTAATCGCGCATTCGTTTGTTTAAGTATATGGTTCCCGGAGGTTCCATAAACGAAGTGATCAGCTGCTTAGCATTAACGCCTAGTTCGTCAATCACGTCCTGTGGAGCGCGGTCTATCCAACGAATACCCAATCCCAAGCTTTTAGCAATATCGATCAGATCTTCTACCGACAAATTCAAACGCTTTAAACCGACTTCTTCTGCGGCTCGTTCTAAATCGGGAAAGTGGTTTTGGTGATTTTCCTGATGAGCGCGAATCAACAAATGTGCAAATTGACGTCCCGTAATACCAGTTTGAGACAGCATTTCTGGAATCGCGATTTGGAGAATATCATTAGAAAACAAAAAACTAGGCTCCAGCGCCATTCCATTGATCCCACCGCGATTGCCTTTGTTGGGCGTTATCGCGTCTAATTCGGGCTCATCATCTAAAAACCAAGCGGGATTTTTTTGAAAAACTTCCGCGATCACTTCGAGCATATTGATGCTTGGAACGCGTTTTCCACGTTCAATCATAGAAAGGTAGGAAACCGAAGGCGCGTACTCAGGATTTATCCTTACACAACGTGTAGATAAATCCTCCATAGTTAAATGGTTGTTCTTTCTTAGGTTTCTTATTTTTGTACCAAGAAAGTGCGACTGACGAATAAGGCTTTTTGACACAGACATTTTGTAAAATTCACATTGTAAAATTTTTGTTGTGAAATTGTAGTCAATTTTTCGCTATTCTACATACTGAGCAGGCAAGGAAATTAACCATCAACTTCACAGAATTGCTTGAAACTTAAACAAAGGAATTAAGTTTTTACTCTAGGACGAGTTTTTTAAGTGCGAGGATATGACGATGAATATGCTGAATTTCGATAAAAAAGAGATACAACAACAACGCCCATTTATCGCTGAAGCTGTATTTGCCGTCGAAGCGGTAAATGCTGAGCAGCAAAGTGAGAAGCAAATTAAAGCGAAGCAACTGCTAGACCGCATGTTCCCATTGGAGAACGGGTCGCACCAAGATGTGTCAAGTTACGTCATCGATTACCGTCATGTGTTGGCCTACTTCAAAGACGGCACGCACAGCGGCCTGCAAAGCCCAAAACATTTTGTCGCGTATACAAGTGAAAAAGAAGATCCTAAGTCAATTTTGTTTAAGGATGAGTCAGGTAACCATGTAGAAGTGATGTTTGGTTGTCACAAAGGCACGGGATGTGTGGAGTTGATGGATATAGATGATATTCAATTAGAAACGCGCACTACGTTTAGTCCGGAACTGACAGGGAACGCACCGACCGCAATGCGCCACTGGATCAGCCTGGTGAAAGGTGACAAAAAAGGCAAACCAATGGCGTGTAGTGAAGACAAAGAATACACAGCAAAAAACGGGGATGACTACGTCTTAAGCTACTGCTATAGCGTCGATTAAAACTCGCCGATTAATACGCAACCTCGTATAGATACGGGGTTTCGTTATTTGGCTTCTGAAAAATAAAATGCGCAGCCAAATGGATTTAAGCTTAGTTAGATAGGCATGACGCGGTTTCGGCCGAGTTGCTTAGCTTCGTAGAGTTGTTTATCTGCTTTATTCACCAGTGATTCTGGTGTGTCACCCACTTCAAATTCCGCCACACCAAAAGACGCAGTAATATTGTAAACTTGAGTGCCAGAACGTTTATCTCTGATGCGTAGCTTCTCTATCATCCGACGCTGTGTGTCCGCATATTGGCGAGCAATCCGCAGTGACTTATTGGGGATAATGAATGCGAATTCTTCGCCGCCAAAGCGATACGCACATATCCCATCCCGGCAACTTTGCAGTAGCCTGCGAGCGATGGCTTTTAGCACCGTATCTCCGAAAAGGTGACCATAATTGTCATTAAGTAATTTGAAATGGTCGATATTCGAGCATTATTAATGTCATTGCTTGGTTTGCTTCAACCAACGAAGCTAAGTCACTGTCAAATGCGCGACGATTGTAAAGGTTGGTTAAACCATCGAATAAAGCGTCTTTTTGCACATCCGCCAGTTGGTTTTTGAGGCGGGAAATCTCTTCACTGGCGTTAGTCAGTTGGTTATTCAGAAACTTAGTTGAATGACGAATTTCGTGTGATTCAGCCACCAGCTGACGTATCACGACCATGACCTCTTCAATACTTAAACTGCTGTCTTCCACTTTTTCGAGCTTATTGAAGCTTTTGTCCACCATGTCGGAAAAAGTGGAGGTATCTAAAAGTGTATCGTTCATCGAGCGGGATACTTGGTTTAGCAAAACTTCTACATTAGTACGCAGATCTTCCAGACTGGTTTCTGCTTTTCCGGCCACATAGCTGTTATATAGCTGCTTATTGGTGGCGGGTGGGCAAATACCGTAGTTTTCCAAAATCGCATCCAACTCAAAGTTAAGTGCCGGAATGGTTTTGTCGACATAGGTATACCAAAGCGCGTAGTTGGCTGGCGTTGCAGCAACATGATTTTTGATCATTAGTGGCACCGCTTTCTTTAAGTTAGCGGTTGATTTTTTAAATTCGTCAGTCATTTCTGCGATGGTAGTAGCAAAATAGAATTAGACTTAGACTAACGGATATTAACCAATATCGCCTTAATTTTTACAGATTTTCCATGATTTATATAAAAAATGAGTGATTAAGAGAGCCAGCGATAAAGTCACTGGTTGGTTTCAAAAGCACTTGTATGAAACTTGAGCTGGTGATTTGTATCGGGCAAGGAGTCTGTACCGATATTGGGGGGGATTGAGTCGAAGCTTGTAGAAACGATGATCTCGAAAATATCTTGTGCGTATAAATGCAAGTTAAAACAAGGTGCTTAACTCGCTCATTGAGGTGATTTGGATACCTGAATGCCGCGACACAAGGATTTCGGTTATAGGGAGAAGGTGTAACTTGGAAAAGAAAATAGGGCTTTATTGGTTCAGCAATGATTTGCGTTTGCACGATAATGCGTTGCTATTAAGCGCTTGCGCTGAAGTAGATGAGTTGATTTGCTTATATTGTCACCCTTTGGTGACCCCTTACCTGCGTCATTTCGCGCAAGAAACCTCGCTTGGGAGTAAGAAGCAACAATTTCTTGATGCCTCGTTGAGTGATTTGAATCGATCGCTCGGCAAATTTAATCAGCGTTTATGGTCGGTAGAACTTCACCCATATCAAGCCATCAAATATGCGGTTAATCGCTTTGGCGTGACTAATATTTACGCCGAGGTATTTGCTGGCACGGATGAACAAATGGTGCTTAAAAACATTCAACACGATTGTCCGTACGTCACAATAAATCAACAAGCGATACGCACTCTATTTAGTGAGAACCAACTGCCGTTTGAGTTGCACCGCTTACCTGAAACCTTCACCCAATTTAGAAAACAAGTAGAAAGCCTATCAGTATCGCAGCCCCAAGCTAATGTTAGTGGTTTGCCTCCGATGCCGAATGGGGTCAACTTTCCTACGACAACAACCTTGTACTTCGATACCAAGCCAACATTTCTTGGAGGAGAACAAAGTGGCCTTGAACATTGTCGAGGCTATTTCGCCTCTTTCCTCGCGAGCCAATACAAGCAAACACGCAACGGCCTCGATGGGATGGAGTACTCGACCAAGTTTTCACCTTGGCTGGCGAGTGGCAGTGTCTCACCCAAAACAATTTATGCCATGCTCAAGCGGTATGAGCAGGTGAATGGCGCAAATGACTCCACCTATTGGATCTATTTCGAACTGTTGTGGCGTGAATATTTTTATTGGTACGCGAGGAAATACCAGCAAAAACTGTTTCGTTTTGCGGGTATCCATAACCGCCCGCCATTGACAAGCTTTTATGCGCAGCGCTTTAAGCAGTGGAAGAAAGGCGAGACGCCATTTCCTATCGTGAATGCGTGCATGCATCAACTCAATATAACCGGTTATATGTCTAATCGAGGCCGTCAATTGGTGGCAAGCTGTTTAGTGCATGAACTGGGATTAGATTGGCGCTACGGTGCGGCTTATTTTGAAACTCAGCTCATTGATTACGACGTTGCCTCTAACTGGGGTAATTGGCAATACCTAGCAGGGGTTGGAGCGGATCCGCGTGGGTCACGCCAGTTCAACTTAGAGAAGCAGACACAACAGTATGATCCAGATTTTTCATTCATCGATAAATGGCAGGGTTGGTGCACAAGAGCACGCCTTGACAGTGTCGACATGGTGGACTGGCCGATCATGTCAGAGAAAGAAAGCGGAGATAACTGATGCACTATGAGACCGTCAGACTTATTTTGGGTGATCAGCTCAATAGTGAGCATTCATGGTTTCACCACGTCGACGACAAGGTGCTTTATGTCATTGCAGAAGTGCATCAAGAAAGCACTTATGTCACACACCACATTCAAAAGGTGTGTGCGTTTTTCTCTGCGATGGCGCACTTTACTAAAGAAAAACAGAGTGAAGGACACCATGTTTTACATTTAACTCTAGATGACACTCAATCTTTTGATGATTTGGCCCAAGTACTACAGCATTATGTGAGTGAGGTTGGCGCAACAAAGTTTGAATATCAACGACCGGATGAATATCGGCTTCTGGAGCAGCTTGCAAACATAACGTTGGATGGTGTCGTCAAACGTTGTGTTGATACCGAGCATTTTCTGTTGCCTTTTGAAGAGATAGAGCCGCAGTTCCCGCAGGGCAAACATATCATGATGGAGCACTTTTATCGCCGGATGCGCAAGCGTTTCGATATTTTGATGCAAGACGGCAAACCTGTCGGAGGTAAATGGAATTATGACGCCAATAATCGCAATAAACTCAAAGTAAAAGACGTTGAACAGTTACCTCAACCATTAATGTTCAGCATCGATGTTAGTGATATTTTAGAGCGCTTGCAGAGGCATAATATCCAAACCATTGGGCGGCTTAAGGGAGATTTGCTATGGCCTGTCAATCGTTCTCAAAGTTTGTCGCTACTCGCTCATTTTTGCCAAATTTGTCTGCCTCAATTTGGCAGGTTCCAAGACGCAATGACTTCAAAGCATGAGTCGAAATGGAGCCTGTATCATAGCCGTTTATCGTTCTCGATGAACACAAAACTATTGCATCCTAAAGAGGTCATAGAGGCTGCGTTACATGCATTTCGCTCTAATCCGAACATCGATATTGCTCAGGTAGAAGGCTTTATTCGTCAAATATTAGGCTGGCGAGAATACATCCGAGGTGTTTATTGGGCGAACATGCCACACTATCCGCAAAAGAATGAACTTGATGCGTCACGCACATTACCGAGTTACTTTTGGACCGGTGAAACGAAAATGGCGTGCATGCGTCACGCCATTGGTCAATCTCTCGATTATGCCTACGCACACCATATTCAACGTTTGATGGTGACGGGTAATTTTTGCTTGCTGACTGAAATCGACCCAGACCAAGTGGACGAGTGGTATCTCGGCATTTATATTGATGCGATTGAGTGGGTAGAAATGCCCAATACACGAGGGATGGCGTTATTTGCCGATGGCGGTATTGTTGGGACCAAACCTTATGCTGCCAGTGGTTCGTACATTAATAAAATGAGCGACTACTGCAAAGATTGTTATTACGACAACAAAGTTCGCAGCGGTGAGGCAGCATGTCCGTTTAATAGTCTTTATTGGCGATTCATGCACAAGCACGAAAAACGCTTGGCGACCAATCCTCGTATTGGGATGATTTTTCGCTCCTGGGATAATATGGAAAAATCTCAGCGCCAAGCAATATTGGATACCGCCGAACACTACATGAAAAATTTGGAGAGTTTGTAATGAACATTTTAATTGTAGGAGGCAATGGCGGTATCGGTTTTGCAATGGTGCAAGAGGCGGTAATTCGGTTTCCTCAGGCGAGAATCCACGCTACGTTCCACCGCCACAAGCCGGATTGGTTGCACCCTAGCGTTTTTTGGTATCAGGCGGATGTCACCCAACAAGCGCATGTTAATGCGCTCAGTGAGGACATTGAGCAGGTCGATTGGGTGATCAACTGTGTCGGCATGTTGCATACGTCAAGCAAAGGGCCAGAGAAGACCCTCAATGCACTCGATGCCGATTTCTTTCAACACACCATAACGGTAAACACCTTGCCAAGTTTGCTGCTGGCGAAATATTTCACCCCCAAACTCAAGCGCAGTAACGCGCCTAAGTTTGCCACTATTTCAGCCAAAGTCGGCAGCATCAGTGATAACCAACTTGGCGGTTGGTACAGTTATCGCGCTTCTAAAGCGGCGCTGAACATGTTTCTCAAAACCATGTCTATTGAATGGCAGAGAATGGTTAAACATGGAACGGTGTTAGCTCTGCACCCTGGTACGACCGATACTGACTTGTCTGAGCCCTTCCAAACCAATGTGCCTGAGGGGAAGTTGTTCTCCCCAGAGCGTGTCGCGAAAGATTTGATAGGTTTAATAGAAAAAGCAACCCCGCAAGATAGCGGGGCATTTTGGGCTTATGATGGTGAGCTTTTACCTTGGTAATTGGGCTAAATCACTTTTTACCTTTGTGCGGGTTTGCTTCTTCTGCACCGTTCGGAGCAATAAACGATGTCATTCCAGTTGCGCGCCCACTTCTTTCTCCAAGAAAATGGGCGCTGACAAACTGGGCAGATCTTCATTGCTAGCTTTGCTTTAAAGCCTTTCATTACTATTTATCAAACAAGTAAAGATACGCTTCGTAACCCTGTTTTTCCATCTCGCTGACAGGAATAAACTTCATGGCTGCGGAGTTCATGCAGTAGCGTAACCCGGTTGGTTTCGGTCCATCCTTAAACACATGTCCTAAGTGGGAGTCACCGAACTTACTGCGCACCTCAGTGCGTGGGTAGAGCAGTTTGTAATCGGTTTTTTCCACGACATAAACAGAATCAATTGGTTTGGTAAAACTTGGCCAACCTGTGCCGGATTTATACTTGTCGGTCGAAGAGAACAGCGGTTCACCAGTCACGATATCGACGTAAATTCCGGCTTCTTTGTTATCCCAGTACTCATTATCAAAAGGGCGCTCCGTTCCATCTTCCTGCGTCACGTAGTACTGCTGCTCAGTTAACGTTGATTTAATTTTCGATTGAGCCGGTTTGTTATACTCTTTTTTATTCGATAATCGCTTTTTTTCTTCGATTAACTGGCGAAGCGTCTTCGGGTTTTGTTTACGATCTTCGCCGAATACTTCATCTAAGTACTGATCTCGACCCGATGCGTAGCGGTAGTACTTGTACTTTAAGCTACTCTTTTTGTAGTAATCTTGATGGTAATCTTCTGCAGGATAAAACTTCTCAAACTCAATCAGCTCAGTTTTGAGTGGTTTTGGATAAATCATTGCCTTGTCAATTTCCATCATAAACTGTTTAGCAATCTGTTTTTGCTGGTCGTTGTGATAAAAAATCGCAGGTCGGTACTGTGGACCACGGTCAACAAACGAACCTTTGTCATCGGTTGGGTCGATGTGGCGGAAAAAGTAGTCCAATACTTGCTCGTAGCTCACCTCATCAGGGGAGTATTTCACTTTTACCACCTCAATGTGACCAGATTTGCCTGATGACACTTGACGGTAAGTCGGGTTTTCAATTTGTCCGCCAGAATAACCAGACACGACGTCTAATACGCCAGGGAATTGTTCCAAGTCCGACTCAGTACACCAGAAACAGCCACCGGCTAATGTCGCGATGCTCACTTTTTCTGATGCATTTATTTTATCCATTGTATCGGCGGTCCCTGTTCTACTTAGTAAGATGAGCGAAACAGGAAGAGTGAGAGAGAGCCCGACCAATAACTTAGATATTTTTTTCATAGCAACCTCAAGTTGTTTTCATTGTTACGAGTTAGAAAGTGTTACGTAAATAGAACGGCCGCAGAGCGAAAAAATTACAACAAGGTTGAAAATTACTTTGCCCTTTGTTGTGAGAAAGCTACAGTATCGACACGAAACACCCCGTCCAGCGGGATAACGATGTCCCCAATGCGCGATGCAAAAGAGGTAAACCATGCAAGCAGAAGTTAAATGGGTTGAAGATTTTAAATTCCTAGGACAGTCTCAGTCAGGCCACTCGGTGGTGATGGATGGGAACAGCGGTGCAACCGCCCCAAGTCCGATGGAGATGGTTGATCTATTTGTGCAGTAGGATAAAATGACGTAAATACAGACATTTAGCGAGTCATTTCATGAAGCCAACTATCATTACGTATCTGCGATATTCGAGTAAGCAACAAGCCGATGGTTTATCAGAATTTCGCCAAAGTGAGATAAACAGAAAGTTCGTTGAGAAGTTTTGTGCAGAACATGATGTTGATTTGAATGAAGTCATTTCACTCAAAGATTTAGGTGTAAGTGCTTACCGTGGATTGAACTTAACACTTGGCTCGTTCAGTCAAACTATCAAGAAATTTAAGTCTGGTGAGATCAAGAAAAGGTTTAACGAAGATGGTGAGATTAATACCTACCTTATCGTTGAAAGCTTAGACCGGATAACTCGAACTGGACCCTTCAAATCTACCCAAATTTTTACTGAGCTGCTTGAATACACAAACATCGTAGTTCTTGCTGATGGTGAAAAGAAAATCTATTCAAAAAAATCTATCGACTCGACACACGGTATGATGGATCTTTTTATGGCTCTAATCAGTTTGCAGCGTTCGCATACTGAATCACTGATGAAAGAGTATCGTTCTCGCAAATCGTGGGAAAAGAAGCGAGAAGATTTGCTTAACTACTTCACTTTGCCAGAAGAAGGAAGAGTTGGGCTTGAACGTCCTAAAAATGCAACTGCAATGTGTCCATTCTGGTTAACAGCAAAGAAAGATGGTCGTGGCTATGAGTTCATCCCAGAAAACAAGAAAGTAATGGATTTTCTGATTGAAAAGCTATTGGATGGAAATGGGATGACAAGAGCGGTACGTCTTCTCAACGATGAAATAGACGCTGGCAACCTCAAACCAAAGCTTAAAAAGGCAAACCGTAAAACTCGACATTTTAGAGCTGCTGCATACAGTGGTTTATTCAATTCTGAGATCTCAACTGTTAAAGGTGATTATCTCTTAACAGAATCTTACTACCCGACAGAAGATGATATAGAGCAAGGGAAGTATCCTGAAAAACACCTTGGTAAGCGTGTTCGTAAAGAAGTTGCTGTATTAAAAAATTACTATCCTGCGCTCATGACTGAAAGCCAAGCCGCATACATTCGTAAAATGATGGATGAGCGACGATCTTCTGGGACAAAACCGAATAAGAGCATTAAGAATCTGGCGCAAGGCATTCTGCGTTGTCCACTCTGCAATAGCACTTACATTAAGAGCAAAGACAGGCGAAACGTATACTTGCGCTGTAACTTGGCGCGAGAAGGCTTGTGCAAAGCAAAAGTGATTAAACACGGTGTGTTTGAGCATAATCTACTTCAATTCTGCAAGGGTTTGAACATCAACAAAATCATCTCTAATCAATCGAGTGATCAAGTTCTTGATAGCTCACTAAAAGAGCTTGAACAAAAAATGCTGCCTTTGAAGGTAAAAAAATCTCAACTTGAAGATGATATTGAACAAATTGTTAAAAACATTAGTAGTATTAAAATACCGTCTTTGCTTGAAAAAGTTCAAGATGATTATCTGAAAAAAGAAAATGAGTTGAAGAAAGTTGTTCAAGATCTTGATTTGCTTGAAACATCTATTATGAAACTTCAACATCAAATAGCAATGTCGGATGGTGATAGTTCGCTCCAAGATTTAATTGATTTAACTCTTGATGAAAATGCTAATGATGAGATTAGACAACGTTTTAACGTTGAATTGAAGAAAGTCGTTAAGAGTATGACTGTACTTTATGCAGATACTGATGATAATCCTTTTGGTTATCACATGATTTCAATTCAGTTTTTAGACGGTGTTCATAGACTGATCCCTGTGCATGAAAAAATGACTGACAAAATACATAACATTTTGCCTTATCAGGATGCTGTCAAAGTAGACTCCGTTGATTTCTCCGAAACTGTTATCTTACCAACAGACTATCTTGAGGGTCTTGAAAGCGGTAAGTATCCTCAATTGGATGGAATGGCGAAGTACTACCAAGAAAACCCAGCTAAATATCTGAAACTAAAACACCAAATCGACCAGTCGCAAGAGATCTATGAGTAAAATTTTAACTGCGTGAGGCAAAGGGATTGTTGGAGCAATACTCCTTCAAACCTTTGTATCTATCTGATAGAAAAGGAAATCATAAAATTGCTTTAAAAATACAAAAATAAATCTTGACATTTAATAAAAATAAATGTTGACACTTCATTCTGATTAATGTTACTATTCCCACCGTTGAAAGAGCTAATCACTTTTTCCTCCTCTCAAAATTGATAGTCGTGGTGCGCCACTTCTACCGCCAAAATATTAAGCAAGAACGGCTTGTCTGCAATGTGCAGATTAATGTTCAACAATCTAAGTATTACTCTTTTCCGCAAGGATCATTGTTCGCTTTGTTAATTCAAAGTGCAGGGATAGATCTATCTGCTGAATCAGAACTACCTTTTAGTTGTTGTCATACCGTCCTCTTATTGCTTGCTGAAAACCAGTATCGCTGTGCATTTCTCGTCAGTGATAGCGGTTCTCACCACACATAAAGCACAAACTTAATATTTACGCCCACTGGGTGGGGCTTTTTGCACCCTAAATTAATTGATAAATAAGAGAGGAATTAATGAAACATTCAATTTACAAAACATGTTTGGACAATTTTAAATCATCAGCAAAAGGTAAAAGATTTTTAAAGGAGTATTTTGGTAAAAAACAAATAACACATGAAGACTTTTACGAGTTGTGTCTCGATAGTACTATTGATTTCAATATAGATACGGTAAGTTCTTTATTTCTTTTGAAAGAAGAGAGTGAGTGGTCAAAAAAAGGTTTTCCTACTATTTTTATTGATAATTTCGAAGTGTTGCACACGTTGAAAAACGCAAAGTTTTTATTTAAAAGTGACAGCATACAAAGACCATTTGAAACCTTTTCTATTTCTTTCCCTGAAGGAACATGCATAGAAGGTCAAGAAGTTAAAAACTGCTTAGTATCAATTCGAAGTAAACGAGAGTGGTTCGATGTTTTTAGTGGAGGTGAAGCACATACAACTTATGTCAAAGATCGGAAAGCAGAATCTAATGATGAAGATGACCAGATACTTAAAATCTCATATTCCATTGATGGAGGTAATATTATGGAGCAACGGTTACTTCTTTCTGATATTGAAGAAATAGACTTTGATGAGCAGGAACTCAGTCATTGGGATAGATTGGCAAAGCAGATGGTAAAGATTGTTATATCACTTTGCATCTATAACTCAGCAACAGAAGGTAAAAAGCTGGTTGCTGGCTTCCCTAAATCGGCACTTAAATTACCAAAAGGTTCATCAAAACTCAGATATAAAGGTTCGACTTTATTTGGGAATAATAAAAATCATCAAAATAATAATTCAACAAGAAAGATAAAGTATCGAGTTCCTTTTTATCGAAACCTCAGAGCAAAAAGATATTATCAAGGTGAATATAAAGACCTCCAGCAAGGAAGTCGATGGGTATTGGTAAAAGAAATAGATTTAACAAATAACCTCCAAACATTAATTAACTAAAGGCATATTATTAAGTGTTTACGCCCACTGGGTGGGGCTTTTTACACCCTAAATAAACTCAAAAATTAAGAGAGGATTGATTATGAAAAGAGAAAATATTGATATTTCAACAATGACACAGCAAGAATTAGAAGCATTGAAGCGACAAGATTCACAGTATCTGTTTGAGCAAACGGTTCTGTTCTTCAAGACTGATAGACCAATGACTCGTTCAGTGGTCGTAGCAATGATTTTACTTAGTGTAACGGATTTTGAATGTTTGCGTTTAGAGCGCTTGGATTTAACTGATTTAGATCTGCGTGGCGTGAACTTCTGCGGTTCAGTGATTAAGAACTGTGATTTTAGTGGTGCTGATTTGTCTAACGCCAGTTTTGAGTATACGGAAATCAAAGATTGCGATTTTACCGATGCGTTATTCGTTGAAACGTTTATGTATTCAGCAACGTTCAAGCAGTGTGATTTTGAAGGTGTAAACCTTCTATATGCAAGGGAGCGATCTGATGGATTTGAAGATAAAAATCTCAATGTGAATGTAGGCTTCCCTCAGAGAGCAATCGCAATCAATGTTGATAACACTATCGATGCAGATATTGCGTCAAAAGCTATGTTGAAGCTGGTCTCTTACCTGATGCGCCAAGGTTTTAAAAACAAATCTCAGTTAATCAGACTTTGTGAGCTGTTCATCAAGCCAAAGGTAAATGGCGTGATCTCAGAAGCAGCGTATCTGCCGCTTTTTGAAACGTCTTATGGCTATGTTACCCAACAACAAACAAACCAATAGGAGGGTGAGAGATGTGTAATTACAACAAATTACCTTTCGATGAGTTAGTCGATGTAACAAGTGATCCAAATTGCTGGCGCTGCGGTTCAAGTGATTACAGTGCTGGTAAAACAGAGTGTCATGGCGATTATCTAAACCAAGATGTTGAGTGTAATGACTGTTACTCAATATGGCAGTTAGTCTATGAAATTAAAAAAGTTTATGTTCCACAACAATAGGAGGATGATATGGAATTAATGACAAGTATTGAGCAAAAAGCTCAAGCGATTCTTGAGAAGAAGTATTTGAGCAAAATCGAAGAGCATAGCCAATGTGATACGTGGGTGGTTGAGCGTGTCGCTAACGATTTAAGTGTCACGCATAAAACGCTGATGTTCTCCATGCTACCAAAATACACAAGAGTGAAGGTGATTGAGAGTTTGATATTCCATGACGCTTTAACTTTCGATCATATAAGAATAGTTGAGCATGAGTTACAAAACACCAGTGATGGGTGTGTAGTTGATGACATGGATTTGTGTACCTATCACCGTGATGTAATGGCTTCTCTCAGCTCTTGTTGTAAGGGGGCGAAATGAACCTATATATCGTTGAGTCACAGTTTGAACAAATTGCAGATGAATGCATTCACTATGCAGCGGATCAGCCTATCTACATCTTATCAGGCGATGCTGAAATGCTGCAAGATTATGGCGAGGTTGAGGTTATTTCAGTAGAAAAGCTGTCAGTAACTTTATGCCACTTACCAACATTTAACTTTGACTGTGAAAAAATGGTCAATCTTTTTGAAAGAGTAGATGGTTATGCTGATGATTTTGTCATGCACGATCAAAAAGTCTATGTAGAAATACATAAGGAAGATGGTGTACGTCCTGTCGTTATCGATCTCGTTGAGAATTGGTACAATGAAGTGGTTTATTCTGTAAAAGCTTCTGATGGTAAAACATATTGTATTGATGCAGATTTAAATGATGCACTGAGTGTTGTTGCTTGTACGCAGCTCGATCTAAAAGCATTAATGAGAAGGTATGCACTTGGGTGGAGCGATGCTTATACAAGTTGGTTACAGACAGGTGATGATGATTATTTAGCACCGTTGGATAATCTTATTGATCTGGAAGTTAGTCGACTGATGTTTGATGATATTGCAGAAAAATTACGACCGTTAGATCAGCTTCCAGACTCTTATCTTTATATCGAACTGTATGAATATGAAGATTTAGAGCAATTTGTAATGAACAAGAACTACTCATCTTTGGCTAATAGTATTCTTACTGACGGATTGAATGGACTACTGCCTTAATTAGAGTTTAAAGATAGAGGTATTTATATGTATCTTATCAGTTATTTAATTCCATAAAAGACCGCTTGATGCGGTCTTTTTGTTATATCGTCAATCGTCTTTTAGGCGGTTCCGTCTTTAAACGCGCCATTTCGACATTCTTTTTATCTGCCTGTATCAATTCATCGACCTTGCGAGAAAGTGGCTTAGAAGCGGTGCTGTCGAGCTTATAACGCAAGTTTTCATCGGTAACAAGTTCCAGGCCATTCTCAACCTCACGCAAACCAGTGATGTACTTCCCAATTAGAGATGTAAATTGGTCGTCAAACTCTGCTTCTTCAGCAATATAGCATTGTAGAAAAAATTGAGATTGATCTGTTAAATCAATTCGTTGTGTCTCTTGCTCTAATTTCAGCGTGTGGCATTGCACTTTTTCAGTGATGTAGTTCTGCGCTTCTTTTGCTTGTTTGCAGACAGATAGTAACGCTTTCTTTTGATCCGCAAACTGCTGCGCCCAGCTTTCAAGATAAGCTGCATGGGAGTTGAACGTTTCTAAATCTTGGTCAAGACACATAAATAGAGTCGCTGTCTCCGCGATCAGTTCTTCTTTTGCATAACCTTGAGAGCCGAATGGGTTGCCTAACTTTCTGTCCAATCTGGATGGATGACCAGTGCTGTGGCTCAGTTCATGCAAAATAACGGCAAAACGTGCTTTATCACTTTTGAACTTGTCTCTTGGCGGTATCACGATATGGTCTTCTTTGACGTTGTAATAAGCTCTATCCTCGTCTTTTTCTATTACAGGAACGCTCATTGCATCGATGATGATCTCCGCTTTTTGAACAAAAGCGGAATCCTGCTCTGCTTCGCTCATTGTCTGATTGGCTAACACTTCTTGTTTGGCGAAATATGGCTGTTCGTCAATGTATGACTGAGGCAATAAGTGTTTGATTTTCTCTATCGGAAAAACACGATAAGCACGCAGCCCACGCTTTGCCTCAAAGCCCTTGTCTTTCATTTCCTTGAAGTTCATACCCTTAGTCAGTTTTTCGAACTGTGCCTTGCTGATTTTCTCCCCATCCTTTGCGTAGTTCTCTAAATATTTCACTACGACATTTTCAAGCTTTATGCCTTTGAGTGGCTTGTCAGGGTCAAAATCATCCGACTTTTCGGGTAGTTGCTCTTTATGCTTTTCAAGTATTTCAGACGCTTGTTTGAACGTGCTGTAGATCGGTACTTTAGTAGCGCTATTTTGCTGCGCTTCTAACAACATGATGATGTTGATTCCGTTGTATTCATTACCGAAAAAATTAAGCGGTAAAGCATTTAACGTTGAGCGATAGAAACTCACTTCAACATCACTGTCAGAGCTTGGCTTCTCGCTTTTTGGTTTAGAGAAAAAGTCGAACAGTCTATCTAACACTTGGTCTTGCTGGCTTTTTTTGTTCTTAGTGCTGCCAGTGGCACTCGATCTGTTTTTACTCATAAATACACTCCTTTGTTGATGAGCCTACTTATGTCGTATCACGCTTTTTAATATATCCAAGTTACTGAAATTATTGACGGTTGGATTTTCTTTTAGGTATTGGGTTTTTGCTTATTTGGTGCTTGTGAAAATGATCAGACTCTTGTTTAAAGTTCGATTTGTGGTATGCCATTAAGTAAACGAAAGGAGACAAAGGATGAGAAATGCGTATACCCAATTGATGATACAAAAGAGCAAATTGTTGTATGAAAGCCGACCTGAATTGTTTGAGCAATACGTTGCTTTTGCTAAAGAGCTGGAAGGTTCTGGTGATAAGAATATTGTGGCTGGATTGTTGCAGTATTTCTATGAACAGGACTTGTTAAGACCAGAGCTCATTCTGGAAGAGCGTAGCCCGTTTGCAGCTCAAATGCTCTTTAGCTATGAGCAGTATGATTTGTTTAAAGCGATGCTGATGGAGTATCAAGATCACGAGCAGATTGGTTTGTATTTGGCTGACAATGACTTTGACTTGCCTGACTGGGTGTTTGACTCGTTTAATCAGTCAATGCCTTTAAACCCACAGAGAATGGCTGAGATTAAGCAGAATTACCCAGCAAACCAAGTTGTGATTGGTTCAAGTGTTGATGTCCCAGAAGGGTTCTATTTTTCAGGCAAGATTCTGGCGAGTTTTAATGGTGAAGCTTTGCCTGTTGTGGCTTTTGATGTGTTAGATGAGCCGAAAGGAACAAATAAAATTCTCTCTCTGGATGCCCTTCGTAAGTTGCAGTGTAGCTCTACCATTTCCACTGCTGATAACGGAACGATGATCAAGGAATATAATGAGTTAAAGCAGCAAAAAGAGTGGTTAACTGACTACCTTGAACTACATAATGATACAACATTGCGTGAGAGTGTTTATTACCACAACGGTAAGCCTAAACCTCTTGCTTCAAGTCTTACGGAAAATGGCGTGCTATTGGGCAAAAGTCCCATTGTGGATGAGTTGATTAACGCTTTGCTGGTCGTTAAAGACAAACACATTCATGCCTTTCCGTACAAAGGTCAGAATGTTGAAAATCTGCGTATGGCCTTGGAAATAATCAACCAAGATGCGTTGTTTGATTTGGAAAAGATCACGGTAGGTGAAAAGGTCGATCAGCGTATCAAACTGGCGGTGCAGCAAGTTTGCTTCCCTGATAAGGTATTGGGACAAGAACAAGATAATCCATTTGAAGGTGTTGAATTAGACGTTGCTCAACCAGTGCCAAGTGATGAGCCAGATTATGAAGAACAGATCATCGCTGAATTAAGAAGGGAAGTCCAAGAGGGGTTATTTGAAGAGCCAGCGAGCGCGAAGCGTAAAGTTAAACGCTCTAAGGGATTGCGACTATGACCAAAAAAGAGTTATTAACACTGAGCTTTTTCGGTCATTTGTTTGATAGTGATTTTGAAACAATACCGTCAGCACAAGACGACTATTCCGCATTTGAAAATGCCTATCTTGATTTGAATGAGCCGTTTGTCTCAATGATGTTCAATCGCTTGAATCTGGTTCTGGTTGAAGCGGTTCAAGAGCAGAGAGAAGGCAAAGTAGAAGGAGCACTGCAAACAGTTAAACAAGCGTTTATGGCTTGTCAGTTTCAATGCCAGAATGAGCCTTATACTTTCTGGTATGGTTTTGGGGTGACAGATTGTAATGAAAAATTAGAGTCGATTTTGGCGCATCCGTCGGTAGCACAACTCTATGTTGTGTGCGAAAAGGCAATAGACGATTTGTTCTTCTTTGAGCAACCAAAGCGAAGTCAAACAAAGCCTCGCTTGAGGCTTGGTTAATCGTTCTGTCTGGCTATCGCTTGTGATAGACACGCTTTAATAACGTAAATCTCTGGAAAGGTGATGCGAAGGTTGTAGATCTTGAAGCACGGTGTGCAGTGTTGAAATATTTGACCAAAACTCATGGCTTCCATCACCAGAGTCTCAAAATCTCGATCTACCTGATATTGGTAAAAATCTCGAAATCCTTTCGCCATTCTGTCAGTGGCTTCTTGATAATCCGTTTCATCAGCATAGTGCAACGCTGTAAGTAGCTGCGATACATCTTTAAAAGCGATACCGACAGCAGCCAGCTCTTGCTTAAATCTTTGCCATAGTTGAGTATTACATCGTGCATATTGAATAGCAGTGAGTAGATTATCCGCATAGACGGTTGTCGCTATGTGGAAGCGCGAATGTTTTTCTACCAATGCGTCATACAGCTCAGTAATACTGTATGACTGACTTGGATTAATACCCGTTATAAGGTGAAACTCTTGCGTTAACTGTCGATAGAAGTGCTGCTGTGCTTTGTGATAAGTCTTAAACTGTTTGATGTTGCTGTGGTTGCGCTGTTGTTTCGCTGTAATCAACCAGTATTGCCTCATGCCAGTGATATAGACTAATTTTTTGTATTGCTGCATAAACGCTTCATAGTCATAGTTTGATAGTAGGCAAATATCCTCAATCGTCAGGTTGGAAGTGTAATTATTCAGTTGATTAATTATGGATTTCATCATTGACCACCCTGAGTTTTTCTCTTTATGAAACCCGCAATTTTCTTCTGTTCGGTTTTGTCATGATACCCCAGTAAACACTGGTATTTTTTAACCAACGGTTTGAAAAAATCGACTAAGAAGAGACGATCGGCTTCGCTGACCTGTTCTGCCTCGACCAACGCCTGTTGATAGGCTGGCAAACGCACAATATCCATTTGCTGTTTGGCTCTGAAAAACTGGCGATTGAAGCTCTGTTTGGAGATGCCTTGTTTGCACAGTTCTTGCTCAAATAACACTTCAAAATCGCTTTGGTTCGCAATCAAATCGATCACGCCTTTTAACTCACTCCTGTTTAGCTGATCTTCGATCTGCTCAATGCTCCAATTCATAAACTCTCCTTGTTTTAACGGTTACTTATTGGCTTACCACAGACAGGGTTATTTGCAATATTTCGCTGGCGTGATAAGACGGTTATGTACCCAAAACATAAGGAGTTTGTATGGATAAAAAAGCGTTTTTAGACGAAATTGAAGAGTTAAAGCAGCGAGAAGATTACAGTGGTCTTATCGTAAAAATTGAAGAGAGTGAGCCGAAAAACTGGTCGATTTTGGTTGAGAAATATCCTGAAAAATTGGAAGAAGCACAGTCGTTGTCGTCAGTTCAGCAACGTGTAAAAATTACGCTGTTTCAGCTTGAGAAACTGGCTGAAAAATACATAGAAAAACACGATATTGGTGTTGAAATCAGAGCGAATCAGAAAGAGGTCGATCGCCTACGTTCAAGAGTATTATCAAACAAAGACAGGTTGTTTGATTTTAACTCTGCGACACCGTTTCCGAGCCGTTGTACCTTCGCTGTCACTAAGTCGTTTTTGAAAGGTTGTCGTGACTATCTCCATACCGATTGGAGAGCAGAATTTTCTGATGATTTGCTGCGCTTTGAAGGACAAACACTACTCCTCGAATCTCAGCAAGGAAATCTGACAAAGTGCCTAAATGAAAAAGGGAAAGAGATTAAATTACACCCTCAAACACTCTCAGGGCTCATGCTCATCATCAACCACCACTGTGATACTCGTTATTGGTTGAAAATGGAAATGCCGCAAGAAATGCGCTGGGCACTGGAGCAAGGAGCGAAACGAGATCTCAGGGAAATTGTTTCATCTCTTGATACTGACCCACAAGTTAAGCGCTTGTTTTATCGCTGTGATTTTGAAGTGAGTTTAAAGCAATTCTGTAAAGCTCTGATTGAAGCGATTCAGCATATTCACACTTACAACCATTTGCTTGATGACCTTAGTGTTGATAAGAACAAGGATGTTGCCTTACGTGCCGTTTCAGATGCGCTTGATGCGATTGGTTGGGATCAGATCATGCTGGCAGAAGACCGCTTGGAAGCGTTGTCTTTGTTTAAGGAATGGGTGGATTTAATAACCAGAATGCTCAGTCATTACTTGTGGTATTATCATACGGAATGCCTAAAAAATTCGATGTTTGAGTTGGCAGAGTATTCGACAGCCAAGCCCAAAAAAAGGTGAGCCATTTGTGCTCACCTTGTCATTTGAATTAGAAAATTTGCGCACCACAAAATAGAACCAGTCTGTTTATGTGTATGACCGACCTCATAGTTTTAACTTTTTGGTCTTAGGAGCGGGTTCAGTTTTGTTCTTATTTGCCTTAGCGGTGCACTGCTCTATGCGCTGCTTCTGGCTATCAATCTGTTTCTTCACTCGCTCTCTCTGATCTGGCGAAAGGTACTCACTTTCAAGTAAATGCGTCCCTACCGCTTCACCAAACTGATACTGGTCAGGATTTTTCTTGCTGTATTTGACAAAGTTCTTCTCAAACCTTGCCAACTCTTGCTCAAGCTTCTCATCAATCATTCTTTGCAACTTTTTGTCACTGCTCATATTGTTATACTCAACCACAATCTTCTGGCTGTGCCTGTCCGTTGAGAACATGATTTCAAGGTGTAGATACCTTAAATGTTGTCTCCCAAAAGAATATTTCGCTGGTCTGATAAAGATTGCTTGATCATCGGGTAATGACTTGGCTTCACGAACCAACATCGAGTGTAAGACTTTAGCAGCACTTGGGGCATGCAGCGTATTCATCGTAATGCGAGAATAATTTTCATCAATCTGCCTTATCTGAATTAACGACTCGCCTTTGCGGTTGAAGACCGTGGTTTCATCATCATTCTCAAAGACCTCCAAGCCGTAATAATCAAAAAGCGACTGGTGACGATTAAGGTGAAAGTACTCCTGATAGACGTGGTTGTGCTGTTGGTTGTCCATCGAGAAAAACACCACCTTGCGATAGTTGATAGTGCGTGGCATGAACTCCATTAGTTCGCTCTGGTGCTGGCGAATGTCGTCCAAATCTAAACCAAAGTGCTGCGCTATCGCTTTGCCAGACAATTCTGGAGAGTTGAATAGTGAAGCGTTGTATTTTGTCGCTTTAAGGTTGTTTTGGCTGCTCACTTGCTTATTCTCATCCAATTTATGAAACGACAAATGATGTTGCTTGTTTAGATTCACTAACACGCCAGTGGCAAGGCATCGCTCATAGAACGTCTTAAATGCCTTGTTTCTGGCTTCCTTATGTTCGCTTGGTGGTATTTGACCTAACTCTTGAGAAAGTGCCTTATTCACAGCGTTAAGGTTGTTTAACAGTACCGTTTCCATCTTTTCGACTGGCGTTGTATTGCCGTAGCGTTGGCTTTGCTGCTCAAACTGGTGTTGTTTAACGAAGCGCTTTAACGATCGTTTCAACTTTCTGTTGATGAACGTCTCAATGCTCAGTGTGATTGGTACGTCTTGTTGCTGTATTTCAATTTGTTGATTGGGTTTAACCTTGATTGATAACCCCTCCTTCTGTAATTCAGCGATTTTTGCATGTAACGGATCATCGCTGTTTAACACTTCACTGAGTAACCCCTCTAAATCCCTGAACATTTTTCTAACTTCAAGCCAGTTTTGGCAATGATCTAAAAGGTATGTCAGATAGTCCCTACGAGCGGTTCTTGCTTGGTTCTTTTGCTGACCTGTCGCAACGCCTTGCTCTAAATACTGGGCGAATTGCTTTTCAATTTGCTTATGAGCCTTTTGCTTTGTTTCAGAGAAATAACGTGGGTTCATGTAGCGTTGAGTTGTTGGACAAAAAGCATGGGTATAAAAATGGATGTGCGGATTCGCTTCCCCTTCAATATGAAAATTCGAGACAAGCTCAATCTCTTCTGGCTTAGTCTTTTTCCCTTTAATTTTCTGCTCTTTTTTTATCTGGTTGTAGTAGCTTGCAAGATAGTGGCGAGTGATGTTTTCCATCATCGCTTTGGCTTGTGCTTCGTTACCACCAGATGCTTTTAATAACCTTTGGTATTCCGCTTGGGTAAAGCTCAATGAGCCTTGATAGTTGAACAGTTTCTGAGGATTTAAACATTCTTGGTAATCGTCCAGTTGCTTGGCTTTACGGCTGTTTTTCACGTAATGCTGAGTTATGTAGCGATGCTGCTCCAAACAGTAAGTATTCACTGAATCTGACAGTTCAGGTTGGCTTAATGAAGTGCCTTTGTGCGTGAGTAATGCACCTAAATCGGGCTGATTTGGGTTTAGAGCAAAAGAGAGATGGCTGCGCTTGTCGGAGTAGCGCTTGGTCTTCTTATGAGTGATGAGATAAAGGATGTGGTTGGTTAGCGAGCCTGTGTTTTTCCCTTTTCGTTTATTGTCGCAAGAGAAAGCGACTTTCTTCATTTTTACGATCATAAGTAAACGTCCTTGTTTACTTATGTCGTACCATATTTTATTGACTGTTCAAGTGACGTCATGCTTGCTTTAACTTTATGAAGTAGTTGGATCACGGCCTTCATCTTCTGCTTTATCGTTAAACTCGAATTACTTTGTTCTTGATGACAAGCCTTGATGTACTGGTTTAACTCAGCTAATTCTTTTGTCACGGTCTCAATCATTTGCTTGTTCTGCTCAGTGATGGTCAGTCGCTGAAACTTTGCTTTGCTTAACTGATATAACAGCTTATCAAGTTGAGTAAGTGGCTTTTGGATAGCAGTTAATTTTTGCTTTGCTCGGTCAAGATCTCGCAGTAAAGCTGTTTTGACTGGTGTTGAGAGATCTATGTCTTTTAACTGTAAATTGGCGATGTTAATGACCAATAATGCTTCTTCTTGTGCTTTACTCAATGGCTTGGTAGTGAATTGAGCCATCATCTTTTCAAATCGAACGGGATTGCTAACGGCGATGCGTCTTTTCGATTTAGTACTGCTTGATTGAGCCAATGTCTTTAGCTTCGCCTTATGCGCTTTAATAAACTGATCATCTTCACCTAATTGTTCGATCTTTGGCTGTGCTGTCTCGAAATCAAACACCAGTAGCAATTCTTGCAAAATATGCAGATACGTAGGTAAAAACTGGCGATTCTTAACAGTGAGTTGTTCTGCCGCTGCAATTATCTCTTCAATGGTTTGATACTGGCTTATGTCAAACTTAACAGGACTTGTATCAGGAAGGTCTGCTCTTAGCTTTGCATCTAAATCCAGCAATTGTTGTGCGTTTGGTGTGAACAGTGCTGATTGGTTGTTGTGAAGCGGTAAATCATGGTCCTGTAACGTTAATGTTTCACCCATAAACATCGCATTGATGAGTTGAGTTTTGTGTTTGAATCCGCATAGCTGCGTCAATTCAGATAGATACTTTTCGACCTCCTGATTGGTTGAGTAGTGGAAGAATTTTTTGCTCATTAATTCTCCTCAATCGAGTTATGAAAAGTTATCGGTTTTGATAACGATTCTTTTGAATGAGGTTTGAAGGTGATTGTTTTTTTTGTCCACAGTGGGGTTGTGGTTTGAAGAGTGACTTCTGTATTTGAGCGTCTGATTGGACGGTTTAACAGTGTATTTGTGTGTTTGATTTGTGGCGTCATAGCGTCTCCTTTTCCTGTGCTTATCTCTATGTTGTATCGCACTTTTCAGATATTGCAATAGCACTTCATTAAACGACTGTTAAGGAGTCAACGGTGACCGTTGATTAGGTTTTATACGATACGCCCACGCAGTGGGTAGGAGTGTAAACCCTTGTCTTGCAATGGCTTTTGGTCTTTTGATTTGAATGTTCTGTGATTTAAGCGGTTTCAGATACTCCCTTTTTAGATGGTAGGGAGTTTTGCCAGCTCACCAGTTTCATAACGTGTTGTTGGTCGATGGTCTACAGGTGGACAGTTAAGATGATATTCAGTTGAGTTGTCTTGGGGAGAAGATTGGACAATTGATTATCGATTTATGATAATCCGTCCCCCTTTTTACCAGCCAGAGAAAAAATTATGTCTACCCCTACCATTTTTGATAAGAAATCGATTATTGAGTCCATCAAGGCAGAACTTGAACCAACTCGTCATGATCGTTTCGCAACGCCTGATATGTCTTGGATAGTGCCGATGGTTAAGGATGAGTTGTTTGAGCAAACCCTTCTTCATACTCGTGGAAATCAAGCAAAAGCATCAAGACTATTGGGAGTGAACCGAGGCACTTACCGCTCAAAAATAAACGCTATTCGTGAGCGCAACGGTTGGAACGATTAACACTCTTCTCTTTCTCATGTCTTGTCAATCGCTCTAATCTCCAGAGCAAATCCGCCCCGTTGGGGGCACGTTCTGAAGTATCAGGCATGGTTTTCATGTATCTCATTGCAATTCTTGTTTTGGCTTTATCAGAAAAGGCGAACTTGTTCGCAGAGTTTGGATGATGATGAACGGTCAACGCTTGCACTGGGCTTCAAGACAAAAGGAAAATGAAAAGGGCTGTTTTTTTAAAGTGTGACGAGTCGGCTGGCTGGTCAGCGACTTTATATTAAAAAAAGAAATTATATTAAGATTATTAAAGATATTAAAAGAGGTGGGCACTCTATCAGGATTATCGGACGTTTCATCAGAAAAACGTAGACGGTTTATCAAGGTCGAATGGACTGCTCACCAACTTGTTCGTTTTTGACCTTTCTCTCATTGACGAATGGCATAGGGTGGACAATTTGTAAATTATTTTGATGAACGGTCTTGACAAATCTTTTCAATATGTAACAACGATATAAGAGATAAAAATCAAATTGAGATAATTTACAGAATAAACTAACGCTAAATCACTTCCATCACCGCACTCAAACACGCTGGGATAGGCTTTTATGCTTTGATTTTTGCTCTTTAACGACAAACATCAAAGGAGAAGCTAATGTCTGTTAAAACGACGAAAAACAACCCAAAACATAAAGTTCTAATCGTAGAACGTCAGTTCATTCATACTCATTTCAACGAGTATCAACGTCTGCTTTTACCATCAGGTTTGAGCTTTAAAGCGCTAAAAGTGGCGTTTTATCTGCTACATCATAATCAACTAATCAACTACTATAACCAAAGCAATGAGATTGTGACTTGTCGTATCTCTCTGTCGGAATTATGCAGTTATTTTCAATCCAGCAGAAAGCCTATGTTGGAGATACTGTATGAGCTAAAACATCCTTTAATTCAGATTGATTCTATTGATAATTTTCACATCACTTACTCTGTTGATACTGCTTCATTTAGTTCAAGAAAAGTTATCAAGATTGATAACCATCATGGCGATAAAACAAATCAAAGCTACTTCATAGACATAGATGAAATGAAACCGCATCGTTCAATCATTGGTTGGATGATGAGCAATTTCAAAAGCTATTATGGTCAGCAAGTAAAGCTTAAACGAACGTTTCTTTTTGACTTATTCGGCTATGCCAGTGAGACAGAAAAAGACCGTAAAAATGCCGTAAGAAGCATCAAACGAGCATCAAAATCTCATGGCTATACTTATCAGAATTATTCCTTTGTTCTGGCGAAACCGATGAAGAAACAGACAGTAGAAGATGATTACGCTGTTCAACTTTCACAGCTTAATGCTGAGTCAGAGCAGGAATACAATCTAAGCCCTTATGATGAGGAGTATTATGGTCAGTTCTAAATATTCCTATGAAGAATCTTTGGCGCAGTGGCAACTATCACATCCTTGCGTGGTATGCGTATCGCTACGAGTGTATCAAGGACATTGGTCAATTGAAGTTGTTGGTTTACCTGGCGTTGAAACACACGTTACAGCGAATCAGGATCAACCTATCGAACAGTGTCTCTATCAACTTCTGGCTTATGAAAGACTCATCGTTGCCGATAGCCAGAGCTTCTTTGCTGAGATAGAAAAGCGCCTGACCGATCGAGCACTTTTCACAGAGTACGTGATCAATCAATTAAAGCTCCGCACCGTCTCCATTGGATCTGACAGTCGGTATCGAACAGCGCAACAACTACGAAATGACTACATTAGCGCTCAACTCTCTCGACTTAAATCACACCGTCATTAGGTCCGATTTAAGGGGCTAATTTGCAACCACAATATAGGTAGTATTGTGCTCCTATCTCTGAAAATTGCCCTATATGGGGCATTCTTGTGTTTTAGGAAAAGAGGTTGCGGGGTTTTTGCGGGATATTGCGTAAAAAACCATTATTAAGAATATTAATTGAGCTGCTTTTCCATAATTCAAATGTCAGTCACTTTAATCAGTCTCATTTGCTTGAAATGATAAGTATTTGTCTTTTTCAATGTTGATTATTGAACTGGATGAAGCTGGTAATGGTAGTTATATAAGTCTTCATTCGCTTGGACCTGTTCATAATCAAAGTAAAGCTGTTCTTTTAAGCATTTCAGAAAATCACTCAGATCATAAGTATGGATAAATAGTGATATCGGTGCGATCTGTGAGTTATTTTCATCAGAGAAGCAATTATCAATGTGTGCTCTATCCAGATATACAACGTCAGGTTCTTGGTTTGGAGTCTCTTCGATTAACTTAGTTTCTAAACCAGACTGCTCAAAGCGCTCAAACAAGCTGTATAACTTCTCAACGTCATTCTTTGTGTCTATGGCTGCATAGCTGCTTAAAATCCCGTTTAAGTGCCTCTCAATCGAACCAAACTTGTTCTTCATCAAACATATAGTTTTCAGTTTTTTCTTGATGAGCGAGTATTTCACTTGTTTTACCTTTGGCTTTAAAAAGTCGATGATGATTTTGTTGCGTTGCTCTTCCTTAACAAAACCCTTTGAATTTTCGACTTTAAAGTAAAGGTGCAAAAGTGTGTTTTCAAACGTTGACTTGATCAGTTGGTGATAAGATTTTTCTTGCATTGGTAGGTTCTGCATCGAATAAAAGAAAAGGCTACCGCAGTAGCCTTTAAAGTGATTTAGTTAAGCTGTTGCGTGTTCACGAATGATATTGAGTATCGCGTCATCTTTGAACTGAGTCCTAAACTCAACTTTTACGTCTTTTATCTTATTGAACAGTGCTTGCGCATGTTCAATCTTACGTTGTTCTTCAAGCCTTAGACTATCTTGACCATCAACATTTTTAGTCTCAATGATGAAGTTCAGGTAATCACCTGAGTCTGTTTTTACAACATAAGCAAAGTCTGGTGAATATGAGTAACCGCCAGCAACAGGTATCTTGATTGAGTTTTTAGGTATTTTGGTAAACACGACGACACATTGAATTTCACCTTCTGTAATGTTCAATCGTTCCAATTCAGAATCGTAAAAAACTTCTTCGAACAAGTATGAATCTACTGGTGGTTTTTCATTGTTATGTAGAACACCAAGATCACTCGACAATACATCTTTCAGCGGTTCACCATCAGCATTAGTGAATTTGGTAGGGTGCATCGTGTTGGAGATAACGTTGTATCCCAACGCAAACTTCGTAAATGAGTTATTAAGCAAGTATTTGCTGAACCCCGACTTAATCTTACGAATAGTCTGAATGTTCATATATTCAGTAATGTCTATCGTTTCACGAACTTCACAGAATACTTGGTGTAGTGTTGATAGCTTGATGAACATTTCCTGAGAAAGTTTAGGCAAAAACTCTGAATAGCTCATCGTACTGAACTTGGAAAAGTCATCATCAGTCCCAAGGATGCTTTTCGACATAGCGATATCGTTGTGGATATAAACCTTTTCGATACGAGTTTGAACGCCAGTTTTCTTAAATTTACTTGCTTCATCGAGTAGGTAACTCTTGAACAGAGATTTGAACTCACTCTCATCAGCAATTTGGTATTCTAATACGGCTTTTTGATTGATTAGATTCCACAGTTCTCTAAGCTCATCGAACTTACCCACGCGCATTTTGGTGCGTTTTTGACTGCCATTTGCTTTCTTGATCTTGTCTTTCTTAACGCCAGTAGGGAAGGCTTGCGGATACTCAGACTTCAATTTTGAGTAAGCATCAGAGCCAATGAAATTCTCGTTTTTGTCGATAATGTTCTTCCCAACAAGATCTACCATCAGATCAAAAGATGATATATCAGGGTATTTGGCAAATATCTTCTCTTTGATATCCTGCGTCAACTTACTCGGTGGTGTCTCTTTAAACGAGCTGTTATTTACATCTTGGATAAGCTGATCAACGAAGTCTTTCTCTGTAAAGTCAACATAGTAGTTAAGAGTAAAAGGACCGCGTTTATCACGAGCCATAAACTCATTTACTGGTAAACGTAATCCACGACCGACTTCTTGTAGCTTTGATGTGATGCCACCGCTTGAACGGAGTTTACAGATCTGGAACACGTTAGGGTTATCCCAACCTTCACGTAGTGTCCACTTTGAGAAAATGAATCGTCTTGGATTGTCGAGCGAAAGCAGTTTTTCTTTGTCGTGCAGGATTTCGTTAATCTCTTGCTCGATCTTTTCATCTTTATCGCTGTTATCCTTTGAGAAGTAACCACCGTGAACGACTGATACATCAGCGATGGTTTGCTCTAAATACGTTTTATAAAAAGCGTCCTTCTCTGTTTTAAGCAGTTCTTTTGCTTCTGCAACAACCCACTCTTCAAACTTAGTTTTTAAACTACCAGAAATATCATTTCCATCACGATAGCCTTCGATATCGTCTATGAAGAATAATGTTAGTGGTTTGATGCGTGGCGTGAGCGTTAAATAGTGCCTTTCTAACTTGAAGTGTTCTTTGATCGCTTTGCGCATCATATTGTCTTCAAGCGTTTGCGAGTATGAATATGGGTTAATTGAACCGCCAGTTTTCAGCTCAATACCATTACTCAAAGCAACTGTGGTTTTGTTCAATGCATCAATAACAAGATCATGGATTGCTGAGTGTGTTTTTGAAAGAGATTCGCCCTTTGCAAGTTTAAACACGCTCTTAGCACCATTCTCGTTCAGCTCAAATGTAGCTTCTTTACCATCAGACTTGATGAATTTTAGGCTTGCGTTGTCATCACCAACAACATCTTCAATATACGCATCAATGCCTTTAACCAAGTCGTCGTTGAATGCATCAACGGCCGTTAAGCGATAGACCAGATTTTTATAGTCATTGTTAAATGTTGCACCATAACGAATGATGTACTGAGCATTAAATTTCTCGATGTTTTCCCACGTTTTACGTGCTGTGGGGAACTTGTGCGGCTCATCAATGATGATGAATGGTTTTACCGCACTGATTGCCGTAAAAGGTGTATCGAATTGATTGTCTAATAGACCGACATCATAAGTCTCTGTTAATGACTTGGAGTTAATCATTCCTGAGTTGATGATGAGAACGTGTATGTAGCTCTTATTGAAGTTACTTGCTTCAACAAAATCATGTATGGCTTGTGGCATATAAGTTTTAGTGTTTTTACCAGAACTCTTTTGACTTTCCACTACATACGTTTTGATCTCACGCTCGTAGTCATCTCTGAAATGCTCCTTTAACGCATCACTTTTCAAGAAGTTGACTGTGCCAGCTTTGATTGAAAGGGTAGGGACAACCACGATGAACTTGTTAATACCAAAAGATTTATTCAAATCGTACATTGTTTTGGTATATGTGTAAGTCTTACCAGTACCAGTTTCCATTGAAACATCAATGATGTTGCTCTTGGCATTATAATGCTCTGGTATATGGTCGATGCGGTTATACTCGTGAACCATTTTGATGTTTGAGTAGTATTGAGCATCTGAAAGCTCTAATTCAGGGTTTGCTAATATTCGCATGGTTGCGTCGTCTGATTGCTTAGGTTCAGCACCTAAGAAAACAGTTGTAACAGCATCAACGCCTGTTTGCTGGTGAGGCAAGTTTTTTTCGAAAGTAAAACCTTTTGACATATCAGTTTCTTACCACCAAATCAATTTCGAGAGACTTTTTATTCGCGTAGCCTTTCAGGGCTTCGTTTAGTTCCATTTGCTTTGCACTATCGAAATTGTTTCCGAAGAACACGACTTTGTTTGGCTCAAAATCTTTGTTGTTGTCGAGTTCGTGAAGCAAAGCTTTGATTGTCTCGCTGTTGAAGTTAGGTGCGATCAGATACAAGCGTTTGTCGCACAGATGCGCAGTGTAGCCATTCAAATCTACATCTTGGATTGGTGTTGTTAATAAGCTACCGTCATAAACACACCACGTTGTAAGTAACGTGTTGTATTGCTGATCATTTAGAACAACATCATCAAAAAATGATAGGTTTTCAAGGGTTAGTTCACCATCATCTTTTACTCGGAAGTCTTCAACTGTTTCGAAAATCTTAAAACCAAGATCACCTTTGTAATCAGGGTAGCGTTCAGATAACTGGTTAGCCGCTTTAATAAGTCGTTGCTTAGTTATGTCAAATACCGTCTTATAGCCAGCCTGATATGCATCGCTACTTTCTGTTATCAATTCAGGTAACTGAATTGATATGGTTTTTCTTGATAAATTTTCAGTGCAATTCAGCTCCATTGCAGAGTGAGCGGTTGTGCCTGAACCAGAAAAGAAATCCATAATAATACAGTCAGCTTTATCACACGCTACTGATATTAGATATTTTACTAAAGAAAGTGGTTTAGGGTATGAAAATGGAATATCAAATTCTTTGCTAAGTTGTGACCCCATACTCTGTGTATTGCCCATGTTCATAAGAACACTAACAACATGACTTTGTATAGAACGCTCTTTTACGCTCTCAATAGCACCATTTTCTGTTAACCAGTAATCTGTAAATTGACCTTTTGTATCAAGTGTTGGTTTCAGATTATTACCAATGTACAACTCAAGGTTTCTTTTTGAACTCCACCCACTCTCTACTGTTACTTCATTAACCAGTTTTCCATTTCTTATAATTGCATCATTATGAAAATATGGATACGAGTCATTACGGGCTTTAATAACTCCATTATCAAAATTGGCTTTAAATCCAATAGGAAGTACCACTTTGCTAATTGGGTTTTTTGAACCATTTTTAACAATAGTATTTATTATTTTATTGTTAAATAATTTGCTGGATTCATCTACGTTTGGATCAACCAAATTTGGGAAACTAAACAAATCAGCACGTTTTGCATAACATAAAATATATTCGTGGTTTATTTTGATTTTAGCTTGATTATCAAAGTTTCCATCCGTTCTCCAAGTAAACTGACTTAATAGGTTTTGTTCGCCGAAGATTTCATCACAAAGAATTTTTAATTGTGCAGATTCGTTATCATCAATAGAGATATAAATTAATCCATCATCACACAGAAATTCTCTTGCAATATACAAACGTGGATACATAAAGGTTAACCAAGCACTATGACTGCTTGAACCTTTTGCCGTGAAATCAAGAATGCGAGTAGCTTCATCGAGGTCGATACCAGCCAATTCACTAAGTTGTTGCGGTGTAAACTTGCGATCATCGTTATAAACAAAACCATCAGAACCCGTGTTATATGGTGGGTCGATGTAGATCATTTTCACCTTTTCAGAGTAGGCGTTAACCATGTGCTTCAACACTTCAAGGTTATCGCCTTTGATCAACAGGTTTTGGCTATCTTTGTTAGATTCAAGATGGTTGTGTTGCTTATCTTCGTGCAAAAGCGTTTTTGGGGGCAGGTTGGTTAACAGTCGAGCGTAAGACTTACCCAACCAATTTAGGGAATATGATTCTTTCGAAAGCTCAACATCAGACGACTTCACTACTTCAAGCAACTTTTCTTGAATAAAGTTCCCTTGCTTATCAAAGCATTGTGGGAAATGCTTTTGCAAGATCTCTAACTGCTTGCTATTCGCAGTTTCTGTGTTTGAGAAAAGCGTTTCTTTGTTCATATAATAACCTGATATAAGTAGATGATTTATTGGTCAAAAATTTGCCACATGATACACTAAACAGTTAGAAAAATCTTGACGGAATGCATAATAATATCCGCTCCTACGACTGTCAGATAAGATTCGTTTTAATGATTCTCCACGATGATCAGCATTGGATGTTTTCCAATCAATACAGGTTTTTTGTCAATCCATAATTTACGGTACAATAACCGCTCCATTATGCAATGAGTGGCTTAGCGTGTGAATCAGAGTGAGTTAATCGAATTTTCTACAAAATCAGATGAGTTGTTGCTTTCAGGCGACATACAAGGTCTTAATCAGCACGTAGAGCACTATACATCACAGCAATACGAGTTTAATTCACCTTTCCTCGAAGCTCAGTATTATTACGCTCTCGGCAACTGCTACTCTGCTTTGTTCCATCCACAAACCTCCAAATGGTATGCACCTGAATCGACTAAAGTTGCGGTTTGTTATCGGAAAGCGTTAGCAAAGATTAACTTGCTTGATTCAAAACCCGAAACAGACTCTTTGAAGTCTATGATCTGCACAAATCTTGCGAACCATCTATCTTCTCAGGGCAGGGCGTTTTGTTGTATTGAGCTTTATGATGAAGCGATTAGGTTAGACAATAATCCAGTTGCGTATGTAGCAAAGGCTCGAAATGAACTGTTTGTAGCTGGCTCACTTTATGACTTGAGTCACTCACAATATCATTACTACACTGCTGCAAAGCTATTGAATCAGTTAGAACCATATAAAGATCAACTCGAACCAGAACAACGAACACCGATAGAACAAGGAGGAATGCTGCACGATTTTAACGAGTGGTTCCACGGTAATTTCAGTTTTGATGATTTTGACTCGTTTAAAACTTTCAAAGAAGAGTTTGAGTCCGAAGAACAAGCTGAGTATTTGAAATGGTGTGGTGAGAATCGTTTGTTTCTCAATGATCTAAATGACGTTTGCAAAGATGAAATTGTCTATCAAGATGTATTAGCTCTTTCTTCATTCGTGTCAGACATCAATCCAATAATTATCGAATCAGAAAAACTGGCGTATCACGTAAACTACGACGAAATCAAAAACGACTATTGCTATGCTCAATACCTAATGCATCAAGCATTTATGATTGAAGATGAAGAAAAGCACTACTTCAACAACACTTATAAGCACGTAGATGGTTATTGTGGAAATTTGGACAATCTCAAAGTCAGTCATTTGAAATCATCGTTTAAAACTCTGTATTCGCTATTCGACAAAATCGCGTATTTTCTGCATCGATTCTTCGACCTGAATGATATTTCAAAGGACAATAAAATCTATATCGATAAGTTGTTCAGGAAGCTAAACGGCAACAAGTGGAAGCCAAATGACAAGCTTGAAGATGGTAGAAACTTCTTCATCAATGCGCTTTTTTTCATACTGCAAGATTTGCGTGACGTGGAAGGTCATGAATCAGTTTCTCAGTGGGTAGATCCAGACACAAAAGCATTTTCTGAGATACGCAATGCGATTGAACATAGGTCGCTTGTCATAGTTGACGGTGAAATCTACGATTTATCAGTGAATTATAATGCTTATGCCCAGATGAAATCGGAAGAGTTGGATAAAGAGCTATCTGACTTTGGGAGCGAGTTAGAATCTGTTTATCAATCGATTAGGGCTGCAAAAAAAGCACAAGATACTAAACAACTTTCTGAACTGATAGACAAGAGAAAAGAGCTTGAATCAAAGTGTAATAAAATTGAGCAGAAAAAATACGAAAAGCAAAAGCTGTCAACTCACACTCTCCATGTATCGATAGAAGAATTCGAGAAGCGGTTATTCACACTCATTAAGCTTGTTAGAACTTCAATTATGTACCTGTCATTAGCTATCAACTTAGATACAAACTTCAAAAAGGAAAATCAAAAGGGGTTTGCAATGCCTCGTGAAATACCGCTTAAAGATTAAGTATTTTTGTGAATCAGGAGTTTTAGAGAAGGGAAGCATCGCTTCTCTTTTTTGTGTGTCAAATGACCGATCAGTTCACCGTCATCTTGATCTATTGGTTTCTCCGAATCATACTACTGTATATCTATACAGTTATGTGATTTTATATGAAAGTAATCCCACTTTTTGCCTCTGCTGGCATCACGGGCTTTGAGTCGCCAGCGGCAGAGTATAACCAGTTAGACCTATCTCTCGATGAGTTGTTGGTCGAACGTCCTTCAAGTACGTTCCTTGGATTCGCACAAGGCGAATCAATGATTGATGTGGGGATTTTTGACGGTGACTTGTTGATTGTTGATAGGTTTCCAGTAGCAAAGCATAACGATGTGATAGTAGCTAATTTGAACGGTGAATTTATCTGCAAAATCATAGATATGCACAACCGCCAGCTTCTTTCAGCTAATCCAAAATACGGCACTGTAACGATTACAGAGAACGATACATTCACGATAGAAGGGGTAGTAGTGAGTTCTGTCAGATTGTTCAAAAAAAGCTTTCTGTTGAGCGCATAAATCATGTTTGCATTAGTCGATGCCAATTCATTCTATTGCAGTGCGGAAACTGTCTTTCGTCCAGATTTGAGAGACAAGCCGATCATCGTTTTGTCAAATAACGATGGGTGTATCGTTGCGGCTAATCGTAGGGCAAAAGAACTTGGTGTGCCTAAATTTTCTCCATTTTTCAAAATAAAGGCTGAATGTGAAGCTAAGGGTGTGATCGCGTTTAGCTCTAACTATGAGTTGTATAGCGATCTGAGTGCAAAAATGATGAACGTCATAGGGCGTTTTGCGCCTGAGCAATTCGTTTACAGTATCGATGAATCATTCCTCTCATTTCAACGAACTTATCCAGCCATTCCATATTTGAAAAAACATGGTGAAGCTCTGAGAGAGGCTGTCTGGAAAGAAACACGACTTCCAGTGTGCGTAGGGTTTGGCTCAACACTGACACTTGCAAAAATGGCAAATCATTTAGCGAAAAAGGTTAGAAGCTTCAATGGCGTTTGTGTTTTGGATGATCAAGACAAAACCTTAGAACTTCTGAAAAAAGTGGAAGTTGGTGATGTGTGGGGTATCGGTAGAAAACTCTCAAAGCGTATGCAGTTCATGGGAATAAACACAGCTTATGACTTAGCGAAATACCCTGTGGGTTTGTTGCGGAAAGATTTCAACGTTGAAGTAGAACGGACTGCAAGAGAATTGAACGGACAAGTCTGTAAAGGGTGGGATCTGGTCAAAGCTAATAAACAACAAATTTATTCTACAAGATCTGTGGGAGAGAGAATCACAGACGTTGAAAGCTTGCGTCAAGCTTTGGTTAAACACGCAGGAATCGCTTCACGGAAATTAAGAGAACAAAATTCACTGACAAAAGTGATGTTGTGCTTTGCCGCTTCTTCACCGTTCGATGAAAAGCCAGCTTCATTCAAGACTATACATAGATTTAGCTTTCCAACGTCTGACGTTACTCATCTCTCACAAGTCGCATCTAACGCTGCTGATGAATTGTTTAAGGATGGTGTTCGTTTTTACAAAATTGGAGTAGGGCTTTTAGATTTATCTGATGGGACAATGCAGCAATTGGATATGCTTAATGAGAATCCATCCAACGAAAAATTAAACGCTGTTTTTGACAGTCTCAATCGTAAATATGGCACTGATGCAGTGTTCATCGCGGCACAAGGCATCAAGCAACAATGGAGCATGAAGCGGCAATTTCTTTCAAAACAATACACAACAAAATGGTCTGATTTACCGAAAATCAGTTGCAGCTAATGACCTACAAAGTGTTTTGTGAAACAATCATTTCGTTCTTGGTAAAAACCCTTAGCTGTGGGTTAAAACAGTATGTTGTGTTCATGGCAAGTTTTGTCTTGATGTAAATCAGCTCGAACGAATGCAGGAAGCAGGTTAAAGGAATATAACCGCCATTTTTCAAAGGAATCAAAAGGAAGGACGTTCGAAGTCACCATTCTCAAAAAAAGGTAAAACTTATGAGCAAGGTGAGCTTCAAGATTCCTGTGTTTATGACAATCAACAGCAAAAAAATTTGCTATCTGATTGACTACGATAGATACGTGGAATTGCGAGCATTAGGACTGAAAGACAGTCAAATTGTTAATGATTACATTGTTAACAACAAGGCAGCTTAAAATGTCCATAAAACACCAAGAACACTGAAGCCACTCTGTTGAGTGGCTTTTTCTTATCTGTCATATACAGATATAATCAGATTGTTAAAAAGTGCATTTTATCGGGATTATTGAGTTATGAAAGCAGAAGTAACGTGGATTGAAGATTTAAAATTTGTCGGTAAAACCGATAAAAATCAAGAGATTATCTTTGGAAGTGGCGACAGTACAATTGTTTCACCAATGGAAATGGTATTGATGGCCGCTGGTGGCTGTAGCTCTGTCGACGTTGTGGATGGCTTGAAAACCGCAGGCCAAAAAGTGGCGTCGGTGAACGCGAAGTTAACCACTGAGCGCCGAGAAACGGCGCCACGGATTTTTACACAAGTGAATATTCACTTCGACGTCTCTGGTGATGATCTTGACCCTGAAGTTGTGGCGCAAGTCGCTGCAGATTCTTTGGAAAAATATTGCTCGGTTTGTTTGATGCTTGGCCAAGGTGTAGAAATGACCCACAGCTGGGAAATTGTATAAGTCGATACTTGCGACAGAACAGCAAAATAGGAAAGAGAAAAGTGCACGCTTTTCTCTTTTTTTATTCCTTAATTCGCGTACCGTGTGATTGGTCTGAAAGTTGTAGGAGTTTTCCAGTGACAGAACTAGAAAAAATGATGTCTGGCCAAGTATTTGATGGTATGGATAAAGAAATCGATGCCATTCGAACGGATGCCCTTCAAACCCTTCGAGCACTGAATAACAATACCGATGAAAGCAAGCGAGACGCATTGCAAAAGCAGTTATTTGGCAAAGCAGGTTTATGTATTGTGCAGGCACCATTTCATTGTGAGTTTGGCAAGACGATTGAAATCGGGGAAGAGACGTTTATTAATATGAACGTGGTGATGCTCGATGGTGCCAAGATAACGATTGGAAACCATGTGCTCATCGGACCCAGTGTTCAGCTGTACACTGCGTCTCACTCATTGGACTACCAAAGCCGCCGTCGGTGGGAAACATTTTGCAAACCAATTACCATCGAAGATGATGTGTGGATTGGCGGTAATTCTGTTATCAACCAAGGTGTGACCATTGGTGCCCGCTCTGTCATTGCGGCCAATTCTGTCGTAAACCATGATGTTCCACCAGACTGCATTTACGGCGGTACGCCTGCGAAGCTGATTCGACGTTTAAATGAGGAAGAATAAAAGGCAGGGTTTTCTCAATTCGGTATGCTGAACCACAGAAATGAGCGCTTTAGATAGGGCTCATTTTTAATTTTGGATGGGTAATAATATGGCGATTATTCTGAAGTGGCGAACCAGTTATTATTGAATTTAAAGCGACAATTAATTTCCAATGATAGAGATTACCTTCAAGAAGAAAACACTTTAGACTATGCACCAGTATGATGACCTTGATTTTTGGAAAAAGAAAATGAAATACGATTGGATCCTATTTGACGCTGATGAAACCTTATTCCACTTTGATGCTTTCAAAGGTTTGCAGCTTATGTTTTCTCGCAAAGGTGTCGAGTTTACAGAACAAGATTTTGCACACTACCAAACCGTAAACAAACCTCTTTGGGTGGACTATCAAGATGGCAAAGTCACCGCAGATGAGTTAAAACATCATCGTTTTACCGAGTGGGCGGAAAAACTGAATACGACCACCGTTGAACTCAATAGTGCATTTTTAGAAGCAATGGCCGATATTTGTAGTTTGTTGCCTGGTGCAAAAGAGCTGATGGACGCGCTGCAAGGCAAAGCGAAAATGGGCATTATCACCAACGGTTTTACAGAGCTACAAGCGATTCGTCTTGAGCGCACCGGGATGACAGAGTACTTCGACCATGTGGTGATTTCTGAGCAGGTGGGCGTAGCAAAACCTGACTTGGGCATTTTTGAATACGCGATGCAGCAAATGGGGCATCCCTGCAAAAGCCGCGTATTGATAGTCGGCGACAATCTGCATTCTGATATTCTTGGTGGTAATAACTTTGGTATCGAAACTTGCTGGTTAAATACCACTGGTGCCAGCACGGATGAACGTATTGCGCCAAGTTACACCGTCGAATCTTTAACCGAGCTTAAGAGCATTTTGGTGGCGTAACGGCTGAGCAGGTAACGCCTGATTGACTTATTCATTTCTGGCTTTTTCGCACGGATTCTTTCGGTTGCTACCATTGCCCATACGCCTAGTACGTATGGGTGATATTCACGCCGCCTCCAAAAAGTGACGTGACCGGTTTATGTGATGAGCTATATTCGTTCTGATATTTTTCCAAAGCTATTGTCTCACGATTTATCGAGCTCGCTTAAGGACATCTACCGTGATCGTTACGGAGTGGTGTATAAGAAAATTCACTATCGTATTTTAACCAGCATTTTGTTGGGGGAGATGGCTTAGGCATTGCGTGTGACCTCTGGCACTCCGGCAACGGTTGTCGAGCGTATCAATTACAACCAACATGGTGAGTTGTTCGGTTGCGATATCGAATACTGGCGACATGACACGATTAGCATTGAATCGGTGGCAGAGCTGGATAATTAACGTTTTTTCTAAGTTTCAAAGGCTTCATTTCGAAGCCTTTTTTATCCATACAGAAAAACGACATGGGAGTGTTAACCACTGTGTTAATGCTCTTTCTGCGGTTTGTCTCTAGGCTCTAATAACCTAGGCAAAAGTCACGCTAGTTCGAGGTGACGTTTACTCGGTTTCTAACAAGTCTAAGAAGAAAGCGTATTCAAGCGCATCTTCTTTTAAGCGTTTGAAGCGACCTGACGCGCCGCCGTGTCCCGCTTCCATATCGGTCTTAAAGAGCAGCACATTACTATCTGTTTTCATTTCACGTAGCTTCGCGATCCACTTCATCGGCTCAAAGTATTGTACCTGAGAATCATGCAAGCCAGTGGTGACCAGCATGTTTGGATAGTCTTGCGCTTTAACGTTGTCGTAAGGCGAGTAACTCAACATATAGTCATAATATGTTTTATTATTTGGATTTCCCCATTCGTCGTACTCATTGGTGGTCAGTGGAATGGACTCATCCAACATCGTCGTGATCACATCAACAAACGGAACATGCGCAGCCACACCGCGGTACAACTCTGGCGCTTGGTTAATGACGGCACCCATTAATAAACCACCTGCGGAACCACCGACGGCAAACACTTTATCTTTCGCCCCATATCCTTGCTCTACGAGACCTTTGGTTACGTCAATAAAGTCGTTGAAGGTATTTTGTTTGGTGAGTTTTTTACCATCGTCATACCAAGGGCGCCCCAACATTTCAGAACCACGAATATGAGCGATCGCATAAACAAAGCCGCGATCTAACAGGCTCAAGCGGGTGGAGTGGAAAGTCGGTTCTATGGTAGCCCCGTAAGATCCATAACCATATTGATAGATTGGGTTTGTGCCGTCTTTCTTAAACAAGTCTTTACGATACACCAAAGAAACGGGCACTTCTTTACCGTCACGGGCTGTGATCATAATGCGTTCTGATTGGTAATTGTCAGGATTAAAATCACCGAGTACTGGTGTTTGCTTCATGATTTCTGATTCGCCTGTGTTTAAATCGAAATCATAGTAAGTACCAGGCGTGGTTAAGCTGCTGTAGTAAATGCGAACGTGAGTATTATCCAGTTCCAAGTTGCCAGTCAGATAAGCCGCAAATGCGTTGTCGTTAAATACTAGAGGGAACTCTTTGCCCGTTGAAAGTTGGCGAACCGTCATCGTAGACAAACCGTGAGTGCGTTGTTCGTAAACGAGGTGATCGGTGAACAGTTCAAAGTCGACAAGTTGAGAGTTATCGTCTGCGGCAATGACATCTTGCCATTTAGTACGATCATGCATCTCATTTTTATGTACTTTCATCAGGCGAAAGTTCACCGCTTGGTAATTGGTATACACGTAGTACCAATCCCCCAATTTGTCGACGCTGTACTCGATGCCTTCTTCACGCGGGTAAAAGGGTTGAGCTGTGGCTTTTGGGTTATTGGCATCAATGATAGAAACGCCGCTGGTTTCTGTGCTGGAGTGCCAAATGTAAATCTCTTTTCCATCTTTGCTGGTACTCAGAGAGGTGTAGTACGCACTGTTGGGTTCTTCATAAATCAGTTCATCGCTGGTTTGCGCTGTTCCTAACACATGGCGATAAACTTGGTAACCCAACAAGGTTTGCGGATCTTTTTTGATGTAGTAGAAAGCTTGGTTATCGTTTTGCCATGCGATGGCACTGGATGCGCCTTCAATTTCGTCGTCTAGATAATCACCGGTGAGCAAATCTTTGATCTTAATGGTGTAGACACGGCGGCTTAGCGTGTCTTCTCCGTAAGCGAGCAAGTTTTCATTTGGACTCACGTATAAACCGCCAATGCTGAAGAACTCATGTTCTTTAGCCAGTTTATTGACATCCAAAATCACCGTTTTATCCGTCCCTGAAAAATCCTTCGCTCGCAGGTGGACTTCATACTCATTGTCTCCAGAGACTTCACTTGAGTAGAAGTAATTGCCTTTGCGAACCGGAACGGAGTTATCGTCTTTTGCGATACGCCCTTTAATCTCTTCAAATAGTTGCTGCTGAAGTGTTTCAGTATGTTTAAGAACGGTTTCTGCATACTGATTTTCTTGTTCTAGGTGTTGCAAGACTTCTGGGTCTTGTCGTTTGTCATCGCGCATCCAGTAATAGTTGTCAACACGGGTGTCACCATGAATGGTCATTGCGTGTGGGACTTTTTTTGCAACAGGCGCTTGAGTTTTTTGAGCAACAAGCTGTGATTTGGAGTATTGATTCATGGTTGGAATTCCTTGATTGCTGCATCCGGCGATAAGTGCGACCGATACGACCAACGTAGTGAGAATAAAACGCATCTATATATCCTTATTTTGTACCTTTCTCATTTAAGTGCCATCTAAGTACCATCGTCCATTGATTATTGTAAGTGAAGGTACGTAAGTATGCTTTCTGTCACGTAGTTTATATCGGATGATGGTTGTGTATAGCCAAATAATCTCAAGATGCAGGGTTAAAGTGTTGCTAAATAGCTTTGCGTTTCCACATGGTATAGAAAAGGGACACACTTGCCGCGCGTCCCTTTGGTATGAATTAAATAACTTGCGGTACTTCGTTGGAGTGATCGTGTGCGCGGTTCACCCACATTAGGCCGAGCATCGCAATAATCGACATGACCATCATCAGAACACCAAGTGGCATTTGGTTCTGCGCCGGAAATAACGACGCAAGTAACGTCACAATGCCTGCCCCTAAGTTCTGCATGCCGCCAAGCGTCGCACCAGCGGTACCTGCATGGTAAGGGAATGGTGCGATGGCACCTGTGGTTGCCGCAGGGAACAGAATGCCTGCCCCTAAGAAGTAAATTGTTGCTCCACCGACTAATGTTAGTGCGGTTGTTAAACCAAATAAGCCAGGGATCAGTACAATCGCCGAGCCGACAAAAATCGACACTAAGCCGACATTTAATGCGCGGCGTTCAGAACGACGTTGCGCGAGGTAACTTGATAAACCCGCACCGATTAAGTATCCCGGAATTGGCAAAATAAACAGCAAGCTAACCGTCGTTGCTGGCAGCGCCAATACGCCACCTAGTAGCACCCCCGCCGCAGCCTCGAATACGCCTACGCCAGCGAAGGTTGCGACGAGGCAAATCAAAAAGCCTTGGAAGCGGCGATCAGACAAGACGTGTTTGTAGCTTTTTGCGACTGGTTCAAACTTGCGTTTCTCTTTCGGCAGTGTCTCCATCATGCTTGTCATCATTGTAATCACAACCGCAATACCAAATAGCGCTAAGAATAGATAGCTAGAGCGCCAGCCGAACGCTTCGGTTAAATACCCACCAAGGACTGGAGCCATCAGTGGTGAAAAAATCACACACATGCTGATCAAGCTGTTTGCACGGTGTAACTCAGCACCTTCAAAGCAATCGCGAGTTAAGGTACGTGACATCGCCCCACCACAGCCAATACCGAGACCTTGAATAAAGCTACCGATCAAGAACCACTCAAATTGATGTGCAAACAGCGCCACCAACGTACCTACGATGTAGATAAGCAGGCCCGCAATGATGATCGGTTTACGACCAAAACGATCCGACAACGTGCCGTAGGCGAATTGCGATAAGCCGTATGGGATCAGATAGCATGCCATCACGGCTTGAAGTGATGACGCAGATACCAAAAACTCACCCGCCATATGACCGATTGAAGGCACGTACATGGTTTGGGTCATTTGACCCACGGCGGTCAATATTGCGATTAAAAAGGTAAATTTGACTAATGGAAGTGAAGCAGACATTAGCGTATCTCTCCAAAAAATATAAGACGTAAAAAACCGTGGCGCTCTATGTTGAATGCCAGATGAGTTCTGATTTTACGGGGTCGTTTGCGCGAGATAGTAGTGTTTGCGTGTACAATTAGCAATCGAAAAGTGTGAAGTTGAGCAAGATAAAAATCTATGATTTTAATTAGAAAAACTAATCCAAATTTAGGGCTGGCATATGGAGGGTTTTATGCTTCAAATTCAGTAGAAGTTATCGTATTAGACGAGGGTAGTTTCCCTCTAGTGAATGAATTCTAATGATAAAAATTAATGCTTGAAACGGTTTGTTACTAGCGTGATAACGAGGCGGTTTTGATAAAGAAAAGGCTGAAACAGAAGTAAAAAAGGAAAAGGGAGCCGACGCTCCCTTAGCAATGAGGATGAGCAATAAGGATGTTATTCACGGCCGGATGCGTATGCGTACAGCATCTCTAACGCGATGGTTGCGCCAGCCAGTGCGGTGACATCGCTGTGGTCGTAGGGAGGTGATACTTCGACAACATCCATTCCCACGATATTCATACCAGTTAAGCCACGGATGATCTTCAGCGCTTTATCTGAGTTCAAGCCACCACAGACTGGCGTACCGGTTCCCGGTGCGAATGCTGGGTCTAAGCAGTCGATGTCAAAAGTGACATATACTGGTTTATCCGCGACAGTGTGACGGATCTCTTGCAAAATTTCGTTCACCGACATGTCGTTGGCTTGCATGGCATTAATCACATTGAAGCCGTGGTCTTGCTGTTTATATTCGGTACGAATACCGATTTGAATCGAATGCTTTGCTGAAATCAAACCTTCTTTGGGGGCATGGTAGAACATCGTACCGTGATCGTATGAGCTGCCATTCGCATAAGTATCGGTGTGAGCATCGAAGTGAATCAGTGCCATTTGACCGTGGTGCTTAGCGTATGCTCGCAGAATAGGCAGTGTGATGAAATGGTCACCACCCAAGCCTAGCAGAATTTTACCGCTCTTTAGAATTTCACTGGTTGCCGCTTCTAGGCGATAAGTAAAGTCTTCCGCATCACCACAATCGAAGACCAAGTCACCCGCATCGATCACGTTCAATCTGTCAAAGACATTGAAGTCCCAAGGGAACTTTTTACCTTCCCAAGCCAAGTTAACGGAAGCACGGCGAATAGCATCTGGACCCATACGCGCGCCTGGACGACCGGATGTTGCCATATCCAGAGGAACACCGAGCACCACAACGTCTGCGTCTGCCAATACAGGATTCTTGATGTACGGTAGACGTAAAAACGACATTGAGTTGGAGTAAAGTGAAGAATCGGTTTTAGTAAACAGATCATTCATATCAGAAGCCCTCTAAATAGGTGTAACCGGCTAGGCCTTGTTCTAATTCTGCTAGGATTTGCGCTTGTTCGCTGGCTTCCACTCGTTCAAGAACCAACTCTTTGTAATTATCACGAATCGCGTCCACGTCGATATGAACGTAGCGCATCATGTCTTCGACACTATCCCCTTCATTGATGTAGCTGATCTCAAATTGACCGTCTTCGTCCACATTGACCACAGCACTGTGGGTATCACCAAATAGATTGTGCATGTCGCCTAGGATCTCTTGATAGGCGCCTACGAGGAAAAAGCCCATTAGGTATGGCTTGTCTTTGCTCCAAGCCGGGACAGGTAGCGTGCTCTCAATGCCTTGACCATCAACGTAATGGTCGATCGCACCGTCTGAGTCACATGTGATGTCCAACATCACCGCACGACGCTCTTCTGTATCACCAAGCCCAGAAAGTGGTAGAACCGGAAATACTTGGTCAATCCCCCAAGCATCTGGCAGCGACTGGAAGAGAGAGAAGTTTACAAAGAACTTGTCGGCCAGACGTTCGCTCAATTCGTCCAGAATAGGGCGATGGAAACGATTTTTGGTGCTCATCTTGCGGCTTAGATCGAAGTAAATACGCAGTGACAGCTGTTCTGCCCACGCACGTTGCACTAAGTTAAGTACGCCAGTTGCAAACTGTGAGTGTACCTCTGCCAAATCACTTTGAGTGTCGTTGTAGATTTCAATTAACGCACGAGCATCGGTACCATTTTGCAAGTTCTCCCAATTCCGCCACATGTTTTGTAGCAACAGTGGAGAATCTTCAGCGAGCGCATGCACTTCTTCTGGCTGGTACGTTTCAATACCAATCACGTTAGAAATTAACACTGCGTGATGGGCTGTCAAAGAACGGCCGGACTCAGAAATAATCACAGGCATTGGTTGTTCGTATTGCTGACACACGTCGCCTACCGTGTTAACGATATTGTGTGCGTATTCAACAAGGCCGTAATTCATTGAATTCGAAGATTGGCTGCGAGTACCATCGTAGTCCACCGCTAAACCGCCCCCTACATCGAAGTAGTCGATGCTTGCGCCCAGAGCCCGAAGTTCACAGTAGAAACGCGCCGATTCGTTGACACCATTGCGAACGTCACGGATGTTTGCCATCTGTGAACCGAGGTGAAAGTGCACCAATTGCATCGAGTCTAAGTTGCCTTCATGTTTTAGGCGTTCAATCACGCTTAACACTTGCGATGCTGACAAACCAAATTTCGACTTCTCACCGCCACTTGCTTGCCATTTTCCAGAGCCTTGAGAGGCGAGGCGAATACGCAAACCAAGACGTGGAGTGACACCTAAGCTTTTTGCCTCTTCCAATACCAGATCAAGTTCAGTGAGCTTTTCTAGTACGATAAACACGGTATGGCCTAGCTTTTCACCAATTAGGGCGAGACGAACATATTCACGGTCTTTATAACCGTTGCATACAATGACAGAACTGCCTTGTTGAGCCAGCGCTAAGACGGCCAATAACTCTGGTTTACTGCCCGCTTCAAGACCAAGTTGTTTGGTTTCTAGCTGCCCTTGGCTTGCGAGTATTTCATCCACCACTTCACGCTGTTGGTTGACTTTAATTGGGTACACCAACAGGTACTGGTTTGGATATTGGTATTCTTCAATGGCTTGATTGAACGCTTGGCAAATTCCATGCACACGTTGATGCACGATCTGCGGAAAGCGAACTAACACTGGCAGGTTTAACTGTTTCGCTTCTAGCTCATTAACAATGGCACTGAACGGGATTTGGTGTGAACGATCACTACGAGGAGAAACATACACCTCGCCTTGGTCATCAATTCCGTAGAAGCCTTGACTCCAGTAGTGAACGTTGTAGTCCGCGCGAATGCGGTCTAATTTGGTTGCTTTTTCCAACTCGATTCTCACAAAAATGTACTTAAGTCCTTAATTAAATAGGAGGAAAAGTACAAAAAAGCAAATAATGAGGTGTAAACCTCATGCCCTGACACGGACTCCGTGTGCGCGCATTAACCGCTAAAATATTACACGAGTCTAATGATTAAGATTTGTGGTTTCGACTAAGAATAGTTATTGAGGTGCGGTGTACACATTTATTTAACACTGTGTCCATTCTACTGTTATAGTTGGTCTGGCCAGTAAGGGAGTGGTCATTGACAACAGCATTTTAGAAAAGGGAATATTTTGCAGCTGCACCGACTTCAGGGATACATACAAACCATGTATCTCGCTGAGTATCCAGATAAATTGATGTTGCTTGATGGCGCGAGTCGAGCGGACATCCCCCACCTCAAAGACTTTATCGAGCATCAGCTTAATCGCCCTTTTACTGACCTCAAAATGGTCGTGGTCACTCATATGCATCCTGATCATGCAGGAGCGGCACATAAGTTACGTGATCTAACAGGCTGTAAAGTGTTGGCAGCGAAAAGAGACGAACATTGGTACTGTGGTATTGATGGTTGGTTAATGCATCTGACCGATTTGATGTTGGCACGTTGGATGGCGAATAGGATGCGAAAACCGACTCGTAACTTGTGGTATTCACGTAAACTCCAGCCTGATGTTGAGTTGATGGATGGAGAGCCGATCCCCGGTTTCAACGATTGGTTAGTGCTGGAAACGCCGGGACACACCGATAGAGATTTATCGATTTATCATCCCGAGCAAGATGTGTTGTATATCGCCGATTTAGTGGTGCAAGTGAAAAAACACTTAATTGCCCCATTTCCGATTTTCCATCCCAACCAATATCGCAACTCAATCAAGCGAGTTTTTGAAATGAGCCCCATTTGCTTGTTGGCTGCACATGGGGGAGAAGTGAAATTAGACGAAGCGGCTTATCAGCACCTTCTTGATACGGCACCTATAAGACCTATTACGCATTGGCGAGTGATAAAGATAAAACTCAAGGGACTAATAAGTTCACTGAGGAACAAAAAAGAAAGCGGCGCAGAAGTGAATAAATAAAGTAATGAGAAAGCCAGATGAGCGCACATGAAGTTCGCTCATCTGAGGTTATGAAGCTTAGGAAGCCAATAAGTGAGACTGACTTGGGTCAACCAACACTTTGTCCGCCATAGCCTGACGACCTAACAACATCATGTAAGTCATTTTTTCGCGGTTAGTTAGGGTAATATCAATGGGCCATTCTTGAGTGCCCATGCGCAGTGTTGTTGTGATCACACAGCGGTGCTCAAAAGTACCATTTGAAGACTTCACCTTACGGTTTGCTTTTAATTTTGCAGTGCAGCGAACGACTTGCTCTAAATGATAAACGTCTGGGTGTAGATCAAACTCTACATATGATTGACCGTCTTTCTCAAAGCACTCCAAGTTATCTACGTGCAGAGAAGATGTTTGTGCACCAGTATCAATACGCGCTTCTAGATGAGTAATCCCTAACTCTGGCAAGCAAATAGCCTCGGCGTTCCCAATGATCATTTTCAGATTCATAGTGTCATCCTAGCGACGAGTGATAAGAGAACCTATAGAAGTAGCCATCACTAATTATTAACCTTTACCACGGGTACGGTTTGCATTTGGTTTCGCGTTCTTCTCGATAAAGTCGAAAATCATTCCAGCGACATCTCTTTTTGTTGCTATTTCAATGCCTTCAAGGCCTGGTGATGAATTCACTTCCATTACCACGGGGCCGTTTTTAGATTGTAGGATGTCGACACCACACAGGTTTAACCCCATGACTTTTGCTGCATTAACCGCCGTTGCGCGCTCATCTTTGCTGAGTCTCACTAATTGTGCAGAGCCGCCGCGATGAAGGTTAGAGCGAAACTCGCCTTCTCTTGCTTGACGTTTCATTGCTGCGATGACTTTACTACCAACCACGAAACAGCGAATATCAGCGCCTTTGGCTTCTTCGATAAACTCTTGCACCATGATGTTGGCTTTTAAGCCCATAAATGCCTCAATAACGCTTTCTGCGGCTTTGTTCGTTTCTGCAAGCACCACACCGATGCCTTGGGTGCCTTCTAGCAACTTAATAACCAGCGGAGCTCCACCAACGTTTTTGATCACGTCTTGGATGTTATCAGGATGACGAGCAAAGCCCGTGCGAGGTAGTCCAACGCCTTTACGTGACAACAACTGCAGTGAGCGCAATTTATCACGAGAGCGACTGATCGCGACAGATTCATTGACGCAAAACGTGCCCATCATTTCAAACTGGCGCACAACCGCGGCACCGTAGAAAGTAATGGACGCGCCAATACGAGGAATCACTGCGTCGTATTGTGGTAACTCTTTACCCTTGTAGCGGATCTTAGGGTTGTTACTCGTAATGTCCATGTAACAGTGCAGAGTGTCGATGACATCGACTTGATGTCCTCGTTCTTCACCCGCCTGCTTGAGACGCATGGTTGAATATAAATTCTCATTACGAGAGAGAATAGCAATGCGCATGGAAATTCCTTAGTCAGTGAGTACCAAATTAAAGTACAAGTATAGAGTATAGAATACAGTAGGTGAGTGATTTTTATGTGATATTACCTACTTACTTCAACGAATTAGAAGTGTGGTTGGACAACCACTTCGCCAGAGGTGCGCACCTTAGGTTTTTTTCTTATGAGATGAAAACGAAAAAAACTCGTCGTTACGACAAAAAAAGTTTGTCGATTGATTGCGCCGGATAGGCGGAGATCGTCAGAGTCGGTAGATAAAGGAGAGATAAAAATCCATGACGGTTGCGCTTGTGTAGAAAGGACCTCTGGGTGAGGCTCCGATACTTCTTATGGGAGTGAGCCATTACCCCCGATTTCTGTCTCACACTACCTAAAAATAGCGGATTACTTTTTTAATTTAAATGGGTGAAAACGTCCTAGGTTCGGCATATTGAGTCATTGAACATTCTGAAAGCGAGGCAGAGTGACTACAGACAACCTTGATGCAGTGACTTAGATGATAGCTAGGCGTGTTTGTCTTGTGTGATCACGTTCAATAATACTTCTTTGATGGTTTGATAGCGGCGGGGCAAAGTACGGCTGCGCTTTCGGACTAAAAATAACTCTTCTGTCACGGATTGTTTAAGCTCTACCACATGCAGCGCCTCTCGTTGGGGAAAGTTGTCAACCGCACTCTGAGGCAGCACCGTAAAACCGAGGCCTTTACTCACGGGGAGCAATATCTGGCTTAATTGATTTACGTAGCCAGTCAGAGGTATATCGCTCATCTTGATTTCTTGCAGTTGTGGCTCGGCACATTGGTCAAAAAAAAGCGTCATGTAGTGTTCAGCATCTGGGTGTCCGATTACCCCGCGGCTTTTTAATCGTTCTGGCGTTATAGGTTGCTCTCTATCGTTTTGAGGCAGCACTAAGCACAGCGTCTCTTGTCCTATTTTTTCACTATAAAACAAGCTCTTGTTTGGTATGTCTGTAACGATGCCAATATCAATACGTCCTTGCGCAATCGCATTGAGAATGGATTGGTTTGGCGCGGCTTCTAAGTGCAGTGACAACCCTCGGTGCTGTTTTTGCTTTTCTAAAAGGGGGCTGTATAGCATCAACGCCAGCGCCCCTGAACACGCCAATTTGCAATGGCCAGTAAAGGGGTCATCAAAACTCAGTTCTTGGAGAAGATTCTTTTCTCGTTCTTCTAATTCTAGCGCGTAAGCATAGACGATACGCCCTTGCTCGGTGAGTTCAAAACTTTTATTTTCACGTTTTATAAGCGGGTGCTGACAACTTTGCTCTAACTTTTTTATGTGCTGGCTGACGCCCGGCTGGGTCATAAAGAGTTTTTCTGCCGTCTGTGTGAAATGGCCGACTTCGATCAGTGTTTTAAATGTATGTAACCAAACGGGATTAAGCATAAGACGTTAGCACTTAGGCAGTTGAGATCATAAATGATAGCACAGCATCTAAGCGCCCAAGATTGATGAATAAAAAGAATTGTGTCCAAAGTAAAAAATAAAACCCCGCCTGGCTGCCCAGACGGGGTTTATTCTCTTTCGCAGCAATCCGGCTACTAAAGGTGCTCCCTGCATCAATCCTTGATTATGGTTAAGTCCTTTAACCGAGTTCCTTGTTCATCGCCTTCCTAGCGGTGTCCCTGCTTACCTATCATCCTGATGGGCGAACTCTATCCTAGAGCTTAATTACATCCTTGCTGATAACTCATCCTAAGCTACCAAATCTTCTTCCTGAAGATACCTAGTCCATTAGGCTTTTCCCTGTTCCCGCCAACATCCTGTCGACAAATTCAGTATTGATGTTTTGTTGATTTGACTCAATTGTATTTTGATGATTATTTTTAATTTTTCTTTTTATCAACGTTGAATAGTTGTTTTTATTCATATGGTTATGATTTTTTTAGGTCTTGCTCTCAGTGAGAGACACTCGATTGGCTTACATTTTGAGTAAGAGATATCGCACAAAGTCGCGGGTGGATGTATTAAGTTTCGTACTTTTCTCAGAATATTGCCTCTTGAGTGAGATCACAATATTTTCGATGTTCGGTTTGGTTCTACCGTCGTAGAGAAGATTTTATTTCGTATAGCGTATAGATAGTCGTCTTAACAAGAAAAAAAATCTTGCGACATGTCTGTTAAATGTGGTAAGACTTTAGATTCCACCTCGTTAATCCTTATTAAGATTCGATGACAAATAGGCAATGGAACTTGATTGCCATTTTTCTGTCATATCTGGTGAGTAAGTTAACCGTGTCAGGAAGATAATATCCGGTTTTATGATCAAAAATTGAATGCAATGAAACGATATTTATCATTATATTGTGAAAATAATCACGGTTAAACAATCAATTCCCTTATAGATTACAGGGGAAAACAACCTTAGACAATAAGCTCCAAGATGAGCGTTACTTATATAAAATGAGGGACTTTACTATGAAAAAGACTAGAAGAGCTCAGTTGCATCGTGTTCGTATCCAATACTGGAAAGACACAAAAGACGCATCAGCTAAAAAATCATAGTTAACCACGCTTAAAAGCACAGAGCTGGCAATGGAATATATATTCCATTAATCGCCAGCTCAAAAACACCACTCTTGTCCATCTGTTATTTATCCTTAAAGTTGTTCAAACTGTTATTTATCCTTAAAGTTGTTCAAAACCCACCAATAAAAAAAGCCAGTCCGAAGACCAGCCTTTTCAATCATTAGCATGATACTGCTATTACAGGTAGTTTGCGTCAACCAAATCGCCCGCTTTTGCGCTTTTCACTTCTGGTCGAGCTTCTAACCAATTGATAACTTGTGCTTTTTGCTCTTCAGTTGCGCTGCCGTAGCGATCAGTTGAGCATAGGAAGCCTTCAAACAGTTCAAGACCACCGCCGCCGAAGCATAGGCCAAGACCGTCAATGTAATCGATAAAGTCATCAACGAATGTATCGTAACGGTCGAAGTCTTTAATGTCTGTTTCACAGCTGATTTCGAAACCTAGGATTGCGAATTCACCTAAGAACAGCTTTTTACGGATACGACGGCTCTTGTTACCGATTTTGTCTAATTTCATGATTATCTCTCGTAGATGATTTGATTTCGTACACCTTATACCTTCTATCACACTTTAGCCCAAGTAAAATCAGAATAGAGCGATACAGTTGGCTATTATGTAATCAAACGTTTTGTCACAGAGTTTTTTGAGTACGCCTTAAATATATAAGGTGATTGACACACAATGTTCATCATTTTTAAGCATTTTTGTCACCTTTCGTCTCCACACTTCTTGTTGTTCAACTGTTCATAAACCACATATTTAATAATTAACTTCAAGATTGGGAAAGTAAAATGAGCAAGGAAACCTTTGACGCAACGCGTTATAACCCGAGCAACAACAAACCGTTTGAATACGTATTAGAAGCGAGTTTATCTCGCCGCAGTATTCTCAAAGGTGGGGTAGGTATCAGTGCTATGACGGCATTTGGTGCTTTCGGGTTGGCTGGTTGTAACTCGTCAAACTCAGGTCGTGCAGTAAGTAATGGTTCGGGTGTATCTAAAGCGGTTCTTAACTTCGACGCGATCCCAGGCTCATTGACTGACGCCGTTTCTGTTCCGCAAGGTTATACCGCACAAGTATTAGTTCCTTGGGGGACACCACTGAACGCGCAAGGCAACGCATGGAAAAACGATGGGACCAACACCAGTATTGATCAGCTAAACGCCCTAGGCATGCACCATGACGGTATGCACTTTTTTCCATTAAACGATAGTGCGACAGATGGTTTGTTATGTATCAACCACGAGTACATTGATACTTCGGCGCTGCATCCAAATGGCCCAACAGTGGAAAATGGCGTGCGCACAGTCGTCGATGAGGTACGTAAAGAGATTAACGCTCATGGTATTTCAGTCGTGCGGATCCAACTAGCGGATAACCTGTGGACGCTGGTGGACAGTGACCCATTGAACCGTCGTTACACGGGCACGACCGTGATGGACTTGTCTGGTCCGGTCGCGCATACCGCACTCACTGTCACTCGTTTTTCACCAGATGGCAGCCAAACACGCGGTACATTGAACAATTGTGGGAATGGCCATACGCCGTGGGGAACTTATCTGACCTGTGAAGAAAATTGGCCGGGCTACTTTGTTAACGCCGGGGCTCGTACCAAAGAGCAAGATCGCATTGGTGTCGATGACCAAAGTACGCGCTACTTGTGGGAAACGCTTGCAGGAAATGCAGAAGAACGTCTCGATGAGTTCTCTCGCTTTAATGTGGCTCCAACAGGCGCAAGTGCAATGGATGATTACCGTAATGAAGCAAATGGTCATGGCTATATTGTAGAAATTGACCCATACACGCAAAACTCGCGCGCGAAGAAGCGTACCGCGCTTGGTCGTTTCCGCCACGAAGGCTGTACTTTCGGTCAGTTGGAAGAAGGGAAGCCAGTGGTGTTTTACTCAGGTCATGACTCTCGCTTCGAGTATTTATACAAGTTTGAATCTGCGGCAGCTTGGGATCCTGCAGATGCAAACTCGGAAAACCGCCTAGCGACAGGCGATAAGTACATGGATGAAGGCACGTTGTACGTTGCTCGTTTTAATGAAGACAGCACCGGCACTTGGTTACCATTAACGCTTGATAGTGCCACGACGTCTGGTGGTACATTGGCGGACCACTTTAACTCATTAGCTGAAATTATTATCAATACAGCGGGCGCTGCCGACTTAGTGGGCGCAACGCCAATGGATCGTCCTGAGTGGTGTACCGTTGATCCGTTTACGGGTTCAGTTTATCTCACACTGACGAATAACACACGTCGTACGGATTCAACCAACTCAGCAAACCCTCGTTTGAACAACAAGTTTGGTCATGTTATTCGCTGGGATGAAGGGAAGGCGGCAACCGACTTTAGTTGGGATATCTTTGTCTTTGGCTCGCCAGAAAATGGTGATGCAAAGACGAACCGTTCTGGCTTAACGGCGCTTAACCAGTTTGCGAGTCCTGACGGATTAGCGTTTGATGGTCGTGGCATTTTGTGGATTCAGACCGATAACGGCGCAGATGAAGTCACGTCTTACACTAATGATCAAATGTTGGCCGTTGTTCCCTCTAAGCTAACAGATGAGAATGGTGACCAAGCAGTGATTGGTGTGGATAACCAAGCTGAGCTTAAACGTTTCTTTGTCGGACCAAATGGTTGTGAGGTCACAGGCTTTACTATCAGCCCTGATTACAAATCATTGTTTGTGAATATTCAGCACCCAGGTAACTGGCCATATAGCGAAGACGCCGCAGAAGAAACGCCAGCAGGTATAATCGTGCGCCCACGAGCTTCAACGGTAGTCATTCGCCGTGAAGACGGTGGAGAGATCGCGGTATAGCTACGCGCTAAAGTTACTCGGAAAGAAAAAAGCCTTGCGTGCGCAGGGCTTTTTTAGTGATCGTTTAAGTGCGTTCGATGTAGCCTAGCTTTTTAGGGAACCACCAGCAGTACGGATGACATCTTGATACCAGTAGAAGCTCTTCTTGCGCTTACGCTCTAGCGTTCCTTGCCCATCATCATGACGATCGACATAAATATAACCGTAGCGTTTACTCATTTCTGCCGTTGAGTTAGCGACCAAGTCAATGGGGCCCCAGCTGGTAAAGCCCATCAATTCCACGCCATCAAGTATCGCCTCGTGCGCTTGAACCAAATGATCATTGAGGTATGAGATTCGATAATCGTCTTGGATTTCCCCGTTTTCATCGAATTCATCACGAGCGCCTAAGCCATTCTCGACAATAAATAATGGCTTTTGGTAACGATCGTGTAGAAAGTTTAATAAAACGCGCAGACCTTTAGGATCAATCAACCAACCCCACTGGCTCTTCTCAAGGTAGGGATTGGGTACGCTAGCGATGATGTTGCCCACTTCTTTTTGTTGCGGATCGGCGCTTGCACAGCCACTGGCGTAATAACTGAAGGAAATAAAATCGACACTGGCCGAAGCGATCTCTTCTAAATCACCTTTTTCCATGTGGATCTCAATGCCGTTCTCGCGGAAGTAACGCTTCATATAACCAGGGTATTGTCCGCGAGTTTGCACATCACCAAAGAAAAGCCATTTGTTGTTTTCGTGCATCGCCGCGAGTACGTCATCTGGCTTACAGGTGTATGGGTAGTTAATGGCACCAAGTAGCATGTTGCCCACTTTTCCGTTTGGTACGATTTGTTGGCACAATTTTACCGCTTTTGCGTTGGCGACGAGTTGGTGGTGAATTGCTTGGTAAATCTCTTGTTCACTGGCATCTTCTTGTAATCCCACGCCGGTAAAGGGTGCGTGCAGTGACATGTTGATTTCGTTAAACGTTAGCCACAGTTTTACTTTGTGTTTGTAGCGCTCTAGAACCGTTTGCGCATAACGCTCAAAGCACTCGATCACACGTCGATCGCCCCAACCGCCGTAGTTTTCTACCAATGCATAAGGCATTTCGTAATGAGACAGTGTCACAAACGGTTGCATGTTGTGTTTGGTAAGCTCATCAAAGATCTTGTCGTAAAAGGCGAGCCCTTCTTCGTTGGGCTCCAGTTCATCACCGTTTGGAAAAATTCTTGTCCAAGCGATAGAAAGACGCAAACAGGTAAACCCCATCTCTTTAAATAACGCGATGTCTTCTGGATAACGATGATAGAAATCAATCGCAAGATCTTTAATGCCCGGGGTGCGTTCTCCACGAGTTTGATGAGGGCTCAGAATACCGTTTGGCAGCATGTCGGATGTCGATAGGCCTTTACCCCCAAGGTTGTATGACCCTTCTACTTGGTTGGCAGCAATAGCACCACCCCAAAGGAAGTTATCGGGAAACTTAATCATGTTTCTCACTCTTTGTCGTTATGTTGGATTTGCTAGTGTGAGAATAGTGTAGGTGAGAACTTGATGCTTGTAGCGAGATCGTATTTTTCTGAAACGGTGGAAATAGGCAATGTAACTGGTGTGGCTTTAAGCAGGGCAGAAAAATATCCAGCCCTGCAAAAAACAGGACTGGATAAGGTCTTTAGAAAGTAAACGCGAGGTTTGCCGCTGCGCCTAGTTGGTTTTCGCCAGCGTAAGAACCAGCGATGTCTAGGCTGATAACATCAAATGGGCTGATACCGATGCCCGCTGTAATTGAGTTATCGAGAGTATCTTCTAGATCCATTTCATAGCCTGCACGGAGCTGAGCCCACCCCCAAGCATTGCCCTCGATACCAACTCGGACAAATTGAGTATCATCCGCCAATGCCTTGAAGCGTTTTTGTTTCGTTAGGTCAGCATCAAGACTGAATGAAATATAGTCACCGACATAACCAAAACCGACAGTGGCTTGCGGGGAGAGTTCGTATGTGTATCCGCCAAGTTCTGTATCGATCTCTTGTTTAAATACGTCTTTAATAGTTAAGCCTGCACGGAAGGCATTTTTGTGCCAAGCCATGCCCAAATCCATATTGAAAGCACTCTTCGATACTTCACTTTGGTCGTAATCATCGATATCAAAATCATCAAGAGACGTACGCTGAGAATAGGTCATAAGTTGTTGGTACTTAGGAGAAAGACCAAAAGCAAAGTTTTGACCACCTAGCTCAACGTTACGCGCAAATGAAATGCCATACTCAGCCGAACCAAATGCAACCAGTTCAACGTTTGAATTTAGGTAGCGTTGTTCTACTGTTCCTGAATCAGCAATGTCCGGTGCAGCAATCACTTCCACATAACCCGTGCCGAAGACGTTTACCGATACATGGCGAGTTGGAATGGCGATGGCTAACCCCAAACCGCCATTGATGGCTACGGGGGCGCTGCCATTGAGTTCATCCAGTAAACGGGACATTTCCGCCTCATCGGTGGCATTAGGCATGCCGTTGAAGCGATCATAAAGGTCTTGGGCGTCTTCGACTGTGGTAAGCGCCTCGTCTTTATCATTGGCGTTCACACCAAAGGACGGCAAAAGGAGCCCGACATCATCTTCCTCACGGTACAGCGCACCAAGGGCTGGGTTGTGAAGTGGTGCGGTCAGGTAGTCTGCCGACACCACGCCAGTATTGCCCATAGCATGGCTACGAGCATCAGCGACGTAGGGTGCTGCAATTGATGGGGTTGAAAGTACGGTTAGTAGATTGGCCACTGCAAAAGCGATTTTTTTCATAACGTTTCCATTGTTATTTTATATTTTTTGTTGCCGAAGCAACTGAATAGAGCCTTTTTACCATTGCATTTTTATTTGTATTAGGCGGAATACGCAGGTTTACATATGCAATATATGTAAATTGTCTCATTGTTTGGACTGCCTTATCAATTATCTTATGAAGGTATTTCATTAAGAAGATATGACTATTGATAGGATTTTTTATCAGAAGTGAAGATGAGTTTGAATGAGAGACCATCAGGGTTATTTTTATGCGCCGAGATACTACCGCCCATATCACGTATATTGTTGGCGGTGATGGCTAAACCAAGTCCGAGCCCTTCACCGATTTTCTTTGAGGTTTGGAAGGGCTCGAATATGGACTCCAACAACGCTTCTGGTACGCCGCTGCCATTATCGCTAACGATCAGCTCGACCTGATGTTCGGTCGGATTTACGATGAAGGTAAGTTGTGGATTTTCGGTTTTTTTCATTGCATCCAGTGCGTTAGAAATTAGGTTTCCTAACACTTGAAGCAATCTTTGTTCTTCACCAATGATGTTGGGTAATTGATCTGGAATGCGTACTCTAACATCCACATCCGTTAATTGAGATTGATAGATTCGCAACGTTTCTTCCAAAGCGTTGGTCAGCGATAATCCGTGCAGTGTTTCCGGTTTGTTGTAGGCAAAGGTTTTAAGCTGGCTCGTCATGCTTGCCATACGATCAATCAACTTTTGAACTAGCTTGTTATTTGCTTTCATCATGTCGGTTTGTCCACGTTCCGCCAGTAACTCATTGGTGGTAAGTAGAGTACGTAAGCCTGTTAAAGGTTGATTCAGTTCGTGGGTTATTGCACTCGACATTCTGCCCAATGCTGCCATTTTACTTGATTCAATCAACTGCTTTTGAGTCTGTCTTAATGCTTGGGTACGCTCTTCTACCCGTTGGGCTAACTCTTGGTTAATCAGTTGTAATGAATACTCAGCCTTTTTACGTTTACTGATATCAATGACGGTGGCTAGGAAATACTGTTTTTCATGCCATGGGAAGCTAGTGAGTGAAAATAAAACAGGAAATACGCTGCCATCGCTGCGTCTCGCCATGGTTTCTGCCGTGCTAATTTCAGCAAGCTCTTTATGTTTGGGCAGATCTTTAAGCAAAGTAAGTGTGGTTGAATTTGAGTTACCTGCATCAAACAACTCCCATGCGAAAGTGTGGTGATTCACGCTCTCGGGTAAACAAAAAAGCCGTTTTGCCATTGGGTTGAGATCGAACAGCAGCCCCTGTTCATCAATCAACAGTAACCCAACGTGAGTTTTGTCGATCATCTGTTTAAGTCGGCGTTGTGACTCTTGCAGTAGGGCTTGAATACGTTGCTGGTTGAGATGCTTTTGGCGGCGTTGTAAGCCGATAATGACCAGTAGAATGATGAGTAAAAGCAGGGCCGCGATACTCCATCCAATAATATTTATGGTTTGTTGGACAGGCTTGGTGGGAATAAGGTAACTCACAAACCAGTTTAAATCGTCCAGTGTCACCGTGTGAGCGAAATAACGTTGTTGGTCAAGGGTCCAGAAATGAATCTCCGTATTATCATAAAACCTTTGAGTGTCCACTTTTACATGGTTACTTGATTCATTAAACCAGTCGGCGTTGAAGCTTGCGCTGCTAGAAAGAAAAAAGCGTTGGTGGCGGTTTTGTAACGTGATGATGTCGGTGCTGGTGATGGTCTGTTCAGTCAGCAAGCTCAAGTTTATTTGAACGACAACAATGCCGGCAATTTCAAGCCCATCAAAAATCGGTGCAGACAAATAGTAAAGTGGGCTAGAACCTTTGGTTTTATTCACCAGCGATACACCTTCCCCCTGACGTTGAATTTGCTCAACAATGGCAAGGCGGTCAGAACGACTGAAGCGCCTGTCGATTAAACTTGATACCAAGACCTCGCCGGATGTGGAAAGAATTAACCAGCCCTCTGTATTGGCGGCTTTATCAAGTTGGGTCAACTGTGCTTGGAGCGGTTCGTAGTCGTTCAAATGACCTTTAACCAACGCAATGGTTTCTGGGTTGTTGGTCACAAGGTAAGGGAGGTGGTAGAAACGTTTTAATGCACGGCGCACTTCACCGATATAGTCGAGGAGCTTTTGTTGTGCTTCTTGTTGAGTTTGTACACTCAACCATTGGTGAGCGACCTCTCGACTTACCCCGTAACAAAATAGCACCAGCGCACTAACGCACACGGCTGTTAGCCACGTTTTCCTATTTGTATTACGCTGCATACCGACTCCGCTTTTTGGGGGCGTAACTCATCGAGAATATGAGAAGAGTGCGCTTAACTGGTTGGATGTTAAAGATTTGTAAGTGAGAAGTGAGATCTAGCTCCTTTTCTCTAGCATGGTTTTTGCTAACGTTAGTGAACACTCATACCACGGTTCAGGTAGTAAATTCATGGCTTTTAATGACACCCCCCATATCGCGCTAATCGAAGATGATGACATTGTTCGTCAAGCCGTTAGCCAATGGCTGCAATTGGCGGGGTTTGACGTGACAGATTTTAGTTCAGGAGAAGAGGGTCAATCTGCCATTTTTCGCAAAGAGTTTGATGCCATCATCAGTGATGTGCGTTTGCCCGACACTGACGGAATCTCAATACTAGAAAGCTTGATAGCGAACCATATTCAAACACCGGTGATACTTATCACCGGCCATGGGGATGTCGATATGGCGGTCCGAGCGCTACAAAAAGGCGCGTTTGATTTTATTGAAAAACCTTTTCAGCCGGAGCGATTATCTCAACGGGTGATGGATGCGGTAGAGAGCTATCGTGCTCAAACTTCAACCCTACATCGTCAAGAGTATTTAGCCAGTGTGAGTGGTTTGGAGAGAGTATTGATTGGCCAAAGTCGAGTCATGCAGCAGCTACGAGAGCAAGTGGTTAAGCTTGCGAAAATGGATACCAATGTGATTATTTATGGCGAAACGGGGGTGGGTAAAGAACTGGTGGCCACCAGTTTACATAATGAAAGCCGGAGAAAACCACGTCATTTTGTGCCGATTAATTGTGGCGCGATCCCTGACAATCTATTTGAAAGTGAATTATTTGGTCATGAAGCCGGAGCGTTTACTGGCGCCATTAAGCGGCGCATTGGTAAGTTGGAATACGCCGATAAAGGCACCCTGTTTTTTGACGAGATAGAGAGCATGCCGTTGTCGATGCAAGTTAAGGTACTGCGTTCTCTTCAAGAGCATACGGTAGAGCGAGTGGGGGGCAATCAACAGATTACGGTTGATTTGCGAGTGATCGCCGCGGCAAAAGAAGATCTGCATGAACATGAAGCATTCCGCCAAGATTTGTATTATCGCCTCAATGTTGCACAGATTTACTTACCACCACTGCGAGAAAGAGAAGACGATGCATTAATTCTTTTTGATCATTTTGCACAACAAACGAACCCAGCGAGCCGAGTGCCCAGTGAAGCAGATAGAAATGCGATTTTGTCCTATGCGTGGCCGGGCAACGTGCGTGAACTGCGAAATGTAGCGATGCGCTTTGCATTGGATGACACCGTATCAGTGATGGAAATCCTCTCTAGCCGTCCTTCTACTACCACGGAAGAGACTCAGGCGGGCGTCCCATTAGTGATTCAATTGCACAACTTTGAGCGTAAGATCTTGCATAGCTCATTGGTGAGGCACCATGGGCGGATCAGTGAGGTAATGCAAGAGCTTGATTTGCCTCGTCGAACCTTAAATCAAAAGATGCAAAAGTTTGGTTTAAATCGGTCTGATTATACTTAAAGCGGCGTTGAGTGCAGCTAGGCACTTTTTGATGACACAGGTACAAACTTATAGCTTACCGATTCGTCTGTACCAAATAAGGTGACTTGATTTCTGCCCGTATATTTAGAGCAGTATAGGGCTTCATCAGCTTCAGCAAGTACGGCTTGCAGGGCTTTGCTTTCAGACAACTCACTGACACCAAAACTCATGGTTATCTTATCTTCGAATGATTGCAGCGAGGCTTCACTTTCGACCGCGAGGCGAATCTGCTCGGCAAGAATTTTGGCTCGCTGTGCTTTTTCAAGCACAATAATCATGAACTCATCCCCCCCAAATCGTAACGTACACGCCGATTCTGGAAGGTGTTGTTTGAAGATATTGGCGATCGTTGCCATCACCGAATCTCCAACCGTATGCCCATAGCGATCATTAATCACTTTAAATTGGTCGACATCGGTCATAATGATGCTTATCGCTTGCTTCTGTTTGTGCGCCTGATGAACAAGTTTTGGGACGATTTTTTCCATTGCTCGACGGTTATGCAGTCCTGTGAGCGCGTCTAAATGCGATAGGTCGTTAATCGACTGCACCAAGCGCCCATTGATCAGCCATAGCATGCTAAAGCTTAAGGTCACAATAAGACAGATGCTAAATAAGAAAGTCAGTTGATGGATTAGACCTGCAGTCATAAAGCTTGGTTCTTCCGCCGAGAAAGTACTCCAAATCGCTCTGAAGCCCATAAAAATACCGAAAAAAAAGAATGAGTAAGCCATGGCTTTGACTGGTAACTTTAGATCTTGTTTGTCCCCTTTTAGCATCGCAATCCCACTGCACAAGGTGACGATGCAAAGATAAACGCTAATGTAAATAATGCGGCTTGTAATTGAAGGATCATGAAAGGTGAAATAGTAAAACAAACCACATAAAATTGGTGTTAAAAAAGCAACAGAGTGAGCTAATTTTAAAGGGAAGTGACGGAAAATACTTACGCCGTAAAGTGTAAGCAAGAAGCCGAACAATATGATGGTGTTGGCTATAACGATAGTCAGCCAGTCTGGAGCTACTCCTCTAAACCCGAGTAGAAATGGTCCCAAACCAATTAATAGCAGTGAGATGGAAAAGGTTTTTAAGCCTTCGATTTTTTCCTGCGTATATTGGTAGCAAAGTAGACTAATAGAATAGATACAAGAGAACAAAATAACGATAAAGTTGAGCGTTCTTATATCTAAAAACTGGTTATCCATATTAGCCCCACATTAACCTTTACTTACTCAAACACTTCTTTTTCTGCCATCAATATGCATTCTATATAATAGTTTACTTATCGATTAGCGTCTTATGTTAAACGCACCAAATATTAACATGATACCCACTACAGCGTTACATATCATTAATTTTCTTGATAATTGCTGTTTGATGGTAAGCGGTTGCTCGTTCACCCGATTAGATTGTCCACTTGATGGGCATCAAGTCGTAGTTCATATCAGTCACAGCGCTCGCTACTCACCATCTGACTTGGCGTCATTTTTGATATCTTACAGTACCGCGATTTCCACTTGTCCGTTTTGATTCTGAATAAACATCGGCAAAAAATTGCTCATTGCAGATTGAGTATTTATTTTAGTTTGATCACATTCTATTAACCTTTTGCTCTCTGAAGTCGAAAATACTCATACATTAAATAAGCAAGTTTTTGCTTAGTATCTTCTTATCAAATAAGCAGGATTTGGCTTGTTTCTATGTGTCATCCAAAATTAGATTATTAAATACAATGGCTTATGATTTGGCACTCGAATTGCTATTGATGATTTGTTGTTAATAAATGTTTGACGCAATGTAAACCTTGATCGTGAAACGACTATACACGGAGAGTAATAATGAAAATGAATAAGTTGGTTAAAGCGTTAGCTGTCGCTGTGACGTCTTTTGGTATTGCTGCGAACGCTGTGGCAGAAGAGCGTAGTTACATTCTTTCAACCGCATCGACAGGCGGTACTTACTACCCAGTCGGTGTTGCACTTGCAACCTTGAGTAAAGTGAAACTGGCACCAAAGCACCACTTCTCACTTTCCGCAATCAGCTCTGCGGGCTCTGGTGAAAACGTAAAGCTTTTAAACGAGAACGAAGCACAATTCGCCATTCTGCAAGGTCTTTACGGCGCTTGGGCATGGTCTGGTGAAGGTCCTTATGCCAAGAGTGGTCGCCAAGATCAACTGCGTTCGGTCTCTATGCTGTGGCAAAACGTTGAGCACTTCATTGTTCGTACTGACCTCGCGAAAACAGGCACAGTCAGTGACCTAAACAGCCTAGACGGTAAAAAATTCTCGATTGGTAAAAAGAACTCTGGGACCGAGAACTCTGGCCGCCAGATTATGAAAGGTCTGAAGGTAGACCCAGATAAGTTCAACCTTGCATTCATGGGCTACGGTGGTAGTGCGAGCGCACTTCAAAACGGCACCATCGATGGCATGAACACCCCAGCAGGTGTGCCAGTTGGTGCGGTAACCCAAGCTTTTGCCGCATTGGGTAACGATATCTCGATCCTTTCGTTTAGCGATGAACAAATCAAAGAAGCCAACGGCAACTACAGCCTATGGACCAAGTACGAGATCCCTGCGAACACCTATCCAGGTTTGGATAAAGCTGTTACAACCATTGCACAGCCAAACTTCTTGGCGGTTCGTGAAGACATCTCAGAAGAAGACGTTTACCAGCTAACTAAAGCGATCTACGAGAACCTGCCATTCCTGCAAGGTATCCACAAAGCCACCAAAGCAATGGCAATTGAGAAAGCGATTGCTGGCTTGCCAGTGCCTCTTCACCCAGGTGCGGCGCGTTACTACAAAGAAATGGGCATCGAAATCCCATCTGACCTAATGGCGAAATAACGCCAACTTCGCCCCGAGTTTCGGCTTGGGGCATTTTATCCCCACCGATTTCTAAGATGGAAAAAGCCGCCAGAGCTTGGAGTATGAGATGAGCGACTCAATAGAAAAGGAATTGCAGAAGTTTGAGCTGCCTACGCGCACTGATTTTCCGTGGGTAACCACCACAATCACGGTGTTTGGCGTAGTACTGTCTGCTTTGCACATTTGGTTTAATACCTTATCGACGTTACCGGAGTTATGGATTTCCGCGACCCACTTTGCGGGGTTTGCGGTGATTTGTGCACTCTGGTATCCGGCTCATCTCTCTCTCAAGCAGAGCAAGATTGCGCTTGGCATCGACGTCTTGATTGCCATGGGCGCGGTTGCGTGTTTACTCTATATTCCTTATGCCGAAGACGCGTTATATGAACGTGGAGTTAAGTTCGTCACCAGCGATTGGGTCTTCGCCATCATGGCAATTTTGATTGTTATTGAATTGATTCGACGCACCATGGGCTGGTTTATTCCGGTGCTGATCGTGGTGTGTTTGAGTTACGTTGTACTGTGGGGTAAGTGGGCAACGGGCATTTTCCACTTTCCGGGGTTGAGCATGGAAACCTTGCTCTACCGCAGCTTCTACTCATCGGAAGGCATGTTCGGCTCTATCTCCCGCATCAGTTGGACATTCGTGTTCATGTTCATTCTGTTTGGGGCGTTTTTAGTGCGCTCCGGCGTAGGGGATTACATCATTAATGTTGCGCGTGCGGCGGCAGGAAAAGTCATTGGCGGTCCCGGTTTTATCGCTGTGATTGGATCGGGGTTGATGGGCTCAGTGTCGGGGTCAAGCGTAGCCAATACGGTCTCTACGGGGGTGATCAGTATTCCGCTTATGCAGAAAGCCGGCTTTCCTTCGCGCTTTGCTGCAGGGGTAGAGGCGGCGGCGTCGACAGGTGGACAGCTCATGCCACCCGTGATGGGCGCGGGGGCTTTCATTATGGCGTCTTACACCCAAATCCCGTATGTCGACATCATTGCGGTGTCATTTGTCCCTGCGTTGATTTATTTCCTATCGGTTGGCTTTTTTGTACGCATCGAAGCAAAACGCAGTGGCGTACAAAAAATTACCACCAGTGATCAGTCGCTGCTTAAAGTACTGGTTAGCGGTTGGCACAACCTGATTCCTTTGGCAGTGCTGGTGACTTTGTTAGTACAAGGTTTTACACCCACTTATGCCGCGGGCCTTTCAATCATTTCTGTTGTGGTGGCCTCTTGGTTTTCCAAAGACCACAAAATGGGACCTAAAGCGGTCATCGAAGCGTTGTCTCAAGGGGCGAAAAACATGGCGACCACCGCCGTGCTTTTGGTGGGGATTGGCTTGGTGATCAACGTGATCAGCACAACGGGCATCGGCAATACGTTCTCCTTGATGATTGATGGCTGGGCGAGCGGAGACCTATTTATTATGATCGTCCTGATTGCACTTGCTTCTTTAGTGTTGGGGATGGGGCTGCCAGTGACGGCGGCTTATATCGTGCTGGGTACGTTATCGGCTCCTGCGCTTTACCAGCTGATCGCCGAAAGCCAACTGTTAGAACTGATGGTCTCGGGACAACTGCCAGAGCAAGCCAAAGCTATTTTTATGCTTGCTGCGCCAGATAAACTTGAGCTGCTTAATGCACCAATGGGATTAGAAACCGCGAAAGAAATGCTAGCGCTCGTGCCTGCTGATTTTATGGAGACCTTATTAGAGCAAAGCTTAGGTATTGAAGCAGTAGGTTTGGCATTGTTGGCTGCGCACCTCATTATCTTCTGGTTATCGCAAGACAGCAACGTAACCCCACCAGTGTGTTTGACCGCCTTTGCTGCGGCGACTATCGCCAAAACACCACCAATGCGCACCGGTTTAATGGCATGGAAAATAGCGAAAGGTTTGTACCTTGTTCCACTACTTATTGCCTACTCTGGCTTGGTCAGTTGGGATGTAACCTCGGTGCTGACCGTTGGCTTTTTCGCCATCATCGGTACTTACTCGCTCATTGGTGCGATTGAAGGCTACCTAGAAGGGCCGCTGAACATTCTGCTGCGACTGGTGCTTTTGGCGATAGGGGCATTATTGGTGTGGCACGACATTCCAATATTACTGCGTGTGGTAAGCTGCGCAGTGTTTATCGCAATCTTTGTTCACAGTGATCGCACATTCAAATGGCAACAGTCTCAATCATCGGTGTTATAAGAGGTCGTATGAAATCAGTCTATGACTACATTATTGTTGGCGGCGGTATCGTGGGGGTTTCCACTGCTTGGCAGTTGCAGCAGCGTCACCCAAACCGTTCTATTTTATTGGTGGAGAAAGAATCTGGCTTTGCTCAGCACCAGACAGGACACAACAGTGGAGTAATTCACGCGGGGGTTTATTACGCGCCGGGCAGCCTAAAAGCCAACTTTTGTAAGCGCGGCGTTGAGCGAACCGTCTCGTTTTGTGCCGAGCACAATATCCCGGTTGAGAACTGTGGCAAGTTACTGGTCGCCACCAATAAGCAAGAAGTCGAGCGCATGAAAGCGCTCTATGAACGCTGTCATGTCAATGGAATTGACGTAGAACTGTTTGATGAGGCTCAGTTGAAGTTGGCCGAGCCAAATATTACGGGGTTAGGCGCAATATATGTTAAATCCACCAGTATTGTTGATTACCGTTTAGTGACCGAACAAATGGCGACAGAGTTTCAAAAGCTCGGCGGACAAATCAGCCTGAGAACCAAGGTTATCGCGGTGGAAGAAAAACAGAAAGAAGTCGAACTGACTTGCCTTTCTGACGGCCACACTCTTCAGATCAGCGCAAAGTTTTTGATCACTTGTAGCGGTCTGATGGCTGACCGTATGACTAAGATGATGGGTATTCCAACCGATTTTCAAATCATTCCATATCGTGGTGAATACTACCGCTTAGACAGCAAGCATGATCAGGTGGTGAATCACCTTATTTATCCCATCCCTAATCCGGACTTACCTTTCTTAGGCGTTCACTTAACACGCATGATTGATGGCTCAGTAACCGCTGGGCCAAACGCTGTACAAGGTTGGAAGCGAGAGGGTTACGGCAAAGTCAATTTTAACTGGCAAGATACAGTTCAAATGCTCACTTTTCCAGGGTTTTGGAAGGTGACACAGAAGCATTTAAAAACGGGGTTGGAAGAGTTTAAAAATTCGTGGTGGAAGCCAAGCTACCTCAAGTTGGTCAATAAATATTGCCCCACTATCCAAGTAGAAGATTTAAAGCCGTATCCTGCGGGGGTTCGCGCACAAGCGGTGCTATCAGACGGGACCTTGGTTCATGACTTCTTATTCGCAGAAAGCGCAAGAAGCCTACACGTGTGCAATGCACCATCCCCAGCGGCGACATCGGCCATGCCAATTGGGGAGTACATTTGCGATAAGGTGAATGAGAAGGTTGGGACGGTATAAATCCGCAAGGCGATCAGTCAATCGCCTTTTTAGGCAGTTTTTCGTATTATTCTTCGGTCTCTTTCGGGCAGAGCGCCCCTTTTTTGGCATGTCTTTCAATCATGTAATCGCCTCTGGCGCTGTGAAAGACCATCGCGTTCCATACTTGACCGTCTTGTAGCTCGAACTCAAACGCATAATGGGTACCAGCGGCCATTTGAGTTCTGACCTCATTGATGGCTTTTAATTTATCGGTCGCATTCATTTGATAAAGCACCATGCTGAGAGAGCGTTCAGCAGCGGGAGTTGCTTTAGCCATCTGCCAGCCGCCAGAGAGTTCTTTGGTTGGATAACAAATTGATTGCATCTTATTTTTCATGGCAGATGACATTTGGTTACTCACGGCGAATGCGTTGTGTGCCAACGTGAGACTTGCCAGAGAAATCATGATTGCCCAAGACCGCTTTAAAGTCATAAAACCACTCCATTGCTTTATTATTCTTGATTGAGTATAGACCCTAAAGCCTCCAACATGCATGTATTAGAACGCTGTCACTGATTTGTACACTTTATTAACGATTTTTGCGTTATAACGATCTCGCCTTCACATTGTCATCCCGCCGTTATGTCGGGATGAGCAGGGCTGTTTGGTTTACATGATGGCACTTCGTATTAGAGCACTAATGACAAACAAGGCCATCACGCTTGCGAACCAAATAGCAATGAACCATAACATCGGTTTTAACTTCATCAGTGATACCCCTCTCCTTGTTTCATTTTGCCGCGGAAAACCCAGTAAGAATAAGCCGTGTAGGCAATAATCAGTGGCAGTAAAACCACAGTACCTGCCAGCAAGAAAGTTAAGCTTTTATCTGGCGCTGCAACTTCCTGATAAGTGAGGGCGAACGGAACCAAATAAGGAAAAGTACTCACACCAAATCCCATGGCTGAAACAAGAAATAAACCAATGCCCAATATATAAGCTCGAACGGCTTTATGATCGAGTAAGGATTTAAACAGTTGCCAAATGATAATCGCGGCGGTAACGGGGATGATCAAAAAAAGCAACGAGTTTGGCAATGAGAACCAGCGCTCAAAGATGATCTCATGGCTGAGCGGTAACCAAAGGCTGGCGATGAATATACAGGCGACCATCGCAAGCCCCCAACGTCTGGCGATAACGTAATAGCGTCCCATCAGCTCTTCAGGCAGTTTGATTAGCAACCAGCATGAGCCGAGTAAGATATAAGCACATACGAGGGCGATACCACAGAACAGACTAAATGGTGTCAGCCAATCGAACCATCCTCCTGCATAAGATCTGCCACTGACTTCAATACCTTGCAGCAGTGTCCCAAGCATAATGCCTTGCATTAGCGCTGCGGTCAGTGAACCAATGAAGAAAGCACTGTCCCAAAGAAACTTGCCGCGTTGGGTTCTGAAGCGGTATTCAAAAGAGACGCCTCGTAAAATTAATCCAAGCAGCATCAGAATCAGTGGGGCGTACAGTGCTGGCATAATGACTGCATAGGCGAGAGGAAATACGGCAAAAAGCCCGCCACCGCCAAGTACCAACCAAGTTTCGTTGCCATCCCACACAGGAGCGATGCTGTTCATCATCATGTCGCGTTCGTTATCGTCGTTAGCGTTAAGGAAAAGAACGCCAATGCCGAGGTCAAACCCATCTAACACCACATAAATGAGGACCGCGAGCCCAATTAAGGCGTACCAAATTAATGCATAATCCATGAGTCTCTCTCCTAGGTAAGATGATTAGAATGAGTAATGACATCGGTGTCGCTACCATCAGGAAGTCGGCTATTTAACCCTTCCTCATAGCGAGTCGGTGATTTACGCATTAAACGCAGTAGATAGAAAAAGCCAGCCCCGAAAACCACAAAGTAAACGACGATGAACGCCGTCAAAGAGACACTCACCGCGGCGGCGTCAATAGGTGACGCTGAATTGGCGGTGGTTAAGAGCCCGTACACGGTATAGGGTTGACGGCCGACTTCTGTTGTAATCCAACCCGCTAAAACCGCGATAAATCCAGCGGGCGCAAACAGCACACAGATACGATGCAACGCTCGAGATTCATAAAGTTTGCGGCGTTTCCTTAGCCACAGGCTCCATAAACCAATCGCTAACATGAAAAATCCAAGTGCGACCATGACACGAAATGACCAGAAGACGATGGAGACGGGTGGGTGTTGTTCTTCTGGGAACGCATCTAAACCTTTAACTTCGCCGTTTAAATCATGGGTCAAAATCAAACTGCCGAGTTTCGGAATTTCTAACGCATATTCCATGCGTTTTTCTTCGTCATTGGGAATCCCAAATAGAATCAATGGCGCACCTTGATGTGATTCATAGTGTCCCTCCATTGCGGCAACTTTAGCTGGTTGATGCTCCAGCGTATTCAGCCCGTGCATATCCCCCGCGAATATTTGAATTGGCGTGACGATTGCAGCCATCCACATCGCCATTGAGAACATAATGCGTGCTAAAGGATTATGCTTAGCTTTGAGCAAGTGGTATGCGGCTACGCCGGCGACGACAAAGGCTGTTGTGAGGTAAGCCGCCAAAAGCATATGAACGAGGCGATAAGGGAAAGACGGGTTGAAGACGATAGCCCACCAATCTTCAGGAATAAATTGCCCAACCTCGTTGATACTGTATCCGGCTGGTGTTTGCATCCAACTGTTGACCGACAGTATCCAAAAGGCGGAAAGAAACGTCCCAAATGCAACAATACAAGTTGCCGCGAAGTGGAGCTTCTTACCCACTTTATCCATGCCAAACAACATGACACCTAAGAATCCCGCTTCGAGGAAGAAGGCAGTAAAGACTTCATAGCCCATAAGAGGGCCAAGGATAGGGCCAGTCTTATCTGCAAATACGCTCCAATTCGTCCCGAACTGGTAGCTCAACACGATGCCACTGACGACACCCATACCGAAACTGATGGCGAAAATTTTGAGCCAGTATTTGTAGATTTGCATGTAGTGCTTGTTGCCAGTTTTGAGATACAAACCTTCTAGTACTGCGAGGTAGCTCGCAAGGCCTATCGTGAAAGCTGGAAAAATGATGTGGAAAGAAACGGTGAAGGCAAATTGGAATCGTGCTAAATCGATAGCTAGTGTATCCATGGGTATTCCCTTGTTGAGGTCGAATCGTCTGTTCGCCGAGGGATAACTATTTGGCACAAGATCGACGAACATTATTCAGTACGGAGGATGGCAACAAATGGATTAAAAAAACGATCGCTTTTTGCGTGAGTGCGTAACAACTCTTAAATAAAGGAGGGGTTACCATGAGCCTTAAACACTACTTTGAGAAAGCGACACCCAAATTTGAACCTGGTGGGAAGTACCACAAGCTCTACCCACTTTTCGAAGCTGTCGAAACCATTTTTTATACGCCCGGAAAAGTGAATCAGGGTAGGACCCACGTGCGAGATAGCATTGATTTAAAACGCATCATGATCATGGTGTGGTTGGCGGTTTTCCCCGCGATGTTTTGGGGGATGTACAATATAGGTCAGCAATCCAGTGATGCACTCTTATATGGCTTGGATCAAGCGGCAGCACAACAAGCGTTGGCTGCTTCGTGGCAGCTTAATTGGGTGTGGGGGTCGTTAGAGGCGGTTTCACAAGCGAGCTGGGCGAGTAAAATGTTGCTCGGTGCGACGTATTTTCTGCCCGTGTACGCGACGGTGTTCATTGTTGGTGGTTTTTGGGAAGTGTTGTTTGCGATTGTGCGTAAGCACGAAGTTAATGAAGGCTTTTTCGTTAGTTCCATTCTTTTTTCTTTAATCCTTCCTCCTACTATCCCCTTATGGCAAGCCGCACTGGGTATTACTTTTGGCATTGTTGTGGCGAAAGAAATTTTTGGTGGTACGGGACGTAACTTTTTAAATCCAGCACTGGCTGGGCGTGCCTTTTTGTATTTTGCTTATCCGGCCAATATGTCTGGTGGGGCCGTTTGGGTTGCAGCGGATGGTTATTCTGGGGCAACACCACTCAGTCAATGGTATGAAGGTGGCCAAAGTGCGCTGATGAATAACATGACAGGCCAGTCCATTTCGTGGCTGGATGCATTTGTTGGTTATTTACCCGGGTCAATGGGGGAGGTATCGACATTGTTTATTGTGCTAACGGGCTTAGTTCTTATTTTCATGAAAATAGCGTCGTGGCGGATCGTGGCGGGAGTATTGACTGGTTTAGCAGTCGCTTCACTGTTACTTAACGCGATTGGGTCGGAGTCCAACCCTATGTTCTCGATGCCTTTCTATTGGCACTTTGTTATTGGTGGCGTTGCGTTTGGTACTTTCTTTATGGCGACCGACCCGGTCTCTGCCGCATTCACTAATGGTGGGAAATGGGCTTACGGTATTTTAATCGGTGTGATGACGATTTTTATTCGGGTTTTAAATCCGGCCTACCCAGAGGGCATTATGCTGGCCATTTTGTTCGCTAATTTGTTTGCGCCTCTGTTCGACTACTTGGTGAAAGAGAGCAATATTAAACGCCGAATGAAACGTACCAGATCGGCTTAAATGAGCGTTAAGGTTAAGCCGATGAACTTTAATGTACCGAATTATTTGTTGATACTAAATTCAGTGTGATTCGTACGAATTGTTCATCTTGGTACTGCACGTCGTAATTGAACGTGCCGCTGGCGTAAATGCTGCCAAGGAATAAAGCTCGTTGGCTCATTGGGCCACGGAAAAGCATCGAAATCGGGGTGGTTAGGGCGTTATTATCGTCGAAATGTTGATTTAAGTTTTCGGAGAGTACGCATAGTAAGCAGCCGAGTTGATCGTGCGATAAGTCGACATCTTCTGGTCGTGATAATAATACCGTTGTACCCAGTTTTTTCTCGATTTCGTTGAGCAACAGCAGGTAGCTATCTAAATCAGGTTGAGGATTACTTGGTTTATCGGCATCAACACAGCGTTCAAGTAAGGCTTCAAGGTTACCATTCTCGCCTTTTGCCTGTTGAGTCAACGACTTTAATGGTTTTTTTATCAGTTTATAGCGATTACTTTTCAGCTTAGGCTTAAGCCACTTTTGTAGTAGATCGTTACGTTCTTTTAAGGGGATCGTGCGTGGTGACGAGTGAATTTTAAAATGCAGGTGCAATAAAGCGTGAACTGCAAGCTCACTCAGAAGTTGGTTAGCATCTGTAGATTGTCTTGCCTGCTTAGAACTTTGCATTACACTCGAATAAAATTTGAGAAGAAGGATAATGGTGCCGAGAGAGGGACTCGAACCCTCACACCAAAGGCACTAGCACCTCATGCTAGCGTGTCTACCAATTTCACCATCTCGGCATCATGATGCTCTGTATTCACAGAGGCCTCAAAAAGAAGCACCACAGATTGTATAACCAAAATCCATCTGTTGGCGAGCGTAAAATTGCGTATTTTTAGTTTTTTGAATTCGACTGCGTATTTATTGGTCGTTTTGTTTTTTTTATCAACAATAATCGTCTCAATACCCTTTCTGTTGGTGTTGATATTGGCATAAGGTTCGACACCTCCATGAATTTGACCCTCTTTAATTCTGGGTCATGAATATCATGAATGTTTCTTTATATTTTATTTCCCATCAGTGCGTCCTGTTTAAGTAGCAATTAAAATAACGTGTGTTTTTGTCTTTCAAAGCGAGTGTTGATGATATTTTCCGGCTTTTCATTTATCACTAAAAAGTAAAAGGGCCAGCTCCGTTGTTTCTGGCCCCTAACTTATAATGATTTTCTAAGGAGCATCACCGAGGTTAATTGGTTGGCATTGGTAATATCTCAAACATGCCGTCGAACTTATCCAAAGAGTCGTTCAAATCATCGAGCAGCGTAGTATTACCTTTTAAAGTGACTTTACCTTGCTCGACGAGCTGCTCTAATGTGTTTTCACCTAATACTATCGAGGTGAGATCTACCTTATCCAGTATGACACTAACATCAACGTTTGGTACTTCCTCTACTTGAATACTAGACATATTGGCGTTGGATACCTCTTCGTAGTCATGCTCGTTATGAAGTAGGTATTAATTAACTTTACTGTATTGTGTTGATTATTTTGTTGAAAAAATAGCTGGTGCATTTTGAGTTTACTTTGATGCTTTTTTTTCGTCATACATGTTTTTGTCTGCTTTGGATATCGCGGAGTCGAGAGAAAACTCTGGTCCATCGATGATATATTTACCTATCGATGTGCCGATACGAATCTTTTTACTTCCGGTATATACTTGATCGTTTAATGCATTCTCAATTCTTGTAATCACTTCAGAAGTGTAGTGCTCTGCCTCTTGTTTATTGTCACCAACACTCCCCAAGAACACGACAAATTCATCGCCACCATACCTAGAGACGAGATCAGTGGTGCGCACACTATTTTTTATGCGGTTGCCCACTTCACGTAAGATATGATCGCCCGTTGTATGGCCATGGTCGTCATTTATTTGCTTAAAATCGTTTAAATCAATAAAAAGCAAAGATGAAAAAGAATTTTCGTTGATCTTTTTCTTTAAGTCATGCTGTATGCTTTCAATCAGTCCTCGTCTATTTAAAAGCTCAGTTAATTCGTCCATACGAGCTTGGCGATGCGCTCTTTTCTCAAGTTCTTTTTGTTTGGTGATATCTGTGGATATTCCTAGGATTGCTACCACTTCGTTGGTTTTTTCAGAGCTATAAATTGGGGACTTCATCTCTAAATAAATTCTTTGCGTGCCATCGGCATCTTTAATGAAAATCTCTTCTCTGGTGGTTTCGCCTTCAATCACTCTGGCATCGACGCTTGTCAAAAGCTCAACGGCTTCTGTCGGGAAAAAGTCAGAATCTTGTACATTACCGAAATCTTCCTTCTTAATCCCCATTAACTGCAAAGCTAAGTGGTTGGCGTAAAGATATCTCGAATTTCTATCTTTAATAAATACGTAAGTTTCCAGATGATCAAGAGACTGTATTAGATCATCTAGATTAACCCCCAATCCCCCTAGTTCAAGATGCATTGCGGCCTCCAGAATGCAGAAAAATGCTTCACTTATATAATAATTATTGTCTATGCTTTTTGGTTATTTTATCACATTTGAGAATATTTACTCGTGTCGAGTCCCTTCTGATGGGGGTGAGGCGCGTAAACAATTCATTGCTTTAATAATAGTACTTAGAATCGGTGATGGTTTGGTAGTTACTTCGAGAATGGTAATTGAGAGTGTAACTCACTGTGGTCTTTTTTTTGGCTCTATTAGGCTACTCCAAATGGTGTGTACTGCCTACGGTACTTTCCAGCTCAAGAATAGATTGGCGTACGTGCTCAGGAATGGCTGTCTTCTTATTGTTTTTAAAATCGAACATAACGCCCGTTGCCGTCGCAACGGTAACAATTTTGCCCCACTTTTTACTTAATGCTTGGTACTCCATGGTAATTCGGTCTTCTTGCATATCGACGACACGAGAACCAACCAGCAACGTGTCTGGGTAGGTAACCGGAAGTTTGTAACGGCATTGAGTTTCGCTAAGAACAGGCCCAATTTGTGTCGTTTGTAGATCGACCAGAAGGTCGGTGTTATTGAAATAATCTAAACGCGCCGTCTCGAAGTAGCGGAAGTAGACGACGTTGTTGACGTGTTGTAGTGCATCCATCTCGCCCCAAGCGACTTTAATTTCCGTTATGACGGGAAAGTCTTTTAACAATGTGTCCATACTTGTTTTCCTTTTCATTCACTTAGCCACAAATGCGGAGTGGCTTGTCATTTTGGGTATTTATTCTAAATGTAATTACTTGGTATGTAATAAAGTTGTTTTTAAAGTGTGAAATGGAATGGTGAGTTTGTATGTAAACTAAAAACTTTACATAATCAATTTGAAAGCGTAAGTTTAACTCAGAGCTGCCAAAGGAGGTGCCTGATGACAGAGGTGAAAGGCTTCAATCTTGCGAAAGTTGATAAACGAATCGATTGGACAGGAGAACTGTTCAGCCTGAGAGTATCTGAGGCGCCACTTTCCTTTAAAGCGGGCCAATTTACAAAGCTTGCTTTACTCAATAGTGAAGGCAAGCCGATCAGTCGCGCTTATTCGGTCGTGAATGCGCCTAGTGAACAATTTGATTGGCTGGAATTCCTGATCGTATCCGATCTGCAAGGGCAACTTTCTCCGAGACTACAAAACCTTAACTCCGGTGACAGCATCTATATAGGGGAAACTGCACACGGGGACTTAATTCATGACTCAATACCTAAGCAAACTCATGATCTTTGGTTATTATCCACTGGTACCGGGATTGGACCGTTTCTCTCATTGCTTGACGACATAAATCTACTTCCTCATAACGAGCGGATTGTGCTGGTCCATGCGGTTCGATATGAAAAAGACTTGGTCTACAAATACCTCATTGAACAATTGCAACAACGATACGAGGGGAGGCTGAAGTACATCCCAATAGTCAGTAGGGAAATGGTAGATGGTAAGTTGCGAGGGCGGATTCCTGAATTGATCGAGTCTGGTGTCCTGTCCAATACGGCTGATGCCCCATTCTCTGCTCAACGGAGTTTTGTCATGATGTGTGGGAATCCACAAATGATCAAAGATACCTTACCGGTCTTACAAGATCTTGGTTTGGAGAAGTATCGCCCTAAAACGGGGGGCAATATCATTTATGAGCGCTATTGGTAGCGTTTAAATTGGGTATGATGCGATCAAAAAAGCCACATAACGTGGCTTTAAATATCGAGGCAGTCAATAATCATTATTGTTGGTTAACGTACGTTTTAAAGCGAGCTTTGGTATCGGCATCCGCTTTTTGATACCAGAAGTGCAACATCTCTTCTGCCGTTGAATCAGTTTGAGTGTGCTTCATCTCTTCAGGACTGTTTGCTGGAAGTGTTACTGGTTGAGCGACTACAGCACCAGCAACCGCGATTGCAGCAACGCCACCCGTTTTATTGTAGTCTTCGACTTCACGAATGTAGTCGCGCCCGATTTGCATGCCGGGCTTAATGAGTTTGTCTTGCTTAACAGCGATGGTTTGACCTGAGGCATCAACCAGTGTCCAATCTAATTGTTTGATCTTTTCTTCCGCATCGCGAAGGTTGCGGTATTTAGGAAGCTGTAGGGTTAATTCTGCATTGGCAGCGTCAAATCTTGTGACAATAGCATCACTTTCGACACTTAGGCGGTCATTACCTTGGTTAAAGTACGGCGTAAAGCGAAATACGATTTGGTTAACGCCATCTGGTAAGGTGAGTATTCTTTCTGAGGCGAAGAACCCACCAGAAAGCTCGGCTTTTTCACCATTAGCGGCTAATACTGAAACGTCGTCAGGAACACTCACGGTTACATCTGCGAATGCCATGCCACTCATTGCGAGAGCAAGCGCACAAGTTAAAGGCTTGATCAATTTCATTGTTTTTATCCTAAGCAAATTAGTGGTCATTGAGAGTGCATCGTTAACTGCCCGATTGCAACTCTCAAGGGTAAGAAGTATGAAAATTTAACAAGAACGTCATTTTTATCGTATTTATTACGGCGAAACTGTGATCCAAATAGAATCAAACCGCTGCAATAAAGCGGGTTGACATCATAACTTATGAGCTTGATTTCTTTCTAACTTATTGATTTATTATATGCCTGCGCCGTGTCCAGGCTCCGATTGGTCGTTAGAAGCGTCTTGTTGTACTGCCATTTCTTCTCTCTGTTGCGCTTTCTCGATGCTCAACCACCAAACGAACAACTCATACCAAATCGCAAGGATCACCGCCCCCAGAAATAAACCCACAATGCCATAGAACAGCATACCACCAATAGCACCAAGCAGGATAACAGGCATCGGCACGTCTACCCCACGCCCCATGAACATTGGTTTGAACAGGTTCTCTGAAAGTGCTGCCACCACGACCCAGACGGTAAACATAGTTGCCGTGCTTGTGTCTTGAGTCATGTACATGAAGCCAATCACTGGTAGTACGGCAAGCAGCGCCGGTAGCTGAGCGATACACAAGATCATCAGAATCAGAGTGAGCAAACCAGCTGCAGGCACGCCAAATACGAAGAAACCAGCACCGATCAATAGTGCTTGAATCGCCGCAACCCCAACCACGCCAAGCAGTACGCTTTTAATCGTTGCCGCAATGAGCGTGGTCCAGCTTTTGGCATTGTCACCCGCGATACGAATAGCGATGGTTCTAAGACCCGACGCTGCTGATTCAGAGTACGTCATAAAACCTGCGGCAATCGCAAGCGACAAAATCGAAAGCAACAAGCTACCCAATACACCGCCAAGTGTTTCTAGCAACGAGGTTAATGCGGTTTTTATCTGCGGCATAAAGGTGTCGATTGCTTGTTCAAGGTTCGTCGCAAAGAGCATCCAAGCCTCATAGAGTTTATCACCGATGACGGGCCAGTCCGCAACCGAAGGTTTTGGAGCAGGGATGTTCACCTCGCCATTTTGCAGTACATTCAGAGCATGTGTTGCGCCATCCACAATAGAGCCAGACACCATAACCAATGGTGTGACTAAGAGTGCAATACCAAGTAAAGCAATCGTCGTGGCTGCCAATCCCCTACGACCACCATAAACACGTTGTAGCTTTTGGGTTAATGGCATTAAAGCGACCGCTATAATTGCCCCCCAAATCACTGGCAGGATGAAAGGCTTGATGATGTCGTATGTAAACATCAGCAACACAAAGATCAAGCCAATACGTATAGCTGATTCCAGCATGTTACTAATGAAAAGTTTACTTTCATTTCTTTCCGATTGTTTATCCATTTTTGTTTACCTGATGTTCAATGTTGGAACTGACGAGACTTGAAACAACAATCGCCATATAAAACACACCTGTAATGGCTTCTAAATACACCACAACCTGAGCCAGAGGCGTGAGTGGGCTGATATCACCATAACCAAGCGTAGTTAAGGTGACGAAACTAAAATATGCGGCATTGGAGAAATTCTGTCCCCAAGAGATGGCTTCCATTCCTGTGAAGGAGTTTGGTGAGAACTCTAGAAGAATGAGATAGGCAATCGCCCACATCAAACCTAGCAGTAAGAAAAGCGCGACCGAGCCAATCACTTTGTTGCTATTGACGTGGCCAGTGAAGAGGATTTGTCTTGTAATGGATTTAAAGGTGCCAAAGAAGAAGGCAAAAGTGAGCGCAAGCATTACCACATTCATCTCTTTGATGTTGAACATGGTCTTAATCCCAATAACTAACACCCATATGACGAAAAGGGTGTAGAGAAAATGAGACCAGGCTTTATCTAATCGAAGGCTGACAAAGCAGACAATGAAGGTAAGAACCGTAAAGGCTTGCAAGAGATGTTCTATTGTTCCTTCGCCAACCACTTGTGTCATGGCGCTCCCTAGCAACAAAATGACCAACGACAAAGTGAGATAGAAGAAGTTGTTTTCTTGATTAATATTTTTGAGTTTTTTACCAATGCGCATGCTGTTTCTCACTTCGTTGTCATTCATTTTTTTCGGATGAATCTTTCATTACCATGATGGAGGCAGAAAGCCCGAATCGAAGCTCGACACCTTCAGGAAGCGCTTGGATGGCAATTCGCACTGGAATGCGCTGCGCTAAGCGAATCCATTGAAATACAGGATTCACGTTGGGAAGAAGGTTGTAGCCAACCGTGCCGTCTTTAGGCGCAATTCCCCAACCGATAGAGTCCACCGTTGCGTTAATTGGTGTGTCGGGGTGAGACATCAGCGTCACACGTGCTTGGCTACCTGATTCAATGTGCGCTAATTGGTTTTCACGGAAGAAACCAAATACCCAGAAACTGTTTTTGTCGATCAGCGCGAGTAGCGGTTGGTTCGCCACCGCTTGTGTACCGTTTCGAATGTCAAGGTTAGAGACAAAACCATCGACGGCTGCGTAGACGTTGGTGAAGCTGAGATTGAGACGCGCTGACTTCAATTGCTCTTTTGCGGATTTGATTTGCAGCAGTGATTCTTCGTAAGCGATTTCACGACGAATCAGATCCTTGTGAGAAACCGCTCCGCGGTCTTTGGCGCGAATGTCTTTAAGGCGGTCGTATTCGATTTTTTTACCGCGAGAGCTAACAATGGCGCGTTCTAGTGCCACTTCGGCTTGAGACAAAGCAATTTGGTAAGTGGCTGGGTCGATTTCAAACAGTAAATCGCCCGTTTTCACTGCTTGGTTGTCTTGCACCGCGACATTCACAATTGGGCCTGATACACGAGGCGCCACTTTGATAACGTTGGCGCGCACTTGGCCATCACGTGTCCATGGGTTATTAAAATACTCTTCAAACTTTTGATAGCCGAGCCAAGCTGCGCCACCAAGAATGACAAGATTGAGTGCGATTACGAATAGTTTCTTCATCTTGTTTGGCACCTAAAATTGAATATAAAAGCTGTCAATGGCCACCACATAACCGACCATGATGGCAATAAACGTCAGAGACGGGAAAGCGATGAAGCGAGACAAACGGGTCTTGTTTAATATCATTACTGTTATCCACGTTGCCGTGACGGCGAGAAAAAGCACCAATAGCATCGGAGAAAAGTAAATGTCTCCCCAAGAGAGTTCATGAGGCATTAGCGATCCTCCATTTTTTTCTTATCACTGGTCTCGGCCGGTGTTTCGAGACGTAAAAGCGGCAATACGCGGTTTTCTTCATGTAAATAACCATCCCAATCAGTACGCTCTGTCATTTGCTGTGCGATGGTTTCATTAAGGAATGGCTTACCGGTTTGGGTTTGCCAGCCACCACTGAGGGCTTTGTAGAGTGCGACAACTTGGTTCGCGACGTTCCCTTTGATCGTTGCGTAGCTGTCTTCTGCGCGGGTCATTTTCTCGACGGAATTCAGCAGACGTTCGAAAGAGATTTGGCCGTTTTCGTATTGCGTCATGGAGATGTTGAACGCACGAATGGAAGCGTTGACTGATTGCAAACGTAAATCTTTTTGCTGTAAATACAGGTCATACGCTTCAATGGCATTAGTGACTTCATTAACGGCTTGAAGCACTTTTTTGTTGTAGTTGGTCAGCGTTTCTTGAAAGCGAGCATCTTCGAAACGAATGTTATTTTTCACGCGTCCGTATTGGAAAATATTCCAACTGAATGTTGGACCAACCACCATGGTGAGTGAATTGCTAAAACTGAAACTGTTGCCGTCGGGAACCGTACTGTCGATACCGATGGAACCGAACAATGAAAAGCTTGGGTATAGCGCGGTTTCTGCGACGCCAATCTGTGCACTCTGCGCGCGAGCTTGCATTTCAGAGACTTGTAAATCCGGGCGGCGCATGACTAAGTTCGCATCCACTTGGGCATTTAGCGGTGGTGGGCGCGGCACAATAGAGCGCTCGTCGCTGCCCGATAGCGCCGATTTTCTACCTGTCGATTTGAACTGTGCTTCGTACTCGGCAATTTGCTTGTGCATTCCATCTGATTGCAGCTGCTCGTCTACTTCTTCCGGTAATACACCTAGTAACAACGCCAACGCGGTACGTGATTGTTTCATCGCGATTTCAAGACTCGGTAATGCCGCTTTGGTGGTGTAGAGCTGGTTTTTCGCTTGTTGGACGTCCAGTTCCGTCACGTTACCGGAATCAAACTGCACCTGTGTAATGCGGACGACACGCGCTTGAATTTCGATGTTGCGACGAGACAGCAAAATGCGCTCTTGGAACGTGCGATAGTTGATGTAGTTACGCGCCACTTCAGCGGTGATGGTGACCATGATGTCGTGATACGACGCGATGGATGCGTAATAACCCGCTTCTGCCGACTCAATACCACGAGCGTACTTGCCCCAAACATCCATTTCCCACGCGGCATCAAACGATAAAGCGGCGTTGTTCACGCCTTGATCATTTACGTAGGCACGCGCTAGATTTCCTGACACGGTTTGAACCTGCGGGTATTGCAAGCCCGTCGAAATGCCAAGCAATGAACGCGCTTGGACAATACGCAGCCCAGCGGCTTCTAAATCCAGATTTTGCTTGCTCGCCAACTCAACCAATTGATTCAGCGTCGCGTCGTTAAATTGTTGCCACCACTGTTGTAATTGTTGCTCGGATTGTTGTGTGTTTTTGGCTGATTTTTGCACCGACCAATCACTTGGCAATGGCGCTGGCTGTGGATGGGCATAATCTGGCCCCACAGTGGTACACGCAGTGAGCCCGAGCAGAGAAAATATGACAAGGCTTGGTTTCGTTAGTTTTGGAAGCATCATATCCTCAGCTTTAAAACCGCTTCTGTTGTAAGTTCACCCAGTCGATATCCTCATAAGTTTGTTTGCAATGCTTGATCGCTTCGAACACGTTCCGTTTTAAATTCAGCAAGATATAAAAACCGGCTATCTCTGAATAAGCGTAGTCAGATAAATCCAAGTCACTAAAAAAACTTTCCAGTTTATCTTCGAATGATTGGTAATCCTGACTGTATTGATCGAATACGGAGTTGAGCGCTTGTGTTGCTTGATGACTGGTCAAAGCGCCCGCCATCAAAGGAATGATGGCATCGCGGTGTTGCTGGCGAAGCTGAGTAATCAGCGGATTGGACAGCAACTTTTTCTCTGCCGCCATTAAGATGTTGATGTGATTGCTCAGCACATCACACGCTTTACTGAAAGCGCTAATGGCTTCTGGCGTGGTTTGATCAAAGTGTTTGTGGTTGATTTTCGACCCCCACACTTTGAGCTTTTTCGATGAGACGTTGAGCGTCACCAAGTGCAATGCACGTTTGATTGATGTGAGAACCGGACTAGATTGCTGCTGATAGGTGGCAAACAGCTCTCGAATATGCCGAAAGTAGCGCTCTTTGATGGTTAAAAAGAGGTGTTCTGGTCGTGAGCTAAACGGGAAGTAGTGCGCGAAAATGATCATGAATACCACCATGTAGAACAGCAGCATGATCGTCATTAGAACTTCGAAGTGATAGAGCATGTTGTTGCCCAAACCGAGAACAAACAAGCCCACCATGTAGAAAATCGTCACTGGCCCATTAAACAGATAAAAGCCGATAAAGGTGTAGATAAAGATGAACAGGCCAAGTTCTAACCCGAGATCCAACTGCGGGAGAATGAACACATAAGAAGGAACGGCGAATAAGAAGCCAAACGTGAACAGCACAAGCAGTAAAATGGGATGCACAGGCACGAACGACAGCAGAGACATAAACATGGTCGAGAAGACCACAAATGAATAGCCACTCGGCGGATTGAAATAAATCCAAATCAATCCAGCGATCCAATAGGTGACAAAGGTTTTGACTGCAGTCTTAAAGTTTTCTGCATCCCACCACAGAAACTGACTTTTCGGTTTCGGAAGCGGCACGTCAAAGGAGACATTGTTCGTCACGGAATCTATGCAACTAATACTCTCTGCCAAACGCGACAAATTTTGATGCAATAGTCCCAAGAGATATCCCAAAGTAAGCGCAGAACCTTTAGCGAGATGTGGTGCCTCTTCAAGCAATGTTTGGCTGTATTCGACTTTGAACTTTTGAGCACGAAAAGCGGGCTCTTTTTCGTCCCAGACTTGTTGGCAGGTATCAAACAGAGCATAAATTTCCGCAATGGCTTGATCAAAGTTGCTGATGCTTTCGCGGTCCTGCTGGTGGCTAAAATGACTGTGCGCCGCGACGGTCAATTGTTGTGTTACCTGCTTGTTCAAATGAACCGCCAATCGCCACTCTTTGATGTAGGCCGATACATCGCTGCATTCCACACTGACCGTGGCAAAACGCTGTTCGAGCGCATTTTGGGCGGCAAACATCTGCTCAATAAGGTCGTCCACACTGAGTTGCGTTGCACTCGCTTCTGGATTCTCTTCCGTGCTCTCTTGAGGTGATGATTTTTGCTCGAAATTTTGCAAGATAGCCGTGAACAACGCGCGTTGTGCTTGGTTGAGTTGTTCGATGAGCTGTCTTAGATTTTGTTCTGTTTTAGTCGGGAATAAGAACGTTCCCACGAGCGTGTAAACCACCACCCCAAACACCGTCATGTAAGCGCGGTCAACGCCATAGAGAAACGCGCCTTCTGCATCACCGCCATTGGACATCATCAGTGTCATGACGCCCGTCAACATGAGTAGCGTTGGATCTTTTTGATAGGCGTTACGGAAATAAAAAATGAAAGAAACCACAACTGACACGCTCAGCATGTATAGCAAGCGGTCTTGAGCAAACAACCCCACCAGTAACAAGCCAACGACTGCGCCAACCAACGTACCGCACACACGCAAGGTCCCTTTGGCGAGCGATTCACGACGACTGCCAGTGGATGCTATCAGCATTACTGTGGTTGCGGCCGTCGATGCTTGCGGCCAACCCATGGAAAACGGGATCAGATAAGCCAGAGTGAGGCTAAGCGATACTTTTATAGCGAATTTTATTTTGTCGTTCATAGGTCAAAGTGTGCTCAGGCTTATCATTATAAGTCGATGAATTTTTTAAATTAATAATCAGAGCATTGCTCTGAGTTTTGCTCGTTTAAAAAGCATAGGTGATGAATGGATATTTGAGAGGAAAGTTATTGCTTTTTATCGGCTTGCTGACTCTTTGCTCGTTTTTTTGGACCGAGATAAAGAACCAAAGAGATGCCATCAACAATGATGGCACTGGTAAAAAGGTCGACAGCCACAGAAGTATGGGGTCACTGTAGCGTCAAACGACCTTTTCATTTATTAATAAAGTGATGAATGAGAACCATCAAATTTACTAATAACTTGAAATAGTGTGAGAAAACGAGGTATTAGCCAGAGAGTTACAATGGCTGGCATGGTGTCTCGTACAAAGATTTGATGGTGTTTTTTAGCCACAACAATTTGGGATTGTACGCATTGCGCTTATGCCAGATCATCGTAAATGGAATCAGTAACTTGTCTTGCTGAGGTTTATCCAGCGGAATGGGTAAACAAACCAAATCGAGATGCAACTTCTCCGTATAGCTTTTGCAATAGTGGGGGGCGGTGGTGATCATGTTGTGAGTTGGTTGCGCTGCCATGAAGAGTGACTGCTCAAAGTTGGACATGGTCAGGCCGATACAGCGTTGTAAACCTTGTTCAGTCAATACTTCATCTAATGCCCAAGTCTCACTTTTCTCCCACACAATATTGATGTGCTGATAACTTAAAAATGTGTCGAGAGTCCACGCTTGCTGCAAGGCTGGGTGATCTTTATGTAAGTACACCATGGGCAGATCGTAAAACAGAATCTCGAAATCCAAGAAGTACGGCAGCAGCCCCAAAGACTCCTTCGAGCGAGGATGGCTTTCTCTTCCTGTAAAGCCAATATCTGTCTCGCCACGAATAATAGCGTCGAGGGAATCGTAGTCCCAATTGCTAGTTTTTATTTTCGCTTCAGGATACCGCTGGTGGATGGCCACAATGAGCCTATCCAATACGGTGAGAACCAAAGGTGACTCAATTGTCAGATCAAAACGCACACCTTTGGAAATGATATCGCTGCGCTTCTCCGCGATTTGACTGCCAATTTGTAGCCATTCTGCAAGATCTTGCTCCATACTCTGCGCCAAAGGCGTTGGCGCGAGTCCTTTGGGGGTTTTGATAAACAAAGGATCGTCGAACCAATGGCGCAGTTTATTTAACGACTTACTCACCGTGGAGGGCGTCACATTTAGCTTTCTTGACGTTTTTGAGACACTTTGCTCTTGCAGTAGCAGTTGTAGAGTAAACAGTAGGTTTAAATCAAGACGCGCTAGTGACTTCTTCATAATGGCTTTCGTGAACTGGATTTGGAATCAATAGTATTAGAGCAAGGCTGATTACGCTACCTAACACCAAAATAAATACCAACATATTCAGAGCACTAACGCCAATGAACCCCATAAACCAAATATAAAAGGCCGAGCTACAAACTTGAGCAATACCGAGCAATGAACTTGCCATGCCTGCTTGTTGAGAGAATGGGCTGAGCGCTTGACTCATGACCACGCCAAAGCCAGTCGCAAAGCCCGCGCAAATCAACCCAAGTCCAATTAAATAGTAAATTGATGGCCCGTTGTAGAAATGTGCAACGCTAAGCACGATAGCAGCGCAAGCAAGCAGTATTTGGGACGTGACCATCAATGTTTGTTGTTTAAAAATGGAGAGCGCCAAGGGTGCCGAGAACGAAATGAGCATACTAATGGTTGCCGTGCCTGCCATTACAGAGGAGTAGCCGCCGCGATCAAAACCAAGCATATTCATTATTAAGATAGGTGACGTGTTCACAAAGGTAAGAATGGTTGTCACCCCAATTGCGGTAATAACGAGTCGGCTCATAAAGAAGCGTTCGAAGAAGATCTCTTGATGGTTCTCCGAGCCCGTATTCTCTTCTGAAACCTGAACCTGTAAAGATTCTTTCAGGACAAAAATTGAAAGCAAACTCACGAGGATGCCCATTCCTGCCATGGTAGTAAACAGGCTCGGCCAAGGAAATTTCAGCATGATCAAGTGCCCAACCACAGGTGCAATCACAGGAATGATGCAGGTGATACCATTTAGCATCGACAACACTTTTGCACGGCGCTGGTCATCCAATGTGTCGCGTAAAATTGCGAAAGCGACAACGTAACAAGAACCCGCGCCAATCCCTTGGATGAAACGCGCGATTAAAAAAGTATTGGGTTGTTCTGCCATCCCTCCAAGCAAAGAGGCCAAAACAAAAATCACAGCACCAACGACCGCCACAGGTTTTCGGCCAACGGAGTCGGCAATTTTTCCCGCAAACAACATCGTGGTTGCCATGCCTGCCAAATAGATTGAAAACGCGATATGCAATTGCGATTCACTTGCATTAAGATCTGCCGCAATTTGAGGTAAACCTACAAGATATAAATCAATGGCAGTAGGGTAGAGTAAAACAAGAGCAAAACTACAAAGTAAAAAACGGGACATGGAAACCTCTCTATTGAATGCGAAGATAATAGAGTGCTAAACGTTTGCCTGCGAGTGGGAAATACGACACTAGGTATTTCTATTTACGACATACCCTGTATAAACTGAGCATAAAGGCAGCAGGAGAAGATGACCATTACCATTACCATCTCAGCAGTGAGGTTTCTATATCGAATGCCCTCGAGATAGGAAGGGCGGAGCATTCGATAATCTGATCATTAACTTTCAAATGAAAGCTTGTCACTAAACACGTTTTACCAATCTTCCCCGAATACGCGCTGCGTTGGATTGAAGCAGGGAACGACGAACTGGCCGATCGCCCTGCGGTAAGCGAAGAAGACAAACAAAGCATTCACGTCATGGCCGTAGCCCTATCGGTGATGGCGACGCCAGTATTAGTTGGAGTTGTTGTGATTGTTTTGGTCGGTAAAGCAGCAAATGGGACGTATCTCTTTTGCTGTGATTTCTGTTGTGGGAAAGTTCAAAAATAAGAAAAATGTGACTCTCTGTTTGTATCCAGCCGTATACATCAAAAAGGTCATAAAAATCGGTGTTGCAACATGAACAGAATTCACCCCAAAAAATTATTAAACAGCAAATGGACTGCGACTTCTCCTAGGCATAAAGAGAAGCATTTTGTGGTCACGGAAATGGAACTTGATGAAGAGGGCTACGTGGTAAGGTGTGTGATCGAAGCGATCATGAGTAGGCGAGAGCAGGAGATGGACTGGCAAGAGCTGAAAGATCCGACACAATGGCGACAAGGTTGGAAGTGAGTGGTTTTATTGAGAGCTTCCTTTTACTTGATGATGAAAAGCGGGTGTTCTACCGATAGGCAATGGTCTAAGTATCTGCTACGTTGAGTTTGTTCATTATAAAATAAAAGGAATGACTATGATCGACTTCGAAAATTCCTCTGTGTTTAAGCTTAAACCGATAGAGATCTCAAAGGTTAGGGAAGATTTTCATAAGTTTCTGATTGATGGTGAGTCAGTGTTTGCAGGGTTTAAAACTGTTCGTGACCAATTGATATTCACCAACAAGCGTGTCATTGCTGCTAATGTGCAAGGCATTACTGGCTCAAAAGTAGATTATACCTCTCTTCCCTACAGCAAAATCAATGCCTTTTCTATTGAGACTTCCGGAACGTTCGATTTAGATTGTGAAATCGAATTTTTTATGAGCGAGGTGGGGCGAGTTCGTTTTGAGATTAGAGGATCGTTTGACCTTATTACATTTAATCGAATGGTCAGTGAGTATGTACTCGCCTAGAGATAAGAGTGCGAAGTGTACGAAAAAGATGGAGTGTGGCGGTGAGAATATCAATCCGTCACTTTCTGTTTTTTGCTAATAAAAAAGATGAGCCAGTGCGATTGATGAAAGCGACGAGTGGGTGAAGTCAGACTCATCAAAACGATCAGGTTGCCAAAGCAATAAAGATAAAATCAATGGTGGAATCTGTTATTTAAATTAGAAAAAAGAAATAGAGAAAGCAGATAAACGCAAGCAAAGTGGCGGATAAAATAGGATAGATGATGTAAGAATCCTGCTTCTCCGTTCTCTGAAAGCACAGTGAAACGAGCAAGATATTATAAACAACGAGCAGCAGGCTTATCATGGTGCCGCTGTTAAGCGTTAAACTAGACAGTTGAGTTAGAAAAAGCGTAAGCAAGAGGTAGTCGAAGACAATTAACCATAGAAAGGCCTTCTTCAACAGGTCGCGTTTTTTGTTTTTAGGCGTTGTTATGTGCATATAGAACTCAACTAAAAAGTCACAGTAACAGAAGTTATCGGTTAGAAAAGGTCACCTACAAAGCAAGGTAACCTTTCTTGATTATAGTTCTTGGATTGTCGCTTCTTTGGCGGTGGCATCTTCGGAGTAGCGAATGACTTCTTGTCGGATGACTGGTTGGTTAAATTCGGCCTGCTGCTTCGCCTTTTCTAATTCACTTTCTTCGTGGTTACCAAAAAGAGTTTCAAGGACTTTAGCCGCAGGAGTGGTTAAAACAAACAGCTCGATGCGTCGGTTTTCACTTGATTCTGGTTCATCAGGGTTGAGCAGGGCGCGATCAGACATGCCAGTGACTTGCATGACTCGCTCATCTGGCATACCACCTTCAACCAGCGTGTTTCGTGCTACATCAGCGCGAGAAGCCGACAATGCCCAGTTTGATTGACGGCCAAAACGCTTTTTAAAGGGAATAGCATCGGTGTGTCCGCTGATGATCAGTGGGTTATTAACACGCTGAAAAACAGGCGCGAATGCGAGCAGTAAGTCTTCAAAAAAAGGCGTGAGTTTATGACCACCACGACTGAACATATGTTGTTTGTAATCATCTTGCAAAACGACGCGTAAGCCTTGCGGCGTTACAGTGACATTCACGTTGCCTTGAGCATTGATTTGGGCTGCCATTTTTTCAATAACTTTGGCTAGCGCAGCAAGTTGCTCTTGGGTGTCGAAGCTACCGGGGATAAGCGAGTCAATTTCAGGGCCATCACCATCACCACGAAAGTAAGAGCTCACAACGTGGTTGGAGTTATGTTTGCTTGGCACAGAAGAGTCCTGTGCCAAGTCAATAGGAGAGATACTTTGTGAAGTATCGAATGGATTGCCGTAACTCTTATCAAACACGCTCGAACTATGTAAATGGGCGACAATTGCTTTACGCTCTTCTTTATCTACCACTTGCATAACCCAAAGCACAAGAAACAGCGCCATTAGGGCGATCATGAAGTCAGCAAACGCGACTTTCCACGCGCCGCCATGAGATTCATCATGGCTGTGAGCTTTGGCACGTTTGAACACTACATGCTCTTGTTTTTGCATTATCCCTCCTGTTCAGCTAACCACTTCTCCATTTGGTTGAAAGTTGGTTTGATGTCTAGCTGAATATGTTTACGGCCAGCGTCGATGGCGAGCAATGTTGGCTTTTTCGCGACATAGGCAACCAAGGTTGCACGTATGCATTCAAAAGCGGTCATATCACGTCTCACTCGCTGAGCCATAGCGTTACTTAATGGGTCTAAGCCACAGTAACAACCAAAAATACCAATAAATGTACCAACAAGGGCGGCCGCTACGTGATAACCAATCAAGGCGATTGAGCCATCAATAGCTTGCATGGTGATGATGATGCCACCCACCGCTGCTAGGATACCGAAACCAGGCAGTGCTTCTGCTGTACGCTGTAGTGAGCGTGAAGGTAAAAGCATTTCGTTCTGTATCGCTTCGATTTCTTGTTCTAGCAGTCCCTCTAATTCATGAGGCGACATTTGTCCCATTGCCATTAAACGTAAATTGTCAGTGATGAAAGAAATTACCCGATGATCCTGAGAAACTGTCGGATATGCGAGAAAAATTGAGCTTTGGTCTGGCGACTCGATATGAGAATCGAGAAATTTGTAACCGCGGTTGCGTGCTGTTTCAAGTAAATTGTTGAGCAGAGACATTAATTCCATATAGTACTCATACTCATCTTTAGGGCCTTTGATCGTGGCAGGCACCTGTCGGCGCATTTCCTTGAGTACATGCGGCGGGTTACCGATGATCAATGAACCAGCTGCTGCGCCAATAATGATAAGGAATTCGGCTGGTTGCCAGATAGCGCCTAGATTACCGCCAGCCCACATGTATCCACCGAAGACACACACTAGAATAGTGAGGACTCCAAAAAACTTTTGCATCTTATGACTCCTAAGAGGACATTAATTGGTTGAGTTGTTTCAGCGCTTGTTTATGAAGCTGACAAATTCGAGGAGGCGTCAGATCCAAGACGAGGGCTATCTCGTGTAAGTTGAGTTCGTGCTGATAGAACAGAGTGAGTAACAGTTGATCACGCTTGGGCAACTTGCCGATAGCACTGTCTAAACTGCGGCGAATATGTTCATGTTCCATGCCATCATATTGTCCGCCGATATGGCTATCACCACTGCTTTCCATCAGTTGATCAAGGCTTTGCATTTCCCCCGCAAGCGCAGCATTTTGGCGGGCATAATAATCTTGCTCGTTAGTGCCTAAGGCTTGGACGATTTCGGAATCCGTTGGCACTCGCCCTAAAGAGCGGGTGAGATCACGGGTGACGTCATTGAGCTCATGAGCTTCTTGGCGTGTTTTACGAGAACGCCAGTCTAGTCGGCGTAATTCATCCAAAATGGCTCCTCTCACGCGGCACACGGCAAAAGCGGGAAAGTGCGGGTCGTCAACGTCGCCGTATCGGCGTCCAGATTCGACGAGAGCGATGAGTCCAATTTGCTGCATGTCTTCAATACTACAATGGGAAGTGGCATGGACGCGAAGTTGGTTAACGACGCGTTTTACCATAATTTGATGACGCTGCAGCAGGGCATTTTCATCAATTGGTCGCGACGGTGCCGTCACTTCCTCTTCCGTGGTGTAAGTATCTTGTGGGTTCATGTCTAACATGGTTGTGCTCCGCTACTGCACAACGTATTTAGTCAAAATAACATCATCGATGTCACGCACGATGTCTGTTTTATCGAAGGCTTTCAGTAACGTTTGTTTCACTTCGTTTTGCAGAATCTCGATAGAACCGTCTTGCTGCAATTCGCCGAATGTTTTGTCACTAAACAGTTTTAACAACGAGTTTTGTACGATCGGCATGTAGTTGTCGATGTCTTTAATGCGCTCTGGACGGCGTGTTTCAACGGCCAGCTCTAGCATGACAAAGTGCGTCTGCTTTTTACCTTTAATGGTCAAAACGACTCGGTCTAAAGGATGGAAGCTTGGTCCTTTCTCCGTTGGTTCGTCTGCGACCAAAAATGACAATGGAGAACCTTCTAACAGTGAAACAGAGTCAGATGACTCTTGAGAGTGTTTGTTTAGGTACCAAATACCGCCCATAACCGTGGCGGCCGAAACGAGGGCGCTGGTGATGATCATGGCGATAAACAGGACGATCATTTGTTTTTTGGTCATAACCTTTTTCCTCGACAATTTGCTAGGCTTGAGTGCTCAGCCAGTGTTCTGAATAGTTTGTTGTTTTATTGGATGAAAACGCGCTGGACTCTCGTGCAGCGAAAATAGTGGTATCTTCTTCGTTTGTATGGGGTTGATGACGTTCCTGACCTTGATCTGAGCCAACATTCACATCGACGTGGATGAAGTTTTGCTCTTGTAATTCAGTGCGTAAGCGTTCAGATACTTGCATTAAGGCTTCTCGCGTTGCGGCAGTATTGGCATTGATCTGCACGCTGAGTCGGTCACCCTCCATGCGTACATGCAAATCCAACTTACCTAAGTCAGGTGGGTCGAGACGGATTTTTGCTTCTTGTACGTTTTGTTGAGCTTGGAGAGTGACTCGGTCGTGCAAGACCTGCATCATTTGCTCCCCCCACTTTCCAGCACTGGTATCCACACGCACAGCGGCCCACTCAGAACCTTGAGTTTGGATATGACTCGCAGCGGAAGCGGGAGTAGGTGCGTGTGCACTTGGAGCCTGTACTTGGAGTGGTGACGCCATCGGTTGATTTTGAGTGGGTTGACTCAGTAAGGCTTGAAAATCAGCACTAGATATCGACAAGCGTGAGCTTGGCGAAGCCGCCGCAAGACCTTGTTGGACTTCTTGTTGCTTTGACGAAGTGTTGAGCAAGACGCTGTTTTGTTCTTGCCTGATAGGTCTGGCTTCGCTACTCACGGTTGAAGACGGTGTTTTGCCGGGTTGTTCGGCCTGTTTTCCCATTAGGGGAAGTATACCTTTGAGCAGATCCTGAGCTTGCGCCGCGAGACTAGGTTCTTCTTGGACTCCCAACGTGCTCGTTAACGCAGCCATGGATTCAGAGCTTGAATGTTCATCTGTATCAATGTCATTCTTTTCTGTTTTTGCTGTCTCTTGCGTCGTTTTTACGTCGGATGCGGATAATGCTGCCGCGGTAAGACGAAAACTGGGCGCAGTTTCAACAGACGTTAACTTAGAGCCAGCTTGCTGGTTGTGTTCTGAAGAATGACGCTGTGAAAAGCCATGCACGGTTCTGGCTTGCGTGACTTTACCTTCGCTGGTAGAAGACGGATTGCCAGACAGTTGCGTTGAATAAGATACCATCATTGGGTCAGATCCATAGTCATTGCCAGTTGGTAAGCCATTGCGCGCTCTTGATGATCGTTCACCATGTCCATCTCACTTTTTAACTCGTTAGTTGACTTTTCCAATGCGGCAAATGCATCAGCATGAACGGCCTTTGCACGTTGAATTTCAGGGGCGAGCTTTGGATCTTGCAAAAAAGGTTTATGGCTGATCAAAAGTTCTCGCAACTGCAAGTCATAGCGTTTAAGAGCATGCCAATCCGCTGTTTTTGCTGCGAATTGGATAAGCTGAGATAAATGACGGAATCGCTCTGGCGATACTTTATGCTTGTTGTCCAAAACTCATCCAACCTTCACGAATGTTACCCATTACACGCTCAACATTGACCAAACGGTCTGCGTCATTTTGCACACTGGCGTAATAAAGTTCGACTTGACAGAAGTCGTAAAGCTGGCGCAAGTTTTCTGCGATTTCGCCACCGTTTTCATCATCTAGCGCACTGGTTAGTCCAATTAAGATGTTCATGCATTTGTTGATCCCATGGCCTTTCTCGGCCAAACGAGTCGCTGCCAGATGGCCGCGAATACGTTCGACTTCGTCGAGTAAGCCATCGATCAACATAATGACCAGTTGGTGAGGGTTTGCTGCTGCTGCTTGAGCATCGAGATCGACTTGCTGATACGAGTCGTAACCTGAGTCCATAAGCATGAGTGTTTCTCCTAAAGCTTTAGTCAAACATTGACATGGTTTGTTTCATTTGAGTCATAATTTGGTTCATTTGCGTAAATTGCTTGAGATAGCGATCGTAAGACATCTCGTACTTACGCTCTAACGTTGCTTGTTTGTCATCGATGCGGTCTAAATTTGATTGCAGAGCGTCTTTACGAGAATTAAATGCACCCGACGAGAATTTCAAAAAGGGTTCGGCCATTGCATCAAGCGAATCGAGTAAGCCGCCATCACCATTAAACATCGCTTCTAAGCCTGTACTATTGTTCTTTTGCGCTTCATTGAATTTTTCTTGGTCAACTTTCATTTTGCCGTTGCGATCTAAGGTTACGCCGACTTCACTGAGGCGCATCCCACCGTGCTCGCCACGAATCAGGTTGGTAAGTTGGCTTTCAATGCTGCGCAGAGTCGGGTCACTGGCTAGTACCCCCCGGGTCTCATCTTCACCGCCAATCTTGGTGTATTTATCGATGGTGGAAACGAGGCTGTTGTATGCATCGACGAACTTATCCATCTGTTCTTGGGTAGCTTCATTGTCGGCACCAATGTTCAAGCTGATAGGCGCTTCCCCAGAGGTCTGAGCCTTGCTCACGGTAACATCGACACCGTCAATCACCCCTTGGAAGGTGTTGCTGGCGTTAGTGAGTTTTAACCCAGATCCTTCAGCGCCCATCCACATCACCGCATCTTGCGGTGCGGTAATATCAGTGACGTTTACAAATGCGTCTTCAAACCATGTCTGGCCTGTACCTGTAGCGCTGACATTAATGGCATTATCAACCCCGGTTTCCGTGCTCGAGAGCATGAAGTGAGTTTGACCATTGGAACGCACTAAGGTGGCATTTACTCCGGGATTACTGGGGTCGTTATTGATGGCGCTTGCGAGGTCGCTCATTGTGGCTTTGCCATCGCCGTCTTTATCTACCGTAGAGAGATCCAGAGTCATGGCCTCACCGTTAATAGTGAACTCAAGTGACCCCGTGGTTGGGATCTCAGTTGTTGCATTGAGATCAGCAGGCATGCCGGTAGATACTTGGTGTGCCGTTGCTACTTGCTCGACAAAAATTTGGTAGTTGCCGGTGATGGCTTTGGCGTCAGCATCCGCGGTTAAGTACCCGTCTTGAGAAAGGGTCGCGCTGTTTTTGATGATGCTGCTTGTACTGCTGTTCATCTCGTCTAACGTGGTACGGAAATCGCGTAAAGCGCTTTCGACTTTACCTAGCGCCGAGAGTTGCGTCTGATATTTATTGGCTTGCCATTCGTTGCGTTGTTGAAATGGTTGTACATCGAACGTAGCGAACTGGGTCGCCATTTGAATTGGATCTAAAGAACTCATGAGGTTGTTCCCTCTCTCATCTCTATTCGGTCTAAATAGCTTAGGTGCTATGCCATGATTGAACAGTACATCGCAAGATGCATGCCGTTTGTTTATTTGATTTAAAAAACAGTAACTTAGGTTGGTTTTATCTAAGGAGGAAGGAAGCGGTGATTCCACCCTGTGGGTTCCGCCTTCCCCTAAAACCAAGTCGTGTTTTCCAATTATGAAAGGCGACTGAAAAGCGAAACATATTTAATCGGATTTCAGCCTAGTTTGGTTGATTGAGGGCGGGGTATCGACGGTGATGGATAGAAAAGAGTGATAAAAAATCCCTGAACTTGGGCTCAGGGATAGCGACCAGATAAGGTTTACAATGCGTGATTAACGCTCACTGATAGCTTTGATATGGGGCGCAACTTCATATCTGAGGATATCGGCAAGTGCGGTAAAGTCGTGCAATTCTCGCGCTTGGTTAATTTTAGATACGATATCCAGCAGTAAGGCTCGCTCAGTCGGAACGGCAAATAACTTAGTGAGTAATTTAAGACATCGTCCTAACATCAAATCACCGGTTAGATGGTCGCCGTAATAGTACACATCTGAAGTTTTGATAAAAATGTTATGGGTAGCATTAGTTTCCGTTTCCATACAGTGCCTCCACATTAAAATACTCTGCTCCGACGATTTTTGCGCCGATGCGACTCCAATTATAGAATTGTGTTTGTGGCGCGGCCGCAATCAGGTTTTCTACCCCACTGGCAAACATTCGATAGGTCGGTGAGGTTTTGATCATTTCACCATAACCATTTTGAACCTGGGCGGTCATGGTGACATTATGATCGTCGGCTCGATTTTCACGGCCAGAGTGGATAATTTCCCCCGGAAAGCCAAAGTCACAACCAATCAAAGCAATACGTGTCGCGCCTTGCAGCAGAGTGCAGTGAATCAATGGGTGAATGACTGAACCAAAAGCATATGGACGGTATTTGACTGGTAAGATCTGCGCAAAGCGGTCATACGTATAGTCGCCCAAATGCAGGTAGTATTTTTCCCCGTGCCAGTTTTGGAATACACGTTTTGGCATATGTGCACCAAACACGAGTATGGTGTTTTTGGCTAATTCATAAGGAATGTATTCATCACCAAGGGCAATATCTACTGCAAATACCACATCGGGCTTAATGCCATTTTCGATTAAGCATTTGCACGCTGTCGACGCGGCGATAAGTTTCGGCCGATTTGGCTGATGATATACGGACTTCAGCTCATCAATGTGTTGTTGCAATGACGGACCAGCTCCGATACAAATTGCATCATTTACATCGTAACGTAAATATTCGTCCGAAGAGGGAAGGCGTTTTAACAGTGGCGTGTTTTCTTGCTCAACTGTTTTCAGCTTATCATCGCTATGGCGGAAGTTAGAGTTTGCCATGGCAATCATGACGCGGTTTTCCATACGGAAGTAGAGCCACTGATGCGACAGGCGGCTGATCGCACGATCGGCATTAATAATAATGGCACCAGGTAAGCCTAAGCTCGCTAAGTGTACGCCTACTTTAGGGGCATCTTCTTTAACTACTACCAGAGAGAAACGAGGGTCGGAAAGCCAAGGTTGCGGCACCAAAGAAAGAACGAGTTTGGCTAGCGATAGATTATAAAGATACAGAGTGACCGATTGAGCATTGTTATCTTGGGAGAGCAAAGCAGGCACATTGCCCATGCCGATGCCCCAAACATGGTAGTGGTCGCTTGCGGTGACACTGCGATACCGGAATGCTTCTTCGGTCGGGTCGTAAGCACTGCAGAGTTGCACACCGTTGACTTTCAGCGTCATCGCTGTTTTTTCTATTATGTCGAAGTGTAGGGCATCAACGTCAGCCTGATTTAATGCTTGAGCAACGTCGGGCCAACGGGCTTCAATCAGTTCGATATGTTGTTGGTATATAGGTGTCATAATCAATTAAAGCAAAAAAACCCCACCATAAAGGCGGGGTTAGTATTAAGTGGGTGATTAACGCAATAGAGACATTGCCATACCAGGTAGTTGGTTCGTTTGAGAAAGAACCGTTGTACCAGCTTGCATCAGCATTTGGTTTTTCGTCATGTTTGATGATTCAACCGCGAAGTCCGCATCCATGATACGACCTTTCGCAGCAGAGGTGTTTTCTACCATGTTACCTAGGTTGGTCATGGTGTGTTCTAGGCGGTTAATGTTCGCACCAAATTCGGCACGAGCCGTGCCCAGCGTTTCTAGCACACCGCCAGTACTGGTTAGGTTACCGAGTGCAGTTGATGCCGCCGCAGCAGTACTAACGCTACCTAGAGCTGCAATCTTAGTAGTAATAGCAGCAAGATCAGCTGATGCATCAACGTCCAGTTTTTCTGCGCCAGTCGCGCCAATCTGGTATACAACAGATCCTGCACCGAATGCACCACTTGCTTCTAGTAATTTCTGACCACCGAAAGAGGTGTTGTCCATGATATTGGTTAGTTCTGCACTTAGCTGCTGAAATTCTGCGTCCATTGCTGCACGCTCGTCTGCACCGTTAGAACCGTTCAACGATTGCGTCGCGAGGTCACTCATGCGGTGGGTGATGTTGGTCATCTCGTCCATCGCGCCTTCAGCGGTTTGCATCATTGAGATGCCGTCTTGTGCGTTACGCATTGCAACGTTCATACCACGCGTTTGAGACTCAAGACGAGTCGCAATTTGTAGACCCGCAGCATCGTCTGCTGCTGAGTTGATGCGGTAACCCGTGCTTAGACGCTCCATCGCCGTGTTTAGAAGGTTGCTTGTACCGTTTAGTGTGTTTTGCGTTACAAGCGATGCGTAGTTAGTGTGCATTGATAAAGCCATCTTAATCTCCTTAAGTAGTCATTATTCTGTCAGTTCGAGGGATATTCCCCAGTCACTAACTACAGGCGGTCGGTCGGGAGCAAGGATTAATTTGAAACTGAAAAAATTCCTAAAAAAATTAAAAAGCATTATGGTTTGGTGATGTGCATTCCAAAAAAAAGCACGAATAATTCGTGCTTACATTGGTTTGGATATTGAGGTGGCGCTATTCCTCGTCAAAAGATTGAAAAGAGAGAGAGGTCGGGATATCACTGAAGTAGCCGAAGTAATAACTGGCGCCCAGCAAACGGTAACTATTGAGTTCTGTTTGGCTGGCTACTCGTCCTGCGACCCAAGGGTACTTATACTTGCGTAAAAATTTGGCAATGGGGAGAAAGGTCTGTCGATCTTCTTTGTTTTCTAGTGTGACCGACAACTTGATCATATTAGGGGCAAACTCAGCAATGCGTTCGAAATGCACTTGAGCGGTAGCGACTTCGAACCAAAGTGAGTACGCATTTTCTTTCAGTTTTTCTACCAACGTGGCCACTTTGTCATGCAAGCATAGGGTTTCGTCTGCTTGCAAAGAGGGAATCACATGTTGAAAAGCAGCCGAATGAAACTGAATGATTTGCTCAAGAAAGTAAGCGCCTGGCTCCCAAAGTAGCGTATTAATCTGTATCGGTACAACGACATTGCTGATCAAATCCGGATGGAAAATTTCTAACTGAAACTGCGTTTGTCGTAATGAAAGATACATACTGAACAAGTCCAAGCAGTATTGCATTTGTTCAGACAGTTCGAATTGATAAAGGCTTTGTTCACCACGTAGGCCAAAGCGTAAAGTGAGGTGTTGGAATTCCACCTCACCTGACTGAGCATCACGGATGGCTTGGCAAGCGTGTTGAATATCGTTGTGTTTTAAAGCGTCAAACACTAATTGATCGTCATCCATGACGATATGCTGCTCTGCGAGTTCAACGATATATGTATGCATTGCATGCGTTGAGATTAGATTAGCCAAGGTTTCCTACCACATTGATTTGTTTATTTTCTGGGATTTCATTGTAAGACAATACCGCCAACCCTTGCGTAAATGTGCGAGCGTAACGTGCCAGTAGTGGACGCAGTTGCGGCATCACTAACAAAATTGGTGGTAGGCCTTGCTGCTTAAGTTGTTGCCTAATCAATGGCAAGTTTTGTTGGAACTGGCCAAGAATGTTTGGTTCGATTGGGAAGCTATCCAGCACAACCGTACCTGAAGTTTGCGCTTGTTGCAGTGATGTTAGTAGCATTTGCTCTAGTTCATCAGAGAGAGCGTAAACATTCAGCTCATTCTTTTGTCCGGCAATTAAGTTAACGAGAGTACGTTTGAGTGCGCAGCGAACATCCGCCGCCAACAGAATGGGATCTTTGGTATGCTCCGCGGATTCCAGCATTGTATTGGCGATAGTACGGATATCTTTGAGCGGCACTTGGTCTAGTAAAAGCTGGCGATATACTTTGAGCTGCTGTGCAGGGTTTAGGGCTGCTGCTAAGGCTTCGGCAAGTTTTGGTGCTTGCTGTGTTAAACGCTGCGTCATGGCTTCAACGTCGTCATGAGTGAACAGTTCGGCAAGATTGGTTTTCATGATCTTACTAATATGGGTTGCGATCACCGTACCATCGTCAACCACTTGATAGCCCATGTTTAAGGCTTTGGCTTTATCTTGGTGTTCAATCCAAACGGCGGGTAAATGATAAGCAGGATCACTACCAAGAATACCATCGATCTCGCCGTAGGTTTCACCGACGGCAATAGCCATTAACCGCTCTGGTTCAATAAAGCCTTGTTCGGTCACTTCGCCATTGAGAGAAATCGTATACTGATTTGGCTTTAGGCTTAGGTTGTCGCGAATGCGCACTTCTGGCAGCAAAAAACCAACTTGCTCAGACAAATTACGGCGTACACCACGAATGCGTTGTGATAGGGGGGCGCCTTGTTCTTTATTGACTAGATGCACGAGGCGATAGCCAAGAGCAAGAGACAAGGTTTGAACGTGAGGAATGTCATCCCATGTCAGTGGTGCGTCGTCATCCTGCATGGCTTGCGACAGCGCTTCCACTTCCTCGATTTGAGAATCTTGTACCGGTTGCTTGGTTTGACGCCAACCCGCGAAGGCTAACGCACTGGCAAACGCGAAAAAGGCCAAATGTGGCATGCCTGGCACCATGCCAATCACCGCCATAATTCCTGCAACCGTAAATAGCGTCGCTGGTGTGGCCAGTAATTGCTTCTGTATGGTCTCTGACATGCCATTTTCGCTGTCATTAATGCGCGTGACAATAATAGCAGCAGCTGTGGCTAAGAGTAGTGATGGAATCTGAGCAACCAAGCCATCACCGATAGTGAGTAGCGCATAGGTTTTAAATGCTTCAGAAGCGGCGAGACCATGTTCGAAGACACCAATGCTGATACCACCAATGATGTTGATAAACAGAATCAACAAGCCTGCGATAGCATCACCACGAACAAACTTTGAAGCACCATCCATAGACCCATGGAAATCGGCTTCGTTGGCGACTTCTTTACGACGTAATCTAGACGTCTCTTGATCGATAAGACCCGCATTTAAGTCGGCGTCGATTGCCATCTGTTTCCCAGGCAGTGCATCCAAGGTGAAGCGAGCAGACACTTCAGAGATACGCTCACCACCTTTGGTGATCACCACAAAGTTAATGATCATTAAGATGATAAACACCACCATACCGACAACGTAGTTGCCGCCGATCACGACCTCACCAAAGGCTTGAATCACTTTACCCGCGGCGTCACTGCCGTTGTGACCTTCCAGTAATACAATTCGTGTTGATGCGACGTTCAGCGTTAAGCGCAGTAAGGTCGCCACTAATAAAATGGTCGGGAAAACAGAAAAGTCGAGTGGTCGTTTTGCGGTCGTACTGACCAGCAATACCAAAATCGCCAATACGATATTAAAGGTAAACAACGCATCCAATAGCAGAGGAGGCAAGGGCAGAATCACCATCGCCAAAATCATTAGCAAGACAATTGGAATGCCAATGTAGCCTTTGGATGAGGTTCGAAGTTGTTTTAACCGGTTAAGCATACTTTCGTGTCCTTGGATAAACGCGGGTTAATCAGTGCTGTAAATGTGTTGGAATTGAAAAATGAGGCAACGATGTTGGTTCTTTTCCATCCCCTTTACGGAAGGCTTTTAATTGCAAAACGTAAGTAAGAATATGTGCTACGGCGATGTAAAGTTGGCTTGGGATCGCTTGCTCAATCGCCGTAGTGTGATAAATCGATCGCGTCAGTGGTGGCGAATTGATGATCTCAACTTTATTTTCGCGGGCGATACGCTGAATGTGCATGGCGGTTTCGTCTACGCCTTTCGCTACCACAAATGGTGCATCAGACAGCGAGGGTTCGTACTTTAATGCCACAGCGTAGTGCGTTGGGTTAGTAATAATCACGTCAGCCGTTGGCACCATCTTGTCGATTTTACGACGTGAAAACTGTTGTTGTATTTGGCGAATGCGTTGTTTTACTTCTGGGCGGCCTTCGTTGTTCTTGAATTCTTCCTTTAACTCTTGCTTTGTCATGCGAAGCTCTTTGAGGTGCTCCCAGCGTTGGTAAGGAATATCAATCACACCAAATAGCAACAGTGCGAAGCCCATTAATAAAAGTCCTTCAAACAAAATCGACATCACGATAGAGAAGCCTTGGCTTAGTGGCAGTTTTTGCATGCCAAGCAAATGCTGTAGGTTACTATTGAGATAGCCGTATAAAATGCCAAAGATTACGGCAACCTTGAGTGTGGATTTTAATAATTCGACCACCGAACGAGTGGAAAAAATGCGTTTGATGCCACTCATAGGGTCGATTTTGCTGAGTTTTGGCATGACATTGGCTGGGCGGAACATCCAACCACCCAATAATAGGCTGCTGCCAACCGTCGTGATGATGATCACCGTAAATAATGGCAAGAGCATGTCGATGATCATCGCTAAACTCTGTCCGAGCTGCTCTATCATTTTTATTGGGTTATCTAAGTCCGCCCTAGTGAGCATCATGTTGTAACGAAAAATGCCGGACATGCTTTCCCAAAGGCTACTCAGCTGAGTATAAAAATAGACCGCGACGGCGAGAAATATAACCGCAGTCGTAAACTCTTTTGCACGAGGTATTTGGCCTTCCTGACGGGCTTTTTTGACTTTCTGGGACGAGGCGTCTTCGGTTTTTTCCTGCGAGGATTGATCGCTCATGCGCCCCCCAACATGAAGTTGTTTAAGTGCCTGATTGTGTCGTGAACAAGTGCCGTGTAACGACTCGGAACACCAGACACCGAAATTAATACGCTGAATAGGCCGAGCAGCATCGTCATCGGGAAACCTAACGCATACACGTTAAGTGACGGCGCGGCGCGGTTCATTACGCCGAAGCTGATATTAGCAAGTAACATCGAAACGATAGCGGGTAATGCAAGTGCTAACGCAGAGGCAAACATCCAACCAAAAATATTGACGACCCCTTGCAGAGAAAGTGATGTGATGCCTGAACCTACTGGCCAAACGACAAAGCTTTGAATCAAGATATCGATCACCAGTAAATGCCCTTCAAGTGCGAGGAACAGTAAGGTGGAAAAGATAAGAAAGATACGCCCTAAAATAGCCACCGAAAGTCCGTTAATAGGATCGTTCATCATCGCCATGCCCAGTCCCATTTGGAGAGAAACGATCTGGCCAAGCATGGTGAATACGTTAAACAGCATGTGTAAAATCAGGCCAAACATTACCCCCCAAATCGCTTGTTCAAAGGCAAGGTATAGAGAAGTCATAGAGAACAGTTCGACTTGCGGCATTGACGGCATGAGTGGCGCCGTTATCACGACGATAGAGAGTGCCAGCAAGGTACGAATCCAAACGGGAATTATCGCATCACCAAAGAACGGCATCGAAAGAAAGACCGCGCCGACACGAAAAAACGGCCACCATAGTTGACCGAGTATCACCGAGAGTTCTGCAAATGTGATGGCCATTAGCCGATCATCCCCGGTATGTTATGGAATAAGAAGTCAAACAAGTCCATCATTTTGCGGATCATCCAGTGACCGGCAAAAATCACCATTAACAGCGTCACGAGTAAGCGCGGTAAGAAGCTGAGTGTTTGCTCGTTGATTTGTGTGGCCGCCTGAAAGACGGCGATACACAAGCCAACGATTAAGCCGGGCACGACCAGTACCGCGACCATTAAAATGATCAGCCATACCGCATCGGAAAATAATGAGACGGTTAATTCAGGTGTCATAGCATGCTCCTATTTAACCGAAACTGGCAGATAGGGTGCCAACCGTCATTGCCCAGCCATCTACGAGTACAAATATCACTAATTTAAAGGGCAGGGAGACAATCAGAGGCGAGAGCATCATCATACCCATTGCCATCAAAACACTCGCAACGACTAAATCGATGACTAAGAATGGGATGAATAACATAAAGCCGATCTGAAACGCTGTTTTAAGCTCACTGATCACAAACGCAGGCAGAACCACCGCAAATGAAATGTCTTCGACGTTTTGATCGAGCGGCTCATTAGCGATGCGCAGCATCTGCTCCAGTGAGCTTTGATGAGTTTGTGCCAGCATGAATTCTCTTACTGGTTTCTCTGCAACAGAAAATGCCTGCACTAACGTAATTTCACCACTGTCATAAGGCTGAAACGCATTCTCATGGATGTCGCTCCAAACCGGTCGCATGATCAGCAAGGTCAATGCCAGCGCAATGCCTACCAATATTCGGTTGGGTGGACTTTGCTGTAGACCAAGCGCCTGGCGCAGAATCGCGAGGACAATGATAATCCGAGTAAAGCTCGTCGCCATTAAAATGAATGCCGGAAGAAAACTGAGCGCGGTCATCAGCAACAGAATTTGCAGTTTAACGCTGTATTCTTGCTGTGTGTCGCCATCAGAAACGGACAAGATCGTTAAGCCGTTGTCTGCTGCCATCGTCGGAAAAGCAAACAAAAGCGACACCAATACTAAAAGAGGTAACCAGCGATACCAAGCGCTCAGGTTTTTCATTGTAATGCCTACCAAAGATTATCGACCAACGCCGCTTAATGCGGAATCATTCACATCAATCAAGCGAAGTCCATATTTGTCATTGATGACCACGACCTCAGCGTGGCCCATCAGTGAGCCGTTCACTTTTACATCTAAAGGTTCACCATTGAGCTTATCGAGTTCGATAACCGTGCCTTCGCCCGCTTTCATTAAATCACCGAGAGGAATTTCTTTACTGGCCACTTCCAGTGTGACGGTCACAGGAATGCTTTTGAAAAAACTCAAATCACGCTCTGCAGCAACAGGTTCTGGTTGAAACGTGTTTTCGGCCTCAAAGTCTTCCAGTTGAAAGTCGTCAAAGTTCAACTCATCTGCGTCAAATGCTTTAGTTTCTGGCGCTTCGCTCATTACTGCGATTCCTTATCCGGGTTAAATATCATTACAAGTTGGCCATCTTGCTCTGCAATTCGGCCAGTAAATAGAGACTGGTTACCAATGCTTACTGGAACCGTATTAAGAAGCTCAATAGGCAAAATGTCGTCGGGTTTTAAACCCATAACGTCGCTCAAGGCCATTTTCTTTTTGCTGAGAACTATATTCAGTCGAACTGGAGTCGACTCTAAAGAGCGACAGAATGGTTGATACAAATCAGTATCGGGTTGCAGTTCAAGCTGCTCGATCAGCGTTTGAATGAGGCGGCTATCAAGCTTGAGTTGGATAGTGCCTTGATGATCATCACACGTGATGTTTAGCTTCACGTTAAGGCCGATACCTCGAGGTGCTTCATATTCACCCATTTGCCACATGCGATCAGGCGCAAGCCAGCCAATGATGATGCGGCTGATTCGCTCTTGTAAGCGCAGATCACTCGCGGTCAGCGTCGTCACAGAGCGCTCTGTGCTGGCTGCGTAAAAGCGATCAGCGAGCTTTATTAGCATGTGAGGCTCACCATGAATAAAGACCATCCCACCTTCTTGGTGTTGATGGGTAGACGTTAGGTCTCTATCGAGCTGTGTCGGATTAAAGCGGTGCAAATCTACAGAGGTTAAGTTAGCTTCCACTTTACTTGTTTTGAACCAATTTTGTAATTCTATCGTAAGGCTAGAACAAGACTCCGCAATCAAACTCTCTAGTTTTTCGCGAATGATATGAATAGGCTTTCCTAATAATTCAACGTCAAGTAGTTGAAGATCAGAAATAGGCTCACTAACTCTACTTTCCATTTATATTTTACCGTGCGTTAACAATCGAAACTGTTTGAACTTAATAGCTGCGTAGTCTACACGGAATATTTAATGATATTTTAGTTTAAAGCTTTCAGATTGTGACTTTAGTTCATATGTTGCCAATGTGATTACATACGAAGCTTTTAATAAAAATTAAAAAGAGTTAATTTTGCTTAAAATTTGCTGAACAAATATAAAATAACACTAGCGCTTTCTGCCGTTATTCGCCGATTGGAACTCCTTTCAAGGCATAGTGGTCATTTTCATATAAAAAATATAAATATTGTTGCTTTGCTGTTAAAAAGTTGCCATTTAGACCTATGGTCCACTTTTTCGGGCGCTTTTTAACCAATTTTAATATTTCAGAATAGGTAATTAGTATGATTAGCTGTGCCAGGCGTCAGGGTTTATTGGCATATTTAATTAAACTGAGTAAGTCATGGAAATGTAAGTTATACACTCCTTGGAAAGGTTTAATCATTTATAAAATATTCTTCTTCGTCAGTTTACTTTTTCCTAATTTTGGATTTTCTGGTGAAATTGTAACCATCCCTATGGATATTTCACAATGGAAATACAAAGGAACAAAATTAGAGTGCAACTTATTGCAGATGAACTCTTCTTATGGGAAGTTTTATTTCCGATCGGAAGTGAGAGGGGAAATTCGTTTTATTTCCGATATTCAGTATGAAAGTAACAAATGGCACACTATTATTTTACTAAGCCAAAATGCGCCTTGGCATCGTGAGGCTTCTAAACAACTCCTAACGTCTCTGAACGTTACCAAGCCATCTCATCGGTTTGTCTTTAGTAAAGGCGCTGAAGCTTTGTTCGAGTCTGTTTCTACAGGTAAATGGGTGACATTGTCACTTGGTGAAGGTAGCGCTTCCATTTTATCGGAGATCGTCATCCCCACTCTGCAAATAGAAGGCGCGCTAAAGTCATTTAACGCTTGTCGACAGCGTTTACCTGAGCTGACGTTTGCGCAAGCAAGAGACCTTGTGCTTTTGTTTGGGTTTGGGCAGAAAGAATTGAGCCACACACAACAGGAAACGCTCGCCGCACTTCATAGTTATGTTTCGGTTGATGAACGTATCACCAAAATCCTCATCGATAGTCACACTGATAATGTAGGCGCTAGTTTAGCGAACCTTTCCGTATCACGGCTGCGAGCAGAAAAAGTTGCACAAGCATTGGAAGAGCTTGGGGTTGATAAATCGATGCTTGAAGTGAGAGCTCATGGTTCGCGTTATCCCATCACAAGCAATGAATCAGCGAGAGGCCAAGCAAAAAATCGACGTGTGACGTTACGTCTTGTTAGAGATAACGAGCGCACTAAGACGAAAAACGCCATGTATGTACAACAGCAAACCCAACAAATGAAAGTTAAGGTTCAATAATGATGAAAACGAATATTTTGTTGATTGAGCCAAATGAGGCCCTAGCTCAACCAGTATTAGATGTGTTGCAACATGCAGGCTATACAGTGACACACACTCGTACTGGCCGAGGTGCATTACTTCAAGAGTGCGCCGAGATCACCTTAGTCAGTTCCACCTTGCCTGACATGTGTGTCCGTGAGTTTGTTGCTTGTCATCAAAAGCAGCGCCATTCTGGTGTGGTTATCGCGATCGTCGATCAAGAGCAAGGAATTTTGGCGGCCGAGACGATGAAGTCTGGAGCGACGGATTACCTTTTGCGCCCATTTGAAGCCAATCAGCTGGTCAATTTACTGATGCGCGTTGAAGCGTTGAGTAAGCCAATGGCCAATATCGTTGCTAACTCTTGGCGCAGCAAACAGTTGCTGCAATTGGCACATCGCGCGGCTTGTACGAATGCCAGCGTTTTAATTACCGGTGAGTCGGGGACAGGTAAAGAAGTACTGGCGCGATATGTGCATGAGCACTCTCCTCGTTTAAATGGGCCATTTGTAGCGGTTAACTGCGCTGCTATCCCAGAGTCGATGTTAGAAGCGGTCTTGTTTGGTCATGTCAAAGGTGCCTTTACAGGAGCGATGAACTCACAAAGTGGTAAGTTTGAAGAGGCGAATGGCGGGACCATTCTGCTGGATGAAATTGGAGAAATGTCACCCGCAGTTCAAGCGAAGTTGTTGCGAGTGCTGCAAGAGCGAGAAGTCGAGCGCGTAGGCAGTCACAAAACCATTCAACTGGATATTCGTGTGATCGCCGCGACGAATAAAGATCTTCGTGAAGAGGTTCGTAAAGGGACATTCCGTGAGGATCTTTACTACCGATTAGATGTGCTACCGCTGCATTGGGCCCCACTTCGTGAGAGACAAGAAGACATTTTACCGATCAGTCAATTTTTTATTGAAAAGTATCAAGAGGGCAGTCGTTGTCAATTATCTCAAGATGCGATCAGTGCGTTGAGCCAATATCATTGGCCGGGCAATATTCGCGAATTGGAAAATGTCATTCAACGTGCTTTGGTCATGCGTCATGGTGATTACATCACGGCGCAAGATCTGATGCTCCCTATTGATGTTGTGACGCCTGTTTCATCCGCAGAGCCAACATCAAGTTTTGGCCATGTGGAAGCGAAGAAGCAGGCTGAATACCAATTTATTTTGGACAAGTTACGTCAGTTTGGTGGAAACCGAACAAAAACAGCGAATGCGTTAGGAGTCTCAACTCGAGCGTTACGTTATAAGCTCGCTGCAATGCGAGAACATGGTATTGATTTACAGTCGGCACTAGGCTCGGCTGCCTAATAGGAGAAAGAATAGATGGCAAGTCAACCTACTCATGGGGTCTCGGCAGAGCAACTCATGTTGTCAAAAATGCAGGCGATGCAGACGCAAGTACAGTCGCCGGATTTTATCGTGAGTGCAAACCCTTTAGATCAACAATCACTAAACGCACCGCTATCATTTTCTCAAGCGATGACAAATGTACTGGACTCGGTGAATCAACATCAATCGGTTGCTAGCCAAAAAGTAACGGCGGTAGAAACAGGGAAAAGTGATGATCTCGTTGGTGCAATGGTCGCAAGCCAAAAAGCCAGTTTGTCTTTTAGTGCTTTGATGCAAGTGCGCAACAAAGTAGTGAGTTCTTTTGAAGATATTATGAAAATGCCGGTGTAATTGATGTCAGAACTAACCCCTCAAGTTGCTAGAAATACGGCCATGGCCACCGGCTCAACCCCGGCATTTTCTAAATCGAATGGCATGGATGATGTTACTAATAAGCTGAAACAAGTCTGGTCTAGTAGTCAGCGAAATCTGGTCTTATCCGCAGTATTAGCCGCCATCGTTGCGGCGATTATTGTTGTTGCACTCTGGAGTTCTTCACAGAGCTTTCGCCCGTTATACAGTCAACAAGAACGTTTTGATATTGGCGAAATCGTGTCGGTATTGGAAAGTGAAGGTGTGAATTACCGCATGCAGGAGCAAAACGGGCAAGTCCTCGTGCCTGAAGGCGAAGTTGCTAAATTGCGCATGTTGTTGGCGTCTAAGGGAGTCAAAGCCAAGCTACCAACGGGGTTGGATTCACTAAAAGAAGACAGTTCTCTAGGTACGAGCCAATTCATGGAAACGGCGCGCTATCGTCATGGTCTAGAGGGTGAGTTAGTACGCACGATCATGTCTTTAAACGCAGTAGTGAATGCGCGTGTTCACTTAGCGATACCTCGTCAAACTTTATTTGTGCGCCAAAATAGTGAAAACCCATCAGCTTCTGTCATGTTAGAAATAAAACCTGGCGAGGATCTGAAACCAGAGCAAGCCGAAGCCATCATCAACTTGGTGGTTGGTAGTGTCACGGCGATGAAGCCAGAATTTGTTTCCGTTATCGACCAATATGGTCGTTTGCTAAGTGCTGATATAGCCTCTGCAGAAACCGGCAAAGTGAACGCTAAATATTTGGAGTATCAGAAGAACGTTGAGAAGCAGATCATTCAGCGCGCATCGGACATGCTGACACCCATCGTGGGCCCGAGTAACTTTCGAGTTCAAGTCGCGGCCGATATGGATTTCAGCCAAGTTGAAGAAACTCAAGAGATTGTCGATAACGCGCCGGTTGTTCGTAACGAACATACGATTCATAACAACTCGGTCGATCAAATTGCTCTCGGTGTGCCTGGTTCATTAAGTAACCAACCTCCGGTGACAGGAGAAGCGGAGACAGAGGACAGCCAAAATACCAATGCGCGTTCAGAAGTGAATCGTCAATACGCGGTAGGCAGCAGTGTTCGTCGTACTCAATATCAACAAGGTCAAATTAAGAAAATGAGCGTGTCGGTATTGTTGAACTCGAAAGCATCTCCTGATGGTGAGGTTTGGAGTGAAGCAGATAAAGCTCAGATCTCAACCATGATTATGGACGCAGTCGGGATTTCAGCAGAACGTGGTGATAGTTTGAGCTTATTGAGCTTCAACTTCACCCCGATTGAGATTGATGCGCCGCCGGCACTGCCTTGGTGGCAAGACCCAACCGTACAGCAGCCATTACGTTACGTGATTGGTGGCATGTTGGGCTTGGCGATGATTTTCTTCGTCCTTCGTCCATTAATCATGCATCTCACTGGCGCCGACAAACCAAAACCAGAGCTCGATTTTTCAGAGCCACAAGACGAGACAGATTACGAAAATCTACAAACTCGCGAAGAACGTGAGCACGAAGAAGGTCTTGACCGTCGTTTATCAGAAAAAGGCATTGCAGCTTCTTCTGGTTTAGATGTTAACAGCGATATGTTGCCACCAGCGGGCTCGCCATTAGAGATTCAATTGAAACATCTACAGCTTATTGCCAACGAAGAGCCAGAGCGCGTAGCCGAAATACTGAAACAATGGGTAAACATCAATGAACACAGTTCCGTCAAAGCAGACGCTTAGTTATGTAGAACAAACTGCGCTCGTGCTATTAGGCATGGGCGAAGATGCCGCCGCAAAGGTTTTACAGCACTTTAGCCGTGATGAAACCCAGCGGGTGACTCGAGCAATGGCCAAGATGAATGGCATTAAGAGTGACTCTGCTCGTGGCGTTATTCAAACTTTCTTTGAAGATTTCCGAGAGCACAGTGGCATTCGTGGTGCATCGAAAGAGTACTTGTCTAATACGTTACGTAAAGCATTGGGTAATGACTTAGCAAAAGGGCTGCTAAATACCCTATATGGTGATGAAATTCGCAACAACATGCAGCGTTTACAGTGGGTGGATGCTGAAATACTGGCCCGTTTCATCGTCAATGAACACCCGCAAATGCAAGCTATTTTCCTCGCATACTTGCCAGCGGATAGTTCTTCGGCGGTCTTAAAGAACCTTCCGCAAGATTACCATGACGAAATCTTGTTCCGTATTGCGCAGTTACAAGATATTGACCATCAAGTCGCCACGGATCTACATGACCTAGTAGAGCGTTGTATTGAGAAAGTCTCTGCAAGTCAAAGCACGCCACTGTCGGGGGTTAAACAAGCCGCTGACATTATTAACTGCTTTGAAGGCGATCGTGGCGCGTTAATGGAAATGCTGAAATTGCATGATGAAGATATTGTCAACGCGATTGAAGAAAACATGTTCGACTTCATGGTGCTTGGCCGCCAGCGTGAAGAAACCATGGACATACTCGTGCAACAAGTTCCGCTTGAGCTTTGGGCTATCGCGCTCAAAGGTTCGGATATTACGTTGCAGCAAGCGGTTAAGCGTTCAATGCCACAACGTATGGTGAAAGCATTGGAAGACGATATGGAAGCTCGAGGCGGTATTGCTCTAAGCCGTGTGCAAAAAGCGCGTCAAGAGACCATGCAAATGGTTCGTGAATTGGATGAGTCCGGTGATATTCAGTTGCTGCTCTACGAAGAGCCAACGGTGGAGTAACGTCATGTCAGAGACAAAATCAAGCATCATGCGGCTGCCGCCGAGTGGGTATCGATTACATCGATTTCCACCGCTGGCGAAACCGACGGAAATAGATAACGAGTTTGGTTCGGATAATCAGGGCAGACAAGAGCCTCAAGTTGATATTCAACAGCAACTTGAGGCGGGCTTTCAACAAGGGTTACAACAAGGCCATGAAGAAGGCTTACGCCAAGGTATCGAGCAGGGCAAGCAGCAAGGCTTGTTAGATGGTCAGAAAGAAGGCTTCCAGAAAGGCTTTGTGTCTGGTGAGCAGTCAGGAAAGCAAAACTTCTTAGAAGCGGCGAAACCTGTGAACGAGCTTTTTCATGCACTGTCTCGTTGGCAAGATGAAAAAGAGCAACAGCAACGTCATATGATTTGCGAATTGGTACAAAAGGTGGCCCAGCAGGTGGTTCGTGCTGAGTTAACCTTGATGCCGCAACAGATCCTCGCTTTGGTCGATGAAACCTTGTCCGCGATGCCAGGTAAAGCAGAAACGGTCACGGTGCATTTGAATCCGCAAGATTTAGAGCGGATCACTCAAGTCAATGCGGATCTGCCGCAGTCATGGAAACTGGTTGCGAATGCGCAGTTGCCGATTGGCGGCTGCCAATTGGTAACGGATGATGCAGAGGCGGACGCCAGTTGTGATTCACGCTTAGAGGCGTGCATGGATAACGTCAAACAGCATCTTTTGGATGAAGTGAGTATTGCGCAGGTTGAGCCAGAGTATGAGTAACACCCTTAGCCATGATCTATTAAATGAGCGATTAAGCGATGCACTGGCGTCGCTTGATTCCATCCCCATCGCTCGAGTGACGGGGCGCTTGATAAAAGTGAACGGCTTGATGCTGCAAGCTGTCGGCTGCCGTTTTAAGCTCGAACAACGGTGCTTAGTGGAAACGGCAGAAGGCGATATGATCGAGGCCCAAGTTGTGGGCTTTGATCATACCATTGCGTACCTTATGCCTATTCGCCGTTTAGGCGGGTTATTTGCTGGTGCAAAGGTGATTCCTCTGGATGGCGACAGCACCGTGCAGCTGAGTACTCAGTGGTTAGGCCGTGTACTGAATGGTTTAGGTGAACCCTTGGATGATGGTGCGCCGCTAAAAGGGGGAGACCGTGTTTCACTGGAACCCAAACCGATTAACCCTCTGAGGCGTCGTCCCGTCGATACACCACTCAACGTAGGCGTACGCGCAATTAATGGGTTACTTACGGTTGGTAAAGGTCAGCGGATTGGTTTAATGGCAGGCAGTGGTGTCGGTAAAAGTGTCCTGATGGGCATGATCACTAAGAACACCGAAGCAGACGTGATTGTGGTTGGTCTTATTGGTGAGCGGGGTCGAGAAGTGCGTGAATTTGTTGAGCGTAACCTAACCCCCGAAGCACGCCAAAAAGCCATCATTATCGCAGCCCCCGCAGACGAATCGCCACTGATGCGCTTAAGAGCAACATTGCTTTGCCACCGAGTGTCAGAGTATTTTCGCGATCAAGGAAAAGATGTCTTGTTACTGATGGACTCATTAACACGGTATGCAATAGCACAACGCGAAATTGCTCTCTCCATGGGTGAGCCTCCTGCTTCTCGTGGTTATCCGCCATCCGTATTCAGTGTGCTCCCTCAGCTTTTAGAGCGTGCAGGTAATAGTGAAAATGAACACGGCAGCTTAACGGCAATTTACACGGTTTTGGCTGAAGGCGATGATCAACAAGATCCGGTTGTCGATTCGGCGCGTGCGATTTTGGATGGGCATGTCGTTTTATCTCGTCAATTAGCCGAGCAAGGGCATTACCCAGCGATTGACATTAACGCGTCGATAAGTCGTTGTATGAGTACGTGTGCGGAGGAAGCACACAGCACGATTGCGAATAACTTTCGCCAGATATATTCCAACTATCTGCAGGTAAAAGAATTGCTGCCTCTAGGAGGCTATCAGCCAGGACAAGATCCTGAGTTAGACCAAGCGGTTGCAATGTATCCGAACTTGCGTGCGTACCTGCAACAAGCAGCGAATGAATCGGTGGATTACCCAACCAGTTTAACTGAGTTGGCGCAGCTATTTAAAAGTGCATAATCAAATGGGTGTGATGACGCTGAAATGAAAGCCAAAATACAAGCCGTCGGTAAGCTGCGATTAATGGAAGAAAAACAGCGTGATAGAGTGGGTCAGCAACTCGATGCGATGCGTCAGCGTCACTCCCACCTATCGATGCAGCTAGAGCAGTTGTCTGCCTTGAAAGGTCACGCTGGACAATCGGCACGTTCCGTACCAACGCTCACCAGCGCTACGTTGATGAACGTCAATCGCGTCGATCAAATGCTACAAAAAATGCTCCATCACCATGAACATGAACAAGCGGTGATGCAAGCAGAGTGCGCGTCTGTACAAAAAAAGTTAGAACACAAGCATGCTCGTGTTCAAGGTCTAGAAAAAGTGCTTGAACGATGGCGTAAAAAACAGAGTTACGAAAAAGCAAAAAAAGAACAAAAGCTGATAGAAGACATCATCAATTCTCGCGTTAAACGCAAAACATTATAATGGCGCGCCTCATACACCTTGTAACGCTACCGACCTCGGCGGTGTCTTAACCAACCAAACCAGCCCCCAAGCATAATCAACCCTGCGCCGAGGGCACCACCGCCACTGTTACCGTTGTTACCAAAGCCAGATGTGTCGGTATCTACAGGTTCAAAGCCAGAGTCACCTTCGCTATGGTAATCTTCCGAACGTGCTAAGAGCGCGTTATAGCTGGTCTTAACCCCGGAACTCGTCTGCGCTGTAATCCAAGATGTGTAGTTCAAAATCTCCGTAAATACACTCGGGAGAGAGGGGGATTCGCACATGGATGAGCCATAACTGACAATACCGATTTGTTGATACACCCCATTATTATCTTGGTAGGTGAGAGGACCACCGGAGTCGCCACTACATACCCCAGTATAGCTGCGGTCGGGGAAACCATTGGCACATAAGCTTTCTTGAGCGTTAAACCCATCCACAAGCGAGTCACACTGGGGATCGGTGAGTGGCTTTACTTCAGCCCAGCGCAAATAGTCCGGCCCTGTTTTATCGCTCGTTGAGGTTTGTCCTAACCCGAATATCTGGTAAACCGCCGCGCTGCTGTAGTCACCAAAGTCTTGCGGTAAAGTAATAGATTGCACGTTATCGGTGATAGGGCGAGTCAATTCAAGGATGGCGATGTCATTAATCCATAAATTGCTAGGCACATAATCTGGGTGAATCGTGATGGTGCGAACGTCTTTAAATTCTTCCACAAACACATCGTTCATTGTCGGGTTTTTGACTAATATTCGCAGGTCATTGGTTGTCCATTCTTCAGTAAAAACACTCGGTTCAACACAGTGAGCCGCGGTTAAAATGAAACGGTCGTTGACAATGCTACCACCACAGATGTTGGCAAATTGATTGACCCCAGTTTTATGCAGGATGACCCGCGCGAAAAAAGGCAATTGATTCGTAGCGGTGGGTTGGCCGCCAATGATGGCAGCTGAGAGTTCTGGTTCAGAGCCCGTTGCTTGGTCTGCAGCGATACCCGATATTGGAGCTACCAAACAAAACGCACTGATTAAAGTTTGATGCAACGTCATATATCGTCCTTGAGTAAAAAATAATTCCTCTATTTTATACTCATTTTCCACTGAATGTGTTCAACAAAATGATTTCTTTGTTGAGGTGAAGCTATTAACGGAATGCTGCCTGAAAACAAGAACCTAACAAAGACAACGCCTCAAGCTGATCTTGTGTGGTGGGTGAACAGTGCACCTAGGCGGCGAGTAGCGACTCCCCTCAGTAAAGAACCAGGTTAGATTTTTAGGCGAATACTGGGCTGACGGGTGGTGGTGTGAGGGTATACAATAACACTCAAACAGCGCACTAAGAGAATGGATGATGGAATTTAAGGTTGATACCCATACACACACGTACGCCAGTGGGCATGCGTATAGTACTTTGATTGAAAACGCGAAATTGGCCAAAGAGAACGGTTTAGATATGTTCTGTACGACCGACCATGCGGAGTCGATGCCGGGCGCGCCTCACTATTGGTTTTTCTCTAACCAAAAAATTCTGCCTCGTTTTCTGGATGGGATCGCGGTTATTCGTGGTGTGGAATCGAACATCCTCAGTACGGAAGGCGATATTGACCTTCCGTTAAGCGTTGATCGCAATCTAGATTGGGTGATCGCCAGTTTTCATGAGCCCGTTTTTCGGCCTGCGAACAAAGAAACCCATACTGAAGCATTGCTCAATGTGATTAAAGATGGTCGTGTTGATGCGCTCGGGCATTTGGGGAATCCAAACTTCGACTTCGATTTTCAAGCGGTTTTAGAATGCGCAAAAGAACATAACGTTGCGATTGAAATCAATAACACCACGCTCAAAGGTAACAGTCGAGTAGGCAGTGTCGATCGTTGTTATGACATTGCACGTATTGGCAAAGAACTCGATGTGTTCTTTACGACGGGCAGTGATGCCCATTTTTGTCACGATGTGGGTAACCTTGACTTGGTTGGTGAATTGATGGACAGCATCGGAATTAATAGTGAGAAAGTCATTACTCACACCGCTCAGCAGTTTTTGTCTTTCTTAGCACTCCGAGGCCGCAAGCCTATTGCCGAGTATGAAGGTATTCGTAGCGCATAAACGGGATGATATTTTAGGTATGCACCCAGCGTGAGATTACATTACACTGCGACCCGGAAATAGACCGATCACCCACTTGTAAGGCTTTACATTGTGGGTGATTTGGGTAAACAAAGCCGACACAGAATTCGGTACTAAAATTGGAGAAGTAAAAATGTTACGTCCTTTCGTTCTAGGGTGTGCGATTGCATTTGGCTCAACATATGCGATGGCGGAAGCGGTAGATTTAAAACAGAACATGAAGCAGATGAAAATGGAATTCAAACAAGCGGCGGAAGCGTCGGATGTGGCAACCATGAAATCTGCCATTGAAAGCTTGCAAGCGATTGTTGAGCAATCAAAGCGAGGTCACTACCCACCAGAAAAGTTTGATATTTACCTAGAAGGATTTAACAAACTGTCAGTGAAGCTTGAAAAAATTGAAGCTGACTTGGATGCAGGACATCTGCCGGAGGCCAAAGCGCAATTACGTGAAATTGACAGCCTGCGTGAAGAGTACCACGATAAGCGTAATCCAAGCATCTGGAGTAAGTTGTTTGGTTAACCACCACGCAAACTCGATTGCTTAAAGAGCAGTATAAAATACATCATCAGCCTGCAGCTCTGCGGGCTTTTGCTTGTCTGGCAATGCGTCTTTCGACTCTCCATCACGATTCACTATTTTTGGTATAACTCCAATGGCAAGCCGTCTGGATCTTGAAAGAAGGTGAAGGCTTTGCCAGTAAACTCATCCATGCGAATCGGCTCTACAACCACCCCTTCAACTTCCAAATAGCGCTTCACCTGCTCGACATCTTCAACTTGGAAAGCAAGATGGCGTAAGCCTTGCGCTTCTGGAAAGCTTGGTCTTTCTGGTGCGTTAGGGAAACTGAATAGTTCTATTTGGCTACCATCCGGTAAGGCAAGATCAAGTTTGTAAGAGTCTCGTGCTGTGCGGTAGTTTTCTGCAATAATTTTCAGCCCTAGCACTTCGGTATAAAAGCGTTTAGACGTTGGGTAGTCGCTACAAATGATCGCGACGTGATGAATAGCGTTAAACATGGTGGCTTTCCTTTGAGACTAAATGCTGATTAACAAAATCGATAAATACCCGTAAGCGTGCTGGCATATACTTGGTTTGTGCGTATTGCATCGCGATAGCGCCGTGATAATTGCTCTTGATCATCCAGTCAGACAATACTTCAACCACTTCACCACGTTCTAGCGCTTCTTTAATGACAAAGTCGTGGAAGATGCCGATCCCCAAGCTTGCTTTTACGCCATGTAAACGCATTTGAGAGTGGTTGACGGCATAGCGACCACTGACTGGAATTGAGTGAAAGACTTCTTCCTTAAAGAACGACCAGATGTTGTCTTTGTCGTTTTCTGCTAGGTAGATACAATCATGCTGTTCAAGCTGAGTCGGATGCTTTGGCGTGCCGTGTTTAGTGAGATAATCCGGTGAGGCACATAACACGAGATTGGTCTTGCTGATCTCTTTTAAGACTAAATTTTCGTCTGGCTTGTCGGTCAGCTTGAATGCCACATCAATGCCTTCACGAAATAAGTCGATTTCGCCATCAGCCGCACGCAGTTTGAGCTGAATATTTGGATAACACTCCAGAAATGGCAACACAAACGGCTGAAGAACCGAGTTTAAGAATGCCTCTGGAGCGGCCACTGTCAGTGCGCCAGTTGGCTCGGTGTGATCCTCTGCCGACAGTTCCACGGCTTGCTGAGCTGCGTTCACCATGGCAATGCTTTGGTCATACACCTTTTGTCCTGCTTGAGTGATAAGCAGTTTGCGTGTGGTTCGCTCAAACAACTTGACTGAGAGTGCTTTCTCTAAGCGGGTGATCAGCTTACTCAATGCCGATGGCGTCACCCTAAGCTTTTTTGCGGCAGCGGTAAAACTGCCTTCATTCACCACTAAGATAAATGACGCGAGATCGGGAAGCAGCGCGATGAGTTTTGGATTAACCATAAATACTTAGTTCTACGAAGCAGAAGGAGGGTATTGTCTGGCACGACTTCGCCGAGTTCAAGTGTGCTTGTCTCGCTTTAGCGATATTTTGTGAGAACTCATCCATAACAGACTCGCCTGAGTGGTATCTCTTTAACGGTTTCATGAGCAGATATAGTGTTGGGAAAGTGCTTGGGAGCAAGATGGAATTCTTCGGTAAGTAGTTACCCCACAATCAAAAATCACCACACCGTGATCGAGTGTATTAACAAGGCAAGCTCAGCCGTTATTAACGACGATTGGTATAATCATCGTATAAGTACTTTAATGCAGACACTAATAAGCACATGATAGCATATGAAGTGTTGCTAGTATCATCAAGACAAATGAAATCTGGAATTAAAATCACTAAATGGTGTGGGAAGAGTTCATTTCTAATTGTAATGGTTAATACTGTTTTAGTAACAGGTAGTTACGCACTTAAAAACTAATAATATGGCTAACTTCAACAAGGATTGAAAAAAGATGAACAATAAGGAATCTATTCAAACTAATCACAGCCGCCGTCATTTTCTGAAAAGCGCAACCGGTGCAGTTGTTGCTGGTGTGAGTGCTTCCGCTTTCTCTGGCGTGGCTCAAGCACGAGAACAGAAAATTGACTGGAGCAGCCGCAGGCTAGGTAAACAACACGATAAGCACTTTTGGCGTAAAGTGCAAAAACAGTTCGTTTTGGACAAACGCACGACTTACATGAATATTGGTACTACTGGCTCAATGCCAAAGCAAGTGCTTGAGGAATATGAGTATAACAATAAGTTGGTGGCAAAATACCCTTGGGACATGAAAGGTAAATTTGGCGCTTGGCCACATGTTTCAGAAATGGTCAAAGAAGTGGCTCCGGGCTTTGGCGCTAACCCAGAAGAAATTGTATTGAGTCGCAACACAACCGATGGGCTATGTTCCATCATCAATGGTCTGCACTTCGAGCCGGGCGATGTCATTTTAACCACTCATCATGAACACATCGCCGCGACTTCTCCTATGCACATCGCCAAACACCGTTTTGGTGTGAACGTGGTTGAAATTCAGCTTCCCATCTTCACCGGAACAGAAGATGTTTCAGAAGAAGACTACATTCAAGCGTTTAGAGAAGTGATTGAAGCGTATCAAAATGTACGTTTGATCATGTTCTCTCACATCACTTATAAGACAGGTACGACTTTACCAGCGAAGGCGATTTGTTCTCTAGCAAGAGAGCACAACATTCCTACTTTGGTTGATGGTGCGCATACCATAGGTATGTTGGATCTCGACTTCCACGATCTCGACTGTGACTTCTATGCAGGTTCTGGTCACAAGTGGCAATGTGGGCCTGGTGCCACTGGTATTTTATACGTGCGTGATAATGCTAACCGCTTGAATGAATACTGGAGTGACCGACAGAACCCGCTATGGTTGATTAACTCTTCACTTTCACACGCAGATTATTTAGGTAAACAGTTACAAATGCAGTATGTCGGTAATGACAATTACCCTGCCAAACAAGCGCTGGTTGATAGCTGCAAAATGTGGGACGAAATTGGGCGCGACCGTATTCAAGAACGCATCCTTAGTTTAGGAAGTCAATGTAAAACGTTGCTTCAAGAGTCTCTACCACATGCTCAACGATTTTCCCCCAATGTGGACGGTCTAGCCAGTGGATTAACTACGTTTAACCCATTTTATGACGTGACCAATGAAGAGATTTTGACCGAGTTTCGAGACCGCCTACGAGAAGAGTATGGTTACATCATCCGCACGACAAGTTTTAAGCTACATAAAGATGATAGCTATGATACATACGCTTTGCGTATCTCAACCCACTTGTTCCATGACGAACGAGAAGTTGAAGGGCTAGTTGAGGCCATTACAAACTTGTACTATTCGTTCTAAGAGCGTTGTTTATCACTAAAGCGCCCATTTATGGTTATGGGCGTTTTGTGAAAGGTAAGGATATTTACTATGTCAGTCAAAACACTCAAGCGAGCCCTAGCAGCAATGTCAATAATGACGGTCTCTGTTATGTCTTTTGCAGCTTGGTCAGGTGACTTACAACAGATCCGCGAGAACGGAGTGTTACGCCATATCGGTGTACCTTATGCCAATTTTGTTTCTTATATTGAACAAGGTCAGGTTCAAACACTGACGGGTTTAGATGTCGACATAGTTAAAGGCTTTGCTCAGTCGTTAGGTGTGAGGTACGAATACGTCCCAGCACAGTGGAGCAATATGGTAAGCAAGCTGACTGGCCAAGATGTTCGATACCAAAATAAACGAGCAGTGTTAGGAAAACGCGTCCCCATAGAAGGCGACTTAATTGCAAACGGGGTTACTATTCTTGATTGGCGAGCTGAGGTTGTAGACTTCTCACAAGATTATTTCCCGTCAGGCGTTTGGCTAGTGTCCAGAACCGATTCAACGTTGAGCCCCATCGCTCCGAGTGGTTCAGTGGATGAAGATATTAAAGCCGTTAAGCAGCTCATTGATGGGCGAGAAGTCTTAGCACTGGAACATTCTTGCCTTGACCCTAACCTTTATGATCTATATGACACTGGCGCAGAAGTCATATTGCCGGATGGCGCTCGTCTTCTGAATGAGATGGTGCCCGCGATCATGAAGAATGATGCAGAAAGTACGCTGTTGGACGTCGCTGATACTTTGATCGCATTAGAGAAGTGGCCTGGTGAAATAAAAGTCATTGGCCCGGTATCTAAAAATCAAAGAATGGCTGTTGCATTTCGTAAAAGCTCTCCAAAATTACGCAACGCATTTGATCGGTATTTAGATGCGATTAAAAAAGATGGGACGTATGAAAGTTTAGTAAAAAAACACTACCCATCCATTTATTACTTTTATAACGATTATTTTATATAGAAATAGTAAGAAGAATTGATGAGAAAGGTTGTTAAGAAAATATCGAGTAGGAAGATTATAACAATAAGCGCAATATTGGTTTCCATTTATTTGGCCATGCTTATTGTGGTAACGAGTCTTGGACAAAATAAGTTAAAAGATTCTCAATATAGAGAGTTGGATTTAAAAGTAAAGAGTTATGCAAGCACACTAGATAATCTCTTTACTATCGCCAGTGAAGATATCGATAACTTATCAACCGATAAAACAGTGCAAACCTTTTTCGCTAATTTAGCTTCTGGAATGTCAATGGAGTATGGGTTAGGTGCGAGCCTGATCAACTTGCAGCGTCGTTTTGATGAGAAAATTGATAAAAAGCTAATTAATAATCGCTATATTTACAATAAGTTAACACTAGTGGGTAATGATGGCGCGATCATTGCCACTACGGGTTCTGACACTCCTCAGAACGTTAATATTAATAACTTCATGACAGACGATGGTCAGCCACAAGAGGTCTGTGCTACTCGTGACAATGACGAAGTGAGTATTCAAGTCATTAAGCAAGTTAATTTCTCTGACGAGCCGGTTGCCTTTTTAATCGCCGATATTAATAAGAGTGTCGTTATTGAACAATTGACCAAGCAAGAGCACGAAGACAGCTATAGTCGCATGATGCTAAAGATACATGATGTCAATATGGTGGTGTGGGATTCTTTCAATAAAAGCGCTACGATGAATCAAGGTGAGAATCATTTATCATCGTATGAGCTGGAAGGTAAAATATACTTTGAAGTTCCAGTCGAGCGACATCATTTAAAACTAATGGCTTGGTTCGAGCCCTTAAGTGAAAGAGATGTTTTTACTTCTCGCCTTTTCATCCTCGGATTAAGTATTCTTGCCATTATGATTGTTATTGCTTTGTGCTATGCATTTATTGCAAATAATAATCGTATTGAATTAAAAATTAAACTTGAAGAAGCGAAAAAAAGAAAAGATATTCTTTCTCAACAGAATAAAAAATTAACTAACGAAATCGAACGTCGAAAAGCTTCCGAAAAAGAACTCGCCTTCCAAGCAAAATACGACACTCTTACGAATTTACCGAATCGTAGCCATGGTTCAGAGCGATTGACGTTAGAGCTTATTCGCGCCGCTCGCAGCGGTTCTAAAGTGCTGGTGATGTTCATCGACTTGGATCACTTTAAACAGATTAATGACTCCATGGGTCACTTGGTCGGCGACGAGATCCTTAAACTGAGCGCACAGCGACTGCACCAAGTGGCGAGAAAAACAGATTTACTGGCTCGAATTGGCGGTGATGAGTTCCTATTGGTTATCCCAGACTTACATGATAATGATACGGCTAAACGTGCCGCTTCAAGCGTGTTGTCAGCATTTAACCACCCGTTTGTGTGGAATAATCATGAGTTTTTCCTAAGTAGCAGCATTGGAATGTCTGTTTTCCCTGATGACGGCGATAATGCGGAGCAGTTACTTGCTTGCGCTGATATGGCTATGTATCGAGTGAAACAAGATGGACGTGATGCGTTCTGCTTTTACAATTACAACATGAACCAAAACCTACAGCGTTATTTGGATTTAGAAAGTCGACTGCGCAACGCTATTTCCAGCCAGTTACTCGAATTGTATTATCAGCCGATCATTGAGTTAAACAGCGGTAAGATTGTTGGGGCAGAGGCCCTCATGCGCTGGAATGATGAGAAGTATGGGTTCGTGAACCCTGAAGAGTTTATCTCTATTGCAGAGAAAAACGGTCTCATTCACCAGGTCGGTGAATTTGCGATTCAGCAAGCGTGTTATCAAGTGGCACAATGGCAGACGATCACGCCTCTTTTTGTATCGGTGAACTTTTCTAGTGTCCAGTTCCGTTACTGTGAACGTTTGCTTGCGTTCATTAAACAAAGTCTAACGGAGTCGGGTCTTTCTGCCGATAAGTTCGATGTTGAGGTCACGGAGAGTTTGCTGTTTAACCATGATTTAGAGCTGTTAGACATGTTAAATAACTTACGCGCACTGGGAACCAAGTTGACGATTGATGACTTTGGCACAGGCTACTCGGCGCTCAGTTATTTGCAGAAGTTTCCATTCGACCGTCTTAAAATAGATCGTAGTTTTTTGCAGAATGTTTTTGAGAATGATTCAGACCGCGAGTTGGTTAACGTGATTATTGCGATGGCAAAGGCGTTGAATTTAAAAATCATTGCAGAAGGCATTGAAGAGTCTAGCCATGTGGATTACCTCAATGAGCTAAATTGTGAGTTCGGCCAAGGTTTCTATTATAGTCGACCAGTGCCAGCGAAGGAGTTTGAAGCTTTACTCAAGCAACCAACTTGGCGATAAATCCTTTTGTTACAATCTCATAGAAAAGCATTATTTAGATTCGTGCTTCAGATTCACTAATGCTTTTCCACTTTGAGGTATAATCGTTTTCCTCCCCTTGAATTACACTACACTTAATTGATAAACGATAGCCTGTGATGCCCGTCACATAAAGGCTCAATCAAATTCGGAACGAGTAAACACTCGCCACAACAACCAGGAAGGAATTTCAAATGTCTTCTGCATTTTACCAACAGATTCAGCAGCAAATTGAAGAAGTGAAGGCTGAAGGTCTTTATAAAGCCGAGCGTGTTATCACATCTCAACAACAAGCCGCTGTGAAAATCGCTAGCGGTGAAGAAGTCCTTAACTTTTGTGCAAATAATTATCTGGGCCTTGCTAACCATCCTGCGCTTATTGAAGCAGGTAAAGCTGGAATGGACGAGCACGGTTTTGGTATGGCATCAGTTCGTTTTATTTGTGGTACTCAAAACATCCACAAAGAGCTCGAGCAGAAGTTGTCTAAGTTCCTGGGTAAAGAAGACACGATTCTTTACACCTCATGTTTTGATGCAAACACTGGTTTATTTGAAACGATACTAGGGAAAGAAGACGCTATTATTTCTGATGCATTAAACCATGCGTCAATCATCGATGGTGTACGCCTCTGTAAAGCAATGCGTTTCCGCTACTCAAATAACAATATGCAAGAGCTTGAGCAACAATTGGTCGCAGCTAAAGAAGCGGGCGCACGCCACATTCTTATTGTTACTGACGGCGTGTTCTCAATGGACGGCGTAGTTGCGAACCTTCCGGCTATTTGTGACCTAGCTGAAAAATACGGCGCACTGACCATGGTTGATGACTCTCACGCGGTTGGCTTCATGGGCAAAACGGGTGCAGGGACACATGAATACCACAATGTGGTCGACCGTATTGACCTCATTACCGGTACGCTTGGAAAAGCGATGGGGGGTGCATCCGGCGGTTATACGTCTGGCAAGAAAGAAGTGATTGACTGGCTACGTCAGCGTTCTCGTCCATACCTATTTTCTAACTCTGTCGCGCCTGCAATTGTCAGTGCGTCTATCCGCGTTCTAGATCTATTAGAAGAGAGCGGCGATCTACGTGATCGTCTTTGGGAAAATGCCGCGCACTTCCGCACTCGTATGGAAGCGGCAGGTTTCACCATGGGTGGCGCTGACCATGCAATCATCCCAATCATGCTAGGTGATGCAAAAGTCGCAGCAGAGTTTGCTGAGCGTGCGTTAGCAAAAGGTATTTACGTAATCGGCTTCTCGTTCCCTGTCGTACCAAAAGGTCAAGCGCGTATCCGCACTCAAATGTCAGCGGCACACTCACGTGAACAGTTAGACCGTGCAATTGATGTGTTCATCGAAGTTGGTAAGGACATGGGTCTTATTTAAGGTTTCAGGTCCTAGGAACTAGGGCCTTTAGTTAAGGTTACATTATGAAAATTAAAGCGTTATCAAAGCTAAAGCCTGAAGAAGGCATTTGGATGACCGAGGTTGAGAAGCCAGAAATTGGTCACAATGACATTTTGATCAAAATTAAGAAAACCGCAATCTGTGGCACCGACGTACACATTTATAATTGGGACGAATGGTCACAAAAAACCATTCCAGTACCTATGGTTGTTGGTCACGAATACGTGGGTGAAGTAGTTGCGATTGGTCAGGAAGTTCGTGGCTTTGAAATCGGTGACCGTGTATCTGGTGAAGGTCACATCACTTGTGGTCACTGCCGTAACTGTCGTGGCGGCCGTACTCACCTATGTCGCAACACGATCGGTGTGGGTGTAAACCGTGAAGGTGCGTTCGCAGAGTACCTTGTGATCCCTGCGTTTAACGCGTTTAAGATCCCCGGTGAGATTTCTGATGATCTCGCGTCTATTTTTGACCCGTTTGGTAACGCAGTACATACCGCGCTTTCTTTTGATCTTGTCGGTGAAGACGTGCTTATTACTGGTGCTGGGCCAATCGGCATCATGGCGGCAGCAGTTGCGAAGCACGTCGGTGCTCGCCACGTAGTGATCACCGACGTCAACGAGTATCGCTTAGGTCTTGCACGTGAAATGGGCGTTACGCGCGCAGTTAACGTAGCGGAAGAGAAACTAGAAGACGTAATGGCAGAGCTAGGCATGACAGAAGGCTTTGACGTAGGTCTAGAAATGTCTGGTAACCCATCAGCGTTTAACTCAATGCTCGCGACGATGAACCACGGCGGTCGTATCGCCTTACTTGGTATTCCGCCATCAGACATGGGTATCGACTGGAACCAAGTGATTTTCAAAGGTCTGGTGATTAAAGGTATCTATGGCCGTGAAATGTTTGAAACTTGGTACAAGATGGCCTCATTGATTCAATCGGGTCTGGATCTGACGCCAATCATCACGCACCATTACAAGATTGATGACTTCCAACAAGGCTTTGACGTTATGCGTAGCGGTCAGTCTGGCAAAGTTATCCTAGACTGGGAATAACCATTAATAAAGTGTGTTACTAACTGCAACCGTTGAAGGTGCTTAATTCTCAAGAATGAAGCACCTTCATTATTTCTTAGGCACGATGATGTCCCCCGAAACGACTGCCTTTCCTCATCTTAAAAGCGATTTGGAGTCTTTAAGATGGGAGGCGAAAGCAGTAGTTCAATGACGTATCTATTTTATGACTACGCAAATCATCACGCTGATTTAACCTTTCAGTTGCGTTACCATTCACACCAAATTCTCCATAAATAGACACCTCTAAAAGCCACATAACGTACACCGTGCTGACACAAAATCAGTGGGCCCACTCCTACGCCCTCCACGAAAAATATTTGAGCCGTAGCAATGTTCAGCGAGTGAGGCACGCCAATTAGAAGTTGAATGAGAGATTGGATAGTAAGAGAACGGCCTGTGTCTTTATTTATTCAATAAGGTTTTTAACTAAAAGCATTCGGATAATTAAATAAAATTAAATGATACTTTAATTCATTTTTCATAGTCGTGCGCTTTAAGCCAGCAAGATACGTCATACGTTGTCGTTATATAAATTAAATATCTTAAAATTTATATATTTTTCGTTTTTCACGAATTAAATTATTTATTTTAATAACTTTCTAGTTATTAAGGTAGTAATGAAATCATACCGATGATAATGGTTTTTATTCAGTTTGAATCATTATTCTAGCCCTTCTCTAAGGGTATACCTTAAGTGAGGGAGTGTACCGTAAGTCATGAGATGATGTAACGGGAGAGGATTGAGATTAAGTCTCTGATATAAAGTAGATAAGTGATTTTTTTGACAAGATTGTTTTTAAGTGAGTTATTTAAAAACAATAGCTTATGAAGCGTTAACTATTTTATAACATTTCATGCGTAACGAGATCTCAATCAACCTTATGTAAATGTATTCGCGTTTTATTTGAAATGTAAGATTTGTGAGTTAACTTAAATAATAAGCATCTTAGGACTTGTTGCTAAAAAACAAATAAATACGTTATTAATTGGTGAATGTATTTACCATGTATTCAGTTTGCTTTAAATGCCGTAAAGAATGGAGTCTTTAATGAATAAAGTCGCTTTGATCACTGGATCAAAAGGCGGAATTGGTTCTGCTATTTCCTCTCAATTAGTGAATGACGGTTACCGTGTAATTGCTACTTATTCTACAGGGAGTTATGACTGCGCGTTGGAGTGGTTCAACAGTAAAGAATTTACTAAAGATCAGGTTCGCCTTTTTGGCTTGGACATCACTAACACTGATGAGTGTGCTGAAAAGCTAGCGCAATTGCTTGAGGAAGAGGGAACCATTGATGTAGTTATTAACAATGCAGGTATCACTCGTGATGGCGTGTTTAAAAAGATGACAGCGCAAGCTTGGAATGACGTCATTAATACCAACCTCAATAGTTTATTCAATGTCACGCAACCACTATTTGCCGCAATGTGCGAAAAGGGCGGTGGTCGTGTCATCAATATCTCCTCCGTTAATGGTCTTAAAGGGCAGTTTGGGCAAGCTAACTATTCAGCAGCTAAAGCTGGGATGATTGGTTTTTCTAAAGCATTAGCTTACGAAGGTGCTCGATCTGGTGTAACCGTCAATGTCATTGCTCCGGGTTATACCGGTACGCCAATGGTCGAGCAAATGAAACCAGAAGTCCTTGAGTCGATCACAAACCAAATCCCAATGAAGCGTCTTGCGACGCCAGAAGAAATTGCATCATCTGTCAGTTTCTTGGTGAGTGATGCGGGAGCTTATATCACTGGTGAGACATTGTCGGTGAACGGCGGCTTATATATGCAGTAAGGAGAGATAAGATGGAAAAAGTATATATCGTTGCCGCAAAACGTACTCCGATTGGTGCATTTGGTGGAAGCTTAAAGAATACGTCTGCTGGCAACCTCGCAGCGGTCGCAATTAAAGGCGCACTAGAAGCGGCCAAATTACTTGGTGACAACATTGATGAAGTGATTGTCGGTAATGTCGTCAGTGCAGGACAAGGTATGGGCGTTGGACGTCAGGCTGCTTTGTTCGCTGGGATTCCAGAGTCCGTTCCTGCTTACGGCGTGAATATGGTGTGTGGCAGTGGCATGAAAGCCGTGATGGATGCGGTGACGCATATCCGCAGTGGCGATGCACAGATCGTTGTCGCGGCAGGTGTAGAAGTGATGTCACAAATCCCATTCGCTGCGCCAAGTAGCATTCGTGATGGCAATAAAATGGGCAATATGGAACTTAAAGACCTACTTGTTGCTGATGGGTTAACCGACGTTTTTAATCAATATCACATGGGCGTAACAGCAGAAAACGTAGCGAAAGAAGTTGGCCTTACGCGTGAACAGCAAGATGAATATGCGCTCGCGAGCCAACAAAAAGCGGTAGCAGCTATTGAAGCGGGCAAGTTCAAAAATGAAATTGTGCCAGTAGAAGTAAAACAGCGTCGCGAAACCGTTCTGTTCGAGACGGACGAATACCCGAAACCTAATGCAACGTTAGAAAACTTGAGTAAGTTGCGCCCTGCATTTGACCGTGAGGGTACAGTCACGGCAGGGAACGCGTCAGGCATTAATGATGGGGCGAGTGCGATTATTGTGGCTTCTGAAAGTGCGGTTCAAACTCATGGACTAACACCGTTCGCAGAGGTTGTGAGCTATGCGCAGTCTGGCATTGACCCACAAGTTATGGGGCTTGGGCCTGTTGAGTCGGTGAATAAGGCGTTACAAAAAGTAGATCTCACTACCAACGATGTTGATGTTTATGAACTGAATGAGGCGTTCGCTGCGCAAGCACTTGGGGTAATTCACAAGTTAGCTGAGACGAATCAAGTTCCGGTGAACGAAATTAAAGACAAAGCGAACGTTAATGGCGGGGCGATTTCACTGGGTCATCCACTCGGGGCTTCTGGTAACCGAATTCTGGTTACGCTTGTTCATGAACTTCAAAAGCAAAATGGTCAATATGGTGTCGCATCACTCTGTGTAGGCGGCGGCATGGGGACGGCTGTGGTTATAAAAGCAGTTAAGTAATTATTTAAACGGACATTTTCAAATTTATCTAGGAGATACACAATGTACACTGATTTCTTCAAAACATTTAGCGATCAAACTGAAAAGAATCTAGAACCATACTTGAAGTTCAATAAGCTAGTAACGAAAAACGTAGAAGTGCTTACCGAACTTCAACTGAACGCAATTCGCACTTACAGTGAATTAGGTATGAACCAAATGAAGGCAGCGTCAGAAATCAAAGATGTGGCTTCTCTTACGGCTTTCAATAGCCAGCAACTAAGCGTACTTACTAAACTTTCTCAACAAATGATGGATGACAGCAATAAGCTGCAATCTATTGCAAAAGAATTCAAAGAAGACGTTGAGAAAATGACTTCGGAAAATCTAAAGACTGTTACTCCAGTGTAATTTGTCCGATTCTCGCCGCCCTAAGCTTGGGCGGCGTTGTTTTTTCCGAATATAGGAGTAAGACTATGTTTCAGCACTTCTTTTCGGACTATCTTGTGAAGCTTCAACAAACCAATCAACAATGGTGGCATGATTTCGAAGTCAACAAGGCAGTCGTGAATTCTCCTTTAAACAAGGCCATGCAAGAAGTGAACTTTGAGGACGCTGCTAAGCTGTTCGAACAAACTGCGAATCAACCTGCTTCGATTTTGAAACTACAAGCAGAGTGGTGGGAACAACAGTTACAAATTTGGCAGAATGTGGCGTTAGCTGGTAACCAAACTCAAGTCATTGAAGCCGAAAAAGGCGATAAGCGTTTTTCAAACGAAGCGTGGCAAAATGAAGCGATGTACAGCTTTATCAAGCAATCCTACCTGTTATTCAGTAAGACTTATCTAGACACCATCGAGTCGCTAGAGGGCTTGGATGAAAAATCAAAGGAACGTATTCTTTTCTTTTCTCGTCAAGCCATCAATGCACTGTCCCCTTCGAATTTCATCGCAACGAACCCTGAACTTTTAAAGTTGACACTTGAGCAGAATGGCCAAAATCTACTTGCTGGCTTAGAGCAGTTGAAAGAGGACGTTGAGTCAAGTGCGGATATTTTGAAAGTGCGAATGACTAACAATAACGCTTTCCGTGTGGGTGAGGATGTGGCTACCACCGCTGGTGACGTAGTGTTTAAGAATGAGCTTTTTGAGCTGATCCAATATCGTCCTTTAACGGAAAAGGTGAATGCCACACCACTGCTTATCGTCCCGCCTTTCATCAATAAGTATTACATTCTCGATCTAACCGCAAAAAACTCGATGGTTCGATGGCTGCTAGAACAAGGTCACAGCGTATTCATGATCTCATGGCGCAACCCTGGAAAGGCACAAGCGCATGTGGAGTTTGGCGATTATGTTACAGAAGGAGTGGTGAAGGCTGTTGCTGCAATTGAAGATATCACTGGACAAGAACAGATCAACGCTGCGGGTTATTGTATTGGTGGTACCGTTCTCGCGAGTACGGTTGCGTACTACGCCGCGAAACGAATGAAAAAGCGTATTAAGTCGGCCACATTCTTTACGACGCTATTAGATTTCTCTCAGCCAGGAGAAGTCGGAGCATACATTAATGACACTATTGTTGGTGCTATAGAGGCGCAAAACAACGCAAAAGGGTATATGGATGGTCGTTCCTTAAGTGTGACGTTCAGCCTACTGCGCGAAAACAGCTTGTACTGGAACTACTATGTGGACAATTACCTTAAAGGCAATAGCCCCGTAGATTTTGACTTGTTGTACTGGAACAGTGATAGCACGAACGTAAGCGCTGCCAGCCATAACTTCTTGCTTCGTGAGCTCTATCTTGAGAATAAGTTGGTGCAAGACAAAGGGGTGAAAATTGGTGGTGTATGGATTGATCTCAACAAGATCAAAATTCCTAGCTATTTTGTATCCACTAAAGAAGACCATATTGCGTTATGGCAAGGGACTTATCGTGGTGCACTTAACACTGGCGGTAACAAGACATTTGTTCTTGGTGAATCAGGTCACATTGCGGGTATTGTGAACCCTCCGGCGAAAAATAAATATGGTTACTGGCTGAATGATACCCTAGATGATTCTGCTGAGGAGTGGTTAAATAATGCTGAGCATAAAGAAGGTTCTTGGTGGACTCATTGGGACGAATGGTTACTACAATTTAATCCCAAAGAGCAGTTAGAACCGTTCTCTACAGGGTCGGAAAGCCACCCAGTAATTGATGAGGCACCTGGACAATATGTTAAGCAGGTTCTGCCAATAAAAGAGTCTTAAACAACTCCCTATAGTAGTAAACGTTAGCGGTCGACATGGCCGCTTTTTTTATAGCTAACCAGTTGTGAGACGAGGCAATACGCTTTAATTATCCCAACTTCAGATTAATGACCACTGTCGCACATATGAACCAGACGACTCTCGTGGCCTCTAAATATAAAAAGAAAAGCGCCGAGTGAATACTCAGCGCTTTTTTGTCAACAAATAGGCAAAGTTGACGGGGGAGAGGTGTATTAACGGCTAAGTTACACCTCTTTATCCTTACCGAATGACAATAGCCAGAGAGAGATTGCTGCTACTGCCACAAAACCGGAAAGAATAATGACTGGCATGGCACTGTATCCAAGGATATGCCAAATCACAGATTCGAATGTACTCATGGTTAGTCTCCTTCTTAATGCCAGCCTTCAACGCCGCTCATGTCTGGTAATTTGTGCGCGATACCTTTGTGACAGTCCACACAGGTTTTCTCACCAGAAGCCAGTGCCGTTGAGTGTTGTTCTGCGGCACGAGAACCCTGCTGGGAGTAGTCCATGTAATCGAACTCGTGACAGTTTCGACATTCAAGAGAATCGTTCTTCTTCATCCGTGCCCACTCTCGCTCAGCAAGATAACCACGACGTTCTTGGAACTTCTCTGGTGTATCGATAGTACGCAGAACGTAATGAGCAAACAGCTCTTTAGACGCCTGAACTTTACGTACAATTTTATCGGTCCATTCATGAGGAACGTGACAATCTGAACAAATGGCTCGAACCCCTGAGCGGTTAGAGTAATGAATTGTTTCTTTGATTTCTGCAACGATTGGTGCGTGACACCCCGAGCAGAACTCTTCGGTATTGGTCGCTTCCATACCCGTGTTGAATGCGCCCCAGAACAGCAGACCGCCGGTAAAACCAAGGAATAAAACCACGCCTGCAGCGGCTTTACTCGGGCTTTTCAGTCTTTTCCAAAACGCTTTAAGTATTTTCATAAATAACCTCTTAGTACTCGCGTTTCAATTACTGAAGCGAATCAACTGCCTCAAACTTGTTTTCCACTAATGGCTGAGCATTAGTTTGTGGAACGTGGCATTGTAAACAGAAGTATCGGCGGGGAGACATATCTGCCAATACTGCATCTTCTCGGTTAACGTAGTGAGTTACGCTGATTTTTGTGGCGCCTGATTCTTTGGCATTTTTCCAGCTATGACACGCAAGACATTTATTCGCATTCAAAGACACTTCGTAGTGACGAATACTGTGTGGAATCAATGGTGGTTGATAAACAAAGCTATCTTCAACAATTTGATCTTTCGGGAAGTCTTTGAACTCATCTGCTGGGCGTGTTTCTTCAAGTTGGGACATTCCACGTAGAGACTTTAGTCCACCAATGCCGCCAGGGTTATCCAACTTAGCTTGCGCAATGCCTGTCACTAAAGCACCTACAGATAAAAGTGCGACAAGTAATTTTTTCATCATTTCATCTCTCCGCCTTTATGGCTTAAATTCTTTATCAGGCCGCCGTGTAATGACGGCCTTAGCAGTCGATATTTGAAGGTTAAGCAACCTTAGTGATTTTGACCGGACACTTCTTAAAGTCTGTCTGTTTGGACAGTGGGTCAGTTGCATCAAGGATAAGCTTATTAATCAAAATACGAGCATCAAAGAACGGTACGAAGACCAAACCTTTTGGCGGACGATTACGACCGCGGGTTTCAACACGAACGCGAACCTCACCACGCTTGTTGGCAATCAACACCTCTTCACCGCGGCGAACGTTACGTGCGTTTGCATCCTCTGGGTGCATATAACACACCGCATCTGGTACTGCTTTGTACAGTTCAGGGACACGGCGTGTCATGGTGCCTGTGTGCCAGTGCTCAAGAACCCGTCCGGTACATAGCCATAAATCGTGCTCGGCATCTGGCACCTCTGGTGGCGCTTCGTATGGCGCTGAGATAATCTTTGCTCTACCATCTGCATTACCGTAGAAATCCCAACCTGAACCTGCTTTTGCGTATGGATCTGACCCTTCTTTAAAGCGCCATAGTGTTTCTTTACCATCAACAACAGGCCAACGCAGACCACGGACAGTATGGTAGACATCGTAAGGTGCTAAGTCGTGACCGTGACCGCGGCCAAACGTTGCGTATTCTTCGAACAGGCCTTTCTGTACGTAGAAGCCGAAATGGTGAGATTCATCATTCAACGTGCGTGCTTCTTCAACAGGGAATTTGTCAACGTTACCATTTTGGTAGAGTACGTCGAACATGGTTTTACCGCGCAGTTCAGGCGCTTTGTTTAAGAGATCTTCGGGCCATACTTCTTCCATCTTGAAGCGTTTAGAGAATTCCATGACTTGCCATAAGTCAGATTTGGCTTCGCCAACCGTATCAACTTGTTGGTACCAAGCTTGAGTACGACGCTCTGCGTTACCGTAAGCGCCTTCTTTCTCAATCCACATTGCCGTTGGCAGGATAAGGTCAGCCGCTTGCGCTGTTACGGTAGGATAAGGGTCAGAAACCACAATGAAGTTCTCTGGGTTACGGTAACCAGGTATGCGTTCGGCATTGATGTTCGGGCCTGCTTGCATGTTGTTATTACATTGCACCCAGTAACAGTTCAGAACGCCGTCATTCAACATACGGTCTTGTAGTACGGCGTGGAAGCCGGGTTTTGGTGGAATAGTACCTTCAGGTAGTTTCCAGATCTTCTCTGCAATCTGACGGTGTTTAGGGTTTGCTACCACCATATCTGCTGGTAAACGGTGCGCAAAAGTACCAACTTCACGTGCCGTACCACAAGCGGAAGGCTGACCCGTTAGTGAGAATGGGCTGTTGCCTGGAGTCGAAATCTTACCTGTTAGTAGGTGAAGGTTGTACACCAAGTTGTTCATCCACACACCGCGAGTATGTTGGTTCATACCCATAGTCCACAGCGACATCACTTTGGTGTTTGGATCCGCGTATTGTTTTGCAAGCTCGATCAGCTTTTCTTTTTCAACACCAGAGATCTCAGACGCTTTTTCTACCGTGTATGGCGCGACTGATTGTTTGTACTCTTCGAAAGAGGTTGATGTCAATTTGCCAGAGTTCGGGTTCTTCGCAACTGTTTGAAGCGGGTCATCGTCACGCAGGCCGTAACCGATATCGGTGTCTGCTTGGGTAAAGTTCGTGTGTTTATTCACAAAGTCCCAATTCACAGCATCGTTTTCAATGATGTAGTTTGCGATGTAGTTAGCAATCGCGAGGTCAGACTGTGGGTTAAAAATGTAGCCGTGATCTGCTAACTCAAATGAACGATGGTAGTAAGTAGAAAGTACGTTTACTTTCACATGAGGGTAGCTTAATCGACGGTCAGTAATACGAGTCCACAAAACGGGGTGCATTTCTGCCATATTTGATCCCCAAAGAACGAATGTATCTGCGTTCTCGAAGTCGTCATAACAGCCCATTGGTTCATCAATACCAAAAGCCCGCATAAAGCCCACTACTGCTGACGCCATACAGTGACGTGCGTTTGGGTCGATATTGTTAGAGCGAAAGCCCGCTTTCATCATTTTAGAGGCGGCGTAACCTTCCATCACGGTCCATTGACCAGAACCAAACATACCAACGCTCGTCGGGCCTTTTTTCTCGAGGGAGGCTTTCCATTTTTCGGCCATGATATCAAAAGCGTCATCCCAAGAGACGGGAGTGAAATCCCCTTCTTTATGATATTTGCCATTTTTCATGCGCAGTAAAGGTTGAGTTAAACGGTCTTGACCGTACATGATCTTAGAAAGGAAATAACCTTTAATGCAGTTTAAGCCTTTGTTTACTGGGGCTTCTGGATCACCTTGTGTTGCTACTACTTTGCCGTTTTGAGTCCCAACAAGAACAGAGCAACCAGTACCGCAGAAACGACAAGGTGCTTTGTCCCATGTGATCTTGGTTTGATCAGAGCTTGCAATCAAGTTGGTAGCGGATGCTGGTAGTGTCACACCTGCGACAGCAGCCGCTGATGCAGCTGCGTTTGCTTTCACAAACGCACGTCTTGTCATTTTCATACTTCACCCTCGATTTGGGAATGTGGTGTTCTAGTGTCTTCTTCATCTGTTTCTTCAAGCGCAGTTTCGATTTGGTGATAGACCAATACTGTGCTCAAGACATTCGGTAAATTATTAATGGCATCGATAGTGTCAGTGATGAATCCTTGATTCTTGGTTTCAAGTACCACCACGATTTTGCCTTCTGGACTGTCACCGTAGATTTCTGCATTTTCATGTGCTTCAATCTGTTTTTTGATGTCATCTAGGTGCTCTGGCAGTACGTGTACGACCAGACTTGAAATATGCACTTCGTTTAGCGACATATAGCTCTCTCATTTATTGCCTTTGATCGACGACATACGACTTAGGCTGTTATATTGCTCACATTGATGGATGAAGTCGGGCACACAGAAACACAGGCGCCGCAGCCGTTACACTCATCAAGGTCTAAATTGGGTTGTGCTACTTTTCCTAGCTCTAACTTGAACTGGATTGCCATTGGGTCGCACATATCCCCACAACTTCGACATTCGACATTCTGTTTGGCTAAGCAAGAGTCTTTAATATTGGCCTTTGCTTGCCAAGGTTGCTCTGTCTTAGGTAAGAAAAGCGGCTCTGGACACGCATCGGCACACTGATAGCAAAATGTGCACTCATCGATAGAAAAATCGACTGACGGGAATCCGCCATCACTTTTGGTTATAATTTTCGTTTCACAGGCATCAATGCACTTTCCGCAACGTGTACAATCATCCGTAAAGCGTTCTGGTTGGGCTAACCAAGGCAGACGCGCGGTGTTATCGGTGAGTGTTTTTCTTGCAAAGAACCTTCTTCTGGAAAGATCTACCACTTAGTCACCTCGAAACTTGGAACCTGAGCTAAGCATAGCCCACAACTTTCATTAATAAACTGTCATTAAAGTTAATGAAATTGTAGTTTTTGACATATTTGTATAAATACCTCTTAGGGGGTAAATAGGGGGCAATATTGTTTTGGATCAATAAATTCCGGCGTAGGTGATCACATATTGATAAAGTTGCAAACTAATGGGTTCGTTGCTCACATGAGTTGGCAATGAATAGGCGAGGATTCAGATTGTTTAAAAATGTGAAAAAGTCAGTGACGCGTACGATTGCGTCCGCAATGCTCGTTATCTTGTTGTTGTCGGTTGCAACCACTGGTTTTGCAATTTTTACTTTAGCATCCAGTTTGAACGATGCCGAGGCGGTTAATGTGGCCGGCTCAATGCGGATGCAAAGCTACCGCCTGGCACACGATATACAGATAAAATCGGTTGATTACTCTTCACATATTGACACATTCGAATATTCGATTTATTCACCTTCAATGAAGGCACTGCAGCATTGGTCTGTGCCAAAAGACATAACGCAAGATTACTACCGGTTAATCATGAGATGGCACGATCTTAAATCGGTTTTACAAGGCGATGATCCGGAGGAGTATCAACAACTCGTCGCAGGATTTGTACAACAGATAGATGAGTTTGTTTTCAAACTGCAAAATTTTTCAGAACAGAAGCTGATGAACTTAGCTTGGATTGGTGGGTTAGGGCTTGGTGGCATCCTTTGCGTCAGTATGTTTGTTGTTTACTTTGTTCGGCTTGAAGTGGTGAGGCCTTTACGGGCGTTAGTCTTTGCTAGTGAACAGATCAAAAACCGTTCTTTTGATGTATCACTTGCCGTATCCAGTGATAATGAAATGGGAATCCTTACCCGAACTTTTAACCGAATGGCGGCGGATCTTGGCAAGCTGTACCGCGGGTTAGAACAAGCTGTTGATGAGAAAACTCGGAAGTTGCAACATGCGAATCAATCGCTTGAGGTGTTGTATGACTCTTCTAAAGAGCTAACGGCATCGCGTATTAATCAAGATAATTTTCAGGCCATTTTACAGCATATTGCGAGCTTAGAAGGCATTAAGGCCGTCAAACTTGAAATCGAGCAACTGGGCGAGCCAAGTTGGATATTGATGGAAGGGGAAGAATGTTGTCATGACTGCGATAATGAGTGTCACACCAAAGCGATGACTTTAGATGGCGAGCATCTCGGGTACTTATACTGGAAAGCCGGGCTACCTTGTCCCAATGAAGCGCTCATTGACAACTTTGTGCAGATTCTTTCACGAGCCGTATATTATAATCGTGCCCAGCGACAAGCAGAACAGATTTTGTTGATGGAAGAGCGTGCGACGATTGCAAGAGAGCTCCATGACTCTCTAGCTCAGGCGCTTTCTTACCTAAAAATCCAGGTAGCTTTGCTTAAGAGAAGCGTGAAAAACTTACCCGATGAAAGTGCGATTACACAGGCCAACCAAGTCATAGCCGAGTTAGATACTGGTTTGTCTGCTGCTTACACTCAACTGCGAGAGCTTCTGACGACATTTCGTCTGACAATAAAAGAGGCCGGTTTTGGTCAGGCACTACAAGACATGGTTGAAAGCCTGAACGAACAAACCTCGGCAGAGATCTCTTTGAAAAATGGTATCTCATCAACCGAATTGAACGCACATCAACAGGTGCATTTACTACAGTTGATAAGAGAGGCCGCAATTAATGCCATCAAACACGCGAAAGCGGATAATATTCATATTCAATGTATTGATAATAATGGAAAAATAACAGTCAGCGTCACAGACGATGGAATAGGTTTTGAACATCAAGACGAAAAACTTAATCATTACGGTATGAGTATCATGCAAGAGCGTGCGGCGAGGCTGCACGCCGATCTTCACATTGAAGCATCGATAAATAAAGGTTGTACCGTCAAACTCGAATTCCAACATAGTAAGGAAATAAACAGTGACAGTGTGTAAAGTAATGCTGGTGGACGACCATCCACTCATGCGACGAGGTATTCATCAACTCTTAAGCTTCGAGCCAGAGTTTGAAGTTGTCGCAGAAGTCAGTAATGGCGCAGATGCGGTAGCTAACGCACACGAACTGGAACTGGATTTGGTACTTCTTGATCTTAATATGAAGGGCATGTCTGGCTTAGACACACTACAAGCGCTACGTGCCGATGGTTGCGAAGCTCGTATTGTGATCCTAACCGTTTCAGACAGTCCCGTGGATATTGAAACCATAGTGCGTAGCGGTGCCGATGGCTATTTATTAAAAGACACAGAGCCAGAGGAGCTGGTGGCGTTGCTAAAACAGGCTCATCAAGGCGACAAAGCCTACAGTCAAGAAGTGAGAAAGTACTTGAGTGAACGTTCTGATCACGAGGACATTTTTGATGCGCTGACTGATCGTGAAACACAGATCTTACAAGAAGTGGCAAGAGGCTTCCGCAATAAGCAGATTGCTGATCGCCTATTTATTTCAGAGTCGACGGTTAAAGTACACATGAAGAGCTTACTCAAAAAGCTCCAAGTCCCGTCACGAACAGCAGCAACTATTCTTTATCTAGAGCGTTTTGGTGATATTAGGTGATATACTTATAATAGGATAAAAATTAATTTTATCAAAAGGTTAAACTAGTTGTGTAAATAAAAAAACCGCCTTTAGAAAGGCGGTTTTTTTATTTGTCTGGGCGAATAGAGTACAAGTCACTGCTGTGCTTACCGCATTCTAAATAGTACTGATAAGCTACTTTTTTGCTTTCAGCGACGACCATCATGCAGTGCATTTGCCCCTGTTCAAAATATCGAATTTCATATTCTATACTGGTATCAAGTTGCTCTGCGGCTACCATACTTCGCCTCCATAAACTATCCAAAAATAAATGCAAATTACATGCCGTTATAAGAAGCACCGTTTGGTGTTTCTATTGGCCAACAAATGTGCTCTAACTCACTTTTTTGCGGATAGTTGTGATCAAAAAGTTAATTTCAAACTGTATATACTATTAGGGTGGCAATCAACGTATGTCACTCTGACGTAAGTTTGCCGCAATATCAAGTGATACAAATTGAGTATAGAACTTAATCAATAGAAAAGGGAATACGAATAAGTGATTAAATTACATAGTTTATCTAATAAGGTACGTCAGTATTGCCTTATATTTTTTTTCGTATTTCTGTTGGCGGGTTGTGCGAAGAAGTTCTTATATAGCAATATCGATTGGTTCATCGTCGATTACATAGAGGATTATGTATCGCTAGAGGGGGAACAGGAAACCTTAATAAAAGAGCGGTTATTACTGTTGACTGAATGGCATAAAAAAGAAGAATTACCTTTATATATCGATCATTTAAAAGATCTCGAAGCATTACAGGCGAATGATATTACTTTAGCGTATTTTCAGCAAAACAGAGGCAGACTACGAGCGCATTACAATAGAATGGTAAGTAAGGTTGCGCCTGACCTTTTCTCATTAAGTTTACAGCTAACTAAAGAGCAAGAGCGCGAATTTTTGAGCAATGTGCAAGAGCATTACCAAGAAAGAGATGCTAAATACGCGGATAAATCAGAGGATGAAATGCGAGAGGTTATTCTGGATAACGCTGAAGAATGGATAGAAGAGTGGATTGGGCATTTAAATAATAAGCAATATGAATATGCTCAGGAGTTTTCTCAGCAAGTTATTCTTAATCGCTCGTTGTGGCGAGGTTATCGAGCTTCAATATATCAAGAGCTTGAATACTTGTTCGAAAGTAAGGCGAACCCGGTTATTTATCAAGGCGTATTTATGCGATTGCTGTTCGAGCCGGAAAGTTATTATGGTCAGCAGCTCTCTGAAAACATTGATTATAATGTTGCGCTTATTGATCAACTTACTTTAGATATCGCGGATTCTATGACTGGAAAGCAATGGAATCATTTTCATGAAAAGGTTAAAGAATGGCGTGTGTTGGTTGAGGAGTTACGAGATTAAACACGTCGTTATAAGTCATTTAATGTAGGCCTGTTAGTAATAAATGATTCAAAGCTAATTGGTATTGAATTAAGAGCGTGACATGGTTGAAGTTAGATGAGGCCACTACACCATTTAGTTTACGGTTTGTCGTGCCCATTGATAAAAACAATGAGAATAAATATGAAGCATGTAGTTTAGTGTCACGCCATCATCTAGGTATTGCACAAGGCCAAAATAGTTAACCGATGGACTGGGCTGCGACATTCTAGGTGAAAGGATGGAAAAAACCGTGCTTGTGATGGTTAAAATCGCCGAACCGACCGCGAAGAGTCATGGCTAACCAGAGAGCCTTAGGCAACCCTCCCCAAAGAAAAGCCCAGATATAATCTGGGCTTTTCGGATCAAAATAAAATTAGCGAACGTCTTTGTCTTCGATCTCTATATCTTCTAACGGTAACCAATCTACCTTGACACCTGCTTGATCGAACATATCTTGACTGACTTGGATTTTATCTCCCCATCGGGATAAAAAATCCTCAGATTGCACAGGGCAGTGCACATGTGAAATACCCGTTTGGATTATCTTTGCTGCGCAGTTAGGGCATGGGAAGTGGGTAACCCAAATATCACTGCCATCTAAATCGCGTTTAGAGAAAAGAATCGCGTTCTCTTCTGCATGCAGTGTTTTGAGGTATTTCAGCTCGCGTTCATCGGTGTCCACGCTGTCTGAGACACCGTGCGGATAGCCATTAAAGCCAACAGATACAATACGATTCTGTTTAGTGATTACCGCACCTACCTGTGTTGACGGGTCTTTACTCCAAGACGCTACTAGCTCTGCCATTTGGTAAAAACGTTTCGCCCATTTAGAAATCATTGTCATCCTCTCGGTCGAAGGCTTTGAATTTATTGAATGATAACCCATTTTTTTAAAAAATAGTCAAAATCTGGGTCTTGAGTATGACGGCGTCATATTTTGTTTGTGTAAGGACAAAACACACTTAACTTGCGCCTAACCGTATTGTCCAGTCGTTATAGTGCTTGTCAATTTAATCTATATCTAAAGTTTATGATTAAGAGGGGTTTGTTTTTCCCGTCAAATAACATTGTTAAATAAATTACTTTATTTTCTATTTGTTTCATCTATTTACGTTTAGAAACACTTTCCCCATTTTTGAGTGAAGTTTTCAGGTCTTACAGGGGGTATGGTTGACGCGAATTCAACAATATCCTGTTCTATAAAGACGGTAAATATATGCAGAAGAAACCACTTGTCGCATTAATGGCGGCTACAGTTATCCTTGCTGGATGCGGGGAAGCTAGTAATGCAGCAAAGGAAAGTGAAGCTCCTCTCGTTGTGACTCAGGATGTCTCGATTATCGACTACCAACCGAGTAAGTCTTATATCGGCCGCATTGAAGCCGTAGAAGATACCAATATCACCGCGCAGATTTCTGGTTACTTAAAAGCTCGTCATTTTGAAGAGGGACAAATGGTAGAGAAAGGTCAACTCCTTTACTCTATTGAACCTTCTTCATTTGAAGCTCAAGTCGCGAGCGCTAAAGCGGCACTTGCACAAGCGAAAGCAGCGTTAAAAAAAGCGGAGTTGGACCATGCTCGTGGTAAGAACCTACTCCCTCGCGGTAGTATTTCTCAATCAGAATTCGACGCTTTAACCGCGGCACTTCTTGGTGCTAAAGCGGAATTAGAAGCGGGCAAAGCTCAGCTTAAGCTTGCGGAAGTTAACCTTTCTTACACTCAAATCCGCGCGCCTTTTAGTGGCCGTATTAGTGAGACAAAAGTGAGCACTGGTGATCTTGTTTCGCCATCGTTTGGCGTGCTCACTACATTGGTGAGCTTAGACCCTGTACATACTTCGTTTAGTGTTAGTGAGCGTGAACGCCTAGCAATGGGGATGGACCGAGTAAAAGGTGACGGCTCTGCTGAATCGAATCGGGTCGAAGTCCAGCTTGAGCTTGAAAATGGCCAGTTCTTTGAGCACTTAGGCAAACTTGATTTTTTAGGTAATCGGATTGATACCAAGACTGGAACGATCGCGATGCGAGCACTTGTGCCAAACCCTGATCAGAAACTTCTTCCTGGTCAGCATATCAAGGTGAACTTACGGGATAAGAAAACAAAAGATGTGATTGTTGTTCCTCGACGTGCCGTACAAACCGACCTTGAAGGTGATTTTATTATGGTGTTGGTAGAGGGTGATATCGCTGAGCGTCGAAATGTAGAGCTTGGGCCACAAGTCGCGCAAGGAATTATTATCAGAGAAGGTCTAAGTCAAGGTGATACGGTTATTACACAGGGTCTACAGCGTGTGCGTAATGGCATAGAAGTCAGCCTTCAAACACCTGCTGAAGATAAGCAGTAGGAGCCATTATGTTAAGTCGTTTCTTTATTCAGAGACCAAAATTTGCATTGGTTATTTCGATTATATTAACGTTGGCAGGTGCCATTTCACTTGCACTCCTGCCAGTTGCAGAATACCCACAGATTAGCCCACCGTCGGTAAATGTTTCCGCTTACTACACCGGCGCGAGTGCTGAAGTTGTCGAGCAAGCAATCGCTGACCCCATAGAGACCTCGGTCAATGGCGTTGAGGATATGATCTACATGTCTTCAAAGAGCGCGAACGATGGCTCTTACAGCCTAAACGTCACGTTTGATGTCGGCACCGATCCAGACATGGCGCAAGTGAACGTACAAAACCGTGTGTCACAGATCGAGTCAAAGTTACCTCAAGAAGTGCGCATGGTCGGCGTGACGGTGAAAAAACGTTCACCTGACTTGCTGATGGTTCTGAACTTTTTCTCACCTGATGGGAAATACGATGATCAGTTCTTGGTTAACTATATTAACTTGAATGTGAAAGACCAACTTGCTCGCGCGCAAGGCATCAGTGAAGTTAATGTGATTGGTGGCGGTGAGTATGCCATGCGTGTTTGGTTAGATCCTGAAAAAATGGCCAACCTCAAGCTGACGACTTCCGATATTTACGCAGCTTTGGCTGAACAAAACGTTCAGGTTGCGGCGGGTCGAGTTGGCGCCGCGCCATACAACAATCCGCAAGAAGTTCAGTTCAACCTTGTGACCAAAGGTCGTTTAGAAAGCGTCAGTGAATTTGAAAATGTGGTACTCCGCGCAAATTCAGATGGCTCAACGCTCTACCTGAAAGATGTTGCTCGCATAGAGTTGGGTAAAAAATTCTACAATGGTAATGGTAAGTTCCGTGGTCAAGATGCTTCTATCGTTGCGCTGTCACTTCAATCTGACGCGAATGCATTAGAAAGTGGTCAAGCGGTGATGGAGCTCCTTGAGCGGTTGAGTGAAGATTTTCCAGACGGCATGAGTTACGAGACCAGTTACGATACAACCTTATTTGTATCAGAATCGATCAAAGGAGTGTTAAAAACACTGATTGAAGCGATTCTTCTGGTGATTGCCGTGACTTACTTATTCTTGGGTAGTGCGCGTGCTACGTTGATTCCTGTTGTCGCGATCCCCGTTTCTCTGATTGGTACGTTTGCCATTATGCAGGCGACGGGCTTCACCATTAATACGGTCACTTTATTTGGCTTGATCCTTGCGATTGGTATTGTGGTGGACGATGCGATTCTGGTTATCGAAAACGTCGATACCACCATGGCAAAAGACCCAACCATTTCACCGCGTAAAGCCACTCTGCTCGCAATGAAAGAGGTGACAGGGCCAATCATCACGTCGACCTTGGTCCTACTTGCAGTATTCATACCCGTCGCGATGTTGCCGGGTATCACCGGTATCATGTATCGCCAGTTCGCTTTGACTATCTGTATTTCGGTTGTGATCTCATCCATTAACGCATTGACTCTGTCTCCAGCACTTTGTTCTTTGGTATTGAAGCAGGGTGGGGGCAACACCGCTAACTGGTTCCAAGCTTTCAATCGAGGCTTAGAGCGCATCACAACGCGTTATGGTCAGGTCGCTGGTTTCTTAGTGAAGAAGTCTTTGCTGCTCGTGACGTTCTTTATTGTCGCTATCGCGGCGGTCACTTTCTTTGCGAAAACCACCTCAACAGCGTTTGTTCCTCAAGAAGATAAAGGCATTTTGCTGGTTAACGTTCAGCTACCAGATTCAGCTTCTTTATCTCGTACTGAAGAAGTGACCAGTGATTTAACGAAGATGATCCAAGAAGAGCCGGGCGTTGACGGCGTAACGGTTGCGAACGGTTATTCTTTTATGACTGGTGCTGCGGCGTCTAACGGCGCGTCAGTATTTATTAAATTGAATGACTGGGAAATGCGTAATGCGTTAAGCGGGGATCACTCAGCGAACGCGATTGCCGCACGTATTAATGGCCGAGCGGCAAGACAGTTACCACAGGCGATTGTCTTTGCGATGGGCCCTCCTGCCGTTCCAGGTATGGGTGCCGCTTCTGGTTTTGAGTTTGTATTAGAAGACACGCTAGGCCGTAGTCGTACCGACTTGTCGATGGTCATGGGTGAGATGATTGAGGCCGCCAACCAAGCGCCAGAAATCGCATATACCTTTAGTACATTCCGAGCTAACGTTCCGCATTACTACGTGGATATCAATCGTGAAAAAGCTCAGCAGTTGGGTATTCCATTATCGTCTATCTTTGAAACGCTACAGGGTAATTTAGGTTCTCTTTACGTGAATGATTTCTCCATGTTTGGTAAGAACTTCCGCGTAACGATGCAAGCGGACAGCCAGCACCGCAGTAGTATGGAAGATCTTCAAGCGTTTCCACGTTCGTTCTTCAAATGGTGATATGGTGCCGCTAAGTACACTCGTCAGTCATGAACAAGTGTTTGAGCCTGATGTAGCATGGCGATACAACATGTACCGAAGTGCAATCATTCAAGGCCAACCTGCACCGGGCTATTCTAGTGGTGATGCGATTGCAGCGATGGAACGCGTCGCTGCTGATGTTCTACCACAAGGTTATACCTATGAGTGGACAGGCATGGCGTACCAAGAAGTCCTTGCAGGTAACCAAGCCATCTACGCGTTTGCGCTTGCTCTGATCTTTATCTACTTGTTCATGGTGGCGCAGTACGAGAGTTGGAGTATTCCGTTGGCCATTATTTTGGTGGTGCCAGTCGCGACGTTAGGATCTTTCCTTGCGTTGAACCTGACCGGCACTCCACTGAACTTGTATGCGCAAATCGGTCTTGTCTTGCTTATCGCCTTAGCGGCGAAGAACGCCATCCTGATTGTGGAGTTCGCCAAGCAAGAGCGTGAAGAAAAAGAGGTGGGTATCGACAGTGCAGCGGTGAAGGGGGGACTCTGCGTTTCCGTGCAGTTAACATGACATCTTGGTCATTCATTCTCGGTATTTTCCCGCTTATTTTTGCTGCGGGTGCGGGGCACGTCAGTCAAAACTCGCTGGGTATTTCACTCATTGGTGGTTTGCTCTGTGTGTTGCTAGCGGGTACTTTCTTGATCCCTGGTTTCTATGCGCTGGTTCAAAGGCAACGCGAGAAAATCCACGGAGGAAATACCAAGCTTGTCCCTCTTGATGATGAGTAGTTTCTTCGACCGCCTCATTGCCGAGTGAAATTAAACTAAAGAGAAACGAAAAGCCCGAAGCGATGATGAAGTGACCCCGTAAAGTTGGACATTTCTGTTAAGCGGCTTTCAAGACCTGAGTTCGATATTCTATCGGAGTCAGGCCTTTTAGTTTCACTTTTATACGCTTGGTATTGTAGTACTCGATGTATTCTTTAATTTGTTCTATCAGAGCATCTGCATCTTCAAAGCTTTGGTTGTGATACATCTCTGTTTTGAGTAAAGCAAAAAAGTTTTCAGCAACAGCATTATCCAAGCAGTTACCTTTTCTCGACATGCTTTGCGTTAACCCATTCTCCGCTACCTTTTTCTGATACTGTCGATGGCGATATTGCCAACCTTGATCGCTATGTATAATTGGTTTTGAGTTGGGTTTAAGCGTTGATATAGCTTCCGTCAGCATATCCGTGACAAGCGGCAAGCAGGCATTTTTGGCCACTCTATAAGCAACCACTTCCTGAGTAAACAAGTCGACAACGGGAGACAAGTATACTTTCTGCTCTTTGATTTTGAACTCCGTGACATCTGTTACCCATTTTTCATCGGGTTGAGTCGCACTAAAATCTCTTTCAAGCACGTTAGGAGCTGCTGTTCCAGATTCTCCTCGGTATGAACGATACTTTTTAACCCTGACCGTCGATTTAAGGTTGAGCTGAGCCATAAGTCTTTGAACCGTTTTGTGATTAAGCATAACCCCCTGATTTTTTAGTTCCAAGTGAATACGGCGGTAGCCGTATCGACCCTTATGTTCATGATAAATTGACTTTATCAAACGCAGCTCACGTTCGTAGCTATTTGGGCGCTTACTCGTTTGAGCCTGATAATAGAAGACACTTTTTGCCAACTGTAGAGTGTGCAGTAAGTGCTTCAACGGGTACTTGCCTTTAAGAGTTAGAGCTATGACCGCTTTTTCTTTGTTCGACGGTTTTTTTCCTGCTCCAACTCTTCCAACTTTTTTAGAACGGCATTCTCAGTTCGTAAGTAGACCAACTCCTCTTTTAGCTCCTCAAGTGTCATTTCATTATCAGGTTTAGTGGTACGTTGAGGTTGCTGTTTCATTGAGGGTCTTCCTTTCTGGCGCATTTTGAGCCCTTTGATACCGAGCTCATTAAATCTTTTGAGCCAGACAGAGAGTATCCCCGGGGATGAGAGGTTTAATACTGCGCTAGTGTGCGTGAGAGACCAATCATTCGTCCACATTAAATTCAATGCTTTTCGTTTTTCCTGAGCAGTAGCATGCTTAGTTGGTAAAAATGAATCAGCACCATGGATGACAAAGACTTGAACCCAATACCGTATCTGTCTTGAAGACATTGAATATTGTTTTGCTAAATAGCGAGATGACGCACCATCTAAGCATTGTTTAGCAATGATACATTTTAGCTCGCGGCTATATTTGGACATAAAAAGACCCCCAATAATTGGTGTCCAACTATTGGGGGTCAGTTCATGAACGCTTCGGGCTTTTTAATGAACAGGAAGCCTATGGGTTACTTTAAACGAGTTTTAAACTCGGCCACGGCTTTGTCCATGTCATGAGCTTGCGCGGAAACAGAATTCACTTCATGTAAACATTCTTGAGCGGATTGCATATTGTTTTCAGAAATGACGTTCAGATCCGTAATGGAGCCGTTGACTTGATTCATCACAATACCTTGCTCTTCAATGGCAGAGGCAATGCGCTCCGAGTTACCCTGGATTGCCTGCATGTCGGTAATGATCTGCTGCAAGCTGGTATCCAGTTGCTCAGAGGCGTTAAGGGTTTGTTGGCCTTGATCATTACATTGGTCTATGTCGGAAACTACCGTCGACATTTGAGACTGAATATCGGTAACGACGCGAGTGATTTCTTCGGTCGATTGATGCGTGCGGCTTGCAAGTGCACGCACTTCATCCGCAACCACAGCGAAGCCTCGGCCTTGTTCTCCAGCCCGTGCGGCTTCAATTGCGGCATTAAGCGCAAGTAAGTTAGTTTGCTCTGCAATACCTTGAATGATATTGACTGCGCCACCAATTTTTTCAACATGTTGGTTTAAGGAACCGATCGATTGTTGGCTGTTAGACAAAGTACTGGTTAACTGACTAATATTGGTGACCGTCGCTTCTACAACATGACGACCTTGTTCAGCGTTATTCGCCGCTTGGTGTACACCTTCCACGGCAACTGACGTACTTTCCGATATCTCACCGATTGTGGCAACCATCTGCTGAACAGCGGTTGCCATTGACGCGGTATGATCAGTTTGGGTATGGAATTGCTCCATAACACTTTCCAGCTCACGATGCATATTATCGGTGCTTGATGTGAGTTGAGTCGACTTTTCTTGCGTGCTATGAATCAAGTGTTCTAGCTTATCGAGTAGGTCATTAAGATGGTGGCTGATGTCAAATAGCTCGTCTTGACCTTTTAATTCCGAGCGAAGCCCCATATTGTTGGTCTCACTAATATTTTTGATTGTCTCCAGTAGGCTACTAACACGAGTATTGATTGAGCGTGAAATTTGCCAAATCAGTGCAAAGATTATAATCAATATTAACGCGGTAATAGCTTGCTTAATCAGTGATACTTGATCGTTGCGTTGTGCTGCTACAGAGCTTATTGCCGTCGAAAAAGTTTTAAACTGTTCTTCTACCGTGTGGGATAGGGCACGAGTCTCACCGAGTAACCCTTTATTGTAGGCGATACCAACCACCTGTTTTTGAGCAGCAAGTTGCTTAGCAATATTCAGTAATTTTGAATCCTCAAACCCAACGAGTAAGTTTTTGTCGAACTGCCCAGACTTGACCGCTGAATCAAAACGGATCAGCGAGAGTACTTGTTGATGATCAGCACTCTGCTTTACTTCTAAAAGCACTTGCTCATAACCAGCCAAAAGGCCACTTTGACTATCAAGACCATATCGTTGGTAAGCACTAACGAGAGACTGAAAACCTTTTTGGTAAGCAAGCAAATCTTGCTTGAGCGGTTGGCTTGAAGGAAGGTCATTAATGCTTAGTATGTTAGCAAGCTCTTTTTCAGTGGTTAAAAACTTATCAACATTTGTATTAAACTTATCTAAGTATTTGACGTTGCTACGTAGCAAGAAATCTTTTTCATTTCTGCGTAGGTTGAGTAAGCGTATTTCTAAATCACCGACGAGTTTGATGGCATGATTAAGTTGATTGCTTTGTTTGGCGAAATGAGACGAGGTGCCCAAAAGGGTCGCCATGCCTAAAATGGCGATAACTCCGAGAAAGTAGAGTTTTTGCCTAATGGTCATATTGTTATTTCCTGAATAAGTGACTGAAAAGGGAGATCGAATGGATTTCCAAGGGCCTAGCAAACGTTGTTAATGCAACATTCTTTTGAAATGCGGTACAGTTTAATAGTGCACTTTCTTACGTTGTTGCTTTTTTGTCCCCTGCTTGTTTTTATTATCAAGTCGGCGACGTTGTGAAGCGCGCGTTGGTTTGGTTTTAATGCGCTTTCTTTCTTGTGAGGCGGCAGCTTTAATCAATACTTGTAGACGATTAAGCGCGTCCTCTTTATTTTTTTCTTGCGTTCTAAATTGTTGCGCTTTGATAATGATCACGCCATCTTTAGTTATACGAGTATCAGAAAGCGCGAGAAGTTGCTCTTTATAGAAGTCCGGTAAACTGGAATGTCGAATGTCAAAGCGCAAATGTATGGCAGACGCTACCTTGTTAACGTTCTGCCCCCCATTTCCTTGAGCTCGAATAGGGAATAATTGAATTTCCCATTCTTGAAGTGTGACGGAGTTCGAAATTTTGAGCATGATAACTAAATGCCAGTAAGGACGATTGAAAGAGCTGATAAATTACCATTACAGATGTACAAATAGAAGAAAAGACATGAGCACGATTGATTTTAGGCCGTATGAGGGATTCATATTCGATATGGATGGCACCTTGATTGATACCATGCCTGCTCACTTAGCAGCCTGGCAGGCGACTGCTGATCGATTCGACTTTCCGTTTTCTCAGGAGTGGTTCCACAGTTTAGGAGGCATGCCGAGCTTTAAAATTGTTGAAAAGTTGAATTGCTTACATGAACTGTCTCTGGATCCTAAAACAGTCGCAGAGTTTAAAATGGAGACGTTTGCTGCGATGGAATTACATGGTGATGTCATTCCTTGCACAAACATCGTGTTAAAAGAGTATTTAGGTCATAAAAAAATAGCAGTGGGTACTGGCAGTCAAAGAGAGAGCGCGATGCGTCTACTGAGTCACTCAGAGCTGTTAGACAAACTGGATGCGGTTGTGACCGCTAGTGATGTACAAAACCACAAACCTTTCCCTGATACGTTTTTAATGGCTGCTGAACTGTTAGGCTTGGATGCATCTGATTGTCTTGTTTTTGAAGATACAGATCTCGGTAAACGAGCGGCGCATGCAGCAGGCATGGATTGTGTCATGGTACAAGATAATGAGCTTGTTTTCTGTCCAAAGCCATAACTCTCAACCTGAACATCAAAACGTACTTGTCACGTTGGCTCTGAGCGTAAATTCTCACTTCATTCGTTGAGCTTTAGGAGAGCTATTTCTGTAGTTTACAGATTCACGAAGTGGTGTTTGAATACTAAATCTAAAACAAAGGGGTACCAATGCACCCCTTTACTTTGATTGAATTTACGCAAGCAAATTAAAGATTAAGGTTGAACCAATTCTTCGTATTCGAATGAAGGAACCACAACCTCTACGCGACGGTTCTTCTCGCGACCTTCACGAGTGCTGTTGTCTGCAACAGGGTTTTCTTCACCCATCCCTTTCACAGTCAAACGATCAGCATCAATACCTGCATTAGTTAGGTAATCTGCAACAGATTGAGCACGACGTTCAGATAGTTTTTGGTTATAAGCCGCAGGCCCAGTGCTATCAGTGTAACCGGTGATCTTTACTTGAGCTTGAGGGTATTCATTAAGGAATGAAACAAAGTTATCTAGGCGTTCGGAAACAGCATCAGTCAATTTCGCGCTATCGAATTCAAACGTACCTGTACCGTACTCTTCTTTATGTACTTTGCTCATCATCATTGGTTCTGGCTCTACAACTTCTTCTGTAACCACTGCGGCAACTACTGGTGCAGCAGCGAACTTGTAGTTAAAACCGACACCAAAGAAGTTTGCGTCCATATCGTCCCAGACGTCATCTGACAGGTCTTGGTAACGTTGGTATTCTGCGCGAACACTCCAATTTCTGTCGAGAGTGTATTCAGCACCTAGTGAGCCAGTTGGAACGAAATCTTTTTCGTTATCAGACATCATGTAAGCACCACCGATCTTAGCGAATAAGTTCCAAGAATCGTTTAAGTGCCAGTTGAATTTAGGTGCAAGAGTGAAAGCCGTTAAATTGCCGTCGATTGTATTAACAGTATTAGCCCCTGACTTAAAGTTAGCTTTGTAATCGCCTAAGAAATCAACACCGTACTCTAGTCCGATGATGTCGGTGAAATCATAACCGATGTGCAGTCCAGCACCAAAAGCTTCATCATCACAAGGGCTATTCAGATAACAAGCATCGTCAAGTGTCGTCATGCCTACTTTGCCCCCGATATACATTTCGGCTTGAGCAGAGTTCAAAAGAGCGCTACTACCGGCCACCACTGCTGCTACTGCAATTGCTACTTTGTTCATAATATTTCCTTGTATTGATTGCATATTAACTTCTATTTGGTTTTATCCACAAACGAGACAACCTAGCGTTTATAAGAAACTAGTTTAATATTGGTTTCGTTTGACATCAAGCAACAAAAAATGATATTTCGATACATTTTTTTAACTAAACACCCCCACAAACTTCTGATATTTATTACATTGTAGTAAATGTTTTTAAGGTTATAAGAAAGTTGATGATTATTTTGAGTGGTAAGTGTAATTTTTTTTTTACGATGTGTGTGTAAGTTAACAGGTGGCTTTGGTTTGCATTTTTTTTAAAAAACTGATTGCAACTCCATGGTCGAGCCGATAAGTTACTGAAACGGCAAACAAGAAATGACTGGATCCCTTGTTGCTAGTCTCTTTATGAACAATGTTGTATGAGTATAGTCGGTAAAACTGGGTCCGAAATAACAATTAGGAAGTAGAAGTAATGTTTCAAACTGATGATGTAAGAATAAATAGAGTAAAAGAGTTATTGCCACCCGTTGCAGTCTTAGAGAAGTTTCCAGCGACAGAAACTGCTTCTTCAACGACTTTTGATTGCCGTAACGCTATTCACAACATTTTACAAGGGAAGGATGACCGACTGCTTGTTATTGTGGGTCCTTGCTCAATACATGATCCTGAAGCGGCGGTTAAGTATGGTCAAAAATTAAAAGTATTACGCGATGAACTCGGTGAGCAGCTAGAAGTTGTGATGCGAGTTTATTTCGAGAAACCACGCACGACGGTTGGATGGAAAGGTCTGATTAACGATCCGTATTTAGACGATACTTACAAGCTCAACGATGGTCTACGCATCGGGCGCAAGCTCCTGCTTGATTTAACAGACATGGGCCTGCCTACCGCCAGTGAGTTCCTTGATATGATTACGCCTCAGTATGTGGCGGATCTCATCAGTTGGGGAGCCATTGGAGCACGCACCACAGAATCACAGGTTCACCGTGAATTAGCCTCCGGTTTATCTTGTCCTGTTGGGTTTAAAAATGGCACCGACGGTAATATTAAGATCGCGAGTGATGCTATTCGTTCTGCCAGTGCTTCTCACCACTTTTTATCAGTCACCAAATACGGACACTCTGCTATTGTAGAAACGGCGGGAAATCCTGACTGCCATATCATCCTTCGTGGTGGTACAGAACCAAACTACAGTGCAGCGCATGTTGCTCAAATCAAAGATGAGTTGGATGCAGCTGGTTTACCGAAGAAAGTGATGATCGACTTTAGCCACGCGAACAGTTCAAAGCAATTTAAGCGTCAGATGTTGGTGTCTGACGATGTTTCTGAGCAGATCACTGGTGGGGAAGACGCTATTTTCGGTGTCATGATTGAGTCTCATCTTGTGGAAGGTCGTCAAGATCTTGTTGATGGCAAGGCCGCTACTTATGGTCAATCTATTACTGATGCTTGTCTCGGTTGGGAAGAGACTGAAACGGTATTACGTCAACTTTCTGCAGCGGTAAAAGCACGCCGACATAAATAAGTTTTCTGAAGGCTGAAATTTAAGGAGCCAGAGGCGTACGTCTCTGGCTCTTTTTTATTAGCTCAATAATGATGAGTATCGTACTTCTTTTGCTCATTTCTCATTGTCTGGTTTTCAAATTTAAAAATGTCGACTGAATAAGACTTTTTATCTAACATTTTGTAATAACTCCGATAATAATGTATATATCGTGCCAAAATTAATAAGAATATAGAAGTTTTGTTTATGTCCGCCAATCTTTCTCATACAGCTCAAGAAACTCTCGTAGGAGATACTGAAGAACTTGTTTCAACCACCAACTTAAAAGGTGTGATCATATACTGTAATGACGCGTTTTGTCGTATTGCGGAGTATACACACCAAGAACTCGTTGGTCAGAATCACAACATTGTTCGCCATAGCGACATGCCTAAAGCCGCCTTTGGTGATATGTGGGCTCGCCTCAAAGAAGGTAAACCGTGGCGTGGGATAGTAAAAAATGCGACTAAGTCAGGCGGTTATTATTGGGTGGATGCCTATGTAACGCCAATTTATGAAAATAAGCAGGTCGTTGGCTATCAATCTGTGCGTGTGAAGCCTAAGCGCGAATGGGTTGATATCGCAACCAATGCGTACAAGAGTATGCAAGTAGCAGAGAAGTCAGGTCGTACTTGGTCGCTGAAAATTAACGAAACGGTTCGTTACGCGATTCTTCTTGGCGCATTAACCGCACCTGCGCTTGCGTACGTGTTGTCTGTTGAAGGACCACTTGCTTGGCTTGCAAGTGCCCTGCCTGCTGGTGTGTTAGCATTGCTTTTCCGTCAAGAGCTTATTGATACACCTCAACAACTTAAAAAACTGCAAAAGCAATATGATAGTGTGAGCCGTTTGATCTATTCAGGGAATACCGCTTTTTCGATTGCCGATTTTCATGTCAAAATGCTGTCGGCAAGAATTCGAACCGTATTAGGGCGCATGACTGATTCTGCGTTGCCGCTACAACATTGCGCAGAAGAATTGAATCAAACCACGAAAGAAGTCTCGGCGGCACTGAATCAACAAAATACTGATATTCATCATGTGCGTGACGCGACTCAAGCAGTAGAACTCTCAGCAAATTCGGTTTCTTCCAGTACCAATGATGCGAATTTGTTGATTGATGACACTTTGCAGTCATGCTTAATGGCGAAAGAGAGTATTGATCAAACGCATGCCAATCTGTCACAACTCAGCCTTCAAGCAGAAAAAGCGACGGAAACGACATATCAACTCAGCGATCAGGCTCAAAGAGTAAATCAACTGATGGAAGAGATTGGTGGGATTGCTGAACAAACAAACTTACTGGCACTTAATGCAGCAATTGAAGCTGCACGGGCAGGTGAGCAAGGACGTGGTTTTGCCGTTGTTGCTGATGAAGTAAGAGCACTTTCCGGGCGTACCTCGAATGCGACGGAACAAATTCAAACGTCTATTTCTGCCATGTTATCGACGATTGTAGGTTGGCAAAAAGACATTCTAGCTAACAAGGAGCAGACCGACTCATGCTCTCAAGTTGCAGAGCGAAGTGCACAGCGTTTGTCTGAAGTCGAGCAGATGATGCAAACCATGAGTGGTTTGATGGGCGATGTTGCAGAAGCGGCGAATAATCAGCTTACGCTATCGAGTGACGTGAACCAGCACATTCATTCGATTGCTTCTACAGCGGAGCAAAACTTAGCAGCGACTCACTCTGTTGAGCAAACTAGCCACCAGTTGAAAGAGCAGGTACAGGACTTCTATCAACTGGCGATTCGATTTGAAGATAAGCAATCGTAACAGCAACGTTGATTTTCTGAGTGTTGGTTGAATTTACTCACATTCATATAAAAACACTAAAAAGTTTCAGGGCGGTTTTTCGGGGAGAAAACCGCTTTATCTTCAAAAAAAAACGCCTCACCATACTCATCTTGTTTTATTAGATTGATCTTGTTACTTACTTTTTTAAGTGTGTATACGGTGCCACTCATGTAAAGGGGGAAATCAACAGAGAAAAATCACGAGGTATGTCAGTTATCCTAAACTGCAGACCAAATCTACTCTCATGCATGCCTTAACGTTTTTCGTCCTTAATCGCTATCCTAAACTTCTCTCTTGCTATACTTATTTGAATTTCAAGCGATTCTAACTCACATCATTCTTGGCATGATCCTGAGGGAAGTTATGTATAAAAGGTCAGTTGTTCTACTTTGTTTGTTTTGCTCCTCACTCTCTTACGCCGAGAATGCGTTCGAAATTGTGCAAAAATCTGATCAAGCGATGCGCGGAAACTCCAGTTATAGTGAAGCTACGATGGATATTGTTCGTCCTGATTGGACGCGCTCCATGACAATGAAGAGTTGGACCAAAGGCACGGAGTTATCATTGGTACTCGTTACCGCGCCAGCAAAAGACAAAGGCAGTGCCTCTTTGAAGCGTCATAGAGAAATGTGGAACTGGGTGCCGAGCATCGAGCGAGTGATTAAAATTGCCCCATCCATGCTCAGCCAATCGTGGATGGGCTCTGACTTTACTAATGATGATCTGATTAATCAGTCCTCTATTGTTGTCGACTATCAACATCAGCTAATTGATAGCGATACCTTCGATAACGATAAGGTCTGGATAATTGATGCGTTTGCTAAGCCTGAGGCTCCCGTGGTTTGGAGTAAAGTCAGGTTGTGGATCTCTCAGTCGAACTATTTGCAACGTAAAGTGGAATTTTACGATGAATTTGACGAGTTAGTGAATGTTTTGACCACTTACGAGGTTAAAGAGTTGGGCGGTAGAAAAGTGGCGACTCGAATGGAAATGCAGCCGCTGGATGAGCCGGGTAATAAAACGGTTTTGACCACACATCAGGCGCAATTTGACTTTGATATCGGCGCTGACTTTTTCTCTCAGCAACAAATGAAGTCGTTGCGAGATTAGGGTTATTTCAGTTTAAATAAGAGGTGAGAATCGGATGCTCATCAAACTTGCATGGCGAAATTTATGGCGGCAAAAACGGCGGACGCTACTTACCGCTTCTGCGCTAGCGCTTGTGCTGTTTCTTTCTTTACTTACTCGTGCTTTCCAAGAAGGAAGCTATTCCTCAAATATTAAAAATGCCGCGAAGTTCTACACTGGGTTGATCCAGTTGCAACATCCAGAATTTAGTGATTCTTCGAGCATTGATGATGTCTTGCCGTACACGAAAACATTTATTTCAGCCGCAATACAAAATCCGAACATTAACCTTGTACTGCCACGAATTGAGTCCTTTGCACTTGCTGCCAAGGATGAGCGCTCCAAAGGCGTTATGGTTTTAGGGGTTGAGCCTGCAGCTGAGGATGATTATTCCAGTATCAGCGACAAAATTGTGCAAGGGCAGTTTATTTCATCAGGGCAAAATTCAGTACTTGTTGGTGAGGGGCTGGCAAACTATCTTCATTTGAAGGTTGGCGATGAACTGGTGTTGTATGGTTCTGGCTATCGTGGTCAAACGGCCGCCGGACTGTACCAGATTTCAGGTATTCTGCACTTTCCGTTGCAACAGTTAGATTCTCAACTCGTCTACATGCCTCTCGATTCGGCACAAACTCTTTATTCTCTTGAGAAGCAAGTCACTGCTTGGGTGCTTCATTCTCGCAGTTTGCGTGAATTACCTGAGGTTGTCGAAGAGTTGAAGCGCGAATATAGCAGTGATGTCGCGGTCAAGAGTTGGCAAGAGTTGTCGCCAGAGCTTTCACAACAAATCGCCTTAGATAAGGCCGGTGGAATTTTTTTAATCTATATCTTGTACGGTATTGTCGGGTTTGGCTTGTTTGCAACGTTTGTGATGACAACATTGGAGCGGCAGCGGGAATTTGCCGTGATGCTCGCCACCGGTATGTTGCGCAGTAAATTGATAGGGTTGGTAACGATTGAGTCGCTGTTTATATCTGTGATAGGTCTGATACTTGGTATCTTTATCAGTGCGCCAGTGCTTGCGTATTTCTACTTCAACCCTATTGAGATTACTGGAGAAGCTGCTCAGGTGATGTTGGAGAGTGGTTTTGAGTCGGTCGTCCCTGTTTCAGTTGAGCCGTATCTGTTGATAGATCAAATTATAGTAGTGCTGATTATTTTGTCGTTGTGCCTTGTATATCCAGTGGTTCGCCTTCTTCGTTTGCCTATTGCAAGTGGGCTGAAAGGGGGGCGCGCATGTTGATTAAATTGGCTTGGCGTAATCTGTGGCGAAATAAACTCAGGACATCCATCATGTTAGGCGCAATGGTATTTGGCTTAATGGGAGTTGTCGCCATGATTGGTTTTATGAACGGTTTGGTAGACAGCATGACCAAAAATGCCATTGCTTGGCAAACCAGCCACTTACAAATTCATCAGCAATCCTATCTTATCAACCCTGATCTCAACGATACGATAACTGGGTATCAAGCCATAGTAGCGGCTTTGACTGCTCAGCAAGGTGTAAAAGCGGTGTCGGCACGTTTTCTTGTCGAGGGGATGATTGCTTCTGCTCGTAGTACGCGGGGGATCCGGATCAACGGTATCAGTATTGAGCAAGAACAAAAAATCACGCCACTGAAAGAACATATTGTAGTAGGGCAATGGTTGGATAAAGAGGGTAAAAATCCCATTCTTGTTTCCCAAAAAACCGCAAACCGATTGAAACTACGCGTTGGATCGAAAGTTATTCTGACGTTATCTGATATCAATGGTGATGTCGCGGGCGCGGCTTTCCGTATTCGAGGTATCTTCAAAACGCCATCCACGACCTTTGATGATGGCAATGTCTATGTTCGCAAGATGGATCTTGAAAAAGTCGCGGGTTTAATGGGGGCGCATGAGATTGCAATTTTATTGGATTCCAATGACAGCGCAGTGCTAGAGCTGACTGAAGCGTTTACGTTATCAATATTGACAGAAAATAATCAGGCACGATTGGCGGTGAGAAAATGGTTAGAAATACAGCCTCTACTTGCCACTATGATGAGTTCAATGGATATCTCCAATCAAGTCATGCTCGTTGTCTTTGTGTTGGCCATGACGCTGGGGATTATCAATATTATGTTGATGTCGGTATTTGAAAGAACCAGAGAGTTTGGTGTGTTAATGGCCGTTGGGATGCAGCAGCACAAAATCCGCATACTGATTATTTTAGAGACTCTGTTTCTTGGTTTGAGTGGCTGTACGTTGGGGCTGGTAGGAAGCGCCGCCATGTTGAAAATATTGAGTATAACTGGTTTATCTCTTAGTGGATTAGCGGATGGCTTGGGAGCGTATGGCGTTGATACATTACTTTATCCGAGGGTTTCGTTTTATGAGTATCAAATGATTATTGTGGCCATTTTTGTTGCAAGCTTATTCGCAGCGTTGTACCCAGCAAGACAAATTCTAAAGCACCGACCGGTGGATGCCATGGCGGAGAAAACGTAATGACGATCAAATTGGAGCGCTTAACCAAGACTTACAACCCAAACAGTGATTTCCCAGTGCACGCGGTTCAAAACGTAGACTTGGAGATCAAACAAGGCGAGTTTGTGGCAATTATGGGGCCATCTGGGTCAGGAAAAACGACGCTGTTAAACATGCTGGGTGGTATTGATGCACCAACATCAGGTCGAGTTGAAATCGATGGTTGTTTAATTTCAAGTATGTCGGAAAAGGAGTTGATAGCTTATCGGCGAGATAATATCGGCTTTATCTTTCAAGATTACAGTCTGCTACCAGTACTGACCGCGATCGAAAATGTCGAATTTGTGATGCAGTTACAAGGTAAAACGGAAAGAGAGTGTCGTGAACGAGCTACCGCTTTACTGCAACAGGTTGGGTTATCGGCGCAGATGCATAAACGTCCAAGTAAAATGTCAGGTGGTCAACAACAACGAGTAGCGGTCGCGAGAGCGCTGGCTCCCAAACCTCGGTTTGTGATGGCGGATGAGCCAACGGCAAACTTAGATGCTAAAAGCACCGCAGAGCTTCTCAATATCATGGAGCAACTCAGTGAGCAGGAGGGCACGACATTTATCTTCTCTACTCATGATCCCAGAGTGATTAAGCGTGCACATCGGATCATTGTGTTTGAAGACGGGCGCCTTGCCAGAGATTTTACCAATATCGATAACAGAGCAGAGAAGAGCCATGCGTGGTAAGGGAGAGAGCATCGTCACGTCATTTCAGCTTTGGCTGTTTATGTCAGCGTTATCCCTTGCCGCATGGAGTTTTCAATCTCGTGCTAACGTTCCTGGGTTAGAGCCTAAAAGGGCTTGGGATATCGATGGGTATGTAAAGTATATGGCCACGTACAGTCTTCTGGAAGAGCAGGTGAATACACTCGATCACTTAGTCCACAATCGTATTAATGTTGAATATCGTTTTTCGCCAGATTGGCGTATCAACCTCGGCATGAGAAACAGAGCATTATGGGGCGACGCGCTTGACATCCCACTATACGCTGATTTGGTGGCGCTGGATAATGGTTATTTTGACCTAAGTAAAAATTGGCGAGAGGGTAATGTAATCCTGAACTCTCAATTAGATAGATTGTATGTTTCTTGGGGTAACCAAGATAGAAGTGTAAAGCTAGGACGGTTTCGGGTTAATTGGTCGATGAATACGATTTGGAATCCTAACGACATTTACAACGCCTACTCTATTTATGATTTTGACTATGAAGAGCGAGCGGGCACAGACGCGGTGATGCTCAGCAAAAAGCTTGGATTCGCCGAGGGGTTAGATTTGACCTTCTCTCCCTCAAAGCGAGATCGACAAAACACTGTGGCGCTGCGTTATTTCGCTAATGCCTCTGGTTGGGACTATCAAGTCATTGCGGGGCGCGCTCGGCAAGATTATGTGCTGGGCGTTGGATTCGCGACAGATGTCTATCAAGCGGGCTTTCGTGGTGAGCTGAGCTGGTTTGATCCTATTGAGGTGTTATATCAAGGTCAACCAACTAAGCAAGCCACCGTCGCCAGCTTAGACCTCGATTATAGCTTTGGTGGCGCACGCAGTTGGATGACAAGAGGTGCTTGGTTGTTTATTTCGGAGCCCCAGCAAGCAAACAATGCACTTTCTTATCTGAGCTTACCCCTTACTGCAAAAACGTTGAGCTTTACCGAGCATACTGTGTATGCCGATGTCAGTTTCGATTTAACCGCGCTTAACCGCATCACACTATCAACAAGCTATTACGATGATGGATCTTACTTTGCGGGGTTATCCAGTAATTATTCGCTTGCTAATAACTGGCAGCTGTTAACGGTAGCTCAAAGCTTTAACGGTGCTAGTAACAGCTTGTTTGGTGAAACGCCGGCAATCTTGGTGTTTGCCAATGTTCGGTATAGCTTTTAAATGCGCGACTCATTGAGCAGTTATTTTTAAGGTGTGTTATTAATAACAAACAATGTTTCGTTTGACGTTGCTTCTTTATCCATATAATTCATGGAGTTAATATGCATAAGCGTCGTTATGTGAAAGGGTCATTTAAATGCGTGAGGGCTTACTTATTATACTTCCTGTCTAATCTAATTGCTCATAGAGTTTAGTTATCAACGTTATAGTTAAAACCGAATTTCCTTTCTTCGTGCTCAGATCTATTATGATCCCATCAGCAGCAGATACTGCAAAATGATTTTTAAATGTTATTTAACTAGGAGCCAGATTATGAGTAAACAAGTCAGCCTAATCGGTCTTGATCGTCAACAATCCGAACAACTCGCTCAACAACTGAATCAGCTACTAGCGCATTACCAAGTATTGTATATGAATACTCGCGGTTATCATTGGAACATCAAAGGTCATCAATTCTTCGAATTACATGTCAAATTTGAAGAAATTTATACAGACCTACAAACCAAAATTGATGAGCTTGCTGAGCGTATTCTCACTTTGGGTTACACCCCATCGCACGCGTTCAGTCACTACTTGGAATCAAGCGAAATTAAAGAGCATCAAAACGCAACTTCCGGTGGGGAATGTGTCAGAGGCCTAGTCGACGGCTTTAGCGTTTTGCTGCTTAAACAACGAGAAATTTTACAAAACGCAGGTGATGCAGGTGATGAAGGTACGTCAGCATTGATGGGTGATTACATCCGTGAACAAGAGAAACTAATGTGGATGCTTAACGCTTACCTTCAAGGTTAATGACGAGCACAGATAAAACCTTCGGGAAATAAGCCAAAGGAGCACTCAGGTGCTCCTTTTTTGTTGATGTTCTTTACCGATTCAGTTGGAAGTGTGTTGCATAGATTGAAAATGGACTAATAAATCGCTCAATTCTTTTACGGCGAGAGAGGCTGAGTGGTGAAACTGCTTGGTGGTATCATGATGAATAAGGCAGGAGGGCATATGAGCGTTATAGGCGGCTTGTAAATCGTAGAGATAATCACCTACATATAACATCTCATCTGACATCAATCGCCACTCTTTGGCTAGCATTTGTAGTGATAATGGGTCAGGTTTTGGAGGGTAGCATTCGCGGGTCAACACTCGCTCAATGTTAATTTGGTTGTGTTTTAACTTTTGTTGGGTCGCAATGAGGCAATTGCGTGTCACAATGGCCGTCCTAACCTGATGTTCGTTCAGGTAAGCCAGTAATTCGTGACAACCAATCATTGGCGAAGATTGCTCTGCATCGGATATTTCATGGTTGGAAATCACGTTGTGCGCATGTTCTTTATGGTGTGGGTGGTCAATTCTCTCCACAAAATCCAATAAGTCCTCCGTTTGCGGACAGCCAAGTTGCCGGCGAAGATCTCTAAAGTTCATCTCCGAACTGACTAAGGTATTGTCTAAGTCGAAAATAACGGCTTTGACTCTTTCAAGTTTTAATGGAAAAGGAACCATGGTGACCTCATACAACTTAAGCCAAACTATCTTATTAAAAACAAAAGGGTTATTACTAATCTTAGATTCTGCTGATTTACTTGCACGAAATAAATCACAGGTGCGTCACAAGTTGGATAGATTTAATAACTTGTTGGTTTGGTTATTGGTTACCTTTGTTCGAGGCGGAAAATCTTGCCACTATCGGTAGAAAAGTAGATGTCGCCCTCTGGGCTGGTGGTGATATCTCTTACTCGCTCACCAAGACTCTCCATCAAACGATCCGATTCTATCAGTTTACCGTTATCAAACGACACGACATTAATATGGGTTAATTTCAGTGCACCGACCAATATTTTTCCGTTCAATTCTGGGTACTTGTTACCGCGATACAAAATCATATTACTTGGCGCGATGGATGGAATGTAAACCAGCTTAGGATCTTCCATTCCTGGCAGCGATTTGGCATCACCCACATCCAATGGCCCCCAGTATTCTTTACCTTGAGAGACTTTGGCCCAACCGTAATTTTCTCCCTTCTTGATGAGGTTGATCTCGTCACCACCTCGTGGACCGTGCTCAGTTGACCATAGCCGTTTAGTTTTTTCGTCGTAAAACAAACCTTGTGGGTTTCTATGGCCGTAGCTCCAGATCTCCGGCTTTGCCGTAGAGGATTTAAAAGGGTTATCTTGCGGCACAGAGCCATCGAGATTTAAGCGTAGAATGCTGCCTGCATGAGTGTGAGTATTTTGTCCGTTATCGCGCTCACCACGGTCACCAATGGAGAAGTAAACTTTGCCATTAGCAAACGCAATACGACTGCCAAAGTGTCTACCAGTGTCCGAAATCGCATCTGCCACAAACAGATCTTTCCAACTGACCAAGTCACTGTTTTTGAGCTTGGCGGTGGCTAAAGCGACCGTGTTTCCTTGGTTGGTGCGTTTACTGTAAGTGAAGAACAGTTGTGGGTTCTGCTTATTGGTGTTCGGAGCAACCGCAACATCGAGTAATCCTGCTTGGCCTCTGGTGTTCACGTCCGGTGCTTTAAAAAGAGTTTGGCGTTTTCCAGAGGTGATAGTGAGTAGTAACACCGTGCCGTTTTTTTCATTCACGATGACCCGTTGTTCATCTATGAACTCAATCCCCCAAGGGATCTGAAACCCATTGGCGATTTCATTGGCACGGTATTTGGCAGCGTGGACAGAAAGGGATAGACAAACGAGTAGGGTAGCAGCAACAATTCTCATGGTTCCTTCCAATTTGAAATGTGTTTATGTTTAAAATTTAACACGAAACGATGTACTTGGCAGGGGGGAGTTGTGTATGAATGTAAAAATCCCCACTAATAATTTAATTATCAATGGGGATGAGAAGATAGTTTATAAGTTAACTACCTGTAATTAGGCTATTTCGATGAGCTTAGACACTAACTTTTCGATACCTGAAGCGGCTTGAGAAACATTCTCGGCTAACATGTAAGCGGGCGTTGAAAGAACGTTGTGTTTTTCATCAAACACAACTTCTTCGACGGAGCAGGCGATGTGTTCACCCCCCATCTGATTAAATGCCACTGAGACTGTCTCATCATTTCCGATTGTTCCTTTTACGCCTTGCCCATAAATCATTGGGATAATGATGGGAGAGATACATAGGTAACCCGCAGGTTTTTTGACACGGGCGAATGCGCGGCAAGCTTGAGCAACATGAGTATTGATCGAGCATTCAGCGCCCGATACTGCAAAATCGGTGAGATTTTTGGCCGCACCGAAGCCCCCAGGTAACAATAGTGCATCAAACTCTTCAGGATTAAGCCTAGCGACATCGTCAATATTTCCACGAGCAAGGCGGGCAGATTCCACTAACACATTTCGTGTTTCATCCATCTCTTTACCCGTTAGGTGGTTTATCACGTGTAACTGTTCGATGTTAGGAGCAAAGCACTGCCAAGATGCGCCTGCTTTTTCAATAGCATGAAGTGCTAATACGGCTTCATGTAGCTCTGTGCCATCGTAAACACCTGAACCACTGAAGATCACTGCGACTTTTTTCATTTGAGGACTCCTTTAGTCTGAGGTTTCCGTTTGTTGCTCTGTTGCATTTAGAAATTGAGAACTGGTATTAGTTTCGATGATTCCACCATCGTCGTCTTCTTCTTCATCATAGTAGCGCACAACAAAGGGTGTCAGCATAACACTTGAGGCAGAAAATGTTTCATGTCGATTCCGAACGTTTTATGGAGTGATTTTTATACCGATTTTTATACAACACGATGTTGAAGCTTAACATTTTTGAGTTAAGCTGACGTTTCCTTTGGCATTTATGGTAGTAGGTCACATGAAATCAGTGCAATTTCGTTTCACTCTTTATGGTTGTATTGCCATCCTCTCTTGGAGCTGCTTGTTAGGCATCGCGAGGTTGGTCACTGAAAGTCTAGGGCCTGTAGGTGGGGCGGCTATGTTGTATTCTCTTAGCTCTGCATTTCTTCTTATCGTTGTTGGTATTCCGAAGCTGTCTTACTTCTCTCCAAAGTATCTCGTCATTGGTGGAGCGATGTTCGTCTGCTATGAGATATTCCTCGCTTTGGCGTTGGGGTACTCGAATTCGCGCGCGCAAGCTATCGAAGTCTCTATTGTTAACTATCTTTGGCCTGCTCTGACCGTGCTATTTGCTGTGTTAGGCAGCAATAAAAAACCGAACTGGTTACTTTATCCTGCTATCACGCTGGCGTTTGTCGGGGTAGCTTGGACGGTAAGTGGTGATAACGGCCTATCGGTGACACAAATTATATCTAATGTGAGTGGTAATCCGTTGGTGTACTTTATGGCGTTTACGGGCGCGGTGATTTGGGCTGTTTATTGCAATTTGACTCAGCGACAACAGTCTAAACATAATGCGATTACGTTGTTTTTCATTGCAACCGCTGTTTCGCTTTGGGTGAAGTTCGCATTTACTGATGAACCTACCATGACCTTTTCTTGGGCAGCGATGGGCTATTTATTTGCTTCTGCGGCGTTGATGGCGTGCGGTTATGGTTTGTGGAATATTGCTATTGTTGGAGGAAACATGGTCTTTCTGGCGACGCTTTCTTACTTTACGCCAATTTTTTCTGCTTTGTTCTCGTCCATTATCCTAGGGGTCACATTAAGTCAAAGCTTTTGGCAGGGAGTTGTAATGGTCACGGTGGGCTCGCTGCTTTGTTGGGTCGTCACCAAAGAGAAGCGCGAAGCAGCAGGTTAGATAGGCGTTACTGTAGGATGCCTAGCTTATAGAAAATGTAAAAAAAGCTCCTCGATGGGAGCTTTTCTTTCGTGTTCTAACAATTTGCAACGTTTAAATGGAGTTGAAGTTTGAATCTGTGCTTCGACAAACGAGTGGTTAATTGAGTTCGAGTTTGTTCTAGTTTATCCAGTGCGATGCTGTCGTCGTCAACGTGAAAATCGATATTTACGCGCAGTTCTTGACCGACTTTAGTGATGCCTGTCAATTTGAGTCGCTGATCAGATACCTTTTCGATTTCAAGGACGTCATTACCGACGACTTGGCAAAGTTCTTTACTTGGCGTCATCATTAATAGTTCACGTAGTGCACCAACCAACATATCAAAAGGCACTTTCAAGAAGTAAAACCCCATCAGAACCATCATCATTGGGTCTGCGTAGACCGCGTAGTGAGCAAATGGGGTCAGTGATATCAACCAAGCTGTTACAAAGCCGATTGTTACAGCCACACTTAATAATGTGTCCATCTGCCACTGTTTTTTCTCCGCTTCAATTAAACCTGATGAGAAGCGACGGCTACGTTTTGTCATAAACCACCAAGCGTAGCCACAACCGATAACGTTCACGACACCAAAGAGGGTCGCAATAGAAGTATCGACCTCACGACCTCCAGACATCAACGCTGAGATAGCAGAATAAAGAGACAATATCACCACCACTAAGATAACCGCCGCCTTTATCGTGATAACAATGGGTTCTAGGACGGCTTTACCAAATGGAAATATGGATTTTGAGGGCTTGCTAATATAATAAGAAGCGGCCAGTGACAATAAAGTTAACAGTAAGCTGACCAAAGAGTAAACACCGTCAAAAACGATGACAATCGATCCCACAAGCAAGCCAAGTACCATACCAACAGCTGCAAACCCAGATGCCAAAAGGGCTGAAACGATTAAAATATGGTTTTCGTTTTTGCTTGTCCTGTCGCACATAATTGATGCCTTTAAATTTTAATACTTCGCTATTCTTCTCTCATAAGGTGATTTAGGCAACTGCAAACTGAACAGGATTTGGTCATGGGAATTGTTTTTTATATCATTTACTTTAAAAACAATGACTTGAAGATTAACTTTGGTGTCATTAAAATTGACACTCACTGAAAGAATGTTTAGAAGTCAAATAAATACTCGCTTAATTTATCCGCTAACCATGTCATCGCTGGGTGTTCTGTTTGACCGTTAGGCGAAAACATACAGTAGTCTTCTTGAGTTAATCCGTAAGTGTGTTTGATCACGGCTAATTTTTGCTGACGAAGATAATGACGAATCAATGGCTCTGGCAATACACCCCAAGCATCTTCTTCCAAGATGGTGTTGAGCATGTAGTCAAAACTAGAAAAACCAATATATCGTGTCGAAAATGGTTCTAGTTCGGGATTGTCTTTCTCGTTTAAGTAAACCATCAGTGCTTGCATTTGGCTGCGCAAGTCCTCGTCAGAGACTCGGCGCATCTTACTTAATCGATGGTCAGCACTGCATACCGACATCATCCGTATTTTACCCAGCGGGTTGTACACGATTCGCGGGTCGTCAACGCGTTCGTAATCGACGCCAAAAGCAAAGTCTACTTGGTGTGTGCTGACTAAGTTCGCTAAGTCACCGCTTGAGGCAAGAATCAAGTTGAACATGGTTGAAGGAAAAAGGTTGTTGAGGGTATGAGAGAGTTCCTGCCATAAATCGTCAGGTAAGGAGTCATCCCTAGCCACCCATACTTCGGCGTTAAATCCTTCTGAAATTTGGGCACAGGTTTTCCGGATACGTTGAGCAGTGATGAGTAGATATTCACAATCTTTATAAATGGCTTTACCCGCTTCAGACATCGTCAGCTGGTTACCCGTGCGAGTAAACAACTCAACATCGAGATCTTTTTCCAGCGCTTTTATCGCCATACTGAGTTTGGTTCGGTTACAGTCCAACTGCCTAGCGGCTTCAGAAACTGAACCACACTCCGCAATGGTACAGAACGCTTCTACTTGAGATAAATTCATGATTTGACACAACCAATAAATGAATTTGAATAATATGGGTATATTGCAGATATGCTCCCAAAGCGGTGAAAGATTATCGAAAAAAGCACGAATCCGCCAGATAAGTCTATGGTCTTTTAATGGTTTTACGGTAATCTATGTGGGTTACAAAAAGTGAACATGGAGGCCACGATGGCACAAGAGTGGGACGGCTTAGCAAAAAACTGGGAATCAAATCCAGCAACAGAGCAATTTGCGCAGTCGGTGTTTGAGCAGTTACAACAACTAACTCAGCTTGATGGCATTAAAGTATTAGATTTTGGATGCGGAACAGGGCAGTTAAGTCAGTTATTATCACCAACAGTGAAAGATATTGTGGCATTAGACGCATCGGAAGCCATGATTGAAGAACTTGATAAGAAAGAACTTGCCAACGTAGAACCTGTAGTCGATGCATTGTCACGTGGTTTGGTGGCTCAGCATCCTGCATTTCGTGGACAATTTGACCTTGTTGTTGCATCGTCAGTTTTGACGTTTGTAGAAGATCTCGACGCCTCGTTAAAGATCTCACATTCTTTACTTAACCCAAGCGGTTATTTTGTTCATTTTGATTGGATTTCTGAATCGGAAAAAGATGGTTTTACGATCGCAAAATCTGAAAATGCATTGCATCAAGCAGGTTTCGTTCAAGTGGAATCGAGAAAAGTTTTTGAGATTACCTCGGAAGGGAAGACGATGTCAGTATTAATGGGCGTTGGTCGTCGCTAAAGCTAAACGAAGAAATAAAATGATACAAGCAAGCTTGCTCGTTCGACTTTAGGCTTAACGAAAGTCCAAATATAATGATAGTCAACAATCGTGGCTTAAAAATATCAATGAACTAGCTTTGACGGTTCTATTTGAGAAGCACGGGAGAGCATTCATTAAAAAAGAAGGCAATTGAATTGACGGTTTATCTAAGCTTAAAACGAGGAAAGACAGGAAATCACATTCGAGCCTGAATGCTCACTCAATAAAAGTTAACCCCACTCGTAAAGTGGGGTTATTTATAACCTGAATTTAGGTTGTCTGGTATGAGCCTATTGAATTTCTAAAAGCTCAATATCGAAGATCAACACACTGGCGGGTGGAATTGGCCCAGAGCCGCTTTTACCGTAACCTAATGTGCTTGGTACGAATAGGCGTATCTTTTCGCCTTCTACCATGTATTGAAGACCTTCTTGCCAACCTTTGATTACTTGGTTAAGACCAAAAGAAATCGGTTCACCACGGTTCACTGAACTGTCGAATACAGTGCCATCGATCAGCGTGCCATGGTAATGCACCTTTACTTTACTGGCTGCGGTTGGATGAGCATCGCCTTCCCCTTTTTCAAGAATCATGTATTGAAGGCCGCTTTCTGTTGTGATGACACCTTCTTTTTTACCGTTTTCTAACAAAAACGCTTGGCCTTTGGCGAAGTTTTCATCTGCAACTTTATGGTTCGTCCATGTACGGTAAATAAAAAAGCCCGCCAAAATAAAAATAATAAGAGGGAATAAAAATTTAGACACGTTGAACTCCTGTCTATTTAGGTTGTTTTAGTAAATAGTTAATGGTCTCTGCAATGGCCTCGATGCTTTCATGACCACCTGTAATTACTTGGTATTTTCCGTTTACGATAAAAGCCGGTACGGAGTTAATCTGACCACGTGTAGTGATAGCTTCCGCTTTTGTGATGTAGTCGAAAAGTTGTTTCTGTTGCGCTTCATCCAGATGATAAGGGCTGATGAGGTTGCGAGATTCAAACGTTTTCTCTACCGCGATTTGGCGCTCGTCAGCAGTCGCTTCAGCGCCCATTTGCACCGCGGAAAAAAGGTCAGCCATAAACGCTTTGTCAGGTGTTGCTTCTAGCTGCATGGCTGCAGTGTAGAAGATGATCGCGCTCACTCGCGCATTTTCATTGAACGTAACATGCATCTTCTCAACGTTCTGTTCTGTTAAGGATTCGATCTGAGGGACGAATTCTTCCATGGAGCGACAGTGGCCACATGTTAAAGAGAATGCTTCGGTAAGAGGAGCTAAATCGTATTCTTGCAGTGATACAGGCAGAACTTCATATTGTTTGCCTTGCTGGGGCTGAGTATTGCCGTTATCACATGCCGACAGAATGGCGACGACGGCAACTAAAGCAAAGCTTTTCGATATGGTTTTGAACATAATAACGCTCTAAATAAGAAATTTGCGTTATTTTATCGGTTAACGATAGTGACTAAAACCATTAAATAACAATAAAGTGAGACAACCAGTAACAGATTGGTTCCTGAGCCTTGAAGTAACCACATGTACAATCGTAGGTGTTTGTCTTTTGGAGCGGCCCATATTTAACCCAGCGCATGAAAGGTGTGGATTGAACCACAATGAGCGAGCAAAAAGCGCTAAAGAACAGGCACGCCTTGTCGATATAATGGGCAGAGTTTACTACGTTGGTAACGGTATGAAGCAGTGGTTTTTAATTGTTTGCGGCATTCTGACAGGATGTAGCAGCATCAATCAAGATATGATTCCCGGTGGGAACATATTGGATACGGCTCCAAGAACAAACACCGAGCTAAGACATCCTGAATGGGGTTATGCGAGTTCATCCCGAGTGGCTGCTTCTTCTCACGTTTATAATTCGAAGAGAGATTCGGCAAAAAAATCGCAAAATGTGACCTCTTTGGAAAGGTTCTTGACTAAGCATAACATCCCTCATGAAACGCTCAGGGGGAATCATGTGATGATACGTTTGAAAGATCAAGTTTACTTTCAAACCGGATCAGCGCAGTTATCGTCACTATCTCAAAGTTGGATTCGAAATATCGGTGACTACCTTTCGGGGGTAATAGATGTGGATGTGGTCATCAATGGACATGCTGATAACACGGGGGCTGCTACCTTTAACGATGCGTTATCGGAAAAACGAGCCCGTGAAGTAGAGAAGCAACTATTGATGACGGGGATACCGCGTCAACGCATTTTTTCTCGTGGGTTTGGTGAGTCTGTTCCTCGATGCAGTAATACGACATCTAAAGGGAAAGCCTGCAATAGACGTGTAGAGCTGACATTGATTGTTGAAGAATAGTCCGTCGATAGAAATAGTAAAAGAGGCATCGTTTTGGTGCCTCTTTTACATCACGGCAATGCTCATAGGGGGAGCTTAGGCAAATTCTTTTTCAATATAAGCGATGATGTCAGATGACTCATATAGCCACTTCGGTTCACCATCTTTTTCGATACGAAGACAAGGGACTTTGACTCGGCCACCACCTTGTTCAAACTCAGCACGATGAATCGGGCTGTTCTTCGCGTCACGTAATTCAATATTTACAGATTGTCGTTTCATTGCACGACGGACTTTTACGCAAAAAGGACAAGCTTCAAATTGATAAAGTGCGTACTGTTTTGCTTTCTCGTCAACACTTCGTTGTTCTTCTGCATTACGTGTAACACCACGAGGTGAAAATATGGCATTCAGTAACAATATAACCTTGCCTAAAATCCAACGGATAAATTTCATAATGATCTCTTGATGTTCAATGGATAAGTGCCTTTACGGATACAATCATGCTGTTTTTTGCAGGAAATTCGGAGTCTATCAGTTGTTTAGTGTAGATTAAACCATGAGATTTATAAGGTGAATAGGCGTTTTAACCACCCTAAGAATCCGCTATTTGATGTTGGGTTAGCTTCTCTCCCCAAATAAAAACTTTGCATGAGCTCCGTTCGAAATAGGTCGACATCAATGTGCTTTATCACAAGTTCATATTGCAATGTGTTTTGAGTTTGCTCTGCATGATCATGCGCTAAGCTAAAGTCCATGTTCAAGTAACCTTGAGTATATAGCCAAAGATGAGTAATCAATATCAGGTCTTCTGCAGACTGGTTGGTAAACTTACCTGCATGCTCATCACCCAAAGAGTCTGTTAGAACTTGCTGCATTTTCTGGGCCGAATGAGCGTGTTGCTCATACAATGCACTCGCTTCAATATGTGATTTAGTTAAAAGGCCCAACAGATGAAGAGCGGGAGCTGTAGTCGGCTTGTTTTTACAAACTTTAGTGAAAAGTGGAGACTGTTCTTTTAACCAACGTCGTTTTGACGCTTTATGTTCTTTAACGAAGGGAATTGCTTTGAATTCCATGTCTTGAACTAGTTCATTAAGAGACGTCATGGGTTTGTAGTTCCTTCACCGTTACTTCGACGTGTTGATCATCAATATCAACAAATATAGAGCTGCCAATAATCATAACAGATAGGCGAGTACTGCGGTCAAGATGCTGACAAATTGAGTCGATAGCTTCGTAGTCAAAGCTCTCTACACAGACAGGAAGCATTGAAAACTTACCCGCCATCTTCTCCCACCATACTGAAGATTTTGTATTATAAGTATAGACTTTGACTTGTTTTGCTAAGCGAGACGCCTTCTTGACTCTATCGGGGTCTGGTTCACCAATCTCAATCCAGTGAGTGATGCTCTGATCATCACTGACATGCCACAAATCAGGCTCTTCAGTGGTAGAAAGCCCTTTAGTAAACGCTAAGTCACTTTGTGCATTTAGACAGTAGGCTAAAATTCGTGCCAGCATTCGCTGTGGCTTTTCAGAAGGGTGAAGGGCAATCGTCAGGTTTTTTGAGGCGTAATGGTCATTATTCATATCGGAAATAGCGATACGAAGTTTATAGATAGTGGGTTTTAGAGCCATGGATTTTTATCGATGTGGTAAGTTTAGGCAAAAAAATAGCCAGCTAAAAGCTGGCTATCGTATCAAATTCTTTAAGAATTAAAGTACTTTGATTTGCTCTGCTTGAGGACCTTTCTGGCCTTGAGAGATAACAAATTCTACTTTCTGACCTTCAACTAGAGTACGGAAGCCGTCGCCAGTGATTGCAGAGAAGTGAGCAAATACGTCAGGACCGTTTTCTTGTTGAATGAAACCGAAGCCTTTAGTTTCGTTGAACCACTTAACTGTGCCAGTAGCTGTGTTAGACATGTTTATTTCCTAAATATCTAAATTTGTGTAATCTTTCGCCTCAACGGCGCTTATAGCGTGAAAAAATAAATTGCTATTGCGTACCACAGGACGGCGGGTTACAAGTAATCCAACGAAATGTGAAAACAAAGAACTTTCTTTCTAGCTGCGTTCGAGTCTAAGTTAAATACAAAAAGAGTCAACAAATATTAGCGATTTATAGGCAATTATTTGTATCTAGTCACTATTTGAACAGCATGCTTTTGGTTATATTTCAAATAAATGACTCAGGGGTGAAGTTTTAAGTATGTGTAGACCTAAAAAAGCCCCGCCATAAATGTGAAGTGACCCCGTAAAGTTGGACATTTCTGTTAAGCGGCTTTCAAGACCTGAGTTCGATATTCTATCGGAGTCAGGCCTTTTAGTTTCACTTTTATACGCTTGGTATTGTAGTACTCAATGTATTCTTTAATTTGTTCTATCAGAGCATCTGCATCTTCAAAGCTTTGGTTGTGATACATCTCTGTTTTGAGTAAAGCAAAAAAGTTTTCAGCAACAGCATTATCCAAGCAGTTACCTTTTCTCGACATGCTTTGCGTTAACCCATTCTCCGCTACCTTTTTTGATACTGTCGATGGCGATATTGCCAACCTTGATCGCTATGTATAATTGGTTTTGAGTTGGGTTTAAGCGTTGATATAGCTTCCGTCAGCATATCCGTGACAAGCGGCAAGCAGGCATTTTTGGCCACTCTATAAGCAACCACTTCCTGAGTAAACAAGTCGACAACGGGAGACAAGTATACTTTCTGCTCTTTGATTTTGAACTCCGTGACATCTGTTACCCATTTTTCATCGGGTTGAGTCGCACTAAAATCTCTTTCAAGCACGTTAGGAGCTGCTGTTCCAGATTCTCCTCGGTATGAACGATACTTTTTAACCCTGACCGTCGATTTAAGGTTGAGCTGAGCCATAAGTCTTTGAACCGTTTTGTGATTAAGCATAACCCCCTGATTTTTTAGTTCCAAGTGAATACGGCGGTAGCCGTATCGACCCTTATGTTCATGATAAATTGACTTTATCAAACGCAGCTCACGTTCGTAGCTATTTGGGCGCTTACTCGTTTGAGCCTGATAATAGAAGACACTTTTTGCCAACTGTAGAGTGTGCAGTAAGTGCTTCAACGGGTACTTGCCTTTAAGAGTTAGAGCTATGACCGCTTTTTCTTTGTTCGACGGTTTTTTTCCTGCTCCAACTCTTCCAACTTTTTTAGAACGGCATTCTCAGTTCGTAAGTAGACCAACTCCTCTTTTAGCTCCTCAAGTGTCATTTCATTATCAGGTTTAGTGGTACGTTGAGGTTGCTGTTTCATTGAGGGTCTTCCTTTCTGGCGCATTTTGAGCCCTTTGATACCGAGCTCATTAAATCTTTTGAGCCAGACAGAGAGTATCCCCGGGGATGAGAGGTTTAATACTGCGCTAGTGTGCGTGAGAGACCAATCATTCGTCCACATTAAATTCAATGCTTTTCGTTTTTCCTGAGCAGTAGCATGCTTAGTTGGTAAAAATGAATCAGCACCATGGATGACAAAGACTTGAACCCAATACCGTATCTGTCTTGAAGACATTGAATATTGTTTTGCTAAATAGCGAGATGACGCACCATCTAAGCATTGTTTAGCAATGATACATTTTAGCTCGCGGCTATATTTGGACATAAAAAGACCCCCAATAATTGGTGTCCAACTATTGGGGGTCAGTTCAATTACAAATCAGGGCTTTTTACTGTTTGTTGAGCATATATCGCTACGCCGATTGGTTCGGTATCTCTACCACATTATTCGGTACTTTATCTAACCCCTTTGCTGTTAGCCACTTTTCCAAATTTTCAGCACCGCCAATGTATTGTCCATCCAACCACACTTGCGGAACCGTCACTGGTGTCTTCTCTCCGATGATGGCTTTTACTTCTGGGATCATTCGGTATAAAGCTGCACTGTTTTTGACAACATCGTGATATTCGTACTGAACACCAGCATCATCAAGTAATTGTTTGGCTTTTACACAGTACGGACAGGTGGCTTTACCATAGACCACACTACCTTTTACTTTGTCACGTTTCACCCACTCTGTGATGACAGACTGTACTAGCACGCCTCGATTCAGCGCTTCGCCTTGACTGATCACCTTTCCTTCTACAAGAAGAATCGGAGCATGCCATGCGCCTGCTTTTAGTGGCTCCCACCAACATGACAACCAATCTTTAACTTCAAGCTCTACTGGTACGTCAGCGAGTTCGTTTTTAAAAGTATCAGTCAAAATATCTTTGGTTAATGTACATTCACCACATGGGATACTTACTTTAAATGGACCCCAGCTACCAGCCCAGCGGTAAAGCGTAATTTTGATCGGTTGTGTCATACGGTGTTCCTTATTATCTCTTCTGAAAATATAGAACTCAGAAGTTAGACTTTTCTTTCAACTAACTTAGTCTTTTTGCTTCCCAAAGCGTGATAAACGCGAGTGCTTGTTAGTATAAACATAAATAATGTGGTGGAAGAAGATACGCCAAAGTTGATGTTGGCAATTTGGGTGAGGGTTTCGATTATAGCACATGCTAGGTCAATGGTGAGCGGCGAGAATGAGTTAAGAAAAAGCCCAACGTTACGTTGAGCTTGTTGTAAATCATTTACTTATTAAATGAAAATGCAGTTCAACTACACACAGGGCAGGCAGGAATTTTCATCAAATTCATTTCTCGCCAAGACATGCTAAGCGCGTCTAGCATGAGAATCTTGCCTTTCTTAGGCTCACCATAATGCGCGATCACTTTGATGGTTTCCATCGCTTGCATCGCGCCGATAATGCCTATCACTGGGGCCATCACGCCAGCTTCAACACAGCTTAATGTACCACTGCCAAATAGGGCGCTCAAACATTGGTAACAAGGCTGGGCTGGATCATCGTAGGTAAACACACTGACTTGGCCTTCCATGCGAATGGCTGCGCCAGACACGAGTGGCGTTTTTGTCGCGAAACAAAGTCGATTCAACTGGTTGCGCGCATCGACATTATCAGAAGCATCGACCACCACAGTATGTTGCGCGATTAAGGCTTGAAGCTGAGCATCGTCGAGGCGTTTAGCAATGGTGTTTACCTCGATATGAGGATTCAGTTCCCGCAAAGCTTCGGCGGCTGAGTCCACTTTTTTACGGCCAATATCCGCATCGTGGTGCAACACTTGGCGCTGTAAATTAGACAGCTCTACGATGTCATCATCAATCAGCGTGATAGTACCGACACCTGCGGTTGCAAGGTATTGGCTAGAAGTACAGCCTAAACCACCTGCCCCCAAAATAAGTACAGAGGCTTGTTTGAGGGCTTCTTGCCCTTCAAAATCGAATTGGCGAAGAATGATCTGGCGGTTGTAGCGCAGCATCTCTTGATCGGAAAGAATATCCACGGTGCGTTCCTAGTATAACGTTGGGTTAAACAGCTGGATTTGAACCGTTTCGCCAACTTCTACACGGCCACGTTCACGTTCTAACACAACAAAACAGTTGGCCAAGCTCATTGAGCGGAACGCGCCAGAGCTTTGGTTGCCAGTGGTTTCAACGACAAACTTACCGTCTTTTAAGGTGGTGATACCGCGCTGGTAATCCGTACGACCAGGCGCTTTCTTAAATGCGGTTTTAGTGATAGCAGGGATAGATTCTGGTGCTTTCCAGTCAGTATGTCCTGCCAGTTTCGCCAGCATCGGCTGCACAAGCACATACATGGTCAATACGGCAGAAACCGGATTGCCTGGTAGACCACAGAACCACGCTGTACTCAACTTACCAAACGCAAAGGGTTTGCCTGGTTTAATCGCCAGCTTCCAAAAGCCAATTTCACCAAGCTCTTCAAGAATGTCTTTGGTGTAATCCGCTTCACCAACGCTCACACCGCCAGAAGTGACAACCACGTCTGCCAAAGTTTGTGCTTTTTCAAATGTCGCTTTTAGTGTTTCTGGGCAGTCGGGGATAATGCCAAGATCAATCGCTTCACAACCAAAGTTTTCGATGAGAGGCTTAATGCCGTAACGGTTACTGTCGTAGATTTGACCTGCTTTTAGTGGCTCACCTAATGGTTTAAGTTCGTCACCCGTTGAGAAAAATGCCACTTTAGGTTTACGTACGACGGTGACATGGCTTATGCCAAGAGTCGCAATCATTGGAATATCACGAGGGGTCAAGCGTGCCCCTTTTGCTAACACAATATCGCCTTGTTTGATGTCATCACCAGTCGGGCGGATGTTGTTTTGCGGCTTCACTTCGGTTTGATTGAACTGGATACCCGCATCGGTCACTTCGGTGTTTTCTTGCATGATAACTGCGTCACAGCCTTGTGGGACTTTTGCACCCGTCATGATCCGAATGCAAGAACCTTGAGGCCATTCACCTTCAAAAGGCTGACCTGCAAAGGATTTACCGACCAACGGTAATACTGTTGACGTTTCTAGATCTTGAATTCGAATTGCATAACCGTCCATCGCTGAGTTATCGAAAGGTGGCACATGGATCGGTGATAAAACGTCTTCCGCCAATACCCAACCTAAAGCGTCGGAAAGAGGAAGGGAAAGGGTTGTTTGGATAGGTTTGATTCGCGATAGCATTTTGTCCATCGCCTCTTCAATTGGCATCAAGCCAGGAGCGTCGCAGCAGCCCATTGAGATAATCCTATGTTCTTTTGTTTTGTGGCAACTTTACCATAAAAAGGGGACCGAGTAAGAATGACCATCAATAAAATATGGATGTAATTATTCAAAAACCCGAGTATCCTTGTCACCCATCCGAAAGGGGTAAAGTTCTAACGGAACATGAAAAAAATAGCTCAGTGTATTCTTGTTATCTGCCTTGGCGTTATAAACATCGAACTGAGCGACTTTTACGCTAACGGTATGAAAACACGATGATTGTATTTCACGCCGAGAGTAGTAGTGACAAAAGAGGAAGTGGAATGTCAGGTCTTAGCGAGTCAGCGAAGTTAGTAAAAGAAGCGCTAGAGCAACGCGGATTAGAAACACCAATGCGCCCTAATGCCGTTAGCCGTGAAGAGAAGAAGGAAAAGATTGAATACCACATGCGTGAGATTCTTGGTCTGCTTCAGCTCGACCTTACGGATGATAGCCTAGAGGAAACGCCACACCGCATTGCAAAAATGTACGTGGACGAGATTTTCTCTGGTTTGGATTACGCCAACTTCCCAAAAATCACAGTTATCGAAAACAAGATGAACGTGAGCGAAATGGTTCGCGTGAAAGACATCACCGTAACTAGCACGTGTGAACATCATCTTGTGACAATCGACGGTAAAGCCGCTGTTGCTTATATTCCTCGCGGTAAGATCATTGGCCTGTCTAAGATCAACCGAATTGTTCGTTTCTTCGCGCAACGCCCTCAAGTTCAAGAGCGCATGACCCAGCAAATCCTTGTTGCTTTGCAAACATTGCTTGAGTCTGACGATGTAGCGGTAACCATCGATGCGACGCACTACTGCGTAAAATCACGCGGTGTAATGGATGCCACCAGCGAAACGACGACCACAGCATTAGGTGGCATTTTTAAGAGCAATCCAGCGACCCGTGCTGAATTTCTGCATGGCCTGCGTTAATCAAATCGACAAATAAAATTGAGAGAGGCTGGCAAGTTGCCATCCTCTTTTTTGTGTCCGTTTGATAGGTCAGTGCGTCGCAATAAAAAGTATTTATACAATTGTGTATTGACAGCCACAATCGATACTCTTATCATGTGCGCCCAGTGAACGGCTACAACTTGTAATCGTTTGTTTTAAAAAGAGATGTCTCTCTAAGTTCAGCTGATCTCGGTCAGTTGTCTTTCTATTTTTATTAATAGAAAGACAACAAATTTGAGACTCGGCATGACTACACAAAGCACCATCAGCACTTCCTCCATTTCCGCTCCAGTTACAGAAAACCGTTGGCAAAAGAAAGCCATGTTAAGTGTCGCGTTTTTAATGGCGACGACCTCAGTTGGTCCTGGCTTTCTAACTCAAACCGCAGTCTTCACGAATATCTACAAAGTCGACATGGCATTTCCTGTTTTGGCATCCATATTTATCACTTTTGGTATTGTGATGAATTTGTGGCGCATCGTCGGCGTCTCTGGCATGCGTATCCAAGACATTGCAAATAAAGTGGCTCCAGGCATGGGTTATGGTGTCGGTATTCTCCTTGCACTTGGTGCGGTGGCGTTTAACTTTGGCAACGTAAGTGGCGCAGCGTTAGGCATCAATGTGCTAACGGGCGTGGACACAACATGGGGCGCACTGTTTACCGGTGTGGTTGGCTGTTTGTTGTTTGTGGTTCATAACGCGTCGAAGCGAATGGACCAAATGGCCCGCTACCTTGGCTTATTCATGATTGTGCTGATTGCATACGTCGCAATGACGAGTTTACCTCCGATGGGTGAAACACTGAGTGCTGCGGTCATGCCTTCGGACATTGACAGCTTGCTGCTTCCTACGCTGACCATCGTGGGTGGTGCAGTCGGCGGCTATTACACAGGCGCCCAACGTTTGGTTGATATTGGCTTAAACGGTAAAGAAAACGTCTCTTCCATCACCTCAACGGCGTGGGCAGGCATTTCTATTGCGGTGATTATCCGAATCTTAATGTTCTTGGCAGTGTTTGGCGTTATCGCGGCAGGTACCACGTTGGATACGGCGAACCCAGCTGCTGATGCTTTCCGTCAAGGAGCGGGGCAATTAGGTTACTTCATTTTTGGTTTGGTATTGTTTGTTGCATCAATTACGTCAGTAGTCGGCAACTCTTACATGGCTATCTCATTAATTAAGACGCTTTTCCCCGTTGTGGCTCGAAACGAAAAAACGTGGTGTGTCGGTTTTATTATCCTAACCTCGCTAGGTACAGTCACAATGAACATGCCAATTCTTCTGCTGATGTTAGCAGGCCTCGTGAACAGCATCATCCTTCCTATCGTTCTGGGTACGGTATTGGTTGCAACGAAGCGTAAAGATATCGTGGGTGACTACCAACATCCGATGTATCTAACCTTAACCGGTGCTGCGATTGTTATCGTGATGGTCGCTTCCAGCCTGACGAACATCGGTAACTTCATGACGAAGTTTGCGGTTTGATGCTTTCTTGAGCGTAATAAAGCCATGGCCTCATCTGAGGCCGTTTTTTTATGTTTGTTTCGGTGGGGTTCTCATGATTTCCGGCCAGTACATTTTCACGTAACCAGCGGAGACCCAAACGACTAATATTGTCGCAATACTGAGCTCTAAGAAACCAAAGTCATGTAGCCAATGCCAATGCGGATGTGACTCTGCAAAAAACGAAGTTAATCGATGCATCGCAATGGCACTAATGACAGATGGAAAGGTGACAGCCGCAATAGATGGTTGGAATTTCAAGCGAAGCAAGCGGAAATAGCAGAGATAGATCAGTAACGTCATTGTAATGGCGATTCCTGCAAGTGCGCCTGTTAAGATTGGATCTGGCTGAGGGAAATTCACCAAATACGCTGCTAATGATAGGTTAACTGGAGCTGCCATGATCGCGAGTGTGGGTCTTGCTTGTTTTGGCAGTGAGCCAAAGAATACTAAGCGGTAAAGTACCAACGGCAACATGAAAAAATAGATACCGATACACATCATCGCCAAGGTTTCTGAAAACAGGTTATGCCCAAATTGGGAGCCCGCTAATGAGCTGCTGATCAGTCCTACTGGATAAAGAAACCAGCTGGGTACAATATTCGACATTTTGAAGTTCATCAGCTGAAAGCCAAAAAATAACACCATCATTGAAAAATGCAGCAAAATCGCCATAAACCAAAGTGGATAAGCGATAATTGGAGCAACAGACGCGAGGTAATCTGCAAGGATTAACAATGCCATACTCATCGGAGCCATTAGACTGCCACTTAATGGATGACGAATGTCTAGCATAAACAGGCGTGGATTGGTGGCATATTTTATGAGAACAGGGGCGAGTAAAAGTGCGCCAAATGATGCTAGAAATGGACGTATCTGCTCGCCAATTTCGGGGGCATACAGTGCCCATGCTTGGCCTAATCCGATCATTCCTAGTGCCAAGCCTGCTTGAGATGGTGGCACATTAGAAAACTGCACAAATCTTCTCCAGTTCAAATTTACTCCGTTTGATTTTGCCTGAATTCACTAAAGGTGATGATGTAGATGAAATACTCTGTTTTTCTTAGAAAAATATTAGCAAGTTTAACGAGGCGTTACTCATAAAGGCGGTAAGCAAAGAGTAGAGAATAATGATTTTGTGATTTTGGTAGCGCAGATTTTAGGAAAGATGCAAAAATGTAGGATTTATAGCCCCAAATAACGGTGATTAATATGTTTGGGAGTGATACTCGACGAGCCTAATATGCTTAAGTGGGTAGGTTCTCTGGCAGATCTTGTTGGCGCAATTTGTCATTTTTGATTGTGCGACGAAGTAGCTGGCTGTAAATGGGCTGGCCACCAAGCAATTGAGCGATGATCACGGCACCTAAACATGTGATGATGAGCGGTAGGATCAAGTAGTAGTTGTTGGTCATTTCAATCACCAGCAAAATCCCCGTGATTGGTGCACGTACCGTCGCGGCGAATAACGCACCCATCCCCGCGATTGCAAATACCCCTGGTTCAATTTCGAACGAAGGAAGTAATACATCTGCACTTGCCCCAAATGCATAGCCAAAAAGAGTACCTAGAGCAAGCATCGGAGCAAAGATACCACCCGGAGCACCAGAGCCAAAACAAAGCAGAGTGGTCACTACACGGCCAAAAAACAGCAGCACTAAAACCGAAACCGAGTAATTGCCGTTGGTAATATCAGGAATGAGACCAATGCCACCACCAGTAAGTTGCGGTACATACAAGAGAAGCAAGCCAAATACACCGCCAAGCAGTGAACCCATGATTAAATAGCGTTTACGGTCGTTCTTGTGAATCACGACAAAACTGTCTTGTGCAACAGTGATAAGTTTATTGAAGATAGCGCCAAATAAACCAAACAAGGCACCAAGCAGTAAGAATAGCCACAGAGATTGCAGTTCTGGTGATTGGTATTGCGGCATGGTGATCACCGCGTCTTGTCCATTAATAGCGCGAAACACAATATTGGCCATAATGGCAGAAATGATCACTGCACGAATAGAAATGAGAGAATAGCGAAACTGAGGCCGCATTTCCTCAACCACAAACATTATTCCCGCTAGCGGTGCGTTAAATGCGGCAGCCAAACCGCCAGCGGCACCAGCGGCAAGCAAAGAGTGACGAGTGTCATCATCTTTTACGCGGAAAATGTCGGTGACCAGACGACCAACCGCCCCCCCCATTTGCACCGTTGGACCTTCACGACCGAGCACCATGCCGGAGCCTAACGCCCCCATACCACCAAAAAACTTGACCGGAAGCACACGCCACCATCGCACAGGGCGGATATTGTCCATCGCGCCTTCGATCTCAGGAATGCCCGAACCTGCAGCCTCGGGAGCGAAACGGTGTACGAGGAAGTAGCCAATAAAAGCTAACAGCGCACTAATGAGCACGGCCGCCAACCAAAGTGGAAGAACATTACCGATCTCACTTCTCAACCATTCGGTGCGGGTCTCTGAGACAAAGTGGACAGCAAGCTCGAAATAGGTACCGACCAAACCGGCTAATGTACCGACAATAGCGGCCATTAATAGAACAGAAAATGGTGTTGACCCTCAAGAGACAAACTGGTTAATCGCATCTTTTGGTACATGCGCTAACACAGATTTCACAATTCTCTCTCGTTTGGTCATTAACAAACTCTCCGGTTACTCGTGGAAGGAACAGGAGAAGTATACGCTTCGAAGAGCTTAGACCTAATCGATAAAGATGCAATTTAGCTTTTCACTATTGAATGCTCGACATCACAATATTATTCATTATTGGCAACTGTGCTATTGCTCTCGTATTTAGCGTTTTTTTTCTTGGTCAGGCTTGTGTTCTGAGCGAAATGAACAATACTTTAAATGTAAAGCAACATGACTGCTTCAGAAGGAGGGATATGAGGTTTTACATACAATTTGGATGGATTCAAACCCTACAGTAAGTCCTCGTTTTAAGTTTGGGATGCATCAATAGACTTCCCGATACGCAAACTCACGATTGAGTAACGAGGTAGAGGCGCACGCACTGTGCGCCTTCTTAATTTGCGGCGACGTAAATCGAAGTTACCCCATTTTTCTTGATATATCCTTATCTCAAGGTAAGGTTTCGACTTTACTCAGGCTGGCTAAGGTTAAAGTCATATGTCTCGTCATTGCGCAGTTTTTCTCTCCGTTTTCTGTTTTTTAATTATAAATCCTTCGCTCGCGATGGACGCTTGGTGGCAAAGTACGCTATCAGAACTGCCTTTCAACAAACTGAAAAACGTTATACATACTGAAGGAACTTGGTATCAATGCGATACAGGGCAAAATGTTATGGCGAACACCGAACGGGTGAGGAGTTATTGCCTGGATGACTTTCAATATTATCATCAGCACCTCTATGGTGAGCTTTCTCTGCATACCGAAAGGGCGCGCTTCTCTTTCTTGACGGAATACCAATGGCATAAACTCAACGACTTGATCCTCAATTTAAGGAAAGATGGGTTAGTGTTACGCAGCGTAGTCATGGAGGAAGAGCGTTACGATGTGGTGGCCGCGCTAGAAAAGAAAACAACCGAAGAGGTGGACAAAGACGTTATCTTACTAATGAATCGTTACCCACCAGAAGCGACACAAACCATGTTTTGGGTTAGGGCTAATGAGTTTGAAATGCCATCACCGAACTTGGAAGTTGTCTTGCGCAGTGACGGCGAAATGATTGAGTTACAAGTTATTCGCTTTTAGCTTCATGATGTAGAGAGAGAAACGTTACCATTGCAGATTCGTCGAGAAATCCATCTGACTTTTTATGAGCTCGCAGATACTGGTAACCAGCGATAAGCTTACGATGTGACTCCTCGTCATCTTTTGTAATGCTTTGATTCATGACGTGTTGAAATGAAAGTTTATAAGCTTCCATGTCAACAACCTCAGCGCGACGATATAGGTAGCCACAGCCCGTCGCGAGCCATTCAAGAGAGCAGTTGGCTCGCATCGCGATCTGGTTCGCTTTGGTTAAGCTCGGTTCACTACCTTTTAAATATTTTCGGACTAAGGCTTCCGATACATCGACGCGTCGCGCAAACCCGCTGATGCTTTCTTCACCAATTAAAGTCGCTAAACGGTGGGCAAAAGACATATTTCGTACTCCAGTTCGAATTGCGAAAGTTTACCCGTTGAGCCAAGGTGAAAACAAGACTACGATGGATAAAGATCAATTGAAGGAGAAACCCATGGTTGCAAAAGTTGTGACTGCACCAAAAGGCCCTGAGTTCTCAGAGCTGGTTCAAGGATATTGGCGTGCAGTAGATTGGAACATGACAGCTCAAGAGCGTTTGTCGTTCCTAAAGCAACATATTGAGTTAGGCATTACTACAGTAGATCACGCTGATATTTACGGTAACTACGAATGTGAAAAATTGTTTGGTGAAGCGTTGGCTCTGGATAAGAGCGTCCGTGAGCAAATTCAAATCGTCACTAAGTGTGATATCAATCTATGCGGAGATAAAACACCAGAGCGAAAAATCAATCATTACGATACTAGCTCTGCGCATATTTATCAGTCGGTGAATAACTCACTTGAACGTCTCAACGTAAATGAGATCGATGTGCTATTGATTCACCGTCCTGACGTACTTATGGATGCAGATGAAGTCGCAGCAGCGTTCTCAGAGTTGCACAAAGTCGGTAAAGTAAAACATTTTGGTGTGTCTAATTTCACGCCAAGCCAGTTTGAATTGCTGCAATCGCGCTTAGGTAAGCCGCTTGTCACTAACCAAGTGGAAATCAATCCGCTTAACTTCGAAGTAGTGCATGATGGTACGCTTGATCAAATGCAAATGTTACGCACACGTCCAATGGCGTGGTCTTGTCTCGGTGGTGGTGCCATCTTCAATGGTGACAGTGAACAAGCTATTCGCGTTCGTAACGAATTGGAAGCCATTCGAGAGGAAGTAGGAGCAACTAGCATTGACCAAGTAATTTATGCGTGGGTACGCCGCTTGCCGTCTAAACCACTTCCAATCATTGGTTCAGGTAAGATTGAACGTGTTCAAGCAGCAGTGAATGCACTAAACATTGAGTTAACTCGTGAGCAATGGTACCGCGTTTGGGTGGCTTCTAAAGGCCACGGTGTGCCATAGAAAGCGCATCACTTGACGAATGATTTTTTTCAAGGCTTCCTATGGGGAGCCTTGTTTCATTTTATGCTTTCATATTTGGAGCAAAAAATACAAAAAACTCGTCAGATTTCTCGTGTTACATGCTGTAACCATCTGTTAGACTCCGGCGAAATAGTGGAACATAAAAAGGTGCTTTAATGTCTTTTCCTGTACTCATCTGTGATGATTCAGCGTTAGCACGCAAACAGATGGCGAGATCACTGTCAGCAGTATTGAATGCCGATATTACGTTTGCTATCCACGGAAAAAATGCACTAGAAGAACTCGCGCAAAAAGAATTCAAATTGATGTTTCTGGATTTGACTATGCCAGAAATGGATGGTTTTGAAGCATTAGAAAATATGCAGCGTTTAGGGAATAAAACGCCTGTGGTTGTGGTCTCGGGGGATATCCAACCTAAAGCCAAAGAGCGTGTGTTCGCACTAGGTGCGAAAGTATTTATTCAAAAACCGATCGATAAAGATGAGTTGAAGAACGCGTTAAAAGCGTTGATCGAACCTGCACCTCGCCCGCAGAGAGTCACCCCAACGTCTGTCGAGTTGCCGATTTTGCGTCGTCGTGATATTTACATGGAAGTCGCCAATGTATCGATGGGGCGTGCAGCGGATGCACTGGCACGACATTTTGATGTGTTTGTTCAGTTGCCTCTGCCTAACGTCAATATATTTGAAGTGAGTGAGCTTCATATGGCGCTTCGTGATTTAGCATCCCAAAATAACGTTTCTGGGGTGTGTCAAGGCTTCTGTGGCGAGGGAATTGCTGGTGAAGCATTGGTGATTTTGAGTGACTCCAGTGTTTCTGATCTGAAAAAATTGATGAATATCCCCGCTGATAGTGAAGAGCTTGAAGAGCTTGAGCTACTCATGGATATTTCCAATATTTTAGTTGGATCTTTCTTAAATGGTTTAGGAGAGCAATCGGAAGTTCGTTTTTTCCAAAGTCCACCAGTGCTGCTTGGTCAGCATATTTCTATTGATTCCCTCATTGAATCCAATACTGGTGCTTTCAGTCGTACAATGACATTCGAAGTCAGCTATAACATTGAAGGAACCTCAATTCGTTGTGATCTTTTGTTTATGTTTGTGGATGAGTCCTTACCGTTACTCGACAATAAGCTGTCTTACTTAATGGAGGAGTTCTAATGTTGAATTTGCCAGCAGAGTTTGAACAGTTCCATTGGATGGTCGACATGGTACAAAACGTCGACATGGGGCTGGTGGTGATAGATAGAGATTATAATGTTCAAGTGTGGAATGGCTTTATGACTCACCATAGTGGTCTTCAATCACATCAGGCTATTGGCCGTTCGATCTTCGATATCTTCCCTGAAATTCCGCAGGAATGGTTCAAGTTAAAAACAAAGCCCGTGTATGACCTTGGTTGTCGTAGCTTTATTACTTGGCGCCAGCGTTCTTACTTATTCCGTTGTCGAAATGTACGTCCGGTTACGCAACAAGCCGAGTTCATGTATCAGAATGTCACGCTAAACCCGATGCGTACGCCAACCGGGAAGATCAACTCGCTATTCTTGTCGATACAAGACGCAACCAACGAAGCGCTGATGTCGCAAAAAAATTAACGGTCCAAAAAACAATCAAGAAAAGCCAGGGGTCACTCTGGCTTTTTTGTATACTGATAGTTGTGTTTTCCAATGTGCAGAACGTAAATATGGACTTTAATCTCGCCTTGAAACTCTATACCGCAGAGCAAGTAAAAAACGCTGAAGCGACGGCCGCTCAAATGGCTGGCGTTTCCATGTATAGCTTAATGCAGCGAGCTGGTATGGCCGTATATGAGCGCTTTCTGAATTTATATCCAAAATCGAGAAATGTCTTAATCATTTGCGGCAAAGGCAATAATGGTGGAGATGGATATGTATTTGCCTCTCTCGCGAAGCAAGCTCAACTTAATGTGCAGGTTTTTCAGCTTGGTGACGTTAATTCGCTTAAAGGTGACGCATTGCGCGCGTATCAAGACTGGCAATCTATCAATGGTCAAAATAGTGATTGGGATGAGTGGAATACAGCACTACTTGAAGCCAATGTGATCATTGATGCGATGCTGGGAACGGGGTTGAGTGGTGAGGTGCGGCAAGAATATCGTCGCTGCATTGAAAAAATTAACCAAATCCATACCCCAGTGATAGCGGTCGACATCCCCTCTGGTTTGTGTGCCAATACCGGCATGGTATTAGGTGATGCAGTCCACGCTGCTCATACGGTTACTTTTATCGGAGCTAAGCAAGGATTATGTACTGGGCAGGCAAGGGATAGAGTCGGTGAATTACATTTTGATGGCTTGGGCGTAGAGGCCGAATTTGACGCGATTGAAGAAGAGAGCGCGTTAGGCATTAACCATCAAATCATTTCAAGGTTAATGCCTAAGCAAAAACCGACCGCACATAAAGGCGATAATGGTAAGTTACTTTGTGTTGGGGGTAACCAAGGGATGTCGGGGGCCATTCGATTGTGTGCCTCAGCGGCAGCTCGTTCTGGGGCCGGTCTCATCGCATGTATTACCCATTCAAGCAGCCTGGTCCCTCTGCAGGTAGCGTGCCCAGAAGTGATGAGTCACAGCATTACTTCAGACTTACTTAGAGAGACGGAAAACGATTTAACCAAGCGCATTCGCTGGGCGGATGTGTTGGTATTTGGCCCCGGCTTGGGTGACGATGCATGGGGCTATCAAGCGTACCAATACCTCACTCAGGAGCCAAAGCCGAAAGTTCTGGATGCTGATGGGCTCAATATTCTGGCGATGTTGAATCAACGGTGTGATGGCACTTTGGTATGTGACCATCAGCGCGTCATTACGCCACATCCAGGAGAGGCAGCGAGATTACTTAATGTCACCACTCAAGAAATAGAAAGTGACCGGTACTTTGCGGCTAGACAACTACAGGAGCGTTATGGCGGCGTTGTTGTTTTAAAAGGCGCAGGAACTCTCATTTACGACGGAACGAGAATGTACGTATGCCTTGCTGGCAACCCCGGAATGGCCTCTGGCGGAATGGGAGATGTATTGTCTGGGGTGATCGGAGCATTGCTAGCAAAAGGATTACCGATTTCTATTGCTGCGCGATTGGGAGTGACGATTCAAAGTCACTCAGCAGATCTTAACGCGAAGCAATACGGTCAAATAGGGTTGTTGGCAAGCGATGTTGTTAACACGCTCCGTACTGTGTTAAACCCGAGCCGTGATAAAATTTAGGTAGAATGTGGAAATTTTGGCGAAAGTAAGTCGATTTTTTTATATTTTTCCGTGAATAATCAGCGTGTTTTGAGCTTAAATGAGGAACTTTTCAATATATTTGAGAGGTGGTACGTTTAGGATCTTTTATTATCACGCAAAGGTTTGCGCGATAGGACTATTCGATTAGTCTGATAAGTAATTGAAAATTATAGTTAATAAGACAAATTAACAGTTTGGAAGGTGTTTTTGATATGCGATTGTCAAAATGGTAACACAAAAAAAAATCAAATATCAGACTTGTAGGAAAGAAATCACAGCCTATAATGCTGAAAACCGGAGCGTCTGCCAACGCTCCGGTTTTTTTGTGTCCGAAGAACAGTGAACTCGTCTGCCAACGGTTTCACTACGCACTTTGAGTTAACACATGTACATATGAATCAAGGAATTACACAATGCGTATCGAACAAGAACTTAAGTTAGGTTTTAAAGATGTACTGTTTCGCCCGAAACGTTCTACCCTGAAAAGCCGTTCTCAAGTAAATTTAACCCGCGAGTTTACATTCAAGCATAGTGGCCGTCAATGGTCTGGTGTGCCAGTAATCGCAGCAAACATGGATTCGGTTGGTAGCTTTGCAATGGCAAAAGCGCTGGCAGAGCACGGTGTAATGACGGCAGTGCACAAACACTACACAGTAGAGGATTGGGCAGAGTTTGCAAAAACAGCGGATAAGGCAACCCTAAACAACGTAATGGTATCGACTGGTACGTCTGACGCAGACTTTCAAAAAACGAAAGACATCATGGCACTTTCGGAGGAGTTTATTTTCATTTGTGTAGACATCGCGAACGGTTATTCGGAGCATCTGGTCGAGTATGTAGAGCGTGTCCGTACAGAGTTCCCAGATAAAGTTATCGCTGCGGGTAATGTTGTCACTGGTGACATGTGTGAAGAGCTCATTCTTGCTGGTGCAGATATCGTTAAAGTAGGTATTGGCCCTGGCTCGGTTTGTACAACCCGTGTGAAAACCGGCGTTGGTTACCCTCAGCTCTCTGCAATCATCGAGTGTGGCGATGCAGCTCACGGCCTTGGTGGTATGATTATTGGTGATGGCGGTTGTTCATGTGCGGGTGATGTGTCTAAAGCGTTCGGTGGTGGTGCAGATTTCGTCATGCTTGGCGGTATGCTGGCTGGTCACGAAGAGTCTGGTGGTGAAGTCGTCGAGAAAGACGGTGAAAGATTCATGAAGTTCTACGGCATGTCTTCTAAGAATGCGATGAACAAACACTCTGGTGGTGTTGCAGGCTATCGCGCCGCGGAAGGTAAAACCGTGCTATTGCCATACCGAGGTAGTGTTCACGCCACGATTCAAGACATCCTTGGCGGCGTTCGCTCAACCTGCACGTACGTAGGCGCTGCAAAGCTTAAAGAGCTCACTAAGCGCACCACGTTCATTCGTGTACAAGAGCAAGAGAACAACGTTTTCGGTAAAGAATAAATCAATTGAATTTTGTAACTTTTTGATACAAAAATAAATTTATATTGCCTCTGCATGGTTTAGACTTCTGTAAGTTTACGACTCTTCCGTGAAGAGGCAATTTTATGTCCATCCTACTAACGCTCTCGGCAATGACTATTTTTGCTTTAGAGCATGCATTTGATACGCCCACTCGCAATCTAACGAAATCTCGTGGAAAGAATATTCATCGCTTTGCAAGTGCAAAGATGGGAAAGAGGATCACGGTAGAGTCTACTCTAGAGTGTGATGCTTGCTATCATGTTGATTTTGAGCCAAGTATTGTTTGATTTTGTGCTCAACCGATTCGATTTTGATATTTTATCAACGGGAAGCGTCACACTTATGTTCCTAACTCTCCGGTTAAATGTGGTACCCCTAATTTAAGAATTGAATCGTTGCTACCTAATCCTATTGGAATCGATTCAGGTAATGAAACCATCAAGATCAAAAATATGGGTCAACACTTTGATGGAAAAATGATTACCTAAGACGCCTCTATGAAAAATAAAGTAGTTCACATAACGCTCGAAGCCAATCAAACCTTCTTACATACAATCAATTCAGAGGTAACTTTAAACAATTCAGGGATACCGTTCGAATACTCAATAAATATGAGGTCAAAATTGATGAGGTCAGTGATTCATCTTCAAAAGAAAACGTAGAAATATACTTTCAAAGGGAACTTATGAAAACAAAATTAATAGCAATCATATCGTTCATTGCGATTGTTCTCATGCCCACGCTTGCTTACTCTGCAGATGAGTGGGATAAGAATGCAGTTTATGAATCTGGTGATATTGCTAAATGGTGGAATACTAATGCAATTCCTAACACCTCTTCAGAGTGGCAGCGCTTAGATATCAATACGATAGTAAAGCCAACGCCAACCCCTGACCCAGATGATACAAACATTATTGGGGAAGACACTGATGGGGATGGCCTACGAGATGATTATGCCGTTACTATTGAGGAAAGCTACACGGAATCGAAAGAAATTGCATTAGCAACTCAAGCAGGTAGGGAGTTTGGAAAATTACTTGAGTTTAGTGAAAATGACATTGAAATCACCGTTGAAGATGCACAACTAATGGCAACGAATGGTATTGTTCTACAGTACTGTATTGATGTCTATAAGATGGAAAACCCAGAGTTTTTAAATCCAATTGATTTGTACTTTGACACTTTAGATCGTGCGATTGCGAAAAGAGAAGCTTCTACCAAGCTCTATAAATCGTTACAAGGGAATGACCCAGTAGTGACTGAAATTGATTGTGATAAGTTCTTAGAAGGGGTTTCAAAATGAATAAAGGATTAGCATCAATATTTATCACACTTTTTTATTCGCTCTTCTTACGCAGCATCCTGTGAGGAAAACGTAGATAAAGTGAAAATATTTTACGTGAACGGCGTGTTTATCAATTATCAAAGGAACGGTGCGAATAAAACTCATTTAATGGGATTTCAAAGAAGTATATAAAAGATGATTTTTGAATTATATCCATTTGTAGATGGTACCTATAACAATACAGAGTTTACTACTAACAGCTTCAGCAAGTGGCTTTGCAGAAATATGAAGAAGCTGGAGATGTTGAGAAAGAGGTCATCAAGAAATTACTTCGTAGCACTGCCGTTATTGACCAAGATAGTGAAGTATCAAAGTTACTGATGACTAAATATTTAATTCACAATGAGTAGCGAACTTCTTGCGGATAACCAAGAGACTTTTGTAATGAAATTGGTGTAGGAATACGTGTATAAAACACGCCAGAATCTAGTCTTATTAAATATATATATCACTTACTTGTGTGAGGTGACATTTGGCTGGTTCTAAAATGAGAAAACCCTTGATAAATCAAGGGCTTAAAATTGGCGGAGAGATAGGGATTTGAACCCTAGGTACGCTATTAACGTACGCCGGTTTTCAAGACCGGTGCTTTCAACCACTCAGCCATCTCTCCATTGTGGAAAATATAATAGTGACTGTTACCGATCATGTAAAGTACTGATTAAGAATAGAAGTGTTGTTTGCTTATTTTGTAATCGGGGAGGCGCTGAACAGTGTGGAGATAGAGAAAAATACAGCCAACGATATAAATATAAATAGGTAGAGCTTTTACTTTATCATGAGGTTAATCAATAAAATGGTGTTTTATTCCTATGTTTTTGAAATTTAAGTAAATATCACCTTTGAGAATACATGTGTTCGCCCGAAAGTATTTGCAACAGTTTGTGAACTAATTCAAAATTAACTGGTATAGCCAGTTGTGCTTAAATTTTTAAGGGTACTTATGAAGGTCACAAATCTATTTAAAAACAAAGTTGATGCGATTTCTGCTCATCAATCAGAGTTTATGAATTGGATGTCTCCAACGCTACGTGATTATTGGAGTGACTTTTTGGGAAAGGCTCAAAGTAGCTTTCTTTTCTCAAAGATTCGTGATTATCAACTACCAGCGGTTAACGAGGAAGTTGGACCTCAACCTGCACCGATCGTAATGGCACCAGAAGCTCAAAAACTTTATGCAGAATTAAGTGAAAAGATCGGCGAAGTCATTCATACAGGTGAATGGGTTCATGTGTCTCAAGAGCGTATAAACCAGTTTGGTGCTGTGACAGAAGATATGCAATGGATTCATACTGACCCTGAGCGCGCTTCGGTAGAATCTCCATTTAAAACGACAATTGCCCATGGCTTTTTAACGTTAGCGTTATTGCCTAAGTTGACCGACTCGGTTGATCCTGACAAGCCAATGTTCCCGACAGCGAAGCTCGTTGTGAACTTGGGGTTGAATCAAGTTCGATTTCCTTACCCAGTGAAGGCGGGTAATAACGTTCGCGCAGTGAGCACGCTGACAAAAGTAACGCCCATTAAGAAAGGTTTAGAAATTGAGCGTGAAATTAAAGTGGAAATTGAAGGTATACGTCGACCGGGGGCCGTTGTGATATCCGTAATTCAACTGCATTTCTAAACATGCTATGACGTAACCGAATGGGTCGAAAAGAGAGCATCAAAGTGCTCTCTTTTTTGTGTCTATTGATTAAAGCTCTTGACGGGAGTGTAGCCGTAATCAGCAATTGCTTTTTGGCCTTGCTCTGATCTTAGGAAAGCGAGGAAGCTTTTACCTGCTTTACCAATCTTATTCACTTTGTAAAAAACTAAGAACGGACGAGCCAATTTATACTTATGATTTGCGATGTTGGCTGAGGTTGGCTCAATATCATCAAAATGAATCGCTTTTACTGAGTGATCAACCGAACCGACCGAAATAAACCCGATAGCGCGGGTATTATGATTTACGATGGTTTTCACCATGCTATTGCTATTCACGACTAAATTGTTGGGGCTGATATCAGACACTAAACGATTGTTTACGATTTTAGTGAGTCCCATTAAGCTTTCGAAACTGTAACGTGAGCCAGAAGACGTTTCACGAGTGACTACTGCGATGGGTTGATCTGCACCGCCAACTTCTTTCCAGTTTTTGATGTTGCCTTTATAGATATCGAACAGTTGTTGTTGGGATAGGTTTTCTACAAAGTTTGTACGGTTTACAACAATAGCTAAGCCATCATACGCGATAGGCAAAACGTTAAGGTCTTCACCTTTTTCACTTTCTGTAAGGTAACGAGAGCTCATCCCTATCTCCGCCACACCTTTGTTTACCAGTGTAATACCAGCACTAGAGCCGATACCTTGAACTGCAATGTAATCATCTGGGTGTGTTTTATTGTATTCCTCTGCGAGTATATCCATTACGTGGGCAACTGAGGTTGAGCCCGAAATGTTAATTTCTTTTGCAACAACAGAAGAAAGGGAAACAACAATGGTCAGTAAGGTTGCCACAATAAAACGTAACATATTGAACTCCATATACAGTATAAAACAGCGTTTATGATATGGTGTTGAAGTTACACTTTTGTGAATATAGGGGCGTCATTTCAGACATTGCATTAATTAATGGCAAGGCAAATGGGTGATGTGTGTAGCGTTTCCGATATGGATGAGATGATAACCTGCCTAGAGGTGAGAATGCGAGTAAGTGCTCCGCTTTTATCGGAGCTAGGGTGTATACTAACAACTAACGATCAGGAGAGCGTTGATGTCAGTGTCTCAAATGGCGACTAGCCGTTTATACAAATTAGTTCAGTCGTTCTGTTCCACGCGTAATGTTAATTTGCCAGTCGAACAGGGAAAGTGTCTTTATGAGCTTGTTGAAAACGGCGCTGAACTTTATCGAGCACATTTCCTCTTGGACTCTCAACATAGTGAATATACTTCTCCTATTGCTAAGATCTTATTTGATGCTAGCACCCAACGTTGGTATTTCTATGTGCCGACTTACCGTTATGATCTGCTGAGATGGATTCCCTATAAGCCGTTACCATATAGTAAAAAGCTAGAAGACTTTTTTACCGAACTTGAGAATGATCCCCAAGCGTGTTTTTGGGAATAGTGAGACCTGACTCGAACGACACCATTTTGATTCTCTAGTTAATGTTAGGTTTTTGGTTTAACTATCTGGTTTCTAAAGCCTTTTGGTGTGATCTCGTAAATCGATTTAAAAGCGGTACTAAAATGAGCAGCACTCTTAAAGCCAGATTCAAACGCTATATCTGTAATAGACCTCTGTGACAGGCGTAACAGCGTTGCAGCATGGTTGATCCGTTTTACTTTTAATATTTGAGAAAACGACAGGTTTTCCGCTGCGAGTCGACGTTTTAAAGTAGCGATAGACATATTCATGTGAGCCGCTAACCCTTCCAGAGTGACATCTTTATCGATATTGTTCTCGATGTACTTAATGGCTTTTTGAGAGTCACTAAGACTGCTTGCATCATCAATGATCGAGAGGATATTCGGCTCAACCTCAACCATTAAAGATATCAACGCCATTGCAACGTGTTTTTGCGTGTAGTCAGGTGCATTACGACTCGCAAGTTCTATCAGTGTACTCTTGAGCTGCGCCATTTCACGATTAGATTGGAGTGAAAACGGATAAAAGCGTCTTTGTTCCGTTTCAGAACGCAGTAGCGGATGCGCTTTCTTGAAGTCACAGAATAGGCTTGGGTCAAATACCAATGCCACTGCTTTAAAACCATGGTTACCGGAAATCGCTTCGGCACTGCGTAAGTCTTCTGAATTATAAAGAGTGAAGTACCCTGCTTTTAGTTCGAATAGCTCTCCACTAGGTTGCTGAACTAATAAGGTGCCTGCTTCTACGGCATATATGCCATTATGTGTTGCTGGATAACGTTCACTTTTACGCGCAGTAAAGTGATTAAAGCGAATGATCTCAATGTTCGGCATAGTCGTTCTTTCGTTGTTATATGACAAATAAAAAAGGCGCTCATAAGAGCGCCTTTCACTTCATTCGGTATTATTCACTTACAGTTTGTTCTGCTTATGTCGCTGGTTGTTCAGCAAATACCTGGGTTGGCTTTGCAACTAAACTACGGTTCTCTTGGTTTACGTCTGCTAAGACGATTTCCAAGGTGTCACCGAGTTTGTATATCACCTCTTTATCGATGGAGATGGTACCGTTGTCGCCATTGCACTCGATCCTTTCTTTATTATCAAGAATTAGTGCACCAGGAATAAAGGCTGCAGCGCCATTTTCGAGAAGTCGGACACGTGCACCTGCACGATTAATATCGAAAATCTCACCTGTGAAACAAGTTTGCTTGCTCGGCTCATCTGCAAGTGTACGCGCATATAGCCAATCAGAAACATTTCGTTCTGCAATTTTGTGGTGCTTACGATGCAAAGCAAGCTCTTCACCAACTTGATCGTCCGGTTTTTGTACTGGCTCTTTGTCCAAAACAACTGCTTTTAACATGCGGTGGTTGATCATATCGCCGTACTTACGAATCGGTGATGTCCAAGTCGCATAAATATCCAGACCCATAGCGTAATGAGGAAGTGGCTGGTTACCAACTTCACTGTATGTTTGGAACTTGCGAATACGGTTATCAAGGTAAGACGTTTCTTGTAGCGCCAACCAACGACGTAGCGCTGCAAAGCCTTCTAATGTAGCGAGCGACTCTGCAGTGAATTCTAGAGTACCTTCAGGGTTAACTAACTGCACAACTTCTTCAATCTTTTCAGTTTTTAGGCCAGCATGAGTATTGAATACACCGGTTTTGAACTTGTCGCGTAGTATACGGCCTGCACAGATGTTTGCTGTGATCATCGATTCTTCAACAAGACGGTTTGCACTGCGGCGCATGTCTGCATGAATTGCGATCACGTCGTTGTCTTCACTCAGTTCAAATCGGTAGTCTGGGCGATCTGGGAACACAACAGCATTCTTCTCACGCCAGTTAGCCCGAGCTAGGGAGAAGTCGTACAGGTCGCGCACGATAGCGGCGATTTCTTCTGATGGTTGCCATACGTTTGAGCTACCGTTCTCTAGCCAATCAGAGACGTGATCGTAGGTAAGACGAGCGTGAGACTTGATGTTTGCAGCAAAGAAATTGATGTCGTCACCAACCACGCCGTCTTTACTTACAGTAACTGTACAGCAAAGGGCAGGGCGAACTTCGCCTTCAATCAAAGAACAAAGGTCATCAGCGAGATCTCGCGGTAGCATCGGGATGTTACGACCCGGTAAGTAAATAGTGTAACCACGCTCGCGCGCTACTTTATCCATCTCATCTTCAGGTGTGATATAAGCAGTTGGGTCAGCAATCGCGATCGTCAGTTCGAAGTCACCAGATTCTGTTTTTTTCGCATACAGCGCATCATCCATATCCTTGGTTGATTCGCCATCGACAGTTACAAAAGGAACATGGGTCATGTCAACCCGTTCTAATGCGGCGTCGTCTTTTAGCTCCCAGTGTTCGATGCCTGCTGGCTCGGAATTCGGTAGGTCATTTTGTGCAAGTGTTACCCACCAAGGTGCGATTTTGTCATTTGCATCGGTAATTTTTTCAGATATTTCAACGAAAAAAGTGTTATCACCTTTTAGTGGGTGACGAATCAAATGAGCAACAACCCAGTCACCTTCGGCGAACTCGTCAGGTTTCAAGCCTTTTCTAAGTTTCGCTTTTAAAGACAACTTTTTGAGCTGAGGGTGATCAGGTGCAACGTTTAGTTTGCCTTTAAACATTTTCACTCGACCGATAAAGCGCGTGAGTGACTGTTCTAACAGTTCTTGCGGTTCTGCAACTTCACGTTCGTTTTCAGTACGGATAATAGCGACAACTTTGTCACCGTGGATGCACTTTTTCATGTACGTTGGTGGGATGAAGAAGCTGGTCTTACTGTCCACTTCTAAAAAGCCAAAGCCTCTATCTGTTGCTTTGATTGAACCTTCTTTTTTAGGTAGGTGTTCTTGGATTTGCTGCTTAAGCTGAGCTAGTAGTGGGTTATCTTGAAACATCTTTTCTTAACTTACCAATGGAATTGCACACACTATAATCATTGCGAGCTATTATTACTACCTGTGGAGTTCAATTTCGCTATGAATTTTGCCTAACTTAGCCGCTCAACGAAGATGGTTTTTTTGATAAATGGCTTAGCGGTTGGTTATATTTTCTGCAGGAAGTGGTGGGGTGGCGGAAAAACATGCTAAAAATGTCAATATTGAGAATAAATTGTGATGCAATTCAATTTTTTCTGGCTTTTTTTGTGCTTTTAGGGAATAATCCGCACCCTTAGTCGTCCCTAATGGCTTATCGCGGTTGTGTACTGTGCTGTTTCCCGTCTGAATGGAATCAGTCACTGGATGGATCAGTATCGAATTGGAAGAGCATATGGGGCTGTTTTTTAGTTTAATTAAGTAGGATCCCAATGCAAGATTCTGTTATTCAATTCAGTGATTTATCTCTGAATGATTCTATCCTTTCTGCTCTAGACGGAATGGGTTTCGTGTCTCCAACTCCAATTCAGGCTGCGGCAATTCCACACCTATTGGAAGGTGCTGACGCGCTGGGCAAAGCACAAACAGGTACAGGTAAAACGGCAGCGTTCTCTCTGCCTCTGCTAAACAAGATCGATTTCAACCAACGTAAACCGCAAGCAATCGTACTTGCTCCAACTCGTGAGCTAGCGATTCAAGTTGCAGCAGAAATGAAGAACCTTGGTAAAAATATCAAAGGTCTTAAAGTTTTAGAGATTTACGGTGGTGCTTCTATCGTTGATCAAATGCGTGCGCTCAAGAGTGGTGCACAAGTTATTGTTGGTACACCTGGCCGAGTTCAAGATCTAATCAATCGTGAACGTCTACACCTAGATGAAGTACACACATTCGTACTCGATGAAGCGGATGAAATGCTTAACATGGGTTTCGTTGAAGACGTCACCGCGATCATGGAGCATGCTCCTTCTTCTGCACAACGTGTTTTGTTCTCTGCAACTATGCCTCCGATGCTTAAAAAGATTGTTGAGCGTTTCCTCCGTGATCCTGTCATGGTTGATGTTGCTGGTAAAAACCACACAGTAGATAAAGTTCAACAGCAGTTCTGGGTAGTGAAAGGTGTAGAGAAAGATGAAGCAATGTCTCGTCTTCTTGAAACTGAAGAAACGGATGCGTCAATCGTATTCGTACGTACTCGTCAAGATACCGAGCGCCTAGCTGACTGGTTATCTGCACGTGGCTTTAAAGCGGCGGCATTGCATGGTGATATTCCTCAGTCTCTACGTGAACGTACTGTTGATCACCTTAAACAAGGTGTTATTGACATCTTAGTAGCAACTGATGTTGTTGCACGTGGTCTTGACGTTTCGCGTATTACTCACGTATTTAACTACGATATCCCGTTTGATGTTGAATCATACATTCACCGTATCGGTCGTACTGGTCGTGCTGGACGTAAAGGTAAAGCAATCCTTCTAGTTCGCACTAACCAAATTCGCATGCTTCGCACTATCGAGCGTGTCACTAAGTCATCAATGGAAGAACTCCAGCTTCCTTTACGTGACCAAGTCGCGGAAGCTCGTCTTGCAAAATTAGGTGCTGAACTTGAAGCTGAGAAAGAGCACAAAGCGCTAGACAAATTTACTGACCTTGTAGAGAAGCTACAAACGTCTTTAGATATCGACCCTACAATGCTTGCTGCAATGCTTCTTAAGCGTCAACAAGGAAAACGTCCTCTGTTCTACATTGGCGAAGATCCGATGGTTGAAGCGATTGAGCGTGATAAACAGCGTCGTAAAGATCGTCGCGAAGGTGGCGGTAGCGGTCGTAGCACTAACAATCAAGATTGGGATACTTACCAGCTACAAGTTGGTCGTGAGCAAGGTGTTCAAGTTAAAGACATCGTTGGCGCTCTAGCAAACGAACTTGGTCTCGGCAAAGGCTCTATCGGTGCGATTAAGCTAGCTCAAGGTCATACATTTGTTCAGCTGCCAAAAGCAATGACGTCTGACGCAGCCAACAAGCTAAGTAAGCTACGTATCCGTCAACAAGATGTCGGTGCTGTTGTATGTGACTTTGATGATTTCCGCGAGTCTCGTGGTGGTCGCCGTGATGGTGGCGGTGGTCGTCGTGATGGTGGCTTCCGTGGCAACCGCGACGGTAATCGTGATGGTGCTCGCCGTGAAGGTGGTGAACGTCGTTTCGATCGTAACCGTGGTGGTGATCATCGTGGTAATTACCGTGGTGAACGTGGCCATGGTGGTCGTGGTCGTCGCACACCAGACGCATAATCTAGCGTGTTGTAATAATATTTGATATCTGAAAAGCCGAGCGAAATGCTCGGCTTTTTTTGTTTATTACGGGTTAAAATATCAAGGTGATGAACAAAAAATGCCTCCCAGAAGGAGGCGACATTACCAATTAAAAGGATGTACCTGACATAACAGGAACAAAGAACGAGAAGTACAAACGCTGCCATGCATTTGCATATATAGTATTGCAGCTAACATGCCAACAAAATAAGCAGTTGATTAATAATGATTTTCCTTTTTATAGTATTTAAGAGTTAAAGGAAACGCACTAACTCAGAGATACTGTGCATCAAAAGAGGGCAGATTATGAGGGAAAGCTTAGTGGAAAAATGGCCGACATAGGTGTCGACCATGTTGACTCGTTCTTCGGATAGAGTGAACTAGAAATCGTAGCGAACACCTAAGCGCAATGTATCTTCGCCTTCAGTAATCAAATTCGTTGCTGGGTCTTTCTCTTCATCAAGTTGATTAATGTAGTAAGACAGATAAGTACGGAAGTTACTGTTTAGTTTGTAGTAACCAACCAGTTCGATACCTTCAGTAGTGTCGTATTTTGTTCCGTTGTTTGGATCGTTCTCTTGAGCTGTATATAGCGCAGCAAGTGTAAACTTGCTTGCCACTTTGTAGCTTGCCACTAACTCGTAAGCCGTAAAGTCTTCAGCATCAGTAAGTGAGCCTTGAGAATATGTACCTGCTAGGTATAGGTTATCCATTGAATAAGCGATACCACCTAGAATTTGGTCTTCAGAATTGTCTTTATCGACATCACCACCAGAGTAAGCAAGACCTAAGTCTAGGCCCATGGGTAGAGAGTACATACCAGAGATGCCGTATTTGTCTTGGTTATCATTAGAATTTGCTTGGTAAGTGGCTTGAAGTTGTAATGCATCAAACTCACCACGGTAGGCAAATATACTGTCTTGCTTATCTGAAGATGAATCGATAACTTGTTGAACGCCTGAAAATTCCGTGATATCCGTCATGTCAGAGATGATGACTGCCGCCATGTCTTGACGACCTACAGAGAAAGCCCCGACATCAGAGTCAACACCTGCGTACATGTAGCGATTTTTGAATTCACTCTTACCCGTTTTTTGTTCTGCTTCGTAAACCCCGAATGCTGAAAGGCCGTTGCCGATATCAGTGTTACCTTTGAGGTTAAGACGAGCGCGGCTTTTGTCTTCCATAGAACCTTCAACTTCTGCACCGCCTGACCCCATAAAATCACCACGAAACTCAACGCGGCCACCAACTTTTAATTCTGTATCGTCATCTGTATATACTGTCGCTGAGAAAGATGGTGTTGATACCAATGCTGTTAAAATTGCAGTAGTTAGTGCTGCTTTTTTCATTTTTTTATTACCCTAGTTGTAATCGATAGGCGCTCTGCCCGATGTGTTGATGACGTTAAGATAAACAGTGAAAATGAAAGATAGATGTCTATTGCGTTATGATTTTATTGCATTTTTATTTATGGGAGTAAAAGAGTCCTTTAAGGTTATGATGACAAGAAAAGTGTTAGCTTTTTGAGTGCATGACATCGTTAAATAGCTTGATGCTTCAATTAGATGATACAAAACTCAAAACGGGGTGAGTGTCTTATTTTTCACACTGGATGGCGGGATTTAGTGTCGTCAAGTCAATAGGTTAGATTATGATGAGGCTTTTGTTTTGCAGGGAAGAGCGATGAGCGTTATTCAAGTTGAAGAAAAGAAAATAGCAGTGGGTAAAGTGCTTTGTGTTGGGCGAAATTACGTTGAACATATTCATGAGCTTGATAATGCCATACCAGAGCAAATGGTAGTATTTAATAAACCCGCGACCTCTGTATCAACAACTCTGCGTTCATTTCATCAAGAGCCCCTTCATTACGAGGCTGAAATCTGTTTTTTGATTAAAGGTGGACGTTATTCAGCGGTCGGTTTGGGATTGGATCTGACCAAGCGTGGTTTGCAGTCTTCGCTTAAAAAACAAGGGTTGCCTTGGGAGCGCGCTAAAGCGTTTGATGGCTCTGCTGTGTTTAGTCGGTTTATCTCTTTGGACAATATTGATATTAATGATCTCAATCTCGAGCTCTTGATTAACTGCGTTCGTGTACAAAAAGGTCATGTTAGCCAGATGCTCTATCCGCCGCTAACCATCTTGGATGAATTAACGAGTTACACAACACTTCAAGATGGCGATGTGGTAATGACTGGCACACCAAAAGGTGTTGGTGAGGTGCATCAAGGTGACATCTTCCTTGGACGATTAAAGTGTGGTGATGTCACCCTGTTGGAGATTGAGTGGGTGGCGGATTAAAGCCAAATTCGCAGAACGAGAAATACCACCATGCTGATCACCGTCGTTAAAAGAACATTTTTAGTAAAGTACGCGATTAACGCAGCCAGCAAAGCAGCCAATAAAAATGGGTTTTGCACATTCACGCTGAGTGCCCCATCGGGAATGAAAACGATAGGTGCCCAGATCGCAGTGAGTACCGCAGGGCTGGCGTAGTTGAGTACTTTTTGTGTACGTGTCCCTAATCGCAGAGGTAGCTTAGGTTCTAAAAACAAGTAGCGGCTGGTGAAAACAAGTGCAGTCATCAGCAAAATAGACAACATGGTCATTAACGTTTCTCCTGCACTTGTTCCACAAAGTAGCCTGTAAGCATGGCTAAAATGCTCGAAATCATCAAACTTCCTTCCACTTGGTAATAGGTGAGGGCGACCGAGCTCACTAACGCCACGACAACACTCGCGAGCACCGCCATATTTTTAATAGTCGGAACTACAATTGCGATAAAAGTCGCGGCCACAGCAAACTCCAAACCCATTTCGTTAAGTTCAGGGAGCAGGCTCCCCGCAACAATGCCCGTCAGTGTCGCGATATTCCAAAACAGGTAAAAACTCAAACCAGCCCCAAGCGCATACCAGCGATTAAATTGTTTATCGGAATGATGACCTATAATCGCAAACAGCTCGTCAGTGAGTAAGAATCCGAGTGACAGTCGCCATTTAAGAGGAAGCGGCGCAATTTTACTGCGCATCGATACACTGTAGAGGAAGTGTCGAGAGGTGATAAAAAACGTTGTTAGTAACATGGTCACCAAGCCTGCCCCCGATTTAATCATCCCCATCGCGACGAGCTGCGCAGAACCTGCGAACAGAATGGCGGATAGTGCTTGTCCTTCCAAAGGGTGAAGCCCAGTATCAATCGCGAATGAGCCTGCGAGCAAACCCCAAGGTAACACCGCGATACTCAGTGGCATCATCGCAAGTGTGCCTTGCCAAAATAACGCAGCTTTTGATTCTTCTTTTAGCGGCAAAGTGTGGTCCATAGTTTATTCTTAGTTGTTCCAAAATCAGGCTATCAAGGTAACGTGCTAGCGGCATAACGCCTTGTACAAAATTGCTCTTTAGCTGTGACGAATGTATTGACCGGGCGTGACGCCCATGGCTTTTTTAAAGTGTCGATGCAGGTGGCTTTGATCATGGAAGCCACATTCTTGCGCTACATCTGAAATTTTTTGTCCGAGTTTGAGCAACTTCTTCGCCATTCGTAAACGTTGTTGAATTTGATAAGCATGGGGAGGGAAGCCAAACTGTTTTTGAAACTCTCTTAGCAAATGAAAAGGGCTTAACCCAGCCAGTTTTGCGAGCTCTTCTAGCGAGACGTCCGTTTGCGGGAAGTCTTCCAAAAACTCTTTGACCAGCTGTATTTGTCGCTGAGCTCTGGTTGACTCTTTGAGCGGTGCACGGTGGGTGCTGTGTTTGCTGGCTAGTTTGATCAACGTACCGTAAATCAAAGTTTCTCGTAGTAGTCGATTGTCTGATTTTTCTAGCGTTTCAAACACCAATCGCAACTGATTTGCCAGTTCAGGCTCATAAACCACAGGTTGAGGGAAATAGGGCAGCGCTACATTTGGTGAACCAAGCTCTTGCCCTAAGGTCTGAAACTGCTGTGGTACGGGGTACATTGCTTTGTATTCCCAACCGCCTTCTGAGGCCGAATGCCCGTTGTGTACTTCATCGGCATTAACGAGAATAATGCTGTCCTGTGGCGCGATATGATTTCCGCCTGTTCGAAAGAACTGCTGTGCTCCCTTCTCGATGACGCCAATGGTGTAACCCTCGTGGCTATGGCGTGAGAAATTCTGCTTCTCGTACTTTGCATCGAGAAGCTCTAAACCGCCGAGCTCTTGAGCTATCTTGAAGGTGGCGATTTCCTTATTCTTTTCTTTCATCTTTATCCGGTCAGCTCAAGAAAATCATCTTAGAAGTGTAACGGATCCATCGTGCTTATTTTTGTACAAAATTGCTATCCGATTTTGATAAATAGGTGAATTGATTGTTATTTGCTGTCCTAGCAAACTATGATTTTTATTTTTTAAATTATCTTGGTGATTTTGGGCTGGCCGTTGTCATTTTGTTGGTATAACATTCGCCGCTTTGTTGTAGAAAAGCGGTTCCATCATGATTGATTTATCTGTACTTCCTGTTTATCTCACCGCAGTAGTGGCTTTGTTGCTGTTACCAGGGCCCGATATGTTGCTGATCGCGAGCTCTAGTATGAGTTACGGTAAGAAGGTCGGTCTGTTTGCTAGCTTAGGCAATGCGACGTCTGGTGTTATTCTTACTTTGCTTGCTGCGATGGGGGTATCAACCTTGATAGCAATGAGCCCAATCGCCCTTAAAGTCCTTCATCTATTAGGTGGTGCATACTTGCTAAAAATGGGGTGGGACTGCTTAAGAGCTGAGGCATCAGCGGCTCCAGAACTTGATAATCAAAACAAAATGGCATCGACTTATTATCAACGTGCTTTGATGAGTAATTTGCTTAACCCTAAAGCGTTGGTATTTTTTGTTATGTTTTTGCCGCAGTTTGTCTCAAGCAATATCACGGCGTCTTCTGGTGAGCAGATGCTGGCACTAGGGTTACTGTTGAACGTCCTTGGCTTGTCATTCAATCTATTGCTTGTTGCGCTGGCAGGTACGTTAGGCAAAGGGTTGCTTGAGAACGAAAAGTTTCGCACGTACCAACATAAACTAATGGGTTTAGTGTTTGTTATTCTCGCGTTGTGGATGCTGAGCAGTTTCGCCTTATAAAGTTATCCTATTCCATCAGAAAGCCAGCAATTGCTGGCTTTTTGTTTTAGGATATTGGTGTTTCCTAAGGAGAGGATATATGAAGCTTGAATTTTGTTTAAATCCAGATCAAAAAGACCTTGATTCTGTGCGCGAAGGTATTCGAACTTACAACCAAATGCACTTGCCTGAAGGGGAAGTGACTGCTGTGGGTTGTTTCGCCAAAGATGAGAATGGCAAGATCCAGGGTGGTCTGACCGGCGAAATGTTTAAAAATACGGTGTTCGTTGAGTTTTTGTGGGTAGATGCGGAAAGTCGAACCTCTGGTCTCGGAAGCAAGTTAATGTCGATGCTAGAACAACAAGCAAAGTCTCACGGGGTTACCCATGTTTATTTGGATACCTACAGCTTCCAAGCTCTCGAATTTTATCTCAAATTGGGTTTTGAAAAAGTGGGGCAGTACTCAGGCTATCCTGCTGAGGGCATCCACAAGTATTTTCTGCAAAAAGAAATTGTAGGCTAGAGGTAAATACCATTTCGCTTGTATTGCTTTAGTGAAGATCAAAAAGAGGCGCGTACTCGCGCCTCTTGCTGTATCAAATATTTATGTTTTCTTTGACTTACAAGCTTTTCTGATGTGCGTCGATAAGCTCGTTCATCTTCGCTTCGGCTGCTTGCTGTGCTTGTTCGTAGTTCATGTCAGCAGGAAAGTCGTTGATGACTTCGTAGTAACACTTTAGCTTCGGCTCAGTACCCGATGGGCGAACGATCACACGAGATTGATCTTCTAGGTGATAAATCAACACATCACTGGCTGGTAAATCAATAGATTCTTGTAAGCCGTCATCAAACGTGCGGACCGATGCTTTTAAGTCTTCTGTGATTGCGACTTTTTTACCAGCAATCTCTGTTGGTGGGTGAGCACGGAGTTTGTCGCCGATTGATGGGGAGTTTGGAGCTAAGGCGATGCTGCGTTGCGCGTTAAAGTAGAAACCGTGCTCGCGGTACAGCTCTTCCAGTTTGTCCCACAATGTTTTGCCTTGAGTTTTAAGTTTGCCGGTTAACTGGGCAAACGCGACGATTGCGGACAAACCATCTTTATCCCACACCTTGTTACCCACGGTATAACCGAGCGCTTCTTCATAAGCAAACAAGAATGGATTGGCTTCTGTCTCTTGCTCCATAGCAACGTTAGTGAGCCATTTAAAGCCGGTGAGTGTTTGGTAGTATTGGGCACCATGCGCTTTGGCGATGCTACTCAGCATTCGTGACGACACGATGGTGTTGCCAACCAGAGAGTTAGGCTGCTGCTCTAGCAAGTAATCGCCAAACAGTGAGCCGACTTGGTCGCCCGTCAACATTTGGTATTCTCCGTTGGTCTTTTTAGCGGCAGCAGCGAAACGGTCTGCGTCTGGGTCGTTGGCACAAGCGATGTCAGCATCGACAGATTTCCCCAATGCCATCACCATATCCATCGCACCCGCTTCTTCAGGGTTTGGGAAGTTGACGGTTGGGAAGCTGCCATCAGGTTCGCGCTGTTCCTTAACACTTGCCACTTTTTTAAAGCCAGCGTCGGCAAGTAGCGTTTCCGCCATATTCGCGCCAACGCCATGCATCGCAGTGTACGCAATAGAGATATCGGTATTGTTATCAGGAGTAAGCAGCGCGTTTTCGTTCATTGCCTTACGGTAAGTTTGGTAGTAGTCGTCTTCTAACCAAACGAATAAACCCTGTTGTTTTGCATCATCAAGAGACATTAAAGGTAATGGCTTCGTTGTTGCGTCATCAATTTTTGCTGCGATTCCAGAATCGTGTGGAGGAATGATTTGTGCGCCGTTCTCCCAATATACTTTAAAGCCATTGTATTCTGGTGGGTTGTGGCTGGCGGTAACGACAACTGCGGCCGCAGCATTCAATGTACGGACACCAAACGCAACAATTGGGGTCGCTGCAACGTCGTACGTTAAGTACACCTTGATACCCAGCGCAGTCAGTACGGAGGCGGTGTCATGCGCGAATTGTTTCGAATCAGGACGACCGTCATAACCAATCACAACACCACGACTTGCAGTGTCTTTCACTTGCTCAAGCAAGTAGTGACCTAGGCCAGTGGCAGTTTCTTGAATTACCAAACGATTCATTCGGTTTGGACCCGCCCCTACTTTTCCGCGAAGTCCTGCGGTACCAAAAGCGAGACGAGACCCAAAGCGATTAGAGAGTTCTTGTTCGTTGTTAGTATCGACGAGGTGTTGTAGTTCTTCACGAGTTTTAGGGTCAGGATCTCGAGTTAACCATTGCGTAATTAGAGCGGTCATATCAGTCATTCCTTAGTAGGGGAAGCCTACTGGTTAGGACACTTTGTCTAAAAGTATCTCAATGTTTTCATTTAATTAATGTAAATGGTTCTCAATTACGTTGCAAAGAGGGCAATCGATAAAACGAATTTATTCTTTGTTGTGTGCACAAAATTTAATCACATTTAATTTCTTGAAGAACCTTTGAACTATAACTAGCCTTTAACATAAATATAACAAATCGTATTGAAATCGTAGTTTATGTGATTTTTCGTAAGTTTGTTCGATATTTGCATCGGACAGCAAGGAAGCTCGCTCAAGCGTAGCGGCTGAGCAGAGGAGAGATCTTTTGAGAAGATTAACGACTACTCTAGCCTTATTACTGAACGTGATATTTATCACGTTTTCTACTTACGGTTGGTCAAAAGACAATGATTACAACATGACCAAAGGGGTCACTGCGATAAGCGGGCAAGTGTATGAATTACATATGCTGATTTTCTATATCTGCTGTGCTATTGCCTTGATTGTATTTGGTGTCATGTTCTATTCGATCATTCGCCACCGCAAATCAAAAGGATCTGTTGCCGCACATTTCCACGAAAGTACAAAAGTGGAGATTATTTGGACGGTCATACCCATCATCATTCTTGTTGCCATGGCGATCCCCGCAACGAAAACTTTAGTCGCAATGGAAGATACAAGCCAATCGGATATCACGGTTAAGATCACAGGGTCGCAATGGAAATGGCATTACAGTTACTTTGGTGAAGATGTTGAGTTCTTCAGTTTACTTGCCACCAGTCAGAAGCAAATCGATGGTATTGAGGCAAAAGGCGCGCATTACTTACTGGAAGTAGATAATCCGTTGGTCCTACCTGTTAACCGCAAAGTGCGTTTTTTGATGACCTCAGACGATGTGATCCATTCTTGGTGGGTGCCGGATTTCGCCGTCAAGAAAGACACCATCCCAGGTTTTATTAATGAAGCATGGACCAGAATTGATGAGCCAGGGGTATATCGCGGTCAATGTGCGGAGTTATGCGGTCGTGCTCACGGGTTTATGCCAGTGGTGGTGCATGCGATGGAAGAAGAGAAGTTCGATCAATGGCTCGCGACGAAGAAAGAAGCCATCGCATTTCAAAAAGCCGCGGCACAAGAGGCACTGTCTCAAGACTTGTCGATGGATGAGTTAATGTCGCAAGGTGAAGCGGTTTATACGGCGCGTTGCGCTGTGTGTCATCAGGCAAATGGTGAGGGGATTCCGGGCGCATTTCCGGCTATCAAAGGTAGCCCTGTCGCGACGGGCGAGGTTTCCGAACACATTGATGTGATCGTGAATGGTAAAGCTGGGACAGCGATGCAGGCTTTTGCTAATCAGTTGAGTGATAAAGAAATCGCCGCGGTGATTACGTATCAACGAAACGCGTGGGGCAATGACACGGGCGAGACCGTGCAAGCCTCCGACGTGAATGCCTTTAAGGCACAAGGCAGTGCCAAGGAGGAAATATGAGTAAGCCAATAGAGAAGGCGGTGAAGTCTGCGCCAGCCGAAGCACAAGCCAGTGCGAACAGTACCATTGTAATTGATGATGCCCATGATCATCACGCTCCAAAAGGCATCACTCGTTGGTTGTATTCCACCAACCACAAAGACATCGGTACTCTGTACCTTTGGTTTAGCTTTGCGATGTTTCTGACCGGTGGTGCAATGGCGATGGTCATTCGTGCCGAATTGTTCCAGCCAGGACTACAACTGGTTGATCCACAGTTTTTTAATCAAATGACCACGGTACACGGTTTGGTGATGGTGTTTGGTGCTGTGATGCCAGCATTTACGGGCCTTGCTAACTGGATGATCCCAATGATGATCGGTGCTCCTGATATGGCGTTACCTCGCATGAACAACTTGAGCTTCTGGATTCTACCTTTTGCATTTCTTATTTTGTTGAGCTCGTTGTTTTTACCTGGCGGCGGCCCTGATTTTGGCTGGACGTTCTATGCTCCGCTGTCCACGACGTATGGTCCTGATAGCACGGCGTTGTTTGTATTCTCTGTGCATATCATGGGGATCAGCTCCATCATGGGGGCGATCAACGTTATCGTGACGATCGTAAATATGCGAGCTCCGGGAATGACGTGGTTCAAGTTACCAATGTTTGTTTGGACGTGGTTAATTACCGCTTTCTTGTTGATCGCGGTTATGCCGGTATTAGCGGGTGCGGTGACCATGGTTCTGACCGATAAATATTTTGGAACTAGCTTCTTTGATGCCGCTGGTGGTGGCGATCCGGTAATGTTCCAACACATCTTCTGGTTCTTTGGTCATCCAGAAGTGTACATCATGATTTTACCGTCGTTTGGCATCATCTCTGCCATCCTCCCAGCATTCAGTGGTAAAAAGCTGTTTGGTTATCATTCGATGGTTTACGCGACGTGCAGCATTGCGTTGTTGTCTTTTCTGGTTTGGGCGCACCATATGTTTACCACCGGCATGCCGGTTTTTGCTGAGCTCTTCTTTATGTATTGCACCATGCTGATTGCAGTGCCGACAGGGGTGAAGGTCTTTAACTGGGTCGCCACCATGTGGCGAGGGGCGCTAACCTTTGAAACGCCAATGTTGTTTGCCATTGCCTTTATTGTGCTCTTTACGATTGGGGGATTCTCGGGATTAATGTTGGCGATTGTGCCTGCGGATTTCCAATATCACGATACCTATTTTGTTGTGGCGCATTTCCACTATGTTTTAGTGTCTGGTGCGGTGTTCTCCATCATGGCGGCGGCCTACTACTGGCTACCTAAGTGGACAGGCAATATGTACGACCACAAGCTGAGTTTGTGGCATTTCTGGTGCTCGATTATTTCCGTCAATGTCCTGTTCTTCCCCATGCACTTCCTAGGTCTTGCGGGGATGCCAAGGCGAATCCCGGATTACGCCATTCAATTTGCTGATGTGAATCAAATCGTTTCGATTGGTGGGTTTGCATTTGGCTTATCTCAATTAATCTTTTTATGGCTGGTGGTCAAGTGTATACGTGGTGGTGAAAAAGCGTCAGCAAAACCGTGGGAGCGCGCCGAAGGCCTAGAATGGACAGTGCCAAGCCCAGCGCCACATCATACGTTTACTACACCGCCTAAAGTTGATTAGAAGCGAACGGGATGAGTGAGATGAAACCGAATCCATCAAACAAAAAACTCACACTGAAGTTGCTTTTGGCGACCCTATTGATGTTTGGCTTTGGCTACGCACTTGTCCCATTGTATGACGTGATGTGCGACGCACTGGGGATCAACGGAAAAACAAGTGAAGTGGCTGCAATTCAACCAACCGGTATGCAGCCAGATATGAGCCGAACCATTCGCGTTGAATTTATGGCTCATGTGAGCCCTGATATGCCTTGGGAGTTTAAACCCAAAGTTATCTCGATGGATGTTCACCCCGGTGAAGTGATGCAAACCGAATACCTTGCTTTTAATCAGAGTGGGCAAAAGCTGGTGGGGCAGGCGGTGCCCTCTGTATCTCCGGGAAATGGGGCTGCCTATTTCAATAAGATTGAGTGCTTTTGTTTTAACCAACAGCCTTTAGACGGCAAACAGCAAGCGCAAATGCCGTTGATTTTCTACATCGAACCAGACGTGCCGGAGTCGATACACACGTTAACGCTGTCTTATACACTCTATAAACTTCCTCCTCCTACGGGTACTTAGTCACTCAGGGAGAGCAGACCAAAGAGCGTCTCTAAGGAGAGAAATCATGAGTAACAAGCCAGGAACCTATTACGTTCCCGCTCAAAGTAGTTGGCCAATCATCGGTGCGTTTGCTCTATTTTTAGTCGCGGTCGGGGCTGGTATGACCGTACAGGGCACACAAAGTGAAGGGGCTGTGGGAACCATTGGTGCAATTGTCCTCGCTGTTGGTTTTTTGTTTTTGCTATACATGCTAGCGGGGTGGTTTAGCAACGTGATCACCGAGTCACTGAGTGGAAAGTACAGCTCGCAGATTACCCGCTCTTTTCGCCAAGGGATGAGCTGGTTCATCTTCTCTGAAGTGATGTTCTTTGGTGCATTTTTTGGCGCTCTGTTTTACGCCAGAATGATCTCTGTGCCTTGGCTGGGAGGGGCAGACAACAACCTTATGACTAACGAGGTGTTGTGGCCAACATTCGAAGCGATTTGGCCGCTCACGTCCACGCCAAGTGGTGAAACGACGCAGGCGATGCCATGGCAGGGCATTCCTCTTACCAATACCATTTTGTTGTTATTATCGTCGATTACGCTACATATGGCGCACATTAGCCTTGAAAAAGACAAAAGAACAGCATTGATAGTTTGGTTAGAAATCACCATCGTGCTAGCAGGCTTTTTCCTCTACTACCAAGCGGTTGAGTATGCCCATGCTTACCAAGAGATAGGGTTAACGTTACAGTCAGGGATTTATGGCAATACTTTCTTTATGTTGACTGGCTTTCATGGTTTGCATGTGTGTCTGGGAACCATTTTCTTAATCGTTTTGTTGCTGAGAGTCGCCAAAGATCACTTTTCGCCGAATAACCATTTCGCCTTCCAAGCGGGCAGTTGGTATTGGCACTTTGTGGATGTGGTTTGGCTGTGTCTGTTTGTGTTTGTTTATGTGCTGTAGTGCGTTGTTTTTAGACTCATAAAACTAGTAAGGGCGGGGATTAGGAGCCAACCAGCCAGAACTGAGCGCAATAAGCAGAAGGATAACAACCAAAGCGGAAAACATGACGCGTCGACCTAAATAATGACTCATCGGTTTGTTTCTTTTTTCTGGGTGATCTGGGTCTTCACGAACCATTTCGATAAGCGCTTTGGCGAGGTTGAAGATAATGAAAAGTAGCAAAAGGACGAGCGTCAGTTTGAACAGAAAGACGGTGGACATAACATCTCCGGTTTCATCGTGGTTGTGTTCGAAACGGTTATGGTTATCGAAGTGGTTGTGGATCGCGACTTGCTTAACTGTGGTTGTGTTTTCTCTATTGGTCAAATTGGGTTTTTGGCAACTCGAGAGAGGAGAAGAAAAGCAGGCGTTGGAACAAGCCATTCTCGCGCGAGCAGATAATGCCTATCAAAGGTTAGGCATGGTTCTTGAAGAAAACGACTGGCGCGAAGGCAGTATTATCGGAACAAAAGTGAAAGCAGACGTTATTCCCGAGCCGTTGCCAGTGATTTTGCTAGATAACCAAACGTACCAAGGGAGCGTAGGGTATTTGGCGTTTCAGGTGGTATCGATTGTTGAAGAGCCCAGCACGTATGCGTTATTGGAGCTGGGGTTCGTTGAAGGAACGTCGGACCGCTCTTTGTTACCAAAAGTCACAAAACTCGATGCGCCGACCTTTATCACGGGACGCCTGTACCGAAAATCTGCCAACCCGCTGAGCTCAGAATTAATGCCGGAAGTTGGCGATGCCATTCGCGTGCAGAACCTGAACATCGCGCAATTGAATCAGCTACTGAATATTGAACTTATGCCCGCAGTCTTGCAGCCAGACAATCTGAAAAATTGGCCTTACGACTTTCCTTGGAACCCATTGCCGCTCAACAGCGCCAAACATTTCGGCTATTCGATTCAATGGTTTTCGATGGCGGGCGTTTTCTTATTATTGACCTTAATTGTTTTTGTTCGTTGGCAAAGAAAGTTGCGTCACATGGAGGTGAAGCATGACATCTAAAGTAACCAAAGGGCGGCTAATGTTGATTGCGTTGGTGTGTATGTTTGCGCTTCCTGCCGTCATCGCTAAAGTTATTCTCTCCCAAGGATGGTACCAAAGCGGTGTGACCAATCGAGGCGTGTTAGTTGAGCCATATACGACACTCGACCAGCTTGGCCAAGACTCGCCACTTAGGGAACACGGGTGGCAACTCGCTTATGTTTTACCTAATGAGTGCACAGAACAATGTAGGCAGCAGCTTTACCTGCTTCAGCAAAGCCATGTTGCTTTAGGAAAATATCAAGAACGAGTGGTGCCGGTACTTTGGCAGACGGAGCTGTCAGATACCGTAGATATATCGATGACGGCAATGCAAATGAATGAATCGGTTACCGCCAAAGTGAAACCCGGACAAATGTTAATCGTTGACCCTTTGGGGCAATTGGTGATGTCTTATACGCCGAAACCGAATGAAGATTTAGTTTCGTTCAACAAAGGTATGCTGGCGGATTTACGCAAACTCTTAAAACTGTCACGAGTCGGTTAGGGAGGCGCACATATGAACTTAACTCACTTAGTTAGATTCAGTTTACTCCTTACCTTAGTGGTGATCATGCTAGGGGCCTACACTCGTCTTGCTGACGCTGGCTTAGGTTGCCCGGATTGGCCGGGTTGTTACGGACATTTAACCGTACCTCATCAAGAGGAAGACGTAATACGCGCCAACAGCAATTTTCCAGAGCGCGCGGTAGAGCATGAGAAAGCATGGCTTGAAATGATTCATCGCTATTTTGCAGGAACGCTAGGTTTAGTTATTTTTGCAATGGCCGTGATATCAATGAGATCTGAGCGAGTGAATCCCACGATGCCAATATTGCTCAGTGTATTGGTGGTCGGGCAGGCGTTGTTGGGGATGTGGACCGTCACGCTCAAATTAATGCCAGTCATCGTAATGCTTCACTTGCTGGGTGGTTTTACTTTGCTTGCTTTGCAAGCGGTCTTTTATTGTCAGTTAAAAGCGCAAAATACGCTCTACTTTTCTCCATCTTCCCGCTCGCTGCGAGGCTTCTCATTACTGGTTTTTCTGGTCGTATTTATGCAGGTACTCCTTGGAGGATGGACTTCGTCAAACTATGCCGCGTTGATGTGTACCACGTTGCCGATTTGTGAGGGAGATTGGATGAGTTATCTCTCATGGAAAGAGGCGTTTTCTTTCTGGCAAAGCGGGTTCGACAATTATGAGTTTGGAGTGTTGGAGTACCCGGCAAGAATGACCATACATGTCACGCATCGCATCGGTGCTATCGTTACTGCTGCGTTGGTATTGATTTATTGCGTTATGTTAATGAAGCAGGACTCACATTATTCTCAAAGAATTGGAGGGTGGTTAATGTTTGTACTTGCTTGCCAACTTATGTTGGGAGTAAGTAATGTCGTATTTCAACTCCCTATTTATGTGGCTGTCGCGCATAACCTCGGCGCTGCGATTATGTTGAGTCTCGTTTGTGTAAGCCAGTTTTATTTGTGGCAGGGGAAAATGGATTGGAGTTACACCGCGAAAGGAGTTCGCTATGAGTAAAGAAATCGCGCTATCGTTGAGCAGTCAAAAGCGACTGAGTTCCGTTTATTTTAAGCTGACGAAACCTAAAGTGGTGGCGTTAATGCTGGTTACTGCACTGGTGGGGATGAGTTTAGCGCCTGTGGTGGACTTTCCTTGGTTACAAGCGATGGTAGGTTTAATTGGCATCGGCTTGATGGCAGGTTCTGCGGCCGCATTTAATCATCTGATTGATAGGCGTGTTGACGCAAAAATGGCACGTACGCATAGACGTCCACTGCCGTCAGGCGACACCAATCCATTCTCGGTAATGGTTTTCGCAACTGTGTTGGGTTTGCTCGGTTTTATTCTTTTGTATACTTGGGTTAACTCGCTCACGGCGTGGCTGACTTTTATGAGTTTACTAGGTTACGCGATGGTGTACACCATGTACCTAAAGCGTGCAACACCGCAAAATATCGTTATTGCTGGGATTGCCGGTGCTATGCCGCCCCTTTTGGGGTGGACGGCCGTGACAGGTGAACTGCATGCTAATGCTTGGCTGCTAGTGATGATCATCTTTATTTGGACACCGCCACACTTTTGGGCGCTCGCGATTCATCGCGTGGAGGATTATCGTAAGGTTGATATTCCAATGTTGCCGGTCACTCATGGTATTGAGTACACCAAAACCTCTATTTTGTTGTATACAGTGTTACTGACGTTAGTTTGCGTCATGCCCGTGTTGGTCGGGATGGCCGGCTTGGTTTATCTGTTTGCGTCTCTGTTGCTCAATGCCGGTTTTATGTACCACGCTTGGAAGCTTAAATACGCGCCAGAGGCAAACAGCGCGATGGAAACGTTTAAATTCTCTATTTATCACCTTTTTGCTTTGTTTATCGCACTACTCGCTGACTACTATATTGGTGTTCTACCCACATAACTTGGGTAGAACAGCACGTATTTCTTCTAACGCTTCAGGGTTAGCTATCGCGCCGATATTTTCAACGTCGCGGTGGTTTACCATTTGTTTTACCGCTAATTCTACTAACTTGCCTGAACGCGTTTTAGGAATGTCACTGATGGCATAGATTGCACTGGGGACATGTCGAGGGGAACACGCAGATTTAAGCTGTGCTTTGATGGATGCGATAAGATCATCGTTTAATTTTATCCCGTTCACTAACTGAACAAATAACCATATTTGTTCGTTTCGGTCGACTTCTTTCCCGACTGCAATGGAGTCCACAATGCCATCAATAGCATTCACTTGCTGATAGATTTCAGCAGTACCAATTCTGACGCCACTAGGGTTGAGCGTGGTATCACTTCGGCCATAAAAAACGTAACCACCCACTTCACTCTTTTCGATATCGTCACCATGGTGCCAAACATTGTCGAACTTATCCCAATAGGCACGGTGATAACGTTCTCCGGTATCATTCCAAAAGCCGCAAGGGAAATTAGGTAATGCGTTAGCACAAACCAATTCTCCGCGCTCTCCAACCACGCTTTTTCCCTGTGGGCTAAACACTCTTACATCGACACCTAATCCCGCGGACTGGCATTCTCCTCGGTAAACAGGAGAAATCGGGTTGCCTAATACAAAACAACCGCAGATATCCGTTCCGCCAGAGATGGACGCCAAATGCACATCCTCTTTGATATGCTGATAAACATAATCGAATTGCTCAGGATAAAGAACAGACCCCGTTGAACAGATGGTTTTCAGGTTCGGAAGTGGATCACTTTGCTGCGGTGAAAAGCTGGCTTTTTCTAGCGCTTCCAGATATTTAGCAGAAGTGCCAAAAAGGGTGACTTCGGCTCGTTGGGCTAGGTCCCAGAGAACATTATGAGCTGGGTAAACAGGGCTACCGTCAAAAATGACTAAGCATGCACCGCTGGCTAAAGCAGATACATGCCAGTTCCACATCATCCAACCGCAGGTAGTGTAATAAAAGATTCGTTCATTCGGTTGAATATCACAATGCAGCTGGTGTTCTTTGACATGGTTCAGAATTGTTCCCCCGACAGAATGTACAATGCACTTTGGTTTACCAGTAGTACCTGACGAGTAGAGGACAAATAACGGGTCGTTAAAATTGACACGCGTGAAAGACAGCGCTTCAGGAGTGTATTGATTAAGAATGTTTTGCCAGTCTTGGGTACATACGTCGCACTCAACAACCTGCGGCTTAAGATAGCTAATTTGACAAACCTGTTTGAGCCCATCGAGGTGATCGGCAATATGCTGATTATTTTCTGATATATCGAAGCTTTTGCCATTGAAGGTATAACCATCACAAGTAAATAGAATTTTAGGTTTTACTTGGCCAAAACGTTCCAAAACGCTTTCGATCCCAAAATCAGGAGACGTGGATGTCCATATGGCCCCTAAGCTGGTGGTTGCTAGCATGGCGATAACGGTTTGAGGGAGGTGAGGCAAAAAGCCTGCGACCACATCACCTTGCTTGACCCCGCACTCTTTTAGCCATTGCTGGACACTCGAAACTTCTTCACACAGTTGTTGCCATGTATAGGTTTGTCTTTGTGCGTTCTCATTTTCAAACCAAATTGCGATGTCATCAGGTTGGTGGCAAGCAAAGGTTAATAAATTTTCTGCATAGTTAATAAGCGCTTGTGGAAACCAAAGTGTATCGCGATTAACAACGGGTTGTTGCCAACGGCTGTCAGTTTGCTCTTTTATCACTTCTCCTTGAGTGCCAATTACGTCGCAGAATAGCCACACCTCTTGCCAAAATGACTCTACATTATCGAGTGACCATTGATGCAACTCGGCAAAGCTTTTTAAGTCGTTTCCTTGGCGATTGATGTGTTCTATAAACTGTGTAACGTTGGCGGCTTCGATGCGACTTGCGCTCGGTTGCCATATTTTACTGCTCTCACGCATGGGGCCCTCTATAACAAGGTGGTAACATGTTAAGTTTGAGAGGGATATGCAATAAAGTCAAACCTTTGAATTATATATTAACCTTTACAAATCAATATCTTGAAATTTATTGTAAATAATGTCTTACATCAGAAGCTGTTTGGTAAAGTTGTGTCAGAACTGGAAGCTTTTAAGACTGCGGATAGGCTTAATGTAAATGAATTGTTGATTGAGATATGCCATGACTCAGTATCGTTCTAGACCCATTGATCAAGATGGCAAGGTTGAATGGAGCCATGAAGAAGATGCCATTTGGCGAGACTTAATGACACGACAAATGAGCGTTATTCAAGACCGAGCTTGTGACGCTTATCTGCATGGCTTAACGCTGCTCGATTTACCACAAGACCGCGTCCCTCAGTTACCGGAAATTAACCGTGTATTGCTGAAAGCAACGGGTTGGCAAGTTGAACCTGTGCCAGCGCTTATCGACTTTGATAGATTTTTCAAACTATTAGGGAATAAACGCTTCCCTGTCGCCACGTTCTTACGCACTCGAGAAGAATTCAATTATTTACAGGAACCGGATTTCTTCCATGAGATATTTGGTCATTGCGCGATGTTAACCAACCACGATTTCGCCGCTTTTACTGAGTTCTACGGTCAACTTGGACAAGCTGCCACACCGAAGCAAAGAGCCTATTTGGCACGACTCTATTGGTTTACGGTTGAGTTTGGTTTGGTGAAACAAGGGCATAAACCCAAAATTTATGGCGGCGGTATCCTCTCTTCTCCGGCGGAAACCATTTATGCGCTGGAGAGTGATATCGCGATTCGTGACTCCTTTGACTTACATACGGTATTGAGAACGCCGTATCGAATTGACATCATGCAACCTAAGTATTTCGTGATTGAGAGTTTTTCCCAACTTTTCACAATCAGTCAGCTGAATTTATTGAAACAAGTCGATCTAGCGATTGAAGCTGGACTGCTTCCGCCGCTTTTCGAACTCAAGGAGTCTGCCCATGTTGAATGAACAAAAATGTGAAGCTTGTAGTATTGATGCCATTGCACTTAGCAAAGAGGAGCAACAAGCTCTGCTGCTGCAATTGTCTGATTGGCAGATTATTGAAAGGGACGGAATTCCTCAACTAGAAAAGGCTTACCAGTTTAAGAACTTCAAACAAGCGTGGGCGTTCAGTAACAAGATTGCTGAACTCGCAGAAGATGAGTTTCATCATCCTGCTATTTTACTAGAGTGGGGCAAAGTTACTGTAACGTGGTGGAGCCACTCGCTCAAAGGTCTACATAAAAACGACTTTATCTGCGCCTCTAAGTGTGATGCATGATTTTTATATATAGCAATGATCGGTCAATGATTGAATGTGGATGGACGTGTAATTTGGTAAGCCTCTGAACAAATGTATGATGGCTGTCTATAATATTGGCTTTTTTTCCAAGCATTTACGACATAAACACAGCTGAGTAGAGTTGGGTTTGGGCAAGTCACGAGTTTCGATAGTAAAGCACCAGCAGGTCTCTTTACCCGCTGCAATATCACAATATGCTTGAGTTCTACACTCGGGGCAGTGATGCGTTGCATTTATACCTGTGATCTGGTCTATGATGTTCTCCCGTTGCTCATCGGTTTTATCTTTCCATTGGATAATTTCATCCATGGTTCGATGACAACCTGAACATATTCCGCCACTGTTTTTACACGCGGCCAAGCAAGGTGATTTCATAGTATTCTCATAGTGATTTTTGAATGTCGCGTACTCTAGCATAGAGCGGGCTGAAGCAGTATTAAACTGGTGAGGAAACATCTGGAGTGGTACTCTTGGGCCAGACATCTGAAATGAAATTCACTTATTTATGCTAGAAAAAGAAAACCTCATTAAGCTCGCTAGAATACAAATGCCTTTTGGTAAATACGCAGGGCGAGTGTTGATCGACCTCCCTGAGGAATATCTCTTGTGGTTCGATAAAAAAGGATGGCCGGGCGGTGAACTGGGCGATTTACTTAAGCTTTGCTTAGCCCTAAAGATTGAAGGTTTAGATAGTGTCGTGAAGCCTTTGAAGCGGATGTAACCAGCCACAACCTTCCCCCTAAACTTTTCCACGATACCATGTGTTTTCATTCAAAAGAGTCAGACCGTCAGGCTGACTCTTTTTTGCCCGCTAGCGTTTTAGAACACATAATTGTGGTAATAGAATTAGCTAATGCGCAGAACATGTACATTGCTTTTCTTATTGAAGCTAGGATCCGGCTCCATTCAATTCACGCCCTGTTAACAAGCGAAACGCTTGCGGATGAACGGCTAGGGATGCCAATTCGCCGATTTCAACTTACTGAATAATTTTCAGTCCATCCGAGTTATAAAGGTTTGTTCGTCATCCACAAAAGCTACATAACCGGCATTATAGATAAATACTCGGCCGCGCCCTTCCACTAGACAGGCAAGCATTGGGGGTAAATCTTCTTCGTTATCCTGGCGTTGAAAAGTGCCAGTATCGGTGATGACGCCGCGGAGTGTAGGCAAATATCCATAAGCGCGCTTGGCTTGATCAATCAGGCTCAATTCGCTAGCGCTAGAGAAGTAAGTGGGAATAGACCCAGCTTCTTCAATAAATAGAGGTTTCAGTTCTTCAAAAGCTGTAATCACCAGCCAGTCGATGCCGTTAACATGATGTATAAACATAGAGTTTCTCGGTAATTCTGATGCGGGGATTCTATCACTATCAGGGGGCAGAACGTAGGAGAGATTTAGTTGCTAAGGCGGTAATTCTGTGTCATTTCTGGACATTCACTAGGCCAACTTGAAACTCATCTTTGCCCCTTTTTTTGTTTCAACCGATTCGACACAAACTTCACCAAAGCGATCTTTTATTTACTTTTCCTTATCTAACTATATGGCCAAATTCACTATGCCACTACAATTGCCTCTAACTCAATTGAGAATTCAGTTGAGCTAGAGGTTTTGTACATGAATCCTATGGACGCTCACCTGCCGCAAGGCGACGTTCGATATCTGCAACTACTTCTGGGAAGTCAGCGATAGTATCGATTAGGTAATGCGGTGAGCTCTTGATCAATTTTGCACGTGCTTTTTCACGAGCGGCATTAAGCGTTGCTTCATCCGCTGCTTGGTATTCTTCAAATGTTAGACCCGCTTCGTTACCAGAAAGCAGCAAACCAACAGTCCACATACTGGCGTTATGACCTTCATCGATGCCCGGTGCTGCGTCATCCACTTTGATACACGCGTTAACGCTGGTCACGTTCAGCTCAATCAAGTTCTTCAGTGCCATAAATGGTGCAGGGCGACCACCTTGAGGCAGGTCATCCGTTGCTACTACATAATCTGGTTTGTAGCCGTAATCCGCCGCAACTGGAATCAGTACATCCATCACTTCGCGAGGGTAACCAGAGCAAGAACCGATCTTGATGCCTTTGTCTTTCAGACCGTTCACGACTTCAATGGCATTTAGAATGGGCTCGGCGTGGTCTGCAACTTTGGCTTTTTGCAGAGGCATAAACGCCGCATAGATAGCGTCGATGTCTTCGCTAGTCATTGAGCGACCAAACTTCTCATTCCAACGCTTATCAACCGCAGGGATGCGACCAACAGCTTGGATGTGATCCCATTTACCAAGCCCCATTGGCTCGCGCGCTTCTTCAAGGTCAATGTCGAAATCAAAGCCTTGCTTAAACGCTTCCACAAAGATGCTGGTGGGTGCAAAAGAGCCGAAATCGACGATAGTGCCAGCCCAGTCAAAGATCACTGCTTGAATTGGTGAGTTGCTCATGTTCAATCCTTTTTCTTGTTTGCCAGAGCGCTGTCTAAACGTTTGAACTGCGCTCTGGATTTGAGGTTAGAAGTAGTTAAAGTCTTTGCACACTTTGGCGATGGCTTCTTCGAAGATTGCCAGCGCTTCTGTCAGTTGTTCGCGAGTGATGATCAGCGGTGGGCTGAGTTGAATCACATTGCCTTGCGATACCTTGAAGCTCACGCCATTGTTGAAGCATTGGTACAACACGGCTTCTGCTTCGTCATACGCACGCGCTTTGGTCTCGTGGTCACTGACCAGCTCAATGCCCCACAACATGCCGATGCCACGTACATCACCAATCACTGGGTACTTGGCTTTCATCTCTAGCAGCTTTTCACGCATGAACTGGTTGTCGGCTTTAGCCTTATCTAACAAGCCTTCTTGCTCAATGGCTTCCATGGTTGCCAGTGCTGCAGCACAACCGATAGGGCTTTTCTCATGAGTGTAATGACCCATGGAGATTTGCTCGGCAGTGTTGTATTTGTCTTTGGTCACCATGGCTGCGATAGGCACTAAGCCACCGCCCAAGCCTTTACCGATGCAGAGCATATCTGGCTCGATGTCGTAGGCTTGGTAGGTAAACCATTCGCCGCTGCGACCCATGGCGTTGGGGATGTCGTCGATGATCAGCATGACATTGTGTTTGTCACAGATTTCTCGGATGCGTTTCCAGTAGGCTTTACTTGGCACTTGAACATCCGTGTTGCGAACTGCTTCTGCGATAAACGCGCCCACGCCGCCTTCTTTCTCAATCACGTACTCAAGGTAGTCGGCGTAATGCACATCGCTACCGTCTGCGACTGGGAAAGCGCCACGATAAGACACTGCTGGTGGAATGCGCTCAACGCCTGCCATTAATGGTCCCATGCTTTGGCGGAAACACGCTTCGCCACCCACTGAAATGGCATCTAACGATGCGCCGTGGAAGGAATCCCACAGAGACACCACCTTGTAGTTGCCCGTGATGTGGCGCGCTAGTTTAAGTGCCATGCCAACCGCAGATGTGCCACCCGGAGCGAACAACACGCGGTTCAACTCGCCGCCACAGATTTGTGTGATCTTTTCGGCACATTCAATCGCGGTCTCGTTGGTAAAACGACGTGGTGAAAACGGCAGTTTGGCAATTTGCTCTTGCACTCGTTGAATCACATGTGGGTGACCGTAGCCCAACTGGTGGACGTTATTGCCATGGAAATCCATGTACTTTTTGCCCGTGGCATCTTGGAGATAGATGCCTTCTGCTGCTTCCAAGGTATCTAAGCAAGGCGTCGACATGGCTTGATGAAGAAAGACCTCCGAATCACGCTTCAACAATGCTTGTGTGCGTTCGTCGTCCATTGATGCATTCCAAGCTTGGCGAGCCGGCGTCGTGTTGACATCGCCTTCGCTGCGGAAATGAGTCGGGTTGATATTCTGGCTCATCGTGACTTATCTCAGTTCGTCAACTCTTGCTCTGGTTCGTGTTGCCAGTACATTGCTTTTTCAATCGCACCGATTAAACGCTCGATATCTGCTGGGTAAACTTCACCAATGTTGCCGATGCGGAAACAGTCTGCGTTCGATACTTTACCCGGATAAATCACGAAACCTTGCTCTTTCAAACGCGTGTAGAACGTTTTGAATTGGTAATCACTGTGCGTCGGAGAGTAGAAAGAAGTGATGATTGGCGAGTGAAGGTCATCACTCAGTAGTGGTTCGAAACCTAAAGAACGCATACCTGCAACCAGTGTTTTCTGGTTAGTCTGGTAACGGTTGTGACGGGATTCGATCCCGCCTTCTTGTTCCAGCTCTAATAATGCTTGGTAGAAAGCGCGAACCGTGTGCGTCGGAGACGTGAAACGCCATTTGCCGTGGTTCACTTCCATGCAGTGCCATTGGTCGTAAAGGTCAAGGCTCAAAGAACGTGTCTGACCTTGGCACTTTTCGAGTTCAGTTTGTTTCGCAATCACAAAGCCAAAACCCGGTACGCCTTGAATACATTTGTTTGCAGAGCTGATCATAAAGTCGATGCCTAGTTCCGCGATATCGATAGGGATGCCACCAAAGCTCGACATGGCATTGAGAATCACCACTTTACCGTGCGCTTTTGCCGCAGAAGCAAACGCCTCAATTGGGTTAAGCATGCCAGTGGTTGTCTCACAGTGAACAATTGCCACGTGTGTGATAGCAGGATCCGATGCCAATGCAGTTTCCACTTCGTTCAAGTGTGGTTGTGATGTTTCGCCTGGGGAAACTACATGGCATGGAATATTTAGATAATCAGCGATCTGAGCGATACGTGCACCGTAGGCACCGTTGTCGACAACCAACAACTTTCCATCTTTGCCAATGGCGCTGCCAATCGTCGCTTCTACTGATGCTGTGCCGCTACCTTGCATTAACACGCTGGTGTAACCGCCTTGTTCAGTCGCTAAGTTTACGAGCTTAGTGCGGATCACTTCTACAATGTCTTTGTTGTAGTCATCATCCCAAGTACACCAGTCTTTTAGCATGGCTTCACGTACCGTTTCAGAAGTAGATAGAGGACCTGGAGTCAGTAGTAGATATTCGTTTTTCATCTCGATTTCCATCAGAATAGGTCATTTGGTGTATACCAAGTTTCAAGTTCACTCTAGCGAGGAAGGAAAGGGCAGTAAATAGGCAACTATTCAATTTCATAAAACTTTAATATCCAGAAAATGGTGGATCAATTGAACGAGTAATGATCGCCAATTTTCGTAAAACTGCCATTTAACGGTCATGATTTCGTCACAAAGGCTCAGTAGGGTGGTTATCGTCAACTGGTACATACCAAGGTAACACTAGCCAAATTAACTGGAGAAAATGATGAAAAACCGTTTGATGAAAGGATCGCTGGCTGTACTTGTCTCTCTGCTAGCAACGAATGCAATGGCCGCACAGGAAGTCACGGTTTACACCGCTTTCGAAACTGACATTCTTGCCAAATACAAGTCTGCGTTTGAGAAAGACAACCCAGACATCAAGATTAAGTGGGTTCGCGATTCAACCGGTATCATGACGGCGAAATTGCTGGCAGAAAAGAACAACCCTCAAGCGGAAGTGGTTTGGGGTCTTGCGGGCTCGTCAATGGCACTGCTTAAAAATGAAGGTCTTCTTAAGCCTTACACACCAAAAGGTTTGGAAGAGCTGCACGCGAACCTAAATGACCCTCAATCAAACCAAGCTTGGTTCGGTAATGATGCGTTCTTTAACGCCGTCTGTTTCAACGAAGCGGTAGCGAAACAACTTAACCTGCCTAAACCAACGTCTTGGGAAGACCTAACGAAGCCAGTTTACAAAGGGCACATTGCAATGCCCAACCCAGCTTCTTCTGGTACTGGCTACATGCAGGTTTCAGCTTGGCTACAAAACATGGGGGAAGAGCAGGCATGGAACTACATGCGTGACCTAGACAAGAACATTGCACACTATACGCACTCTGGCTCTAAGCCATGCGTTCAAGCAGGTATGGGCGAAGTGGCTATCGGTATTTCGATGGCAAGCCGCGGCGCGAAGCTGAAAACGCAAGGGGCACCGCTAGCGGTTATCACACCAAAAGGCATCGGCTGGGAATCAGAAGCGGTTGGTCTAATTAAAGAGTCAGATGCAGCGAAACGCGTTGTCGACTGGTCAATATCTAAAGCGGCAAATGAGCTTTACATAGAAATGTACCCAGTGGTGGCACATAAAGAAGTGAAAGCTGAAGTTTCTAACTTCCCGAACGTTCAAGAGAATATGGCGAAGATGGATTTTGCGCAAATGGGTAGCAAGCGTGCAGAGATCCTAGCGGCATGGTCTGAGAAGTTCGACGCGAAATCAGAGCCAAAATCGTAGTTATTGATCTCTTTAACTCCTTTACCGATAAAGGAAGACATTGTCTTCCTTTGTTTGTCATTGGGTCACCAATTACTCAGTACCTCTCCAGGAAATATACAATGAAACAACACCACTCTTATTGGTTCAAACAAGCCATTGAACAAGAATTTGGCTCTTTCGAGCAAGTCACTTACACCCAGCTCAGAGAGGAGCGGTCTTGTGATATCGCTATTGTTGGTGGCGGGTATACAGGGTTATGGACCGCGATACTATTAAAGCAACAACAACCCGATAAAGATATCGCAATTATTGAAAAATCACTCTGTGGGAGTGGTGCTTCGGGGGCAAATGGTGGCTGTATGTTAACGTGGTCGACCAAGTACCCGACTCTAAAAAAATTGTATGGTGAACAGCAAGCCAAGTGGTTAGTTGAGGAGTCAGAAAAGGTAATTTATGAAATTGAAGAATTTTGTGAGCATCATGGTATTGATGCACATCTGAACAGAAGTGGCACATACTATACAGCAACCAATCAGGCACAAAGAGGAGGGATGCAACCTGTTGTTGATGAATTAAAGAGGTTAGGGATCAACAGTTGGCAAAAGTGTGGGGAGGCGGTTACTAAGAAAGCCGGCTCTGATCGACATATCGAGGGCTATTACTCACCAGCAGCAGGCAGTGTTCAACCCGCTCTTTTAGCTCGAGGGCTGCGTAAGGTTGCATTAAAAATGGGGATCCAAGTTTTTGAGAATAGCCCCATGACCAAACTTGAATATGGCCAACCAGCCAAATTAACGACTCCCAACGGTGCGCTGGTGGCCGATAAGGTGGTAATTGCACTAAATGCTTGGATGGTTGAACATTTCAGAGAGTTTAAACGAAGCATCGTGGTTGTGTCTTCCGATATGGTGATCACCAACCCAATCGCAAAACGCCTTGAAAAAGACGGCCCAGAAAAGGGGGTTGCAGTTGTCGATTCAAGGATATTCGTGCACTACTATCGAGACACTCGTGATGGACGCTTAATGCTTGGAAAAGGTGGAAATAAATTCTCGTTCGCAAACAAGGTTGATCCAATGTGTAATCAGCCTAGCAATTATTTACCTCTGTTGAATCGAGCATTTCAAAAGCTATTTCCTAAGTTGCAGCAATCGTCTTTTGCCTATCATTGGTCTGGCGGCTCAGATAGATCGGTTTCCGGTCTGCCATTTTTCGGTAGGCTCAATAATCAATCAAACATATTTTATGGCTTAGGTTATTCAGGTAACGGTGTTGCTCAAACACGTATTGGCGGAAAAATACTATCGTCATTGGTTTTAGGTCTTGATAGTTCATGGACACGATGCGGTATGACAAATGGCCCATTAGGTCATTTTCCGCCAGAGCCGTTTCGTTGGATCGGTGCGATGTTGGTGCGGGATGCTGTCCGAAGAAAAGAGAATGCAGAAGATAACGAGAAAGCGCCACTTTGGATAGATAAACAGTTAGCCAAGTTAGCAGGCCCAGCAGGAAAAGCAGATAAAATCAGTTAACATTTTCCGTTTTTGAAGCTGCACTCCTAGAGGCGCCGCTTGTTCTTTTGTTATTCCGTCACTTTCGTGTTTTTTCTATAAATTTGTCATTCGAACGTAACAATCCAAAGCTAAATTTGGTGTATACCACTTGGAGCATGTACTATGTCAACTAACCAACATTACCTAAATATTGAAAATGTAGTGAAGCAATTCGGACAGTTCACTGCATTAAAGAAAATCTCGCTAGCGATTGAAAAGGGCGAGTTTGTTTGTTTTCTTGGCCCTTCTGGTTGCGGTAAAACCACTCTACTACGTGCCATTGCAGGTTTAGACCTACCAACGTCTGGTGCGATTTTTCAAAACGATCAAGAGACCACATTCCTACCACCAGAGAAGCGCGATTTCGGCATCGTATTCCAATCTTACGCGCTGTTTCCAAACCTAACCGTGCAAGAGAACATTGCGGTGGGTTTGAAGAACCAAGGCATGTCGACCAAAGAAGCGCTAGAGAAAGTGGATTACTGGTTAGAAACCATTGGTCTTCCTACATCTGGTGAGAAATTTCCTAACCAACTTTCTGGTGGTCAACAACAGCGTGTGGCTTTAGCTCGTGCATTGGCGTTGTCTCCGGGTCTACTATTACTTGATGAGCCGCTGTCAGCGCTGGATGCAAAAGTGCGCGTACACTTGCGTAATGAAATTTGTAAGCTGCAACGCAAGCTCGGTATCACGACCATTATGGTCACGCACGATCAGGATGAAGCGCTGTCGATGGCCGATCGCATCGTGGTGATGAATCATGGCGTGATTGAGCAAGTCGGCACTCCTCAAGAAATCTATCAACAACCAGCCACACGCTTTGTTGCTGAGTTTGTCGGCAGCATGAACTTTATAGAAACGTCAGTCGCAACGGATTCCCAAGTACGTATTGCTGAAACCTTGATGCCAGCGCCAAGCTTGACCAATCGTAAGATCCAACGGGGCGACCGCTTCGATCTTGCTGTGCGTCCTGAAAGCATCAAGTTTGTTGAACACTACAGCAACTCTTTACCAGCACGTGTTACGGCAACTGAGTTTCTGGGGGCGTTTTTCCGCATTGACTGTGTATTGCAAAACGACAGTTCAACGAAAACCATCGTGGTGGATGTGCCTGTGGAAACGGTTCAAAAACTCAATATCAAGGCGGGCGATGTACGTTACATCCAGTTTGCTGAAGAAGAGCTGCATGGTTACGCCGTGCCCTCGGTTGATAAATCGCTAGCAGCGTAGGTGTAATATGGATGCGAAGACAATGACGATGAATAGCTTCACCAGTCAAGACAAAGCAAAACCCTTACTCGGACGTGTCAGCCGTGACAAACTTGTGTTGTTTGGTTTACTCGCTGGCTTGTCGACCATGATGGTGCTGTTCATCTTAATGCCGCTTTGGGCAATGTTGACTAAGAGTGTACAAAACAGCGATGGTGAGTTTGTTGGTTTAGCCAACTTTGCGACTTACTTTTCTTCTTCAAGCTTGTGGGTTTCAGTCAGCAACACCTTCACTTTGGGCGTGATTGTTACCTCGGTAGTGGGTGTGCTTGCGTTTGGCTATGCCTACGCGTTAACTCGCTCATGCATGCCGTTTAAAGGCTTGTTTCAAGTCCTAGGTACTGCGCCGATCCTTGCGCCCTCGCTGTTGCCTGCAATCAGTTTGATCTTCCTTTTCGGTAATCAAGGCATTGCCAAAGAGATGTTGCTAGGAAACTCGGTTTACGGCGTGATTGGTATCGCGATTGGGTTGATTTTTTGGACATTCCCACATGCATTGATGATTTTGACTACTTCTCTGCGCACCTCGGATGCTCGATTGTATGAAGCAGCCCATGCACTTAAAACCTCACCAATGAAAACCTTTTTTATGGTGACATTACCTGCGGCGAAATTCGGTTTGATCAGTACGCTTATCGTGGTCTTCACGCTGGTTATCACTGATTTTGGTGTGCCGAAAGTGATCGGTGGCAGCTACAACGTTTTGGCGACCGACATCTTCAAGCAAGTGGTGGGACAGCAAAACTTTGCTATGGGGGCAGTGACCAGCATTATGCTTTTATTTCCTGCAGTAATTGCATTTGGCGCAGACCGTTGGGTACAGAAAAAACAAAAGAGCTTATTCGATACACGTTCAGTGCCTTATCAACCAGAACCCAATAAAGCGCGTGACAGTATTTGCTTGATATACTGCACCATTATTTCTATCGCAGTGCTGGCGGTGTTGGGCATGGCTGTATATGGTTCACTCGTAACATTCTGGCCATGGAACAAGGCACTAACGCTGAACAACTACAACTTTGCCGAGGTGAGCACTTACGGTTGGAGCCCTTTCTTCAACTCGCTAACGCTGGCAGGTTGGACTGCTGTTATGGGTACAGCCATCATCTTTGTCGGTGCTTACTGCATTGAGAAAGGGCGCGCGTTTGGTCCAATTCGTCAAGCGATGCAAATGCTCAGCGTAGTGCCAATGACAGTTCCGGGTATGGTGCTTGGTTTGGGCTACATCTTTTACTTCAACGATGCGAATAATCCTTTGAACGTGCTTTATGGGACCATGGCATTCTTGGTGATTAACACCGTAGTGCATTACTACACAGTGGGTCATATGACAGCGCTGACAGCGCTAAAACAGTTGCCATCAGAGATTGAAGCTATGGCGGCATCGGTGAAGCTTCCTCAATACAAGTTGTTCTTTAAAGTAACATTACCCGTGTGTTTACCCGCGATTTTGGACATTGCGTCTTACTTGTTTGTTAATGCATTGACCACCACTTCTGCGGTAGTATTCCTTTACTCAACCGATACGATTCCGGCTTCGGTCTCGATTCTGAATATGGACGATGCAGGTCAAACTGGCGCTGCAGCGGCAATGGCTGTGATGATCATGATTGCTGCCGCAATTGCGAAGATTGTTCAGATGACTTTGGGTAAATTGTTAGAGAATCGCACACAAGCTTGGCGCAAAAGATAAGGACACTTCGTGCAATACGTAAAAATTAAAGATTCGATTGTTGAACAGATTGAAGCGGGCATGCTATCGCCGCGTCAAAAACTGCCAGCAGAGCGTAAATTGGCGGAGTCATTCGATACTACGCGTGTCACTCTGCGTGAAGCCTTATCATTGCTGGAAGCGGAAGGTCGAATCTATCGCGAAGATCGCCGAGGTTGGTTTATCTCTCCCGAGCCATTGCGTTACGACCCAACCCAAACGCTGAATTTCCCGAACATGGCGAAAGCGCAAAATCGTGTGCCAAAAACGGAGTTAGTGGCAGCAAAAGGGACGTTGGCTAATAAATTGGCCGCTCGTTTGTTGGATCTTCAGCCGTTTTCCGATGTATTTCGTGTCGACCGCGTTCGTTACCTAGAAGAGCGTCCAGTGGTTTATGTCACGAACTATATTCGCCCAGAGATTTTTCCCAACTTGTTGTCTTATGATTTATCAAACTCGTTAACCGACATTTATCGTGAGCACTACGGGGTGACGTATCAAAAAATTCGCTACCGAATTTCGACGAGTACTTTGTTGGGTGAGGTGGCACAGGCATTACGCGCGACGTCTGGTACGCCTGCAATGGTGGTTGAACGTATCAACTACAACCAACACGGTGAGTTGATTGATTGCGATATTGAGTATTGGCGACATGATGCCATCAGCATTGAATCTCTTGCGGAACTCAATCGTTAAGTGGATTTTCTCATTATCTAAGGCTCCATCTCGGAGCCCTTTATTTTATTCAGGCAGGAACATTGAAATGAATTTGTTGGCGATTAGTCTCGTCGTATTTTCTGCTGTTCTCCATGCAGGCTGGAACATCCTTGGTAAAAGCAACTCAGACTTTGCTGGGCTCGCTTTTACCATGGCAGCCTGCTTTCCTGCATGTGCCGTCCTTATCGAGTGAGTTTTGGGGACTACTGTTCATTAGCGACATTTCACAAATGGTGTCTCTGGTTCGATTAACGCTCTGATATGATTAATTGGAAAAAATAATGTCTAAACCTTTGTACGTATTTGATTTGGATGAAACACTGATTAAAGCGGATTGTTCTATGATTTGGAACGAATTTTTAGTCGAAAAAGGCATCGTAACTGATCGTAATTTTATTGAAGAAGATAGGCGTCTGATGAACCTCTACGCAGAAGGGGAAATGGACATTCAGTGCTACTTAGATTTTTCTCTGGAACCTCTTGCTACCATCCCAAAAAAACAGATAAGTGAGCTGGTTGAAGAGTGTGTGAAGCGTTATATTCTACCTAAGCAGTTTACTCAGTCTAAGTCCCTGATTGAGAGGTTAATACAGGATGAAGTTGATATCATTATTGTTTCAGCTAGCGTCACTTTTTTAGTTGAAGTTGTCGCTCGTCATTTAGGTATTAAAACTGCATTGGGAATCGACCTGATCGAACAGCAAGCTTGCTACAGTTCTGAAATAAACGGAATAGCGACTTATCGTGAAGGTAAGGTTACTCGACTAGAGCAGTGGCTGAATGAAACGGCACAGTCCTTTTCGGAGATTCACTTTTTTACGGATTCCATTAACGATTTACCATTGTGTGAGTATGCTGACTATACCTACCTTGTTAATCCATCTCTTAGATTAAGAACCATTGGGGTTGATCGCAATTGGCCCATACTGAGTTGGGGAGCGTAAAGTGTTCCTCGCCTATTAACATTACTGTTTTCCAGCGTTGAGTCGGTGAAAAGTCACCATTCCGCTAGATACGAGATCTATCTGGTTAGACCACCTTGCCTGAAGAAATGCTAATTTATGTAAGAGATCAAACAAGGTTTTGTCCAAAAGTGAGTGACAGCAATAAATGAAACTCCCCTAGGAATTTGTTTTTTTATTGATCGATAAGAAAGGCAGGCCAGTGGTGAGTTAGGGGAGCTCAAGTTGTGTTTGGCTCTCAAAATTGAAGGTTTAGATAGTGTGGTGAAACCACTGAAACGGATGTGAGTACGCTTAAACACAAAGAACAAAGCCACCTTACAATAGGTGGCTTTGTTCTAATAAGTAAAAAGGATGATAAGGTTTAGATGAGTGATTCAATGCCGTATTTTGCGCCGTAGTTTTCAACCACAAAGTCGATGTCTTTATCGCCACGGCCAGATAAATTAAGCAGAATCGAACCAGTCACTCCTTGTTTCGCGAGTTTGATGGCGTATGCGACAGCATGAGCGGATTCAATCGCTGGAATGATCCCTTCTTCACGTGACAACTCAAAGAATGCATCAATGGCTTCATCATCGGCGATTGAGCCATAATTAACACGACCGATGTCTTTCAGATAACTGTGTTGAGGGCCAACTGAAGGGTAATCCAGCCCACTTGCCACTGAATAAACTTGTTGCGGTTCGCCTTGCTCATCTTTCAGCATGTAGGATTTAAACCCGTGCATGATGCCAGGCTCGCCCAGTGTTAGAGTCGCAGCGTGTTCACCGACTTGTTGTAAAGAACGGCCAGCAGGTTCGACACCGTGAATATCGACGTTGTCATCTTCTAGGAATGCGCTGAACAATCCCATAGCATTCGAGCCACCCCCGACACAAGCCACGAGGTTGTGGGGTAACGTTCCGGTCATGTCTTTAAATTGCACTCGCGCTTCGTTACCGATGATAGATTGGAAGTCTCGAACCATTTTTGGGAATGGATGAGGGCCAACTACTGAGCCAATGGCGTAAAGCTGCGTGTCTGGATCTTTTAAGTAAGCCTCAAATGCTGCATCGACCGCTTCTTTCAACGTTTTGCGTCCATGCGTAGCCGGAATGACATTGGCGCCAAGAATTCTCATACGAACAACATTGGGATGCTCTTTCGCGATGTCGACTTCACCCATGTAAATATCGCACTCTAAACCAACCAGTGCGGCAGCGGTAGCGAGAGCAACGCCATGTTGACCTGCGCCAGTTTCGGCAATTAACTTCTTCTTGCCCATCTTTTTAGCGAGAATTGCTTCTCCTAAACAGTGGTTAATTTTGTGTGCGCCTGTGTGGTTGAGGTCTTCGCGTTTCAGATAGATATCTGTGCCGTATTTTTTAGACAAGTTTTCCGCATGAAAGATTGGGCTAGGCCGACCAACAAAGTGCTTATAGAGGCGAGTCTACTCAGCTTTAAATTCAGGGTCTTTGCTGCACGCCTCATAGGCCGCATTGATATCGTGCATGATTTGTTCAAGCTCTGGAGGTACAAAGCTGCCACCATATTCACCAAAGTATCCATCTTCGTTGGGCATGGTGAGGTCGAAAGAGTTCTTCATTATTTACATCCTAGTTAACGAAAGTACTGATACTTTTATACCCAAAATTTTAAACTTATTGTGTGACCAGTTGCTTAAATTGTGATGCTGAGCTCGCGAACTAGTAAGGAAGTGCATTCTGTTTGAGCTAATGAGTACTTATATAGTTAGGCGTAAGAGGGGGAGTTGTGCGAGGAAAAGTGACAAAAAGCCCCGAAAGATGCGGGATCTTTCGGGGCAAACAGCGTGCAAGAAAGAGCACGTTGTTATAAAGTTTTTTTACAATGGCTTACCAAGCATGCCGTGTAAGGTTATTAGTTTGCTTCTATTTGATCTGATAAGGTAAACATGATTCTTCTTTGTTTAGAGTCGACGTCTTTAACGTTAATGTTTACTTTGGTGCCAAGCGTGAAAGTCGCAGTTTGACTGAAAATTTTCTGCTTAACGCCATCAAATTCAAACTCTCCTCCATTCTGAAAGCTTGATAATGGTACGAGACCTTCAATTCGGTTTTGGTCTAGCTCAACAAATACGCCGAAGTGTGTCACACCAGAAACTGTCCCCGTGAAGTTTTGTCCAATAAATGGCTTCATGTAGTGGCACTTTAGGGCACTCTCTACCTCACGGCTCACTTCATCAGCCTGACGAGATTGTTGTGAGCAGTATAAACTTAACTGCTCAACGTCTTTCGCGTCATAAGGATAATTATTTGCCGCTCCCGTTAGTTGACGGATCGGTTTAAGCTTCAACAGCAAACTGCGTAACCTACCTGTTTTTTGTTCGCGAAGTTTGGCGCGAATAGCACGGTGAACGAGTAAATCCGGATAGCGACGAATGGGAGACGTAAAGTGTGAATAGGCGTCATACGCTAAACCAAAGTGACCCATATTTTTCGGTGAGTATTCAGCTTGGCTTTGAGAGCGCAATAGCAAGGTACGTATGACATCACATTCATCCAAACCTTTTACTTGCGCTAATAGTGAGTTGTAATCATGAGGGGTTGGTTCATCGCCGCCAGTTAAAGTGAGCCCTCTATCTGCAAGCATGACTCTCAATGAAGACAACTTCTTCATTTGAGGACCTGAGTGCACGCGGTATAAGCTTGGTATTTTATGTTGTTGCAAGAATTGCGCGGTGGCAACGTTGGCACACAACATAAATTCTTCGACCATACGGTGAGCGTCATTCCGAATAACAGGAACAATTGAATCGATTTTCTTTTTATTGTTCAACGTAAAAGCGAGTTCTTGCGTGTCAAAGTCAATGGCACCTCGAACTTTACGCTGACTGGATAAATTCAAATATAAGTGATAAAGATTCACTAAATGCTGATCAATATTTTGTTTTGGATTTTGACCAGAATAGTGTGTTGTTCCAGTCGATTGCAAAACAATACGGTGAGCTTCATCGTAAGTTAATCGAGCGTGTGAGTGGATGATCCCTTCAGAAAATTCCGAATCCAACATGTTGCCTTCATCGTCAAAGGTCATCTCGCAGACCATGACTAATCTATCTTCATGAGGATTGAGAGAGCATAAACCGTTAGACAATGACTCAGGTAGCATTGGTACCACGTACCCAGGGAAATAAACCGATGTTGCACGAGACTGCGCTTCAAGATCTAAGTCGTCGTTTGGCTGAACGTAATGAGAGACGTCTGCAATCGCCACGAACAGTTTCCATTGACCATCATCCATTTGGTAGCCGTACACCGCATCATCAAAGTCTTTTGCATCGTCACCATCGATGGTAACGAAAGGTAAGTCTCGATAATCCACTCGTGATGTTTTGTCTTTTTCTTCAACGTGAGAGCCAAAAGCTGAGGCTGCATGAAGTACTTCATCATCCCACTTGTCATTGATGTCGTGACGGCGTAACGCTAATTTTATCTCAATACCAGCTTCACCAGCACGGCCTAACACTTCAGTTATCTCAACAGTGGTTGATTGTCTGTGATCCGGATAAGCCGTGACTTTGGAGTGGACGAGTTTACCCACGCTTTTGGCAGTAAGTTCATTCGGGTTGACCTGAATTGCTTGAGAGAGTTTCGAACTCTCTGGCGACAAATAGAAGTTTGCGCCTTTCTTCTTCAGCAAGCCGACAATGTGGGTTGTTTTACGTTCTATTATCTTAATTAAGCGATGATTTGAGCGACCTTGCTGCTGAGCGCTTCCTTTTAAAACCTGTACGATATCGCCATCAAACACATGAGCCAGCTGATGTTTAGGTAAGAAAAGGTCTTTTTCATTGCGGTCATAGGTTACAAAGCCGAAACCGTCGGTGTGGAGGCTGACCTTGCCGGAAACCAAAGCAGTTTGATCCACTTTTTTATAGCCTCTACGATGAGTAAAAATGAGTTGACCGTCGCGTTCCATTGCTCTTAAACGTTTTTTTAGTGCGTCTTTTTGGGGTTTTGCATCCAAACCTGCGGAGCGGGAAATCTGCTCATGACTCAAGTAGTTTTTGACTTTGTCGAATAGACTTAGAATAAAATCTCGGCTAGGAATAATATGTTCGTAGTTAGTACTTTGTATTGATTGGGCAGATATATCTAATTTCATGTAGTTCTCTTATATTCGCCAATCGCTTTCAATATATAAATCTGTTTATATGAGCAAAGCACGAGGCGAAGTTGATCCAAAAATGGATCAGAATAAATTAATTCCGAACTGGAATTGTAAGATAGGCGATTTAGTAGCCTAAAGACTATATACCGAAATGACTTTGATGAGTGTTATTAATTAACGTCATTAAAGCTTAAGACTGGCACTTTAATGTTTAAGTGATTTGGGTATATAAACTTGAGTGATAGGATTGTTACGTGAGTAACGAACTATAGAGGGAGAGGACATTGTGGCACCAACTGGGTTGATGCCACTTAAAAATTTACATTGCAGTTACTTGAGCTGCTTGTAAACCTTTATTACCTTGTTCAACAACGAACGTTACTTTTTGGCCGTCAGTAAGCGTTTTAAAACCGTCAGAAACAATAGATTTGAAATGAACAAATACGTCATCACCGCCATTGTCTTGAGAAATAAAACCAAAACCTTTAGTTTCGTTGAACCATTTTACTGAACCAGTTAATTTATTAGACATAGATACCTCTATATTGATTTTTAAATATTGATTTTTTAGCTAATATCAAGTGCTACTATATGATTTAGAGATAACTATTTTGTCGCAGGAACGTAAACGAGGAAATCGATGTGGAACTGAGAGAAACTTTGATCTTAAATTGCATTTATAATAGCTCTTTCCTTAAGAGCTGATGAGCAGTATACCTATAAAATTAATAAAGGCTACCCTTTTCTTTTTAATTTTTCTTTGAGACCCAAGAGTATAAGTTTCAAACCATACTCTTGGGGTATAAAGCAGCCAACTATGAAAGAAAGGTTGGCGACCTTAGTGCTTACGCGTAGGACCGTTACGAATGATATCTTTACCATTGTCGTATACGTGTTGTGAAACCCAACGACCTAGCAGTAGGTGGTGTTTTTCTCCTAAAACGGCAACAAACGGACGACCGTCAGTGTTTGTCGTCGCCAGTGCAACACCAGTCACGCCTTCAAGACCAAGTGCTCCGCTTTCTACTAAGTGCAGAAACGCCTCTAGCTCTTCAATGGTTTCGATTACTTGGTTATCAATGTTCATTGTATTCAATCTCTTCGAATTGTAGATACTGTGTGGGCGGGTACTTTACCTAAGTTGTGGTGGGAAACCAAGCTTCGACGTTGGACGATAGAGTTATTGTTATTGACGCCAGCCAGCCTTTCTGACGTTAAGCGAACAGAAGCGATAAGCCATTCTGATTGTTCCCAAAAAGTGGAGATCAAATCAATCCAGTTAAGGCACTAAATGCCACAATAAAAGCGTTGAAGCGAATCACATTCTCCGTATACTTTGCGACAGCATTAATGCACAAACGTGTCGGAGAAAAACATGTCAAATCGAGTACCTACTAACATACTGACTGGTTTTTTAGGCGTCGGTAAAACGACGACAATTCTAAGTTTGTTAAAGAACAAACCAGCGAAGGAAAACTGGGCAGTATTGGTTAATGAATTCGGTGAGATTGGCATTGATGGCGCGTTAATGACAGATCAAGGTGCGTTGATTAAGGAAGTACCGGGCGGCTGTATGTGTTGTACGGCAGGGGTCCCTATGTCTGTAGGTATCACGGCGTTATTGCGTCAAAAACCAGATCGTTTATTGATTGAACCTACAGGGCTTGGCCATCCGAAACAAGTGATCGCGACACTTACTTCGGAACAATATCAGCCATATGTCGACCTCAAAGCGACCATTGCTTTGGTGGATCCGCGTAATTTGAGCGATGAGAAATACCTCTCCAATCAGAACTTTATCGATCAATTAGACAGTGCAGATGTAGTGATTGGTAACAAAGTGGACCTTTGTTCTAGTCATGATATCGATGTATTTAACGACTGGGTGACGGACCAATCCCCTGCAAAGGTATTCAGTAAGCTCATTCATAATGGCGAGTTACCTTTAGAAGTATTAGATATTGAACGTGTACATGGTAGCGCGTCTTTTTGTATCGAATTACATCATCACGAACATGCAGATCAAGAACCACAGTTTCAGTTACCTCCGGGTGCCGCATTTGTACGTAAAGAGAATGAAGGGCAGGATTATTTCAGCTGTGGCTGGTTGTTTGGCCAAGAATATAAGTTCGACTTTGACCAATTCTTCTCGATGATTTCTGATCTTACAGCAGAGCGCGTAAAAGCAGTCGTGAACACCAATCAAGGTTGTTATGCATTTAATGTGGCAAATAGCGTTGTAAGTGTGAATGAAATGAGTCTTGAAGGTTTTGAGTCACGCATAGAAGTGATTGACTCACAGTTGTTGCCGTGGGACGAGCTGGAACGAATACTACTAAAATTATCAGGTATTGAGTTGTAAGGTTTCTCTAGGTGCAACTTCAGCGGTGAACGGATTAAACAGAACCATTCACTGTCCATTTCAGGACGTCATGTAAAGCTAACGCTATTAGTGAGAAAAGTGAGATATATCACTAAAATTCGGGTATAATGCACGGCTAAAATTTTTAAGCTATTTAAGCTATTTAAGCGATTTGTTTAAGGAATACGCTCAATGTCATTTTCATCTCAAGGTTTTGCGCCAGAAGTGGTTAAAGCACTGGCAGAATGCGGTTATGAAAAGTTAACACCAATTCAGCAGAAGGCGATTCCAATGGCTCGTAAAGGCCATGATATTTTCGCTACAGCACAAACAGGTACCGGTAAAACGGCGGCATTTTCGTTGCCTATGATTCAGCAATTGCTAGACAGTGGCCGCAGTGCCTCTCGTAAGACAGCGCGAGCGCTTATCCTGGCTCCTACTCGAGAACTTGCAGAGCAAATAGCGGACAACATCAAAGCATACACGAAGTACACCAGCCTCTCGGTGGCGGCGGTTTTTGGTGGCCGTAAAATGTCCTCTCAGGTCACGGCATTAGAGAATGGCGTTGATATCCTTGTCGCGACCCCTGGCCGTTTGGAAGAGCATCTTGAGCAAGGCAACGTGTCTGTAGCCCATCTCGAATTTCTCGTATTTGATGAAGCTGACCGTATTTTAGATATGGGTTTTATTAATGCCGTTCGTAAGATCATGTTAGATGTGGACACAAATCCTCAAATCATGATGTTCTCAGCAACGACGTCTAGCCAACTCAATCTGCTAGCGAATGATATTCTGCGTAAACCAAAGCGTATTGAAGTAGAGCGTGCAAATACAACAGCACAAACGGTTGCTCACGTGCTCTACCCAGTCGATCAAGAGCGTAAGACAGAGCTTCTTTCTGAATTGATAGGTCGTAAAAACTGGCAACAAGTATTGGTTTTTGTGAACTACAAAGAAACCGCAAATGAAGTTGTCAAAGAGCTTAAGCTCGATGGTATCAAAGCCGTAATTTGCCATGGTGACCGCGCACAAAGTGCTCGCCGTCGTGCGCTTGAAGAGTTTAAAACGGGTAAAGCGCGTGTGATGGTAGCAACGGATGTTGCGGCTCGTGGGTTAGATATTGCAGATCTGCCTCATGTAGTTAACTACGACATGCCTTTCTTAGCGGAAGACTATGTCCATCGCATTGGCCGTACTGGCCGCGCAGGTAAGCAAGGCCATGCGGTTTCGTTCGTAAACCGTGACGAAGAGCTGACAGTAGTTCAGGTTGAAAACTTAATCCAGCAACGTATTCGTCGTATAGAACTGGCGGGTTATGAGCCAAAACAACGTGAGTCTTACATCGAAAAACTGAATTCAAAACCAGCGTTTAAGAATCGCCAAGGTCGCCGTAATAATCCAAACCAGTCAGCAACAGACCAAGGCTCAGCAGAGCGCCGTCTTGCGATGGTGAAACGTTTAAAGGCGCGTCGTGGGGCTAAATAGGTGCTGCGCTGACCAAACTGGCTAACTGATTCACCTGAGCGTTTGGATGAAAATATAAGAAAACTAAAAGTAGGTTTTCTTATATCTATCAATCGGGTAAATAAAACGCAGCGATAAAGCTGCGTTTTATTCTCTTCGATAGTGAGAAAAGTTAATGAATCGATTTTTCCTCATCCATACTTTTCTGGTATTGATGCTTTAAAATATACATACGTTTCACATCACGATAAGCACCATCGATATAATATTCTTCAACTAAATGACCCTCTTCAATAAAACCACATTTTTTGTATAAATGAATTGCGATTTCATTATCGACCGCAACAAGTAAATAAATTTTACGTAGATTGAGAATAGAAAAAGAGTAATCTAGCGCACGGTTAATCATTTCGGTCGCATAACCGCGGCCTTGATACTCTGGCGCGATAATTATTTGAAACTCAGCACTTCGGTGAATATAGTTAATTTCGATAAGCTCAACTAAGCCGACCACAATGCCTTGTTCGTCTTCAACAACAAAGCGTCTTTCAGCGTCATCGTGAATGTGTTTACGATAAAGTTCTTCGAGTTCATCATACGACTCGTAAGGCTCTTCAAACCAATAGGCCATGATATTACGGTTGTTATTTAATTCGTGAATAAAACGCAGATCAGAGCGTTCTAATGCACGCATTTTTAGGCCTTTCTTCATCATATATCTCCAATGAGGGCGGAGAGCAACTCCGCAACAGATGCTAGAAAATTTAAACATATTCTAAAAGAGTAGCGCATCTATTTTTGGGGCACATCATGCCTTTATCAATACCGATGTAGCACACAAGGTCGCCAATAAAAATTAATCATCACGATAAAAAATCTGATTAGGCACTTTATCTAATTTCATATTAAATACTTCACAACAATGAGTTAGTGTCTTAATTAAAATAATAAGGTATTCAATATGTTTTTAATCGGTGACGTAGTAGTAGCGACTAAAGGTATCGATCTGGGTGAAATGATTGTTACAGGTTTAAGCAGTGGCGGTTTTTACACTCACGTAAAGGCAGGTGAAAAAACGTTAACTTATCCAGCTCAAGATCTTAAGAAAGTATAATTTAACTTGCTGATTTGCATTGCTTAGTGAGCTTAAGATAATACCTATTTATTTTGAATAAGGCAGTGTTTTACTCACCGCAAGGTATCGTAAAAGGTAGCACATTTGGTTACTACCTTTTTTATTAATATCTTATGACTCAGGTGTAATATTTTCACTGTGATGCCTATCAACACGGTTTTCCCTTCCTTTCGCGTTAAACAGTATTCAATCGGCTCTTTTAACGAGTACTTAATAGTGTCGTTTAAGCGAAAATTTTGGAGTACTCAATCCTTGTAATGAGCGTCATATGCTGAGATTCATCAAGTTTCTAAGTGCTGCGTGGGCATAAACGGTATTGCATTCACCAAGATATCCCTCAGTGGGTAATATGCATCGACATCACCTAGACTGACCTTACACAATTTTACGAGGATTGACGCTGCTTTACGCTAGGGAAACTAGAATAAGAGTATCGTCAAGGTAAGAGTGTTACCCATGAAAACATTACGAAATTGCATATGGATAATCATTGTTGTGGTGTCTGCGTTATGGTGGATCAGCGAACCACAGCTTTTGTCTTCGTCTCAATTTTTCCATTGGCGTTCAGCCCTTATTCAATATTCTGGTGTGGTTTCGTTAACCTTGATATTGATGGGAATGGTTTTGGCTTTACGTTTGCCCGTAGTTGAGCAGTGGGTCCATGGTATGGATAAAGCGTATCGAGTCCATAAATGGCTTGGAATTTCCGGCGTCAGTTTAGGTGTGACTCACTGGCTATTTTATAACGTTCCCAAATGGCTAGTTGCTTATGGTGCATTAGACAAACCCGTCAAACATACAGGGGCAGGTCCGGTCGCTAACAATTTCTCAGGTTGGGAGTTATGGCTAATAAACTTACGTGATTTTGGCTTGAGTATTGGGGAGTGGGGATTTTACTTATTGCTGATATTGGTTTGTCTTTCCCTTTGGACGGCAGTGAAATACAAACCCTTTAAGTTGTCGCATCGCTTGATGGCGGTGGCTTATCTGATGATTGCAATACACTCTGTACTGCTTATCAAGCATGCTTACTGGGGAACTCCGATTTACTTTGTCGCTATCGGTTTTGCTGTCGTCGGTTCCGTCGCTGCCGTTTACAGTTTGTTGGGGCGAGTTGGTCATGCAAATCGACACTTAGCGCAAGTGAGGTCTACACGATATTTTCCTCAAGCGCATGTCATGGAGCTGGTATTGACCATTAGTGATACTTGGCAAGGGCACAAATCAGGGCAATTCGCGTATGTGCGTTTTGGCGATGAAGATCCGCATCCGTTCACGATTGTTTCTGGTGAAGGTGAGCCTGAGTTACGATTTTTGATCAAGGAGCTGGGCGATTTCACAACAAACCTATACAACCGGGTGAAAGCGGGCGATGAAGTAATAGTAGAAGGCCCTTATGGCGGCTTAACATTCAATTTAAACCAACCGCAAATCTGGATCGCGGGTGGAGTGGGTGTGGCGTCATTTTTTGCAGTTATGGATTTTCTAAGAGAGAGAAAGACGCATCAACCCGTGCATTTGTTTTATTGTACACGTGGTCTCGACAGCCATTTAGTGGATGAGTTGTGGAGTGCGGCGCACAAAGCCGGGGTTGAGTTAAGCGTGATTGATACGGCGACGTCTCCGCGACTTAATGTCGAACGTATTGCTAAGCAGTGTGGTGACTTGTCACAATACGAGTTTTATTTCTGTGGACCAGAGGTATTTTCTCAAACATTGAAGCAAGAATTAAAGGCTTATCGAATCGATATTGACCATCATTATCATGAAGAATTGTTTGTGATGAGATAGCAAGACACTGTTAGATAATATAAATATAGGAGCCGATCACGGCTCCTATTTCATTAATGCCTAGGTCCTAGACTCGCGATATGAAAGATGATTATAACTCTATCTTCTTCACCATACCGGATTCAGCGTGACCTGGAATATTACAAGCGAACTCAACTTTGTTGTCACCATGGAAGTGCCAAAGGAGCTGTTTGGCTTTACCCGGTTCAACCGTAACGGCGTTACCTGAATCATGCATATGATTGCCAGACATATTCTTCATCATTTCACGATGTTTGAGCTGTTCTGTTGCGGAACCAATCGTAAACTCGTGGTTAATTTTGCCTGTATTCATTACCACGAATTGAACCACGTCGTCCGGTTCAATATTGACGTCTTTTTTGAACGTGATTTTCATATCATCGGTTAAGAGAACGTGAACCACTTTATCCGGTTTTGCGCCATTTGCTGGCATGCCGACAGCCGACATTCCGGTCATCCCCTGCATTCCAGAGTGATCCATTTTCGAATGATCCATTTCGCCGTGGTCCATCGGCATGTTATCCATCGGCATTGAGTCGTGGTCCATTGGCATGTTATCCATCGGCATTGAGTCGTGATCCATAGGCATGTTATCCATCGGCATTGAGTCGTGATCCATAGGCATGTTATCCATCGACATAGAGCCATGATCCATTTGACCATGTTCCATGTTGTGGTTCGTCGCTGAGTTGTCCGTGTGAGCGAAAACGCTGCCGGATGCGATAGTTAGAGCAAGAGCGATAAATGTCTTTTTCATAGTGTTTTCCTTTTACGTCAACAAGGTTATGCGCCACTGTACGGTATCCAGTGGCGCTTAATGATTATTTCTCTAATGGGTTGTTGGGTTTAACTTCGCGTTGTTTCCAAAGTTTGAAAATAGCTGGTAACACCAGCAGTGTGAGTAGTAGGGCAGAGGCCATCCCCCCAATCATCGGAGCGGCAATGCGTTGCATTACTTGAGAGCCAGTACCTTCACCATACATGATAGGGATAAGGCCGATGATCACGGTTAGTACCGTCATCATGACTGGGCGTACGCGTAATCCAGCACCTTCACGTATTGCGTCAGTGAGATCCCGAGCGTGAAGTGATTGTTGTTTCTCTTCCGCGTTGAGCTTTTTGTAATGCCATGCTTGGTTGAGGTACACCAACATGATGACCCCAATTTCCACGGCCACACCAGCGAGGGCGATAAATCCCACGCCGACTGCGATCGAGAAGTTGTAGCCGAGATAGTGCATCAGCCACAAACCACCGACCATCGACAAAGGTAACGTCAACATAATGATCAGCACCTCGCCAACTCGACGGAAGCTGAAATAAAGCAACATCATGATGATGGCGATGGTGATCGGTACTACTACGCTTAAGCGGTCTTTTGCACGCTCCATATATTCGTACTGACCTGACCACGCCAGTGAATAACCTGCGGGTAATTCAAGTTGGTCCGCTACTACCTGTTGTGCTTCCACTACGTATGAACCAAGGTCTCGTCCTTCGATGTCAACGAATACCCAACCATTCGGACGAGCGTTTTCGGTTTTGATCATCGGTGGGCCATCTTCATAACGGATGTCTGCCACATCTGCGAGGGCGATACGAGCACCATTTGGCGTGACGAGCGGCAAGTTTTGCAGTTTTACCACTGAATCACGGTAGTCCTGTGGATAACGAACATTAATCGGATAGCGTTCTAATCCTTCAATGGTTTCGCCTACGTTCATACCACCGACCGCAGTGGAAATGACTTGTTGCACATCTTTAATGCTCAACCCGTAACGAGCTGCAACACGGCGTTTAATATCGATGGTGACATAGCGACCACCTGCGACGCGCTCTGCGTAAACCGATGAGGTACCACGAACGCCACCAAGAATGGGTTCAAGCTGCGCCCCAATTTTTTCGATCTCTTTTAGGTCGGGGCCGGCGATCTTGATCCCGATAGGCGTTTTAATACCGGTAGCCAGCATGTCGATACGTGTCTTAATCGGCATCACCCAAGCGTTAGTCAGACCTGGGAACTGGACCAGTTCATCGAACTCTTTACGTAAAGACTCTGTTGTCACACCTTCACGCCACTCATCGCGGGGTTTGAACTGAATGACCGTTTCGATCATGGTCAGTGGGGCAGGATCGGTTGCGGTTTCTGCACGGCCAATTTTGCCCCATACCGTTTTCACTTCCGGTACGGTTTTGATCAGCTTGTTGGTTTGCTGAACCAGCTCTCGCGCTTTACCAATCGAAATACCCGGATAGGTCGTTGGCATGTACATCAAATCGCCTTCATCCAATGGTGGAATGAACTCGCTGCCAAGTTTGCTGGTAGGGTAATAAGCCGAAGCCATTAAACCTAAAGCGATGATAATCATGCTCTTAGGATACTTGAGGCTGATATTAAGTAGCGGACGATATAGCGCGACTAAGCCACGGTTTACCGGATTTTTATGCTCCGGAAGAACCTTACCGCGAATAAAGTAACCCATGAGCACAGGCACAAGCGTAATCGCCAAACCAGCCGCTGCCGCCATCGCATAAGTTTTGGTAAACGCCAATGGCGAAAACATCTTGCCTTCTTGACCTTCCAAGGCGAACACGGGAACAAAACTCAGCGTAATAATAAGCAGTGAGAAGAATAGGGGAGCCCCAACTTCTTCGGCCGCTTTACCTATCACCTGCCAGCGGTTTTTATCGGTTAAGGGGGTTCGCTCGATGTGTTTGTGGACGTTTTCTATCATCACAATGGCACCGTCCACCATCGCCCCGATGGCAATCGCTATCCCTCCGAGTGACATAATGTTGGCATTAATCCCTTGCGAGTGCATCACGATAAAAGCCGCTAAAATACCAACAGGTAAGCTCAGTGCAATCACCAAAGACGAGCGAATGTGGAATAAGAACAGCGCGCAAACAACGGCGACAACGATGAATTCTTCTGCCAGTTTCTTCCATAAATTTGCAACAGCAGCGTCGATCAGTGTTGAACGGTCGTAAGTTGGAACGATGTCGACACCATCAGGGAGACTACGTTGTAAATCCTCCAGCTTACTTTTTACTTTGCTAATAACCTCACTGGCGTTTTCGCCAAAGCGCATCACGATCACGCCGCCAACGGCTTCACCTTCACCATTCAATTCCGAGATACCACGACGCATTTGTGGCCCTAGGTTGATATCGGCAATGTCACCCAAAAGAAGTGGTGTCCCTTTCTCTGTTACTTTAAGTGGCAGTGACTTAATGTCTTCTATATTCGTGAGGTAGCCCGTAGTGCGGACCATGTGTTCTGCTTCCGCAATTTCGACAACGGATGCGCCAATTTCTTGGTTGCCGTTTTGGATAGCTAGATTCACTTGCTGCAGCGTCAGGTTATAAGCGCGCAATTTAGCTGGGTCGATCTGAACTTGATACTGTTTGACCATGCCGCCGACCGTTGCCACCTCGGAGACGCCATCTACGGTTTGCAATTCATACTTTAAGAACCAATCTTGGATACTGCGTAGCTCCGCGAGATCATGGTTTCCGGTCTTATCTTGCAATACATAGCTGTACACCCAACCCACACCAGTAGCATCTGGCCCTAAGGTCGGTTTTGCGCTTGGCGGTAATTTAGATGCAACCTGACTTAAGTATTCCAAAACACGTGAACGTGCCCAGTACATGTCGGTATCATCATTAAAAATAATGTAAACGTACGAGTCGCCAAAGAAAGAGTAACCGCGAACGGTTTCCGCTCCAGGCACCGCCAACATCGCAGTTGTTAATGGATAAGTAACCTGATCTTCAACCACTTGCGGTGCTTGGCCCGGATAGCTGGTCTTAATGATCACCTGAACATCAGAAAGATCTGGAATGGCGTCGACGGGCGTGTTCTTTACACTATAAAGTCCTGCCAAAACAAGAACTAAAGTTGCGATCAAAACCATAAAGCGATTATTGATCGACCAACGGATAATTGCTCCAATCATAGTTAGCCCTCGACCGCTTCAAGTTGCTTCAATACGTAGTCGGCACCTTGTTTTTCAACTAAAAACCGAACTTTTTGGCCCTCTTTGAATCCGGATAGATCCACGTTATCACCCACAGAAAAATTCATTTCTCCTGCATCCCAACGCCATTCAGAAACGGGCTGGTGGCGCAGGGTGATCATACCGAAGTCGGCCATGAGCATGCTGATATCGCCTGTCACCCACACGTTGGTGGCAATGACGCGGTCATCTGCTTTGTAGTCCACGATCTGGTATTGACCAGACTCTGTTTTTTTGATTTCGAACTCAATGGCTTGGCCTTTTTTAAGCTCGCCAATTTCAATGTCATCTGAAAATGTAAAGTTCATCACCATGCCAGGCCATTCCCACTCAGGAACGGGTTGGTGATTAATCGTTAGCATGCGATGATCTTTCATGACATCAGTCACTTCTCCCTTAGCCCATACAGTGGCTGCAGCTGCTGACTTGGATGAAGAAATACGGGCAAGATCTGCTGTTTGGCTTGATTCAGAATCGAGCATGAAGTGTGCTGAAGTGACAATTCGGTCATCTTTGGTTAACCCTTGTAACACCTCAATTCTGTCGTCTGCTTCGCGTCCTACTTTAATTCGGCTCGAGCGATATTTGCCTTCACCTTCCGCAAGGACGACCCGAGTCATGCCGCCTGAACGAATAACGGAAGATTTAGGGATCGTCATGACTGCCTTATCAGTCACCGGTTGCAATGCGATGTTGGCGAACATGTTGGGTTTAAGTTCGCCGTTTGGGTTAGGGAACTTAAGGCGTACACGTAAAGTCCGCGTTTTGGGGTCGAGGATCGGGTATACATAGTCAACAACGCCTTGCCACTCACTACCTGGAATCGCATCAAGCGTCATGGTCGCGCTGCTTCCTGCTTTCATCCATTGCGCTTGACGTTCAAACACTTCTGCATCTACCCAAACGTTATCGAGTGGGCCTGCACTGATAACGGCTTGAGCTGGAGATAAATAACCGCCTTCGCGGACATTCAAACTTGCGATGATGCCACCAGCAGGCGCTTTAATTTCAATCGTTTGGGATGCTTTACCACGTTGAGTGATGGTTTGGATTTGTGAACGATCGACACCCAGTGTGACCAAGCGTTCTGTCGCCCCTTTTACCAAGCCACTGCGCCCCGTTCGGTAAGCATTCAGCAGTTCCTCTTGTGCTTTGACAAGATCAGGGGAGTAGAGTGTAAACAACACATCGCCTTTTTCGACTTTTTCACCCACAGCATTAATGTAGAGTTTTTCGACCCAGCCCGCGACGCGAACGTTGGTTTGCCATAAATGACTCTCATCAAAAGCGATATAACCGACGGTTTCAATCCGTGGTGATAACTGCTCCACTGACACGGTCGTCGTTTTTACACCTAAGTTGTTTTCGACCGACGGGTCTATCGTTACGGTGCCAGGTTTCGCTTTTTCACCGGCGACATCTTCGGCATACACTGGGATTAAATCCATTCCCATTGGTGACTGACCTGGTTTATCACGTTTGTAGTTTGGATCCATTGGTGCGACCCAATAAAGTGGCTCATTGACACTGCTTGAGGCGTTATTGTCAGCGCTACTCATCTCGTGATTACTATCGGTGATAAATTTATTGACGCTAAACCCTAATGCTCCCCCAACGAGCAGAGCAATGGTTGCGACTTTTATCGAGTTTGAATTCATTTCTAATTCCTTATTTCCCCAGTGGGCGACTTGCGAGGCTGGTTTTTACGTTGCCAGCGAGCATAAAGCGGTGCGCCCAATGTTTGGATTCTTGATGTTATGTTGGTCTAGTTCGTCTTGGCTTCTGGCGTTATGTCTGGCTTGGATACCTGATATTCAAAGCCGCCAAGTAATGCCGATAAATTGCTGTTTACAATGCTTAAATCAGTGATTAAGCGTTGTTGTTCGAGCTTTAGCGCGAGTTCATCGGTACTTGCCAAGATCACATCGTTAAATTGAGCGGTGTTATTCTGATAGCCCCGTTCTACCGCACGAATACGAGCTTTAACTTGGGGAAGTAAGGTGGATTGATAACGCTCTAAGCGCTGACTCAAATTGGCACGATCAACCAACAATGTGTTTACTTTCGCATTCATTTGCGTCAGTAAAGTGTCTTTCTGTGAGCGAGCGGCACCGACTTGATACTGAGCTGCGGCGAGGTTTCGGTCTTGGCGATTACCGGTGAAGAGCGGGATATCCATCGTCAAATACGCACTGACTAAATCGGATGCGGGTTCACCTTTCATATTGTCGGCTTGACGATAGGCATACATCACTTCCACACCGAATTGTGGTGTATAAGCTTGTTCGGTAATTTCCACTTGGGTTTCTTTGGTAGAAATGCTGGCGTCCACCATTTTTACCATTGGGTGCTGACTCAGCTGTTGGTAATGTTTGGTCGTCTCGGTATTCGCGGATAGTTTTTGCTTTAACACTCCCCAAGTTAGTTGGTTACTTGCTTGAAGTGACAAACGTCCATTTGGTGTATGGGTATTAAGCCAGTCAGAACCTAACCATTCAGATAACTGCGAAACCAAACGACGCTGCATTTGAGTGTTAGCTAGCAATTTTTCATCCAATTTACTGACTTGAAGTTGTGCATTAAGCAGATCTTGCGCTTCACTTTTTCCGATTGAGTAATTGGTTTGAACGAAGTTTTCCATTTCTGCCATGAGACGGCGGTTTTCGAGCATAATCTGCTCGGCCTTTTGTTGATAGCCGAGCTCAAGCCAGAGTTGAGTCATGCTGTTGGCTACTTCGAGTTCTCGTGCGTCGATTTTTAACGACAATCCGTCCGCTTGTTGGTTGGCTTTCTTTTGCTGAAGGTCGAGTGTGGAGCCTCGTTCGAATTGTTGCATCAAACCGACAGAAAGATTCGTCATTGGATCTTCGTCGAATTTAAAGCTGTCGACAGGCAGACCACCAAAACCCACTTTCAGTTTCGGATCCATTAACGTCGCGCTCGCGACACCCGTTTCGCGCATGGCTTCGGATTGGGCAAAGAATTGCTTACGATTTCCATCGTTACTTAAAGCAACGTTAATAAGTTGTGCTAGCTCTTGGGTTGATTGAGCGTAGGCTTCTTCTTGTTGAGCCTTGGTGTCCGATGGCGAGTGTGCCATGACATTAAAGGCAGGTAGGGCAACCATAGCCAGTGAGCAAATTGGTGCCACTAAACGATTTGGGGTGAATTCCATAGTTTACATCCAAATTGATACCAAACTCGCTACTCGTCAGGCTCGTATTTACGCGCGAGAAGGAAGAAGTTGGTATTTGCCAAACGGATGAAGCACTTTGAGATGGTTAAGGTATCTGCGACGAATCACGTTCACTAACACATAACTAAGGTAAGTACATCATCGGTTAGGCGCAAAGAAACTGCCTGCAAAATTGTGCAGGGTCGAATGCTTTGAATAAACTAAACGATAGGAGGTCGATACAAATCGAGGCTAATTTGTACTATTGGCGTCATGATTTCTGGCAAGACAGAGGCACGATGAGCCATCGGAGAGAGTTGGTTTACAGGAGCGGGTAATGGAACAAAAACGAATGAACAAGAAGCCGTGCAGCAATTGTGGGCTATGCCAGAACCATCGGAACAAGCCATACTCATTTCAGCGGAGTGTGACTCTGAAGATACAGGCACCTCCACCTTTATGCTAGGGGAGCCGCAGTGTTCGCTTCCGCTCGTCATTCTGGTCATCTGTTTGGACATTATGTTGTTGCCTGACATCATTTTTAGGCTCATTAAAGGCGCGCTATTTACCACGCTAGATACCAGCAGTATCAGCGTTGTACATAACGTTAGCCAAATTGTATGCAATGGTTTCAGGCGCATACGGTTTCCATTAAATAATGAGTGTAGAGGTCAAGTAACCCTTTAATAATAAAGGTTACCCTTAGGGGAGAGTCAAGGGTTAATATACCCAAGTAACCTCAAAGTATTTAAGCATATTAGCCAATAAAAATTTCGTTATTGAGTTTTTTGTCACACGAACTTTCCATGCTAGGAGGTATCCTTATAGAATGTAAGGAATAGTGTGCCTGCTCCGGGGTTTGTATGATTGAAATTGTCATCGATGGGAAATATAGAATTGTAGAAGAGGGGCTGACCCTTTTGGAAGCAGCCAAAGTGTGTGGGGTCGAAATCCCATCACTGTGCGGAATGAATAAAAGTAACGAGAAAATTCCGTGTGATTTGTGCGCTGTCGAAGTCGAAAGCGGCGTAACAAAGCGGGCCTGTGAACTTAAAGTTTACCGCGGTTTAAACGTGGTGACGCAATCAGAACAACTGAGCGAACACCGCCGAAAAGCGCTGAACCGCATCATGACAGACCATTACGCCGATTGTGAAGCGCCGTGCAAAATCGCTTGCCCTGCAGGGGTGGACATCCAATCCTATCTTTACCATATCTCGCAAAACGATCATCAACAAGCCATTGAAGTGATCAAGCGCACGCTGCCAATGCCGTTGTCTATTGGGCGCGTGTGTCCGGCATTTTGTGAAAGTGAGTGTCGCCGTGCTTTGGTGGATGAGCCGATTGCGATTCGTCAACTCAAACGCCATGCTGCGGACGCTGATTTAGCCGCGCATGAAGCGTATGTCCCAGAGCAAAAGCCGGCCAAGCATCGTAAGGTCGCCGTCGTTGGTAGTGGCCCTGGCGGCTTAACGGCAGGTTATTATTTATCGAACGAAGGGTACGAGGTTAGCGTATTTGAGTCGATGCCAAAAGCGGGTGGTTGGTTGCGCTATGGCATTCCGGAGTATCGCCTACCAAAAGCCATTTTAGATAAAGAAATCGAATTGATGTGTCGCAACGGCATGCAGATCGAAACCAACAAAAAGCTTGGGGTTGATTTCACGCTTTCTCAACTTAGTGAAGATTTCGATGCGGTGTGTTTGGCTGTCGGTGCTTCGCAAGCGGTGGAGATGAATTATCCGGGCAGTGATTTAGCCCGTTGCTACCTTGGCGTTGATTATTTAAAGGATTACGTCACGGAACAAAGCTACGTGACAGGTGAAAAAGTGGCGGTGATCGGGGGAGGCAACACCGCGATAGACTGTGCTCGTACCGCACGCCGTGCAGGAGCCGATACCACACTGATTTACCGTCGAACCAGAGATGAAATGCCAGCAGAAGATTACGAAATCGTCGAAGCTGAACATGAAGGGGTGAAATTCCATTTCTTAACCAATCCGGCAGAAAACATTGCCGATGAAAACGGCCGTGTGAGTGCGATTCGTTTAGAACGTATGGTTCTCGGTGAACCGGATGCTTCAGGTCGCCGCCGCCCACAACCGACGGGTGAGTTCTTTACTCAAGCGTTCGATACCGTGATAGCTGCGGTATCACAAAAGCCGGATTTGAGCTTTTTAGCAAGTGATGAGTTGTCGATTCCTTTGACACGTTGGAATACCTCTGAATCCGATATTCAAACCATGCATACTGGTACGGGAAATATCTTCAGTATTGGCGATTTTCGCCGTGGCCCTGCGACTGCGGTAGAAGCGGTGGGTGATGGACGAGTGGCGGCAAAAGCGATCGACTTGTTCCTTAATGGCGACATGGCGGATATGCCTACACCAGCGTTCAATTCACGTAAAGAAAAGAAGTTAGCTCAGGTTGATCCACTTCATTTTGAAAATATTCAGAAAGTGGCTCGTTCAATCATGCCAGAATTAACGCCAGAGCAGCGTGAGCAGAGCTTTGCCGAAGTCGAACTTGGCTTCGATAATGAAGAAGCGATGCAAGAGGCGGCGCGCTGCCTTGAGTGTGGCTGCCAAGCGAATACGGACTGCGCCTTGCGCGATTACTCAACGGAGTACCATGCAGAGCAACATTTTGATTCTTCATTAGAAGTCTCCTCAGCCAGTGTGATTGGCCATCAAGATTGGGTTGATCGGCGAGCGAAAGATCTTCGCCATAAGTACGAAGTAGACCGCAGCTCCGAGTTTATTGAGTTTGATGCCAACCGCTGCATCAGCTGTGGTCAGTGTATTCAAGCGTGCCGCGAGCAAGCCGTACATGGGGTGTTGAGCTTTGTCTCGGATAAACAGGGCCGTCCCGCGTTAAGGCCCGATGATCGCCCTCGATTTCGCTCCGATGAGAAAGGCGCTAGCTACCGTGGTTTAACCTTGATGGGTGACTCAAAATGCGTGCAGTGTGGGGCGTGCGTTCAAGCGTGTCCGACTGGTGCGATGGTGGATAGCCGCGACCGTTCTCAAGGTCGAATCGAGCATTTGAAAGCCGTGGACACCATTTGTACGTACTGTGGCGTGGGCTGTAAGTTGACCATGTTTGTCGACGAACAAGAGAACGAAATCCGTTACGTGAAAGGTGCGGATTCGCCCGTGAACCAAGGCATGCTATGTGTGAAAGGCCGCTTTGGCTTTGATTTTGTCGGCAGTCAAGAGCGTTTGACCACGCCACTCATTCGCAAAGACGGATGGCTACAACCTGCCAGTTGGAAAGAAGCGATTCAATTGATCGCTTCGAAGTTTATTGCTACCAAACAAGATTTTGGCAGTAATGCGTTGGCGGGGTTCTCCTCAGCGAAAACGACCAACGAAGATAACTACGTGTTCCAGAAATTTATACGTCGCGAGCTAGGCACTAACAACGTCGACCACTGTGCACGCTTGTGTCACGCTTCAAGTGTCACTGGGCTGGAGGCATCACTGGGTAGCGGCGCCATGACCAACGACATTCCGAGCATCAAGCATTCGGATGTGATCTTTATTATTGGCTCGGACACCACTTCTGCGCACCCGATCATCGCCTCTCATATCAAACAAGCGATTCGTCACCACGGCGCGCGCTTGATTGTCGCTGATCCGAAACGTGTCGATATGGCTGAGCATGCGGAACTGTACTTAGCGCATCGCCCTGGTACGGATGTCATGTTGCTCAACGGTGTAATGCAGCAGATCATCAAAAACGGTTGGTATGACCAAGAGTACATAGAAGAGCGTGTAGACGGCTTTGACACCTTACTTCAAGAGGTCATGTCGCCAGCATATAGCTTGGATAAAGTCGAGCTCGTCACAGGGGTTAAGGCGGACGATATTTTCGCCATGGCGCGCATGATTGGCACGGCGAAACGGACCGCGGTGTATTACTCGATGGGGATTACCCAGCATATCACTGGTCACGACAACGTGCGTTCGATAGCGAACCTTCAGTTGCTGTGTGGCAACATCGGTATTGAAGGGGGCGGGATTAATCCGTTACGCGGCCAATCAAACGTACAAGGTGCGTGTGATATGGGCGCGTTGCCAAACTGTTATCCGGGCTATCAAAAAGTGTATAACCCGATGGTTCGTCAGAAGTTTGCTATTGAGTGGAATGCACCGAATTTGTCTTCTGAGCAAGGGCTTACCCTGACAGAGATCATAGATGCGGCGTGCAAGCGCGAAGTTCGCACTATGTACATCATGGGGGAAAACCCAGTGTTGAGCGATCCGAACCAAGCGCATGTCATCGAAGGGTTAGAAGCATTGGACTTCCTTGTGGTTCAAGATATCTTTCTTACCGAGACCGCTCAGTATGCGGATGTAGTTCTACCTTCTTGTTCGTTCGCAGAAAAATCAGGGCATTTCACCAATACTGAACGTCGTGTACAACGTGTCAATGCTGCGGTTATTGCGCCGGGCGAGGCGAAGGAAGATTGGTGGATCATCCAAGAAATCGCCAATGCAATGGGCAGTGATTGGCGCTACCAAGGTGTGTCGGACATCACTAGTGAGATTGCCCGTTTAACACCTCAGTACGCTGGTTTACGTTGGGGGGCGATTACGCCAAACGGTGTTCAGTGGCCAAGTAATAAGAATAATCCGAATGGTACGCGTATCATGCACCAAACCCAATTTACCCGTGGCAAAGGGCAAATGGTGGGCATTCCGTTCCGTTATGCGGCTGAGCTACCAGATGAAGAATATCCGCTAGTACTCACAACCGGGCGTGTGTTAGAGCAATTCCACACTGGCACGATGACGCGTAAAACAAAAGGGCTGGATAACCTTGCAGGACCAAGAGCGATGATCAGTGTTGAAGATGCGGAAGCGATTGGTATCCGTAATGGTCAACGTCTGAAAGTGTCGACCCGACGTGGCAGTATCGACATCGATGCGTTTGTGACCAAACGAATGCAAAAAGGGGTGGTGTTCATCCCATTCCATTTTGTAGAGTCTCCAGTAAACCGCTTGACGACCACAGCGACGGACCCTCATGCGAAAATTCCTGAGTTCAAAGTCGCAGCGGTGAAAGTTGAAATCAATGAGACGACGGCGGCTGGCTAGATAATTTGATTGTATTTGAAGGGCGGAAATCTGACTTCGATTTCCGCCCTTATTGTGTTTACCCTATCTTGCACTCACTCGGCTTTTATATTGTTTGCCAATGGGTTATGAGTGTCATCGTTTTGCCATCGCCACATTTTTATCTCATGGTTGACCCCTTCTCAGAAAAAACGGACTGAATAGTGAATCGTCGCTTTGCGGGGCAGATCTGATCATCGAATGGTCAACACAGGTAGCGGTCCGTACTGATTAAACTCATGCGTATGGTCGATGTTGTTACATGGTTAAAATTTGTGATGAGCTTTTCATAGAATTGACGCTCTCTGACGATCCTCTGTTATTTGGGTAAGTCCCATAACCTAAACTTTGCCCGCTTCCTATAATAAATTAACGAAGCAGAGTTTTGTATAACAAGAAGAGGCCGCTTGCATGACAAGAACAACCTCATTTGTACTGGTGTTAGTAGTGGTGTGCGCATATTTTGCTTACAACCGTTATCACGTTTACCCGAAGCAGTTGGAAACACAAGCCAAATCCATGTTGATACAAATGGCAAATCGCGAAGAGTGGGTTGATGTGTTTGAGATGATGAATCGCGTAGAGGCTCACCAGGGCTACTTGGAGCTTGTTGCTGACGTTAAGTCGTCTGATGGAAAGCGCGCTTATAGTGAAGGTTTTATCACCTATACCAACCGTGAAGGGGTGGTATGCAAAGAAGTGGTGTTTAACTTTAAGATCAATTCACTGAAAAACTACAGCATTTCCGATTTGCACGATTGTTCATATGGTGAATATTATTAAGTTGCGGTTGAACAAGAGAGCTCTGTGAATAATAGATCTGAATTGCCAAACCCACATAGTCCATCCTTGAGGTTATTTGGGTTTCTGATCGGCCAATATCGCTGGTTTAATCGAGCGATTTCTTAAACCTGATCCGATGACCAACTTGTTCAGCAACCTCTATCATGTTAAATCTTTATTGATGTCATTTGTCGAAAAATATATCAACTCTGAGCGATATGTCATTTTAGTTTTACAAACGACAGCGCCTAGCAGTCGCGAGCTAAAATTAAGCAAGACAAGCCACCAACAAATAGGGAGCTCAATGGTGAAGACAATACGTGCAATTCTTAACGGTAAAAAAGCGGGTAATCCGGAGTTAAGAAACGCAATCATGAAAATGAGAGAACAAGGCGTCGACATGCAAGTTCGAGTGACTTGGGAGCCTCAAGACATGCCGCGTTTGGTAAAAGAAGCCGTCAATGAAGGCATTACGCGTATCGTGATTGCAGGTGGGGATGGAACGGTCAATGAGGCGGTTTCGGCACTGATGTGGGTTGATGAAGATCAGCGTCCAGAGTTAGCCATTATTCCGCTTGGGACGGCAAATGACTTTGCAACAGCGAATCGAGTGCCTGTTGCTATCGGGGAATCTTTAGCGCTAGCCGTAAATGGACAATCGGTCTTAGTGGATTGTGTCAAAGCGAATGATCGTTATTTCATTAATGTGGCGACTGCAGGTTTTGGGGCTGAAGTTACAGCAGAAACGCCAGTCGAACTTAAAAACTTTTTAGGTGGCGGGGCTTATACACTTACTGGTGTGGTAAAAGCACTCGGATTTAAACCCTATGATGGAACCATTACGATTGAAGGTGAAACCTATCAGGGTGAAATGTTACTTGGGGCTTTTTGTAACGGGCGTTTAGCTGGGGGAGGGCAAGAGCTCGCCTCTCAAGCGATGATTGATGATGGTATGATGGATGTAACTTTAGTGCGTCCTTTTTTGCCACATGAATTACCTAAAGTTATTGAAGAGGTCAACAACCCTAGCGAAAAGGGCGAATTTGTAAAACATACCCGTGCAAGCAGGTTAGAGATTGATTTCCCGAGTCCATTACCTCTTAACTTGGATGGTGAACCATATCACTCAAGAAAAATACGATTTGAAATACAGTCAAAGAGCTTGAGGTTAGTGCTGCCTGAAAACTGTCCATGCGTCGCGCACTAAAGCGAGGGGAGTTTTCCACTATAGCCAGAGAATATGCTCTTCTTCTGTAAGCAGAACGCGATACCACGGCATTTGCGTGGCAGGGCAATTTGAAGAAGTTCTTTAAATAGTCATCTGGGGCGAGTTCGATAGAGCTTTTCATAAACGACGTAACAAAAAAGGCTTAACCCGTAGATTAAGCCTTTTTGTTGTCAAATCAATTCGCAATTATGCGTTTTTCAGCTGTGCGAGTTTCGTTTCGGTCAGTGGTTTAGTGACGAAAGCCAGTACGATACATACTGCCATCATAACTGCTGAAACAGTGTAAGCTAGGGTATAACCCTCGCCGCTCGTCATTGAAAAACCAACCACTGCGGCGCCGATTGCGCCACCGATACCCCATGCCGTATAAAGCACGCCATAGTTAGTTCCATAGTTTTTCAGACCGTAGAACTCAGCCGTCAGAGTCGGGAATACCGCGAGAAGTGTGCCATAACCAACGGCTGCGATTGCTGTACCGATGATCAACGTGAACTCCGAATCGAATGTTGCGAACAGCACCATGTTTACGCCTTGTAGAACAAAAGCGAGGAGCAGTGTACGAACACCGCCGATCTTGTCTGCAAGCATACCTGCCGCCACACGGCCGCCTGAGTTGAATACAGCAAGGATAGACGCTAAGTAAACCGCGTTTGGCAAATTAGCTTGAACGCTAGCGATTGTTGTGATGTTACCGATGATCATTAGGCCTACAGAGGCAGCAAACGCGTACATGATCCACAACGAGTAGAACTGAGGCGTTTTCAGCATTGCTTTCCAAGTGAGATCGTCAGATTTTTTCAACGCTTTAGGTGCTTGACCTTCTTTTACTTTAGGTTCTGCTGGCGTGTAATCGGCTGGTGGGTTATTGATGGTTGCTGCTAAAGGTACGGCAATCGCAAGGATACCTACACCAAGAACCATAAAACTGGACTGGATGCCCATGCTATCGATTAGCGAAGACGTCACGGGGGCTAGATAGATAGCGGCTAGGCCAAAACCAGCCGCGATGATGCCGTTAACCATGCCTTTCTTAGATGTATGGAACCACTTCATTGCAGAAGGTGATAGACATGCGTAACCAAAACCGATACCTGCTCCCGTCATTACACCAAACGTGATGTTTAGCATCATTGGTGTGTTAACAAAGCCTGACGCGATCATGCCTAAGCCTGTTAAAACCGTGCCTAGGATAAGAATCAAACGTGGACCCATACGGTCTTGAAGAATACCTGCAACAAGAAGACAGACAGAGAAAGTGATGGTTGCAGTTGCGTAAGGTGCAGAAGCTTCTGCAGCACTCCAGCCTGATTCAGTTACCAATGCCTTATTGAATACACTCCAAGCATACAGGATGCCAAGACAAAGGTTGATGCAGAACCCTGCAAGCAGGATGCGCATTGCTTTATCAATCTTGCTCATTTTTATTCTCAGTGTTGCCTCTTGGCTCAAAGGCAAAGAGGTTTGGTTTAAAGATACGTTTTCTCAAAATTAGTTTGCACTTTTCAACGCATAACGTAATTGGCGCGGATTATAACCAATAAATATGTGATTGGAATCTCTTTTTACCGCGACGGATAAAAATAATTTGAAATATTTAAAGTGGTTGTAACGGTATGGTTTAAAATGTAGATAAGATGCTAACTCAAAGTAATGTTCTTTATTTCTGATCCTAAAAAACGAAATACAAACAGCGAAGTCAGTGCAGTTAGATGCATGCTCACATTTTATATAAAAAGTTTTAAAATATTGAGGTGTTAATTTTTTGTAGCAAAATGAGTTGGGTAGTTGAACTTGCATGTAAGTGCCGGATGTGAAGGGACAAGAAAATTAGATTTGTTACCTTTTTGTAATGGCTAGTCTAAAGTGAATGGTTTGTACGCAAAGTGAGTGGTGAATGTGCTTGTAATTGTCAATCAGATGAGCAAAATGAAGTGAAAAATGAGTTTTCATTTATGAATGGATACTTTCAAAATTTGTTATGAGGTGACTGATGAAATTGTTCCTATTACTCATGGCTTCTGTTTCTGCTGGTGTTGCATCTGCAGAGCACATCCATTCCTTTATGTTAGGTCTATTTATTGCTTCGTTAGCAGTAGGTAGCTGTTACTTCTTTACGTTTCGTAGCTCGCGTTTTCCTCAACTTGCTTTGTTCTTGTTAATGTGCGGCATGTTATCTAAATTATCGATTACCATCGTTGGTGTGATGTGGGGCATGTCAGCTGAGTTGATCACTTCGCCAATCATTTTTGCGCTTTCTTACTTGTTTTTTTCCTTAGTGGTAACTTATTTGTGGTTTAGCTACCGTGATCGTATTACATCGATTCCAGAGCAATTCAAGTCGGCATAAGCCAAATAAAACCCAAAAGAAAAAACGCCAGCATTCATGCTGGCGTTTTTCTTTATAGCCACTAAGTTCAGGCGTTTAGATACTCATGAAACTTTCAAGGAAGTCAGATGCTTGAAGTTAACAATGAGGTGACTATGCGCTCATCGGAACAAGAATCACAGTACCAATGATCACAGTGATAAGACCGGCTAGCACAGGAACGGATGTACGCTTAACGACTTCAAACGGGCTGATTTTTGCCATACCAGAAGTCGCCACGATTACACCAGATACAGGAGATATGGTACGGCCTAGGTTGGATGCTTGAAGCATTGGAATGATTAAGAACGCTGGGTTAAGGCCCATTTTAGCGGCCAAAGAAGGCGCAAGTTCAACAAATGCGTAGAATGGCGCATTACCAGAGCCCGTAGCGATAGCCGCTGCTACGGTTAACGCTGTAAGAATTAGCATCAATGCAATACCGCCAGCGCCTGCATTGTCTGCCAAGTGAAGCAGGTTATCAATAGCGCCGATTGACATCAAACCTTGTGCGAAAACGCCTGCTGCAACCAACAGCATGACCACGCCTTTAAAGGCTTCTGCCATACCCGCATAGCATGAATCTAAGTCTTCCAGTGATTTTCTACCATCAAATTTATTCACCACATAGTGGATAAGCGCCCCAATAAATATTGAGCCTACAACGATCGTATAGATATCTAGGCTTAGGCCAGGAATGGTGCGGCCATTGAATAAGAACACACCGATGATCGGTAAAAATGGCAGTGCGGCATAAAACGCAGGGGCATCTGCTTTTATTTCTGACACGTCGATTTTTTCCATTGGTGTATTTTCTTTTTTATCGAGGTATTTGTTCCAGAAGAAAGCTGCGACCGCCATCACTATGATCGCAGAAATAGAAACGGGTAAAACGGTTTGTACTGCAAAAACGTCAAGAGCAAGCCCAGACTTTTCTGCCGCAATGACCACGTCACCGGATGTTGGAGAGAGAATTATCGCTGCTGGAGATGCACATACTGCCACTGCTGCTGGGCGAGAAATGCCCATCGCGACCATCATTGGAAATAGCGTCGCCATCAATAGAACGCCAAGACCCGTCGCAGAACTTACTGCGAGAGACATCAAACAGGCCACAATGTAAGCCGCTACCAAAAGGACATAAGGAGACTTGATAACAGACAGCGGTTTAGAGAACTGTTTGACCACGACATTGTTGGCGCCAATATGAGTCATGTAAGAAGCGAAGCCACACAATAACATGATCTGCATACCCAAGCCGCCGCCTCGGTATTGAAGCATATATTTCACATATTCCAACGAGTCCGTCACCATATTACCAGTAGAGGCCACTTTCGATGGCAGAATATCGTGTCCCAACACTCCCGTCATAAGCAGCAAACCAATACCAGCAGTCAAAAGCACGCCAGTCGCTTTATAGCCTTTGACAATGAAATAACCAACCGCAATGGTGACTACTAAGCCAATTAAGAGTTCTAACATAGGGGCTCCAGATGTTATGAAAAAAAGAAAGAAACGATTTCAGTTTATGACATGGAATTTACAGAATTATCATCTGTGGCACGAGGTAAATATAGGGCAAGCATGATCTAAGACAAATAATGATTTAATAATAAAATTCGTTAGATTGTATTGTTGGAATTTGGTTTTGTAAGTGTTATGTGCTGGTTTTATTCAGTTTAATGGAAGGAAAATACGAGTCGATTTTGAGTAAATAATAAGCAGATTTATTCAAAATAAGGAAAAGTGTTCATTCGGTTAAGAAAGAGGAGGAACCGCTTTGTCAAACAAAAAGCTCCACCGAAGCGGAGCGGGATCTTTGGGTAATATCTGGTTCTAGGCGTATCGGCGGATCATGAGGTTCCAACTGCGTTGTTGTCGTTCAAACTCTGTTTTTATCTGTTGATACTTCAATTTTGTTATCGAACATTCGTACCTTTTAACCACACTTGCGGTTTTTTCTCCTAATACTTCTTTGCGCACTTCATAATACTCCTGCATGTGATGTACCAAGGCATCAAACTCTTGCTGAAGCTGATCGAGGATCGTTTGAGTATTTGGTTTTCGCTCCAGTTTCTCTTTTGCTTTTTTCAACAGCTGCGCTGCACGCGCTTTTTCGATTCTAAACGTAGGAGTTGTTCGGAGATTACAGGCCAGCCCTAACCAAGAGCACAGTTTGATTAACCATTTTGTAGGATCATAATGCCACCAATACACGCCGTTGCGATAATCATTCTCAAAAATGTGGTGGAAATTATGGTAGCCCTCACCAAAAGTAAAAAACGCTAAAATTCCGTTGTCTCGCGCCGTGTTCTTATCTGTGAAAGTCTGTTTACCCCAAACATGTGCCAGAGAGTTTATGAAGAAAGTTGTATGGTGACTCAAAAACAAGCGAGCGGCCCCAACCACTAACAGCATTCCCCAGATATCACCATATATAAAGCCAAGAGCGACGGGAAAGCCGATGTTCGTTACGAGTGCGAGCGGCACATAGTATTTATGTTGCCACATTACGACTTTGTCACGTTTAAGATCACGGCAGTTAGTGTATTCGTTTTCTTTTGAGTTGTTGTGGTCACGCAACATCCAGCCTATATGTGAATACCAAAAGCCTCGTTTAGCCGAATAGGGATCTTTCTGATTGTTATCGACATGCTTATGGTGTACTCGATGATCCGAAGACCAGTGTAAGGCACTATTTTGCAGTGAAAATGCCCCACCAATCGCGAATAGATAACGAAGCATTGGATGAGCTTCGTAAGTTTTGTGACTCCAGAGACGATGATACCCCGCAGTAATCGATAGATTGGTGAAACTAAAGGCGATAACGCCCCAGACTAAGTGTTCCCAACCCAAGCTGTAATGATAGGCATACCAAGGGGTTACGATGAGTGCAAGAATGAAGCTGGCAGAAAAAACCAATACATTCAGCCAGATAAGAGGTGGTTTATTTGGAGTCACAATGTGTTCCTAACTTTGGGCTTACAACTGTACGCTAGAATATCAGCGTACAGTTGTAAGTCAAATTAAAGTTAGACAAATGTGATAATTCTTATTGAAGTGAATCGGTAATCTTAATGGGAGATTTTGCTTTTAATTGAATAATGAGTAGTATTAAAAAATGATCTCTGGCGTAAAGCGTATAAAGTCTGCCAATAAATAAGGTTTATAAGAGTGAAATATGCCGAGAATCTATAAACCAGCAAAAATGTAAGAAAATAGGAATACGTAATGGATTTACGATTAGCGGAATATAAGGATTATGAGCGTATTGCGCATCTACATGCGGATAGTTGGAAACGTCATTATCGAGGTATCCTAAGTGATAACTATCTAGATACCGAGGCGGTTGGTGATAAGTTACTGATTTGGCAAACCCGCCTAACCAATCCACCGTTCAATCAACATATTGTTCTTGCAGAAGAAGGCGACCTTTTAATTGGGGTGGTTTGTGTGTTTGGCAATCATGATTTTGAGCGTGGGACGTTTATTGATGCGCTGCATGTCGATGATAGCTATCGTAGCCGTGGTATCGGAAAGCAACTGTTACTTGCTGTGGCAGAGTGGCAACAACAGTACTTTCAGGACACCGGCCTATACTTAGAAGTCGTGTCGAAAAATATGTCTGCTGTCGAATTCTATCGACGCATCGGTGGCCAAGAGTGTCAAGAGCGTACTTGGCTCGCGCCTGGCGGAACAGAAGTCTTGGAAAAAGTGTTTCGCTGGAAAAATGCGCAATCGCTCGTGAGTGGTATAGAAGAAAACGTTATTTACTCGTAGACAATCGAATTGAGTGAATACGACAAGAGCAGCGTAAACGTTGCTCTTTTTTGTGCCAAATGAATACATTTGCCAAGTTGAACTTATAGCTAAAGATTTTTAAATCTGCTAGAAGGTAAGCACTTCCAAAGCCAAATGAGAGTAACCTCCCATCGCTGCTTTCTTATGCGACGCGATACTCGCAAAATGACACTAAGCATATGCAACTATGCTAGATTATTGTAAGTCCTAAACGATTTAATCAATCATAAATAGTTGAAATAAAAGGTAAGCACCGTGAATTATTTGATGAGTTTCGCGCTGATCATGAGGGTAAGTAAGACATCATTACTAGATAATAAAATGCTAAGAATGAATGCAAATCACACGGTTGTAGCATTAAGGTGGAGTAGGCAAGATAAATAATATGGATGCGATACGTAAGGTTTACCAGTATGCCGAACCAAACCTGACGCTCGTCGGTTGGATGGGATTTCTTGGCTTTCCATTTTACTATGTTGTTTGGGAGTTTATCTTCCCACAGGCTTATGAAAATTTGCCGTTAAGATTGTTTTGCTCGTTATTGTTCTTTGGGATCATTGTGAGAAACCGTCTGTCGGCAAGATGGCGACAGTATATCCACCTTTATTACCAAGTTGCTATTACGGCTTGTTTACCGTTTTTTTTCTTCTATATGCTTCTGATGAATGATTGGTCCAATGTTTGGGTGATGTCATTCATGTCTGCTATTTTTCTTCATATTCTTTTGGTTCATGTCACTAGAGTTATGTTTGCTCAGACTTTTGTAGGGGTTGGGCTGGCGACGTTTTTCGCTTGGGTTTCGAAAGGGTTTTACCTTGACTTAACCATGGATTGGACGCATGTCCCCATCTTTTTTTTCATCTATGTGTTTGGCAATTTATTCTATTTTAGAAACCAAGTGGAGCATGAAGCGAAAGTTTCACTCGCTAAATCATTTGGTGCCGGCATTGCCCATGAGATGCGTAACCCCCTGAGTGGTCTTTGCACCTCGATTGATGTCATCCAGTCTATTTTGCCGAATAAGAAAGCGTTAGAGAAAGAACCGTACCAAATGAGTTGGGAAGACGTTACGTTGTTGCGTGAAGTCAGCGAAGATGCCATGAAAATCATCCAGTCCGGAAATGAGACCATAGATTTACTGCTAACTTCCATTGATGAAAACCGCGTATCTCGCTCGACTTTTAAAAAACACTCGGCGCAAGCCGTGGTTGAAAAGGCGATAGAGAGTTTTAGCTACAAACGCGCGACAGATCGTTCCTCCATCTCTCTTGATGCGAGAAATGAGTTTGATTTCTTCGGTAGCGATACACTGTTGAAATACGTCATGTACAACCTTTTCAAGAACGCTTTTCATCATCGTACTTCTGAAGAGTTTCACATTCATGTATCCATGAACGGTAACAAACGTTCGAATCAAATTGTTGTGACAGATAATGGTGCGGGCATTGAGCCAGCTGTATTGCGTAGTATTTTCCATGACTTTTACACCACCGGAAAATCAGGCAGCTATGGGCTCGGTTTGCCATTTTGTAAAAAAGTAATGCGCTCTTTTGGTGGTAATATTGAATGCCAATCTCAGCAGGGCGAATGGTCTCAGTTTACTTTGACGTTTCCTTCAATTCATTCAGAAGTGGTGACGGAAATAAAAAATGAACTGACTAAATTCAAGACCATTCTTACTGTTACAAATCAAAATGTTATCGTGTCAAAAATGACAGATACCAGCCGGTTTATGGGATTTGAACTGACAATTTTAGATCTGAACCAGATGCTCAAAAAGAAAGAGTATGAGTTCGAATTTGATCTGATTTTTATAGATTTAGAGAGTTTAGACGCGAGAGCAAACCATTTGGACCGTATCGAGTCTCTCTTATCTTTTACTGAAGCTCGTATTGTCTACCTCTTTCAACAGCACCCGGTTCAAAGGGCTCGTAAAGCGGCTTATGAACCAATTTGGATGGAGACTCAAGCTTGGCTGCTCAATACTAAGCTTGCCATTGATCGCCTGCTGTATAATTCAAATTATGTCTCGACGCCAACGTTGTTAGTGCCATTAGACGCATCAAACAAACGTACCATTATGGTTGTGGATGATAATGAATCTCTTCGTAAGTTTACCGCGTTGTTACTCGAAAAGCAGGGTTTTGAGGTTGTTCAGAGAGAAGATGGACAGCAGGCGCTTGATACATTAGAACAAGAGAATATTGACTTAATTCTGATGGATATAGAAATGCCAATTATGGATGGTGTTGAAGCATCAAAACGGATCCGAAGTTCAGGCAAGCATTATGCGTCGATACCAATTATCGCTCATACCGGGGATAGTTCACAGGTAACATTAGATAAAATAGGGACTTCTGGCATGTCTGATTTTATTGTTAAACCTGCGGATAAAAATCGTTTATTTGATAAGATTGCAAACTGGATTTAAGTGTTGCTACATCATATTTATCCTGCCGTTATTTAGCGCGGTATAAGAGCTCAGCAAATACCTGAGCTCTTATTTATTTACGTGTTAACACCGACTATGAATCAAACAAACTCAAGGTCAGGATGAACAAACGCTTGTTGGCATACGGTCAGTACGTGTTCGACATCCGCTTCGGTCATATCGGCATTTATCGAAAAGCGAATGATATTTTTGTTTTTGCCTGTGGCTGGGCGACAGAAAACGGCGCCAAACACGTCTTTTTCTTCTAGAAAGTCACGAACTCGCTCAGTATTTCTTTCATTCCCGCATTCCAGCGCGACAATTTGAGACTCACTACGGATGGTGAATCCAATTCGTTTTAACCCAATGGTCAGCGCTTTAGCACGTTTAAACAGAACCTTTCGTTTATCATCGGCTTTTTTAATAACGTCTAGAGTTTTTTCTAAACGAACGATTTCTTGAGGTAGTACCGTTGAGCTGAAAATCGCTGGATACGCGATAAATGGAAGTGTCTTGGCTAATTTTTCTGGACCTAAAATCGCACCTGCACGATAAGCAAAAGTCTTCGCGAGACTGACGGTAACAAAGTCCACCATGTGGGTTAAGTTGAGTGATTTCAGCAGCCCTGCACCTTGTGGGCCGTGCGTACCTAAAGAGTGCGATTCATCCACGACTAAACCGCAGTCAAGCTCTTGTGCTATTTCGCAAATATCACGTAAAGGAGCCAGTGTTCCGATGGTGCTGTAAACCGAATCCACGACAATCACACCAGCGCCATGGCGCTTAATCTGTTTTCGTAAATGGTTTGTATTGTTGTGCATGAAAGGATGAATTTGCGCCCCCGCAATACGTGCACCTTCCCACAAAGACATATGCGCGAAGAAGTCAATGTATACCGGGATGTTTGGTGCACAAATGGTCTGTAGCAAGCCGACATTAGCTGCCCAGCCGGATTGTGAAAGTAAGCAGCTTGGCATGCCAACGAAGCGTGCAAGTTGAGTTTCAAACTCCGGCTTTGACTCATCATCTTGCAAGAAAATCGCAGACATTACTACGTTATCATCGTGCTGAATAATGGCATTGCGATGTGCATTTTGAATCTCTTTATTGTGTGATAGTGCAAGGTAGTCGTTGCTCTGCATTACAACGGCATTACAGGGCGGACGTTTGCCAAGAACAAGGTGCTTTTGGTTCTCATTTGGTTCGATTAGATCTTGAATATGAAAATCTAGGCGTTCTTCGATAAAGGAAGGAAGTGGTTTTGTTTGTGTTGCTTCACTCATAATAAATCTCTTCGTCATATGGAAAAAACGCCAGCGCTGACGAATATTCATATTGCGGATTTTGAGGAGAGTTGCACTAACCTAGTTGCACAAGTTTGCGAGGCCTTGCAAACTCAGAATTTGAGGGTTGGATGTGGGCTGTAATTCCTTAAGGGGCCGGGCTCTACACGCGTTGTTATTTAAATAACAACGTTGAGTTTCAGGTGCTTTCTTTGTTTTATGCACAATGGAGTCATGAGTAGTATTCGGTTTGAAAAGGGGGGAGATTTGAGTTTGAGAGAGCGAAAAAAAGACGCGAAAATCGCGCCTTAGTATTCAAAATTACCACAAAGATGAAGCCAGTATACATTGCCGTGGTTCGATTTTAATGTAACAGCGTTAGTTTATCGCTTGTTACGAAGGTATCGCTTGCGGCGGTCTTCTTTGCGTTTTGCTTTTTCTTCTTCTTTACGAGCGGCTTCAATTTCAACTTCAATCAACTCTTGAGTAATCATTTCTGGGCGTTCTAGTGTGATTTGCCCCAGAGTGCCTTGTCGAAGCTCGTGTAACAAAATCTCCGATACTTTGTGTAGGTCAACACGTCCACCTGAGCGCAATGCGCCGCGGCGGCGACCAATTTCTTCCATGATCTCTATATCGGATTCTGGTAGCTCTTCGATTTGGTAACGTTCTTTGAGTTTGTCAGCATAGTGAGCGGCGAGATACTCAATGGTGTAGAACGCAACCTCGTCATACTCCATCGCAGTATCTTTTACTGCGCCGGTCGCCGCGAGACGGAAACCACTATGTGGATTTTCCACTTTTGGCCACAAAATCCCTGGAGTATCAGACAGTACAATGCCGTTTTGTAGGTTGATGCGTTGCTGGCGACGCGTTACAGCAGGCTGGTTGCCGGTTACGGCAATGGTTCGGCCCGCTAGCGTATTGATGATCGTGGATTTACCCACATTTGGTATACCCATGATCATGGTGCGAATGTTTTTACCAACTTCTTCACGGTGTGGGGCGAGCTTTCGGCAAAGTTCCATAATGCGATGAACTTCTTGAGGCTCGGAAGTGGTGATCGCCATCGCTTTCACGTTTTGCTCTTGCTCTAAGTGTTCAATCCAGAGTTGGGTTAATTCTGGGTCGGCTAAGTCTCGCTTATTCAACACTTTAACGACAGGCTTATCGCCACGAATTTGAGAAATCAAAGGGTTTTCACTACTGAAAGGAATACGAGCATCCAGTACTTCGATGATCACATCCACTTGTGGAATCGCTTCTTCGATCTCTTTACGTGCTTTGTGCATGTGGCCCGGAAACCATTGAATATTATTGTTAACCATATGAAAAATATACCTTTTAGTTTTATGGTTAAGCTGGTGGGGTATCAGGTGGGGTACCAAGTGATTAAATTAGATTTGGGGGGCCCAAAGGTAAAACACCGGCAACCTGTAGCCACAGCAGCATTGATCTCATCATTTTAACACTTAAAAAGTGCTGGATATATACGAAGTAACTTTCGTCAAATTTGAACTAATGAAAATAGCTTTTCAGAGAACTAATCCGCACCAGCAGTTTTGGACACTGAGTTAAGTGAGTACAATCACTAACGAGGTGAACCATGACAAACAACAAGAAACGTATTATCCATTCTCCTGAATTTAAAGCCGAAGCTCTGAAGCTAGCTGAGAAAGTGGGAGTCGCCGCGGCAGCAAGACAGCTCTCCTTACATGAGTCTCAGATCTACGGTTGGCGTAAGGCTGTAAAGAAAGACACCACAACCAGTCAGCGAGAACAAGAGCTAGCCGCTGAAGTAGCCAAGCTCAAAAGGCAGTTGGCAGAACAAGCAGAAGAGCTAGATATCGTAAAAAAGGCCGCCACCTACTTCGCGAAAAATCTAAAGTAGATGGCTATGAATTTATGCTCGAACACTTGCTGTGCTTCAGTGTTGTCCGCATGGCTAAGGTGTTCAGGGTTTCTCGAAGTGGGTTTTATTATTGGATTCAGCATCGCCACAAGGGCATCCAGTGCGAGATAACTCGGCAAGAGCTTGATACAAAGGTCAAAGACGCTTTTGACAACAGTAAAGGTCGAGATGGTTCAAGACGCATCCAGAAAGAACTGGCTGAGAACGGTGATTGCCATAATGTTAAAACCATTGCAGCTAGTATGAAGCGTCAGGATTTAACGCCGAAAGCGGCACGCAAGTTTAAGTGTACAACGGACAGCAAGCATAAGATGCCTGTAGCTCAGAACTTTAATGCAACGGCCCCGAATCAGAAATGGGCGGGAGATATCACATATCTTGCCACAAACGAAGGCTGGCTGAATTTGGCAGTGATCATTGACCTTTACTCCGACAAGTAATCGGTGGATACGAGGATGACGGCAACACTGGTCTGCGATGAATTATCAATGGCTCTGTTCCGTCGGGGTTTTCAGAGGAAGTTATTGTTCATAGTGATCGTGGTAGCCAGTATTGCTCGAAAGATTATCGAGACCGCATAACAGCTTATAATCTAAAACAAAGTATGAGTAGGAAAGTCAACTGCTGGGACACTGGGATTAGAATATAAATACAGACTGTTTGTACTGACCCGTGCTGGGATTGACTGAAATGTCTTTGTGTTGACCTGTCGTTCAAAGAGTCTGTTTAATTCTATCGACTCAGTTGTGACCTAATAGGAGCTTTGTACTGCACCTCCAGTGTCCCGTCCTGCTGGGCGATTCACACAGGAGAGTGTTTAGATGAACAGTGACGATCCCCGCTATAAATTGTATCTCGGCGTAGATACTCATCTAGAGCTTCATGTTGCAACACTTATCAATGAGCTTGGTCAAGTTGTTAAGAGTAAAGCATTTAGTGCTAATCTTTCAGGTTATCGTGAACTCTTGGCATGGTGTAAATCTTATGGGTTCCTTCAAAAATCAGGAATAGAAGGTACGGGCAGCTATGGCGCTGAACTGACAAAGTTTCTGATCAAAAACGGTATTGACGTATATGAAGTTATGCGGCCAAATCGGATGGAGAGACGCCTAAAAGGCAAAACAACAGACGGTTTGGATTCAGAGAATGCGGCTAGAAGCGTATTATCTGGTGAGGCTAAAGTTATTCCTAAAAGCCATACAGGGCCCGTTGAATCACTGCGAAGCCTACTCGTGACTCGCAACAGTGCTGTCAAAGCAAGAACTCAGGCAATGAATCAAATTCGAGCACTTCTTGTATCAGGCCCAGACGAGCTAAAACAATCCCTTTATCTTCCAAAACCAGGATCGTGCGCAACGGCATGCTTAACTCGATGTTCAAACAGCAGCGAACCGTTAATGATCTCTCTTGTATTACTGGCACAGCGGTGGAGCTTCCTAAACGAACAAATAAAAGCGCTCGAAAAGGTGTTAAAAAGCTAACCTTAAACACAGCTCAAAGCCTTGTATCAAGGTTTGGTGTTGGTGCAAATGTAGCAGCTACACTTCTGGTTGCAGCTGGAGACAACGCAAATCGATTAAGGAAGGAGTCATCGTTTGCTGCATTATGTGGAGTTAATCCGATTCCTGCATCTTCGGGTAAAACAACTCGTCATAGATTGAATCGAGGAGGCTGTCGGAGTGCAAATAACGCTCTCTGGACGGTAGCGATGGTAAGAATGCGTAGTGATCCCAGAACGAAAGACTATGTTATACGGAGAACGGCTGAAGGATTATCAACCAAAGAAATAACTCGCAACTTAAAGCGCTATATAGCGAGAGAGCTATTTCCGCTAATCCTAAAAGATTTAGCTAAACTGGCTTGACATAGGAGCGTCAATGCTTGTGTTGAGAGCTTCTTCCATTCGATGAAAGTGGAAGCCATTCAATACGAACCGATCATGACCAGAGATGAGATGCGCCAAACAGTCTTCGAGTACATAGAGGTTGATTATAATCGGACGAGAAGGCACAGTGCTCTTAGTATCTAAGCCCAGTTAACTTTGAACAACAAAATGTCGCTTAATGAAGTGTCTAGTCTAGCTGGAGCAGATCAGTGCGAATATTTCATGTTTTTACTTCTTGGCGGGAGCATACTTCATGATTATCGCACCTTACTGTTTTTATGTTCAGAGGTGTCGCACTTCGTACTTGAATCCAAGAGGGCAAATATCGACTCAGGGAAGCTTTGAAGGCTGCATTTGAAATAACTTTAATCATTGGTACCGCCGCTATGGCACCACAGATAAACGTAAAGAATCTTTCTAGTTTCCCATGGTGCTGTTTACAGTTCCAACTTTGTGTTACGGCCTCATAAACTCAAAAGGTTACCTAGCCTCGGTTGACTAATGCTTTATGGTATTGTTTCCAGTTGCTGATTTTTTACTTAGTGATCAAATAAATGATGATATTCATTTTCAATAAGTCTAGCTATCGTCTCACTACTGTTACATCTATATTTGTCTTCAATTTTCAATAACTTTTCAGATATTTCCTTATTTAGAGAGATTTGCTTTTTTATGATGTTTTTCTCTTTCATTTTTTCTCTATGTTTTTTATCTGACCATTTACGACTTAATCTATAAATTAAATTTTCTCTTAAAAAATCATCGTGTATTAGATCAAATATAGCTATGCATATATAATATCTATTATTTATTTCATTTGAGAATACATGTAATATGTCGGATATTTGTTCTAATTCCATTTTAAATAGTTCATTTATAACAAAATCACTCTTAAATTCCAAGAACTCAGTGTTTTTTCTTTCTTTGTTTAAAAATTTTATTGCCTCAGTTTTTTCATTTAAATTATTTTTATACATTAAATAGATTTTCTCTACTTCCTTTATTGCAAAACCTGGAGAGTGATCTATTACTGATAAGTAACTTATGATGTCATTATATTTGTCTAATAATGTTGGGGAAGAGTGAAAGAATTCTTGGTTTTCTTTTTTTATGTAACCCCAAAGCCAATAGATCAGTCTAGCTTCATCTTCTAAATGAGGTTTTTTTATTGAAAACTTATGGATAAACTTTGAAGATAATTTTTGATTTTCATAGAATGCGTTAAAATCACCAGTGATTTTACTAAAGTTTGAACTTTCAAACAATGCATCGAATATTTTTGATTTGTAATCTCTTATATTTTCCTCATCTAATAAGTTGTCAAGCTTACATCCATCTGTGTCTACTGGAAGGTATGAATCCTCTCCTAATATCTCCCTTACCGCATTATAGACTCCTCCATTTAGATTCAGAGCATTACTTTCTTTTGAATACAAAACAAAATATCGTATTTTACTAATGTTTAAGGTGTCGATGAATGAACTTATGTGTTCGGCTTTTATTTTTTCTGCACCTCGTAGCATAACTTATCCTCTATTGTTAACTATGAAAAATATCGCATGCGGTATTTTGGTGAGTTGTTGCTGTTTTATAGCAATCTTTGCCTATGTTTTACCACATTTTTTTATCAATATGCTACCAATATAAATGGCGCGTTTTCTTTAATATATAGGTTTCCTGTGACGTTAGGAAATCGACTTTTCCAGAATAGATGTTCTCTAACTTCGGAGTAAACTTCTACGGGAGAATCATTCGGCATTGCTACGCATAGGGACGTTGTCGAATGAATATAGAGATAAGAGGATGTTGGTATGGTTAATATACATACTTAACGAAGTACTCATATCCTATACACTACTACCTTAGTAGAATTAGTATGTTCTCCTTAAATATCATGTATTAAATAACACAGTGATTCATATCTTTGGATGAATACCGAAGAGAATGAATGATGACTTATACTTACAAAGGTTTAGAGGTTATCTATCCGGTCAGTGAACTCAATACACACTATCTAGATCGGATTATATTGACCATGTCTAAAGTATTAAAAGACTATAAGAGAGTTTATGCGTTAAGACTGGATTTGAGACTTCCTGTTTCTGATAGTGAAAAAGACATACTTCGCAGAGATGAGTTTTTGAACAATACATTTAATCAAAAAAATATCATTAAACGATTCTTTGAATCCTTGAAGGCAAAAATAAAAGCGCAAGAAAAGAGAATGAAAGTGAGTGGGAAAAGGGTATATCCATGTCAACTACGATATGTGTGGTGTAAGGAAAGGAATAAATCTACAAATGACCACTATCATCTTATCCTATTTTTTAATAAAGATAGATATTGGCAGTGCGGTTATAAAGATAATGAAGAGAGTTTGGCAAGACTCATTATGGATGCATGGAATAGTGCACTAGGAGAGTATGTTGATAATATAGACAGGCTGGTTCAACTTGTTTATAAAGGTACGCATTACTTAGACCAAAATAAATATGACTTCGAGAATAAATACCAGGTCCTCTTTACAAGACTCAGTTATTTTGCCAAAAACAGAACGAAGCATTATGGCGAAGGAAAACGTTGCTTTGGAACTAGCCAGGGATGATAGCGAATATTAATGTGCACATCTGTTTAGTATTTCGAAATGTGATTGCTCTGTAGATTGATTATAAGTGTAGAGATAACTGGAAGAGCGTTATGGCCTCTTAGGTTCAATCTGCCATTCGGAGTATACTAGATAAGAACACAGCATTCGGTAGCACGGTCATACACTGCTGGTTTACTGACTTCGATAACATCAGTAGTGTTAATGATACTCGGCCTCAGTACCCTACGTCTGTGTCAGTGTAAATGTAAACGCCATCTCACGTTTTTAGTTATTGATGTATTCTTTCTGAATACGCTTCGTTCTGCTCCACAATGACATTGTGAGTCTGACAAAAATAGGAAGCTAGGCTTCCTATTTTTACGAACTGCTGAAGATTACGGTTTGGTTAGAGTAACACATGCATCGTATGTGACGTTAGCAGGTGCAGGTTTTACCGTGTTGATGGTAACGCAGTCATCGATAGTTGCGTCGATGTTCACGTCTGTGAGACGGTACCAAATACTAACGCCAGTGTCAGTGTATTCAATCGATGCAATTTCACCGTGTTTGAATTCACCAATCACTTCGAATGTCATAGGACGACCTTGGTAGTCGATAGCCCATGCGCCAACAGGTACTACCTGACCGACAGACTCTTCAGTTACAGCAATTGATACACCTGAAGTATAAGCAAATACAGGTAAGTCTTTGTTAGGTAGCACGCCGTCACCGTCGATGTCGATGAAGTAATCCACGTGTGGAATATCAAAGCCTAGACCGTTGTCTGCGTAGTACTTCTGAGTGTTTTCGTACGCTGCAGTTTTGTATAGCGCGAGGCTGTACTTGGTTAGTGCTTGTTTCATCTCTTCAAACTGAACTGACTTAGGATCTAACAATACCTGACCAATTTTCTCGATTTGTTGCTCTAACGTGAGTCCGTTTTCGGTCGCCATGGTTAAAGTACTTGCAGAGGTAACGAGCAGCACAGTGCTGGTATCGCCAGCGTTAGAAAGGTTGACGTTATAGAAGTTAATACCATCTGCCCATTGCGCAGGGTCATAACTGTAAAGGCTTAGCAGCTCAGAGGTGGTTTCATGCACCGCCTCATCAAAGGTCTGTCCGGCTTGTACCTTTGCCATGATACTTGCTTTCATGGCCGCTGTAGCAACATTGAAGTTCACTTGTGTCGTCGCGTTCATATCGACAAAAACGCTCATTCGTATCTGCTCATCACTTTTTCCTGTGAGCTCATTAAAGTAATCTCCCTGTGCAACGAGCTCGACATAAGGCGTATTGAACCGCTCATTCATGTTGTAATTACCTTCATAGTCCTCGATTTGAGTGGTGTACGAGGTATCGGTCTTTTCTAAGTCTTGGTTAAGTTCATAGGCGGTGACGACTGAGCCAGGTTGTAGAGGACCTTTCTGTACAGCACCACCAAATTGATACGGCTGACTGTAGTCGTTATGGTCGCTCCCGCCAGAAGAGCCGCCACACCCGATTAAGGCGAAAGGGGCTGTAAAGAGAGCAATGGTAAGTAGGGTTTTAGATAGGTTCATTCTATTTCTCCATAGTAAGTTTTAGAGGGTGCTCTTGTGTTGAATTCAAGATGAGAGCCAGCGATATCAAACAATCCTTGAACTTCAGACGAGAGCAGAGTTGCATCTGTTTGAAGTTCAAAGCGAAAGCTCGACATGGCGGCCTCCTGGATGTTGCTAAGAGGTAAGATGTTCAACTTGGTATGCGTGTGTGTACGCCAAACGAGATGAGGGTTTCCGTGATGGAGTACGAGACTTATTGGTTGAACGTTAGTTAGGCGTAGAGTGTCGTCACCTACGCTTATCTTTAATGAGATAAGGCGTTGCCGGAGAGCAGCCAAACAAACAATTTGGAATACACCAACGTTGGTGTGTAGGGAACTTTCTCTCATCACAGCGCCAATAACATGCACTTTGGATGACCAATGATTTCGAATGTGATTGATGTCTTCAGGGGTAATGTTCGAGAGGAAGTCATCTAATAGTGGAGCAAGGCTGCTAGGCAAGTGATGCTTGGTTGACTCGACAAGCCAGTAGAGCAATACCGCTTCGTGAGCTGTCGTGCTCATCTTCAGAGTTTCGTTTTTTGGTAGCCAAAGGGTTTGTCTCTATCATCCACCATGACATTGGGAAACATGGCACAGATAGCGGACAGATTACGTTGGATAGTGCGTAGAGAACGCTCTAAACCAAGCGGGGACAGTTGAGCTTGAATTTGCCTAGCGGTGACTTTCTTATTGTATGGAATAAGGTTGTAAATCGCCAAGATAAGCTCAAGGTGATACTGAGTTTGGTTAGGTTGCGTCATGGTCAGTTCAACAAGGTTCGTTCTGTTGGGCATGACAATATCAAAAAGGTGCGACAAAGCTTGTCGTATCAATGTCTTAAGAGAAAATGATACGACGTAATTTGTCACACCTGCGTCATGAAGTGTCGTGATGGGGGGAGAGGCTTACTTTCCTACGATGGATAAATCGATCTCGTCAAAATCCATGCTTGAAAGATGTCGAGCGAACGTTTTCATCCATACCTGAAGAAGGTCTAGTACTTCTGGATGTTCAAGGTTTACCGCCCCTGTATCGGACTGATAACACCATCCCTTGACAAGGTGGAAGTACAGTTCAGGCTGAACGTTGAGCGCGCTCTCAAATGGGTAAGAAAAGCTGGCAAAGAAGACAATCTGCCAGAGCTCGGAGTTTGCAGTGCGTTTGAACTGCACTTCAACAGGATGAATGCCTCGGCCATGACGGTAGTAGCTTAATTGGCGGCAAGTCAGGAGTAACTGTTTGGCATTGTCAGGTAAAGAGTGCCCTTTCAATAGCTTCTCCAATTGTTGATGCAATTGTGGCGCTAAAGAAACGTCACCACAAATCGTACTGATCATAGCCACCCCCTTTCTGCGAACGAGACACTGCTGTCTCCTACAACGATATGGTCAAGCACCCTGACATCCACTAACGCTAAAGCGTCGATGAGCTTGCGTGTGATACGCCTATCCGCTTGAGATGGAGAAGGGTCACCGGAAGGGTGGTTATGCGCCAGAATGACCGCTGCTGCATTTACTTCCAAGACGCTTTTGATGACCTCGCGCGGATAAATGCTGGCGGAATCAATGGTGCCTTTAAAGAGTGATTTAAACTCAATGACACGGTGTTGGTTATCAAGCAGTAGCAGAGCGAAAACCTCGTGCTCCGCGCTGGCTAGTTTGAATCTAACATACTCTTTGGTTGCATCCGGGTTACAAAGGGCATTACCTCGAACGTAGCGGTTAGCGAGGATTGCAGCTGCGCGATCCAAAATCTTGTTTTCTCTGTATTTCAAACCTTTTTGGTAATCAGTATGTGGGGTTGACATAAGTCCTCCAATTGAAATGGTTGATGTATTTCAAGAAGAAGACATATATCTGAAAGTTGCTCATTTCGAAGGTGAGAGCACGTATTTTTTAACTCACGAATGAATCTCATGGATAAATAATGAGGATAAACCCATGAGATTTTTGAAACTGAAAGAAGTAATGGATAAAACTGCACTTAGTCGCTCTGCTATCTATCGAAAAATGAACGATGGTGACTTTCCTCAAACGATCAGCTTAGGTGATAGAGCGGTTGCATGGTTAGAGAGTGAAGTTGACGACTGGATGGAGTCAATGCTCCAAGCCCGTTAACGGTATGAATTAAAAAGATTACAAATATATTTCATCGTAATGTGACTGAGTTCAGCAGATTTGGCTGAGCGAAGCTCATGTAGTGTTTTCGGGGCTGCTAAATGGCAGTCTTCTTTATTCTTTTATCATAAGAGGAAACAAGCGATGTCATGGTATCAAACTACGGGCAAAGTCGTTGCAGGAACGGTAAGTATGGTGACTGTAATTAAAGCCGCACCGGTTTTTGGTTCAATAGGTACGATAACGACGGGAGGCTTCGTCGTGTCAGCAATTGTAGGTGCTTCAGCAGCCTTAATAGATAAAGCTGTAAACCCAGCGAAGTCAGAAACGCCTTTGGTTTCATCTAAAGCCCAAAAATAGGAAATAGTCATCTCATCATTATTAAAAATATACCGTTATCTTTTAGGTAACGGTTTTTATGCTTATGAAGTAAAAAGCTTACTGCTGAAACAGCATGAGATTGGCATATTTTCACTATTCAATACCACTTTATTTTTTGTCCAATATTGAACGTATACATTAAAGAAAAGACTAGCTGTGTCATATTAATGTGTCTCTGTGTGAATGAGTCTTTGGTTAACTAAATTTTGCCCCTTTCCATGCCAGTGATGCTCAATCTCATGAATCACTTACAGGTGGTTTGACTGTAGTGATGTGATGGACGCCTCAGCACTCAAGTTTCGCGGTATCTGCCAAACTTGATGCTGATAGTAAACCTAAAGGGCTGCCATTATGGATATAAAAGTTGTTGGAATTGATTTAGCCAAAAATGTATTTCAGGTTTGTGTTTGTCTTGTAGATCATTCAATTAAGAGTAATCAAAAAGTTAGACGCAATAAGCTACTCGATAAAGTAAGGCAATTTCCTCAAGGAACTTTAATTGCAATGGAAGCATGTGGGACCTCTCACTATTGGGGGAGGAAGTTCAAAGAGTTAGGCTTCGATGTTCAGCTAATTCCAGCCCAACATGTTAAGCCATTTGTCTCAAGCCAAAAGAACGATGCGAATGATGCTCTTGCTATATGTGAAGCAGCTTTTCGACCTAATATCCATAAAGTGCCTATAAAAACGGTAGATCAACAAGATATTAAATCATTACGCTGTGTTCGGGCCCGCTTAGTCCAAAACAGAACGGCGACAGTAAACCAAATTCGCAGTTTAGCAGGTGAATCTGGCGTTATTTTTAGTGTCGGAAGAATAAAACTGCAAGCGTCCCTGATAGATGCTTTAGAAGATGGAAGCAACGATCTTTCGTATACTCTCCGTAGCCTTCTTAAATCTCTATATGATGATTTATGCGCTTTAAATTATCGAATAGAGCAAATCGAGCGTGATATTAAAGCTCTTTGTCAAAATCAACCTCGCTACGAAGCACTGCTTTCAATTCCTGGATTTGGGCCATTAGTAACAGCGAGTTTTATTAGTGAGATAGGTTCAGGTCTACAATTCAAAAATGGCAGGCAGTTATCTGCATGGTGCGGATTAGTACCAACTCAATCTAGTTCTGGTAGTAAAATCCGCTTAGGGAGCATCACAAAAAATGGCAGCGCCGATCTGCGTGTGTTACTTATTCATGGCGCGAGAGCTGTAGGGCGTTTTGCCAACAAACGGCAAGATAAACTTGGGCAATGGTTCAACGCTTTAGCTGTCAGACAAGGTAAACATAAAGCTGTGGTCGCACTTGCGAATAAACTAGCTCGTATAGCATGGAAAATATTAACAGGAAGCCATGACTTTGACGTAAACAAAGCCTTTGCATAATAACCTCAAGAAAGTTTACATACACTGATGAATAAACGGTTAACCGTACCTATTGTAACCTGAGTTGACCAAGGCATTAAATGCCGATGTAGTGATTAGGCAATAGGTTTCGGATTTACATCAAGGCGCAGGCGAAAGAGCCTGTAACGACGCCGAATATATGGTAGTGAACCAATCATTCAAAAGTGTTGTAAAAGCTGAGGCGTCCATATATGGTCAACTAAAATTGGCCACGGTTTTAGAGTTTTCCCAATATAATCGTTCTCATTCATTGGGCGTTAGGCCACCGTTATACTGATGTGGCCTGAGTTGGCAGTAATATCCGATAATGTAGCGGTTGATCTCTTGTTGAGCCTCAGCGAAGCTACGATAACCCACAGTTGGCACCCATTCCGTCTTCAGACTTCTAAAGAAGCGCTCCATTGGCGCATTATCCCAGCAATTTCCTCTGCGAGATAAACTCTGTTTTATTTGAAAACGACACAGTAATTGGCGGTATTTACGACTTGTATAGTGACGACCTTGATCGCTATGGAACATGACACCTTTAGGCTTACCACGTTACTCATAAGCCATCGAAAGAGCTTTACCTGTTAACCGAGTATCCGGTGATAAAGACATCGACCAACCAATCACTTTGCGAGCAAAAAGATCGATAACAACCGCTAAATACATCCACCGATTACCTGTCCAAATATACGTAACATCGCCAACCCAGACTTCATTTGGGGCGGTAACAGCAAACTGACGACCTAAGTGATTTGGAATTTCAATATGTTCTTGTGAAGCCTTTCTGTAACGATGCTTTGGTTCTTGGCAACTCACTAAACCAAGAGTTTTCATAAGCTTTTTTGCTTGGTATCGGCTCAGCTTTACGCCCTGATTTGTGACTATATCTGCAATGGTTCTCGCTCCCGCTGAGCCATTGCTTGCGGCGTGAGCCTCGCTAACCAAGCTGCGAAGTTTTACTGTTTCAGCATTAATTACCGTTGGGCGTTTAAACCAATAGTTATAACTACTTCGGTGAACATTGAAGACTTCGCACAATGTTTTTACGCTGTAGCTCTGCTTGAGTTTCTTGATTATCAAGAATTGTTCAGTGAGTCCGACATCAACAGAGCCGTGGCTTTTTTTAGTATTTCATTATGCTCTTCAAGGCGAGCCAACTTCTTTTTCAATTCCCGAATTTCTATTTGCTCAGGGGTCATAGGTGCAGCTTTGGGTGTTTTTCCTTGGCGCTCTTCTCTGAGCTGGCGAACCCACTTATCCATCGTGGACTTGCCCACATTCATGGCTTGGGCTGCTTCAGTCACTGAGTAGTTCTGGTCTAGGACTAACTGCGCTGCTTCTAACTTAAATTCTGCGCTAAATAGTCGTCTTGTACGTTTTGTCATAGTGTCACCTGTTAACTTATGAGGTGATGATATCACCTCTAACTAAGTGACCAAATTCACCGTACCACTACAAGATTACGTATGGATAGCTGGGTAACTTTAATCGGCGTTAGTGGGTAACTTTTACATTGGCGATGGCAACATTGATGGTTTTAACTTTCTTAGTGAAAGTAGGAGTTTGTTAAGGATATCCATTTTGTCGGCTTTTACTAAACGCACTAGTCAACACCAGCTTAATCATAATGTTTGAAGAACTTAGTGCATGACATTCTGACGTGGTGAATGGAGGGAGCATTTGAGTTAGCTGAGCTCGCTGATGACTTTTTCGATAAATGCTCGGCGAACGGGATCTGTAAACTCAGAATTCTACAATAATCCTACAGACCACTCTGCGTCTTCACCAGAGAGTGGGATAAAACGGATCTCTGGCTGGCTGATACGAGCAACACTCGCCGGAATGATGGTGTAACCCAAACGGGCAGATACTAGTGCAAGCACAGTGATAATCTCATCTGCCTCTTCAATCACAACTGGGCGCTGCTGGGCTTCCCACAAGTAAGCGCTGATGTGCTTATTCATTGTTGGATTCTTACCTTGGCTCAATGCGAGGTAGCTGTGGTGGCTTAGTGATGCCCACAAATTATCTTCATCGATGTTTTCCTTTTCGTGAATGGCGATTACTAGTCGATCAGCAAACAGCGGGATTGCGGTTAGCGGCGGCGTGACAGGTAGTCGATCAAATCCTAGTTGTAGATTACCGACAGTGAGCTCTTCCACCAATTTATGCGATGGGTAATCGTTCAAACTCACATGTACGTTTGGGTGGTCTTGCTTGAACTGAGCAATGTAGTTGGGTGCTTCGTGAAATGACGAGATTCCAAAGCCGATATTTAGGTGCCCGGAGGTCCCTTCCGCAACAAACGCCGCCAAAGTTAAAAACGACTCAAATCCTTTCAATATGCGCTTTGCTTCATTTAGCAAAATTTTCCCCATAGGGTTAATTCTGCGCCATGTCGACCGCGATCAAATAATTCAACATTTAGCGGTTCTTCGAGGCGTTTTATCTTTTCGTTAGCGCAGACTGCGTGATGTATGGGTGTTCCGAGGCTACGCGGAAATTCTTGTCATCGACAAGTTGGCAAAAAGTGCGAAGTAAATCTGTATCCATTCCAGTTTGGAATCAAAAATTGAATTTGTTTCATTATAATTAATCATTTGTCTCTTTTATATTCAATTGCAAATACGGACACTCAAAGGGTGAGATACCGCAAGGTGGCTAAATTATAGGCAAGTAGACCTACGCAGCATGATTTAGCTTCGGTAACTCTCTCAATATGTGTTTGTTGCTTTTTAGATTGTGAACTCGAGAGTTAGCATTAGCAGAAATGGAGTCCCCCAAGTTAAACCGATTAAAGGTTCGACATAAAATCTAACAAACAGATTTAAACAAGATAACTCACGATGAGTTCTCTGACTAACCCCTCGAATCTTTGCTCTAACAATACTTTTATAAGAAGGTCGGAACCAATAATGTGGAAGGAAATACTATGAAAAAAACACTAATGAGCCTAGCAACCGTGTCTATTTTTGCTGCCGGTGCGGTCAATGCTGCTGATTACAAGTTAACAGTCCCTCATGTTACGAGTACTGATGGCTACAACCACCAGTCATTGCTAGTGTTCAAAAATTTTGTTGAATCACGCTCGAATGGCCAAATTGAGGTAGATATCTACCCATCAGGGCAGCTTTGTTCGAACGCGAAAGAGTGTATTGCGGGCGTACAAGCAGGCATGTTTGACTACTTCCAAACTACCATTCCTGAACTAGGTAACTTCTGGAAATCAGTGGGTGCCTTTGACCTTCCTTATATGCTACCAAATGACCGTGTCGCAGAGTGTGTTTACGACAACGAGAAATTTATTGGCGATGTTCGTGGAGAACTACTGAAAAAAGCACCAAATGTTCGCTTGATGGCGGTGTCTAACTCTGGTGGTTGGAGAAACATTGCGACGACAAGCAAGCAGGTTAAGAGCCCTAAAGACGTGAAAGGTCTTAAATTGCGTACAGTACCTGCAAAAGTGCAACAAGAGCTAGTGACAGAGCTCGGTGGTGCACCAACGCCTATTGCTTGGCCTGAAGTATATACAGCGCTTTCTACAGGTATGGTGGATGGTACTAAGAACGGTGTTGTAGACATCATCATGAACAAGTTCCACGAAAGCCTTGGTTACATGCTCCTCGATGGTCATGGTTACATGGGGGGCGCTTGGGTATTCAATGACCGTAAATTTAAATCATTCCCAGATGATCTAAAGAAAGTCGTTATTGATGGTATCGCAGCGCAAAACCAATACCTACGTTCATATCCAAAGCATAAAGAATATTCTGCTTATGAAGAGTTCAAGAAAGCAGACGGCGTAATCTACAACCCAAGTGCAGCTGAAAAAGAAGCGTTTAAGGCAGCAGCTGCACCAGTTAAAGATTCGTTCTTGAAGTCAGCTGGAGCTGAAGGTCAGAAATGGCTTGAGCGTTTTGAGAATGAAATCAAAACGTGTGAAGCGAGCATTCAAGCTGACTACGATATTCAGCTTAACTAATTTGCCAGCGCATTTTTTGATATGCAGTAAATCAGGGCGCACTTCCCTAAGGTGCGCCCAAGCCAATCACTTTGGCGTCATGACCAACGTTGAGCAAAAAGTCTAATCAAACAAGGCAAAGCAACATAATCCTCAACATAGTTCTTCGTGATTCTGCCTAAATGCGACTCACATCGTCGATGTGATTGGTATCTTTTTGCCCAAATTTTGGAAGTCGCCCTAATGAAACTCGTCCAAACCCCAAATGGCTTTACGATCAGCCATAAAAACAGAACAGTATTTGAACACTCTGAAAAAAGCCCTGCGTTGTATCTAGGCATTGGTCAAGGCACCTTTGATATGTACCGCGGCAACTTTGATATTACCGATTATGTTTCAGAGCGTTTACCGCTAAAGAAATTCTCAATTTCTGAAAACTCAGACGATGTAGTCGTCATCTTTTCTGTTGATGGCGATGCTGCATTAGAAATGCGTCTGATTGAGACCGCTGAAACTCGTCTAAAAGCCGAGTTTACAGCCCTTGATGATAAGTTTAACCGTTTCTGGATCCGTGTAGCGGCGACAGAAAGCGAAGCTGTTTACGGATGTGGTGAGCAGCTAAGTTACTTAAACCTTCGTGGTAAGAACTTCCCTCTATGGAGTTCAGAACCTGGCGTTGGCCGTAACAAAAACACATACACTACTTGGCAGGCAGACGTAAAAGATAAAGCTGGTGGTGATTACTACACGACTAACTACCCTCAGCCGACGTTTGTGTCAGACAAGAAGTATTTCTGTCATCTAGAGACAACGGCGTACGCTGATTTCGATTTCACACACTCTGAATACCATGAGTTGCAATGTTGGAACATTCCCGAGTACCTACTGCTTGATGCCGAAGAATCATTCCCTGCATTAATGACCAACATAACCGATGTGTTTGGTCGTCAGCCAGCATTGCCTGAGTGGGTCTACAATGGCGTTATTTTAGGCATTCAGGGTGGTACTGAAATCACCTTAGACAAAGTTGCTGCAGCGCGTAAAGCGGGTGTAGAAGTTTCAGGTGTTTGGTGTCAAGACTGGCAAGGCATCAAGATGACTTCGTTCGGTAAGCGTTTGCAGTGGGATTGGAACTGGAGCGCTGATCTTTACCCTGAGCTAGATACGAAAATCCATCAAATGAAAGAGGATGGTGTCCGTTTTCTCGGTTACATCAATCCGTATGTTTTAGAAGACTTCCCTCTATATGAAGAAGCATTTGAAAAAGGTTATCTAGCGACAAAAGAAGACGGCTCAAAATACGTGGTCGACTTTGGTGAGTTTTACTGTGGCGTGGTTGATTTCACTAATCCTGAAGCCTGCGAATGGTACAAAGGCGTAATTCAAACCAACATGATCGACTTTGGCCTCGATGGCTGGATGGGTGACTTTGGTGAGTATCTGCCAACAGACTGCTCGTTACACAACGGCGTCAGCGCTGAAATTGAGCACAACAAATGGCCTTATCGTTGGGCGAAAGTGCAACATGAAGCGATTGCAGAGGCGGGTAAAACTGATGATATTTTGTTCTTCATGCGTGCAGGTGCTACGGGTATGCAACGATACTGTCACGCACTATGGGCTGGCGACCAGTCGGTTATTTGGGAGAAGGACGATGGTCTAGCGTCAGTCATTCCAGCAGCTTTGTCAGCAGGCTTAATGGGCAACGGTATCAGCCATAGTGATATTGGTGGATACACCACACTACACGGTAATACGCGATCGAAAGAGTTGTTCCAGCGCTGGGCTCGAAATGGCTGCATTTACTCCTATTATGCGTAGTCATGAAGGTAACCGACCTGATGATAACCATCAGTTTGATACCGATATTGAGACTCTGACTCATCTTGCTCGTATGACGAAGATTTACAAACACCTTAAGCCATATATCAAGTCGGCAGTGGAAGAGAACGCAGCTAAAGGTATCCCAGTGCAGCGCCCGCTGTTCATGCACTACGAGCAGGACTCTGAAGCGTACCAAATTCAATACCAATACTTATTTGGTCGCGACCTATTGGTAGCTCCGGTATACAACCAAGATGAGCAGGTTAAAGAGCTGTACCTGCCTGAAGATGAATGGGTGCACGTATGGAGTGGTGAAACCTTCAATGGCGGTTGGATCAAAGTCGACGCGCCTATTGGTCAGCCTCCGGTGTTCTACCGCAAGCAGTCAAAAGATGCACAGCTATTGGCCGCGATTAAGAGCATCTAGTCCACTTAACTAACTTACCAATAAAACAATAACTTAATGCCTCCAGAAATGGAGGTACTCCCCAAATTCGTTTGAACAAAATCTGGAATAACTATGTCTGATCTAATCCTAAACAGTAAAGAGTCATTTGTAATAGACTCAATTGAAGGCACGCTTTACACCAGTACGCGTGAAAACTTAACCTTCCTCGACTTTGATAATGACATCAAAGTGGTGGCGCGAAGCGACTGGAATAAGGACAAAGTCGCTCTTGTCTGTGGCGGCGGTTCTGGTCATGAACCTGCTCATGCGGGCTTTGTGGGTAAGGGTATGTTAACGGCTGCGGTATGTGGTGACCTGTTTGCAGCACCAAGTGTCGATGCTGTGCTTAATGCTATTTTGCATGTCACTGGTGATGCGGGCTGTTTGGTCATTATCAAGAACTACACAGGCGATCGTTTGAACTTTGGTTTAGCGGTAGAGAAAGCCAAAGAGATGGGTCAAAAGGTAGACCTTATTGTTGTTGGTGATGACATATCTATTCCCGGCAACCCTCAGCCACGTGGTATTGCGGGTACATTGTTGGTACAAAAAGTCGCGGGTTTCGTCGCTGAAAACGGTGGTTCGCTGGAGGAAGTGAAGCAAGCTGCGATTGAAGCTCATGACAAGACGGCGTCAATTGGTGTCGCGTTAACTAGCTGCTCACTTCCAGGTGAAAGCAATGACCGTATCGCGCAAGGAAAAGCAGAGCTAGGCTTGGGCATTCACGGTGAAGCTGGTATCGAGACCATCGATTTGCCTAAGGCAAAAGAGCTCGTCTCAACCATGGTTAGTAAACTAGTAGAAGCCAAGCCAACATATGATAACGCTATTTTACTCAACAACTTAGGGGGCTTGTCACCGATCGAGATGAATATTGTCGCCAAAGAGGTAATGGAATCATTGCTCGGTAAAAAGGCGAAATTCATCGTTAGTGGCGCACTGATGACTGCGATTGATATGAAGGGCTTCTCAATCTCTAGTATCCAACTGACAGACAGCATTAGTGACGCTTTAGTTTCTCCAGTTGAAACGGCGGCTTGGCCTGGTGTTGTTGCTCGCCGCGAAGTTCCAGTCACACAGTGCCAAAACCAGATCGCTAAGAGAGCATTCACACCTTCGCACGATGATGAAACCGCACTTGTGTTAACCAAAGTGTGCCAGTCAATCATCGATATTGAAGCTGAACTAAACCACCTAGATTCGATTGTAGGTGATGGCGATACTGGCTCTACGTTTGCTGCTGGTGCTCGTAAAATTTTGGTTCAACTAGAGGCGAAACAACTTCCTCTGCAAGACAAAGCTAAGCTACTGACCACCATTGCTGACTGTTTAACGTCGGTTATGGGTGGCTCATCAGGCGTATTACTGTCGATTATGTTCACTGCCTCTGGTCGTGATTTTGAACTGAATGGTTCACTGCCTAAAGCACTGCAGACTGGCTTAGGTCAGATGATGGCTTACGGTGGTGCTAAGCCAGGTGATCGCACCATGATCGATGCGCTCTATCCTGCGCTACAGGCTTGGGCTGACAACGGCTTTAACTCGGCTATCGAAGCGGCTAAGGCTGGTGCGGAATCAACCGTCGCTATGACCAGTGCTAAGGCGGGGCGCTCTTCTTACCTAAACAGTGACAGCTTAACAGGCACCAAAGATCCAGGTGCATTTGCTGTAGAAACCGTGTTTAGCCAATTTTAATCCAATTAACGGGTCACCCTAGTAGTGGCCCGGCTCATTACGTGAAACAGAGTTAGAAAAGGACTCCATTATGGACAACATTATTATTTCCCCAAGCAAATACATTCAAGGTGAAGGTTCGCTAGACAACATTGGCAAATATGTGTCTGTGTTTGGTAAAAAGCCGTTAGCCATCGCTGATGATTTCGTTATGGGCTTAGTTCGTGATCGAGCAGAGACCAGTATTGTCGGTGAAGGTCTTCAAGCAAGTTTTGACACTTTCGGTGGCGAATGTTCTCACATTGAAATTGACCGCCTAATCGAGGTGAGTAAGCAGCAGGGTAATGATGTCATTATTGGTATTGGCGGTGGTAAGACGCTTGATACAGCAAAAGCTGTCGCTTATTACTCAAAAGTGCCTGTGGTTATCGTACCAACTATCGCTTCTACTGATGCTCCCACTTCTGCGCTTGCGGTAATTTATACACCAGAAGGTGAGTTCAGTGAGTACCTACTGTTCCCATCAAACCCGAACATGGTCATCATGGATACAGGTATTATTGCAGCTGCACCTGTACGCACGCTTGTTGCAGGTATGGGTGACGCTCTATCAACTTACTTTGAAGCACGCGCAAATGGTTTATCAGGTAAGGCGACTATGGCTGGTGGAGCGCCAACGCGTTCAGCGCAGGCACTCGCAAAACTGTGTTACGAGACTCTAATTGCTGATGGCGTAAAAGCGAAAGCAGCAGCAGAAAATGGTGTCGCAACCAAAGCGGTTGATAACATCATTGAAGCGAACACGTATCTATCGGGTATCGGCTTTGAAAGCTCAGGTCTTGCAGCCGCACATGCTATCCACAATGGCCTTACTAAGCTAGAAGAGTGTCACCATCTATTACACGGCGAGAAAGTGGCGTTTGGTACGTTAACTCAGCTAGTGTTAGAAAATGCTCCTCAAGCAGAAATTGACGAAGTGCTTAACTTCTGTCGATCAGTAGGCTTGCCAACCAACCTTCATCAAATGGGTGTTAAAGAGCTTAACAACGAGAAATTGATGGAAGTGGCCGAAGCCTCTTGCGCTGAAGGCGAAACCATTCATAACATGCCTTTCCCGGTAACTGCTCAGTCAGTTTACGCGGCTATCCTAACCGCGCATAAGCTTGGTTCTGAATAGAAGTAAGTAACAACCTGGAATCATAACTAAAATAAAGCCCTACGATTATGTAGGGCTTTATTTTTTATCTATTCCTCAATGTCGACCTCAATTTTTCTTCATCTGCAGTCATTTCGATTTTACTTCCATCACTGTTAGATACTGTTCCTGAAGTTTTTGACTCGGTTGTAGAAAACTTAATACTCGTGTCTTCATCCTTTAGTACAAGGTTGGAACTATCTTTATTTATTGTCGCGTCGATAGAGTAATCATCAATAAGGAATGAAAAAGCAATATCATCGATGAAGGTAATATAGAGTACTGACCCTAGGTTGAGGACAAAGGGGAGTGAGAAGAACTTTCTGATGGCGGCGTTCGGATCAGTGTTGTAGAGAGCTTCGAAAAGACAAAAGAAAGTTGAGAGTAAGGCGGTAATTAGTGAGATCGCTCCTAAATTGCGCTTGATTTTGTTGTGTTTCTTTACTGCATTATCAGCTATCGGTTGTTGATAATCAGGAAGCAACTTGATTATCCAGGCAACGACCTTCTTCATCATTTTACCTTTTATAGTCGGTCGCTTTAGGATAAAACCAGTGACCTTTCTTAACTTCCAGGCGATACAGAAAGAGGTAAATGACAAATACCAGATAATGACAATGACTTCGAAGCCCTGCCAAAGTCGGAACAGGCCGATAGAGGTAAGTCCTAAGCCGCATACAAAGGGTAAGAAAGCAATGATTGAGCCGAGGGGCGATCTCCAAAACTTAGCAGTTATTATATTCCAATAGCGATCAATTACGCCAATGGCTTTCTTCCCTTTTTTTATTAGCTCCTGCATTTACTTTGACTCTCCAAATTCAATTCTCATAGTTTAATTGTTATGTTTATCAATTGCTTAAAAACATTCACTTAGTTGACTGGAATGTATAGTTAATACGAATTAGGTGCAACTGTGCTGAGGAAGTCAATTTAAGTCTTAACTTAATTTCCAAGGTATATGTGAGGATTTAAAAAGGCAGTGTCGATTCACACTGCCTTTTTGGCGCATAGACCTTAGATTAAGCTCCAGAGCGACGGTGACTATGTTGGATAAACTGCTATGAGGTAGAGTTATAGGTACGTATGTTATTCTAAATGTCTAAAAACTGACATTTTTGAACGCCAGCATACAGCCGAGGAACAGCAAGAAGATGTGGACGATTTTGTGATAGTCAATTTTATACTTCTGCAAGTAGTGGTAGCCGATCATGCCGCCAGCTAAACCTACAGCAAACGCAGGTAGGGCGGAGATAACATGCGAGACGACCGCGTCGGTGATCAAACCTTCATTCCAGAAGCTGATGTTCGCTCCGATCATTTGCAGCATAAAAAAGAAGGCGAGTGTTGATTTAGTTTGATCCGCTGTCCATGGTTGCATTGAGGTATAGGCAATTACTGGTGGTCCCGACTCGCCAACACTTGCTCCTAGCACGCCTGAGGTAAAACCTGCTCCAACCGTGATAGGTACAGAGGTCTTTTTAAACAGAGGCTTAGTAGATATCATCGAATGTAGGCTCGATAGCACAAGTACAATACCCATTGTCAACAGAATGTATTGTGACGGCATGGTTGCAAGCAGTTTTGCACCGACAAAAGAGGCTGGAATTGAACCTGCAAACAAGATCAAACCTGTTTGACGTTGGATAGAGTGTCGCATTTTCCACACTACAGGCAACGTCACTAGCCAACCAAAAATCCCCGCAATAGGAACCGCAGTTTGAGCTTCCACTATCATTGATAGCAGTGGTACGGAGACGAGTGCAGAGCCAAAGCCAGTCAAACCTTGAGTAAACCCGGCTAAAGCTATGATCATCGAAATAAATATTATCGTAGTGTCCATGCGTCTATTTTCTGATCTAATTAAATGAAGGCTCACTATAGACTTATTGAAATTAATTGCCATTGTGCGTGTCACATTTTGTTGTTTTTTGTATTTTTAGTTTCGGTTCGTGACCGTCATCTCGGTTGAGTTTTATCTCTTTCGTATAATAACTACTCATGAATAGGCTTGTTGACGGGTCAGAATGCCAATGCGTCAATTTATGGATTGCGTATCGGCATTTTGATTTCAAATTTTGATGAGGTTAGTGATGGATAATTTCCAAGCACAAAAAGAGAACTTGTATGGGTTAAACGCAAGGCTGCATACAGACGCAAGGGGAATCGAAGAGTTCGATAAAGTGTATGGGCTTGGTTACGAAGTTGGTCATGAAGACTGGTCACCATTCCCGCGCGTGAATAGATTGCGTCAAACGTTTCTTGATAGACCGTATGAAATTGATGTTGAAAGGCTACGCTTGGTTACTGAGTCGTACAAGCATAGTGAGTCGATGCCGAAAATTCTACAATGTGCTTATGCATTTGAAAACATCCTGCTCAACAGCACCTTGCACGTCTACTCAGATGACTTAATTTTGGGGGAGATAGCCGCTCCTGCTAAAGCGTCACCGATCTACCCAGAGTTTTCAGTCGATTGGATTATTGATGAGATATTAAATTCACCATTTGAAGAGCGTGCTAACGACCAGTTTTACATTCGTAGTGAGCAAGACCGAGCCGAAATTCTTGAGTTGTGTAAATATTGGAAGGGAAAAAGTGCCAATGAGTTTATTACTGCTCACCTTAATGATGACCAAAAGAAAGGGTCACATGTTGGGGAAAAGGTTTTTCAAACTAACAACTATCACTTTGCTGGCATTGGTCACTTTGCGATGGACTTCGAAAAACTAATGACTCTTGGTTATAACGGAGTGTTACAACAAACGACAGAGGCGTTCGCTCAACTGTCTAAACAAGATCCTGACTATAGTGATAAACGTGATTACTACAAAGCGACAATCATAACCCTTGAAGCCGCGGTCAAGTACATCACACGTTACGCACTGCTTGCGGAAGATATGGCATTTTCTGAAACAAATGAAATGCGTAAAAAAGAACTCCAAGCCATTTCTGCCAACTGTTATCAAATTGCAGGCGGAGCTCCTCAAAGTTTCTGGCAAGCGGCTCAGTTGTTCAACTTCGCTGTAACTATGACCCAAATAGAAGGCAATGGTCACTCGATCTCCTACGGGCGTATGGATCAATGGATGTTGCCATTTTATACCCGAGATGTAGTCGAAAATAATGTCTCTAAAGCCTTTGTTCTAGAAGTGCTCGAAGTGCTTTACGTCAAGATGAACAACCCAACTAAGTTAAAAGATAAGGGCACAGTCAAAGTCCGAAATGGTCGTGGCTTTGGAGGGGAGAGTTTAACTATCGGTGGTGTTGATGAGCAGGGCAACGATGCGACTAACGATCTCACCATGCTGATGTTGGAGGCGTCTGTTCACACCCGCATGATGAACCCTTGGGTGTGCTTGCGCATGCACGAAAACACCCCGTACGAACTGAAAATAAAGACCATCGAATGTGTTCGTGCAGGCTATGGGCATCCTAAGCTGTTTAATGACGGTCCAGCAATTAAGGCAATGTTCAGTAAAGGAGTATCTCTTGAAGAAGCGCGCAATTATGCCGTAGTCGGTTGTGTTGAGCCGACCATCCCTGGAAAAGAACATGGATGGTTAGATGCTGGTTATGTAAACACTGCCAAGATGATGGAGATGGTGATCAACGGCGGGCGAGTTTTATCCGGTCCTAATGCGGGAATGCAGTTGGGTCCTGATACCGGTAGTTTAGAAACTTATCGAACATTTGAAGAGGTACTAGAGAGCGTTGATAAACAGTTTGCCTATTGGTGCGATCAATTGTGTAGTTGCCTAAACGTGACGGACAAAATGCATAGAATGATTAAGCCCACACCTTACATTTCTGCCTTCTTCGAAGGCTGCATTGAGTCAGGTAAAGATATGACGTTTGGCGGTGCGAAATACAATGGTACTGCACCACAGGCTGCGGGTATTGCAACGTGTGCCGATTCACTTGCAACCATCAAGAAGTTGATGTTTGATGACCGAAAGTATACGGGTAAGCAATTGCTAGACGCAATAAGAGATAACTGGGATGGTCACCAAAAGCTTTACGCATTGGTGAATAGTTCTAAAATTCCTCATTATGGTAATGATATTGATGAAGTAGATGAACTGTTTGCGTTTATGTTTGAGTGCTACTGCCGCCACATCAAAGGGCGCAAAAACCCGCGTGGGGGTAAATTTAGCCCTGGCGTGTATACCGTTAATGCCAATGTGGGGATGGGGTTATACACCAACGCATCACTCGATGGTCGTAAAAATGGTGAGCCGATTTCAGACAACATGGGACCAGTGCATACAGCGGGGGGATCGCATGATACTCAAGGTCCAACAGCAGTAATTAACTCAGTGACAAAAGTTGATCACAGCTTGGCGACTAACGGAACACTGCTCAACCTTCGTTTCCCGGAAGATGTGGTATCTGGGGTTGAGGGGCGCGATATCTTGGTCAATTTTGTCGATGAGTACATCAATAAACAAGGGATGCATGTCCAGTTCAACATCATGAGCTCAGAGAAGATGCGAGCGGCGCAAAAGAACCCAGAGCTCTACAAAGATATGCTAGTACGTGTGGCCGGCTATAGTGCCTATTTCGTCGAGCTGGGTAAGCCACTACAGGATGACTTGATTCAACGTACCGAACTTAGGTTTTAATGAGGCTTTTCATGGCTTCCACACAGGGTGTTGAAGCCATGAAGGGATGTTTAACAAGTTAGAGGTAAACGTGTCAGATCTAGCCAAGGTTCTCAATATACAACGATTTACGCTGCATGATGGCCCCGGTATTCGTACCGAAATATTTCTAAAAGGTTGTCCGCTACGTTGTGATTGGTGTGGAAACCCCGAAAGCTTCAATCGTCGTATTGAGGTTGGGGTGTTTCAAAACAAATGTATATCCACCGAGCACTGTGGGTCTTGCCAAGATGTCTGCCCAAACAGTGACATGTTGATCTACTCAGATGCTACTTTATCTCAGGTTGATCGCAATTTGTGTAACGGGTGTTTGAACTGTGTAGAAGAGTGCCCTTCAGAGGCGATTAAGCAGTGGGGTCAGCTAATGTCGGTTGATGATTGCATGGCGCTGATTAGAAAAGATCGCGGCTTCTATGACCGCTCTGGCGGTGGCGTAACTATGTCCGGTGGAGAACCTCTGCTACAAAGCTGCTTTGTGCGAGAACTATTTAAGGCTTGTAAGCAGGAGGATATTCATACCTGTTTGGAATCCAGTTTCTATGCTAACTGGAATCGTATTGAACAAGTGCTTCCCTACACGGATTTAGTTATTTCAGATATTAAGCTGATGGATGGTCAAGCTCATAAACGCCACACTGGCGTCGAAAACCGCAAAATACTACGTAACTTAAAACTGCTCGTGGCTGCCGATAAGGATCTAATACTTAGAATCCCTGTTATCCCGACTATCAACGAAGATGACGCCAACATATCAGCCACCGCGGACTTTATTGAGCGTGAGCTGAATGGTCGAGTAAAGGTAGTACAGCTCTTGAGCTTTATGCGTTTAGGCGAGGAGAAATACCAGTCGTTAGGACTTGAGTACAAGATGCGCGATCTCAGTTTCGACCGCCATGAATTTCAACAGCGAGTTGGCAACATTGCCGACTATTTTAATCAACGCGGAATTCGCTGTGTCGTTGGGACAAAGGAGCAAGAAGAAGCCCGACAGACGGAAAAAGATAATAACTATGAGGCAATAACGTGAAACTAAAACAACAGAACTGGGGCGAGGTCGCAGGGCAGTCGACACCTGTACAACTCTTTACCCTCGAAAACAGTCAAGGACTCAGCTTAGCAGTCACAAACTATGGTTGTATTGTAACTTCTCTTGAGGTTCCTGATCGGCAAGGCCAGAGAGCGGATGTAGTGCTTGGTTATGAAAGTCTAGACAAATATCTGCAAGGCCATCCGTTTTTTGGTGCCGTCGCCGGTCGCTATGCGAACCGCATTGAGAATGGATGTTATAAGCTAGATGGTGAGTCATTTGAGTTGGAAACCAATGAGCTGCCAACAGGGCAACACCTGCACGGGGGTAGCAATGGATTCGATAAGTACGTTTGGGATTTCGCTATTGAAGAGCGACAAGACGCGATTTTCATCCACTTTAGCCGAGTGTCGACCGATGGTGAATCTGGTTACGGTGGCAATTTGGTCGTCACGCATTCCGTAGGTTTGGATGAAAGCAACCGAGTTCACTTCAACTTCAAAGCGACCACTGATACGCCTACAGTCGTCAACCTGTGTAACCACAGCTATTACAACTTAGGCGGGCACGATTCAGGAAGCGTCGATGGTCATGACTTAAGACTCTATGCCAACTTCTACACACCTGTTGATGAGAACTCTATTCCTACAGGTGAAATACGTAGCGTTCTTGGATCAGGCCTCGACTTTACCGAGACGAGGCGCATAGCTGACAACAAAACGAGCATGCCCAATGGTGGTTTTGACCACAATCTAGTACTCGATGGCTCTAAGGTTGAAGGGGAGTACAAGTATGCTGCTGAATTGTATGAACCTAATAGCGGTCGTATGATGACGGTATTAACCACCCAGCCTGGTGTCCAGTTTTACAATGGATTTAAGCTATCCAATAAGCACTGGGTTGGTCGCCACGGTGAGCGCTATGAATCTTGTCATGGCATGTGTCTAGAGACCCAACATTTTCCTGATAGCCCGAATAAAGGCCATTTTCCTTCGACGCGTTTGAATCCGGGCGATGTGTACCAAGAGAAGACTATACACCGATTTTCAGTGAAGTGAGCGGTGCCGCTTGTTTTACGCAAAATAAAAACGGCTTGTATAACAAGCCGTTTAAACATCAGAGTATAGAGTATTCGGATTGTTAAGTGCAAATGACTAACTTGGTGTCACCTTGTTTAGCCGCTGCTTCAATAGAAGGGCTTGGCTTTTTATCGGTTAGGAAGTAAGTGACATCTTTGATATTGGCCAAAGTGATCGAACCTTTCGGAATAAACTTGCTAGAGTCCATTGCGACTAATACGTTGCGTGCTGACTTCATCACCGTTTGGGTAATCATTGTCTCATTAAGGTCGTATTCGAGTAGAGTACCATCAACATCAACAGAAGCTGCGCTGGTGACTAGATAATCAAAGCGGAAGTTCGAGATAAAGTCCATTGCTTCAGTGCTAACAATGCCACCGTTGAACGCTTTAATTTTTCCGCTTGGAATCAAAACATCAATAGACTTATTGGTATGCAAAACGCTGGCAACACGAAGGCTATTAGTGATGACTTGCAAATTACTTTTTTTTGCCAAATGACTTGCGATAACTTCAGCGGTTGTACCTATCGTAATAAACACGGTTGAATTATCGGGGATCAAGTCAGCTATTGCTTTACCAATAGCGTGCTTTTGCTCGGTGTCAGATACCTTGCGAACTTCGTAATCAAGGTTGTTCTTAGTCGCAGGAGAACTTGCGCCTCCATGATGACGAATCACCAGCCTGTCATTGTTGAGTTTCTTGATATCGCGCCGAATGGTCTGCGTAGAAACATCAAGCAGTTCTGCAAGTTCTTCTACACTGTAATAGCCTTTGTCGTTAACGAGCTTAATTAGCTTATCTTGTCTGGGATTAGTCACTTCAATCTTTCGCTTTGTTTATTTTTATAGTTTTTGATCGACTTCTAACCTAGTCGGGATTCCTTCTCGACCACCTCTTTTGGTACATTTTAACGCGGCAACCATATTGGAGAAAACAATAGAGTCACGACTTTGTTTAGATTCTGCTACCGCGACCGCTAAAGCGCCATGGAAAACATCACCAGCACCTGTTGTATCTACGACATTTACCTTAATCACTGGCTCGTGGCAAATTTTATCGCCCTCTAACCAATAGCAACCTTTTGAGCCTACAGTAACATAAATTTTACCATCTGTTTGTTTTTGAGCAAGTTTTAAACCTTCAATTGGGTCATTAGTTCCCGTGAATTTCTCTAAACCTGGCGCTGAAAAAGCGACATGATCAGCAAGTTTAACCAGGTCGTCAATCGTGTCGGGGGCAATGTCTGCATCTAAGACAGAAGAAATATTGTATTTTTTTGATTGCTCTAGTGCGTATTTGGCACCTTCAGGCCAGCGAACGTCGGTTAAAATGGTTTCGTATTGAGAAAAGTCGATATGCTGAAGCGATTTTGGGTCACGACTGAGAGATTTGTCTTGGTAGTTAATGATCATCCGTTCACCTTCGTCATCAACTAAAACGGCTGAAAACGCAGATGATGCGTTAGGAATGTGTACCATTTTATCGACATTAACGCCGTAACTACTGAGCTCAGAGAGTAAGGTATCAGCAACGCTATCTTGACCAACTCGGCCGATGAAGTCGACGCTATGACCAAGTCGAGCGACGGCTACCGCAGCTGTAGCAGCAGGGCCTCCACCAACTTCGAAATAATCTTTAGCGACATATTTACCACCTGTTGTGGGTAAGTTATCTACACGTTGAATTCTGTCGAGTACTGTAATGCCTACACATGCGATTGTCATGATTCTTCTCTTTGTTTGTAATCTAGGTTGTTATTCTGCTTAGCTGCAAAGTATGCAGGTCAGTATATTGATAATTTGAACTTTTGATTGGGACTGTAATCACAAAAAAAACAAAATGGACATAAAACAACAAAATGTGACATTTGTATCGGTTGTCGATGAGATTAGTGTTTATATTAGGCGCCAATTAACCATTAATGTGAAGGAATTTGAAATGTCGACGATTGGGTTTATTGGTTTAGGTCAGATGGGTACACCAATGGTACTAAATTTGATCAAAGGTGGTCATTCTTTGAAGGTGTTTGACATCAACAAAGCTGCAGTTGAACAGCTTGTGGAGAACGGTGCGACAGCTTGCAAATCACCGGCGGACGCAGCTATCGATTCAGAGTTTGTCGTTACTATGCTACCGAACGGTGCTTTAGTGAAGAAGGTTATTCTCGATGACGAAGGTGTCCTTTCTACACTAGACAAAAATGCACTATTAATCGATATGTCGACCATTCACCCTCTTGAAACGGATACGTTAATCAAGGAAGTGAGTGATAAAGGCTTTTCTATGATGGAGGCGCCAGTGGGCCGCACCTCCGAACACGCAGTAAAAGGCGAGTTACTTATCATGGCGGGTGGTTCTCCAGAACAAATTGAACGATCACAGCCGTTATTTGATTGCATGGGGAATGAAACGGTTGACTGTGGTGGAGCGGGTAAAGGCATCCGTGTCAAAATCATCAACAACTACATGAGCATTGCTCTTAATGCGTTGTCGGCAGAAGCTGCAACCCTTGCTGAGGCGGTTGGTCTTGAATGGGAAACGGCGATGAAAGTCATGAGCGGAACACCAGCTGGCAAAGGTCATTTCACCACAACTTGGCCGGGTAAAGTTCTTGCTGGTGACTTGTCTCCGGTGTTCATGGTGGACCTTGCGCACAAAGATTTAGGCATTGCTCTTGAGCTCGCAAACCAAGTTAATGTTCCAATGCCATGTGGAGCAGCTTCACGTGAGTTGTACAGTATTACGCGTGCCGCTGGTCGTGGGCGTCAAGACTGGACATCCGTTCTGGAACAACTGCGTGTTACGTCTGGTTTAGAGTCAAAAATTAAGTAATTCACCATGTCACAGCCATTTGAATGGAGATTATTCAACAACAATTGACATTCAGGACTTCGTTTTTCACTCCTAACCTTATGAAGGGAGTGATTTTACAAAACTCTATGTTAACCCTACTTCATTTTCTTTGAAGTAGGGTCTTTTTTATGCGCCAATGAAAACGTCATAGGAAAGGGTTACTTATATAAATGTATTGGGATTGTAATAGTGGTTTCTTTCTATGTATCTGATTTTTATTCTTATTGCATATTCTCTCTGTTGGTTGTATCAGTGCTGAGTAGGGTTTTCGTGTCTACTTACAGCAGTGGAATCTTATTCACTCGATTAATCTAGTACGCATAAACCACACTTTTTATGTGTTTTGTGATCTCGTGTACATTAATGGTAATTTATGTAGTTTTGTGGACATTAAGTGTTATCTAGCTAACAGAAACAGACAAGTTAGATTGGTACTTTATATTAAACGAAACAATAGTCGATTAGACACATTTAACCTTAGGGGATAAGCACAATGCCTTACGTATCAGGTAAAACAATGATTCAAGAAGCGTGGAATAGCGGTTACGCTATTGGCGCTTTTACAGCACATAACCTAGAAACTATCAAAGCAGTTCTATTGGCTGCGGAAGAAGAGCAGTCTCCAATCATGATACAGATTGGTCAAAAAGCGATTAATGAGATGGGAATGAAGCCACTGCGTGATGCTGTGGATTCGTTGATTCAACATCACCAAATTACGGTACCTATCTGTATCCATCTGGATCACAGCCGTAAGTTTGAGCAGTGTATGGAAGCTGCAACTCGTGATTTTCAGTCACTAATGTTTGATGGTTCAGCACTGTCATTTGAAGACAACATCCGTATTACTAAAGCTGTGGTAGAGGTTGCAAATGCGCTTGGTTTAGGTGCAGAGGGTGAGATTGGTAAGATAGGTGGCACAGAAGACGATATTACTGTAGACGAGAAAGATGCCATGATCACAACTGTTAAAGAGGCTCTCGATTTCTCTGAACGCACAGGTGTAGATTACTTAGCTGTATCTATTGGTACTGCCCATGGTGTATACAAAACAACGCCTGAACTGAAGTTTGATCGTTTATCTGAAATTAAAGCTGCGGTGAAGAAGCCTATTGTTCTTCATGGTGGTTCAGGCGTGCCTGATGATCAAGTTGTTGAAGCGGTTAAGCGTGGAGTAGCAAAGATCAATGTAGATACTGAACTTCGCCAAGGTTTTCTCAACGGTGTTCAAGCTCACTGGAAGGAAAACGCAACAGATTACATTCTTGCAGATGTTATGAACACAGGTATTGATTCAATGAAAGAAGTGGTGCAACACAAGATCCGTTTATTCGGCTCTAACGGTAAAGCAAAATAATCATAATAAAGTCACAGATTTTGGTGCTGCATAAGCGGCACCCAATTATTTTCTAATCCAATAATGGTGATTCTATGTTAAGAGCCATCGAAAATGTACTGAACGCGATAACAACGCCGTTATCTAAGGTATTACGTCATGTAGCCGGTATTTTGCTGCTTGTCATGACAGTAATAGTCGTGACGCAAGTCTTATTCCGTTACATACTCAATATCCCACTAAGCTGGACTGATGAATCATCAAGATTTTTGATGATTTATATGACTTATCTATGTTTGCCGTTTGTTTATCTAACAGACAAAAATATCGCCATGACTTTTGTCACCGAGATCTTAGAGAAAAAAGCGCCTAGGTGCTTTTCCTTCCTCACTTTACTGGCGCATATTTCTGCAATTTTGGTGTTCGCTGTGTGGATCAAGTTTGGTTGGAATTTCTTCCAAACAGGTTCAGTAATGGCGGATAGTCTGCCTATTCCTATGTTTTATGTGTACATCATCCCACCTGTAATGATGGGGTTGACCATCCTTTACGCTCTTCAAAAATCTCTCGCATCGATTCGAGGTATATTGGGCGATTTCGAAGACGTGTCTCATACAGCTAAGACAGCTGAACTATTTGAAGCGCCTGCTGCTGAAGAAGCACCGGAGCAAGCGCAAGAGCAAAAGCAGTCATTTGAACCAGAAACTGCGGCTTAAGAGGGTGTTATAATGGTTTCTCCAATTTTCTTACTCTACTTTATGATTCTATTGATCATTGGTGTTCCAGTTTTGTTTACGCTGGGCCTATCACCTATGATCACTCTGTTTCAAAGTGATCAGATGCTGTTTGCCAACATGCTTTATCAGCGTTTGTACTCGGGATTAGACAGCTTCCTATTACTAGCTCTGCCGTTTTTTATGCTGGCAGGTGAGTGTATGACTGCTGGTGGTATCACACCGCGCATCATCGCTTTCGCGCAAACTATGGTACAACACTTTCGTGGCGGTCTTGGTCACGTAGTTATCCTTGCTGCAACCATTTTTGGAGCGTTAACTGGCTCGGCGGTAGCAGCGACCTCAGCGATTGGCGGTATGTTGATCCCTGAAATGAAGAAGTATAAGTACGATACTGGCTACTCGGCGGCGTTGACTGCAGCAGCTACAGTGCTAGGTAACATCATTCCGCCATCAGGGATAATGCTGCTGTACGCATTTGTTATGAACACCTCTGTAGCGGCAATGTTCTTGGCTGGTGTTACTCCAGGTATCATTTTTTGTATCGGTCTGATGATTATGAACCGATACCAGATTCGTAAATACCCAAATGTAAAACCGATGGAACGTGCGCCTGCTATGGAACGTAAGCAAGCTTTCCGTCTTGCTATGCTTCCATTGCTTACCCCAGTTATTATTCTTGGCGGTATTTACGGTGGTATCTTTACGCCAACTGAAGCCGCAGCAGTTGCGGTAGCGTATGCGATTGCAGTTTCACTGTTCATTATCAAAGTAACGAATGTTAAAGCGACCTATGCGCTATTTGCCAAAGTTGCAGTGAATGCTGCTTCGATTCTTATCATTGTTGCAGCAGCAAGTGGCTTCGCATCACTGATCAGTCTGTCTGGCGTTTCGAATATGGTTGCGGATTTCATGAACGGAATCACCGATAACCCGTACCTTCTGTTCGCGATTATCAACGTATTGTTGTTCATCATCGGTATGTTCTTGGATGCAGGTCCCGCGATTCTTATTTTCGCTCCAATCTTCGCTCCAATCATGATTAACGCTGGTATCGACCCGGTTCACTTTGGTGTGGTGATGTGTGCAAACCTATCTATTGGTCTAGCAACGCCTCCAATGGGACTCGTGCTGTTTGTAGCGTCAGGTGTATCTAAAGTTTCGGTATCGGAAATCTCTCGCAAGATCATTCCTTTCCTAATGGTCGAAATCGCGTTGATTTTCATCGTGTCGTGTTTTCCACAACTGGTTATCGGATTACCGCAGCTAGTGGGCATTATGTAGTTAGTTTTACAGCAAGCCTTTATGCGTGGTACTTGACTTCTACTTAAGTGTCGCGACTCAAGAATCAGGAGAAATTAAGTGATTAATGACAAAGGTAATTTACAAGTGAAAGCACAAAAGATATTGGGAGCGCTTGGTGGCATCGCAAACATCGCTGAAGGGAATATTGATAACTGTGCAACACGTCTGCGAATTCAAGTAAAAGACATGGGTGCGGTAGACGAAAAGATGCTTCTTCGCCAAGGAGCTCTAGGTTTTATTCGCCTTCCTGAAAACCAAATCCAAGTGGTATTCTTTGATGTTCATAACTTGGCTGATGAATTAAGAAATCAAGCGGAATGTTGAGAAGCAACGCTTCACGCTAGCTTCAAATTATAAAATTAGATTGACAAAAGGTAACGTTGAAATGAAATGGATAAACACTCGTTCTCACGCTTTCTGGTTAGAGACTGAAACCGACCGTATTTTTGAGTTTGGACGCAATTCGGTTGTACCAAATGGCTTTGGCTGGATTGGCAACAACGGTAATGTTCGCGAAGAGATGGGGACTCGTCTTTGGATTACGGCTCGTATGCTTCACTGCTACGCGCTAGCCGCTCATATGGGACGCCCAGGTGCTTACGATCTGGTTGAACATGGCATCGCTGCACTTGAAGGGCCTTTGAAAGATAAAACTCACGGAGGTTGGTTCGCGACTATCGAGAACGAAGGAGGTGGCATCATGGACTCGTCAAAGCAAGGCTACCAACACGCTTTTGTCCTGTTGGGTGCTGCAAGCGCGGTCACTACAGGACACCCACGTGCACAGGCTCTATTGGATGAAGCCATCAATGTTTACGAAAACCATTTTTGGGTAGAAGAAAAACAGATGTGTTTCGAGTCTTGGGATCAAGCTTGGACTGAAACCGAAGACTATCGTGGCGGCAACATGGCGATGCACTCGGTTGAAGCGTTTCTGATTGTTTATGATGTAACCAAAGACAAAAAGTGGCTAGATCGTGCATTGAATATCACCGAGTTTATGATCAACAAAACTGCGAAAAGTCTGAACTATAGAGTAAACGAGCACTTTGACTCGGATTGGAACCCACTGCCTGATTACAATAAAGAAACTCCGGCGAGTCATTTTCGAGCATACGGTGGTACTCCTGGGCACTGGATCGAGTGGGGACGTCTGATCTGTCATTTGCGCGCAACGTTGCAAGAGATAGGTGATTACTGCCCAGATTGGCTGCTAGAGGACGCTATTGGGTTATTTGATGCGACAGTGCGAGATGCTTGGTATGTGGACGGAGCGCCAGGCTTTGTTTACTCTGTTGGCTGGGAAGGTAACCCAGTTGTCCGTGAACGTATTCGCTGGGCACCTGTTGAAGCTATTGGTACGGCTTACGCACTTTATACCGTCACCGGTGACAAGAAATATGAGGATTGGTACCGTACTTGGTGGGATTACTGTCGTACTTATCTAATCGACTACGAAGGCTGTTCATGGTGGCAAGAGCTCGATGTCAACAACCAAGCGGGAACAAGCGTAGTTTGGGACGGAAAGCAAGATATCTACCACCTCATGCATTGTTTATTGATTCCTCGATTGCCATTGACTCCAGGTTTAGCACCTGCATTATCAAGTGGATTGTTGGATTCACAATGTAAATAGTTTTTTATAGGGTCACTTATAGTGTTATAGGCTGGCCCTCGGTTTCAGATAATAAATGCGACATTCATGGGGCGGTATAGGAGAGGAAGCCAAATACTGAAAGTTGTATGCTCTTCTCGCAAAAGAAACAAGCAGTACTACCATTAATTATCAGCAGTTGACTGAGGGCAGAAGGTGCTAGGTTTTTATCTTCTGGAACGGGGGATTTCGGTTTCTGAAATAGCTAAAACAGTTCATTGCCATCGCTCTACGGTGTATTGAGAGCTTAAATGGAGCCATTACTGCCCAGACGAAGCTCAGATGTTATCAATCAAAATCGCAAATCTACATGTAAGTACCGCACCCACAGGAACATGTTGACTTTATCCGTCTCCTTTGGAAATGGATGGAATCCTGAGCAGATACCCAATGTATTAACGTAGGTCGGTGCGCCAGTCAACCATGAGTGGAACTAGCGACTTATTGGGTAGGATAGACGCTTTGGTGGTAAGTTATATCGCCACCTGAGGCAAGAAGCGATCTTGTGATTGAGAAATCGACACTGCATTAAGCAAGCACGGCACTAGCGTTATGGTGACGATTTTAGAGCGTAAAACACGATTTACGTGGTAAAGAAAGTCTCATTCAAGTCAGTGGATTATGTCACCAAAGCAACAATAGAGGTACTCATGCCTCATAAGGAGCATGTCCATACCATCACAGCAGATAGCGGGAGAGAATTTTCAGGTTATGAAATAATCGCAAAGGAGCAGGAGGTTTATGTGTACTTAATGAGAATACGAACGGCCTTTTAAGGCAATATGTGAAGAAAGTAACCGATCTAACAACGGTAACAGACAGCGATATTAAATTCGCTTTATCGCGGAAAAATTATCGACCGAAAAGTGTTTAGACTTCAAGTAAACAGCGATTGCCTTTAAAGAAATGGCATTAGCTGCTTGATATTGGCGAAAGTCGCACTTCGTAGTTGAATTCGGGAATTTTTGGTTTTCTTTACAGTGTTGTAACTCCAATTGAAAACAAGTTTAATTTTCTATGGGAGGGTAATGTCGTTTAATGAGGTACTAGAGCATGTTAAAAAATATAATGTTATTTGGAATATAACGTATGAAATTGAAGATTAGTGTTGTAAGGATAATGTTAATTTCCGTCTTGCCGATATTAACAGTTCCATTTAGTCCGTTGGCTTACGCCGAAACAATAAACGTGCGTAAAGTGGAGGGGTTAAAAGAGGAAATGGTCTTCGATATCCTCAAATTGGCATTGAGTAAAACTCGCCCTGATTCGAAGTTCATTACTTCAAGTCAATATTATAATGAAGCACGCTTAATGGGAGAGGTTATAGCTGGGAATATTGACGTAATGTGGGCTGGTGCCACACTTGAAAAAGAAGAACAAATGCTCTCGGTGCGCATTCCAATATTAAAAGGGCTTCTAGGTCATCGAATATTTATTATCCATCAAGAAGATAAGGGAAAATTTGCATCTATTCAAACGTTGAGTCAGCTCAAAGCTTTTGATGCAGGTCAAGGTACATTCTGGGGGGATACGAAAGTGTTAAAAGCCGCACAAATCCCCACCATCACTACTATTAAATATTCTAATCTCTTCCCTATGCTGGAAGGCGGGCGGTTCGACTATTTTCCTCGAGCAGTCCATGAACCATGGAGTGAAGTTGACTCTCGTCCAGAGTTGAATCTTACCATCGATAAGAATGTGATGTTGGTCTACCCATTCGCAATGTACTTTTTTGTTAGTCCTGACAATCAGACGCTGCATGATGATATTTATAACGGTTTCGAAATGGCAATTCAAGATGGTAGTTTCGATGAGCTTTTCTTTAACCATCCAATGATTAAAGAAGTCTTAGAGAAAGCTAACTTAAAAGATAGAACCGTCTTTCGTATTCCCAATCCATACATGCACGATAAAACGCCTTTTGAACGCAAGGAATTTTGGCTTGATGTTTCTAAATTGTAAGCATGCGTAACAAGAACAGGAAAGAATAATGAACTCTATTAAACAGAAGTCGATGGCACTATTGTCATTAGTGACGCTTGTGGTCATGATAGTTGCATTTATGGCGACATATTATGTAGCGAAGGGCTATCTAGATAAATCTTTGCAAAGTGACATCATAGACACTAACCAAACACTAAGTATCGTTCTTCAAGAGCCAGTTTTTGCATATGACCAAGCGCTCATTACGAATATTATCGATTCTTTTGTGGTGTATCCACATATTGAAAGTATTCAAGTAGCCGATCATCGCGGTAAAATCTTGGCAACAGCTAATGCTGACGAGGCAGCGGCAAAGCATGTCCTTAACTCTCAAATTGTGGATGTTTTTTGGGGAGAAGATAAAAAGGTAGGAGCTCTATCCATAGAATATCGTCTGGATGCCAATGACAGCTTGCTGCAGGCTCTCAAGTTCGTGTTGATAATGCTAGGTGGAGCGCTATTAGTAGCACTTCTAGCGACTAATTGGATAGTTCTTTCACTGTTTGTTGTGAAGCCTGTCGAGAAGGTTGCACAGGCGCTTCATGAAATTGCGGAGGGAGGGGGAGATCTGACTAAGCGACTCAATATCATAACAAATGATGAGTTTGGGCGTTTAGCCACGAGTTTTGACAGTTTTGTTGAACACCTACAGTCTTTAGTTCAAAGTATTGTGCATTCTGCAAACTCTTTAGGAGTGTGCTCAAGTGATATAAAGCGAAGTGCGCACATCAATGCCCAATCCATGAAAAGTCAGTCCGCTGATGTAGAACAAGTAGCGACGGCGTTGAATGAGATGAGTAGTGCGACTGAAGAGGTGTCTGGTAATGCGGTACAAACCTCAGAAAAAACAGTACAGTGCAGTGAGTTGGCTAATTCAGGGAGTGCAGTAGTAAGTAAAACAGTGTCGGAAGTTAAAGAACTCGGTGTACAAATAGAGCAAACATCACTTACGATAGGTGCTTTAAGAGAGAAAAGCTCTGATATTAATACCGTATTAGAAGTGATTAAAGAAATAGCAGAGCAAACCAACTTACTGGCGTTAAACGCAGCAATCGAGGCCGCGAGAGCAGGTGATCAAGGGCGTGGCTTTGCGGTTGTTGCAGATGAAGTTAGAGGACTCGCACAACGTACTCAAAACTCGACAGAGGAAATAGAGGAAATCATTCGAGAGTTACAGACTGCATCAACTCAAGCGGGTGAGCAGATGAGCAAAACGAGTGAGCGTTTGTCATATACGTTAGAAGAGTCAGATAGAGCCTTAGAAGCGTTAGCTGATATTTTAGAACATATCTCAGTAATCACTGACATGAATACGCAAGTGGCTACGGCAACTGAAGAGCAAAACGCAGTGGCAGCGGATGTTAGCGAGAAAGTAGAGAACATTAACACAACAACGCAGGAAGTCACTCAGAACGCGCTTCACGTGGGGGAGGTGGCTGAGAAACTAGACAAGCTTAGTGGAGAGATTAAGCTGGGCTTAAATAAGTTTAAAACCGATTAATGTTGATTAAACCAGTTCCGCACCAGCAATTTTGGACACCGAGTTAAGTGAGTACAATAATTAACGAGGTGAACCATGACAAGCAAGAAAACGTATTATTTGTATTCGTTCGGACTAGATCTGATACTTCAATTTGAGAAAAAGAGAGTTATCCGCTTTGATTAAAGGTGCTTAATCCGTAATCAAAGACAACAAGGGGTAACTCTCATGTGTATTAGTGTGATTACCAAGGGAGACTGACGGTATAACTACCAACCGATTTTGTCGTAGTCACACTAGCAATGATTTCCCAAGTTGGCAACTCAAGCCGACTTGGGAAGTAGCTCTAATTTCGCCAGCCTCAATGCTGCTGTATTCATGTTTTCTCTCAACCAGATCAACCTGACGCCATTCGGGCTGATTTCCACATCGTATTTGGCTTTTAACTGCCGTGAGACTTGGACCTGACCCAAGTGAGGATTTTGCAAGCTAAACTCTATGACAAGGCTTTCTAGCTCTGCGTCTGGCCTGTTTTTATGTCGCAGGTTAGGTGTTTCTTGACGTCTAGTGCGTCGATGCCTCCTTCTTTGAGCAATCGAATCGCCTATGACGATAGATGGTATCTCTGGACACGCCTGTAAGGCGAGAGGCTTCGGTAACGTTACCCAGCTTGTCCGCTAACGCTAATACGTCCAGCTTTTTCTGTATCTCGATGTCTTCTATTGCGGCTTTTGTAGGCTCAACCACTTCGCTAATTTGTAAGTGACGCCCAGCGAAGTAAGCGTCAAATTTGCCGTTGGAGACATTCCGTATTTCTATCTTTTGATGGGCAATCGAGTGCTTGATTGGAGACTCAATGAAGTAAAGTTTGTTGCCATAACTAAAGGTATGATCATTACGGATTTTACGATGCACTTTGGCCACACAGATATCATCTAGATTTATGTGAGCTGGCAGAGGCTTATATTCCGAGGCCAATGCCTTTGACTTAACGGTGAGTTTCTTGTGCCAGTACTGAGGGATAAACACATGCTGCAAATAGCTGTTTGCACCAGCCATATCCTTGATATTGTTTAACCTTAATTCAGGTATCAGCCTGTCTTGCAATGTATCGAATGCGCGTTTTATTCGACCTTTGCCCTGAGGAGAGCTAGCGAAGATGATCTCAATACCCAGCTCTTAGCACGCCCGCTGCATTTGAGAGAAGTTATTTCGCTTAGAGCCACCAAAGATACCTGCGCGGTCAACATACAGCGTTTTAAAAAGGCCACGCTTTTCAATGATCGTCCGCAATACTTTGAAACAGCCCGCAGTTGTTTCTGAGGGGAAGAACTCGGCAAATAACTCACTGGTGGCATCATCGATAGCGGCAATGAGACAGGATTTTTTATTGCCAAACCAACGGTGTGGACTGCCATCCATTTGCAGCATCAGGCCAGAGGCACCCATCCGTTCTCGATGCTTATGAACTCGACTTCTTCGGCGTTTAGCCCGTTTTACATGGTGGATATCATGCGCCCACCTTCTCAGCGTTTCACGCTTAACAACGATGTTCTCATTTGCTTCGAGCATGTCAGCCAGATTAAGCAGGTTTAAGTCATAGTACTTTTCACGGATAAGCCGCCGAACCTCTTGTTTAAGCTTATCAGGGGTTTTATTAGCAGGAGCCTTACCAGTGTTACCGTGAATGATGAACTGAATACTGACCTTGCGATACCGTTGAAGGTAACGCTCAACAGTCCGTCTGGATTTACTGAGAAGTTAGTAGCATTGGTAATGGTTAACTTACCTTCGGCTACTTTAGCAATGACATCGACGGTCAACTGAGCTTTGGAGTTCATAGTGGTCATCTTTAGCACCTCTCAAATGTTCAAAGTAAACATTTAAAAAGCACGGTTAAAGACCACCGTCAATTTCCCTTGGTAATTAGCGACTACGACAGAATCGCTTGGTAATTAAGATACGACAAAGTCGTTTGGTGTTCACACTCTCATGTGTATTAGTTCAGACTAGATCTGACACTTCAATTTGAAAAGAAGAGAGTTACCGCTTTGATTAAAGGTGCTGAATCTGTAATCAAAGACAAAAGAGGTAACTCTCATGCTTCATACTAGCAATCCAATCATCAAACACAAAGCAGGCCTTCTCAGTCTTGCATAAGAATTCGGTAATGTCTCTAGAGTCTGTAAGGTTATGGGCGTATCAAGAGACACTTTCTATCGTTATCAAGAGCTGGTTGAAACTGGCGGTATCGATGCGATGATTAATCAAAATCGCAGAACACCAAACCTGAAGAATCGTGTCGATAGTGAAATTGAGCAAGCCGTTCTCAAGTATGCCATCGATTTCCCTGCTCATGGACAAGTCAGAACAAGCAATGAACTGCGTAAACTTGGCGTGTTTATTTCACCAAGTGGCGTCCGTTCAATCTGGCTTCGCAATGATCTGGAAAACTTCAAGAAACGGCTCATTGCTTTAGAAAAAAAGGTTAATGAGAACGGTATTATTTTAACCGATGAGCAAGTCGCTGCGCTTGAGCGTAAGAAACATGACGATGAGGCCTGTGGCGAGATTGAAACTGCACACCCAGGTTATCTCGGCTCTCAAGATACGTTTTATGTTGGTAACTTGAAAGGCGTTGGGCGGATCTATCAACAAACCTTCGTTGATACGTATAGCAAAGTCGCATTCGCTAAGCTCTACACAACAGAAACACCGATCACAGCAGCTGATATGTTGAATGACAAGGTTTTACCGTTATTCGAGGCTCATAAGCTACCGATGCTCTGAATCTTGACCGATCGTGGCACCGAATACACTGTGGTCGAGTTGAACAGCATGACTACCAGCTTTACCTAGCCATTAATGATATCGATCATACGAAAACAAAAGTCATGTCACCGCAGACAAATGGTATCTGTGAACGCTTCCACAAGACCATATTGAATGAGTTCTACCAAGTGACATTCAGAAAGAAACTGCATGGTTCGATGGACGAATTGCAGAAAGATCTGGACGAATGGATAGACTACTACAACAATCATCATACTCATCAAGGAAAAATGTGTTGCGGCAGAACGCCAATAGAAACAATAGAGGATGGGAAATCAATCTGGGCAGAAAAGAATCTAACCCAGATATAATCTGACAGACACCGAGTCCAAAAGTGGGTAACTGTCAGTTCAGGTCTGAATTAGTACATCTCATGCTTTATATGTCTGAAAGTGAAATAATGACCATCATTATTACTTTTCATATGTCACATCAACGTGATTTCAAGAATTTCTATCTTGGTATCATCCACCGATACCAAAAAAAATGAAGTCCCGACATTACTTAGTTACACGCTTTCTTGAAGTAATGCCTTCTGTGCTTGTTCCCCTCAGCTCCTTTTTTACTCATGTAAAAGGAGATCTAACAGGTATTGAGTTTATTGACTCTACCAGTATTAAGGTTTGCCATAATTTGCGCATCCGAAGGCACAAAGTATTTAAAGGAACGGTCGCAAGAGGTAAAGGGTAAGCACTGTTTGAACAATATGAAAGCAGCAATATTACTCAGCGCGCTTTTTGCGAACAACATAGACTGAGTTTATCCACGTTCTTTTCAAAGCGACGTCAACTCCAAACGACAGACCAATCTGAGTCTATCGGATTTGTTAGAGCCGAAATCGTCGAAAATACAACAAAGTATCAGGCCCAGATAGCAACGGCGAATATGATACTTCTCATCAATGATGTAGAGCGGAGTATCCCTCAAGGCACGCCAGCGACCTATCTTGTTGAACTCATTGGAGCGTTGTCATGAAACGTATGCTCAGTGCTCCAAAGATTTACCTCTATCGTGAAAGCGTTGATTTTAGAAAGTCCATCAACGGGCTTGCGGCGATTATCGAGGAAAATGATACGAACTTGCCTCTTGGCAGCGGTGCATTGTTCCTGTTTACCAATAAACAACGCGATAAAGTCAAAGTGTTGTATTGGGATAAAACAGGCTCTGCCCTGTGGTATAAACGCCTCGAAAAAGCCAAGTACAAGTGGCTTTCAAAAGAGAAAAATGAGGTGTTTACCCTCACTAAATTTGAGCTTGAAAGACTGCTTTCTGGCTTCACAATTATCGGCCATGAACCCGTTGAAATAAACGATTTTACAATGAGTTAATCGAGAATAAAGCCTTATTCACCAAGCGTTAACAGCACGATTTTAGTATAATGAAAGTTGAAGCGATCCAATATGAGCCGTTCATGACCAGAGACGATATGCGTCAAACGGACTTCGAGTACATTGAAGTTGATTATAACCGGGCGAGAAGGCACAGTGCTCTTGGGTATCTAAGCTCAGTTAACTTTGAACAGTAAAATGTCGCTTAATGCAGTGTCCAGTCTGGCTGGAGCAGATCACAGCTGAATGTGACCGTCAAATCGAACGTTGTTTTGACTATAAAACGTTCACGAGCTCACACTGATCATACAGGAGATCATTCGATATGATCTAATCTTTACGTTGAGTGTCTCCTTGAAGCTAATACCAAACTTTATGAAATATTAAGGGCTAGAAAAGTGAAGAGACTTTTTTAGATTTTCACTTTCTGTATAAATGCATGTCGCACAGGGTCTGAAAAATTAGAGTTCCACAATAAGCCTACTGACCACAGAGCATGTTCTCCGGTTAATGGAATGAAGCGTATATGAGGTTGACTGATACGTGCCACACTTGCTGGAATGATAGTATAACCCAAACGAGCAGAGACTAATGCTAATACAGTAATTATGTCATCTGCTTCTTCAACAATTGTTGGTTGCTGCTGTGCTTCCCACAGGTAGGTGGTGATGTGCTTGTTCATTGTCGGGTTTTTATCACGGCTTAAGGCAAGGTAATTGAGGTGACTCAATGATCTCCACAAATTTTTAATGTCTATCATCTCTTTTTCATGGACGGCTATTGCCAGACGATCTGAGAATAAAGATATTGCTGTTAATGGTGATTCTATAGGAAGTCGGTCAAATCCCAATTGAAGATTACCCAACAGAAGTTCTTCGACTAGTTTATGAGATGGGTAATCGTTTAAAGTAACATGTACATTAGGGAAATCTTGTTTAAATCGGCCAATGTAGTTTGGGGCTTCGTGAAACGATGATATACCAAATCCGATATTCAAATGTCCTGATGTTCCTTCTGCTACAAACTTTGATAAAGCTTTGAACGAGTCAAATCCTTTCAAAACACGTTTTGCTTCTGGTAACAAGACCTTACCCATTGGGGTTAACTCTGCGCCATGTCTACCACGATCAAATAGCACTACATTGAGCTGCTCTTCGAGACGCTTTACTTTTTTTGTGAGTGCTGACTGAGTTATGTAAAGGTGTTCAGAAGCGACACGAAAGTTCATATCGTCAGCCAACTGGCAAAAAGTGCGAAGTAAATCTATATCCATTCTGTTTTGGAATCGAAAGCTGAATTTTATTCATTATAAATCATTGAATGTATCTTTTATAGTCATCAGCATGATAAGGCTGAAATATAGTTTAACATAAATCAATAACTGAGCTAAACGATCAATCTGTATAGGTTAACTGATAGTGATGTGGAACTCCTTGTTACAGTTTTACTCTTTGTTTACTTCTTGGAAATGAAATGATGAATGAAGTTTTGATTCAATCAATAGGATTTGTGGCTTTAGGCGTTAATATACTAGCCGCTTCATCGGTTAACGGTAACCGAATGAGAGCATTGATATGTGTGTCTTGTTTCATTTCCTCAATCCAGTTCATCTTACTTCGTGCTGTTGTTACTGGCTTTAACCTGTTTGTGAATTTTTCTCGTGTATCAGCTTCTGTTAAATTCAAGGGGATTAAAGTCTTTTTCATTTTCTTTGTAATCCAAGTTTTAATTAGTAGTTATTATTACTCTGGGCCTCGATATTCACTTCCGACTATAGCGTCAGTTATAAGTTGTTACGCTTTATTCAGTGCGCATGTTATGCGTATGAGAGTAGCTTTCTTTAATTTTACTCTTATCCGGGAAACTAATTGTTTTTTTGTTAGTTCATATAGTGGACTTTTTAAAAATTTATTCAATTTTATAATAATTCGCAATACTTTTTTTAGACTGAATAATAAAAAATTCTAGATAAAATCAATTAATTACTTTCCAGTTACTTATATTTAAAAATAACTTCTCTTCGTTTTAATAAAACAGTAATAAGAAGAGTCGTAACCAATAACCAATAATCAATAATACAGAAGGAAAAAATATGAAGAAAACACTACTGAACCTCACTTCGGCCTATCTTACCATCGCATCTACTGCAAATGCAGCAGAGTACATGTTAACAGTGCCTCATGTGACAACAACGGACGGCTATTACTAACAGTAGCTACTCGTACTTAATAACTATGTAGAGTAACGCTCGATTGAATGGCCAGATAGTAGTAGATATCTACCCTTCCGGTCATTTATGCTCCTCTACAAAAAAATATATCGCGGGTATACAAGCTAGTCTTTCCTAAAAAATCTAGGACTAAATTCTTCCTTTCTCTATTTAATAGGGAGAGGTTTACATATCTAAAATATAACAAACATATGTTAAACTTTACATTCAGGATAATATAAATGAAACAGATAACTCCTTTTTCTATTCCACATCTAATCTGTGCTAGCTTAGCAGCAGCTTCTATAAATGCGAACGCAGAAGACATAAGTCAAAAAAATTCTCAAGCGATTGAAGATATGAAAATTGAACTCAATAAACAAAAAGAAGAAGCAGTGCAATGGCACGGTTATTTTCGTGCTGGATTTACTTCCAACGAAAATGGATCGGGAGCCGGAAATTCAACTATACAAGCACCAAATGCCGGAGCTTTCTATCGTCTTGGTGGTGGTGAGAGTAACTACGCTGCTACTAATTTTAGTCGAAAATTCAATACTGACAGTGGAGCATGGGCAAAAGCTTATTTTGGCCTAGTATATGAAGATCGTGATGCAAGACGTTGGGTTTTTGATACTCAGAATAAAACCATTTTTATGGATAAGGCTTACGTAGAAATGGGTAATTTAGATTTTTCTCCTGAGGCTTTATTTTGGGCTGGACGTGTAAACTGGTCTGATGATATTCATATTTTGGACCGAAAATATTATGAAATTCGTTCTCCGGGTATTGGTATCAAAGGGGTTGAATTAAGTAACGGGAAATTGGATCTTTTCTTAACCTCCCACGATAGTGATGGAGATAAAACCTACACTGATGAGAATGGTACAACTGTGATCTATGAAGATGACGCAAGACCAAGAACACATACACTTGGTGTAGAATATCGCACTGGTCCATGGTGGTTAACTGGTAGCGTACAAACAAATAGTGAGAACAGTAGTTACTCTGTGACAAAAACAATCAACGGTGTGGAAGATACTTATGTCGGTGAAACTGCCAAAACCGGTGCACATATCATGGTCAATTACGCTCAGCCAACCTATTTTGGATTGACAGATGGTCGAGTGAAGTACGTCGCGCAATATTCTACTGGAACTTCAGCTGCATTTTTAGGTCGTCATGGTGATACTAACCAATCGAATGATGGTGGCCAGAACTACCGTGTGTTTGTCGATGGTTTGGCATCGTTTGGTAACTGGGACATTAATACTATTGCCTTGTTTCAGCAGAAGAACGACGTAGATTTTGAGGGTAACGACAACACATGGTGGACGATTGGTGGGCGAACTTCTTATTACTTCAATCAAAATTTAGCGTTGCAGTTTGAAGCTGGTTACAACGGTAGTAGTTATTCAAGTGATACGGAAGAAGAAGAGGGAGGGTTAGCTACATTTACTATCGCACCAACGTTAAAGCTTAAAAAAGCATTCTTTAGTCGTCCTGAAATCCGTTTTTATGCTACATATGCGAAATACACTGGTGATTACAATGCGGGCAGTTTAGACGGGTACAGTTCTAATGAGGATGATAGCTTTACGTTTGGTGCACAGGCTGAGATTTGGTTCTAAATACGTCCTCTAGGTAGAATTTAAATATAGTTTCACGATATTAATTGATATAAAAAAGGGGAAAGGTTTTTCCCCTTTAATTAGTTTAACTATTCTACGTAGTTTATATGAAGGGCAGTATGATAAAAAAGTATATAAAATTAAATCGAAGAAAAAAAATATTAGCAATGTATGAAAAGTCGGAGGATATAAGGACAAAGGATATCGCAATATATTTTAATGTCAGTACGCACACTATCAGACGTGACCTTAATGCTATTTCAATTGAAAATAATTTAAAAATTTATCATGGAGGGGCAAAGAAAGTTAAAAAAAACAAAATTGAAGATGGAATAAAATTTGTTGATGATATTATCTCTATTATATTTGAAGGATGTAATATCTATATGGAAACTTCTAGTGTTTCTGAGTATTTAGCGGACTTGTTACCCAATATAAATATCAAAGTTCTTACAAATGATATTAATGTATATAAAGTAATAAAACACAAAGATAGAATACGGATGTTTTTCTTTGGAAATCACTCTTCAAGAGATGATTTAGGAATTAATTTTTCAGAATTCATTAATAAAGATATCTTTGAATCTATCGATATCGCCATTATCGAATCTGAGTATATTGATAGTGACGGATTTATGTTAAGTGAAAATTTATCTAGAGCGACATTAAATCGACTTGCTATTGATAAAGCAGAATACAGCTATCTTATTAAAAGCAAAAAAAAGTGTAATTCGACGAATTGTATATATAAAACCTGTTCAATAAAAAGTTTCGATAATGTCTTTGATGGGGAGTAATGGTTTTGGAAAATGAGAAAGTAAAGCATGAGTTAGAACATGCTAGAGCAAATTACTGGATATTGACAGTAATTTGTGGAGTTTTTCTATCTCTTATTATAAATAAAATCATGTTGTTGGAATTTGATGCTATCAGTGGTACGTATGTTCTTGCACTAATTTTTTCAGGAAATTTCGCAATAAAACTTTCTGCATATATAAACAAGTTAAAAGATATAAATATAAGAGGTGAGTAACCGTTCACTTCAGGGCGAGATCGCGAATGTTTTTTGACCGTTTAGATTGATCGATTTGACGATCGAAATTAGCTGTGATCATATACTCTCTTTGAGCGAGAGAGACTAACCATAATGCATATCGTTCAGTTCAAAGAACACTTCCAAGCCGTTACAGACAGCGTCAATCAGCAAAGGTAACGTATTGCTTATTCGAAGTCCTGTTTGGCTCATTGTGCGCTGTTATCGCGGGAGCTAAAGGTTGGTTTGATATTCGTGAGTACATTCTAGGTCATTACGAATGGTTTGGTAGTCAGTTTTGAGCATATGATGTTCGACGATTTCACGCAGCTAGTTATAAGCTGAGTGCTGTTGAAGTTTCGCAGTCTCGATAAGTGAAACATCCGTTCACGGAACAGGTCTCCTCGATATGAACGAGTTACGTAACAGCACTTTCTCATCAATATGTAATTACGACTCGTTCCGCTGCGTTGTTCGTTAACGGACATTCGGAGTCATTCATAAAGTGCCAGACCATAACATCATCTGTGATGAGATTACGGCACCGACCTCGATATCGTTTTGAACATTGATAACTGCCCAGTTTGAGCCAATGAAGCCTGCTCTTTCTTAATCGTCTGAGTCGACGATAATATTGGTTTTCGGTAATTTTGTTCTCGATATATCGTAAACGGTTAATCAACCACACATACTAAACGAGCTCGTCGTTTGCCATAGTACCTTTTTCATTGGAGGTACTATGAATCAACAAAATAAACGTGAACATTGGGCTAATATTCTTGAGCAACAGCAGCAAAGTGGTTTAAGCATCAAACAGTTTTGCATCAATAACAACATTAGCTATCAAACATTTTACTACTGGTCGAAAAAGCTCAATCAACCAGAGCCTGAAAACCAAGTTCAACCGATAGTGGTCACAGAGTTAGCAGAGAGCTGTGCAAGTTGCGTAGTGCTCACGTTCAACAATGGTGTTCGTGCTGAGCTGCCAACAAACCTAAATTCGCTACAAATTAAGCATTGGGTTGAAGCTCTGCAATGACACCGTCAGGTAAAGTCTATTTAATCTCTGGCGTCACCGACATGCGTAAGTCTATTGATGGACTCTCGCTTATCGTTGCTGAAACACTTGAGATGGATCCATTCAGTGAGTCCTGGTTTATCTTCTGCAACCGAGCCCGAGATAAACTGAAAATTCTATTTTGGGATACCAATGGCTTTTGGCTTTACTATCGGCGTTTGGAAAAAGGCACCTTTAAGTGGCCCAAGCCGAACGCTGATGGTGCTATCCATATTAGTAAGCAACAACTGAGTTGGCTTCTCTTTGGGTTAACTCTTGACCATGCTAAAGCTCATCGTCCACTTTATAATCTAGAAGTGTGACCGCTGATACTGATCGTTATCTTGGACTTGAACGATCCTTTTTCGCTGTCACACTTAAGGCATTGAAATGACTTGAGCCTAGATATGACCGACCTTCCTGATGACATTGACCAGCTAAAAGCGATGCTGCTTGAGCTTCAGCAACAGAATAAAGCAAAAGACAAGCTGCTGGAAGCAAAACAAGAAGAGGTCGCTGAGCTCAAAACCAAAGTTCAACTTCTAGTCGAGCAGCTTAATCTTAGCAAATCCAAACGCTTTGCTTCTCAGAGTGAAAAAACACCCAAAGGTACATTCAACGAAGCAGAGCAACAAAACACTGTTTCAAAGTCTGAAAGCCAAAAGAAAAAACGAGGACGAAAACCACTTCCAGAAGAGCTGGAGCGCGAAGTACACAAACACGAGCTTAACGCGCCATATTGTGAGTGCTGCAACGAGCCACTGCACCAGTGCGGCGTTGAAACCTCTGAAGAACTGAAAATCATTCCTCAAAAAGTGAACGTTATCCGCCATGAGCGAACTAAGTACGCTTGTCGACAGTGTGAGAAAACTCATACTGAGTCGAAGATCGTCACAGCACCAAAACCAGCAAGTATGATCCCGAAAAGCCTAGGAAGTGCTGACGCGTTTGCCGCTGTAGTGACCGCCAAATATGTCGATGCACTTCCTCTATACCGCCAAGTTGATATCCTTAACCGCTCAGGCATCGATATTAGCCGTGCAACACTTGCCAACTGGTGCGTTCAACTGGGCAATAAAGTGCAAATCATCATTGATGCGATGCAAACAGAGCTTCTAAAGGAGAAGCTTATCTGCGCCGATGAAACCACGGTTCAAGTACTGCGTGAAGAAGACAAAAAAGCACAATCCAAATCGTACATGTGGGTCTACCGCAGTGGAGAATATGTCGATAACCCTATGGTCATCTATGATTACCAACCAAGCCGCAAAGCGAAGTGCGTCCAAAACTTTTTAGCCGATTACTCTGGTTATTTACTCTCGGATGGCTACAGCGCATACGACAAGCTCGAAAACGTTACTCAAGCTGCTTGTATGGCGCATGTGCGCAGAAAGTTTACCGATGCCCAAACAGCTTCACCATCGAAAAAAGCGGGTAAGCCCGAGAAGGCGCTTAACTTTATTAGCAAATTATATGGTATAGAAAAGAAGGCAAAAGGACTCAATGCGGAGTCTCGTAACAAACTACGACAAGAAGAAGCCAAGCCCATTTTAGATGAGTTCAAGCAGTGGCTTGAAGCTCAAAACGTTCTACCAAAAGGATTACTCGGAAAAGCCATTACCTACACTAAAAACCAGTGGCCTAAACTACTCACTTACCTAGAAGATGGTGATATTAGTATCGACAACAACGTGACTGAGCGAGATATCAGACCGTTCACAACGGGTCGAAAAAATTGGATGTTCTCAACTTCGGTCGGCGGAGCAAACGCCAGTGCAAACTTGTATAGCCTGGTGATGACTTGTCGTGCTAACGATATGAATCCGTATTATTACTTCCAGCACCTGTTTACTGAGCTACCAAAGCGTAGCCCGACAGATGAAGTGTCGGATCTTATGCCATGGAACGTAAAAATTAGTGGAGCGGAGTAAGGCTTCACTGGTTCATTAACCGCTTACGAATAAGCTTACAGGGCTAGGTATGCCTGAAACTCAGTGTATCGATTAAGAATTAAGCACAATTGGGCAGACATGTCTTCTCTCTTAATTACGCAACAAAGCCTGTTTAGTATAAGTGATTTAAAAATACCTTATTAAATCATTTCTTCCAGATATTTTTAGTTTCTTATATATGCTATAAGCATGCGATTTAACGGTATTTATTGATATACTTAAGAATGTACAAACATCAGAGTATGAGTATCCTCTTCTTAATAAATCAAGAACTTCTAATTCCTTTTTAGTTAATTTTGAAAAATAGATACTTGTTAGGCCATTTGACGTGTGATTATTTATTGTTTTATTTAATCCGACAAAAAAAATGGGTAGTGTTGTGAATGAATTAATATTATGTATGTAATTTCTAATTGATTCTTGATAAAAGCTCTTGACAAAACTTTCTTGAATAAGACTAGGAACTTTTAGGTTTTTACTTCTTAGGTTAGCGAGTTCGTAAACAGAAGAAAAATCAGGAATGTTCCATGACTCGCTAACTTGATTGTGTTGGTAAACGTAAATAAGTTTTCTTTCAAGTTTAATAAATTTTCTTACGGAAAAAACTTCTTTATTAGCTTCTAATAACATTTTACTATATATCGTATATACTCTCTGAAAAATATTATCATTATTATCAAAATTAAAATTTTCTACTCTTTGTACAACTTCGCGATCTATCCTATCTTGAGCACAACACCAAATAGAAACAACAACAATAGCCACATCAAGTATATGCTGCATATTTTTTGTTGTATAAGATAACATTGAGTAGAGTCTATATCTTCCATAAGCCGACTCAAAGCGATTTTTCATACCTAAGCAAAGAATTTCCAAAAAATACCCATAATACAATGAGACCCAACACCTTTTCTTTTGGCATATAGAGACTAAATCTTTAACCACATGTAAGCAATCATCAAATTTACTAACAAGAAACAGTTCATGTGCCAAGCCCATAACCAAGTCAGTTGAACCATCTTTCGAGAAGTCAATTTTTTGTTCCATGTATAAAGGATAGACATTCTCTATATTAAGAGTAATGTTTTTTTCCAATCTTGCTATTGCATTGTGTACAAATATTTCACCATAAGAACTGTTATAATTAATACCTTTCTCTCCGATGGATATATTATAACAAATTTTAGCATGTTCAAATTTACCCAGAACAAGGAATATCTTAATCAAAACAATTGTTGTTGATGTGTTAATTTTCGGTAGTCTTTTAACTAGGTCCTCTAAAATTGGTAAGGAAACATAACCTCCGTTAATGTCTAACGATAGTTGCAGTAATTTCTCAAGATGATGGCGCAGATTAATGCTGTTGACCAATAATTTATATAGTTCTTCAAAGCCGCTAGAGTTCAGAATTGAGATAATGTGTTCTAGAACAGAAAACCTATTAGTGAACAAGGAGTCTACTGTAGATGAGTATTTTTCAATAGGAAGGACATTTGAAAGTGTTAAAAAACCTCCAGACTTAATGAATTTAGAGCAACGGTCTGTAAACAAATTTACGTCAACAGGAAAAGTCTTATATTGTGCAACGAAGTGCTTTAGTTCACAATAAGAAATACTGCCATTAAGTCTAACAAACAGTACTAAATCATCTTCAAAAATATTAATAGACAAAGAAATAACCTTAAAAGTCCAATAGTTATAGGTGAAAAAAATAACTATGCCTGTCAATTTAAAATATGTAGTGTATTTAGCTGCATATTTTAAATTGTCGATACAAAGTACGGTGTATATGAATTGTTAACTTCGCTGCTTGTATTGTTTTATGCGTGTGACAGTAGTTTAAGCCTTCAATTTTCTACCAAAGTGCCTTTGATCCAAAGTTTGTGAAAGTTACCTTATCTAACAAACGTTACAATGGTACTTTGGTACTAAGTTAGGATGTTTCCCTCCGTTCCAAGTCTGTATTATTGCTCATTTTAGCCTTAAAGCGTTCATAATCCCTGATATTTCTGGCGAATAGATTAGTTTCCGGCGTTTACTAATGCTGGCTAGATTGTGTTTAGTACTTTTAAGTTTGACGAGATTGCGTATACCTGTGAGCGGGAGTAGTGATTCTGGTTTCATTCATAGGGGAATACCTTCTACAATCACATTGGATGAGAGAATAATTTTAACATAACTGATCCCGCGGAGCTAATTTGGCTTAAGTTTTTCGCTTCGATTCCACTTTCAGTTTTGTGCAGCGAGCATCGAACATTAACCTGTCGAGGTGCACATCTGCTAGGGAGGCGCTCCAATTGGCAGGTACCAGGGTAGATGGTTGATAAGTACCGTGGTCACGGTAGGAATAACGGTTTCCCGCTGCCCCCGCACAGATCCGTACGTGCGCTAATAACGCATACGGTTCCTAACTTAGGTCGAACGTCAAAACGTTGCTCGGGATAAGGATGCATAATTTGAATTTTAGGGAGCCAATACTTTATCAAACGTTGGAATTTCTGCCACGTCATTGTGTGCCTTTGACTTCGTCTTCGAAGTTGCTTAGCCACGCATCGGTGGTTTCTTTAACGAACATATTGAGTGATCTTGCGTTCGTTGATACACCATAATAATTTATGTGACCTTGGATGATTTTCCTTAGTTATAGACAAACTTCACGTGGCTTATGGCTCGCTGATAGAAACATGCAAAAAGAGGAAGATATCTTCGCTGGAGGCGCTTACTCCATTGTGACTGCCATGACCATACAGCAACCATACCCCAATGTGTTCGATCTCAACAACACTAGTTTTTACGCAAACGCCTAGTCAAGAAACTGTTGGTGAACGGTTACGAAAAATCTACACTTGATCAAAAAAAAAGGATCTATTCTCAAGCTTTATGTTGATAAAAATGAATCTCACAATGGTACAATTGTACTATTTCACTTTTGAAGGAGGAATGTAGGATTGGTCTACGTTAAAGAACTAAAATAATTTATGAAGGTGATATGAGAGTTATATTAACATTACTTTTCAGTTTAGTGTGTAATCCAGTCTTAGCTGATCACGGAATTTCCTTTGAGGCTAAAGTGGGGAATGCGATCGATACTAATATAAATATAAGTCGAGGCTTTCAAGTACAATACGAAAATACTCTTTATAAGGCATTTAGGTACTATATAGGTTGGGGGTATTCTATATTTAATTATGAACACCAAAGTTCAAATGATAGCTTTGATATTGAGCAGACAGGCTATTCATTTGGTATTAAGTCAATGCAAAGTTTCTTATCGATCGACACATCTTTGTATGCAGGTATTACCTATAAACATTACGAACATGAGTTAAATACTATTGATTTAATAGAAGATAGTGGACATGATTTAGGGTATGAGATAGGTTTGATATCGGCTATTCCTGTTAATCAATCTTGGGATGTTTATGGTAAATTCGGTTATGAGTACTCATCCAACGAACTAAGTATTGCGTCGTGTTGTAATCTTGAATTTGGAAGTGAAGTGATTACATCTATAGGGACAAGATTTAATTTTTAAATTGCAAACAAAAATTGTATTTCTCAATCTAATAGAAGACACTATTAACGCCAGTTTAAATTTGACTCACTCATCGAGACATCGAGGTGTCACCGAAGTAAAGTTTTACTTGGTGCTGGTAGCATGGCAACTTATCACAATTCATTTAAACTATAGGCGTGTCTAGGTCGTGTTGATCTTTGCTGTACGTTTCATGTTCAGCAATACATCGGCAGCCACATTAACATGAATGCCAGTGATAACCTGCTGGCATAATTCCTTTCTAGCTTTTCATATCTGCTTCAAATAGATCGATAATGCTTAACCCTAGCGAAAGCATTTTCGACTAAGTGACGGTACTTATATAAGCACCAATCCATACTTTCTTTGTCTATATCTTGTCCGTAATTGCGTTTAGTAATGACAGTTTCTCCACTATGCGCCCAAACAAAACAACGGAAAGATCTGCTGTCATACTCTTTATCACAAACAATGGTATTAGCTTCATTTAGCTGCTCTACTAAGCTTTCAGCATGTACTATGTCGTGTCGTTGGCCTTCTGATTAATCAAAGCAAACTGGTAAACCACCACTATCTACTGCCAAATGGGTTACCTCCACTGCTTTTCCTATTTGCTCTGAGATTTCAGTAGCGGCACCTGTGCTATGTTGATATGCTCGAACAATAGAACCATCTAAGAAGATCCACTCAAAATCAGCAAGGCTTGATAACTCATTAAAAAGTTTAGATAAAATACCTTTCTTTGACCAAAGATTAAAACGCCTGTAGACAGAGCTCCATTCACCAAACTCTGGAGGCAAATTTCTCCATGGCCCGTTCGCATTCGGTAGAGTATTCCTTCAAAATGGCTTGGCCATGAAGTGCAACGAATGTTCTTAACGTTATATAACGAAGTTGTTCACGAACATCAGACCAATCAACAAAGATTATAGGGCATGTGTTGGCGCCCGTTATTAAGTAGGCATGCCATTTATAAATAAGATCTTTTTTCACGGTGCAGTTGATGATTTCCAAGCAGTCTATCAACGCGTTTAATTGCATGCTTTACCGTGGTATTGGTTTCCAGTTTCCGACCTAGTTTAGTCAGCGTTAAGTCTGAGCTGTGAAATGCACTTTTCATAGCAAGTATCAGAGAATTAATCGTTTTTTGCGAATGAAGGGGCATTGGTTCGGTATGGTTTGCTGTAGAATCTGAATGTCGCACATCGTTAGTCTACCTACTCGAAATGTGTTTAGCGATATTCATGAGATCAAAGACGGCGATGTGTGTCTACCTCATTTTTTTACGAATAATTATGAGGGGATTCGTAAAGTAGCGGCGTTTCTCAAGATAGCTGTCATCATTCGCTTACATATTAAGCAGCTTCTTTCTCAGGATTTAAGTGAACCTCACCAACTGGCTCACAACTTCTAATATCACCAGACTCGACTTACCTCAAGAGCGTCAAAGCCTTTTACTGGTTAACTCGGCATGCACTTCACGGTACGGAACAGTGCTTGTCATCACTGAATCTCGGACGACTGTAAGATGAGGTGATGCCTAGCTCACACTAATGTGTAGCTGTAATAATTGTGACGCTAATTCAGCGCACTCACACTCATAGACATTATAACCGACAATTTTTCGGCTGTAGATATCTTCAATAACGTACAGGTAATAGTGCTGTCCTCGTACTGCTAATGGAAAGTAGGTAATATCCTATGTGTATATTTGGTTTGGTCCTGTCGCAGTATAGCTCTCAGGCTTAGCGTGCTTTTGCTTGCTCCGCTGGCGGCCTCGCTTATGAAGCTGACCTTCTGTCTATCATCGGTGGAGTTTAGTCGTCCTATGGTTCTTCCCCGTGCTTTTTCTTTGAGTTGTAAGTCTTTCTTCAATTCTTTGATTTCAAGTTGGTCAGCTTTAACTTGTTTCTTTGCTTCGACCTCACTTTGCTTGTTAGGCATGAAGCTCTGTACGCCAGTTTGGGACTTGCTCAGGGAGCAGACCTTTTTTCGGCGATATTAGTTAAATTTAATAGTGACAACAGTCCTGCTAGGGGCGGGGTTAGCCGTGATTGGAGTTTCCCCTTATGCTACCTAAGTACTATTTTATAGTTGAAAATGTGTCGTATCATTGACCCTCATTTCAGTTGATTGATTATTTGCTTATGAATATCGGATTTAAACAAAGCCTAATTGTTGGCGTCCTTGTGTTGACTTCTCTTGCTTTGGGGGTAGTGAGTTTCATCACTTACAATAATGTGTCCTCTGCTTTTAGAGAAGATAAAACCAAAACTGTACAGGAGTATGTAGAGGCGAAAGGAGAAACCGTTTACAACTATTTCTTCGAGAAAACTTCTTCTCTAGAGGGTGTGGCGGAGTTTTATAGTCAGAACCCGGTACCTGAAGATAAAGTGAGTTTTGTAAAACAGTTGGCGAAGGCTGCCAATGTGGGTAGCGTTGTGTTTACAGAACATAGTGGTATGGCTTATTGGAATCAAAATGGGCCGGGTTGGACAAACCACGTTTATAATGAAGATGCAACCAAAAGAGAGTGGTATCAAGTTGCTCAAAAAACAAAAGGTCTTGCAGCTACTAAGCCATATAGTGGTGCCGGAGCAATGTGGGTGTCAGTTTCTATTTTAAAACGTGACGGGGTTATTTCTTTTGACTTCGAGTTATCAAAGCTCAACGAGATTGTTAATAGTTTTAAATCTATGGATGGGGCTGTCGGTATTATCATGGATAGTGAGTCGACGGTTTTAGCGACGTCATCCCCCGCGATTAATAATGGTGAGCAAGCGCTTAAGCTTAAAGGGTTTTCTGATGTTGCCAGAAAAGCATTAGATTCCAAAGCAGCGTTGCTTCAAGAGTATACTTTTGGTGGTGACGACAAAATGTTCTACTCCATCCCTATAGAAGTGGCTGACACTGTCTGGTACTTGGGGGTCGCTCTTAAAGATGACAGAACTTTTGCTCCAATTTACAACACGCGTACGAGTTCAGCGATTATGGTGGTCGGTGGTATCATAATTACCTTGATTCTCTTCTATCTACTTATCACAAAACTTTACCAACCGATTACATCACTTCGTGAGCTAGCGCTGGACTTATCAAAAGGCGAAGCAGACCTAACCAAACGTTTAGAGCTTGGTCGACGTGATGATTTGGGGCAGATAGCTGATGGCATTGACTCATTTATCGATAAAGTCCACTTGGCAGTTAAAGAAATAGTCGGTATCTCCGGTAACCTCTCAAGCAATGTAGCTAAGCTTCAATCCTTGACGGTGGAAAATGCGGAGAGCATTAGCCAGCACTCCATAGAAACTGAGCAAGTCGCTACCGCGATTGATGAAATGAATAGCACGGCGCAATCGGTTGCTCAAAGCGCGGTGAAAGCCTCTGAGATTACAGTGCAAGCATCGGAGCTTGGTGTTGAGTCGGAGCAAGTAGTGAAGCGTGCTCAATCTTTGACAGAAGACTTACTGCAAGATATGGAGAGCTCGGTTTTGTTGGTTGAGCAGATGGACCAAAACAGCCGAAATATCAGCGATGCTCTTAAGGTAATTGGTGAGATAGCAGAACAAACCAACTTACTGGCTTTAAATGCAGCGATAGAGGCGGCTCGTGCTGGGGAGCAGGGACGGGGGTTTGCTGTCGTAGCGGATGAGGTCCGAACTTTAGCAAGCCGCACTATGGATAGTACAGGAGAAATAGACAAGGTACTGAGCGCGTTGCTTGAGAGTAATCATAAAATGTCAGAAGCTATCTCTCGTACCAAGCAGATGTGTTTAGATACAGCGGCAGGACAAGAGCAGGTCGGTGGGAGCTTGAGAACATTAGCTGATTATGCGCAACAAACAGACGACGCTAGCACCCAAATTTCTACAGCAGCGGAAGAGCAGTCAGCAGTGGCGGCAGACATTAGTCAGAACATGAATCAAATTAAAGATATCGTAGTGTCATTGAGCACAGGTAGTGAAACATTGGCTGATGAAGCTGAGAAAATTCAAAAATTGAATGTTGGATTGAGTGAAACCATTCGTCAGTTCAAGGTTTAAATGAGCTCTAGTAGGCGAAAATTATTAACTCATAATCAAACCGAGAAGAAAATGAAGTGATGAGAAAATATACCTGTAAGTTATGTACAATTGAATTGATGTTTGAGGAGCAAAGTGTCACACCGTTTCATGTTGAACATAAAGTCTGTGAAATTTGTATGGGTGATATCTATACTTTTCTACAATCATCTCACCTGTTCAGAAATGAGGAACTCAATCTTAAGTTAAACCTACGAAAACTAAGACACTCTTTACAGCGACTTAGTTGCCAGAGAGAAGTTGATCAGGCTCTTGAGCGTGTACGCACAGAGGTGTGTGCCATAGAGCGCCAGTTGGAAGACTCCATTCAGGATTATCCATCAGTCTCGGAAGTACTTTCAGAATACCACAGCCTTATTCGTTTATATCATTAGGTGCAATAGGAAGCGACAATTTTGGTCGAAGTGACATTTAAGCATTATGGCTATGCAGGCGCGTTAACGGTCAACAAGCCTTCGAATGTAAGCAAAATACAAGAATACATTAAGTTGGCAAATCGGGAAGCATTATTGATGTTGATTCTGTCCTTTCTAGTTAACCTTGAAGAGCATCGAGCCTTTAAGAGCAACGCTGTAATGACGGTAATACAGATGACTGAGTTATATAAAGTCAGTGAGGTTGTTGTTTGTTTAAAGAGTGGCGAGCATTTTAGGGTTGTTTAAATCTATTGTTGTCACCAGTGACGGAGAAGTATCCCAGCAATCCATTCGTTAAAGCTAACGGAGTGTATACGTGTGAGTTAAAGCGTTAAAGCTAGGAAGGCCGGTCGCCATAATTTGGCTTGAAGATTCACAGGAAGAGAAATGAAAATAATTGATTTAATAGTAAATCTTGCCTGATGGCAGTCGCCCTTTTCTCATATATTTAACAAAGACAGTGGTGTTATTTCGTATGTTTTTGAGATGTCAAATGGCAAGGTTGATGTGAAACATATGGCGTTTATTCGTGTCCCGAATTGGAATTGGATGATCATAGGTGGTTCGTTTGAATCCGAGTTAGGCAAAGAGAGCCCGTCGTTTTTAACGTCTTTGCCGTGGCAATTTTCAGTTGGTGGTGCAATTTTGTTTGTTGTGCTGACTTGGTATATCAATAAGACTTTTAAACCGCCATCAACGATCACTTCCACCTTGACTGACTTAGGTAGAGGTGACTTGACGAAGAGTTTTAATAACGATGCTGTGGCAGGGAGTAACTAATTTCGCTTGCTATCTCAGGCGGCTGAAGTGATGACTGAGTCCATTAGATAAATGGTGATGTCTGCTCAAGTGACTGCACAGCAAGGTGTTAAAAATGCGATTGATATTGATGTTATGCCCAACGATGTGACGGGTCAGGTGTCAAGTCTGAGTTGTCTCAAATGGTCAGAGTCGTAGAGCAGCTGTCAACATCATCACAGGAAATCGCTACTCAAATCGAAAACCTATCAGACAGTATTGTTGAAGTAGACAGCTTAACCCAAACTGGGATTGGTCATTTAAGGCAAGGTATCAAAACGGTTCATCGTGTGGTGAACGAGCAGCAGAAGCGGAATGTCAAAGTTCAAGGTCTTAATCAACAGACTGATCATATTCGCTCGGTTATTCACATTATCGGTGAAGTGGATGAGCAAACGAACTTGTTGGCCTTAAATGCGGCAATAGAAGCGGCTCGCGCAGGTGAAGCGGGACGTGGTTTTGTAGTCGTCGCCGATGAGGTGCGCTCACTTGCTGCCAAAACCCAAGGCTCCATTGTCGATATAGAAGGAATTTTCTCGGCATTAGTTCAGGAGTTAGCCGATATCTCCGGCACGATGCGTTTGGTGACCGAGCAAAGTGAAGCCATGATGAGTCAGTTGTCGAATACTCAGAAAGACATGAACCATATTGTGAGTATATGAGCGCATCGTCAGCACAAGCTGCGGCTAGTTTATCAGAGCAAGCCGGGGTCGTTGATACGCTCAGTGATCAATATAATCATATGACCTCAGAATCTACCCGTCATGCTCACATTTTAGTGTCGGATATCACCAAGTTAACACAAGCATTGTCGATATTTAGAACGTAAACGCCCTAAGTAAAGGAATACACATATGCCCCAGTTTTCAGAGCAGTCTCAAGGCGTCCTAATGTTTCGTCTGCACACAAAAGCCACCCTATTTGCGTTAGGGACAATGAAAATCAAGGGAATTGTACCTTATCAAGCACCAACGGTCCTTCCTGCTTGCCATGCTTACGTCATAGGAGCGGTGACCATTCGTGATGCCAGTCTGCCTGTGATTGATTTGTCGTTGGCCATGGGCGGGTGCGGTGTTCCTTTGTCGAAGCGAGGGACGCAAACCTTGATTGTGGCCGATTGCATGCGTATGCAAGTGGCGTTAATGGTGGATAAGGTTGAACACATTGTCTCGTGTGACTGGAAATCGGTCACGCCTTTACCCAAAGCGGCTGGTCAGGACACGTTTGTGTTGGGGAGTACGCATTACAATGACCAATTGGTTCAACTACTGGATGTGGAAAGGGTATTGACAGAAATTTTTCCGGCTGACATTGAAGACACGGGCGTCCAGTTGTCACAAGAAGAAATTGCTTTATTGCAAAAACTCAACGTCTTGGTGGTGGATGACTCGGTCATTGCCCGCCGGTTAATGTCGGAGATACTGGACCGCTTTGGCCTGAAGTTTCAATTATGTCATAGCGGTGATGAGGCGCTCGCACTGCTGCTTGATACGGGTGGGGTTGGTGTGAAATTTGACATGGTAATTAGTGACATTGAAATGCCTGGGCTCGATGGTTATGAGTTAATTTTTGCGCTGAACGACAACCCTCGAACTCGAGCGATGTATAAAATTTTGCAAACTTCATTGTCGAGTGAAATGAGTCAAGATAGGGCGCGGCAAGTGGGGGCTAATGATGCACTATCGAAGTTCAACGCACAGGCGTTGATGACGGCAATGTCGCGGGGCGCAGAGGTGACTTTGGCAGGTGCAGTTGATGAGTGCCATGACCGTTAATCGGGCGAAAAGGCGTAAAACGAAGTCGTGTGAGCAAACGTCATCGCAAAGCAACATGCGTAAAGCGATTATCACGCAACGCCGCTACAGCGAAGAAGCGAATGCCATCGCCGACAAAGTCTCGGCGATAACACGCGCTCGACATGCCAAGTGACTCGTAAGTAGACAGTTTGTTCTAGACCAAGATAATGTTGACAGATTTCTTAGCGAGCGGGCGCGGTATTGCGATAGTGTCATTGTAAGTGAAAGGGAGCGGATTACCCGCAATCAAAGGTTGTTACTGGAGTGTGAAAGTGCGCGGGTGCAGGATAAGAGGCAAAAGCAGGCGCAGCTTCAACGTGTCTATGCTGCGGTGGTACAAGAGGTGTAAGGCCTCACTGGAGAAGCAGTTGCTTGCCATGACACCAACGCAGCTGTTTGGGCGCTTTCCTGCTTTCTCTTACTTTGCTGATATCGCTTACTCGCCCTCCTTGGGGATTAACAAGTTGTCGCTTCTTAACACGAATGACGCGATGCTTAAGTCTGAAATTTTATCGCTTGTGGGGAATGCGCAGTTTTTGGCACGCCTTCATCGAGAGCCTAAGCGTGTCTCGGCCCCCAATGTCGCGATAGGGACGTTGGGTATTGACAACTGCGTACGTCTTTTCCCGATATTGATGAGCAAAGCGCTGGTGAAATGGCAAGAGCCTGCGATTAAAAATATTGTGCCTAAGTTGTGGCAATACATGATGGTCACTACCAACGCCACCTGTCAGCGTCTCGAAGTCGCGGGGTGGCGTTACCCTCATCAAGGTCTTTTATTGGGACTCTTCATGTATTAGGCATGTTTGCTGTTGTCAATCAGTACCCTCGTTTTTTTTGAAGAGGCACTGATTAACAAGATGCAAGCGTATTGTGAGCAACAAAGGCGCGATGAGTATTACGCTGCGCTGAAGTGTCGCTGGACATGAGTCTTTTGCCCGAGCTTTTAATATCGCTGTCAAAACCTTTGACGCAGAATATTATTGAGGCTGTGTCATGGTCAACGAGCAGTCAACCGTTGCGGCTCGCCTTGGAAGAAAACATTAATCAAGTGCCTGTTTTAGAGCGTAACCTGTTTGGTGTAGTCTTAGCTCAAGGCTGCGCGTTTTCGATTTATGACGCACTTGAGCGAAGGCAGGTGTTCGTCGATAAACACAAGCTATTTTGGTTTGCGAATGTGCAGTTAGCTGCCAAGGATTTAGGTGTGCTGAGTCAATCTAAAATGGGTCGACTTCAGTTATCAAGTTCGTAATAGGAATGAGCAACAAGGATGGATTTGTGGTGCTATGATGAAACACGTTTTTCCGACTTCGGTATTGCAATTGTTCAATACCACCAGCGAAGGTCTTTGGTTTATGGCTCGTGATAATGTGGTGGCTTTTTATAACACGCCGTTTTACGAGCAATTTGATATGCCACTCGAAAACTCGACCTTAGAGGATTGGCTGGCCCTGGTGCATCCAGAAGACCGTCAGGGCTTGCAAAGTAAGGTGTGTGAGCACCAGCAAGAGGTGTCTTCAGCACGTGTAAAAACCCGTTATCGTGTCAAAAACCGATTGGGACACTATTTATGGATTGAGGCAACCGGGACTTTGGTTGAGCAAGAAGGCAAAATGGTGATGGTTGGTACACATAGAAATGTGTCGGAGGAAGTCTTCATTAATCAATACCTTTCACACATTGCCAGCCACGATAGTGAAACGGGGCTTTATAACCGACATCAGTTTGTCAAAAATATGGTGAAGATTGATGATAGTGATTGGTTGTTTGTGTGCTGTTTCAATCAATTTCATGAGGCACAGCGACGGGGAGGACAGGAAGCGACATCTCGTTTAATCTCTTCGCTTGTTGCGGTATTGGATGAAATCCTGTCGTTGCGCTACGGTTTATATCGCATCAGTGCCGATACCCTGGTGTTCACGGTAGAGCAACCTATGACGCCCAAACGCACAATGGCGCTAATGAAGAAAGTGGAAGCGCGCTTTCTCAAGCAGGGGCGTGCCCGTGAAGTAACACTGACCACGCAGCTAGGGTTAGGTGCATTGCCTCGCGCGGATATGGAGTCGGCGCAGTTGCTAACGCAAGTATTTAATTTGTCTGAATATGCTCGGCTAATTGAATCACCGGTTACTTATGCGGGCTCTTCACGAAAGAAAATTGACCGTTATTTTCAAATAGAGGATGCGTTAGATGCTGCGATAACCCATCGCCAGATAGATATTGCGTTGCAGCCGATTGTTGCTGCGGCAACGGGGGATTTGGTGAGTTACGAAGCTTTGGCTCGTTGGACTCACCCTGTTTTAGGCGCGGTGTCACCGGGGGAGTTTATCCCCATGGCAGAAAAGTTAGGTTACATACACGCACTAGGAATGGTCGTTCTGGAAAAGGCGTGCAAGTTTTTAAGTGCGTTTGACAAGGTACATCAATCTAGACCTAACATTAATGTTAATGTGTCTGCACAGCAACTGCTAAAACCTACCTTTATAATAGATGTGATGAAGGCGGTTACAGAAAGTCAACTATCACCGTTACGGGTGGTGCTTGAAATCACCGAATCGTATTTGCTTGAAAACACGGACGCTTTGATGACAATTCTTAATGAGTTGCATTGTCTCGGCTTTAAGCTTTCCATTGATGATTTTGGTGCGGGAATGACCGCAATTACGGAGTTGTTCAGTTTGCCGCTCTATCAGGTCAAACTTGACAGGGCGCTGGTCATGGAAGCCATGCGATTACCTGCTTGTTTGAAGCTTATTTCACATTTATGCGACTATGGTCAAAGTCATGGTGTTACGGTAGTGGCCGAAGGGGTGGAAACCACAGAAATGTTTGACCGATTGACGTCAACTGGCGTGCCTTATCTTCAAGGTTTTTGTTTGTATAGTCCTTCTGAGCCTGACGTGTGGTTAACCTGTCGGGGGCTGCATGAGCCTGAATAGCCACCGACTTGATAGACACCTTTTAGTTAGACAAAATGATTAACAGAGAGGTGCTTATGAGCAGCAAAAGATATCCAGAAGAATTTAAAATTGAAGCGGTAAAACAGATCACTGAAAAAGGTCATAGCGTGGCTGATGTCGCCAACCGCTTAGGGACAACTACCCACAGTCTTTATGCTTGGGTGAAGAGCTATGGTCCCGATTCCTCCCAACACCAAGCTCAATCTGATGAAAGTGCTGAAATTCGTAGACTTCGGAAAGAACTGCAAAGAGTTACCGAAGAGCGGGATATATTAAAAAAAGCCGTTGTAGATTCAAGAGATCATCGCAACACCTTTTTCAATCATGTGTGATGGTGTTTTATATTTCAATATTTTCCTTGGACGTTCATTCAGTTGAGTAGCCACATCATTGAGTTGCTCTTGTGAGTGAGGTGATAAATCTGTTTTTCGAGGGAAGTATTGTCGAATTAGGCTGTTGGTATTTTAGTTAGAACCTCTTTGCCATGGACACTGAGGGTCAAAAAAATAGACAGTTATGCCTATTTCTTTAGTCAACTCAGCATGTTTCGCTAATTCCATTCCTCTATTCCATGTCAGCGATCTTCTATATTCAACAGGCATTTGTTTAAACGCTGCTAACAGAGCAGTATGCGCAGATTCGGCATTTTTACCTGTTAACTTAAGGATGATAGTAAAGCGTAACTTTCGGTCTACAAGAGTAGCAATGTGTGTATTTCTTGAACCCGATACAAGGTCGCCTTCCCAGTGACCAAGATCAATGTTCTTAGAGCGCTTATGTATAGAAACGCCGTTTACAATATTCGTGAAGCTCCGATCACCACTACGGCGATGATACCGACTGTGGCGCATTGGTCGACCTCTACGCAAGTACTGAGTGAACGAGTGGTGAATGATACTTTTGGCTCGGACATAAATGGATTTATATATCGTCTCATGTGATACCTGCATGTATTTGCTACGCGAATACTCAACACTCAGCCATCCAGAAATTTGCTCTGGAGACCACTTAAGCTCGAGTTTTTCCATGATAATTTTTCTAAGTTCAGGATTGCGTTCTAAGGTCCCTAGCTTTGGGCGCTTAGCCATACGCTTTGTACGGTTGTCAGCATCAACAGCTTTGTAATAGTGACGACCTCGATTACGAGCGACTTCTCTTGAAATCGTTGAAGGGGACCGATTTAGCATACGTGCTATGGCTCTTAACGACATTTTGGCTGATAACGCGACTCTAATTTCTTCTCGTTCTTCGAGCGTTAGGTGTTGCTTATTCCTTTTCCGAGGATTTGGTTTAATACCGCCAGTTTCACGTAGAGCTGTGAATACCGTACCAGGAGCTGCATTTAAAATACGGCCAATATCGCTAAAACCAGTTCCTTGTTTCCATAATCTGAAGACCAGATCTTTTTCGTCCTGTGTAAATGTACGTTTTGCTCGTTTCATCATGAGTGCCTGTGCAAATCAGTATTTTAGTAAAACTGTTGCTATGACCATTTGAATCTACAGCAGCAGTTCGTTTTACGACCGCTGCTCTAGAGCAAATAAACTGATTAATAATCCAGTGTGCCTCGAATCGGATAATTATTGTCAGGATTACGTATCCAAGCCAGTCCACGCGATAGCGCTCCTAATTCCGGGCGAACGAATGGGTTGTTAGAAATATCTACTACATGAAGCTGGCTTTTCTCATTCACAACAAACAGACCCGGCTCTGAGAAGTTATGGTCAGTTTCCTGATCCGAACGCGGTAGTGAGATGTAAACACCCAGAGCTTTCATTTGCTCTTCTGTTAAGCCGTAAGCTAGTGGAAAACTCATATCTAGTTTACTCAGATGCTCCTCAAGCTGCTCTTTAGAATCACCAGACACTGCCAGAATATCTACTCCCGAATCAGCAAAGGCTTGCTTATACGACTCCAGTTCGTTCAAATACCTGGTACAAAGCGGGCAGTGCTTTCCGCGATAGACAAATACTGCCTGCCATGTCGCGTCTCCCTTTGGTTCACCAAGTTTTACACCGGTACCGTCCAGTAGTGTTGCAGTCAGATCCGGGAATGCATCGCCTGCTTTCAGTTTTGTTGAGTACGCCATTCTCTTTCTCCGTTTTTTCATTACTTATTAATTAGTTGTGTCGCCTTTTGCAGCAACTGAATCTGTTCGTCAAATTTCGCCATTTGTTCATGGGTATTGGCAGCTGCAGAATTACCTTCAGCAGATCGGCTTAGCGTTGTCGATGAGCTGTCTATGGTGTGGTTTACAAGATCCTGTAAACCAACAGACTGTTCAGTTACATCTTTCATTAACAGTCCAATCTCTTCGATAGAGTGGTTGATCTCATCTATTGAAGAGTCAACGTGATCTATGGTTCTGGAAGCGGTATCCAGCTGATCTTTGGTTGTCATCGCCAGTTTTCTTACTTCATCTGCAACTACGGCAAAACCCCGGCCATGTTCTCCTGCTCTGGCTGCTTCTATCGCAGCGTTAAGGGCCAGAAGGTTAGTCTGTTCGGCAATCGTTGAAATAGAGTCAACAATGGTTGTCACTTCTTCATAACTGGTCTTAAGCGCACCTACTTTATGTTCAAGTTCATTTCTTAGCAGGTTTTCCTGCTGTTTGATAATTGAGAAGAAGCCTTCAAAGCCATCTCGGGCTCCGGTCATTTCACCCATGGTGTCGTTGGTTAGAGTCGATATATCAGCTAACTGCTCGGTAACTTTCAGGATTGATGGGCGGAAATTCAAAAAATAGTCAATAAGAGAGCTTTGAGCATCATTAATCTGTCCCATTGCTCTTAAGCGAATATCCAGATAGTAAGTACGATAGAAGGCGTAATAAAGCGCGAACTGACTGGAATACTGATCGTAGAACGACTCGCCTTTTTCAACTTTGTAGAAGGCCACTGCCGTAAGGGTTTCGTTCATCTGAACACCCAGTATTTCACCATAAGATGGCAGCGATGAAAGAGATATATCGCTAAACGCTTCTGTCTCTTCTGATTTCAGACCATGTCGGATCCTGCGAAGTGCACAGTCGTTTGCCAGCATAGCAAAAGGTTTACCAGGCTTGTCTTTGTTGAACTCACGAAAATCATCAGCAGTACGCTTGTTAATCTCTACGGTTTTAACCAGATGAAGCTCGACACCAAAGAAAGTATCACAGTAATAGGTTAACGAGCCATCTTCAGGAGAGATATCGGCGATAGAGCGAATAAACAACTCGTCATTGATCTTAACCGCAAATGAATACTGAGACATTTTTTCATTAAGTTGTTCCGGCAGGCATTCGAAGTGTTCGCAAAGTACATCTACTGGCGTGCGGATTTGATGAGTAACAGGGTCAATAAATCCTTTTAGTCTGCGGTTTACATCGTCAAACTCTGCAACGGTGAAAGAGGTTCTGGTTTCAACGAAGTTATGTGTTTTGAACACTCCATAGCGGATCTTAGGGGCGAGCTTTAGGAATACCAGATGAACACTGTCTGTTATTGGTGTTCCGTTATCAAAGATACCGGCACGTCGCTCATCACTTTCAAATGTTCCCCCTCCGATAAAGTAGCAAGGGAACTTGTTCGACTGGTAGAGTGCCTGAATAAAGGTATCTTCATGTTTGGTACGAAAATCGAAATAGGTGAGTGCCAGTGTGTTTTTAGCATCAATTTCATCACGGAATGATCGTGCTTTGGATTCTATCTCGCGTTTGATGGCATCGATTTGTGCCTGTCCGCTACGATCCAGATGAAGAGATACCGAAATTGACTCTACAGATTCCACCATAGCCGATGAGAAGCTATGCAGAGCAATAAAGTCTTTACCTGAAGAGGAAAGATTATCTTTTGCCAGTGGGTCGATATCTGAAGAGACAAGAACAATGGTCTTCTTCGCAAATTGAGTACTGTTTGAAATGATGCGACGCGCAGAGTCTATATCTGCCTGCGAGTTCACGTATGCAATGACAAGCGGCGTTCCTTCTTCAAACTGTAACGGCTTGATAGCTTCAGGAGTCAGATCTTTTAAAGGGATAGCGATTTTGGCGGTGTAGCCTTGCTCAACACTTTCTGGTTGAACACTCTCTTTTTTTCTAAAAACCTTGCTGAGAAAATTCATGGAGCGGTTCTCGCATTCTAATCAAAATGGTTCAATGTAATTAAGGCTCTTAAGTCATTCTGCCTGACAATATATGTCGGCAAATACATCCTATGATTTTGACATCCCTTTACCTTAATCCTGATTCTGGCAGAGCTATCTCCGATAATACGTAAGCGCCCATTTCCCCCCGCATTCTCTTTAAGATAAAAGCTTGATATTGATATAGCTCCTTTACCAATGGAGCTAAATCATGACACGCGAAGACAAGTGGAACTTATGGAATGAACGCTTGCAACAGCAGGCTGAAAGCGGGCACACAGTAACTACCTGGTGCGAGGAAAATCAGATTGCTCAATCGCAGTTTTATTACTGGCAAAAGAGAATCACTAATCCGCCACAAGAAGCCGATAATGTCATCATTCCTATTTCGATGTCGTCACCTTCTGCTGCTGTTGTTATCGAGACGCCCAGTGGTTACCGGATCTCCGTCAATGACACGACTGTTATGGGGTCGCTGCCAGATATCATCAAGGCGTTACCATGATCCCGGCACCTGCTGGCAATGTCTATTTGGCGACGGGCGTGACCGACATGAGAAAGTCCATCAATACACTCGGCCTGTTGGTTGAAGAGGTTTTGGAGCTAAATCCGGTCAGCTCTCACTGGTTCGTGTTCTGCAACCGTAGTCGTGACAAACTCAAAATCTTGCAGTGGGATACAAACGGATTTTGGCTTTATTACCGCCGCCTCGAGAAAGGTAAATTCAGCTGGCCCAGACACCCGCAAGATACCATAGCGATGGAAATTACCGCTCGTCAGCTACGGTGGTTGCTCGATGGCTTGAACTGGCAAAATGCAGTGGCACACCAACCCTTACCAAGCCTGAAAATATCATAAAAACAGCCAGTTAAACTGGTTAAAGCGGCTGTTTTTACTATACTTATTGTATGCAAAAGGAACTTGAAAAGCCCACGGGCATCACCCCAGAAATCCAAGCCTACATCGATAGTTTGGTTCAAGATTACGAAACCCGCATTGCTGAGATGTGGGAGCAATTTCGGCTGACTCAAGCCAAGCGTTTCTTGCCACAGAGCGAGAAGTTCCCAGCTCAAGGCTGTTTGTTTAACGAAGCGGAATCACTGATAGATAACGAGCGACTTGACGATGAGCCGGAAATGGAAACCGTCACCTACACGCGCAAGCGTGGTCGCAAGCCTCTAAACCCAGATTTACCTCGTGAGGTCATTGAGTACGATTTACCGGATGATGAAAAAAATTGCCCTTGTTGTCAGGGTACGCTTCATAGCATTGGTATCGAGACCTCAGAGCAGCTTGAAATCATCCCCAAGCAAGTGAAAATCCTGCGCCATGAACGTAAAAAATATGCGTGCCGTCACTGTGAAAATCACGGAGAAGGCAGCAAAATCATTACAGCTTCAATGCCAAAGCAGCCGCTTCCCGGTAGTATTGCCACGGCGGGAACATTAGCAACCGTAGCGGTAAGCAAGTACGCCGATGGCCTGCCGCTGTACCGTATTGAAAAAGAGCTGGCCCGTGTGGGCGTTGATATCCAACGTACGACACTGGCAAACTGGATGATAAAGACCGCCAAACTGCTCTCGCCGATTTACAAAGCGATGCATAAAACGCTGCACAAAGAGCCGGTTGTTCATGGTGACGAGACAACACTTCAAGTCCTGAAAGAGCCAGGGAAAAAAGCCCAAAGTAAATCTTATCTCTGGGCATATTCCAGCCCGGAGCAAAGTCAAACACCGGTGGTGCTGTTCGAGTACCAGCCTGGTCGAGCGCATAGTTACCCTAAAGCGTTCCTTGATGGCTATGAGGGTACTATCATGACTGATGGCTACTCGGCATGGAGGATGCTGGATAAGGTGACACACCTTGGATGCTGGGCGCATGCCCGACGTAAGTTCAACGATGCCCTCAACTTAAGCCCCAAGAAAGCGGGTCGGCCTAAACAAGCGCTGAGTTATATCCAAAAGCTATATGGCATCGAAAAGCGGCTGAAAGACAAGTCATCATCGGAAAAATATATAGTACGTCAAAAAGAAAGTATTCCCATACTCAATGCGTTCAAAGCCTGGCTTGAAAAAGCCGCTTCGCAACTGCTTCCTGAAAGTCCGATGGGAAAAGCGGTCAGTTATGCGCTCAAACAGTGGGTATATCTTGAAAGGTATGTCGAGGATGGCGATTACCCGATAGATAACAACCGTGTTGAGCGGGATATCCGTCCGGTTGCGACCGGTCGGAAAGCATGGCTGTTCGCCGATACGCAAAGCGGGGCTAATGCCAGTGCGACCTTGTTCAGTATTATCCTCAGTTGCCGAGCTAACGGGGTGGAGCCATATGCCTATCTGCGTCACGTCCTGACAGAATTACCACAGCGTGATGAAGGCTGTGATATCAGTGACCTCTTACCCTATAGCAATACGTCCGCTCAATAGCTAGGTGGGTGGAATCACCCGCTTACGATAATACGCGAAGCTCATTGCTTGTGGTTTATTATGGTAACCTGCATTTTTCATTTCAATTAGTATACTTTTGGTAACCTATATTTCTCAGAAGATATTCTGGTTTTATTTTGTTTAAAAACAGGTGATTATGTGTTTTTTGAGTAAGTGATTATTTTTTACATGTCTATTAGGGGGAACTAGCTAATCAGCAGATCGGAGGAATAGCAGTAACCCACTAAGAGATAAACCCATTCCAGTTAGCGCCATTACAGATATGTTTTCATCAAATAGCAACCACGACTCAATAGCCGTAAATACAGGCACCAGATAGAAATATGTCGCAACTTTGGTTGACTCTCCGTTTTCTATGATAAACATCAAAAGAAGGATCGCGCTGACGGAGACGACAAATACTAACCAGCCAAGTCCCAGTATAAAGCTCATGCTCCAATTGGCTTGCTGTTTCTCAAACACAAGGGTCAGAATCCCCATAATCAGTGTTAGCGAGACGTATTGAAAGAACACCTGAGTCAGAATATGCCCGTCCCCTTTAAAGCGTTTTTGGTAGATGCTACCCATAGTCATGCCTAGCAGACCAACAACTGAAGCGAGAATGGCCGTGATCTGAATGGAAGAACCGTGCTCCCTATCTGGGCTGAGTACCAGAAATACACCTACAAAGCCGACTGCCATACTAATCCACTGCATAGTGCTAAATCTCTTTCTGTATAGTGAAGTTAGAATTACAGCAGTAAGAATTGGTTGCATTCCAGTTATCAGCGAAACAAATGCCGTAGGCATACCAAGAGTAATTGCCTTGAAGCAACCGCCAAGGAACATTGCCTGAATCAACAGACCGGTTGTTAACTGTTTTATAGCAGTTGTTACTGTTGGCCATTTAGCTTTGGCTAAAAAAGCTAAAGTTGCGAAAGCTACGCAAGAAAGCATTCCACGCAGAAACAGCAGATAGAAAGGTTCGCTATAGGCAACCGTAAATTTTGCACTGATAAAACCTGTACTCCACAGAAACACAAAAATCCATGGGGCCAGGGCTAGTGCCACCTTTCTGTTGTTGGTTAATTGATTTGTGATTGGTGCTTTCATGTTCGGGGGACTGTTTTAGTTAGTTCAGAAAAAATCATCGGCACAGTCTTGGGAGGGTGTCGAATGTTGTGGTGTATTATGGTAGCCACACGACATTAATCAACTAGTATACTTTTAGGTACCTGATATAAAAAAGGCAACATAATGTTGCCTGAAATAATACAAAGGTTGGTTAGCTATTGACTACCCGAACCCGTTTTTCTATATCTTCGAGTATTTCACCTGGTTCTATTTTTTTCTTTTCTTCTTGCGCGACAATATGTGATGCATACTGCTGCCCCCAGGAATACATATGTTCGAGAATAGGGATCAAGGTCTTGCCAATGGGTGTCAATGAGTACTCCACTTTAGGTGGTACCTGCTGATAGATTTCCCTATGAACGACGCCATCGGCAACCAACTCTTTTAATTGCTGGATTAGCATTTTTTCAGAGATACCATTGATTGATTTTCGCAGTTCACCAAATCTCATTACATCGAACTGACTCAGATGAAACAGGATTTTCGGCTTCCATTTGCCACCAATAATCATCTGAGACAGTTCAAAGAAGCAGTTAAAATCCCGCTCACCAGCGCGTTTGGGTTCACATACAGATTCTTCAGTCACAATTCGGCTCCAGTATACGAATTAATACTTACTTTATAGCGGGTATTGTACTTAATTGCAGTTAATAAACAAAAAAGAAAGCAACCGTGAAAGGTGGGATGTAGAGCGTTTTTGTATTAGTTATGCTTAATGTAATAAATTTTTCATAACTTTTTTCTACAGTTTTTCGTCTTTTTCCATAAGTCTGTTCATGATAAGGGCTTCAAAATGGAGCCTTTCCGATGCTTTCACACCCCATTGTTACAGGGTTTATCCAATTTCAGGGAGGTCTGATTTTGAGTTTGATGCATCATTTTGCATACTTGCTAAATGGTTGGTATATAACAATTTGGTAGGTACTTGCGGTAATGAAAGATAAGCGTATTCTACACCCGAACTTTGAATTGACCCTATCGGAGATTAAAAAATGAAATACCTATCTACTTTACTTATTGCGGCTATGGCGATGGTTTCCAGTTTTACTTTCGCGTCTTCTGATAACCATAAAATCACACAGGAAGAAGCACTTGCCGAAATTACAGCTGATTTTGGTTTCGTGCCAAATTTGCTAAGAGAGATGTCAGTTAGTCCGGCAACACCTCTTGTCTACTCTCGCAGTGACAAACTAATGCACAACGCAAATCTGTCGCAAAAAGAGCAGCAGGTTGTTCAACTGGTAACGTCACTATTTAATGGTTGTGAATATTGCTCATCTATGCACTCGAAGTTTTCCGAACTGAATGGTGTTACTCATGATGACGTACTGGCAATCCGTAAAGGTGAAACACCAAAAGAAGTGCGTGTAGCAAACCTTGTATGGACAACCAAAACTATTCTTGAAAAACGAGGTTACCTTACAAAAGATGACCTGAAAAAAGTGGAAGAAATGGGCATCACACGTCCGGAACTGTACGAAATTCTTGTGCACATTGGCCGTAAAATGATTGCTAACTATGCAGTACATATTATTGATCCTGAACTAGACGAAGCATTTGTTTTTGTAGAGTAAATTTGAATTTATTGTGCTTCTTATAAGGGGCATATTTCTTTTTTTAAGTTGATGGAAAACGTTATGCTTGATTTTGAATATTACAACCCTACCCGAATTGTATTCGGGCAAAATCGTTTGAATGAGCTGGACCAATTGATCCCTGCTGAAGCAAAAGTGATGATCATCTATGGAGGTGAGAGTGCTAAAAAATATGGCACTATCAATAAAGTGCGTCAAGCCCTTGGGAAGCGTGAGCAAATAGAGTTTGGTGGTATCGAAGCTAATCCTGAATACACGACGTTGCTGAAAGCGATAGATATTGTTAAACAGGAAAATATCGACTTCATGCTGGCAGTTGGTGGTGGTTCGGTTATCGATGGCACTAAGTTCATTGCTCTGGCGGCTGAAAAAGAGAGTGAGTTCGAATCGCTTTTATTCAATGGCTTCGCACCGGCTCCTATAGATAAGGCTATACCATTCGGTTGTATCACAACGTTACCGGCTACAGGCTCTGAAATGAACTCAAACAGTGTTGTTACTTATCAACAGAAGAAGTACGTAGTTAACTCACCACTCGCTTTTCCGCAGTTTTCATTCCTTGACCCGCAATTAACTCAGACTCTACCTAAATCACAGGTAGCGAATGGTGTGATTGATGCTTTTGTACATGTACTTGAGCAATACATGACATATCCGGTAAATGCTAAGGTTCAGGATCGTCTGGCTGAAGGTATTCTAAATACATTGCTTGAAGATGGTCTGGTTACTTATCTCGATAATCAGGATGTAGAAGCAAGAAAGAACTTTATCTGGGCTGCTTCCAATGCCCTTAACGGGCTTTTAGCTAATGGTGTTCCTCAAGACTGGTCAACTCATATGATTGGTCACGAGTTAACTACTCAGTTCGGTATCGCTCATGGTCGTAGTCTGGCTATTGTGTTGCCATCACTTTTGCGTGAATGTAAAGAGAAAAAACGTGAGAAGCTGCTTCAGTATGCCGAGCGTGTCTGGGATCTGAAAGAGGGAACAGAAGATAAACGTATTGAGCAGGCAATTGTAAATACGGAGTCTTTTTTCCATTCATTGGATGTCGGAACCAGGCTATCAGATTACGAACTAGGTGAAAATGCTATCGACAACATTATTGCCGGTCTTGAAGAGCTTAATCTGGTAGCGCTTTCTGAAACACAAGATCTTACTCCTGATATAGCGAGAAAGATCTTAATACAGGCGTTATAGAACATAGGCGCTATAGACTGATTCTTGCCCCTTTCTATAGGGGCATTTCCCGTTTGTTTTCTAATTAGAGATATTCCACATGTTAAAAGAGAAAGCATCGATCATTTATCGCGAAAATCAGCATCTGAATTGTGCAGAATCTATGCTTCATGGTGCAAACGAAGTATTCAACTTAGGTCTGAATTCTGATGCGCTTTCAACTATGTCTCCGTTTGGAGGAGGCATGGGTGTTGGTTCAGTATGTGGGGCACTCACAGATAGTCTTGCCGCTCTTGGTGTTCTGCTTAAAGATGATGAAAGTCTAAGTAAATCCGACAAGATGAAATTGGCAGCTGAATTCTATAGACGATTTTATGAAAAAATGGGGATGGATAGCTGTGTTCAGATAACAAGCAAGCTTTGGGATCTGAATCTTAGGTGTGAAAAGACAGTGTTTCTTTCGGCTGATATTTTAGAAGATCTAATCAGAAATAATAAAAGAACTGAGAAGGAAGAGGTAAATTGACCTAAACAGCATAATTACCCAGCGTAACCTACATAACGAAATATGTTTGGTCAAAAAGCTTTTGCGTAGTTTTGTCCATTTCTTGTCACAACAACCATCAATAGTAATGGTTGTTGTCGTTTTGGGATACTAAAACTTATCGATAGGATAGAAATCGGCCTGTCGTCGTAAATTGAAATTGTCCAAAGGTGTATCAACGCAGCGCACGGTAAACACGCCTTTGTTCAGAGTTGAACTGTTAGCACGTTACTTTAGGTATATCTAGCCAGTTGGTTGTATATTGCGGAGTAAGCATTTCTCTTCGCATGCTCCATTTCTGCTCTATGCCTTGGGAACCAACAAAAAACGTATCAGTGCCATACCTATTATTAAGACTATCAAACACTTTCATTAACTTATCATTACTCGGAGTTTGATTTAACAGATCTAATTGTTCGTGCTGCCCATTAACTAGATCGATCAAGCCGATGCCAATTTTGTAATAACGTACACCAGGTCTGAACAATTGTGTTGCTGCCTTTGTAGCAATTTTGACCAACTGCATTGAGTCAGCAGTTGGATATGCAAAATGATGAACTATACGGAAGCTCTGAGGTTTATCATCGAACGGTGAATTGGAAGCAAAACAGAGCATAGCTTTACACAGCGACTTTTGATTTCGTGCTTTATGTGCTGCTATAGCGGCGTGTTTACTTAGTGCTTGCTTCAGTAGTTCAAGATCGGTGATTCTTGTTCCAACACTACGAGTTGAGTAAATCTGCTTTTTATCAGCTCTAGCTGTGTCCCAGCCCTTGCAAGCGACACCGTTTAATTCACGAACGGTTCTTTCAATTTCGACTGAAAATTCTCGACGTGCTTGTTCTGGGGCATACTGAGACAAATCATAAGCCGAGTTAATCCCCGTATGTTTTAATCGTGTTGATATTTGTTTGCCCACTCCCCATACATCCCCAACTTCTAGCTGCTTTAATATAGAGGTACGCTGATGTTCATTGTCGATAACGCAAACGCCCTTATAGCCTTGAATTTTTTTAGCTGCATGATTGGCAATTTTGGCGAGGGTTAGCGTTGTTCCAATACCTATACATACTGGTAATCGACACTCTTTCCAAACGGTTCGTCGGATTAAAGAGCCATGTTCTCGTAAGTCTTTAATTGCAGGAAAGCAGCGATGAAAGGAAAGAAATGATTCATCAATGGAGTATACATATTGTTCAGGCGCAAACCGCCCGATGACATCCATCATTTTGGACGACAAATCTGCGTAAAGTTCATAATTAGATGATAGAGCAATTACACCTTTCAACTCACACAACGCTTTGACTTCAAAGTAAGGTTTAAACTTTGCTATACCTGCTTCTTTAGCTTGACGATTAGCTGCAACAACACAGCCATCATTATTCGACAGAACGATTACAGGCTTACCTCTCCACTCGGGTCGAAAAACTTGCTCAGCACTACAATAAAAGGAATTAGCATCAACTAGGGCAAACATTATTTTCTACGAGATGAGAGTAAATAGCTTGGGCGGTGACAACGGATAGATCGAATCACTACACCTTCAATCGAAAATGTATCTTGAGCATGAATACAGACAGGCATCATTGTTTCATTTGCAGATAAGAGTAATCGACGCGTCATATCTAGCATTTTACAAACGAACTCACCATTATAATTGGCCACGATTACATCAAGGTTTTGGACTGCAACGTGACGATCTACAATCAACAAGTCACCATCAAAAATGCCAATCTCTTGCATAGATTCTCCCACTGCTTGTCCGATGAATGTAGCACTTGGATGCTCAACTAGCAGTTCATCAAGGCTCATTCCTAGTTGTCTGTACTCAGCAGCAGGGGATTCAAAGCCTGTAATACCAGCGCTTGCAAGGATAGGGATAACTTTCATAATAAAATAACTGTATATGTATACAGTTATTTTGGGGCTAAATGGTTTAATCGTCAAGAGCATTAGAGAGAAAATAACGCACTTGCCCTACTAAGTGTTTTAGGATGTATCGGGTCGGCAGTAGGGTCACCTATCGTGCATAATTCGCAAATATCATATACATACACCGATAAAAATGCTTGAAAAGAGGGCGTAAAGCGCGGCTCGGTGTTACAAATTGAGAGGTTGTTACCCAAAACCAGTTTAGAGATCGGCAGATAGGTTAGTTTTTCTCAATTTTTTACATGTCGTGAAAAATGGGTTAACTCAAAGGACTTTCTTTACGTTTCGGGTTAGTCGTTGATTGCTATTATAGAATTTTGATACTGCGAGTCTGGCTGAAGCATTTATGTCGAGTAGACGACACCTGTTACCAAGTGTCGTCCCTCTAAGAACCCAGCGTGCAACTTTCACCGCACTAGGCTCAAGCCTTCACTAAGGCACCGATTGGCACCCAGCAACTTATAAAGCAGTGAGAGCTGGCTCATGCCAAGAGTTACGGCATTGCTTCTTTGATTTTCTCTTTGCCAAGTATTCTTGGTATTGAGGGTTAAAAGGCGTTGCGGTACTCCTGATTTTCACATGTCTCTCTATCGGCACTTTGGCTATTTGAAACAGATTGAACTGGTAATCCATATTCATGATCTTCTGCTAACCGTGAAACTGCCATTGACCTTGACGGTTAATGAAGTATTTTAGGTCGATCCAAGTTCTAGACTTAGTCGGATGACGCCTTTTAGCCCAGTGCCATAACGCATGGAATAGCTTGTGACCTATATATCCGAATATCTGTTTAGCCACGCAGTGTCGATAGTAATTCGACCAACCCCTGAGTTTCGGATTTATCAATTTGATTAAATCGTTAACGGGGATAGTTGCGTGCTTTTTGATGAGTTCGCGCAAGTTACTCAAGAGCAGCAGTGTGTTGGATTTGCTCGGTTTAATGAGCAATTTACCTTTGTACTTCCTATGATTAAAACCTAAGAAATCAAAACCACGGCTGATATGGGTAATGTGCGTGTTCTCTTCGGAGAGTGTTAAGCCTCTTTCTGCTAAGAAATTAGCAATCAACGGTTTGATATCGTTTTCCAGCACTTCCTTTGAAGCACAGGTGACGACGAAATCGTCGGCGTATCCAATAAAGTTGGCTCTAACACCCTTTTTGAGTGCGGTAGACTTTATGCGTTGCTCAAGTCCTGCAAGCGTCATTAGCATCAAGGTCGGAGATATGACCCCACCTTGTGGTGTTCCCTCATCAGTGCGATAGAACAGCCCTTTGTCCATGAAACCAGATTTTAACCATTGTTCCAACATGCGTTTATCTACGGCAATGTTGTTCATAAGCCATTGATGCCCAATCTTGTCGAAACAGGCTTTGATGTCTCCCTCAAGTACCCACTGAGCTGACTTCTTTAGTGCCAGACACTTGAAGCACTGCGCGACAGCATCGGCAGTGCTTCGGTTTGGTCTGAATCCATAGCAGTTAGGATCGGCAAGTGCTTCTGATACTGGCTCTAGTGCAAGAAGATGAAGTGCTTGCTGCGCTCTATCGACCCATGCAGGGGATACCAAGTGGTCTGAGCTTACCGTTTTCTTGGGGATGTAGATACGCTTGAGCGGTTTGGCTTGATAAGCTTTTCTGCTCAATTGATTGACTGCTTTCATGCGGCGCGTATCCGTGTTCCAGATGATGCCGTCTATTCCAGGCGTTTTACTGCCTTTGTTTTGTGATACCCGCTTAACAGCAAGAAGTTTTGCCGAACGCGAGTGAGTTAGTATCCACCGCCACGCTTTCGCTTTGCCGTATTTACCTTCTCTCGTTGCCTTTGCAATACGCATCTGAAGCTTTAAAACATGGGATTCTACAGCTGTCCAGTTTATGGATTGCCATTGAGCACTGTCAGGAGAGGCACTAATTTCTTTTGAAATCATCATTTGCGTTTCTCCTTGAATAAAGTTCTTCACATTCTCTTGCAACGGAAGACCAGTCGGAAGTCAGTTCACTTTCGTGCCAGATAGGGATCTGTATCTGCATCGTTACAATGCAGCGTTCGCTTTTTCCAACATCCTCTACCTGCATCACTATGGGTCACAAAGGCTTTCCCAGAGAGAGTGATACAGGCTTACCGTGTTCCGTATGTCGCGCAATGTCAGTTTAGATGCCCGCTATGGTGCGGAGAGTTCAATGATCACGAAAGAGCATGGGGCAATCTCTTTCCGACTCTCATGCCTTTTGGCCACAGCGTATTAACCACTTCCGCTGTTTCATAACATAACGCACCTTGGACGGATTCACGTATGTTCATCATGCTGACTACCTAGCACTCACCCGATTTATGTGGTTATCAGGAGGGTCATCCTCTCACGATTTCAATCCCGATTGGCAAATGCCAACCTTCGTTACATTGTCAGAGCCGCTACTTTATTCAGGCTCCTAGGTTCATCTGGTGATACAGATGGTTCACTCGTTGAGCGGTGAACAGCGCTTCATACGATCTCACGTCGCACGCCCCAAAGTTACTTAGCGCAACAATATTGACTTGTTTCTTGCATCACTAGTGACCTACTTTTACTAATGATTAATTATACACTCAGTTTTGCCCATTTCCTTCCAACTACAATCGTGATGACCAAAGAAGAAGGAGGTCATTATGGTGGTTTTCAACAAAACAAAACGAAGTGGCGTCAAAAAGCCTTTTCGGCTTGAGGAAATTTGGCGGATCAGAACCAGACTAGAGATTGAAAATAGTTTGATGCAGATTGCGCTACTTAACTTAGCTATTGATAGCAAACTTAGAGCAAGTGACTTGCTCTCGCTAAGGGTTTGCGATGTATCTTCTCAAGGTAGGATATTCAGTCGTGTTAAGCATATTCAACGAAAAACAGACATTGAAGTTCAATTTGAAATAACGACAAGAACTCAACAAAGTCTAATGAAAGTGTGCCGTGGGCACTGACCCCTGTTTTCTAAGGAAGGCAAACAGGAAGATGAGCATAAGCTCACGAAGAGATGGAGGTAGGCCCTCCAGAGTCTGCAGTCGGAAGCCGGCTCTAAACCACTTTCAAGTGGCTGTTATTAAGAGTAATGGTCAGAAGCGTTGAAAGAAAATCAGAATAAGAATTCTGGCGAGGTACGGTGCAAGGAGATGAGTAAACCCGAACCCATGTGGACGCGTCGTTAACTTAAGGTAGCATCAAAACTGAAATCGTTTCGTTATTTCAGGATAAGTATACCGGTGAACTCCGAATGCTGGGTGTACGGGGCTCGGCGTAAAGTGGGCATGACCTTATACTAGGCTCTTTGTGGGAACCACGGGAACCAGTCATCACGATGTTAAGGAAGAAATATAAATGACAAAATTCATGAATATGAGAGTACCGATGCGTGATACTGGGGCGGAGCAATTCGTAGTAGTGATGAAGGGCTTGTAATGAGCGTGGAGCGAAGAGATTGCGTCAAGTCGGTTGAAACGACGACTCAACTATCGACAGGTAGGAGGAGGTCGCACGAGCAACCAAAACCTGTTGAAATATCCAAATGGGATGTAATGACGGCCTTCGAGAAGGTAAAAGCCAATAAAGGCGGAGCCGGAGTCGATGGAGTAACGATAGAGGACTTTGAAAAAGACCTTAAAAACAACCTTTACAAGATATGGAACAGAATGTCATCGGGAGCCTACTTCCCCCCACCCTTCGCTGCGGTAAGTATACCGAAGAAGTCAGGTGGTGAAAGAATACTAGGTATCCCAACGGTCGGTGACCGCGTGGCGCAGACGGTGGTAAGAGATAAGCTTGAAATTATGCTCGAACATCACTTCTTAGATGATTCTTATGGCTATCGAATGGGGAAATCTGCTCATGACGCGATAGAGGTGACGAGAAGGCGATGTTGGTAGGACGATTGGGTACTGGAGTTTGATATCAAAGGTCTCTTTGACAACATTCGTCATGATTTGTTGATGAAAGCGGTTAGGAAACATATTCAGCTTGCTGAAGAAAGTCAGAGCCGAGATTATCAATGGGTGATTTTGTACATAGAAAGGTGGTTAGTTGCACCGTTGCAGAAAGCCGATGGGACGAAAACGGACAGAAAATAGGCACGCCACAAGGTGGTGTAGTGACGCAGACGACGGGTTAGTACATGCTGACTCGTGGGGTGAGGCAGAGAAATTAAAGAGAAAGTTAGCACAGCGTTTCCTCGAGTGTGGTCTAGAGATGCACCCAACGAAAACTAAGGTTGTTTACTGCCGGGATGATATAAGACGAGCGTCTGTAAAACATATCGAGCATACACAATTTGATTTTCTAGGGTATACCTTCAGGGTCAGAACAAATAAGTGTAAACGCACAGGTCAACTCTATAACCGATTCCTGCCCGCTATCAGTATGGCAGCCAAGAAAACCATGCGTAAGAAAATCAAAGAGCTAAAAGTACGGCAGAAGACTCAGTACAGTTTAGAGCAACTCAGCAAATGGCTCGGTCCAATGCTGAATGGTTGGATAAATTATTACGGAAAGTTCAGGCGTAGTGAATTAGACTCGGTATTCAGACACTTCAATAAGACTTTAGTACGTTGGGCGAGAAGGAAGTTCAAATCACTCAAATGTCACAAAAGAAGAGCCGTAGCTTTCTTTGATAAGCTATCAGTTCAATGTCCTAGATTGTTTCTTCATTGGAAATTTGGATCAGCAAGAAGTTTTACTTGATGGGAGCCGTATGAGCTGAGAGGTTCACGTACGGTTCTGCGAGAGGCTATCGGGGAGGTTCCGGTGGCCTACTCACCTGGATTTTGATTTCTGCTTTAGACGCCAGCGATTTTCTTTTTCCAAGCCAAAGACGAAAGCAACAACCAATTAGTTATTCGTACTATAGGCCCCTAGTCAGAAAGTGGGTGTCAGATCTTGGGTTGGATTCTAATCTTTATGGTACTCACTCAATGAGGCGAACCAAAGCTACATTAGTCTATGCAAAAACGAAAAACATTCGAGCGGTGCAGCTTTTACTGGGACATACAAAGGTAGATAACACGATTCGCTATCTTGGTGTTGAACTAGAAGATGCATTATTACTTTCAGAAGGCACTGATTGTTAGTTGAAAGGAGTCCTATTTCTTAGGGTTCCAATTAGCTAGTCTCTGACAATCTGTGACCCTATATGAGTCATTCCATATACTCTTTAGAGTAGGTTACTAAAAGTATACTAATTGCAATCCAATATCAGGTAACTAATATACACCGCAAGACTCAAGAGACGAGGGTTTCATTTGTGTATCTAATCTATTTTTTTGCGGAGTAATTAGCTATGAGTAAAGTTCTTATCATCAATGCCCACGAACCATCATCATTCTCAGAAGGTAAACTTAACGCTTCTTTGGTAGATAAAGCGGCGACACTATTAGAGCAGAAAGGTCATTCAGTTCGCATCGTAACCATGCAAGAGGAATGGGTCGTTGATGAACAGTTAGCGCATTTCGAGTGGGCTGATCGTGTGATTCTGCAATCACCAGTAAACTGGATGACGATCCCTTGGTCTTTCAAAAAATATATGGATGAAGTATTCACTGCTGGTATGGGCGGCGCATTGTGTGCTTTTGATGGTCGCAGCGCAGAAGATCCGACTAAGAACTACGGTACAGGTGGCACACGTACTAACACCAAATACATGCTTTCACTGACGTTCAATGCACCAAAAGAATCTTTTGATGATCAAGATGAGTTCTTATTCCAAGGTAAAGGTGTGGATGATTTAATGTTCCACATGCACGCTAACTTTCGTTTCTTTGGTATGTCAGCATTGTCGACTTTTGCTTGTTATGACGTGATGAAGAATGGCGATATTGAAAATGACTTTGCACGCTTTGAATCGCACCTTAACGAGCTATTTTAATTAACAAGACCAGTAGGGGTCGTTAATTACCTCTACTGAGAACTTAATTCAATTGGCGCGTAGTGCTACTATAGCGTAAGACTTAAACCAGATATTTGTGGCTTCTTTCAATGAATGAACCCCAACTATCTGGTTTCTTGATTGGTGAGGTTGTATGAAAGCAAGAGTAGAAGTAGACCCAAAAGGGCGTAAAAATGTTATCAATGCCTGCTTTGAACCTTGTGCGATAGAAAAAGGCATGCGGATCTTGGGTTCTAAGTGGAAGGGTTCCATCATCTACCACCTGAAAGACGGCCCAGTCAGATTTAATGATCTTACAAGAATGTTGGGCGGAGCCAGTAAGAAGATGGTTGACCAGCGCCTAAAAGAGCTAGAAAGTGAAAAGATGGTGGTACGTCGCGTGATCAATGAAAAGCCGCTAGCGGTGAGTTACGAGCTGACAGAGTTTGGCACAAGCGCTCTGACAATTCTTGATGCATTGAGGAAGTGGTCTGAAAGTAACAATATTCAGATCAAATGATGTGCCGCTCAACAGTGTTAGCTCAAACTATCACTGAACCGATATAAAAAAGGCAACCTGTTACGAGGTTGCCTTTTTTCATTCTTGCCTTGTGAGGTTTGAGACTTAGTAGTCTAGCGTACCTCGGATTAGATAATGGTTATTTGGATCACGGATCCAGGCTAGGCCGCGGGTTAATGCGCCAAGCTCTGGTCTTACAAATGGGTTGTTTGATAGGTCAACTACATGGACATTGCCGTGCTCATTGGCGACAAATAGCCCTGGCTCTGCAAAGTTATGGTCAGTCTCTGTTTCAGAACGCGGTAGAGAAATATAAAGCCCTAACGTCTTCATTTGTTGCTCACTTAGACCATAAGCAATTGGGAAACTGATATCGAGCTTTTCTAGATGTTGCTCTAATTGTTGTTTTGAATCGCCAGAGACAGCCAAAATATCAGCGCCTGCATCGCTGAAAGTCTGTTTGTAAGTCTCAATTTCGTTAAGGTATTTGGTGCAAAGCGGGCAATGCTTACCACGATAGATAAACACCACTTGCCATGTTGCACCACCTTGAGGCTGACCTAACGTAACTTTGAACCCATCCAAGGTTGTTGCTTCTAATGTAGGGAAAGTGTCACCGGCTTTGAGCTTCTGTGAGTATGTCATCTCGACTCCTTGAATTGGATTCACCACTAAAAAAAATAAGTCACTAGGAAACCAGTTGCAACTGGTATACTTTTAGTAACCTAGCTGTGAGCATGAATTCACGCTGTTTATCCAGTGCTCAACTCGATAAGCGGCGTGAGAACGTCTACATTGTCTGGATGAAAACAGCAAAGCGTTAGTCTGCATCCGCCTTAGTCATCAACTCAGATAGGATTTGTTTATAACCTTCAACTGGGTGCGCACCAGAAACGCTAGACTCACGGTTGAAGACGACCGTTGGCACACTTGAAACCCCCATTTGCTGCCATTGCTTCTCTGCGTTACGTATCGCACTGCGTCGCTGCGTGTCGTCGAGCCAACGCATTCCTTCATCAGCATCAAGACCTACAGAGATAAGCTCTTGCTTCAGAATGTTACGGTCAAACACATCTTTCTGTTCACTGAAAAATGCCGTGAACAGACGTAATTTTAGCTCAGTCTGTTTGCCAAACTCTTTGGCGTAATCAAGCAGAATGTGAGCATCAAACGTATTCACCATCTTCATGTCATCAAAGTAGTTGAATTCAAAGTCATGCTCTGCGCCAATGCCAGCAATGCGGATACGAGCATTCTTACTCTCTTCAACTGTACTGCCATATTTACGTGCAACGTACTGACGAAGGTTTTCTCCCTCAGCAGACATATCCGGATTGAGCTCAAAAGGTTGCCATTCAATCTCAATACGGTCTTCAATACCAAGCTCTTTAATAGCGGCTTGTAAGTGGTTGTAACCAATAATGCACCAAGGGCAAACGACATCACTAATAATGTCGAGGTTAATCGTAGTATTCATAGAATTTACTCAATGTTGAAATGAACGCAATACCCGAATTTCTCTTATCCAATCTTAGGCAGGTTATCGTTAATGTCGATGATTCGGCGACTATAAAAGAAATGCGCTTGCGATTGATACTCGGCTGGTAACTTATCATTATTGTTTTTAGCGATAAGAGGCTGAGAGACAATTTTCCAACCCATCGCATTGGTACTAAAAACGGTCTCGCCGCAGTGTTTACAAAAAACACGCTTCATACGTTTTGTTGGATGTTGAAAAGTTTCTAAATGTTCAGAACCTTTAACGATATTTAGATCGTCTCCCTCCCATGCCACAACTGGGAAGAAGGGTATTTGGCGAATCTCACGGCAATCCTCACAGTGACAATAGCCTGTAGTGACAACTCGATTGTTTGTGGAGGCGACAATTGAGCCGCAATCGCATTGAATATTCATAAGAACTCCTCATTGAAAAGCACTGTAAACTCTTTGTCAAATAGTGCCTTGAATGGTGTTAGATTGCTATTGGTTTAGATTACCGCTCGCTAGGGTGCGTCCACGCATATTTTTGGAATGGCGCATCAGGTTCAGTATGTGCCAGTGCGTTTGTGAAGTTCGAGATAAGCTTTGCAGACAAACCCGTCAATACTTCAAGTGCTTGACGCTTGGTGAAACCTGCATCTAGGAAGGCTTGCAGTCTTTCATCACTAATATGACCACGGTTATCAAGCAGCTCTTTGGTAAAATCATGCAACGCTTGTAGCTTCACATCAGGAATCGCAGTGCCTTCGCGCAGCGCTTCAATCACTTCATCTGGCATTTTGCCTGCTTTCATCATCCATGTATGACCCGGAACGCAGTAGTGACAGTTGTTTTCAAAGTTTGCTGTCATGAAGACCACCTGCTGTTCTAGCGGGCTGAATGCTGTGTTCTTCATAAACAGTTCGAAAACCGTGTTGTATGCTTCGTACGTCGCTGGTGCTTCAGCAAGAACTGCGTGCAGATTTGGCAGCATGCCAAAGCCTTTAAGAGACTGTTCTACCAGAGCTTTAGACTCTTCAGGCGCGGTTTCGGCATTGTAATAAGTAAATTCAGTGCTCATGGTTATCTCCTTAGAAGTTAGCGTCTAGGTGCGCTTCAAAACGAGCGAAATCACTTTCGATGTCACCGTTTTTCATTACGTCATAACAAGCAAACGTTGGTAGTGCAGACATACCAAAGAAACGGAAGTTAGCATGCATGTGGAACATCAGGTCATCAACGCTCTTACCCTGGAAAAGATGTTCATTTTCATCGTTAAATGACTCTTCTGGTGCGTTGAACGTAAGGGACAGCATGTACTTGGTCTTTGTTCTTGTGCCACCAGTTCCGTAGTTTTTCTTTGGCTCTTCAGGAGTACGGCCATCAAAGGCACAAAGTGCTCCACCCATACCCGCAGTAAATACCTCGTCCATGTATTTTTTAAATGACCATGGAATCGTCATCCAGTTAACAGGCGACTGAAGGATTACGCGGCCTGCCCATTCAAAGTGTGCCAGTTGCTCATCAACAATAATTTCGTCTTGCATGGTAACAACACGAACCTCATGACCTTTTGACTCTAAAGTGGTGCGAGCTTTCTCGACTAAAGCAGCATTTAGCTTGCCTTCAGAAAATGGAGATGGCTCGTGTGCGTTAATGATTAGAACGTTACTCATGATAATTAACCCTTCAATGAATTGACTATTTTACAAAGCGAAGATGATTTCGCTGTCTTTTGGTTTATTATGGTTACCTAGAGTTAGACTACAACTAGTTAACTTTTTGTAACCACTATAAATCTCAGTCAAATTTACAGTAAGTTAATGTTTAATAAGTGCTTTATTTTTTATTAAGGGTTAAGGACGGGCGTAGATAAGCAGAAATAGGTTACCAAAAGGATACTACTTGAAATATCGCAGGAGGTTACCATAATAAACCGCACAAACAGAATAGAGTACTAACCTATAGGACATAGTTGTATGGATTTATCCCAAAAACACCCATTGTGGCGCAAACCAAAACATCATCTTGATGCCGATACCAGTAGTGATCATGTGCATTGGATTGAGCTTTTTTACGATTTAGCCCATGTGGTATCGATTTTTGTTCTTGGGAACTTCTTAAGCCATCATCTTGGCTTTGGCGGTTTTGCCATTTTGCTGCACTGTTTACCGTGATCTGGGTTGCCTGGTTTGACTTAAGCCTTTTTAATTCCATTTATGTCAGCACCGTTACATTATGACGGCGCAGATTATCACCATTATGATCATGTCATCAGCGATAGTGCATATTGATGGCGCTGGTTGAGCTTACTTTGCTATAGATTATGCGATAAACCGAGCGATTATGTCACTGATCTATTTCAGGACTAAAACGGTCGAAGATAGTGAGACTTGTCTACCAAGTCGCATGTCACGAAACTTTGCCATGCATATTTCGGAGCACTCCGATCAGGCGTTTCCCCCGATTATCCGATCACTTTTAGCCTAACTCCGAAATCGGTGATCGGAATTGCGAAAACCGCGATCGGAATGCCCGAAACCCTTCCTTTTTCTCTTTTAAATCAATAGCTCGCTATTGTTTACTTCTTAAACAAGAAAGTAAGGAAGCGACCATGGCAAAAAAGAGAACTTCAATGAACAAAATCAAAGAGGTATTACGCCTTAAGTACGACTGCGGTCTCTCAAATCGCAGCATCGCTTCTTGCCTTAAACTCGGCCCGTCTACCATATCGGAACTCCTTACTCGCTTTAAACAAAGTCAACTTGGTTGGCCTCTGCCTGAAAGTTGTAGCGATGCTGATATCACTCAAGCTCTGTATCACGGCAAGAAAGCCAATCGCGATAAAGTCATGCCAGACTTCACTCAATACGCTGTCGAACTCAGACGTAAAGGTATGACGAAGATGTTGCTCTGGCAGAAATATCATGAGCAATATCAAGAGCAAGCTTACGCTTACACTCAGTTCTGCGAGCACTTCACTCGTTGGTTCAAAACTCAAAAGCGCAGTATGCGTCAGCTCCATGTGGCAGGTGATAAGCTGTTTATTGATTACTGTGGCTCTCGGCTTCAGGTAGTCAATCCTGACACAGGCGAAGTGCGCGAAGCAGAAGTGTTCGTGGCGACCTTAGGTGCGTCCAATTACACCTATGTTGAAGCCTTCCCGAGTCAAGGTAAGTCCTACTGGTTAGAGGCGCATGCGAATGTGTTCGAACACTTCGGTGGCGTACCACAACTCTTGGTTCCCGATAATCTACGCAGCGCGGCCAGCAAAGCTAACCGTTATGAACCGAGGTTTAACGACAGCTATCAGAAACTGGCGAATCACTATCAAACTGCCATAATGCCAGCTCGCCCCTACAAACCGAAAGACAAAGCCAAGGCAGAGAATGCCGTCCTCCTCGTGGAACGTTGGATCATGATGCGACTTCGCCATCAAACCTTCCATACCTTCAAAGAGCTGAATCTCGCCATCCGTGAGCTTATGAATGACTTAAACCAACGTAAGATGAAGCAGTATGGTGCGAGCCGCAAAGCGCTGTTCGACAAACTCGATAAACCCGCGTTAAAGCCCCTTCCTAAACAGCGATATTTCTATACCGAAACCAAACGAGTCAAAGTTGGGCCTGATTATCACATCGAATATCGCCGCCATTACTACTCGGTTCCCCATCAACTTGTTGGCCATTATGTTGAGCTGGAAGCCTCCAACCGTCTGGTGCAGATCTACCACCAAGGTAACTTGGTCGCCCAACATCTACGCAGCCAAAGAGAGCGTGGAAATAGTACCAACGCAGAGCACATGCCAAGTAATCATCAACATCAAAAATGGTCTGCTGGGCGCTTGCTCAACTGGGGAGCCAATATCGACCCTGCTACACGAGAGGTCGTCAATAAGATGCTGAACTCCAAGCCTCACCCAGAGGAGGCTTATCGTTCCTGTCTTGGGTTGCTCAATCTAAGTAAAACGCGTGGCGAGTCGCGTTTAGAGCAAGCCTGTAAAGATGCGCTGATGCTGACAAAACCCAATTACACCTTCGTCAACAATCTACTCAAGAACAATCGTGAAGGGCAACTGAGTAAAGATAAAGCGAATACGCCGAACCTTGTTTACAGCAATGTTCGTGGCCCGAACTGTTATCACTAGGAGAAAGGATATGAACGCACTGAACGACCAACTCAAAACCCTCCGTTTGAGCCATGCGGCGAAAGCGTTAGAGCAGCACGATTACCAACTCTATCTTGCCATCAATGATATCGACCACACTAAAACTAAAGCGATGTCGCCACAGACAAATGGTATTTGCGAGCGCTTCCACAAGACCATATTGAATGAGTTCTACCAAGTGACGTTCAGAAAGAAACTGTATGGCTCAATGGAAGAATTACAGAAAGATCTGGACGAATGGATGGACTACTACAACAATCATCGTACTCATCAAGGAAAAATGTGCTGCGGCAGAACGCCAATAGAAAGATTAGAGGATGGGAAATCAATCTGGGCTGAAAAGAATCTAGCCCAGATATAATCTGACAGGCACCGAGTCGAAAAGTGAGTAACTGTCAGAACAGGTCTGAATTAATACACTTGATACGAGTTTTATTTATAAAGTAAGTATCGTATTTAGTCGGCTTCCTTATATTGATCGCTTTCATATGTGCTTGTAATAAACTCACTCCACCAGTGCATGATTTCTTTCCTTTGTTCGAAAAAGTCAGAACGGTTATAACTTGCTCTTGTCACATTCTTATCCATATGTGATAAGCAAGCTTCTATATGAAGTGTATCAAAGCCCTGTTCGTGCAGAGCGGTCGATGCAATAGCTCTTAAACCATGTGCAACGAGTTCATCTTTAAATCCTAAACTACGTTTTAAAGCAGCATTAGCTGTATAGACGCTTACATGACTATCAGGATTCCGTCCACTGGGGAACACGAACTCTTTGCCGCTGCTTTGGGCTTTGATCTTTTCAAGGATATTGATTGCTTGTTTGGTCAGAGGAACTCTGTGCTCTCTTCTTCGCTTCATTTCTTCGGCAGGTATAGTCCAGCATTGATTATTGAAATCAATGTCTTTCCAGCGTGTTCTAGCAGCTTCCTTTGGGCGGGAAATAGTGTGTAGTTGCCACAGCAAAAGTAGTTTAGTCTTGTCTTGAATGTTTTCGTTGTGCGATAAACGGGTCATAAACTCACCTAGCAACTCAGGGCGTATGGTAGGCATGTTTTCTACTTTATGTTTCTCAAATGAATTGATCATCTTGGTTAATGGGTTAGCGTTAATCACATCACTTGCTACCGCATACTCCATAATTTGGTTTAAGCTCTGACAAATTCTTTTGATGGTGGATAGTTTTCCGTCTATTTCGAGAGGGCGCAGCATTTCAATTGCATCACGTCGAGTAATATCACTCACTGGAAGAGCCCCTAGGTTATCAAATACGTACTTTTCCAGCGTTCTCCAGATTCGCTCTGCATGAAATGCGCTGACTGACTTGCGTTTCCTATCAAACCACATGGTTGAAACTCCAAGAAAGCTGTCATTGTGCTTACGTAATTCTTCGATTCGTTTGTTTTCTTTGGAGCGTTTGGGATCGATACCTTCAGCTATTTGTTTCCGATATTCGGCTGCTTCGAGTTTCGCAGCAGCAAGTCGCAGTGAAGGATAGGTACCCATTGAAATTTTGGTTATTTTCCGCGTTACAGGGTGACGGTACTTAAATTGCCAAGCTTTGGTTCCCGTCCCTTTGTCTGAGCGCTTAGGGCGAATACGAAGCTGCAAACCCTCTTCAACAGTGAATGTATATTCCTTGTCTTTGATAACGAGAGCTTTGATTGTTGTATCAGTGATTCGTTTTGCCATGGCCAACGATTTTTGAGGTGATTACTTGAAGACCATTGTATATTAAATTGATTTGGTGGGGTACCAGGTGGGGTACCAAAATTCTGAATTGTGGTGAATTTTATTGAGACGCCCTGGGACGTTGCTCGTGTTTAGATTGCTGATTTGAAAGGATTAAGTGGAATTCTTGGTAAGTTGTGAAATTTCAATACTGGTGGCCCGGAAACCACTGGATAGAGTTATTAACCATTTGAATTTAATGCCTTAGTTTTTCACTGCTGCAACGGGATTCGAGTAGTAATACGAGCATCGGGTAACACATGTTGTTATGGCGAGGAGCACTAAAACGGTGTCTACTTTGTTTGCCCTGTCTCGAAAAGTTGAGCGTCTCTTTTGTATTAATTGTCTAGTTTATCATGGAATTTGTGGTAAGCATTCAAGATGAGAATAAAAAGCGGCTTGCCTTAGTCGCAAGCTCAATGTCTGTAGTAATTCTATCAATCCTTGTATTTCGAACCATGCCTATTACTTCTTAAAGTGTAGACTGGGTTATTTGTTGAGCATTAATACTATGTTCAACAAAAGAAGCAGGGAGATCGCTATTACCTCTAAACTATTCAGAAAAATGGTCGTTAAAAGTGGGAAAGTAAATTCGCACCCAAGAAGGCTCATTCTATCGTGTTCAAAAATGAGACATTTTTTCACTGTTTGATATAGAAATGTGCGGTGACCGTCCTTTTGATGGTTTACAAATTTAGTTGTAACGACTAAAAAGGATTCTTGGATTTTTAGCCAGAGAATGGCTTCTCATGGCGTTTGCATCAAACTTTTTCCTGATGCGTATTTTGGTTGGATAATTGGGTTTATGAGTAACGTAACCAGCACTATTTTGACAGAAAGTGGTACCAATGAGCTTGAAATTATTGAGTTCCATTTAGAAAAACAATTGCCTGATGGCAGCACGAAAACGTGTTATTACGGTATTAACGTAGCAAAAGTACGAGAAGTTATCCGCGTACCAGAAACAACCGATTATCCAAATGCACAGCCTCATATGGTAGGTGTATTTTCATCTAGAGAGGTGTTGACACCGTTAGTCGACTTAGCCGGTTGGTTGGGTGTTCCTACACGACAAGATCTCGAGCACAAATTTGTCATCGTGACTGACTTCAACAAAATGACCAATGGCTTTCTTATTGATAGCATTTCGCGCATTCACCGTATTTCTTGGAATGATGTGGAATCGCCAAGCCAGTTCCTCGAAGCGGGTGAGCAAGATTGTGTGGTGGCTGTGGTCCGCAAAGAAGGGAATCTGATCATGATCCTCGATTTTGAGAAGATCATTGCCGATATTAACCCTGAACTGAGTATGGAAAAGTACGATGTGAAAGGGGACAAGTCGGTAGATTTAAATCAGAGAATAGTTGGCAAACGTAATGCCAAAACAGTCATGGTTGTTGATGATTCTGCTTTTATCCGTTCTTTAATCCAAGATACATTGGCGTCTTCAGGCTACAACGTGATCACGTGTAAAGATGGCGGTGAAGCTCACGAGAAATTGATGAACCTGATTGAAGTAGCAAAAGAAGAAAACTTGCCAGTCCGAGAGTTATTGGATGCGGTTGTTACGGACGTAGAAATGCCTCGAATGGACGGGATGCACTTAGTAAAACGGCTACGTGATACTGAAGCGTTCCGAGAAATGCCAATCATCATGTTCTCATCACTAATGAGTGAAGATAACCGCTCAAAAGCACTCTCGCTTGGGGCGAATGATACCATCACGAAGCCAGAAATAGGCCGTATGGTGAACATGATGGACAAATACGTGTTTAACTTTGCGTAAATAAAGATAGTGGTGACAATTAATGTATAAGGCTGCCGTTTGGCAGCCTTATTTGATCATGAGCGAGGCAGAATTTTAAGTTTGTCACAGGCATCTGACTACATGATGACCCGAACAGGAATACTACTTATCAAACCAGTTATATGCTCTGTTATGCTGCTCAATGCTTATACAAAAAAGCAACAAACCAAATTTTTATACATTTTTATTGCATAAAAAATCCGTATTGGTAATATAAATGCCAAGTTGACAATTAATGCGGTATGACAGCATGAGTATTCAGGTAAGCGGAGTCAATAAATCCTACGGCGATACACAGGTTCTTCACGATGTCAGTTTTAATTGTGAAAGCGGTGAAACGTTGGTGTTACTGGGCCCAAGTGGTGCAGGGAAGAGTTCTCTTCTGCGTGTTCTTAACCTTCTAGAAGGAGCAGATAACGGAAAGTTAAACATCGCGAACGACGTTTTCGATTTCTCAACTGAAATTAAAGAAAAGCAAGGTTTAGCGCTTCGTCGTAAAGTGGGTATGGTGTTTCAACAGTACAATTTGTGGCCACATATGACAGTGATGGAGAATCTGCTTGAGGCTCCAATTAAAGTGGCTGGCATGGATAAAGACGAAGCTAGAAAGCAGGCAATGCAAATTCTTACGACGTTGCATTTGGCTGATAAAGCAGATGCATGGCCAATGCAATTATCTGGTGGTCAGCAACAACGTGTTGCGATTGCTCGTGCCCTGATGATGAAACCAGAAATTTTGCTTTTTGATGAGCCTACAGCGGCGCTTGACCCAGAGATAACCAACCAAGTAGTTAAGATTATTAAAGATTTAAGTGGTACGGGGATTACTCAAGTTGTTGTCACTCATGAAGTTGAATTTGCTAAAAAGATCGCCAGCCATGTTTTATACCTTGAAAAAGGCTTCATTGTTGAACATGGCACACACGATTCATTTTCTAATCCGCAAACGACTCAGTTTGCGGACTATTTAAAACACTAAAAAATCGGTTTTACTAACCACAGATAAGCTCGGCTGTCATTGCGAGTGTCAGCCCAAGACATACACACGGAGTATTGCAATGAAAAAGATTCTACTGGCTTCACTAATCGGCCTTGTATCAGCAAACGTAGCGGCACAAGAAGAGATTAAATTCGCAATGGAAGCGACGTACGCACCATTCGAATATATGGATGAAAACAACCAAATTCAAGGTTTTGATGTGGACTTAGCGAACGCTCTATGTAAAGAAATAGAAGCGAAATGTAGCTTTCACAACCAATCTTTTGACAGCTTAATTCCTGCATTAAAATTCAAACGTTACGACGCGGCGATTTCTGCAATGGACATTACTGAAGCGCGCCTTGAACAAGTCAATTTCTCCGACGCTTACTATGATAACTCTGCGGCATTTGTTTCTATCAAAGACAAAGTAGCAGACCAACAAGCATTAAAAGATAAACGTGTGGGCGTGCAAAACGGCTCTACCCACCAAAGCTACCTAATCGATCAAATGCCGGGTGTCACAGCAGTACCTTACTCAAGCTATCAAGATGCATTCATCAATATGAAGAATGGTCGTATTGATTCAGTCTTCGGTGATACCGCAGTCGTTGCAGAGTGGTTTAAGAAAGAAGACAACCTAGCGTACGTTGGTGAACACGTGACGAACCCTAAATACTTTGGTAACGGTTTCGGTATCGCAGTCAACAAAGATAACGACGAGCTAGTGAGTAAACTGAACACGGCACTAAAAGCAGTAAAAGCGAATGGTCAATATGACGTAATCTACAACAAGTACTTCGGTAAGTAATATGGTATTAACGGGTTACTCTCTGTCGCTTGTTCAAGCTAGCTGGATGACGGTTCAGCTGGCATTCACAAGCCTTTTGGTCGGTTTGATCCTGGCGGTGGTATTCGCCAGTGGTGAAATGTCTCGTCGTGCAGTCGTGAAATGGCCAATGACGGCGTTTGTTACGATTGTACGAGGCTTGCCAGAGATCCTTGTCGTGTTGTTCATTTATTTTGGTTCGACTCAGGTTCTATTTTTGATCACCGGAGACTTTATTGAGGTTAGCCCGTTTTTATCTGGCGTGGTGGCATTGTCTCTGATCTTTGCTTCTTACGCTTCTCAAACGTTACGCGGAGCATTAAAAGCGGTGGGAAGAGGGCAGAGAGAGGCGGCAAGCGCGCTTGGTATCAGCCAATCTCACGCATTTGTTCGTATTGTTTTGCCACAAGCGGTCAGACACGCACTACCAGGTTTGACTAACCAATGGCTTGTATTGCTAAAAGATACGGCGCTGGTTTCTCTGATCGGTGTAACGGACTTACTAAAACAGGCACAGCTAACGTCTGCTGCAACGCATGAAGCCTTTACCTGGTACGCAACAGCAGCAGCAATTTATTTGGTAATTACGTTAGTGACGCAACGCGCCGTGAAGCGCATTGATAAAAAATTCTCCATCCAAGGGATGAGCATGGGACAGGAGACAACCGCATGAACGAACAACACGTTTGGCAGATGCTCGATGGCTTAGGTACAAGCTTACAATTGACCGTCGCATCTTTAGTGGCCGGTTGTATCCTTGCTCTGCTGATGACGTTTACCCTGATCTTACGTACTCCGGGTTTGCATTGGGTGAGTCGCGGTATTATTACTCTGTTCACAGGTACGCCTTTGTTGGTTCAAATTTTCTTGGTGTACTATGGTCCGGGTCAGTTCGATGCAGTAAGAGAAAGCTTTCTTTGGAATTGGTTTAGCCAACCTTGGTTTTGTGCCATGTTGGCCTTGGCACTGAATACGGCGGCGTACAGTACCCAGTTGTTCAAAGGGGCGTTTAACGCGATTCCTTCAGGCCAGTGGCAAGCGTGTCGTGCTTTGGGGATGAATAAAACCGCGACGCTGAAAGTGCTGCTGCCATATGCGATTCGCCGTGCGGTCCCCGCTTACTCAAATGAAGTGATTTTGGTGTTTAAAGGTACATCGTTGGCAAGCACCATCACTATCATGGACTTAATGGGGTATGCTCAGCGCATTAACGCACAAACTTACGATACGCTAACCGTGTTTGGCATTGCAGGGGCATTTTACTTGGGCGTCAATGGCATCCTGACGTTGATTTTCCGTCAAGTTGAGAAAAAAGCATTGGCGTTTGAAGCCGTGTAACTCAAATTTCAGCAACTTATCTATTTATCTATAATGCCTCTGTTTTCGGACTCTCGAACAGGGGCATTGTTGTTTTAGCCAGTGCGTTAGCTGGCAAATTGGTTCAGATTCACCAAACTTAAGGAAGGATTACAACGACAGGTGACATTATGGAACGCCGACATTTCTTAGCCTTATGGTCTTTGATCTTCGCGCCCTCGTTAAAAGCGTCTAGCTCAATGAAACCAACACCAGCTCAAACCGAAGGTCCATTTTATCCCGTATCCGCTATTCCTATCCGCCAAAATTTGGTTTTACAGCCGGATGGTTTGATTGGCGAGTCTATTATCCTTCAAGGGCAGGTGCTTAATACGGCAGGGCGTCCAATGTCTGGCGTAAAAATAGAAATTTGGCAATGTGACGGACAAGGTATTTACGATCACCCGAACCAGACAAGCAATAACAATTTCGACCCTAATTTTGCCGGTTTCGGAGCAGCATTAACCAGAGCCGATGGACGCTACTTTTTTCAAACCTTGTATCCAGTGCCATACAGTTCAAGGCCACCACATATTCACGTTAAGCTTTGGCGTGGTAAGCAAGAATTGTTAACTACTCAGCTGTATTTGAAAGGGCAAACGGGTAATGAATGGTGGGGCGGAAAAGCGCGTGATCATTTGCAATTTAAGCCAATAAAAGTGGATGAACGACTAGTTGGAACGTTCACTTTTGTGATTACTTAATGTCTTATATCAGCACAAACTTAACTTATTGATGGCGGCCATTTGTATTAAGTAGTGGGAGGAGACTAACGTTGGGAAAGGGGTGGACTAAGGAAAACAGGATATACCCCGTTTTCCTTGTTGTTCCGTGCTTAAGCGAGTAAATCTACGAGCGCTTTGCCCACACCGTGAGCGCTTGTTGGGTTTTGGCCAGTAATGAGGCGGTCATCAACAATCACAAACTCTTGCCAAGGCTGTACTTTCGTATAACGGGCGGCATTGCGAGCCAGAGACTCTTCTAATAGGAATGGGATGTATTCGATGGTACCAAAGTCAATCTCTTCTTCACGTGTAAAACCAGTGACTGACTTAGACGCCAGCAACTTTTCGCCATTGCTTAACGTAATCGGTAGTAATGCGGCCGGACCATGGCATACCGCTGCAATGATACCACCATTTTCGTAATGTTTAGCCGAGATTTTGGCAAACTCTTCATTGCTTGCTAAGTCTGAGAGCAAGCCGAAACCACCTGGGTAGAAAATCGCGTCGTAGTTATCACCGTTAACCTGTGATACAGGAATCGTATTGTTGACGCGGTTTTGGAAATCGTCATCCGCTAATATTTTTGCGTTGACTTCGTCACCATCAATGTCGGTTCCGTAAAGTGGGGCTTTACCGCCTTTAAGAGAAGCGATGTCGTAATCCAAGCCAGCATTGAGAAGCTCGTTTAGAGCGTGAGTAAGCTCCGGAGCGTAAGTTCCGTTTGCTTGATCAGTGTCACCAAGAGTCGCATGGTTAGTAACAACAATGAGTACTTTCTTCATGTGCTTTCCTTATTGGTTCGTTGGTATTTGTTTCACCCCTTCATACTAATTGCTAAACAAATGAGTGATAATATGGTTAATTGACAAAACATTATTGCTATATGGCAAAGGTGAGCATGGACAGTTTTGAAGGCATTAACGAGTTTGTTACGGTCGCGGAGTGCTTAGGGTTTTCTGCCGCAGCAAAACAATTGGATTGTAGTACCAGTCACGTAAGTCGACAAGTCACTAGATTAGAAGAGCGTTTGGGTGTCGCGCTGTTCGCGCGCTCCACACGAATGGTAAGCTTGACGGAAGAGGGGCAAAGTTATTATCGACAGTGCAAAGAGTTAGTGATTGGGCTTCAACAAGCGAATGAACAATTGACCACACAACAAACTCAGTTAAGTGGCACATTGCGTGTGAGTGCCGCTGGTGCATTGTCGGAGAATCATGTCGCGCCGGCGCTAATGGCGTTTGCTAAGAATCATCCCAACTTAACGGTGGAGATGAACTTCAACACTAACATGGTTAACTTCATCGAAGACGGCTTTGACTTTGCCATTCGTTATGGACGACTTAACGATTCTGGCTTAGTGGCGAGAAAACTGGTGGACCGTTCCATGGCGGCAGCGGCGAGTCAGAAATACATTAATGAACATGGTCTTCCAACGCATCCAGAACAATTAAAACGCCACAGTTGCATTATCACTAACAAAGATCTCTGGCAGTTCGAATGCGATGGTAAACCATTGAATGGCGTAAAAGTTCAGGGTCGATGGCGAAGTAATAATACCAATACGGTCTTGCAGGCGTGTGAGGAGGGGTTAGGGATCGCGTATTTACCTAAAAGCAGCTTTAATGATGCATTAGTCTCAGGGCGTTTGATCCCAGTATTAGAACCGTATTGGGGAAGCGGTGCAAGCAGTTGGATTGTCTATCAAAATCGCCACTTTCTGCCACAAAGAGCAAGGTTTGCGATCGATTTTTTGTTGTCTCATTTTGCTGATTGGCAGGAGTAAGATTGCCATCAGCAAGCGTTACTTTGGACGTTCAGGCACCGAGTCATTACATATTCTGATAACTCGGTCCGCCACCGCCTTCAGGCGTTTTCCATGTAATATTTTGCGAAGGATCTTTAATATCGCAAGTTTTACAGTGCACGCAGTTTGCTGCATTTATCTGAAACCTGAATTTACCTTCCACTTCTAACACCTCGTAAACACCTGCGGGACAGTAGCGTTGGCTTGGTTCATCGTACTTGTCTAAGTGAACATCAATCGGAATGTGAGGGTAAGTCAGGACAAGGTGACAGGGCTGGTTCTCTTCATGTTGCGTTCCCGATAAGAATACCGATGAAGCCTTATCGAAACTGATTTCACCATCCGGCTTCGGATATTCGATAGGCTGACATTCATCTTTAAGGAGCAGTTGCTCGTGATCGTGGGAGTGATTTGTCACCGCCCATGGTAACGGCTTTTTAACTAGTGGTTGCCATAAATTGTGCTCAAAGGTTGAGATCGCACCGCCAAGAAGGGAGCCGAACGTATGAATATTGGCGCCAAAGTTACGTGTTTCGGATAATTCTTCATACAGCCATGATGATTCAAACAATGTTTGGTAATCTGGCTCAGAAGAGGCGCGTTGCAGTGCGGTATTGACGGCTTCTGCCGCGAGTAACCCCGATTTCATTGCCGTATGGCTGCCTTTGATTTTCGCTACGTTGAGCGTGCCTGCATCACAACCAATAAGCAGCCCACCAGCAAATTGTTGTTTAGGCAAGGAAGATAGCCCACCTTTAGCGAGCGCTCTTGCGCCATACGCGACACGATGAGCACCTTGCAAATGTTTTTTGATTGCAGGGTGATGCTTAAAGCGTTGGAATTCGTCGAAAGGGCTTAGGTAGGCATTACTGTAATTCAAGTCGACGATCAAACCGACAGCGATTTGGTTGTTTTCCATATGATATAAAAAACCGCCACCGGTGGTCTGAGTCTCGCGTAATGGCCAGCCAATCGAATGGAGTACACTGCCAGATAGGTTGTCACTATCAGTTGGCAGATCCCATATCTCTTTTAATCCCAGAGCGTAATGCTGCGGTGATTTTCCTGCATCTAAGTCAAACCTTTGGATTAACTCTTTACCCAAGTGCCCTCGACAGCCTTCAGCAAAGATGGTGTATTTGGCTTTGAGTTCGATTCCGGGCTCAAAAGTTGGCTTCGTTTGCCCCTGTTTATCCAGCCCCATGTCACTGGTAGTGATGCCAGTGACGCTACCAGAGTGGTCGTAATTGATACTCGCAGCAGCAAAACCCGGGAAAATGTCCACGCCAAGGCTCTCTGCTTGGGTCGCGAGCCAGCGGCAGAGGTTAGCGAGGCTAATAACATAATTATTTTGGTCATTTTTCATGGGTTTTGGCGTAATAAAGTGAGGCACTCGGACATGATTGATAGCGGTAGTCAGATAAAGGAAATCATCCTGTTGCACAGAGGCTGAGAGTGGCGCGTCCATCTTTTTCCAATCAGGGAAAAGCTCATCTAACGCGTGAGTCTCAAACACGGCGCCAGACAAAATATGCGCGCCAACTTCAGCCCCTTTTTCTATGACACAAATGGATAATGCTTCGCTCTCACGTGCTGGGTTTAACTGTGCTAATCGACAGGCTGCACTTAATCCTGCTGGTCCTGCACCTACGATCACGACGTCAAATTCCATGCATTCTCGTTCCATGTATAGGTATCCTTTCTACTGTCGTCATCAATGTGACCATTCTTAGTGTATATACAGAACTATAGCTCAGTTGACGTTAACGTGAATTAAACTAAGCTCAAGTAAAATCTCCGACGTGTGATAAGAGGCCCGTCATGGACAGTAGACCATTAGCAACACTTGTCATCGCTGAGCACGATAACAAGGCGCTGGCAGTCGATACTTTACGCACGATCCAAGCCGCCGCATGCATAAAGGATAATGGGGTGCCACTGCCAATTTCAGTTTTAGTTGTAGGGCATCAGTGTTCCTTGGTTGTCGATGATCTAAAACGTATTAAAGAAATCGCAGAAATCATCTGGGTGGATGCGAAAGAATACGAGCATGGGTTAGCAGAAAACTTAGCTGTATTGAGCTCGCAAGTCGGGCAAGACTTCTCACATCTTCTCGCGCCAGCCAGCACGTTTGGTAAGAACGTAATGCCTCGCGTCGCTGCCCTACTTGATGTCGGGCAGTTATCTGATGTGATGGCAATCGAGTCACTTGATACGGTGATTCGTCCGATTTATGCCGGGAACGCATTGGCCAGAATTGTGTCCAGTGATGCAATTAAAGTCATGACAGTGCGAAGCACAGTGTTTGAGGCGGTGGGGTTGTCCGACACAGCGGTGGTGCCTAAAGTGACTCAAGTGGATACAGTGGTTGCTGCCGAGCGTTGTGAGTTTGTGTCACAGCAGAAGCCAGAAAGTGAGCGTCCAGAATTGCCTGCAGCGCGCGTGGTGGTTTCTGGTGGCCGTGGCTTTGGAAGTAAAGAGAGCTTCGCCTTGGTTGAGCAACTGGCGGATAAGTTGGGTGGAGCGGTGGGGGCTTCTCGCGCAGCGGTTGATGCGGGTTACGTGTCCAATGATCACCAAGTCGGGCAAACCGGTAAAATTGTGGCTCCTGAGTTGTATATTGCAGTGGGTATTTCTGGTGCCATTCAGCATTTGGCAGGGATGAAGGACTCTAAGGTGATTGTTGCAATTAACCGCGACCCCGATGCGCCAATTTTCGACATCGCGGATTATGGTTTGGTTGGTGATTTGTTTGAGGTTATGCCTGAATTGCTGGATAAGCTTTAAAGCACTGCAATTACATTTCAAGTCTGCTAAGGCTTGTTAGGATAAAAAGTGAACGATGCGTGTTCTTAGTTACCCATGTTGGTCATTCAGTACCATGGTAGGAATGAAAGGCTGCCGTCATGGAAGCTTTTTTCATCGTCACTTCTCACTGGGGCGTTGCAAATGCTCAGCCAGTATTTTGGTGAACTTTGCGGCTTCACCGCCAGTGCAAGCGCGATGATCGAATGTTATGGATAACGGCATTGCTTTTACTGCTATCACTTGGCCGTTTCTTATCACCACTCGGTCAACGAGACGACCCGCACCGACAATGGCCACTTGCGGCGGTGATACCACTGGTGTCGCGAAGAGGCCACCAATGGCCCCGAAGTTAGAAAGTGTGATAGTCGCATGCTGCAATTGCTCACGGCCAATTTTTCTCTCTCTGATCTCTTCGGCAGTTTGATCAAGCCAACGACGAACATCTAGTGGTTCATACTCGTCTGCATGGCGTAGCACGGGGACGTATAAGCCGTGACGACTATCGACGGCAATTCCCAAGTTGACGGTGTTATGTATGCAACGCGTCATAGTCTCGGCATCAAACCAAGCGTTTAGAGCTGGCTCCTTCTGACAAGCGTGAACAATCGCTTGAACAAGACGAATGCTGATGTCTTCGCTTGGCAGCCAATCTTCCAGCAATGCTTCTTCGGTAATGGTTACCGCTGCAACATTCTTGTGTGATTCGGTCATGGTCGAAACCATGGTGCGTCGGGCACCTTTCAGCACTTCAGTGCCTGGGCGTTGTTTTCTGGCTTCGTCGTAAATATCAGCATCAACAATGAGGCCGTTTGGGCCACGACCGGATACGAGATTGAGGTCTACACCCAGCTTTTTCGCTAATAAACGAGCAGAGGGAAGTGCGGTAATCAAGTTGTCTTTTGTCGTGCTGTGATTCCCGCCCACCCAAAAATCATCGAGGTTAACGTGATGGGCCTGATCGAGAAACATTACCGACCACCGTCGCGGCATCTACGCTTTGTTCTTTCTCTGTGGTTGCTTCGTGCTCCGCGCCCGTCTCATCGATTTCGAGTAATAATGCACCAATGTTAACGATATCGCCTTCTTCCCCATGACGACTCACCACTCGACCCGAGTAAGGCGCGGGAACATCGACCGTCGCCTTTGCCGTCTCTACGGTTAAGATCACTTGATCTAACTGAACCATATCGCCGACATTGACGTGCCATGTGACAATTTCTGACTCAGCGAGGCCTTCGCCGAGATCAGGTAAGTGAAATGTTTTCATTTCCAACCCTCCACGAGCTCACGTGCTGCTGTCACAATGTCTTCTTCCTGAACCATGAAATAATCTTCGTTACGGTAATAAGGCATAATGGTGTCCATCCCAGTGACGCGTTTAGGAGGGGCTTTTAATAAGCACATAGCGTGCTCAGCTGTTCGTGCTAAAAGCTCTGAACCCACCCCGCAGGTCCGGCTCGCTTCATGTACGACAAGGAGGCGCCCGGTTTTTTCTAGTGAGCGGAAGACGGTGGCCATATCAATAGGTTTGATGCTTGCTAAATCAATGAGTTCCACTTCAATTCCTTGACTCGACAACGTTTGTGCCGCTTGCAGTGACTCCAAAACACATGCGCCCCAAGTCACGAGCGTAATATCGCGCCCTTTACGCAGCGTAAAGCAGGTATCGAGTGGGAGCGCTTCACCGTTATCGATCACTTCGGATTTTACGGTGCGATAAATACGTTTTGGCTCAAAGAACATCACTGGATCGTTGCTGCGAATAGAAGCGAGAAGCAGACCATACGCACGTTGAGGAGAGGAAGGGATCACGACTTTAAAGCCAGCGATATGAGCAAAAAGTGCTTCGATACTCTCCGAGTGATGCTCTGGAGCATGAATGCCGCCACCAAATGGCGCACGAAACACGGCTGGGCAAGTGAGGCGCCCGCGAGTTCGGTTACGCATTCGAGCGGCATGACACATCAAATGTTCCATGGCAGGGAAGATAAAACCTTGGAACTGGAACTCTGCGACTGGGCGAAGTCCTTGCGTCGCCATACCGACCGCGACCCCGCCGATTAACGCTTCTGCGAGTGGAGTATCAATCACGCGCTTAAGCCCAAATTCTTGTTTTAGCCCCACAGTGGCGCGGAATACCCCGCCGTTATCGCCCACGTCTTCGCCAAGCACAATTACATTCGGGTCGTGCTGCATTTCATAGTGCAGAGCGAGGTTTACCGCTTCAACTAACGTTAGCTCAGCCATGTTTGCCTTCCTGCATTCGCACTGCTTTGTTGATGAGCTCATCTCTTTGCGGATGAAGCTCTGTAGGGAGAGATTCATAAAGATAATCAAACCCAGTTTCTGGCGCTTGTTGAGGTAAGCTGAGATAGCGTTCAACGGCGAGGTCGACTTGTTCTTTGCAATAGTCGAGCCATTGCTGTTCTTGTGTGTCACTCCAAGCACCTTGATTGATTAAGTAAGCTTTAAGGCGTCCCACGGGTTCAAATCGCCATGCGGTTTGAACCTCTTCTTCTTTACGATAACGAGTGGCATCATCAGCGGTTGTGTGATCGCTTAACCGATAACTGACCGCTTCAATCAAGGTTGCGCCTTTTCCTTTTCGTGCCCGCTCTAGTGCCGTCATGGTGGCATCGTAAACGGCAACCACATCATTACCATCCACTGTGATACCAGGGATACCTGCGCCTTGGGCTTTTTCTGACAAAAATTCGGCAGCACATTGCAGGCTGCGAGGCACCGAAATTGCCCATTGATTGTTGTTTACAACGAAAACCAGAGGAATGTTCCAAGCGCCCGCACAGTTTATGGACTCAAGAAAGTCACCTTTTGACGTGCCACCATCACCACACATAACTAATGCCGCTTCATGATTGCCCTGAATTTTCAATGCAGAGGCAACACCAACGGCGTGTGTGCATTGTGTTGCGATAGGCACACAAAATGGCAGATCTCGACTTGGAGTGAGACTGCCCGCTGGTGCAAAGTCGCTACCAGACTCGTCTCCCCCCCAGTATTGAAGGTTTTTTTCCATACCAATACCACGGCACCACATCGCAGGCATATCACGGTAGTAAGGGACAAGGACATCGTCAGGTTTTAGCGCACGACCGACAGCTACTCCGATGGCTTCTGCACCAAGATGCGAGGGGTAGGTACCGAGTTTACCAGTACGTTGTAGCGCAACAGCTTTGTTGTCGTAGGTGCGAGTTAATACCATGTCACGGTAAAACCCGACTAAAGTTTCAGTATCAGCCCAGTTGGGTAGTTGGCCGACTAGGTTCCCATGATGGTCGATAAACCGGTACATGGGTAATGCTTGAACGTTCATCTCAAGCTCCTTTTGACGCAGCGGGTCTTTTGGATTGCCTCCCGTTAATACAGGGTGTTTGTTCAAACACAAGGCAATATGAAGACCACATCCAATGCCTAGACCTTTAATTTAATCGCAGTAAGGCTAGATACAATAAGTGTAATCAAATTGTTAATTTGTGCTCTATTTTGACTTTCTCTCAACAGTAAATTTTTACTTACAACTTGATTCTGTGGCGTAATAGGTGAATCTTTGCGCTTGTCTATTTTAAAGTTTAAAGCCCGAATGCAGTCACGAGGGTTGAAGTGTATTTGCACCAAAATTAGCCTGTAAAATGTGACAAACTGAACCATTATTAATTTATGTATGTAAATTGGTTGTTGTTGCTTGAGCGAGGACTCGTGATAACGGGGAGACCCCGAGCTCTGGTTGGAGGAAGGGATAACTTCTTTTCAACAGAGTGGAATCAAGGTAGGGTGACGAATCATAAATGTATAACCTTGGCGATTCTTGAGTTCGCATCGTGTAAACGGTACTCAAGCAGAAGTATTATGGAGAAGTTATGTACCACGCCCATGTTTATTTTCCTTTAAGACAACAAGATAAAGCGCAGGCTTTGAATGAGATCATTCGCCAAGAACGGCAAGATGTGTTGCGTGTGTATCCTTTAGTCGGAAGGTTGGTTGGTCCACATAAAATGCCGATGTTTGAACTTCACTTGGAATCATTGAGTGAAGAGTTCCTTGCTTGGCTCGATACTATCCGAGGCGACTTTTCTGTATTGATTCATCCTGTGAGTGAAGAAGAATTGCTTGATCATACGGAACGTGCAATTTGGTTAGGTAGAGAGCTTGGCGTATTTGAAGAAAAGCTTGAGAAATAATCACAACCCGTAAATGCCCTTCACCAAACTTTCCGACCGCTTGGAGTCGTGACTTTATCCATAGCTCATAGCGGTCATTATCTCAATTGGCGTGTTAAACCCTCTTTTAGTGTGCACCTCACTAGGTTTGAGCTCGTTATAACCATCGAAATAGTGACTTAATATATGGGTAGAACATAAAAAAAGAAGCCGAGTATATACTCGGCTCCTGTGACTTTTGAGTTAAGACATCCCAGAAAGCGGAAAAGAAAATTAATGATGCATGTTTTTTTTCATACGATCTTGCTTTTCTACCACCATTTCTACTTGCACTTTCCCGGCGTTTTTAAACGTCAACGTCATAGGGAAACGGTTTCCTTCTTTTAGAATTTGAGTTGGATTAAAAATCATCAAGTGGAAGCTGCCCGGCTTAAATAATACAGAGCCACTGGCAGGGACGCGCACCTCATCGATCTTAATCATTTTCATCACACCGTCTTCTTTTTTATGAGTATGAATCTCAACGTGTCCCGCAATCGGACTTTCCGCTGCGATTAAAGCGTCTTCGATATCACCATGGTTAGTCAGTTGGAAAAAACCACCAATCACAGGGGCATTAGGTGGCGCTTCTCGACTCCATGGGTGAGCAATATGGATCTCTCCCACTTCATAATCGTCAGCAAGACTAACTGGGCTGGCGACAAGCGCAACAAGAGCAATCGCGACGGTTTTCATTTGTTTAAGCATCTGTTTTTCCTTTTGAATATATAGCAATTCTGATCGTAAGCTGATCAGATGGTTGTCGTTTTTGAACCAAAATTCGTAATGATTAAGCAGGAAAAACATTGGGTGGGGAGTGTTTTGGGGCGATGTGTTTATACACGAGCTTGTCGCATTTCGCGAAACGATAAGGATTGAAGGTATGCTTGACACGTCGTAACCAGAGAACGGTCGCTAGGTAGAGCCCAATAACAACCAGCAGAAAGAACTGTATGGCTTGGAGTAATGGGCATTCAAACTGAAAGCCTTCATGTAAATGGAGACTTTGAATGAACCCAGAAGAAGATTGGGCGTTGGCTTTAATCAGCGTGTTGATATCCACCCATTTAAATCCGTCAGCGGTACAAAGAAGTACTTTTTCACTCTGTACTGTATGAAGCCAGTTTTTACTGTGGAGTTGCGTCGGATTAAGTACCGCAGTGGAAGCAAGGTACAGTTGAAACAACACCGCGAATATGATCGCTAAAGCGGTGATATGTTGCTTTTTATGCGGTAGTCGGACTGTTTCCATACGATTGGATGTTTGTTTTCTTCGGTGCAAGATATTAACAAATTACCTAAATAATGTAATTGCGAGTTTGCTAAAAAGTGATACAAGTGTGCATCACTTGGGTAAGGCAAAGTTTCCGCTCATGCGATTTAACCATAGCATTCTGGTAATAAATTGGTGTTTTTATGCGCTAGCCTTGGCCGATATGGACTCAAAATGTACGCAGAGTATTCACTTGTTTTCGATTAACGTAATTATGACAGTAATTTAATAAAGGATACGGTATTCTCCGCGCCTTTGTACATGCCTGAACGTCCGTCCTGCTTAATAGGAGGGACGATTAATCTTAAGAAATTTCTCAAATGAAATACGAACAACAGATTGGATATCGATACCCTAAAGGTCGATTTGCGATGGTGAGTGTTTATACATTCACTGGTGCTGCGATTTTAGCATCGACTATTTTTTCTTTACTGCTGTTTTTGTCGATCGATGAAAACCCCATGATGCAGGCCTTATTTGGTGGCTTAGCGATTATTTTTGAAGCGGGTAAGTTCTATGCTTGGTATGAATATGGTGAGCGTCGAGCACACCGTAACTACGCAGGCGCGATAACGGCGTTGACATTTTACTCGGTGTTGGCCGCCATCTCTATCGGTGGCAGTATTGGTGGCATCAATAGCGCAACGAACAGTGCACAAAGTCATATTTCTGTCGAGCAAGCAAAGGTGGAAGCGTTTAATCGCCAGATTGCGGCGATTGATAAACAGATTGATCTCAACAATATGGCGGCTCAGAAGTATATCGAGATGGAACGTATTGCAACAGGCGTGAGTCGTATTCAAGGGCAGAACAAAAAGCTGCGTAAAGAACAGCAGCGGTTAGCGATGGAGCGAGATAACTTACCACCCGTAACCCAAGGTTCTGTGATCGGTTTGATCGACAGCCTAGCCAAAGCGTTCGGCACGACGTCTCAACAAGCCCAGCTTGGTTTGGTTGTGTTTTTATCGATTTTATTGGATTTCTTTGCTGCCTTTTTTGTTGGCTTGATTGGAGAAGAACAGCGCTTTCGCTATTTTTATCGTCGCCATGAAGGGGGGACTTTAGAAACGCTCCGTGATATTGATCCCGAACCAGCAGGTTATCTTCCACATATCAAAGCAGAGGAAGAGCAAAAAATGCCAACCCCACCGGAACCACCTCAAGCGGCAATGACGTTATTGGAACAAGTCAGCGATGCCCTCACAACGCATCAAATCACGTGTACTAAGAAAGCCGTTGCCAAACAATTTAGACTGTCCGCCGAAGAGGTGGATAAGGTGTTTGAAGAGTTAGCGGAGCTTGGCTTAGTCGGCAAAAAAGCCAATCATCATTATCATTGGATTGGTCAAGCGGAAGTCGCCTAACTGAGATGTATAGGTTCAGATAAATAGATTGGTTCAGATAAAAAAGAGCGTCGATTGACGCTCTTTTGCTTTTTCCTCACTAACTCACAGTGAAACAAGAAAAAACTGGGAATTGAATTAGACTGAAGTTAGTTCAGCGGAAACTTGAGGAGCCGCCATGCTTTCTTATCAGGTCAGCAAAAGCATTGAAATTAATAAGACTCAAAGCGAGATCATTGACTATCTCAAGGATTTTAACAATTGGCCTGAGTGGTCACCGTGGCTCATTCTTGAACCGAGCTGTGAACTGACGTTTAGTGATAACCAAGGTCACGTCGGGGCAGGATTCCAATGGGATGGTCAGCGTATCGGTACTGGTGCTATCGTGCTAGAAAGTACCCAAAAGCATCGTTTAGACATGGAGCTTCACTTTTTTCATCCGATTAAAAGTCACGGTAAGGTGACTCTCATTGTGATGCCGTCACAGATCGGTTGCTCAGTTGAATGGCAAATGCAATCACGTGTTCCGTGGTATCTGTTCTTCCTCAAAAACATGTTTAAGTCGATGCTTGAGATGGATTATCAACGCGGACTGCAAATGCTCAAAAGTCGGCTCGAAACGGGGCAAGTATTCTCTGATTTAGTTGAAATCGGTAATCGAACTCAGTCTAAGATGCATTACATTGGGGTAAAGGGGGTGGGCACGATTACCGAACTCGGGTCGATGATAGAAGGTCATCTTCAACAGTTGAAGCAGTTAACAAAGAAAGAAGGTATATCTGTAAACGGAGAGTTATTTTGCTATTACCAGTCGATGGATATGCAGCAGGGAGCGCTTGAATTTATCACCTGTTTTCCGCTTGATAATCCGGCTACTGCGCCACAGGGTTTTGTTGCTGGAACCATACCAAAGTGCGACACATTTGTGGTTGAACATCGAGGTGAGTATCAATTTTTGGGTAACGCGTGGTCGTTAGCCATGACTTTGACTCGTCAGAGTGGGATCAAAGTGAAGAGCAACCCGTTAGGCATTGAGCGTTATCTGAATAACCGAAAAGAAACAGAAGGTATGAATTTACGCACAGAGGTTATTTTGTTTAAGAAATAAATCACTTTCACGCTTTGGCATTATGGGGCGTATTTGCATCGATTGAGTATTGACGAGCGTGGGGGTTTTTCCTGCTCTAATCGAAAACAGGAATGAACAGTCTTATATAAAGCAACAGAAATTCAGGGGCCACCTTACTCTCTGTAAGGTATTCCCCTGAATATGCAGCTCAATTTTTTCTTCTTAGCTAAACAGACTAAAAACCAACGCGCTTACCGCAATAATTCCCGTCATTAACACAAAGTAAGTCGAATGATTGTTACGATATTGCTTCAACGCGTCGATCTTATATACCGCTAACATTGGCATAATAAATAAGATCATAGCGATAACAGGGCCGGATAATGCTTCCATCATGCCAAGAATACTAGGGTTCATAATCGTCGTTGCCCAAATGGAGAGAAACAGAATAACAACACTGATGTATTCAACGCGTTGTTTTGGCAAATTAGAATGTTTTGTAATCAAACCATTTAAACTCTCTCGTGCGCCTAGAAAGTGGCCCAAAAAAGAGGAGGTAATAGCAACAAAAGCCACCAAAGGACCGAGTGTGGCAATAAATGGATTATCTGTCGCGTTCGCTAAATAAGACAGCACTGACACGTTTTGCTCTTTGGCTTGAGCCAGTTGCTCAGGGGATAAAGCCAAAATACATGAAAAAACAAAAAGAAGCACAAACGCAATCAACATGATACTCGTGCGTCGGAGAATCGTTTCGGTTTTAGCTTCCGCGTTTTCACCATAATGGCGACGTTGTACATTGGAAAAGCTTGAAATCGCAGCGGCGTGACTAAATGAGAAAATAACCACAGGAACTGCTAGCCACATGGTGCTAGCAAAAGTAGCCGCGTCTGGCGCATCCATGACAGGCAAGGTCCAGTTGGGTATTAAATAAAAAGAGAGAAAGGCCAGAATCGCGACTAATGGATAAACCATGATGGCAAAAGCACGCAACATGACTTTTTCGCCGGCCATCATAATAGCAATCAATGCAAAAACCAGGACGCCAGAGAGTAATGGACGAGGTAAGGACGCCATATCGGCTTGGTGAACCATAAAACTGTCAACAGTATTGGTAATACCAACACCGTAAATCAAAAGGATCGGAAAGATAGAAAGAAAATACAGCAGTGAAATCGAACGACCTGTCTTGGCACCAAAGTGTTCTTCTACTACATCGGTAAAGTCTGCATTTTTGATCTTAGACGAGAGTACGAATCGAGCGAGACCACGATGCGCGAGATAAGTCATTGGGAAGGCTAACGTAGCCATCGCGACCAATGGCCAAAAACCGCCAATACCAAGATTGATTGGCAGAAACAAAATACCAGCACCTACGGCGGTACCAAATAAGCTAAGAACCCAATGTGTGTCGTGTTTTGACCAAGAGGTAGTTGTGTCTAATTCACTGGAATTTAACGTATTTTGAGATTCTTTCACTTCATACTCGTCTTTATAAAAATAATAATATGGCGGATGGTATAGGTTTTAGTGTTTGTGATCACATCTACAATGGGGTGAATCATGCTATGAATTGACAGGTGTTGTAACTTATCAAACTATGAATTTTTTCAAAATCTGGTGTTTAGTTTCAGTTTTATGTCTTTTTTGCAGTTTTATAATCTGAATTTTATTTGATAGTTGGTTTTTGATATTGCAGGTGAAGATTATGCATTGGTGTGCGCTAAGAAAAAATACGCGATGGGCGAGTGTAAACCAACACCTTAAAGCATCAAGGATAACAGCGTGTTTCTCTGAATCTTGATGCTATTTAGGTATACTGCTGCCACCGATGCAAAAGGAGAAACAATTTGATGGACATTTTATCTGCACGTAAAGACGACCTATTAACGGTGTTCACACTAGAAAATACCTTGTTTGGAGAACATGCCTACCCTCAATTTTTCTTTCGACAAGCCTTCGACTGCTGGGGAGAGAGCTTATTGGTTGCGAAGGAAGGAGCGCAAGTCACAGGCTATATCCTGTTAACACCGAGTTCGACAGAGCACCAGTATTGGATTATGTCACTGGCTGTTGATACTCAACATCGGGGTAAAGGTATTGCTCGAGCTCTGATTGAAAGCGCCGTGGCTCAGCTAAAACCAAGCTCACGAGTTAAATTGACCGTTGAACCAAATAACCAACCCGCTTTATCACTCTACCTCTCTCTCGGTTTCAAAGTTCTGGAGGAGGAGGCGAATTATTTTGGTGATGAAGAGTCTAGGTTGGTTATGGAATTAGTGAATTAATGCTACACGATATGAGTTTGATTGGGCCTCAATCAGTACGGCATATGAAATGGTCCTTGTCACTCACAAAACTCGGTTGGAAAATACGAAAACTGTTTAATTATCACAATAAAAAATTAGGTCTCTGATCTTTAAAGTTGTTTGTTAGTTTTTAATTTGTTTTTTTAACATTAGGTTACCGCGTGATTCTTTTTAGTGATAAAGTTGACAGTTACGATGCTTGACAACCTAGTTGAGCTTACAATTTTCATGGCTATTAGGGTTTACAGTGAAAAAAATTGGCTTCAAAGCAAAGCTTACTCTATCGGTTATTATACTAGTAATCCTTAGTTTGCTAGTATCAAACTGGTTGTCTTATGTAAAAATCAAACAACAAATCATTGATAATATTGGCCAAAGATCGAGTGCCACGGTAAACGATCAAGCGAATAGAATAGAAGGGTGGTTTAAACAGAAAGCTCAAGCTATCGATGTTCTCACTAAGGATTATCAAGTTGAACATAATGCAAAACGTTTACTCGAGACTGCTAGGTTAGCTCAGCAGACGAGTAACCTAGCAACCGTTCTCTATGGCTTCGACAATGGCATTGCATACTCTACTTTGTCTGGTAAAGGTTGGAATAATGGTGTTGCTGATCCAAACCACTACGATCCTCGTTCAAGACCTTGGTATTCACAAGCTAAGACGGCTAACCATGTTGAATTTACCGATGTTTACACAGATTCAACCACCGGCAAGTATGTTATTTCATTAGTAAAGAGCATCAGCGGCGGTGCTATTCTTGGCGATATAGAGCTAGACATATTATCGGAAGTCATTGCTAATGTTAAAATTCCTGGTTCACACGCTGCCATTGTAAATGAGGCAGGTAATACGTTAGCGTCTAATTTTTCGGCTTTAAGTTTTGGAACCACGCTCAACGATGCCGGTTTATCTGATGTGCAAAGAATGATGAGCACGGAAGAGACCAATATGATGGAGTATACCTTTCAAGGTAAAGAGATGGTTGCCTACACGAGGGCTATAAACTTATCTAATGACCAGCGTTGGTATCTTTTCGTTAATATTGATAAATCAGTTGCTTACTCAGCCGCTAATAAAGCGCTCACCGAATCGATTATTTCCTCTCTTATCATGGTATTAATCTCCGTCACGATTGTGTTGGGGTTACTTAAAGTATTGTATCAACCAATCCTTAATTTAAAGTCGCTAGTTATCGATTTATCTCAAGGAAATGGTGATCTAACTAAACGGTTACCAGTAGATAATGATGATGATTTGGGGCAAATTTCACAAGGTATAAATACGTTTGTCTCAAGATTACAAGAAATGATGCTAGATATTTCTCAGTCCTCGCAATCCATTTCCCAAAGTGTCAACGAGCTAAAACTGCAAACAGAAACAAGCACTAAGTTATTGGATGGTCACTCAATAGAAACGGAGCAGATCGTTACCGCGGTTGAGGAAATGAGTTCAACTGCGAGTGACGTAGCCAATAATACTGCTCAAGCTTCACAATTAACTCAGTCAACGCATTCTCAAGTGACCGAAATCAGTGTCACGGTTAATGAAGCAGCGACAACTGCAAGAAAAATGATTGACGATGTTGATCAGGTTTCTGAAAGAATTATTAACATCAATAAAGAAACACAAGAGATAAATCGTATCCTCGACATCATTGGAGAGATCGCTGATCAAACGAATTTATTAGCTTTAAATGCGGCGATAGAGGCTGCTCGAGCTGGCGAACAAGGACGTGGATTTGCTGTCGTTGCTGATGAGGTCCGAGCGTTAGCGGCGCGAACGCAAGCCAGTACTGTTGAGATTGAACAAACTGTTCAACAGTTACGACAAAGCTCAAATGATGCAATTGAAGACATGCAAATAACCAAAGAAAGCTGCAATCAAACCGAGCAACAGTCTAGAAGGATAGTTGAATCGCTTAATTCTGTTGGTGACTCAGTCGTGCATGTTAGTGATATTAGTGTTCAAATTGCCACTGCGACAGAGCAGCAGAATGCGACCACTCATGAAGTGAGCTGTAACATGTCAAATATACGTGATTTGGTTATGAAAATATCTCAAAATGGTAGGGATACCAGCGACGAAGCCATCAATCTTGCCGCCGCAAACAGTCAACTAAAATCGGTCGTTGAGCAATTTAAGTTAAAATAAATTCGATTAACCAACCGATGACGAGACAAGGCCAGCGAAGACGCTGGCCTTTTTTTTAATCGTTGTTTATCGAATGGATCTGCAATTCGGTGTAGCCTGTAGATGTGTCCATCGCTCGCGTAAAGAGCAGCTCTGAGTAAGAATGAATGATCAACTCAGCAGTCGTATCGATGATGGTTCCTTCCATTAAATGCCCCCCAAAAACCTGTCCGTTGCGGTCAGAAACCGAGATATGAATGTGCTGATGTTCAGGCGTTAGTGTCCCCATTACCGACACAATCTCAAAAGGTTCTTGCTTAAATAAGGTGCTTTGTGCGCCTGCCAAACGAAGTTTGAGATCAGAAACACAACCCACACAAGAAGCGATTGAACCTGCTTTGATGTCATGTTTTTGCACCAATTGCGCAAGCGTTTGTTTCAAATCCATGCCTTGGGTTAGGCGAGTCGCAATTATTTGAATCGACATATTACTTCCTAATTAAGTTCAGTAAACAAGATAACGCGGTATTCAAATCGGCATAACGTTTCGCTTTGCCCAGCACTCGCATACCTTGCATGTTGTTGAGAACAAAGCGAGCGAGATCTTCAGGTTTTAAGCCTTTCGCAACCAGAGTCTCTTGTTGTGCGTTTTTTAGTGCGTCCGTGATAACCCCGATCAAGTGATCAAACAAAAAATGCCCCTTACGCAACACGTCATCATCTTCCCCCGCATGCTCTACGAGAGCGTTTTGGATGAAACAACCGCAGTTGTATTGACGCTGTAACCCAGCAAAGGATATTAAAAACGACTCTAACTCTGGTAATGACGCGTTATCTTTCTCTAAGTCGATGAGTGAGGGGAGTGAGACCTTTTTCAAATAGGTATCTAGCGCTTCATAATACAATCGCTGCTTGTCACCATAGGTATTGTAAAGACTAAAGCGGTTGATGTTTAACTCATTGGTGAGATCGGAAATCGATGTATTTGCAAAACCCTTACGCCAAAACACATTCATTGCGACTACGAGTTTCTCTTCTCGATCGAAGTTGGCTTTTCTGGCCATATGTCTACCTACCTGAGGCTGCTTGATGCAAATCGCCTCTAAATTTATTGAACGGCTTTTAATAAAGGAAGTTCTTGACTGAGCGTTTATACACTGACTACAGTATATGCTAACCAATCAGTTAGAAAAAGAGAAAGGATACTTATGAAGCTCTACGAAACGGCAATGACGCCAAGCTGCAAAAGGGTTAGCATTTTTTTGAAGGAAATCGGTGGTGGAATTGAACGGGTCGCATTAAATGTACGTGATGGTGATAATTTGTCTGATACGTTCAAGCAAAAAAGCGTAAATGGTAAAGTTCCTGTACTCGAGCTTGAAGATGGTACGACAATTTGTGAAAGCGTGGCGATTTGTCGTTATTTAGATGAGGTATTCACTAACGATTTAAATCTTTTTGGAGGAAGTCCATTAGAGCGTGCCCAAATTGAAATGTGGCATCGTGTGGTTGAGTTTCAAGGGCTCTACGCTGCTTTCCAGGCATTCAGAAACATCACGGCTATTTATGAAGATCGTGAACGTTGCATTAAAGCGTGGGGGAAGAGTCTAAAAAACGTGTTCTTGAGTTTTTGCCGCGTCTTGATGAGCGACTTGCTGAGAGTGAATTCATTGCAACTGACCATTTTACTATTGTTGATATAACAGGTTTTATCTTGATTGGTTTTGCGATGAATGGTTTAGAAGTGGATGTGTTTTCAACGACACCTAATATCGCTCGATGGTATAAACAACTCGCAGCTCGACCAGCATTTCAACCTTAAATCATTAAGCAGAGAACAGGTTTGTCTGCTGTGAACTCCGTGAAAGATATTCAAACACTTCACATTTGTTCTTATTTTCTCACTCATCACCTATAATTGGTTAAACAATAACCTCAATTGGCTTCGATGCGTTTTAGGGCGAGAGCTCTTCGTTTGTAGGCGTTTTTTCATTCTGGCGGAGTCGAGCACAAGACAGGAGAGGTGATGAAAATGCAAGTCAAAACTATCAATAACGTTCTAATAGCATTGTTAATGGTCTCGATCTTTGGAGTGGTTACGCTGTACCTTAATGACAAGCAACAGAATAAACAGATTCAAAAACTTCAAAGCCAATTAATAGAAAAAGAACGTCAGATATTAATCTCCAATGAGGCGTTGTCTTATACTCGTTATCAGCACCAACTGTTAGCCGAAGATTATAATCGTTTTAGAAATGAGACGTCAGTGAGTAACATACTGCATTAGAATATCTCATTGCCGTCTAAGGAGCATGACGCCGATAACGTGCGCGTAGCTACTGTCTATGCCAATATCAGTGTCACCCTTAGTGATTTCCGGTGAAATAATGGCGCATAAATCACAAACAACATGAAAAGCTCACCTACTCACGATATCCTAACAGGTTAATAAAGTCACCTGAGATTATGCTGGTACATGCATAATTATTGATATGGTAGAAAGTGAAGTCGAATGAAGTTTATCCACACCTCTGATTGGCACCTTGGCCGACAATTCCACAACGTATCATTACTGGAAGATCAACAGGCTGTGCTAGAGCAGCTCATCAACTACATTAAGCTTAATCCTGTTGATGCTGTTGTTGTTGCTGGTGATATTTACGACCGTTCTGTGCCACCAACCGTTGCGATTGAATTACTAAACCAAGTCGTAAAACGCATTTGCACTGAGTTAAAAACACCAATGATTCTTATATCAGGTAACCATGATGGTGCAGAGCGATTAGGCTTTGGCTCAGAACAAATGAAAAATGCCGGCTTGCATATCGTCAGTAATTTTGAAGATATGTTGACTCCTATCATTATCAAAACAGAGTCAGCTGGCGAGGTGGCATTTTATGGTATGCCGTATCACGACCCTGAACAAGTTAGATTTGCCTATAAAACCTCGGTATCGACGCACGATGAAGCGCATCGCTTACTCATTGATAAAATAAAAGAGTCTTTTCAGCCTGAGCAAAAACAAGTACTCATCAGCCATTGCTTCGTTGATGGCGCGATTGAATCTGATTCTGAGCGACCGCTTTCAATCGGGGGATCTGATCGTGTGAGTCATGAACATTTTTTAGATTTCGATTACGTGGCTCTTGGTCATTTGCATCAGCCGCAAAAGAAAGGCGAAGAGTATATTCGCTATTCAGGCTCACTGATGAAGTACAGCTTTGGCGAACAGAACCAAAAGAAAGGGTTTACGCTGGTGGAGATTGATCAAAGTGGATTTATCTCAGCCGAGCACGTTAATCTCAGCGCCCCTCATGAAATGCGCATTGTCGAAGGGGAGCTGGATAAAGTCATCGAGTTGGGTAAGACCGATCCCAAAAAAGAAGATTATTTGTTAGTACGTTTGATGGATAAGCACGCCATTTTAAATCCAATGGAAAAGCTTCGAGCGGTTTATCCTAATGTACTGCACTTAGAAAAACCAGGAATGCTAATTGGTGTTGAGCAAGAGATGGCAAAAGCAAAGCTAGCTCGAAGTGAAATTGATATGTTTCGTGATTTTTTTATAGAAGCGCAAGATAGCCAGCTTTCGCAAGAACAAGAGCACGCGATCGCCGATATTATCAAGCAATTATCACAGCAATAGAGGCCAGAGATGAAACCAATCAAACTAACAATGCAAGCCTTTGGTCCGTTTGCGAGAACAGAGACTATTGAGTTCGAAAAGCTTGGCCGTAATCCACTGTTTTTGATCAATGGCCCGACTGGTTCGGGAAAGACATCAATTTTAGATGCTATTTGTTTCGCCCTGTATGGTGAAACGACGGGAAATGAGCGCCAAGGCATCCAAATGAGGTGTGATTTGTCGGCACCCGACTTACCAACGGAAGTCACGCTAGAATTTTCCTTACATCAGAAGCAATATCGTGTGATTCGTGCTCCAGAGCAAGAGGCACCAAAAGCTCGCGGTGAAGGGATGACGACAAGAAAACATACCGCATCACTTTATGAATTGGGGGAAGCAGAAAAACTCATTACCAGCAAAACCACTCAAGTTAAAACAGAAGTCACTAACATTATTGGTTTAAACGAAACTCAATTTCGCCAAGTCATGGTCTTGCCCCAAGGAAAATTTCGTGAACTATTGTTAGCCAGTTCGAAAGAGCGTGAAGAGATTTTTGGCCAACTCTTTCAAACCGATATCTACAAAAAAATTGAGTACGCCCTAAAAGATAGGGCGAGCGCGATCAGTAAAGCGAAGAACGAATTTGATAATCAAATTCGTGGGGCGTTGCAAGTGGCAGGAGCCAGTTCGGAAGAAGAGCTTTCACAACAACGTGATGAGGTTGCAAAACAGTTTGAGTCTGACCAACAATCCGAAAAAGCGTCACTAGATAATCTCAATAACGCCAAATCTAAGTTACAAAAAGCTGAAGCACTCAATGAAGAGTTTATTAAGCGAGATAACGCAGAGACTGCGCTTAAACGACATTTAGAACATTCAGATGCGATAAGAGTGCGCCAGGAGCAATTGGAGAACGCTAAAAGTGCGAGCAAAATCGAACTTCAATATGTCTCACTACAGAATGCAAAAGAGCAGGCGCAAGAGCTCAATCAAAAAATTACGGTGCTAACAGAAAGCCTTAGTAAGGCTGGCTTGGTTGTAAAAGAAAAAGAAGCGTTACTGCACACAGCGAAAGAGAGTGCTGGGAAAATCCCCCAACTAACGCAGTATCAGTATCAGTTAGAAGGCATGAAAGATAAGTTAGTTGAAAAAGCGAACTTAGAACGAAAAGTGGCGGCTGGGATTCAACAAAAACAGCAATTAGAAGCGACTTTACAGCAATATGTCACGTTGAAAGATAAGCTGACGTTAGAAGCGCAACAAGGGCAAAAGTCTCTGGATAAAGCGCGTATCGATGTTGCTCTGATCGGTAGTGTTGATGCTGAAATAAAACAAAAGCAACGTTTGTTACAAGATGTTCAAAAGCTACTTGGATTAAAGCAAGAGCATACAAAACTGACAGCGTTGACCTCGAGTAAACAGCAAGCGCTTGAGCAGGCGCACAAGTTATACCAACAGTGTCAACAGGCCGCAGATTCGGTCGAACTCAAGTGGCACAATGCACAAGCGGCAGTATTGGCGCAGCGGTTGAAAACGGGTGAAGCTTGTCCGGTATGTGGTAGCCAAGCGCACCCTTATCCTGCTCAGTTTATTGAAGAAGAAGTCACCAAAGAGCAAGTTCAAGCAGAACGCGCAAAGGAAAGAGAAGCCCAAGTATCCTGTAACCAGCTAAACAACCAGCTGGAGCAACATTATGTTGTGATAGGGCAATATCAATCTCAGATCAACCAGTTGCAATCAGAGCTTGGCGAGCATGCGACAACGGATGAGAAACAGATTCAAGCCGACTTACAGTCATTAAGCGAACAGTTGCAACGCTTGAAGGCGATTGATATTGGATTGTTAGAAAAAAATGTTGAGGAATTGAATCAGCGTTGCTCAGTCGGCGAAAATAAAATCCATGATCTGCAAAACCAAATGGCGGCGAATGAGTCGACAACCAAGGCCAATCAAGAACAACTGACGCAATTGCAGACTGCCATTGAGCCGAAATACAGCTCGGTTGAAGTACTTGAACGAGAAGTGACGGTTACACAAGACCAAATTAAGAGCCTAAATAGTGGTTTGGAGAATGCGCAAAAAGAGTTACAACATGCGCTATTGGCGAAGTCGAATGTTGAGAGTCAATTAACTACCAATAAGCAGTGGTTGGTTGAATCAGAACAAAAACTGAAACAAGCGGAATTGAATTGGCAAAAAGCGTTAGAAACAAGTCATTTTTCGGATGAAAACAGCTACCTCAACAGCCGAGTGGCGGAACAAGACACTCAAGCTTGGCAACAAGAAGTTGAACAGTTCAAACAGACTCAAACCAAGTTAGAGCAAACATTATATGATTTGAACCAGACCTTGAAAAACCTTGAAAAACCCGATCTAAACTCGCTTAACGACAATTTAAACATTCATCAGAAACATTATGTCGAAGTAAGAAATCAACTCGATACGACACGTTCAACATTTGAGCGTATTGATAAAGTTCGCAAAGATATTGCTAGTTTGCACGAGAAAAACAGCAAACTGGAAGATGAATACAAAGTCTTTGGTACATTATACGACGTGGCCAGCGGTAAAACGGGCAGTCGTGTCAGTCTGCATCGCTTTGTCTTAGGTGTTCTGCTAGATGATGTCTTGATTCAAGCTTCTCAGCGCTTAAGTCTTATGAGTAAAGGGCGGTATATTCTGGTCCGTAAAACGGACGGATTCAAAGGCGCTGCAGGTCGTGGTCTCGATTTGATGGTAGAAGATGGTTATACAGGGAAAACTCGAGATGTTGCGACACTCTCTGGTGGCGAGTCTTTTATGGCTGCGCTGGCGTTGGCGCTCGGCCTGTCTGATGTTGTGCAGTCGTACAGTGGCGGCATTCGCTTAGACACCTTATTCATCGATGAAGGTTTCGGTAGCTTAGATCCAGAATCTTTGGAGCTGGCTATTCAAACCTTGGTCGATCTACAGCAGACAGGACGTATGATCGGGGTCATATCTCACGTATCTGAACTAAAAGAGCAAATGGCACAGCGAATTGATGTGGAACCTTCAAGGCTTGGTTCTACTGTGTCGGTGAAGTCCCAAGGAACTTTCGTTAGTTAGTGTGTGCGATTCAGTTTTTAAAATACCAAAGCCCTTTAACCGGGGCTTTTTCGTTTGGTCATCACTGTTCGCAAAAGAGGCCCTTTTTTGGTGATTGTGTTATTGCATAGTCTCCGTCGAGGTTACGATAAACCACGGTATTCCAAACTGACCCATCATCGAGTTCAAACTCAATGGCGTAGTTTACGCCGCTGACGATCTGCGCATGAACATTGAGTATTTGTTGAAATGATGCAAGAGAGTCCATCTTTTTCAGAACAAAAGCCATCGCCTTCTGTGCGTCTGGGGTCACATGAAATTCGTTCCACCCACCAGGTATGTTGTCTTGTGTCGTGCATACCGCTACCGAGGTTTTTGATTGTGTCGAGTCGTTTGGGGTTTCCTGCTGACAACCAGCAAGCAAAACCAAAAGCGCACAAACTGACACTGTTTTTAGATGCATAACAATAACCTCTATTTATATCGGCGCGTATTATAGGAGGTTGAGATGACTGCGAATGTCTATGTTGTGCAAAGTTTTTATATGCACGGGGTCAAATTCTGATAAATAGCTCAGAGTTTTGTCAATTTGGAATGGATTCCGATTTTGCTTCAACATAGCGAAAAAAAAGTGACAGGGCAAAACAAAGCAAAAAGTAGGCAAGCCCTACAATTAACCAAACTTCAAAGATGTAACCTGATGAATTTGCCATTTCTGTTCCGACAAAAGTCATCTCTTGAATAGAAATTAAAGAGACAATCGAGGTGTCTTTGACCAAAGAAATCGTTTGACCAGCCAATGCTGGGGTAATGGCTTTCAGCACTTGTGGTGCGATGACAAATCGATATTTTACCCAGCGTGACAAACCGAGAGAATCTGCGGCTTCCCATTGACCTTGTTCGATGCCTTGCAAACCCGCGCGCACCACCTCGGCGATGTAGGCGGAAGAAAGCAAGCCAACACATAAAACGCCGGAGGCGAGGTTTTCCCATAAATTGGCTGGGCCAAAGAGGAAATGCTGCAATGCATTTGGTTCACTACGATAGTTACGTAGGAGGCCTTCTAATCCCAATAATGGGATCAATTGGTTTGAAATGAAAAAGTAGAATATAAAAACAAACACTAACGGCGGAATGTTTCTTATTAACTGGATAAAAGCATTGGCTGGTGTCCGTAACCAGACTTTTGTCGAAAAACGGGCTAAACCGAGTAAAGTCCCCCAAATAAGTGCAAAAGAGATCCCCCACAAGCTTAACCTTAGTGTAGAAAGTAAACCTTGAAAAAAATAAGGTAAGCTGCCATCGGCGCGAGGTGTAAATAGCAAGTCCAAAGCAGAAGTCCAGTGCCAGATATAATTTACGCCAGCAGTAGAGCGATGATATAACCAAATGCTGACAACCCCACAGATAACCAACAGAGCCCAGTCAAGCAGGTTCAGTCGAGATAGAAGAGCCCCTATCTTGGTTTTGTTAGGGGCAATACAAGGTGTCGTGTGTTCGTTCAAAGTTTAACTCCATGTTGAACTAAGCAAAGGCTCGCACCTACAGCGAGCCTTTAACATTATTGACCTTGTGCGATTTGATCTTGCCAATCTAGCGTTGAAAACCAGTATTCGTAACGCTGTGTTAACCAACCGTCTTGTGTGCGCGCTTCAATCCACTTATTGAAGAAGGCTTTTTTATCGTCTTCACCTAAGCGTACTGCAAAGGCTTCATTACCTTTTGATAAACGCTCAGAGAATGGAAGGAACAGTTTGTTATCGTGTTTTACGGTTTCATGTTCGGGCTTTGGACTGGAAGCGATGACCGCGTGAGCGTTGCCGTTGAGTACTTCTTGAAAGGCTTGTGCATCGTCGTCAAATTGCAGGATCTTAGCTTTTGGGAACGTTTCTCGCGCTACCTGAACCGTGAATGCGCCGCGCCGTGCAGCGATTTTTATACGTCGAGAGTTAAAGTCCGAGAATGTGCTAAAGCCAGCGGCAAGCTGTTTGTTAGCCGCAATTTGAACGCCGGAGTGAGAATACGGCTGGGTAAACTGCACGCTCTTGGAACGTTCAGGTGTGATCGACATTCCCCCGATGATCACATCAAACTTTTTCGCCAACAGTGCTGGGATAATGCCGTCCCACGCCGTAGGTACAAATTCCACTTCTAATCCTGAATCTTGTGCTAAGCGTTTCGCCACGTCTATTTCAAAGCCGATCAGCTCGCCTTGTTTGTTGCGCATAGCCCAAGGAACAAATGTTGACATGCCAACGCGTAATGTCCCTCTGTCTTTGATTTGATCTAAATTGGGGGTGGCAGAAGTGTCTTTCGCGAGCGAGGGCATAGCGATGGCTAGCCCCAACAATGCAGTGGTGGTCGCTTTGAATAACTTCATATTATTTCCTTATAATTTGCGCCAACTGGCTCCGAGTTTGTGTTCTAGCCATACAGATAAGCCAGAAAGTGATAGTGTGAGAGCAAGATAAATTGCTGCCACGGTAAACCAAATTTCAAATGGCATGGCGGTCTCTGATACGATGTTCCGCGCTTGTGTCGTTAAGTCAAAAATCGCCATCACACTGACAATAGAAGAGTTTTTAATCAGCGAAACCACTTCATTGGTTAATGGCGGCAATGTACGTTGTAAAACTTGAGGTAAAATCACGTCTTTGTAAGTATAAAATGGCGATAGCCCAAGTGTTTGCGCTGCTTCAAATTGCCCTTTGGGGATACTGTTCAAACCCGCGCGGAATATCTCCGCAGTGTACGCGCCTTGGAACAGTGATAACGCCAAAACAGCGGTGCTGAATCGGTCCAAGCCGATCACCGGGCCAAACACAAAGTAGAGCAAATAGATTTGCACCAGCAATGGCGTATTGCGAATTACCTCGACGTACGTGGTACCGATGATGTTGCCTACTTTTGAATCGCTGAGCCTGAGTAACGCAGTAAGCAAGCCCAGCACTAAGGTAAAGAATAGACTAATGACAGAGATTTTAAGTGTGATCAACAACCCATCGATGAGTTCAGCTGACCACCATTCACCATCTTCATAAAAAGCGATGTAATCGGGTACACGTTCCCATTGCCATTGATAACCCATGGCTTGTGCTCCTGAGTCCAATACCCACACAATCGCGAGAAATAGAATCGTCATTTGCAATAATGCTTGGAATATAGGTTTGAGTACTCGAACTATCATCAGTAGCTTAAAATTTGGTTCAAAAAGGCTTGGGTTCGAGGATGTTGCGGCGTTTCAAACAAGGCGATGGGGGCGTTCATTTCCACAATTTTCCCTTCATCCATAAACACCACGCGGTTAGCGACTTTCTTTGCAAACCCCATCTCGTGAGTCACACAAATCATGGTCATCCCACTTTGTGCCAGTTCCACCATCACATCCAGAACCTCATTGATCATCTCGGGGTCCAGAGCAGAGGTTGGCTCATCAAAGAGTAGCAGAGCCGGCTCCATACATAGGGAACGGGCAATCGCAACACGCTGCTGTTGTCCGCCAGAGAGCTGAATTGGGTATTTGTGGGCTTGTTCTTCAATGTTGACGCGTTTGAGATAATGTTTGGCGCGCTTTTCTGCTTCTTGCTTGGATAACTTGAGCGTACGAATCGGAGCCAATGTCAGGTTTTCCAATACCGTCAAATGAGGGAAAAGATGAAAGTGTTGGAATACCATGCCGATTTTACCGGGCTTAAGAGACTTTGCTTGAGCTGGTTGTTCGAACACAGTGAGTTGACCTTCTTGAATCGACTCTAGGTGGTTAATGCAACGAATGAGCGTTGATTTACCTGAGCCAGAAGGGCCACAAACGACAACAATTTCGCCAGAGTGTACAGAAAAGTTAATATCTTTTAGAGCGTGGTAATCACCGTACCACTTGTTCACGTTGCTGAATTCAACGATAGGGCTATTCTCTTTCAAAAAGTGCACGCTAAAAAGGAAAATGTACTTCTACAATAGCAAGTTGTGAATATGATTTCATTAAGAAAAGCCTAATATTCAAATACCAAAACTCAGAATTCAGGCCGTCTGATCAAGAGCATTACTAATCAAAAAAAACGGTATTGTGACCGATAGGGCACAATACCGTAAACCTAAGAAGAGGCTATGTAGTGGTTATTACGTTATGCGACGGCTAATTCAAGGATTTCGCGGCTACGTTCTAGATTGATTGCTTGGTTTTCGCCAAGTACTGTCATTCCATGTTTATTAAGTTGATCGATAACAGCATCAATCGCCTTGTCGCGGTTGTCACCAAAGTCTTCAAGTTTGGTTGCGACACCAAGTTGGTGATAAAACGTTTCAATCGCTTCAATTGTGCGCTCTGCAAGGTCATCACTCGCTTCAAGACCAAATACATTACGGCCCATTTGTTCCAATTTCGGGCGCTTAAATTGCATTTGATTGCGCAGTAAAGATGGTTGAATGATGGCTAGAGAGCGGGCGTGGTCAACGCTCCAAAGTGCTGTAAGCTCGTGACCAATCATGTGTGTCGCCCAGTCCTGAGGAACACCACTACCAATCAGACCATTTAGTGCTTGGTTGGCAGACCACATTAGGTTCGCACGCCAAAGATCGTCATCTCGTTGATCAAACTGTTCACCGAGGGTTTTCAGCGTCTTTAACAGGGTTTCTGCGTAGCCGTCTTGAACCATTGCACCAGTAGGAAGCGTCAAGTATTGTTCACACACATGCACCCACGCATCAACGATGCCGTTGATCAGCTGGCGCTCAGGCAATGTTTTCATCACGTCAGGGTCAAGAACTGCAAACTTTGGTTGCACTGCAGGCGACATGAACGGAAGTTTATCTTGCGTTTCTTTTTTGGTGATAACGGCACCCATGTTCGACTCTGATCCTGTTGCTGGCAGTGTCAAAATTGCAGCCAGAGGCGTGGCTTCAATAACTTGATGTTTACCAATCATGATATCCCAACCGTCACCATCGTATTTAGATGCTGCTGCAACGTATTTAGAGCCATCAATAACTGAGCCACCGCCAACAGCAAGAATAAAGTCAATGCCATGCTCTTTTACCATTGCGACTGCTTTATCGAGTGTTTCTTTGGTTGGATTTGGCTCAACGCCAGAAAACTCTAACCATTCACGGCCTTCAAGTGCTTCTGCTACTTGGTCATACACGCCATTTTTTTTGATTGAGCCACCACCGTAAACGACCAAGACTTTTTGATCGGCAGGGATAGCGTCTTTGATTGCAGCGATTTGTTTCTGACCAAAGAAAATTTTAGTTGGGTTTACATAAGAAAAGTTCATTATTAGACCTCTTGCTTCCAGTGAAGGAGATTGAATACGTGCATATTAGTCTTACTTTTTAATCTGTAACAGGTCGATTTGTGCAAATTGTTTGCCTATTCCTACAAAATTCTGCTTTTAAAACTAGAAAGTTAAAGTAAAGAGCAAGTATAGTGCGCAAAAGAACATAAAGACCTAAAAATTAATGAGGCATGAATGGAGCATTCAAATGAACTCACTCGCTAACATTATGCAGCAGTACGTAGACAAACATGGATTGCATGATTTAGAAGGGATGAAGAAAACGGCGATAGAAGGAGTATGGTTTTACCGTAGTAGTAAAGGGAATAACCGTCAGCCATTCGTTTATCAGTCCGGCATTATTGTTTTAGGGCAAGGACATAAGAATATTCATATCGGAGATACACCCGTCCAATATGGCCCTGATGATTATCTGGTTGTCGGCGTACCAATGCCGTTAGAGTGTGAAGCGTTCGCGACGAATAATGAACCCTTGCTTGGTATCTCGATTGATATTTCACCCACTTTACTTCATAAGCTCGTAAAAAAACTGGAAGAAGCAAAATTCAGTAATATTTGTTCAGACTCAACGCGTTGTGGGCTTAAATCTGTGCGAATGAATGACAACATGCTCGATGTCTGTAAGAGGTTAATAAGTGTGTTATGTAACGATCTCGATATTGCAATGTTAGGTGAGTTGTTGCTTGAAGAAATAGTCTACCGAACCTTAGTGAGTAAGGAAGGGTACGTTTTATTTGAATTGGCCCACCAAGAGGGCTCTTATGCCAGAGTCGCTAAAGCGTTAAACCGTGTACATCAGGCATATTATGAGCAGCTCAATGTGCAAACTTTAGCCGAAGAAGCAAACATGAGTGTATCGGCGTTTCATCAAGCATTTCGTAGTGTGACGCTCGAGTCGCCTTTGCAATACATCAAAAAAGTTAGGCTTAATAAAGCTCGTGAACTCATTAAGTTAGAGGGAAGACGAGTAAATGATGCCGCTCGACTGGTTGGCTATACCAGTCCGTCACAATTCAGTCGCGAGTACAAACGACATTTTAATGAAACCCCAAGGTCAACAAAAGCTTAGTGACTTTTATATCAAAATAGTGCTTTTTTTGACCTTTTTACTAATTTGCGAGTGACGTATTTTTTCGATTTATAAAGTGAGTTGCCGGTGCCAAATAAGCGGTATGTCGTTGCAATCATTTGGTGGATTGTTGAGAGGTGGTTTCGAAAAAATCTAAATAGGTAGTGTGAAAATTCCAACTTGAGCTTAAGTTATTTTACGTCGAAATAAAAGTATAAACGCGCTTAACCTAGCGTGTTTAATATTGTTTTAACAATAACTTAAGGAAGAGCAATTATGCACCTTAAAAACGGGAACGCAGTGAAAAATGTGTTTACATTAAGCACACTCACGGCATCTTGTCTTATGGCCTTCAGCAGCTACGCAGCAGTTGATTGTGCCCCTCTAGAAGTTTGGGAATCATCAAAAGTTTATAACGGCGGTGATCAAATTCAGTACGAAGGTAGTGCCTATAAAGCGCGTTACTGGACGCAAAATAGTAACCCAGCACAATCCGATGAATGGGGGGAGTGGGAAACGCTTGGTGCTTGTGACAGTACTGGCCCTGTTGACCCACCACAAAACGAGATCCCGACGATTACTCTTACATCACCTTCTTCGTCGGCTTCAGTTACTGCGGGTGAAGTGGTAAACCTAACCGCAGATGCGACGGATACAGATGGAACTGTCAGTAAAGTTGAATTCTTTGTGGATGGCGAATTAGTTGGTCAGGCAACTTCGGCGCCTTATGCGGCTTCATGGACTGCAATAGAAGGTCAGCACGAATTCTCTACAAAAGCGCATGATGACGTAGGTGCAGTCAGCACGGTAAGCTCTGTGACTTTAACCGTAGCGCCTGCTCAGCCTGGCAATGAAGCGCCGACAGTAGATGTTGCGCTCTCTGCGACTTCAATCGATCTCGGTGGCGCTGTCGTGTTGACTGCAAATGCATCAGACGCTGACGGTAGCGTTGCGAAAGTCGACTTCTATGTTGCGGGTGTGCTTGCAGGTACGGCTACAACAGCACCTTACTCGCTTGATATTACGCCTGCTCAAGCAGGTTCTTTAGCTGTATACGCAAAAGCAACGGATGATGCGGGTGCAACGGCAGACTCTGCGCTGGTTACTTTAACCGTCAATGATGGCGCGATGACATCGAACTGCCGTCCTGACGGTTTATATCAAACAGCAGGTGTAGATGTCCCATATTGTTCAGTTTACGACGAAGAAGGTCGTGAGAAGATGGGGGCGGATCATCCACGACGAGTGATTGGTTACTTTACAAGTTGGCGTGCGGGCGAAGACCCACAATCGACCTACCTTGTAAAAGATATTCCTTGGGAGCAGTTGACTCATATTAACTACGCTTTTGTCAGCATTGGCTCTGACGGTAAAGTGAATGTTGGCGACGTTAATGATCCAAACAACCCGGCGACAGGCAAAACTTGGCCTGGCGTAGAAGTTGACCCGACATTAGGCTTTAAAGGGCACTTCGGTGCACTTGCAACGTATAAACAAAAACACGATGTTAAAACGTTAATCTCAATCGGTGGTTGGGCAGAAACGGGTGGTCATTTCGGTACGAACGGTGATCGCGTTGCTGACGGTGGTTTCTATACCATGACGACCAACGCTGACGGTTCTATCAACCATGCAGGTATCGAGAAATTCGCGGCGTCTGCAGTAGAAATGATGCGTACGTATAAATTCGATGGCTTAGATATCGACTACGAATACCCAACGTCAATGGCTGGTGCAGGTAACCCATACGATAAAGAGTTTATGGAGCCTCGTCGCGAGTACCTATGGGCATCTTATCAAGAGCTAATGAAAGTACTGCGTGAAAAAGTGGATGTAGCATCTGCACAAGATGGTACCCATTACATGTTGACCATCGCCGCACCATCTTCAGGTTACTTGTTACGTGGTATGGAAACCTTCGATGTGACCAAATACCTCGATTACGTAAACATCATGTCTTACGATTTACACGGAGCATGGAATGACCACGTTGGCCATAACGCTGCGCTGTTTGACACAGGCAAAGACTCTGAGCTAACACAGTGGAATGTTTATGGCACGGCTGCATACGGTGGTATTGGTTACTTGAATACGGACTGGGCTTATCATTACTTCCGTGGTTCTATGCCTGCAGGTCGAATCAACATTGGTGTCCCTTATTACACCCGTGGCTGGCAAGGTGTAACTGGTGGTGATAATGGTCTTTGGGGGCGAGCAGCATTACCAAACCAAGCTGATTGCCAGCCAGGAACTGGTGAAGGTGAAAAGAATAATTGTGGTTACGGTGCTATCGGTATCGACAATATGTGGCATGATACTGACCCTAAAGGCACTGAAATGGGCGCAGGCTCAAACCCAATGTGGCACGCGAAGAACTTAGAGAATGGTATTTGGGGCTCTTACGCTGCAGCCTACGGCCTTGATCCTGTAAATGATCCCTCGGATAAGTTTGTCGGTACGTACACTCGCCATTACGATGATGTTGCAGTCGCACCTTGGCTGTGGAATGCAGAGAAGAGCGTATTCTTATCCACGGAAGATAAAGCGTCTATTGAGGTGAAAGCGGATTACGTTATCGACAAAGAAATTGGCGGTATCATGTTCTGGGAGTTAGCAGGTGACTACAACTGTTACGTACTCGATGCAAATGGTAACCGTACGGCGGTTGATGCCACAGAGCAAGCTTGTGCAGCAGGCAATGGTGAGTACCACATGGGTAACACCATGACCAAAGCTATCTACGACAAGTTTAAGTCTGCAACACCTTACGGTAACAAAGTAGCGATGGGTGCAACACCAACGGAAGCCGTTGATATTACGGTCAGTGTTGGTGGCTTTAAAGTGGGTGACCAAAACTACCCAATTAACCCTAAGATCACGTTCACGAACAACACGGGTCAAGCCATCCTTGGCGGCACGGAGTTCCAGTTCGATATTCCAGTATCAGCGCCGGATAACGCGAAAGATCAGTCGGGTGGTGGTCTGACAGTTATTGCATCAGGTCATACTCGTGCAGATAACATTGGGGGTTTAGACGGAGTGATGCATCGTGTCTCTTTCTCTCTACCAGCGTGGGAAGACCTACCAGCGGGCGGAGTTTACGAACTTGATATGGTTTACTACCTACCAATATCTGGTCCAGCTAACTACTCAGTCATCTCTGGTGGTAAAGAGTTTGCGTTTAAATTTGAACAACCAGATCTACCAATTGGTGACCTAAACACTGGTGATAGCGGTACAACGGAGCCTAGTTCTTGTGATACGACTGGTTTAGCCACATACCCAGACTTGCCACAAACAGACTGGGCGGGTAACGCAAGCCACGCTAACCAAGGTGATAAGATCATCCACAACGGTGTGGTTTACCAAGCGAACTGGTGGACGTCTTCTGAGCCAGGCAGTGATGGTAGCTGGGCGACAGTTTGTAATATCTAAGAGTGAACATACTAGTAAAATAGTTACCACGACGAAACCAAAGCGCACGATGTTCATCGTGCGCTTTTTTGTGTTAGTTGGCAGAGTTTACTTAAAATTGATAGCTTTCTGGAATAACGACGATGCCCTTATCTGAAATATGAAAGCGTTTTTCGTCTTCAAGTTTATTTATTCCAACTTGAGTGTTGGGAGGAATACGAACGTGCTTATCGACGATACAGTTGATTAACTGGCTGCCTTCTCCTACTTCTACGTCATCAAAAATAATACTATCAACCACGGTTGCACTGTCATGAATGCGCACATTTGAAGCGATGACGGAGTGCTGTACAGAACCGCCAGAATTAATCACCCCGTTTGCGATAAGAGAGTTGATAAAAATCCCTTCATTGCCAGTCGCAGAAGATACGGTACGAGCTGGTGGGAGCTGAGGCTCATAAGTACGAATGGCCCAGTTAGGTTGGTAGAGGTTCATTGAAGGAATAGGTTCTAGCAAATCCATATTTGCTTCATAGAAAGAGTCAATCGTCCCTACGTCACGCCAGTAACAATCTTTATCTACCCGTCCTTTACTGCCGCAGAACTGATAAGCGTACACAGATTCTGTATCAATTAATTTAGGGATGATGTCTTTGCCGAAATCATGGCTCGATGAGTCGAGCTTTGCGTCTTCTTCGAGAGCGTCTTGAAGTACATCCATATCAAAAATGTAAATGCCCATGGATACGAGACTTCTTGCTTTATTTCCAGGAAGAGTAGGTGGGTGCTCTGGCTTTTCGATAAAAGAGGTGACTAGGCCATTTTCGGCGGCATCCATGACACCGAATGCCGATGCATCCTCTACTGGGACATCCATACAGGCAACAGTGAGTTTCGCTTCTTTCTCTTTGTGTTCCTCAAGCATTGCTGCGTAATCCATCCGGTAAATGTGATCACCGGACAATACAACGACGTATTTGGCATCATTGCGAGATAACAACCACATGTTGTGGTAAATCGCGTCTGCGGTGCCTTCATACCAGGCACCACCTTTGCGCATTTGTGGGGGAACGGCAGTAATATATTCACCAAGTTCGGGATTGAATATTGACCAGCCGTCTCGTAAGTGGTTTTGTAAGGAGTGGGATTTGTATTGAGTTAAAACCAATATTTTCCGCAAGCCAGAATGCAGGCAGTTAGTCAAAGTAAAATCGATGATTCTATACTTTCCACCAAATGGTACAGCAGGCTTGGTTCTATCGTCGGTCAGTGGACTGAGCCTTGAGCCCATCCCTCCGGCTAAAATTACGGCGAGTGCATCTTCCATAGTCTTCCCTTTTCCTTATCTTACATGCATCAAAACAGTGCTTATCCGGAGGAGGAGGTATACAACGCAGAGGTTTTGAACGATATGTGCTGGTGTGTTTATTACTGCCAACTATAGTACAAAAATCGTTCCATAGAATATATCCTTATAAATCAAGGAGATTAAACTATGATTAGTTAATACATGCACCATGTTGGGGAGGTGGTAGAGAAACATTGCTTTATATTGGCGCAAAGCAAAGTGGTTTAGTGAGGGAGTAAAGTGAATTTACAATGTAAAGTTAATCTAAAACAATAAGATAAAAGGAGCGAACTCGCTCCCTCAAATATACAAGTGGTGATACAAGTTACTAACGGGTTTGATTAGGAGAGACCAATAATATTACCGTCATCATCAAGATCGAGGTTCATAAAAGCGGGTTTGTCAGGAAGCCCAGGCATTGTCATTACGTTGCCTGATAAGGCGTAAATAAACCCAGCTCCGGCGCATAAGCGTAATTCTCGGATAGGGATCGTGAATCCTGTTGGAGCCCCTTTGATGGATGAGTCAGTGGTGATTGATAGTGGTGTTTTCGCGATACAAACCGCCAAGTCGTTAAAGCCAAGCCTTTCAAAGTGCGCAAGTTGCTCTTTAGCCAGTTCGCTCATTTCAATATTTGCTGCGCCATAACCAGCTTCACAAACAGCCATCAGTTTTTCTTTCAGAGCATGTTGCTTTTGGTAAAGAGGCCGGAAGTCGGAGCGGTTTTCACAGGCATCAATAACCTGTTGTGCCAATGTTGCGCTACCTTTTCCACCATTGGCAAAAGCCGTACTAATCGCCACTTTAACGTCAGGGTTGAATTCGTGAATCAGTGTTTGGAGCGCTTTCAATTCCGTTGCACTATCTTGGGGAAATTGATTAATAGCCACAACCGCAGGAACCCCATACTTGTGGACGTTATTAATATGCCATTTTAAATTTTCGAACCCTGCTTCTAGTGCTTTGGGATCTGGATCGAAAATGGACTCTGGGAACGTCGCACCAGGGCGTAAATCGTAGTGACCTGAATTGGCTTTTAAGCCTCGCAAAGTTGCAACAATGACCACGCAATCTGGCGCCTTGTTTGCAGCGGCAGCTTTAATATTACACGCTTTCTCAAACCCCATATCGGATCCGAAGCCAGCTTCAGTGACCGTGTAACTTGATAGTTTTAATGCAATTTTGTCAGCGATGATGGATGAATTACCATGGGCGATGTTCGCAAAAGGGCCGGCGTGGATGAGAGTCGGCACACCCTCTAAGGTTTGCATCAGAGTTGGGGCAATAGCCTCTTTGAGCGTTACCGCCATTGCGCCTGCAACTTGCAGATGCTCAGTCGTGATAGGATTGCCTGCTAAATCGTAAGCAACGACTATTTTCCCGATACGCTGACGAAGATCTTTTAAGTTTTTAGCCAAAGCAATAACTGCCATCAACTCAGAAGCGGCCGAAATATCGAAACCTTCATTGCGTTCATAGCCATTAATGATCTTTCCTGGTTCATTCAAACCAATCTTGACCTTGCGTAGTGCTCGGTCATTATGGTCCATCACCCGTTTCCAAGTAATGCTTTCTCCGGCGATTTTAAGTGCTTTCAATCCTGTTCGCGCCTCAAAGGCATCGTATCCTTCGCGTTGCTCATGAAACAAACGTGCGTCTAACGCTGCCGAGGCTAGGTTGTGAGCTGCCGTGACGGCATGAATATCACCAGTGAGATGTAAGTTGAGCTCTTCCATTGGGGCAACTTGAGAGTAGCCGCCCCCAGCTGCACCGCCTTTAATGCCAAACACAGGTCCCATTGAAGGCTGTCTAATACAAGCAAACACTGACTGATTTAGTTTTGTTAACCCCTGCGCTAACCCGACGGTTGTCACGGTTTTTCCTTCGCCTAGAGGGGTCGGAGTAATCGCGGTAACGAGAACAAGTTTGCCGTCTTTATTTGTACGAAGACGCTCGAGGCATTTGGGATGAACCTTCGCTTTATGCCTTCCATGAGTATCGTACTCTTGAGGTAACAAACCCGCTCTATTCGCGATAACATCAATAGATGACAATGGTGTGTGTCGACAAATTTCAATATCAGACCGCATGGATATTCCCCGAAATGACTTACAAATGGCGTTTCAATATTGAGCTGCGAGTAGCGAGCTATACTGCCTTTGAGTAAAGGTTTGCGCACAAATAACCTTGTTTACGTTTGAAGTGTAAAGGCGTTCGTGCGTCATAGTGTGCTAGAGATTAACAGAATCTACTAAATACTGCGCCATATCAAAATAAAAAGGCCACCAAATGGTGACCTCAGTATATTTCTTGCCTTTAAGCTTGTGATCTTAACGATCCCAATAGGCTTCTTCCAAGCTATCTTCGCGTTCTGGGAGAGCACGAGAAAGGCGAGGAGAGTGTTGTGTTAGCACTTCGTAACTCACTCGGTTCGCATATTTACAGATCTGCGAAAGTGACGAGTAGGTCAGGCAGCGTACTTGGTGCTTTTCTGAATTTGGTACTTCTTTTTGATGGAAAGAGTTTGCTGCCATGTCATGTAAAAGGGCAGAGAGTGCAGCATCACCAGCGCCGTTGGTATTTTTAATTTCCAAAGGGCCACCAAGGTAAGGGCCAATATACGAATAAACCTTCATTGGCTTTTTACAATCAGCTTTGCGCATGGCGCGACTAAATTCGTATTGGTTGAATGCTTTAATCGAGCCTTCTAGAATGCCGTGTGTGGTTTCGCGTTTTACTTTTTCGTCGGTGTACCCAGCCATGTATAGCCCGTTTGGACCAGCGGTACACAGTACGAGGTCAACCCATTCTAAGGCTTTGTCTGCTGCTGTTAACGGGTTCGTTTCTCCCGTTAATGCTGCGCCTTCTTCCTCATTCATCGCAACCACAGAAATATTTTCGCGAATGTACTCTTGCCACCATTCGACGTTGCCTTCGATGACATATTTTGTTCCTAAGGTGAGTACGACAGGAACATCATGCTTCTTCGCAAAGTCAATTGCCTTCTGAACCGCTTTAGGCATCGGATCTTCTTCATTACCACGCATAAGGTAAGATGAGACCACGAGAGCAGAGGCTTTCTCAAAAACTTCGTCAGGAATACTTTCTGGAAGTAATTGATTCATATGACCTTCGTTGATCGCAAATGTGCGTTCACCGTCTTGAGTAATTAAGGTGTAACAACGACCAATTGGACCATCAACGATTTGAAGGTGGTTCAAGTTCATGCGTGAAGAGGTACGACAAAGGTAGCGATACGCAAATGAACCAACTTGGATATTCTTTGACATTACCCCCAACAATACCGATTTGCTATCAGCTAACACAGAGTAGTTATGCAGTGTGTTGCCAATGGTGTCACCAGGATACTGATGAGTGATCAAGCCTTGTTCAACAAGCTCTTCATAAAGTGCATCAGCTTTGCTTTCTTCAAGAACGAGAGAGTGCCCTTTGCTTAGATTGTATTTTTCTAAAAACGCATCATCTACACGAGCTTCGATATCTACGATGGTTTGACCAACGCCAACAATCGTTGGGCGGTATAGTTTGGGCGCTTGTCGGATTTGGTTAACTAATGGATCACGAGCGTGAGTTGGGAAGTAGTGTTTAGATGTACGCTGACCAGGAAACTTCATGCTTGTTCTTGATTGAGGAAAAAAAGAGGCGTGATTATATCACAAAAAAATGCAACTCGTGGTGTTTATTACACGAGGTTCGCCCGCTAAAAATGCAGCGGGCGGTGGTAATTGTAACCCAATAGCGGAATCGCTATTTTATCTCAACCGGTTGTGGTACGTAAGCCTTGGTACCCCAAAGTGGTACGGTTGATAAACTATGCTTGAAGCTACCTTCGGTCTCTTTTGTGGTGTAAGAAAGATAGAGTAGGGTTTGATTCTCTGGATCGTAGATACGTCTTACCTTCATCGTTTTGAAGAAAATACTTTTCGATTTCTTAAATACGATTTCGCCGGACTTACTTTTATCTATTTGTGCAATCATTTCAGATGTGATTTCACCCGTCTGACGACAAGAGATAGAGCTGTCACTTGGGTCGGCTAAACTGAAATCATCTTCTATAGACGCAATATGACAAGTGACACCAGTAACAGTATCGTCCTTTAATTCACCTACTTTTATGTCTTTCAGTGTAAACCAGCCAAGCCCTACGTCAGCCACGTCATTATCTGAGCAACCCACCAACGCAGTTACAAGTAATGCGCTTAACAGCATTTTTTTCATTATTTTGTCCTTACTAGGAAAGATATTGATGAAATCTATCAGACGTTTGCCACTAAAACAAAATTTAGCCTCTAAGGTTTACATGTTCTAGGTTTGTAATAGGCATTCATGCTAATGTACGGCTCCAAACAAAAATAGGTCTTGCCGCGTGTGTTTTAAGACCTTTGACTCAAAACACCGTGTTTCTATTCGTGATCTTGCCTGCCGGCCAAACGATGTTGAAGTGTTAGGTTTCTTAAGGAGACTGGAGCCGATGCATTCTCTTAAATGAGTAGGCTACTCGGCATAAATTTTTGTTTGCTACTACTTTGTAGCTTGTGATTAAGGTACTCAAATGAACGAACAACAGCGAGCCAGTATAGAGCGTAAAAATGCGTGGCTATATAATTTGGTTGAAGTGGAATTCCCTACACCAGAAAGCTTGATAGGACGAGACGTCTATTTCAAAGCATTAGATGAACACACTTATCGAGTGATCAAAAAAACCAGCTTACTTGACGGTAACTCAGAGATTGAACCTGACGAGATCTTTCTGGTCGACTTTCATCGGTTAACCATCATGTTTTCTATTTTGCAAGCGCAACGCTGGGAAGAAAAATACGATCAAGACATGGTGGTAGAGTATCTGACTCAAATTATTTTAACACCTGACTTTGAATTGTATGTCGGTTTTAAGGACGGTAGTCCGGCTGGTGTCGCTATTATCAGTCATTTTGAAAGTAGCACGCTGATATCTGATGTGGCGGTTTCTAATTCTGAAAAGAGCCAATTTGTCATCGATCTTGCGAAAAAATTAGCGAGAGAACATAAATTGTGTGATGCAATCATAATTGAAAACTAGATTGAGTGTTCAGATGCATAAAGAGTCAAGCAAGATAACAATCGGTGATCTTGCTTAGAAAAACTGTAATTCCTCACCTTCATTTCTGCGAAATGCCAAGCTCGTCGTTTAAACAATCCCAAACTCAAATATGATTAAACTAAATATTTTTGAATAAACTCAGTTTGGTCAGCGACATTTATAATGTGCTTGGGGGACGGCTATGGCAATTACCAATATTAAGTGCGTGATCTTTGATTGTGATGGAACGTTGGTCGATAGTGAGCGTTTGTGTTGTCAGGCATTAGTGAATGTATTTAACCAACATGGCGCTGAGTTAACCATAGAAGAATGTGTTTCTCATTTTAAAGGTGGGAAGCTAGCGGATATTCTCTTAGATACCAAAGAATTAAAAAAAATCGAAGTCCCTATTGATGAATTAGAGCCGCAATATCGAGAAGAAGTACAATCTCTTTTTGTTCGCCACTTACAACCGATGGATGGTGTAAAGCGCTTAATTCAGTTGCTTGACTCTCACAATATCGAGTACTGCGTTGCGTCAAATGGACCAAAAGATAAAATCGAATATGCACTTGAGCTAACAGGTTTATTGGATGCGTTTCAAGGAAAAGTGTTTTCGGCTTTTGATGCAAACAGTTGGAAACCAGAGCCAGATTTGCTGATGTACAGTGCAATGAGCATGGGCTTTTTGCCAAGTGACTGTCTGTATATCGATGACACGCCGAAAGGCGTAGAATCAGGAATAAATGCAGGTATTAAGACGATACAGTTATTTAATGGCGAAGCGATTAACCGTGTTGATGATGAGCGTGTTATCCGTATTCAACATCTAGATGAATTAAAAGAGCAGCTATTTAGCTGCTCTGTTTAACTTCTAATGGCAAACCCTACTTAGACTATGAATATGTTTACATTTAGACTGTAAATATGGAGTTTGGTGTAAGCATTGAATGGATGAGAAATTTTTCGTGTGGAACCCGCAAGCAGCACAAGTAAATTTTTCGCCATCTGATGAGATTAAATATTCGTCTCCCTGACAGAGTGGGCAACTCAAGTTTTCAATGTCTTTTGTATCTTTGTTATTATTCATATTATTTTCCAGCAGCAAATTGGAACTAGCAGATTAAGCATAGCGGAACGTCTTGTTTATGAATATTATTTCATCAGGTACAACGAGAACTTGAGATTCACTTCAAATATCCAGTTGTTCAAAGCCAAGAATGTCGACGTTTAAAAACAACAAAAAAGGGCTCTTTAGGAGCCCTTTGCGCGTCGATATTTATTGAATTAAGCGGTTCGGTAGCGTTTTAACACTTCTCCAAGCGAGAGTGATGCTTTAGTTAGGTTTGTAACGCCAGAGGTGGATTGCTCTGCCACTTCACGGATTTTGTTTGATTGGGTTCGGATCTCTGAGAGCTCAGACGCAATATCATTCGCCACTGCACTTTGCTCTTCTGCTGAAGTAGAAATTTGAATACTCATGTCCATCAATGAGCGTGCAGATTCTGCAATCGCCGTGACGTCATGGCCAATCTCATTAATAAGCTGACTGCTTGTTTGAGCTTGTTGTACGGTGCGGTCGGTTATTGAAGCGATACTTTGACTTTCTGTTTGCAGCTTCTCAATCATTGATTGAATTTCTACCGTTGCTTGCTGGGTTCGACTTGCAAGGGTACGAACTTCGTCTGCCACGACAGCAAAACCACGTCCTTGTTCACCTGCCCGAGCCGCCTCAATAGCCGCATTCAGTGCGAGCAGGTTGGTTTGTTCTGATATCGCGTTAATTGTGGTAATAACGTCATTAATTTGAGTCGTGTTCACATTCAAGTTCGTTACAGATGTAGACGCTTGCTCAATATAACCCGATAAGGTTTCGATCTCGCCAATCACGTTTTGAACGCGATTACGGCTCAATTCGATTTTTTTAGCATCTTGATCAGACTGAGTCGTGGCTTGTTCTGAAATACTTGAAACTTCTTTCGCTGATGCTGTCATTTCTTCCATCGCTGTCGCGACTGAATCCAGAGTTTGGTATTGATGCGATATTTGCGTCTCACTTAGCTGCATATCTTTTTCAAATGCTGCAGAGGTTTCACTTAATGTATTTGCGTTATCTTTCACGCTGTTGACCAATTCCGTCAGGGTATCCATAGAGTTATCTAACGCACAGCCAATGGTTCCAAACTCGTCTCTACCCGGATGAAACCCCAGACGAGACGTTAAATCGCCAGCACCAATCTTCTCAGTGGTTGTGTATAAAACCCACAGCGCGCCACCGATAAATGTAGCCACCCAGTATGAGAAAATTGCAAATGGCACTGCCCATAAAAAGCTCAGCAACAAAGAGGTGAGGGCGGCTGATTTGGCCGATTGGTATTGTGCTGACATGTTATGAGTGAGCTTTACAATCTCACCGGATTGTAAAGTGGCGTAAGCGGTTGCAGCGCCTTGCATAAATTCGCTTGTTTTTAATGCGCTCACTTTAGATATGCCATCAATTTTTAACACATCCTTTGTCTGCGCATCGATAAGCCCAGACAGCCGTGCTTGGGTTGTTGCAATCGCCTGTTGTTCAAATTGTTGCATTTCATTCATATAACGGCTTCCTGCCACAGAAGTGAGCGCCACCATAAACAGGAGGAAAATAACCCACATTTTGTCGTTGATAGACATCTTGATAAACAACCTGTCTATCGTTCTAAACTCAACTTCTCTCATTTAAAGCTCCATTTGAGATAAAAAAATATTGAACCAATCTATGGTTCTATCGAAACAAAATATGCGATGTTAATCAGCAAAATATGTAACGAAGAATGTGTTTATTTTAAAAAATGTGAGGTAGGGTAGGTTATGGCAAAGCGCCATGCCTTTTGAGTGACCAGTTTTTTGAAAATCTACCTCTATAAAAAAGATGCGGTAGGAGTGAAATTTTCGTGCAATCGTTTACTTTTGATTTTGCTCATAGGTTTTTAAATCTAGACTTCTCGCCGTCATGAATATGTCATATAAAGATTATAAAAAGGAGTTGCTGGTGCGGAGATAGAAAGACAGAGCATCAGTAAGTTAAAGCAAGAGAGCTTAAAATACAGGAGGTCACAATGAGCGACCAATACCAAAACGACGAGAGCCTTGAGCTGCTAGATGCGCTTGAAATTGGCATTACCTTGTCGGAGTACGTTGGCTCAGACAACGAAGCCGAATAGGATAGTACTCTCATCGCGGCTTAATTGACGTTATAATAAGGCATGTCACACCAAGCCTAAACGTCGAATGAACTTTCTAGCCCACCTGCATATCGCAGAACATTGTAAAAGTCATTTATTGGGAAACTTGCTTGGAGACTTCGTTAAAGGAGATCCAAGCAAACAGTATAGCGCTGATATCTCGAATGGCATCAAACTGCATCGTTTTGTGGATCGTATTACTGACCAGCATTCTATTGTCGATGAGTGCAAACCTCATTTCACGGGGGTTGCGCGCCGTTTTGCCCCTATTGCTCTAGATATGTTCTGGGATCATTGCTTAGCGAAACATTGGCAAGATTTTCATACTCTTTCCCTCGACAATTTTGTGCATTACGCCTACCTACGAGTGGATCGAGATGTTCACGGTAGCTTACCGTCACGGTTCTTATTGCTACACAACCGCATGTGGAGCGGTCATTGGCTGCAGTCATATCAAGATCTTGACAATATCGAATTTGCGTTACATCGAATGTCGCAAAGAAGTCCTAGAATGGCCGACCTCACAACGACATTTTCAGTCATTGAACAAGAGTACTTGTTCTTGGAGGATAAGTTTTCCTCACTTTATCAAGACGTTTTGTGCCAGTCGTATGAGTATCAACAACAGTTAAACGGTAAAGAGTCGCTGAGATAGAAAGGTAGTACGGCCCTGAGGGCTCTGTTAAACTCTGCGATCCAAAAATTATGAGGTTTAACATGTCCGTGAATTTTGCTGATCTAGGCATCGAACAAAAGCTAATAGAGACGCTGAGTAGTCTGAATATCGTGACGCCGACACCTGTACAAGAAAAGTCTATCCCACATGTTCTAGAAGGAAAGAACCTTATCGCTGGCAGCGCAAACGGGAACGGGGAAAACGGCGGCATTTGGTTTGCCGATTATCCAAGCCGTTCAGCAAAAGAAACGTAACGGAACTCCTCAAGCCTTGATTTTGGTTCCGACCCGCGAGTTGGCACAGCAGGTATTTGACCACTTGGTGCAATACTCAGCTCAAACTGAGCTGCGCATTGTCTGTGTGTATGGCGGTACGAGTATTAGTGTCCAAAAGAAAAAGCTCGAAGAAGGTGCAGATATTCTGATTGCGACGCCTGGTCGACTGTTGGATCACTTGTTTAATGGCAATGTAAACATCTCAAAGACAGGCACGTTAGTTCTAGATGAAGCAGATCGTATGTTAGATATGGGGTTTTGGCCGGACTTACAACGTATCTTGCGACGCTTGCCGACAGAGAAACAGGTTATGCTGTTTTCTGCAACATTTGAAAAACGCATTAAAACCATCGCTTATAAATTGATGGACACGCCTGTCGAGGTCGAAGTTTCTCCTGCTAATACAACGGCTGAAACCGTCAAGCAGATTGTTTATCCCGTAGATAAAAAGCGTAAACGTGAATTACTGGCATATTTAATCGGCTCGCGTAATTGGCAGCAAGTCCTCGTTTTTACGAAAACAAAGCAAGGCAGCGACGAACTTGCCAAAGAGCTAAAATTGGATGGTATTAAAGCTGTCTCCATCAATGGAGATAAGTCGCAAGGCGCTCGTCAGCGAGCTTTGAACGAGTTTAAACAAGGCAAGGTTCGTGCGTTGATCGCGACCGATGTTGCAGCGCGTGGTCTCGATATCCAAGAGCTGGAACAAGTGATTAATTTTGATATGCCGTTTAAAGCTGAAGATTATGTTCATCGTATTGGTCGGACAGGACGCGCTGGAAAGTCTGGTTTAGCGGTGTCTTTGATGAGCCGAGATGAAGAATATTTGCTACATGCAATCGAGAACTTACTTGATCAACGTTTGCCACAAGAATGGCTAGCAGGTTTTGAACCAAGCTTGGTCGAAGCAAGAGAAGTAGAGAGCAACGGCGGCGCTTGTCGAAAGAGTCGTTCCTCAGAAAAGCGCAAGCTAAAAGCCAAACTCGCTATCCACAAAAATCGTGGTAAACCAAGACGCTCTCGCTGAACCAAACTCCCCGAACCGAGAGGGTTGTTTTACTTCTGCATATACCTCTAAGTTTGGAGGTATAGCGAACCGATAACCTTGACACTTATTGAAACAGAGCTTTTTATCATTAATTTGATGCTACCACTGCAATACGGCGTACAGCTGTAAGTATTTCCTGACCAATTGCTGCTTGTTAGAACGTCGGAGAGGGTGGCCAAACTTAATATAGCAAGGGCTAATACCAAAGCGGGTGTCAAGGGATTGAGTCAGCAGCGACTCGCTGGTGTATAGCGTGATGCCTTGTTCGGTATATTCATTTATCGGATCTGGTAATTCTCCCATCCACCAATGGAGTAATTCCCTGCTTGTTTTACTACGACTAATCCAATGATCAGAAACCAAAAAGAGTAGGTCGTTGGGTTGTAATGCGTAACCGTACTCGCTTTGCCATTCGGTAATCGAAGAGAGTAAATTTTCGCGGCAGGACGTACCGGCACTGACCATATGATGAGTTAAAACCCACACGGTGCCGAGTTCCGAAGAGATGCGGTAGTGATGTGGAAGCGCTGGTGCCTCTAATACCTCGATGGGTTTGGTAACACTATGGTATCCAAAGTGACGAAAAGTGTGCTCCATACGCCTAGAAAATGCGAGCCCTAAGTGGTGCTCACTCATGCCTTGGTTATGGACCGCAGGATAATGCTTTTCGCACAGTTTAAGGCAATCGTCTTGAAAATCATTGACACTTTGAATTACTAGATCGAGTAGCAAAAAATATCCCTTAATCATTAACAAAACGAACCGAGAAAGGTTAGCATAGTTTATGGGGATGGACTAATTTAGTTCAGCAACTTCTTGATCTAAAAATCAAAATTGTTAGGCATCGTCGTTCTTATTCTCATTGGTGGCGGTCTCAATTTCACTCTATTGATTTTAAGCTGATGAGAATGAGAGGAGTTACCCAGTGGTCATATGAACAATACGCTTAAAAGGGATAGGGATGATAAAATTAGAACGTGCACAAAAAGAAACACTCGCAGTGGCAATACAAGATTACATGCAGGATGAACTTAGTGTTGAAATTGGTCAGTTTGATAGTGAATTTCTTGTTGATTTTATTACAGAAAAACTTGGTGCGATTTATTACAACAAAGGCATTGAGGATGCAAAACTTGTGATTGAACGCCGCATGCTTGAAGCCTCTGATGAACTGTACGAAATAGAACAACCAGTACAACTGTAAGTGCCAGTTTTAAAAATAATGTAAGTCTCCATCGAAAAAATCGAATAAGTTGGTAGAGACGGTGGTATTGGCTGGGTGTAAATGATGGTAAATAATCTGTTTCATTTGAGGCAAATAGGTTAATGTAGTGTTTCTTGCTCAACATTAACTTAGGCATATATCTAGGAACGTGAGATGAATTCACTGGTAAAGAAGTACAACTTTCCTGCACGCATGATGCATTGGGTATCTGCACTGTGCATTATTGGTCTATTTGCAGTGGGTTTGTGGATGGTCGATCTGAGTTATTACAGTGAATGGTACCAAACTGCACCACACTACCATCGCTCTGTCGGTATTTTACTCGCCATCTTAACTTTGGTACGTATCGTGTGGAAACATGTTACTGCAGCACCAAGGGTCGAAGGCAAACCTTACGAGATTGTTGCCGCAAAAGCAGCACATGGTGTGATGTATCTACTGTTATTCACTATCTTTGGTTCAGGCTACCTCATTTCAACGTCTGATGGCCGCGGTATCGAAGTGTTTAACTGGTTTACCGTACCGGGAGCGGGTGAGTTGTTTCCTGGACAATCAGACCTTGCAGGTGAAATTCACTTTTACGCAGCTTGGGCGGTGATCCTCATTGCAGGCTTACATGCTGCTGCAGCACTCAAACATCACTTTATCGATAAAGACAACACATTAAAAAAAATGTTAGGAGCTTCATAATGAAAAAGTCACTCTTCGCTACAGGATTAGCAATCGCTATGGCACTGCCGGTTGGTGCTCAAGCTGCAGATTATGTCATCGATACGAAAGGCGCACATGCTTCCGTTAACTTTAAAGTAAGTCACCTTGGTTATAGCTTTATCAAAGGTCGTTTTAATACTTTTTCTGGTGACTTTTCATTCGATGAAAATAACATCACAGATTCAAAAGTTAATGTTGTCGTGGATACCACCAGTTTGGATTCGAACCACGCAGAGCGTGATAAACATATTCGTAGTGGTGATTTTATCGATGCGAGCAAATACAGCCAAGCCACGTTCAAGAGTACAAAGGTTGTCGATAAAGGCAATGGTAAGCTGGACGTGACAGGGGATCTAACACTTCATGGCGTAACAAAACCAATCACTATTGAAGCGGAATTTGTTGGTGCTGGCAGTGACCCGTGGGGGGGAGAGCGAGCAGGCTTTGTCGGTCAAACTCGTCTTGAGCTGGCTGATTTCGATATCCCAGTTATGGGGGCATCAAGTTATGTTGATATGGAGCTTCATATCGAAGGTGTTAAGCAATAATTCACCCCTTTAAAAAATATGAAAAGCGCTCTTACGATTAAGAGCGCTTTTTTATAACAGCCAACAGACGTTGTTTATATTAATAATAGAACTACAAAATCGTTACGCTGTTTCCAACGCGTTTTTCTCAACGAGGTTTAAGCGCTCACCGAAAATTGGGCGAAGTGCTTTTAAAACTTCTGTACGTGTGACCACACCGATCAGCTGACCATTTTCAAGTACAGGAAGTACTTGTGGTTTACTTACTCTGATGCTTTTCGCACGCTCTTCAACAGATAAAGACGTCATACGAGTTGCAATGCCCATGCTGCTGGTTGGGTAGAGTTGTTCTTTATCGATACATAAGAACTCCACTACGTCGACTAAGCGATCGCCCGCATCGATTGCGACGACATCGCGGCTCATAATATCAACGACTTTTTGCTCCTTAACGGGAATGTAGTCCTCACACCATAGTTCCACCATCATATCGTGAGCAGAAAAGAAACCCACTAAGCGGTTGTGAACATCAACAACAGGCGCGCTGGTTGCGTTGTGATCGATTAACGTATCAAGTGCGGCGGCAACCGGAGTTTCAGCGCTGATAGTAACCGGGTTTGGGTTCATGATGTCTTTAACACAAGATGCGTTTTTCATGGTGAAATCCTTAACTGACGAGAGTGTTGTCGTTGTTGTGATAGAAGAAATATTCGCTGCTTTTAGTTCTGGTTGGCGAAAAATGCACCAGTTTGCGAGGCCAACTAACACGGCTCCCCCGACGATATTGCCAAGGGTGACAGGGATTAAGTTGGCAGTGATAAAGTGTCCTATATTCAAGTCTGCGTACTGTGAAGCGGGTACACCGACCGCTGTCCAAAATGATTCTGGGGCGAAGTTTGCGATAACAATGCCAAGCGGAACCATAAACATATTTGCCACACAGTGTTCAAAACCGCTGCTGACAAACATGGCGACAGGCATAATTGTCATGGCTGCTTTGGTCATGGCATTTGCAGAGCTAAACGTTAACCAAATGGCAAGACAAACTAATAGGTTACAGAGTATGCCGAGCGCAAATGCCTGAAGGAATGTGTGGTGAAGTTTATGCTGTGCGATGTTCAGCGCATTCAGTCCCCACTGACCGCTATCCATTTGATAAAGACCCGCGGCGGTAACAAGTGCCAGTAAGAGCATGGCTCCGATAAAGTTACCAATGTAAACTTTGCCCCAAATTGATAGCATTTTGCCGAAAGAGATTTGCTTGTTTGCCCACGAGATACTGGAAAGTACCGAGCTGGTAAATAATTCACCGCCACATATGACGATAAGAATTAATCCCATACTGAACGCCACCCCGCCAGCAAGGCGGCTTAACCCCCAACCTGCGCCAGCACTGCCAGTCGTCACTGTGATGTAAAACAAGAATGCTAGCCCGATAAATGCCCCAGCCATTACGGCAAGGCTTAATGTCATACCGCTGGTTTTGTTGGCTTTACTTAGCGCAAACTTTTCAGCTTCTGACATCATTTCTTTAGGAGAAAAGTACTGGTGATTTTGAGTGCTGGTCACCGCCATATCGACTCCTTAATTTGTCGTCCCATAAAAACTCCTTGGTTATTAATTCAAAAATGAAATTGTCGTTTTTATCTATGCCCCAAATAGCGTCAATCTCAATGACATGGTTTGGGCATGCGGTGTTCCCGAACCGCACATCCAGAATAAGAGGGAAGTAATAGCTAGGTAAAATTGATAATATTTAGAAGTTTCATCAAATTAATTGATAACTTTATGAGACTCAGTAAAATGAACTCTATTGCTTATAAAGGCATGTTTTTTAAGATTGTGAGAGTATGAAAATACTCGCCGATGAAGGAGGACACTTTGCGCTATTCACTAAAGCAACTGGCGGTTTTTGACGCAGTTGCAGATACCGGCAGTGTAAGCCAGGCCGCAGATAAATTGGCACTGACACAATCGGCGACAAGCATGTCGCTCGCGCAATTAGAAAAAATGCTCGGTAGGCCTTTGTTTGAAAGGCAAGGCAAGCAAATGGCGTTGACTCATTGGGGAATGTGGCTAAGGCCGAAAGCGAAGCGCTTATTACAAGACGCATTGCAGATCGAAATGGGATTTTATGAGCAACATTTGCTGAGTGGAGAGATTCGCATGGGGGCAAGTCAAACCCCAGCTGAACATTTGGTTCCAGACCTTATCAGTATCATTGATAATGACTTTCCGGAGATGAGAATCTCCCTTGGAGTACAGAGTACGAAAGGCGTTATTGATGGTGTTTTAGGCTATAAATATGATTTAGGTATCATTGAAGGCCGTTGTGATGATAATCGTCTGCACCAAGAAGTATGGTGTCGAGATCACCTTACGGTTGTTGCATCTTCCCACCATCCTTTTGCTCGCAATCAATCGGTGAGTCTCGCGCAATTAGAACAGGCGAAATGGGTGCTTAGAGAGCATGGGTCTGGTACTCGCAAAACATTTGATAGCTCTATTCACCATCTTATCGAAGATTTGGATGTGTGGCGCGAGTACGAGCACGTTCCTGTATTACGCAGTCTCGTTGCAAACGGTCAATATCTTACTTGCTTACCGTATTTAGACGTAGAGCGTTACATCGAAGTTGGTCATCTTGTCGCATTAAATGTACCTGAATTAAAAATGGAGAGAACGCTGTCATTTATATGGCGTGCAGATATGGCAGAGAATCCATTGGTTGACTGCATTAAGCGTGAGGGCTTGCGAATGATGAAGGGTAAACCATCGGTCTTCTGACCGTTAGGTTAATCAGTTTTGTATAGTAAAGTCTCGTTTATTGCCACTAACACGCTTTACTTGCTACGTTCATTACTCCCTAAACCTGTTGATTTATCGGTTGCGTCAAACTTTTAATGCAAGGGGTGAAATATGCGATATCTTATTGTGATCAATGTCACCGATAAGTTGAGCTGATATCTCTAATATGTGTCCTTGATTTCAATGTATGAAGGCAGTTATCGAACCAAAAGAGTGCGGTAATAGCCAAGTAGGTACGACTAACATGACGACACTTTTAGCTATCTCTATCACTACTGGAATTTTATCTGGCGTATGGGGTTGGATTGCCATTTCTTTAGGTCTGCTGTCTTGGGCTGGTTTCCTTGGCTGCACGAGCTATTTTGCGATCCCGACTGGCGGATTGAGAGGGTTAGGGACTAGCCTAGTTACCAATATGACCGGTGTGTTTTGGGCAATGGTAATAATTTATGCTTCGACTTATGTGGGGCTTGAAATTCTAGGTTATGTCATTACCGCTATTGTGGCATTTTTCATGTGTATTCAAGCCAAGCAAGCTTGGTTAGCGTACATTCCTGGTACTTTCATCGGAGCATGCGCGACCTTTGCCGCTGATGGAAACTGGCAACTTGTCATCCCATCCTTGTTGGTGGGGGGGATATTTGGTTACCTGATGAAAGCAACCGGACTTTGGTTACATACGAAATCAACCACGACATCTTCGCTTGCCGAGCAAGCTCAGTAGTGGCCCCCAATCTTATTTGTATCCGCTGTGTATTGAGTTTACCCCGCTCATACCGTTAATCAAAATTAGTGATGTTTGATACGAGCACACCAAGTTGGTGTGCTTTTTTTGTTTCCAGAACTAAACGTTGGCGCTTACTGCCTTAGGTATTACCGTTTGCCATCGTTACGATCCGCTTTAGTGTCCAGCGGAGTAATACTGGAATGCATTCGACCCCCTGTGATTCACAATAAGAAACAATGGCTAACGCCAGATCAGGTTTTGCATGTTTTTTTAGCACGCGGTTGACGACTTTTTTAGCTGGGATAGGGTGATCATGAGGAACTTTGATAATGTCTTTAAAGAAAAGTTCAAAACCATGGTTATACAGAAAGTGCTCGATGTCGCGATCGGGCAACTCAGTCAGTCTATGTCTTTCTTGATCATGCCCGAGTTGTGCTCTAACCGTGTGAGCGTATTTTTTCCCCGCAGGGTCGCCATCCGTCACGACATGCCAGTCGATTCCAAACTCTTTTGCTACTTTGACCAGTGACTTTAGCCCTGACTGCGCAAACTCCACTATCTGAACGCCTTCAGCCGCTAAATCATAACCGCACTGGCGCGCGAGTTCATTGAACAGCCAAACCTCTGTTTCACCCTCTACCAATAGCCAACAGCGTGCAAATAAAGCTCCTGAACGGTGGAAACGAATATGAAAGCCGATTCTCCTTAACTCATCAATCCCAAATTTTGAAGTATTTAGGCTTTTAGCGATCGTACGGTCTGATAAACGAATTAAACGTCGAATAGAATACAAAGGAACAGAACCTAACATGCTCCCACTATTCGTTGTTAAAATCTTCTGCATTGGTAAAAGTTGTAATAAGGACCATGCTCTCGCAAGGTGAGTTGGATGCAGACGACCTTCAGGGTCTTCAATGATCAGTATCGGCCTTGCGCAGCGTCTTAAGTCGGTAGGTCCTTTTGCTTGAAGGTAAGCGTTCAGTAGCCCCATCAATAATAAGCGACTTTGTTTGTCATTCGTCTCTTTAAGAAACTGACTCAACCCTTTATCAGAGGATGGGCTCGTGTAAAAAAGTCCGTCTCTTGGTTTTCTCGGGCTACCTTTACTGACGCTTCGAAAAGCAAAATAGTGCTCGACTAAGGTTTGCATCGAGTCAAGACTGCTGCGGATTTCTCCTTTGTTTACATGACCTGGCATCGCTAATAAGCGTCGGCATGTATTGTTAATTCGTTTCTCAATCCGGGCATTGATGCTATTGCCATTAACGTGATTTAAGTGAGGGAAGCGTCGAGAGTCTCGTAAACGGATGACAGGGTGAAGCGTCATTAACTCTATCGCCAGTTTTTCTGAATGATGGAGAAGCTTAGGAATACCATTCTGGTCCAGAAACGCATATTTGGTTTCAATATCATGCCCATTACGTGACGCGCTAATGCGGTAATAAATGACGTGCTCACCACTGTTATTCGTGCACCATGTTGGTTTAATGCGGCGATAACGGCCCGCTTTTACTTCGTGTTTATCTTGTGCTTTAAAGCAAACAATAATTTGTAGGTGTTGAGACTGCGGGTGAGAGATGGAGTAATCGACATGAAAGTCCTTCAGTTCAAATTGATACAGCGAACCATCAGCAGGCAGTGCGATTGAAAGGGCGTCCAATAATGAAGATTTGCCCCAAGTGTTCTCACCAATGAGTGTGGTGAGCTCATCAAAAGAGAGCGAAAGGCGTTTGATGCCTCTAAATCCGGAGATTTCGATGCGTTCTAGTCTCATCTCAATCCTCCTTGCAATTGTTTGAATTATAGAGCGTTATTTTGCTATCTCTAAGCATATATGAATTCAGGTTTATCGAATTCACCTCAGTTCACAAAATCACCACCAACCTCCTTATGAATAGAGACCGTAATAAGCTTGAGGCGCTTTCATCGACAACCTAGAAACATCGGGATCACGTAAATATGAAATAAAAAATTCAATGTTTCATAAAATTCATGATTCTGTCATGATTCCCTTCTTATTATTATAAGGAATGAAAAGAGAGACGATGAAAATGAATAAAAATCATAAGCCAGTAAGAATAAAACTGGCACACATCAATGACACTCATTCCTATTTTGAGCCAACGTCATTACAGCTAAAATTAAAAATTAATAACGATCTCATACTGGAACCTTATGTGAGTGCTGGTGGCTTCTCGCGTATTGCAACACGTGTGGATCAGTTGCGGGAAGATGCAAAACGCCAACGTCAAGGAATGCTCTTCCTTCATGCGGGCGACTGCTTTCAAGGCACGCTTTATTTCTCTTTATTTAAGGGAAAAGCGAACGCGGATTTGTTGAATGCGTTGAAAATCGATGCTATGGCCTTGGGAAATCATGAACTGGATATGGGCAATGAGCCTGTCGCGCTATTTTGCCAACGTACTCAATTCCCATTACTTGCTGGTAACTGGGACTTATCAAGCGAGTCTCTTTCCAAACAGCACCGTATCAGCGATTGTAATAATGTTTATAGCTTTCAAAAAGAGACACAGAGCGCACAATACATCGTGAAAGAATTTCAAGGTGAACAGGTTGCGATTTTCGGCCTATCTATAGATAAAATGAGCGATATTGCTAACCCTGATGCAGACACCCCTTTCATGACTGCAATCGATACGGCTAGGGCAACGATAGAGCAAATCCATTCTGCTGGTATTAACAATATCATTCTTCTTAGTCATTTGGGTTATGAGGGCGATTTGGAACTAGCTGAAAAGGTCCAAGGGATCGGTATTATTGTCGGAGGGCATAGCCACAGACTCCAAGGGGATTTCTCTTCTATCGGGCTAGGTCAAGATGACCCTTACGGCGTTAAAGTGAAGGACACTTACGTTGTGCAGGCGGGGTATCACGCATTAACCATGGGGCATTGTGTGATCGAGTTTGATCAAGACGGCAAAGCGACCATGCTGAATGGTCAAAATGAGTTATTACTAGGGCGCCGTATTTTTTGGGATTCGAAGTTAAACCAGCAATTAGACCAAGGTGTATTTGAAACGGCATGTAATTTTATTCATGGTCAACCTAATGTTGTTGTTTGTAAAAAACACCCAGAGACGCAAGCAATCCTAAACGAAAAGTATATCCCTCGTGTAAGGCAGCTGGCAGTCGCAAGTGATTGCGAATGTGGATGCAAAAAAACGCCATGTTCGCATCCCTGATGAGTTTGGTGAGAGTGAATTAGCGCCCTCAGTTGCGCGATCATTCTTACACAGTTTGAATAAGCGTGGTCATAAGGTTCAATTTGCCATTCACAATGCTGGCGGTGTAAGAACCTCATTAAACCCTGGATATATTACGGTGGCAGATGTTGCCGGACGGTTATTGCCTTTTGCCGTTCCTATTGGTTTTTATGATGTACAAGGCAGTGCGATTCGTCGTGCTCTTGAAGGGGCTATCAATAACGCATTAAATAATGGTGTTGAGGGGACAGGGTCGGGTAGCTACCCCTATACGTATAACTTGAACTTTGAGTACCATGCCGATTCAGCAAAAGGTGAAAGAATAAAATCTTTAGAGATTTTTGATGGTAGCCAGTGGGTTGATGTTGAAGATAATACTTGGTACCGCGGCACTTCTTCCGCCTATACGATGAAAGGCAAAGAAGGTTACGATGCGTTACTGGAAATGAAAGGTGAAGGACGTATAACCAACTTATCAATGGCGGATTGTTTCATCGAATTACTAACGGATGAGCCAAACTGTTTGAACCAAAGTCACAAACTTTACAAGCAGCAACATAAATAAAATCAGTTGGTATCGATTTTGCTCTCATCTCTACGCTAGATGTGATGAGAGGATGGAAGGATGTGGAAGAAAGGTTGGGCGGATGCTGCTGTGGTTGTTGCATGGGTCGCTGTATGGTCAACGTTAGTGTACTTTGTACCTTCCAGTGGATTGTAATTGCCAGCAATAAGGATGTTTCAAAAGGAGCGACTTCGCTCCTTTTTTGACTTCCGAGGCGCATCAAATATCCATTAAGTTCCATCCAATGTCTTTATTCCCAGTCGACTTTCTCTTTTGATTGTTAATAAAAATTCCAATTCGGAATGATAAATTTTTTTTGTTTGACACCGTTACGGTCGGCGTTAGTATGGCGGCGTTTGGGGAGTAGTTAGCGCAAGTTTACTTATCGTCATCTCGTTAAGCAGCAGCTTATCCGGTAAGTAAAGGTGTCGTGTGGTTTAGTCACGCTTCACTTCAACGAGACCAACGCATTTATGACTGGCGGACACATTGTTATGTGACCGCTGTTGATATTATATGCGGAAGGTCACCCAAGTTATGTCCTTCCGCTTAGGGAGGAAGCATGTCTCTTATCGAAAATACTACCCAATTTCAAGAATCACTCACTATGTACGGTGCCTTTGGTTTGTTTGCACTCGCGTTGGTGGCGCTCGACATTTACCAAACTCGCGGTGGCATCATTACCATGAAAAAAGCCATGGTTTGGAGTGTTTTTTGGTTCTTACTTGCGTTTGTTTTTGCAGGATCAATCTATTTTTTCTGGGATTTTTACGCACCACATAGCACTTACACAAACGACAAAGCTACGATTTCATTCTTGACAGGTTACTTGCTAGAGAAGTCGCTTAGCGTGGATAACTTGTTTGTGTTTGCTATTATCTTTGCGCAATACAAAGTACCGGAACATTTACGACCACGCGCGTTGTTATGGGGTGTGATTGGCGCATTGGTACTTCGTGCCATGATGATTGCTGTGGGGGCCCAATTACTGGCTCAATATCATTGGGTACTTTACTTGTTCGCGGCATTCCTCATTTGGACGGGGATCAAGCTGGCACGTGACAAAGGTGAAGAGGAAGTAAACCCATACCCAGAACAATTCATCCGTAAGTTTTTACCAGTAACTGAAGAGTACCAAGACAACCACTTGATCCTGAAGCAAGCCGGTAAGTGGGTAGTAACTCCTATGCTGATTGTTGTTGGTGTGATAGCCGTAATGGATGTGATGTTCGCATTGGACTCTATTCCTGCAATTTTTGCGGTAACACGTGAGCCATTTCTAGTGCTTGCAGCGAATGTATTCGCTTTATTAGGCTTACGCTCTCTGTACTTTGTACTTCAAGCGATGCTGGATAAGTTCGTGTACTTAAAGCCAGCATTATCGGTGATCATGATGTTCATCGGTGTAAAGATGTTATTGGTCGGAACAGAGTATGAAATCCCGACAATTTGGTCACTGACATTTTTGATTGTTGTTATGACGTCAGCAACCATTGCTTCGATGTACAAAAACAGATTAGACAATCAACTTAGTCAAACTAGCGTTACTATTACTAATCAAAAACTTTAAATTTTGAGAAGGATCATGTCGTGACGATGAATGTTGCGGTTAATAAAATGTTGCAATTTGGGGTTCAGTTGTACATTTAAAGTGAGGGTATTCAATATTTTCTGATATTTTTGAATAATTATACGTAATACATTCATTTGTATTTTTATAGGTTGTAATGAAATTGTTTTATTAGAAAAAGTAATTTGAATAAGTAAATTTTGTCACTTTTTAAACTACGATAGAGTGACTAATATATGACCAATAAAATATATTACTGCTTTAAAGAGAGGCAATCATGGCACAAGCAATGCAAATGACAAATGTAGCTTTACCAACCTCTATGGAACAGAAAACCTACGCGGTTAACTTCAAAGGATTGATTGCTCACTTACTAGACATTCTTTTTGTTGATAATACGGCACCACACCGTTACAGCACAGAAGACTTGTCTGCACACATTCAAAAAGATGTCGGGATATACCGCTAATCTTAACAGTTTTAATTCAAATACCGGCTTAGAGCCGGTATTTTTTTATCTAGGTATTTTGCTAATCAATGACTATTTACTAAGAGTGTTTCCAGTGGGTGAGTAATTGGATGTGCTCTGGGCCAATTCCGCAGCAGCCTCCAATGACGTTCGCCCCGTTGGCATACCATTGTTTAGCAAAACTTAAATATTCTTCGGGAGAGAGTTCTCGGGTCTCTTGAATGGTGTTGTTGGCTTCGTGATTCGCTTTTATCGCCGAGAAGCTATTCGCGTAAACTCCGATCTCGATGTCACTGTGATGACTGGTTAAGACTGACTTAGTCTCCATCACGGCTTGTCCCATCACTTCTGGAATAGAGCAGTTGAAGTAGATACCGGCAGTATTACTTTTATTTGATCCAGTGATTAACTGTTTAATGGCCAAGATGACACTTTCTCTAGAGCGAAGCTGGGCGCTATGATTTAATTCGTCAAGCAGAGAGAACGCGTAACAAACGGGCTTGGTACTTGTCGCAAAGACCTTTTGTAAACACATGAGCTCTTCTAAACTAGTCACAGTTTCTGCTATCCAAAGGTCGACATGCGCATCTTGAGCTTCGAACAGAGCACGAAAAATGGCTTCTCCTTTTTTGATTCAAATAAGTCAGGGCGATAACTTCCGAATGCAGGAGGAATGCAGCCAGCGACCTGGACTTTATCCCCATGCTCATCTGCACACTCACGGGCAATTTTAGCTGCCTTGCATGCTAATTTAGCACCTTGCTGCTCGTAGAGCGCTCGTCCAAGATGAAATGGTACGCATGCGTAGCTATTAGCAATGATGATTTCTGCCCCGGCTTGGATAAAGTTACGATGCGCTTGATACACGAACTCAGGAGATTCAATTAAAGCTTGAGCGCTCCAATGTGGTTGGGAAAAAGGGGCTCCCATACGTTTCAGTTCTCGTCCCATGCCACCATCAAGAATGGTCAACTTCTTCATACAACAATCCATTTTCGTTCGAGTTAATGAAACCTTAATAGAAAACAATCGTGAGAAAAAGAGAAGATTAAGTGTGTTATGTGAGTGATGAGAGCAATGAGCGTGCTTAAGCAACAAAAAAACGGGGCTCCAAGTGGAGCCCCGTTTTAACTTCGAAAGTAATTCGATATTATTTTTTACGACAGTATTCAGCGATCACGTACATAGATTGACCACCATTTACCTTGCCTGAAACCAGTTTTGGGTCGTTACCAAGGCTGATACCACGAATAACAGTACCTTGTTTAATCACTTGGCTTGTGCCTTTGATTGGCAGATCTTTGATTACAGTGACATCGTCACCTTTTTTGAGCTCAGTGCCGTTGCAATCTAAGGTTTTGTCATCGTCAGACATACCTTTCATTGCCCAGTTCATTTGCTCTTCTTCCATGTACATCATGTCAAGAGCATCTTGAGCCCAGCTTTCAGTGTTTAGGCGAGTTAGTTGGCGCCATGCCGTCACTTGTACTGCAGGAACCTGACTCCACATGCTGTCATTTAGACAGCGCCAGTGATTAATGTCTTTAGGTTCTTCAATCTCACCGTGGCATTTGTCACATACCATGATCGCGGTATCGACGGTTATGTTACTGTGTGGTGGTACAGCGTAAGCCGTTAATTGAGATTCAGAAGAACACAGTTCACATTTTGACTCGCAGCGCGCAAGCAGAGTAGCTTCAATAGACATAAGGACTCACCTTAGAAGTGTTATTTTGTGGCGATATTATCCACTTTATCCTGAGAAATAAAAGGGTGTTATCGAATTAAAGCTGAGATTTTACAACACTCCAACCTGATTAGACGGAAGGTGTAAAATATTCGCTAAACAAATAAGACCTAAAAGGTAAATAGGAATAGACGTTATCTAGAATGATGATTTCGTTGCCTATACATCCAAAAGAGGCAGTAGATACTCGCGATAACAGAGTGAGAACGCAACGACTTTTCATAGTAGAAGAAATATGAAGGGAGTTGAATTCTATAAAACAAAAAAGCCCAGTCGAAACTGGGCATTGGGGGATTGATTAGGCGATCACTTCAGAACAGAAGTGTCTGTGACACCTGTTAATGCATCATCCATTAAGAAGTCAGAGTTTTCCATTTGCATCTCAATATGATGGGCAAGATCGTTCAATGATCCAGCAGGAGAAGCAAAGGTACTGTGCGATGCCGTTGCGTTAAACTGTACAAAGCTTGCAGTCGCGTTCACAGCGGTATCTGAGCTGTGAACTTTCTTCAGCCCCAGCTTCTCAGCCAGTGGTTCAGTTCCCGCAAAGGGCGCAGTGGTGACGTTATTTGGTACCGTTGCATCACCATCCACTTCCGTCATCAGGAATGGCGTTGTTAGCGAACCAGAAGCAATTAAATCAGCCGAATTTGTAAACGGGTCAACCGTATCTAGCGTGGTTTGTGCTGCATAGATAAATTGTGAGAACCCAGCTTCTAATGCCGCCAATTGCGCTTCCGTTGCCGCAGATTCAAATGCTTCGTAACAAGCTTTATCTTCTAACGCCAATTTAGTACACGTGGAATCAGCGTAACTCGCGTAGTCTGAAGACGCGGCGTAAGCTAAATTATGCTTGATCTGAGGACCATAATTGTCCGATCCCAAGAGTAAGTTGCCAATTTGGCCACCTGAGTTATGTACGGATGCGGAGCTAAACGTGTAAAGCGCATCTGCGGTAGGGCTGCCAAGCGTGTTGTTTGCAGCCGCAACGGCTGAGGTGGCAACAATACCGCCCAGTGAGTGACCGAGCATTTTGACTTTAGAGCCAGTCATTGGGTTAAAGCCTTGTAGAGGGCCTCCGGCCAACAGACCACCTTGTGCCGATACCACTAAGCTTGCACGTAAACCTAGTACATCCAGTACACTCTGACGCAAGTTATCACGAGCGACCGTCAAATTAGAAAGGTTTAAGTAAGCCAACACGTCTGCATTTGCTGAACGTTGTTCATCTAAGCTACGGGTACCGTGAATAGGTAAGTCAATAGCGATAACAGCCACACCAGCTTTTACCATATTGAACGCGAACGCGTACGCATTCTCTTTTGCTGAAGTAATGCCGTGTTGATAAATCACCACGTCTGTCGCGACACCGGATTTAGGAGTAAAGACTAACACTTCGACGTCTTCTACCGATTTGACTACAGGAACTGGGGAGTAGCGGGTCACAACACGTTCACTGTCGAGTTGAGTTCCATCATTCAATGTGAGTGTAGAGCCGACCAGTTTCAACTGCTCAGTTGGGTCGTCGGCAAGTTTGGTCACATCGACAGGGTCGTCGGCAAAAACACCCGTTGATAACTGCTGAACCATATTCGCTTGCTCTGTAGGCTCTGCCAGCGCTGCGCTGAGTTTCGCTAAGCTTGGCATGGCAGACGCCATTGGCTGCATGTTCCAGTTTGCACCTTTTTCTAGATAATGAGGCAGTCTGACGACACCTTGAGTGACATTTACATCGGCACCTGACTGCGTATAAAGGCCTTTAATTGCCGTTTTCGCCGCGTCTAGGTCACTAATGTACTTACTAAAATCGTCGTCAGAGTCTAGCGCCGCCACAAAGTCTTGAGTTGTCCCAAGTGTCATGGTGTAAGCGGCGGATAAATCCACAGCACCTTGGTTAATTTCGTTTTTGTAAACGGTATTGAGTGTATTTGCACCGGTTGAAAAACCGGTTGCGGTGACCCCTTTGACTGCCGAGAGTGTGTCACCGACAGATTGAGTGCTAAACCATGAAGAGTAAATAATGTCTGCAGGGTTAACACTCGCTAAACCAAAAATACCTTCAACCGCTTTGGTCACGGCTTGCACAGAAGCAAGGTCGCCTGTTTCATAAATGATTTCTTTCGTTTTACCAGTCGCATAGCTTGACGACGTACCAATCTCATCGCCATTGACATCTTTGACCTCTTGCGTAACAGCAAAGATATATTCACTGGATTCATCTAGTGCATCTGAGAACTGAATATAGAGGCTATTACCGCGAGAGATGACTTTGAAGTCGACGTCTTCGTCTGGAGTCACGCCATCTTCTATTTTAAGCTCTTCTGCAATTGGATTAGATTGACCATCCCAATCGGTTATACGTTGGTTGAGTTTAATAACGCTTACACCTGACGTAACAAGACCATCTGCGAATCCATCGCCTTTAAAGTTTAAAACGATTGGCATCGATGTTGACCAACCATCCATCGTATTCATCGCCGCACGAGGGTTAGTTAATGCATCATCGCCGCCTGTAGGCAGACCAAGTGTACCGTCGGTGGTGTCCATGAGTAGGTAGGATGGCGTAGGCACATCTGCGTTAGTGCCTTGAAGAGTGAAGCTTATGGATGTTCCACGATCGAGTAGTGCTTGGACTTCATCTTCAAACTGCACTTTGTCAGAAGTCCCCGAGCTTGATGTATTGTCACCACAACCAGAAAGTAGGATCGCAGAACAAAGCAGTGATAATTTAAACGTATGTTTCATTGGTTTACTCCGTAATCCCATTATTTGAAGGTGTAGTTCATCTGCACTGCACTAATGTAGGCTGTGCCTTCTGAATTGAACTTAATCTCTTGATCAGCTGCATTAGTCTCGGTGAAAGAGCCAGACTCACTCTTCACGAGCGCGAAACCTGCATCAAAAGTTAGATTCTCGTTCATCGCGTAAGTTAAGCCAGCGCTGTACCACATACGATCACTGTCGGGAATGCTCAATGTGGCTTTACCGGCTTGTTCGTCGTATGCCAAGCCTGCACGGAATGTCCATTCTGTGTTGAGAGTGTACGTTGCACCAACAGAGTAGCGGTTGTTGTCTTCGTACTTTTCTGGTTTGAAGAAACACACCCCATCATTACATTCGTTACTGGTCGCTTTGAGTTCTTTAAATGTACTCCAATCAGTTTGTTGCCAACCGTAATGCACGGCCCATTGGTCATTTAGCTGATGGAAAGCAGAAAGTTCAATGATCGATGGAAGAGATATCTGTAGACGGCCATCCACTTTTGCTGATGTAGCAATGCCAGAGTCATAGCTGCTGAACTCTCCATCATCAAAATCAAGATCCACTTTAGAACGGTAGCCGAAGCCAAAACGGTTGTTTTCATTTAATTCGAACAGCGCGCCAATGTTCCAACCCCAAGCGAAGGTTTCGCCTTCCATACCAACAAGGTTGTCAGATTTATTACCGCCAAACACCCCGGCGAGTGCCCCTTTATGGCGAGTCAGTTCTGCTTCGGCATAGACTAGGTTGATACCGCCGCCAACACTAAAGGATTCATTAATACGGTAAGCAACATTTGGGTTAATATTGACGGAAAGCAGAGAGGTATCACCCGCCATATCACCAGCGGAGATGTCATCTGGGTAATCGGTCGCGACACCATAGGTTGTAAACATACCAATACCCCAAGCCCATTTATCATTGATAGGGCTGATGTAGTAACCAGCCGGCACAACTTGTAAAGGGGCGATGTCTTTAGATTGTTCATTGTGGTAGGTATCGTAAACGTCAACTTCAGGATCGATGATAGACAACGCACCAGAGAACTGAGCTTCTTTAAAAAGCGTCATCGCCGCTGGGTTACGCGCAAGGACACTGGCATTGTCTGCGACAGCTCCCTCACCGGAAAATGCTCGACCAAGACCAGATGCCGAGTGCTCAGCTACTTGGAAGCCCGCTGAATGGGCATGACACGCAAACAATATTGAAATTGTAAGCAGAGAGCAGTGCTTCTTGTTCATCCTTGACCCTCCTAGGGTGTGGTAATGTTAGACCGAAGTCCTTGTAATTGTTGTATGTCACTTTCAGCAGTTGTCATTACATTGGAATACAACTGTGATGTAAATGTAATGTTAATTGTATGTATGATAACTTGTCAAAGTTTGAGCGTATTTTGTGTGTTAAATTTGATGCATAGGTCAAACGGTGGGCGGTAACGCTATGTATTAAAGTTGTATTTTTTTAATGAATGGTTTGACCAGAATGGTTTTATCCTCCTTATGACGAAATGAAGATTAAACCAAGAGATAGTGCATTTTGCCGTTTATCTACTTAACAGGCATAATTCGCGCTTTGTGAATATCGCAATAGGAATCGCGTTGGAATTACTACATATTGAATTTTTAGGACGTCCGTTGAGGTTAGAAGGCTCTCTAGCTGGGTGGCAACAGTTGTATTGGGACAACACATTAGTCTCCCAGATTGATGCCAAGGATGATGACGCTGAAACCCGCTCACATCAGTTCAAACTCTCTGTAGGAGAAGACATTCTATTATGCCAGTTGGACTGTTCCCTTATGTGGCAACCATTTGAGTTGGCTTATCGCTTGACGGTTAACAGTGAGCTGGTTAGCGAAGGCTCACGGAACGAAAAAGACATTGAACGCCAAGTCCCGACTGTGGCTCCTTCAACCGAAAAACGTTTGAGTCTTATTGGGCTTGTGTCTCTAGGAATGAAAGCGCTCAAGAGTGCGAAAGTCATTAAAGTGGCATTAGCTTCAGCAAGCTTAGCCGCTTATTCATGGTTGTTTTCTATCGAGTTTGCGCTGGCGCTGGTGGCCTGTTTAGTGTTTCACGAATATGGTCATATTAGAGCGATGAAGTACTTTGGTATGAAAACCAAAGGCATTTATTTGATTCCCTTCCTAGGCGGGTTGGCGTTAAGTGATGAAAAGATCAACACACGTTGGCAAGATGTTGTGATTTCTATCATGGGGCCTTTTTTTGGCTTGGTCCTCAGTCTGGTATTTACATTACTTTATTGGATGACGGGTGAGGTCATGTTTGCGGGGCTGGCGGTGTTTAACGCCTTGCTAAACTTGTTCAATCTATTACCTATACTGCCTTTAGATGGTGGTCATATACTTAAAAGCATTACCTTCTCGATGAATACATGGGTAGGGTTGGCTGGCAGTATTGTTACTGCACTATTAGGGATCGCATTGAGTTATTCATTCGGATTAACCTTGCTTGGTTTTTTACTGCTTATGGGCATGTTGGAAGTGGTGATGGAATGGAAAGCTCGCCATCATAGTCATTTATTGCCCTTAACGCGTTACGGACAGCTTTTCTCGTTTGTTTGGTACTTGGTTTCTGTCGGCGGTTTTGTCGCTATCATTTGGTATTTTGCTACCCTTGGAGATAGCCTGTTGAGCTTGCCACTACAGATACTGGGTACTTAAACTATTCCTTATACCCATTAAAAAAGCTCCCTAGGGAGCTTTTTTGCGAATAATAGACACTGGTAGCAGAAGTTTAGCCACATTTTGGCGCTTTCGCATTATACGCAGGCAACTTATTTATGGTTGCTTGTAAATCTTTAATACGCGTACTGTGCGATGGGTGAGTTGAGAAGAATTCAGGTGGTTGAGAACCACCTGATGCCGCACTCATATTTTTCCATAAGTCGACACTTTGACGTGGGTCGAAGCCTGCTTTTGCCATAAACTCAAGCCCGACAATATCAGCCTCGGATTCCTGTGTACGACCGTATGGCAAAATAACACCGTATTGGACACCGACACCAAGCGCGGCCATCGTCATTTGCTGATACTGTTTATACTCGGAAGCTCCAATGGCAACGTTTGCCAGAGAAAGCCCTGCATTTGCTAGCTGGCTTTGTGAAAGGCGTTCATTACTGTGGTCAGCAAGGACGTGAGCCACTTCGTGACCAATGACTGTTGCCAACTGATCTTGATTTTTCGCGACACTTAAAAGCCCCGTGTAAACGCCGATCTTCCCACCAGGTAGAGCAAACGCATTGACTTGTTCACTATCAAAAACAACCACCTCCCAATCTTTAAATCCAGCTTGAGCAGGAATGGTGTCAGTGATGTGTTTGGCAACGCATTGGACGTAGGCATTCGTTTTGCGATCTTTGCTGATTGGGATATCTTTCTTCATTTGTTCGAAAGACTTGGCGCCAAGCGATGACATTTCTTGATCTGAAAACATCAGGATCTGGTTACGGCCAGTCGGTGATGCGCTACACGCCGTTAAGCCCGCGATAGTTAAAAGAGCAGAGGCTTTCATCCATACCTTCATAATAGGCTCCATCTAAATTATTTTTGTTTTGAAGCAATAGTATATACCCAAATAGTAACATGATGCATGGATCAAGTTATTCACTAGCGTGATAAGACATATTGCAGGTTACATCTTGAAGTTATGCCTAAGTAAAGTCTATGCTAGCGCCTTGATAAATCGTTACAATCCCACAATTAAGTTTGTGAAATAAGAGCAAAATATGAGTATATGGAAAAAGCCCGTTAGCTTAGAGATTCTGAATAGCACATCAAAAAACACCATGATGGAGCATTTGCAAATTGTGTATACCAATTTCACGGACGACTCCCTCTCGGCAAGCATGCCGGTTTGCCATTTTACTCACCAACCATTAGGGATGCTTCATGGCGGCGCTTCGGTCGTATTAGCAGAAACATTAGGGTCACTAGCGGCGAACTTTTCTGTGGATGAAGGCAGTTACTGTGTCGGTTTAGATATCAACGCCAACCATGTACGTGCCATGCGAAGTGGGCATGTGATTGGCACAGCAAAACCGATACACCTCGGCATTTCGACACAAGTGTGGCAAATCAATATTACCGATGAGCGTGGCCGCTTAGTGTGTACTAGCCGTTTGACCATTGCCGTAAAACAACATAAAACCAAGTCGGTGTAGAGTCATATGGTTATTCAATTTTCACTCGGTAAAATCATTGCGACCCAGCGTGAAATCGTAATTAAGCTTGCAGGCAGCGCAATGGTGACGTTGCAATCACAAACGGACGCTATCCAGTTACTGGGAAGAGGTGCGAACGTGGTTTTGTCTCATGGCGCAGAGTGTAAGTGGTCTATTAAATTAGACAATCAAGAGCAGCTTTCCCAGCTTGCACAAGAAATAGGCATCGATATTCAATAATTTACCACTCTACATTTGCACTTTCTCATAAAAATGAGGAAACTTAACTTATCGAAAATAAGACAAGTATTTCCTCTTTATGAGCAGCCCTCGTTTACGTGTTCAGTTTGAAACACTATTTGAAAAATTTGCCGGTCACGATACAGAAGTCCAGCTCGAAGATATTACCGAGGCGCTGTTCTGTACGCGGCGTAATGCTCGTATTGTCCTCAACAAGTTAGAAGAAGAGGGCTGGATTGAATGGCACCCAGCCGCGGGTCGTGGAAAACTCTCCAAGCTGATCTTTAAACGTAACCGTAGCGATGTAAGCGAAAATCTTGCCAGACGTTATTTGGATGAAGGAAAAATAGGTCAAGCACTAGAAGCTCTCGATAATGATGCTGCGCGCCTCACGCAGGTTATACAAGGCTATCTAGGACTGCAGCATAGGCAAGGTGAGCAAGTCGTTCGTTTGCCTTATTACCGACCATTGACGATGCTCAATCCACAAAAGCAAATGAGACGCTCAGAACAGCACATCGCAAGACAAGTCTTTAGTGGATTAACTTGCCTCGATGAGCATGAACAGCTCCAAGCGGATTTAGCCCATACTTGGGAGTCGGTATCCGATACACATTGGCGTTTTTATCTGCGTCGTGGTGTTCGTTTCCATAATGGCGAGCCTCTTACAACGGACTGTGTGTTAGAGAGTGTCTTGGCACTCCGTAATCTCAACCTATTTTCACACATCAAGAAGGTGTCCTCCCCACAAGCTTGGACCATTGATATTGAACTCGTACGCCCAGATCGCTATTTACCATTGGCGTTAAGTGAGTCACAGGCAAAAATATTATTACCGAGCGCTTTACGTTCTGAAAACTATGATCGGCAACCCGTAGGAACCGGACCTTTTCAAGTTAAGGTGAATGATGACAAGCGCCTTATTCTTACTGCTTTTGATGGCTACTTTGGCTTTCGTCCGTTACTAGACCAAGTGGAAGTCTGGGTCATTGACGAAGCATATTCTTCAATGGTGTATCCTAGTTTATCTAAACCACAGATGGATAAACCCGGTTCATCCGATGAAGTTGAACTCGATCCGGGCTGCACCTTCCTATTGCTAAATAAAAATACAGGCATCGCTAAAGATCCGCGTTGGGCGGAGTTTCTCTCACAAACACTGAATAGCCACCAGATTTATGCTCGCGTTCCTCAAGATAAAGTGATTGAGCTCGGTGTGTTACAGGCGTTTGGACTCAAACCGGGTTGGATTGACTTAAGACCTGCAGAAGCGGGTTGCGTGCCTCAAACAGAAAAAATAATTTCTGTCGCCTATCAGAAGAAGCATCCAATGTTTCCAGTGATCGCCAAGAGCATTAAAAATCTTTTGAAACCGCATGGTATTGAGGTGAAATTTATTCGTTATGATGCTCAACCGCCGGTACCTGAAGAGGTTGACATCTGGGTTAAAGCCATGGGGATTGCGACGAATAGAAATGACGCCCTTGCGGGTTGGCTTCTGGACTATAGTGATATTGAGAAATTTAGTTCTAACTACGATTTTTCTGAGTGGGCGACTTTGGTTGATCAGTGGCGAGCGGGGGAGTATCCAGATTTTCCTGCGCGTGAACTAGGAAGGCAACTTGTGAAAAGCTGCCAAGTTATTCCAATGTTTCACTGCTGGCTCGGTGTGAATAAAGACCACAGTGGTGCGCTACAAAATGCAAAATGTAATGCGTTAGGTTGGTTTGACTTCAATAATGTATGGGTAAAACCAAATTTAGAAAAAAATCATGGCGAAACCGAATAAAAAACAACCGACTAAAACCGTCGACGTCTTCTGTGTAAAGTGTAAGGCTCAATTATTTAAGTATCGTAAAGGTGGAAAAGGGGCTTTAGTAAAATGCTTTAAGGAACGTATCGTGAACGATTTCACGCAGACGCCATGCATTTGTCCTAGTTGCGAGCAAGAGTTTGCAAGAGAAACCTTAGTGAGAGGCACGCCAGCTTATAAAATGATTGGCGGCAAAGTGACGATGAAATAATGAAGGATGATAAATGAGTGTACAACATGACTATTGCATGGTGTTAAGCACCACAAGTAATGTGCAAAATCGAGATCAAATCATTAAAGGCTTGTTGGACGCACAGTTAGCGGCGTGCATTCAAACAATGCCAATTGAGAGTCACTATGTCTGGAAAGGGGAAATTTGTACTGATCACGAATGGTTGTTGGTGATTAAAACCCGTCGAGAGTTATACGAATTGGTCGAAGAGAAAATAGAGAACCTGCACGAATATGAAGTGGCTCAAATAGTACAGGTTCCAATTGTGGATGGACTTAACCCATACCTAGAGTGGATTAGAGAATCGACGTTGAGTCGACATTAAAAATAACGATAATGCCGCACCCACGGTATCGCATAACATGTCTTTCTGGGCATCCCATATATCGCCTTGTGAACCCAGAAAGGCAATACCTTCATCACCGCCGGCCAGTTCAGCGTACCACCACTCAATAATTTCATAACTCGCCGCTAAAGACATGATGGCAAACAAAGCAAACCAACCAGAAAATGCCGTATTAAATTTCTTCTTCTGAATCAAGTATTCTGCTATTGGGTAGGCATATAAACCAATGGCAAAGTGCGCAACGCGATCAAAGTTATTCCTCTCTGAGCCTATCAATTGATTAAACCAATCAAATGGCACTTCGGAAAACGTATACTTCGCCCCGATAGTATGTAAACAGAGCCAGATAAACATTAAAACATAAGCGGTATTACTAAATTGGTAGCGAATGGAAATCGCCCAAATTGCAATTAGAATGCCGATCGCAGGAATAATTTCAGCAAACCATACTGCGCGTGAATTTGGTTCAAGTGCTGAGAATAAAAAAATGATAGCGTAAAAAACCGTCAATCCTAAGAGTGTAGATGTGCTTTTCATAGGGTTACTTGATCCTTCAATTCAATTGTACAACGAGAACTCCATACACAATAAGCTCTGTTAACCTAAAAAATTCAATAAAGCTCAATCATGATTACACTTAATTGAACGGCGTGCAATTATTTGTCTTTGTAGGAATGACAAACACCGAAAATGTTGAATTATTGGTAAGCTGCTCAACATTAAAACGTTTGCGTGCGCACATTCCATTAAAGTTTGATTTACAACATGGCCATCCATAGAATTCACAACTCAGTCTAATAAAAAAGAAGTAAAGCCATGAAACTGGAAACTGTCGATTATCTTGCTAACGATGCTGCTCAACAGTTCGTTGCCTCTCTGCGTGAAACCGGATTTGGTGTGTTGAAGAACCACCCAATACCGCAAGAGTTAGTAGAGTCAATTTACAAAAACTGGCATGAGTTTTTCTGTTCAGAGCAAAAGAATGAGTTTCACTTTAATGTTGATACACAAGATGGCTATTTCCCACCTTCTGTCTCTGAAGTCGCCAAAGGGCACAAAGTGAAAGACATTAAGGAATACTTTCACGTTTATCCGTGGGGTCAAATTCCACAGCAACTTAAAGCTGATATCTTGGAATACTATGAGCGAGCCAATACGTTTGCCCAAGAACTGTTAGGCTGGGTAGAAGCCTACGCACCAAAAGAGGTACAAGAGAAATTCTCTATTGCGTTGTCAGAAATGGTCAACAACAGTGATAAAACATTACTGCGTGTTCTGCACTACCCACCAATGACCGGAGAAGAAGAGCCGGGCGCAATTCGTGCTGCCGCACATGAAGACATTAACTTATTGACTGTTCTTCCTGCTGCGAATGAGCCAGGGCTTCAGGTGAAGAGCAAGGAGGGCGAGTGGATAGATGTCCCGTGTGATTTCGGTAACTTGATCATCAACATCGGTGATATGTTGCAAGAAGCCTCTGGTGGTTATTTCCCATCAACCACACACCGTGTCATTAATCCAACCGGTGGACGCCAAGAAAAAGCACGTATTTCATTGCCGCTATTTTTACACCCAAAACCGGAAGTTGTACTGTCTGAGCGTTACACCGCACATAGTTACCTGATGGAGCGTTTACGTGAGTTAGGTGTTATCTAACCTTAACGCGATCTTATTCCCAAGGCCGGTGGTTTGTGACTATCGGCCTTTTTGCGTTTATGTTACAAAAGGTTATACAGTATTTCGGTTAACATTATCGCTCTAGGCTCAAATCAGAGAGGATGCATGGAAGAGCAACACACTATCCGCCAAGGCGGTCAGCATGAGATGGAAAATCCATTATTATGGCCGATGCTAGCCATTCTCAGAAAGCAGCCTTCAGCTTGGAAAGTGCACACCATAGCAAGTAAGTTGAGCGAACAAGGCTACATACCACAACTGGACACTTCGCCAGACAAAAATCTGTTTAAAAGAAATTTTCTTGTTATGAATGCGCTATTTCAGTTACAAGAAAGCCTCTATCCAGATTGCTGGTTGCAAGTAGAAGCGATGAATATCAAATTGATGTCCGCTCTTGAAGCCGCTCGGCGTGTGGTCGATATCCATGATCCGTTGCGTGAATATTACTTAGACTGGAATAATTACGAGGCGAATGAAGAAGAAGTCCGTCGATTACTCAACGAGTTTTGGACCACGTACCAAAAATTCATGGGTGGCTCGACAGTAAGTTGTATCGATAAGACGAAGGCATTAGCACTGTTTGAACTCAATACGGATGCAACGCCAACGGCCATCCGAAAACAGTGGCGAAAACTCGCACTGCGCTGGCATCCAGACCGTGAAAATGGTGACGCGGAACAATTTAGAATATTGTGTGAAGCATGGAATGTACTTCGAAATGGATAAAATAAAAGAGATAGCGTTACCACTATCTCTCTTAATGTATTTTGAACTGTCTCTTTTTTCTAGAGGTTATTGGAAGAAAGAGATATTAACGTGATGGTTTAAACTGAGACTTGCGCATTCGGTTAAGCGCCGCCATAACATCTAACGTACGTGGTTTCGCTAAGTCACCTTGTTTTGGTAATGTTGCGTGCCAGTCCCCAGCAAGCATTTCTTCAATTTCTTTGGCAGGGTGCTCACACCATCCGGGTAATTGAGCTAACTGGAACCATAACCAACCGATGCTGTTTACTTCATCTGCCGACTCTAATTGCTCAAGTGAACTTAAGTCTGTGAACTCTTTACCAAAGCGAAGTGACTCTTTTCCTTTTGAATTCACACGGAATTTTCCGTCAGTCAGAATGTTCATCAATGCAACGCGATTTAAAGAGCGAGGAGGAAAGGTTTGCAGACTTTCTTCTGATTCGTTGTGACGTTGAGTCGGGTGCTGAGCAATCACTTGTTTCGCTTTTTCAGTCACATCGACAGCTTGGTAGTCATGCATTTGAATCACAGTATCGGCAACATCAAGGTAGTCCCCGGAGCCTCCCATAACAATAATCGTTGAGATACCTAGGTCATCGCGCAGTTGACCGATGCGATCGACAAGCGGTGTAATAGGTTCATCACCTTTTGCTACCAGTGCCTGCATGCGCTCATCACGAATCATAAAGTTTGTTGCCGAGGTGTCTTCATCGATAAGAAGTGAACCGGCGCCCGCTTCAATAGATTCTTGGAGCCAAGCTGCTTGGGAGGTGGAACCTGAAGCATCTTGAGTAGAAAAGTCCGAGGTGTCTTTACCCATCGGGAGATGGTTTATGTAGTTGGATAAGTTTAAGTGATGCACGCAACGGCCATCTTCAGCGCGGATCTTCATCGATTTATTATCAGTGACAATGTACTCGCGGCCATCGCCAGGAATGTGGTCGTAGATAGAGCGTTCGATCGCATTTAATAGTGTCGATTTTCCATGGAAACCACCACCAACAATCAGCGTAATGCCTTTGGGAATACCTAGTCCTGTAACATAGCCTTTGTTTGGTGCATGCAATGTAACTTGGAGTGATTCTGGAGCCTTAAACTCAACTGCTTCTTTCATTGGCAAATCACAGTTGCCAGCAATACGTGGAAGAACACTCCCGTTTGCGACAAATGCGACCAGACTATTCGCTTCTAACTGCTCTCTTAATGCTTCTTGATCTTCCGTTATTTGGCAGTGTTTGAGCAGGGCATCCTTGTCGAGTTCACGTTCTAAAGTGGCTCGACGGATAAATTTAGGCAAATGGAAAGTCAGAATGTTATTGGCTTTTTTACCTAGTACGGAACGACCTTCGGCTGGAAGGTTAACTCGAAAACGCAGTTCTATGCCCTCCTCGGTAAACAAGACAGCGGTATTGTCTAGTACTGTTTGGCCACTCAGCGCGATCGATACGGAGTTTTCTTGTTTGGCGAGCTGATCGAAGCTACGTGCAATAAAATCACGAGCCGCTTTTTGAAACGCTAGGGATTCGTCTTTTAACCATTCTAGCCCTGTTAAAGACCATGCGCGCGTAGCGCGAATACGTGACGCTGAAGCGTAAGGGTCACCTTGTACGTGATCGATAAACAAAGTGAAATCAGTGAAGTCGTATTGACCTTTGATTTGCTGATAAGCGCGAAAGTTCTGCTTTTCAATTTTCTTAAGCGTAGCAGTCAACTGATCCATGAAGATATTGGCCTTTTATTAGGAGCGGACGGCGATTATAGAAACCACCGTCATCTTAGTAAAGAGAATGGTTAGGAAGAATAACGTGCTGCTGGTCAGAAAGGCCTTGATTCAACAAACTTTGCTCAAATTCATTGCTGGGCATCGGTTTACCATAGAGAAAGCCTTGGCCGATATCGCAGCCTTCAGCAATGAGAAATTGTTCCTGCTGAAGCGACTCAATGCCTTCAATTACCACTTGGAGACCCAATTTTTTTGCAATGTGTATGATAGAGCAGATGATAGCTCGATCATCCTCTGAGTTTTCCATTTGCTGGACAAAACTCTTATCTATTTTGATCGTATCAAAAGGGTATTTCTTTAAATAACTGAAAGAGGCGTAACCAGTACCAAAATCATCAAGTGATAACGTCACCCCGAGTTTGTGAAGTTTATTTAACGTAGTCCGTGCAACCACTTCATCCGCAATCAAGGCACTTTCGGTCACTTCGAGTTCAAGAGAATGCGCAGGGAGATGGAAGGTCTCAAGTAAATGTTGAACTTGTTCGGCAAAATTTACATTTTGCAATTGGATAGGAGAAATATTTACCGCTATTTTGAAGTTATCAATTAACTCAGACCATTGTTTGGCTTTATCGATGGCAGTACGAAGCACAAAAGATCCGACTTCAAAAATCAGTCCGTTTTGTTCTGCCATATGTATTAGCGCTTCATTGGAGACGTCACCGAGTATTGGGTGTCGCCAGCGCAGTAAGGCTTCTGCGCCAACCCATGTGTGCGTATGAGGGTGAACTTTAGGCTGAAAATACAACATGAGATCGTCATTTCGTACGGCTTGTAACAGATAACTTTCTAACTGATTGTGGTGGTTGAGCTTATCTGAGTGATTTTCACAAAAGTAACTATACGTTTCACCAGACTCTTTACAGAGCAGCATGGCATAACACGCGTTTTGTAGAAGTTGCTTCGCGTCACTGGTTTGGTGAGCTTGCACAACGCCAATGTAAGAGTGGAGGTGGACTTCTGTATCGTTGATGTAGAAATTACCAACACTGATATTTGTTATGTCGTCGAGTAACTTGTGGAGTTTAGCGTCAACGTCACTTCCGCAGAGTAAGAGCACGAGGTCATTTGAACTTGGCCGACCAGTGACAAAATAGTTCGACTCTTTTTTACCCAATCTAAAACGAAACTCTTTCAATATTTCATCAAAGGCTTCAAAACCGTACCGAGTTTGAACACTACGGGCGTTGCTAAAGCCAACATTAATAACCATTAATGCTTGTTGGTCATAGTCAAGTGACTGGAGCCTATCGTCAATAACGGCCTCTAGTGCCACTCGGTTTAAAAAACCTGTCCCTTGATCGTGCGTTTTTTGGTAAGTCACCTGCTTTTCTGCTGCTTTTCGTCGACCAATTTCCTTGGTTAGAGAGTAACTTAACTGGGCAAGATCAGTCGTACGGTTTTCTACACGGGTTTTCAGCTCATGATTTAGACGTTGAACTTTGTATTGTTGATGAACGATAGAGAGTTGGGCTTCTATCGAGTTTTTGAAAGTCCCCAGTAGCTGAAGATAAGTGTCATTGTATTCGTTCTGTTTGGTGTCGAGCATACAAATGGTTCCAAATATTTCGCCATTTGGCCAAAATAAAGGCAAGCCACAATAGGAGATCATACCGAGTTTAATGTCTGGATTGTCGCACCATATTTCATCGGTTAATGCATTCGGAACGACCAGCTCTTTTTTATGTTGAATTACATACTCACAATATAAACCATTGCCAAGTGCTTCTGTATCTCCGGACTGATAGGGGTTATCTTGAGTTTCACTTGAGGTGTTGACTTCGATGCGGTCTTGATGAACACGCATGATAAGAGTGGTGGGCACGTCTGTTATTTGAGCGAGTAAATTGACGATCTCTTGCCAGCATTTCTGCATAGACTCAGGAATTTCATAATCTAATGTATGGAGTTTCCCCATATAGGCGGTCCTTTGCAGTCGTTCACTTCCTGTGAATTAAAGAGTGAGTTTATTGGGATATATACCCAAATAACCTCAAGCTGCTGAGTATATCATCACTTAGTTAACTTAAGTATAGAGGGCTGGTGGGGGAAACAAAAAAAGTCCTGAAAAGCTTTCAGGACTAGAAAAATTATTATCAAGCGTCTCAAAAGTGAAACAAGTTCAACGCGCTATGGCTTGAGTGCTATTAAAGACTCAATGGAGATAGCTTGCGAGTAGTCAACACCTTCAAAGTTAAAGCCATTGAGTTTCATAAACTCATCTTTAAACCCTTGGTAGTCACCGAGTTCTTTGAAATTATCGGCATTCATTTGCTCAAGAATTGAATGCACTTTTTGTTGTACATCGGGATCAAGCTCTAAGTCATCAATTCGAATTAAGCGCTCGCCATCGACAGGTACTTTATTTTGGTTATATAGCTTGGTTGTAAACAGGCGTTGCATCTGTTCGATACAGCGCTCATGCGTGCCTTTTTCTTTCATCACTTGATACAGTGCGAGTAGGTAAGGCGTAAGTGCAGGAATGAAAACGCTTGCTTTCGTGACCAGTGCTTTACACACGGTCGCGTATGCACCGCCATCAAAGTTGGCTAGTTTTAGGTTTAAGGCGTGACTGGTCTGATGCAGATCGATCTTAGCTCTTCCCAACGTCCCATCGAGATAGATAGGGTGCGTGACATCGGGGCCCATGTAAGAAAAGGCAATGGTTTTACAGCCCTGAGCGAGCGATTCTGTGTTGATCAGTGTGTCAATCCAGCTTTCCCAGTCTTCACCACCCATGACTTTAATCGTTGCTTCGGCTTCTTCTTCCGTAGCAGGATTTAACGTGGTCTCTACCCATTGGTCATTTTCCAACATGATAGAAGCGCCAGTGATCGGTTCATCAATCGGCTTAATGACGCTACGCCAGAAGGCGTCTGAATCCGGTTTAGGTCGCACCCCCGTCGCCAAACTGTAGATGACTAAATCCACTTCGCCTTCAAAATACGTCTCAATGGCTTCAATGACTTGATTCCGTACGGTATCAGAAAATGCATCGCCAACAATATTGATGGCTGTACGGCCTGCATGGTTTGCTTCTTGTTTAAAAAAGATGTTGTTATACCAACCTGCGCTACCCACGCCTTTCTCTGATGGGCCGTGCTCAAAAGAGACACCGATGGTATCAGCTTCAGCACCGCCGAAGGTAAGGGCGATACGAGCCGCCAACCCGAAACCAGAGGAAGCGCCAATAATCAGAACCCGTTTAGGGCCATTTTTGATCTGAGTGGCGTGTTTTACGTATTCAATTTGCTCTTTGATGGATGCGTGACACCCGTTTGGATGCGCAGAGCGAGCAACAACACCTTGAATTAACGGTTCGATTCGCATGTTGTTATCTATCCTCGATGAGTGGAATTGAGAATAGATTAACGTAAAGTAAAGTAAAACTTATTGAGCTAGACCATTAAAATTAGAGATGTTTAATCAATTCTTTAGCCACAAAATCCGCGATCCAAGGTTGAGCTTCAGGCGTTGGGTGAAGACCATCGTCCATCATCCACTCTGACTTCGTGACGACTTGCTCTAAGAAGAATGGCATCAATTTAACCTGTTGATGTGCAGCAAGCTTAGGGTAGATGTCGTAAAACATATCGCTGTAGCGCTTGCCATAGTTAGGTGGAACTCGGATTTGCATCATGACAACATCAGCACCAGAATCTTTGATCATAGTAATCATTTTTGAAAGATTCGACGTAATAAGTTGAGGGGGAAAACCTCGTAAGCCATCATTTGCACCCAGTTGAATTAAAACCATGTCGGGTGTGTGTTGGTTTAGAAGCTGGGGCAGACGAGCTAAACTGTTCCCCGTCGTGTCACCAGAAATACTGGCATTAATAACTGTTACATCTTGACCATGTTCTAACAGCACATCAGGGAGTAAGCTAGGCCAACTACTCTCAATTGGCATTTGGTAGCCTGCGCTCAGACTATCTCCTAACACAAGTAGCTTTTCGCTCGCATGCGCTGTAGCGGGAAGACAAAAAAAGAGAACTAAGGAAAGTATACGAATCATGCAAACACCTGTACTTAAAGCACCTATTGTTCAAGCGAATTTGGTTTGTAAACAAGTTTCTACTAATCAAGAACAATTAACAATCCTTAAGGATGTAAATGTTGACATCAGAAAGGGTGAAAAAATTGCCATTGTTGGTACCTCTGGTGCGGGAAAATCGACATTAATGACGCTACTTGCTGGTCTCGATACACCAACAACGGGTGAAATCACACTCCTTGGGCATGAACTGTCCAAGCTCGACGATGAAGCGCGCGCGAAAATCCGAGCTGACTCGCTGGGGTTTGTGTTCCAAAGCTTTCTCCTTATCTCCAGTCTGAGCGCTTTACGTAACGTCACGCTACCTTGCCTTTTACGTGGTGAAGCCGAAGATGAAGCAAGAGCCGCTGAATTATTAAAGGCGGTAGGTTTAGAAAAGCGCCTTGAGCATTTACCCAGTCAACTCTCTGGGGGGGAACAACAGCGTGTTTCATTAGCCCGTGCATTTATGACTCAACCTGAATTGTTATTTGCTGATGAGCCAACGGGAAACCTCGATCATCAAACTGCAGATAAAGTGATAGAGCTACTATTTGATCTCAACGAGCAACATGGTACTACCTTGATATTAGTGACTCACGATGGCCATTTAGCCAGTCGGTGCGACCGTATTTATCGTATGGAGGCCGGTGAGCTTAAGGAGGAGGGGTAATGTCTGCAGTGTCGTCAAGTGAGCAAGCATCTACAGAGCAAGGAAGAGCTGTGAAACATTCTCCAAACAAGAGTTTAGTACGTTGGAGCTTAGGAGAAATAAAACAGGGCAATCTCTGGCCTATTAGTGTCGCGCTGATTCTGGTTATCGCGAGTATTTTTGCGCTTTCTGCATTAGCTGAGCGTATGGAGCAAGTGATCGTTAAGCAGGGGAAAGATGCGTTGACCGCCGATGCTGTCTTTGTTTCCGCAAACCCCATCCCTGAAACTTTATTAGCGTCGACCGAAAAACTAGAAAAAACGACGATGACTCGGTTCGCGACTATGGCTTTCAGCGAAAGCGGTATGCAGCTTATCTCTGTTCGAGCCGTGGATGACCAATATCCGTTAATGGGCGAGCTTGTGTTAGATAACAACACGTCCGGGCGTGTGCAAGAAAATCAGCTCTGGTTGGATGAGCGGATTATGGCTCAGTTAGAGGTTAAGCCTGGTGACAAAGTGACCATAGGTGATGCTAACTTTACGGTTTCTGGCGCCGTCCTAATGGAGCCAGGCCTAAGTTTTAATCCATTCCAACAAATGCCATCAGCGTACATACATCAAAAAGACGTTGAAAGAACGGGGGCGATTCAAGTAGGGAGCCGCGTCCAGTATCGTCTGTTTTTAAAGGTAGATGATAGAACATTAAAGCAGCTGCAAGATAACACAGAACTTTCTCCGAGCGACCGTTGGCGCACGCAAGATACTGCCAACCGCAGTAATGAAGTGTTCGAGAGAACGACGCAGTATTTATCGTTAACGGTGGCAATTGTGATTATTATGGCGGCAACCACTTTGGTTCTGACATGCCAGAGCTATGTAAATAGCCGTACGCAAACCATCGCCATGTTAAAAAGCCTTGGGGCGAGTCGTCGCTGGATTGAAAAATGGTTGTTCATCCAAGCTTTTATATTACTCATTAGTGCCAGTGTCATTGGTTTGCTGCTTGGCAGCGGCTTAGAATATTTACTGCGTATTCCGCTCAAAGATCTATTACCAGACCCACTGCCTAGTTATGGCTTCACACCATTTTTAGTGTCATTTATCTCAGCGATACTGATAACGGTGCCAGCGTTAGGTATTCCATTACTTGGATTGATTAAAACGCCAGCGTTAGAAGTTATGCAGCAGGGGAAAGCACAGCGCTCTTGGAAGCGTATGTTGCTGATTCTGGTTCCCATTATTCCGTTGTTACTGCTTTATGCAAATAACACCTTGGTTTGGATAGTTCTCGCTGGTATCGCTGCCTTATTTGTTGTACTTGCCGCCGTGAGTGTGGCACTGACGAAATTGTTTGCTCATTTTTCAACACGCCCAACGATGAAGTTGGCGCTAAGCCGTATCAATCGAACGCCAGTCACGAGTGGTTTGCAGTTTGGGGCGTTGTCCTTGTCATTGATGCTATTGTCCATCATTTGGCTGGTACGTAGCGATATTCTTGCTGATTGGGAGAGAACGCTACCAGCTGACGCTCCCAATGTGTTTGCATTAAACATCGGCGATTACGAACTAGATAAGTACCTAAGTACGCTGGACAAAAATGATGTTACGAGGTCAAAGGCGTTTCCAATTATTCGAGGTCGTTTGAGTGAAATTAATGGACAAAGCGTTAAAGACATTGACTACGAAGGGGAAGGATCCGATGCAATACGTCGTGAGCTCAACCTCACTTGGGGTGATAGTCTTCCCGGTTACAATGAAGTGCTATCTGGCGAGTGGACGAATAAAGGCAGTGTGTCCGTTGAAGCGGATGTAGCTAATGACTTAGGTATTGAGCTTGGCGATAAACTCAGGTTTGTTATCAACAGTCAAAACTTTGATGCAACCGTAGATACGATCCGTCATGTTGAATGGCGTGATATGAAGCCAAATTTTTATTTCATCTTCTCATCAGACGTCATGGCAAGTTTACCTGGTTCGTATCTCATCAGCTATAGAATAAATGAAGGGAATGAAGAGTTGTTAACGTCCATGTCTCGAGCGCACCCTACAGTATCCGTTTTAGATATCCGTACGATGGGTGAGAAGGTCCAAGCGTTGATTCAACAAATAGTATCGGCGATTACGATTCTTGCATTACTTGGGGTTGTGGCAGGACTGCTGCTTATCTTCACGCTATTACGCTTGAGTTTGTCTCAACGTCAGCAAGAAATTCGGTTGTATCGCACATTAGGGTCGAGCAAAAAGCGAATCAACACGACGCTATGGGCCGAGTACGGAATCATGGCACTCATTGCCAGCGGTGTAGCAGTGTTTGCGGCCGAGGTTTGTGTTGCTGCAGTGATGACTTATGGGTTTGATCTCAAAGCTCAAATACACCCTAAATTATGGATAGCTTTACCGCTCGCAACATTCGTTACCCTAGCGCTTGTGGTAATGAGCTTATTGAAAAGATTGTTAACACCAATAAACACTTAATCGCGATGAATGTTATTAAATCACAGGCATGCGATGACACTTTATTTTAGTTATCCACAAAAACAGTGGATAACTTTTTGGATAACTAAAAAGGGTAAAAAGGGTGGTGTTTCTGTAAGCTTTGTGCCATGGGTCTTACAGTGAAAATCTTATTCACACGAGCTAAAAAAAGTCTATTCCCAAGTATGTCGTCAAGTACTTTTTTGGAATTTTTTTCTTGTTGAATACACCATGAGAAGTTATTGGATTATTTCGCAAACCCATGAACTTTTTGTGATTTTATTCAAGTTCAAACACGAGTAGAATCCACTGTTAGTAAAGAATTTTCCTTATAAAATTTTTAGTGAAGCAATGAAGTCTGAGTTTCCAAATTATAAAGATAAGCACATCGCCGTCGTCGGTGGTGGTGTCGCAGGTGCAACAGCAGCAATTCACTTTGCGGAGCTGGGATTTAAAGTGTCTGTAATAGAAAAAGGGGCATCCCTGGTGAATGGTCCCCCAATCTGTCACTTGCATGCGGGAGGTAACTTATACCGTGAGATCTCTGAGCAACAGTGTTTGGACTTGCTTGCTCAATCCATTGATACGGTTCGACTGTATCCACGTTCACTGAATATTCGTCCGACTATGATTGCGGTTCCATACTCAGACGGCAGTGATCCATCAACGCTCATTCCTCGCTTAGAAGTCATCAAAAACGCTTATCAAACTCTTGTTGACCAAGATGTGAGAAACAAAGTGCTTGGCGAACCAAGTGAGTATTACAAACTGTACTCCAAAGAAGAGTTAATTGCGTTAGCAAATTGTACGCAACCAAAGGAACCTTCAACCTTTGATGAATGGTGTATTCCTTTTGCTCAGCATGCGGACCTCGAGGAATTAAAATATCCAGTTGTAGCCGTTCAGGAATATGGTTGGAGTGTGTTTCGCCTTGCGGCAATTGCAAATTTAACCTTAGAGAGTTTGCCAAACGCTTCGGTGTTTACTCAATCCAAACTCACGCAAGCCGACTGGACGGGTAATGGTTGGCAACTTGGTTATGAGCGTGATGGTATTGATGGCTTATTAACATGTGATTACCTCGTTAACGCGTGTGGCTTCGAAACGGGGTCTTTGGATAATGTAGTTGGTGCAAAACGCGATAGATTGGTCGAGTTTAAAGCCGCCTATGTAACCAAGTGGAAAGACTGCCAACAACAATGGCCCGAAGTCATCTTTCATGGACCACGTGGAACCGACAAAGGAATGGCACAATTGACGCCATACGGCGATGGTTACTTTCAGCTTCATGGAATGACAAAGGATATTACTTTATTTGAAGGTGGTTTAGTCGAAAGTACTTACGTTTCTGCTCAACCTACATTGCCTGTTCCATTACTTTCTAAGATCCGCAATGGTTGGCGAGAGGACGTGTTAGAAGAAAGAACCAATAATGCTATCCAGCACATGGCGCAGTTTATCCCTGATTATAAATCGGCAGTTAAAGGCGGTAAGGCACTGTTTGGTGCTCAGCAAATACCTGGTACCGATCCTGTACTAAGGGCTTCGGATGTGACTTTTGAGAAAAATCACTACGCTCGTATCGAGGTTGTAAAAGCCTCATCAACGCTACTTGCGGCACAAAAAATGCTGCAATATTGGTTTGATATTGAGCCAAGTCAGGACGTTGAATCACAGCACCCCATCGCCGTTCATTGGTCAGAGCAAGAAGTGGAGCAATACGCTATCCAACTGACCCAGGAACGTGATTATCCACAAGCGTTAGCAGAACGTTACGGGTTGTTGATATAAACTTCACTTATGGGCTCAGGCGGGAAACGGTTATCGCTTTTCAATAACCAAAAAACCGAGCCCATTGGCACCATGCGTCTTGTAATCTTTTCCTGTCGCCTTTTACAAAACTGATTTTTTGCCCTGGCTTGGCTTGCGCTAACCTTGGCAGATCGATTCGGGCAACGCAGCCAAATTTAGGATAACCGCCAATGGTTTGATGGTCATTAAGCAATACAATTGGGTTTCCATCACTAGGAACTTGGATTGACCCTAATGCGATACCTTCAGACGGCACCCCATCATAGGGCGGCTTAATTGACTTACCTTCAAGGCGGTAACCCATCCGGTTAGAATCTGGAGAGATTGTAAAAGCGTTCGAGTAAAACGCGTGGCGAGCATCTTCGTCAAAATCCGCATTTTGATAACTTTCAATGACTCGCAAACGGATTGGTAAGTTGTAATCCGGCTTAAAGCGAAAGGTCATTTGTCTCGGTTTATGCTTTGGAAGGTTATGTGGAAAAAAGGGCAGAATATCGCCAGCTTTTAGAGCACCACCTTTAGAGTCGTAACCACCAAGAGACTCCCTAACGACAGTCGAAGTACTTCCTAAGTGCTGAGCGATATCAAATCCACCTTTAACAGCCAGGTAAGTACGTAACCCGTTTTGTGCTACTCCAAAATGAAGTTTTTGTCCTTTTTTTAACGTAAAGTCAGACCAGTTAGAAATGGGGTCGCCGTTTACGGTTGCCTTCAAATCGCCACCACAAATCGCTAGGTGGCAGTTGTGTAAAGCAACAAAACACGCATTACCCAAAGTAATTTCAATGGCAGCACAGTTAACAGCATTACCGAGAAGGTAGTTGGACCAACTATAAGCAAAATCATCGACCGGGCCCCCTTGAGTCACTCCAATATGCCCTAAGCCAAAACGACCAAAGTCTTGAATCAGTGAAAGTGGTCCTGGCTTCTCTACCAATAATCCGGCATAACTCATAATGCGCCTCCTAACTTGATAAACTCCTCTTTCGAAATGGAATAAAACGTGACATTGTCACCCACTTCGAATGGTATAAAAGGTGGAATGTCAGAAAAAAGAGACGTCGGGCTTCTTCCTATAATATTCCATCCACCAGGGCTATCTGACGGGTATACTGCCGTCTTGTTGTCTGCAATACCTACACTGCCAGCTGGGACGTGAGTTCTTGGTGTTTCAAGCCTTGGCATGTATAGCTGATTGTCGACATTCGAAAGGAATGCAAAACCGGGAGCAAAACCAATCGCTGAAACGGTATAAACCGCTTGAGTGTGTAATGCGATAAGCAACTCTAGAGATAGCTCTTGGCTTTGAAAGCGCGATAAGTCCAGTGCAGTTTCTTCAGAGTAATAGACAGGAATGTTAATTTGGTTTGGTTGAACGAGGTTTGAAGATGGGGTATCGAATTGCTCGATGAGTTGGTGCAATTCATTCATCAATTGTGATTCACTTATTCTGAAGGGAAGGTAATCGATTAATATAGTTCGGTAGGAAGGAATCACGTTCATAATGACCTTGGCCAAAATGTGTTTTATTTTACGAGCTAATTCACCCACTTCTTTTTCAGAAATACGTTCGTCGAACTTGACCAAGAGACTACATTCGGAAACCCAAGATATACTAAATCGTTTTTGATGCATTAATTCCCTCCTGCATACAAACTCTGGCGGATCTTCTGGATTAAGATGACTGACTCCTTGTTATCGCCATGAACACAAATCGTATCAGCCTCCAGTGAAATATAACTACCTGATGCCGCTTTTACTCGGCCAGAGTCAGCGAGGGAACGTACTTGTTCAAGTATGGCATGTTCAGATGTTAATACTGCATTTGGTTGTGTTCTTGGCGTGAGCATCCCATCGTCTTGGTACTGCCTGTCGGCAAAGACTTCAAACAATAAAGGGACGTCGAAATCATCCGCGATTTCTAGGTACTTTTCATTTTCTTGTGAGGCAAGGATCATGAGAGGTACTTTAAAAAGGGCTGCAGCTTTAACTACCGCTCGCAGTATTGCATCACTTTTCATCATGTCGTTATACAACGCGCCATGAGGCTTAATGTAGCGAATATCAGTGCATTGCGCTCGACAAAGGGCTTGAAGTGCTCCAACTTGATAGATGACCATATTGGTAATTTCATCACCCGTCATGTTGATACTACGCCGACCAAACCCTTGAAGGTCGGCATAACTAGGATGAGCACCAATATCAACATCGTGGTCGTTGGCAAGGGTGATGGTGTCATGCATCACATTAGGGTCGGATGCGTGAAATCCGCAAGCAATATTGGCCATATCGATATGAGGCATCACGTCTTCATCAGCGCCCATTGACCAATAGCCAAAGCTCTCGCCCATATCACAATTTAGTGTAAGTTGCTGTTTATTCAATGTCATACGCTTCTTTTTTGTACAGGCTATTATTTCACGATGCAGGAAAATGCATCCCGGTTCAGTGACTTAGTTCATTCTTCCAGGATGAGAGTGAGGTTGAGTGCCAAATGTGCGGCGAACAAGATCACTGAGCCTAGAAAGAGCGAAGTGCTCTTTGAATTGGTCCGAACTTTAAGATGTTTCGTTCAGTTTTAATCCCATTTTTGAGAATCTAAAGTTATTTTATCTTAACATCGTGTTAATCTTCCCACCCTTAATGGGTGATAGGTTGCACAATCACATGTCTGTGATTTGGTTGTTGTCTTCCGACAGGAATATATATGTCATTACGAGCAAAGCTTATCTTGCCGATTCTGGTATTTATCACGACTATCTTTGTTATCTCAAAAGGTTACACTTCGTATACTGCATACCAATCATCAAAGCATGAGTTGGTTGAACAGACCAAAAATTGGATTAACAACGTTTCTTTCTCAATTAAAGATGCGCTTACAACAAAGAACAAGCAAAAAGCCCAAACAATTCTTGCCAGTTTTTTAACACAACCCAATGTCGCTCGAGTAAAGTTATACGACCAAGATGACCAACCCTTTGTTGTCTTAGAAGAACGCGATCTCTCAGCGCCAGTTCCAAACCAAAATGAACTAAGTCAATTACCTGCATTAGGCTATGCGCTGTTCGCTAAGTTTCTATATGTATTAGAACCTATTGTTCATGACGGGCATGTAATCGGGACCATAAAAGTCACGCTGTCGCACCAACCAATTTTTGATGCACATCAGCCTATACAGCAAGACGGTATAATACTCTTTTTCCTGCTTGTCGCTGGTGGTGCGATTTTTTACATCAGTATTGAGCGACTTATCCTAAAACCCATACTTGAGCTAAAGTACGGTATAGACAATCTCACGAATGGACAAACTACCCATGTTGAAGTTCGTTATTACTCCAAAGACGAAATGGGTGATCTCGCGCATTCTTTTAACCGAATGATGAATCTGTTGAAAAAACGAGAGAAGCAACGTCAGTACTCGCTGGAAACACTCGAACAAAAAAAGGCGTTTTTTGAAGGGGTGCTAGAGTCGGTTCAGCAGGCATTGGTAATTACCGACAATCTTGGCTGTATTATTTATTGCAACACTGCAACTCATCAAATATTTCAAAAAAAACCAAAAGAACTTGAACACGCAAGCATTCGTGACTTGATTAAAACCAAGACACCAAATGAATTGAGCCAAATACTCAGCCGAGGGTTAGAGTGTGATGATATTCATCTGCAAAATATCGATAATCAGCAACAGTTAAGTTTAACGAGTCGTCGTTTCTCCAGTCATGGCTATCTACTATTCTCTATTCAAGATATTACTGAAATTGAAGAAGCGATGAACAGGCAGCGTGTTGCTGGTCGTGTTTTTGAGAGTAGTCAAGATGGCTTGGTTGTGCTTAATCATCGTGGAGTCATTACAATGGTAAACCCCGCAGTGACCAAGCTGGTAGGGCTAGAGGCTGATCAACTTGTAGGAAAATCTTTCATTCAAACACTAAAATGGCGCAAATTGCAGGAAATGATGCCAAATATCATTGAGTCGATCGAAAACTACGGCGTCTGGCAAGGGGAAGTCATAGAGCAAAACCAACTAGGTCAATTGGTACCAATGTTTGCAAAGGTAAATCGCATCGTTAAATGTGAAGATCACGGATTTTATGATCTTGTCATTATGCTTACCGATCTCTCCGGCGCAAAAGAGATGGAGCGTTTAGAATACTTAGCTCATCATGATGCGCTCACAGGATTAGCCAATCGTTCGAAATTTCATTTGCAGCTAGAAAAATTGGTGCAAAGATCAGTGTACTTGCGTGATGAATTCGCGGTGCTTTATCTTGATTTAGATGGTTTTAAAGAGGTGAACGACACCTACGGGCACGATGCCGGTGACGAAGTTCTGAAAAAAGTAGCGGAACGTCTGACATCAGCAACAAGGCACAGTGATTTAATCGCAAGACTTTCTGGGGATGAGTTTGTTATGTTGGTGAACCCTGCCAACCAAAAAGTGGTTACTCGGATCGCAGAACAGTTATTAGATAATGTATGCGCGCCAATAGAATACAAAGACAACGACCTTAGAGTGGGTGTCAGTATTGGTGTCAAATTAGTGGGTGTTAATGAACGGGACGCAACGCGAATTTTGAAAAGCGCAGATACTGCAATGTATCAAGCAAAGAAAGCCGGAAAAGGGCAAGCAATATTGATAGGATGTGAATTACAGGAGACCGTTTAAATCATAGCACTAAAGCTTTAGACTAAACCGATTCGCGTCAAAAGGAATTATAAAATGAAAGTACTTGTTACGGGAGGTATGGGCTATATCGGTAGCCATACTTGCATTCAAATGATCGAAGCAGGAATGACTCCCGTTATTCTAGATAACCTGTACAACAGTAAATCAACCGTATTGAGCCGGATTGAAAAGGTATGTGGTGTTAAGCCGGCATTCATTCAAGCGGATATTCGAGATAAACCAGCCATGGTTGATGCACTCACAGCATACGATATTGAAGCCGTTATCCATTTTGCAGGCCTAAAAGCTGTAGGTGAATCCGTAGCTAAGCCACTAGAATATTATGATAATAACGTAAATGGCACACTTGTATTAGTTGATGCGATGCGTGAAGCTGGTGTGAAATCGTTAGTATTCAGCTCTTCAGCAACAGTGTACGGAGATCCTGCCACCGTTCCCATCACAGAAGACTTTCCTACCAGCGCGACTAATCCTTATGGTCGCAGCAAGTTGATGGTGGAAGAGTGTTTAACTGATTTCCAAAAAGCAAATCCAGATTGGAGTATTACATTGCTTCGCTATTTCAATCCTGTCGGTTCACACCCAACAGGTGAGCTAGGTGAAGACCCTCAAGGTATTCCAAATAACTTAATGCCATTTATTTCTCAGGTCGCGGTAGGGCGTCGTGAATTCCTTTCTGTCTTTGGTAGCGATTACCCAACGAAAGATGGTACTGGCGTACGTGATTATATCCATGTGATGGACTTATCTGACGGCCACGTGGCGGCGCTGAAACAGGTAGGCAGCAAAGCCGGCCTTCATATCTATAACCTTGGTACAGGTAATGGCTACAGTGTTCTTGAAATGGTGCAAGCCTTTGAAAGAGTGAGTGGTAAAAATATTCCGTATCAATTGGTAGAGCGCCGTCCTGGAGATATTGCAGAGTGTTGGGCTGACCCGTCGAAAGCAATGAATGAGTTAGGCTGGGAAGCATCACGCACTCTTGAAGAAATGACGCGAGATACATGGCGTTGGCAATTAAATAACCCCCAAGGTTATCCAAGCGCTTAATCGGAATTTACATATTAATAACAAAAAAAGACGCGTTGCTGCGTCTTTTTTGATCTAAATCGGGAAAAAACCTAAATTAGTGGTTAAAAGGTAGCAACTATATATAGAGCTGTTAAAATATGTACGACTCTTAATTTGAGTCGTAAATTTTCTCATAACTATTGGGGTAGTTCATGGAGCTCGGTCTAATCATCACATTCATCGTCGCTGCTGCAGTGATGGTGAAAAAAGAGATGGCAAAACAGTAAACTTTCATTTTCCATACTTTTCTTAACATTTTAGAAATGAAAGCCAAAATAAAGCCAGCACTAAGCTGGCTTTTGTGTTTTTATAAACTTATTTTCAACAATTAAGCGCCTTTCTAGTCTTCACGAATCAATGTGTTATATTGTTTAAAGTTATATTATCTTGATAAGACCATCAGCGCGGTGTAAATCACGTTAAGAGAGTTCATGTGCAGAGCCCAATAACACTAGAAGCGCTCCATATACTGGATGCTATCGACCGAAGAGGCAGTTTTGCTGCTGCTGCGAATGAGTTAGACAGAGCCCCATCATCACTGAGTTATCAGATCCAAAAACTCGAACAAGATTTAGATATTATTATCTTTGACCGTTCTGGTCACAAGGCGCATTTTACTGAAGCAGGCAAACTCATCCTAGAAAGGGGGAGAGCCATTTTGCAGGCCAGTGAAAAACTCGTTAATGATGCCACATTACTGGCTAATGGATGGGAGTTGGACATCACTATCGCATTTGATGGCATCATTCCTATCTCTAATTTTTTCCCAATGGTTGATGCGCTGGCTGAAGTCAGCTCGACACGAGTACGACTACAGGAGGAGATTCTTGCTGGGAGCTGGGAATCTCTCAACTCTGGGAGAGCCGACTTATTGATTTGTCCATCGCTCGAATACGTTACCGCAAGAAGTTAAATCTGAAAAAATCGGAAAAATGGCTATGGTTTGGGTCGCGGCAGCTGAGCACTATGTACATAAGCGCAGTGGTCAGTTCGATGAAGCAGCAAGAGAGAAATACCGGATCATCGCAATTGCTGATACTGCACGTGAACAGCCAGCACTCTCAATCAATATCATTCAAAAACAGCCTCGATTAACTGTCACAAACTTTACCGCTAAAGTGGACGCATTAACGGCAGGACTAGGTATTGGCACGCTACCAAGCCAAATTGCACAACCACTCATTGATAGTGGGGTACTAAAGAGAATTGAAGGAACAGAAGAGCAACCGATGGATATTATCTTAGCATGGCGCAGAAATACTATGGGTGAAGCAAAGTCTTGGTGTATTCAATACTTGAAAAAGAACTGGAAATTAAAATAACAACGTCACGGTTTGCTTCTTAGATTCAGAACGAACATTGATATTACAATGTCCACTGAACCTAAGAAGTTGAATAAATATAAGAAAAGGAAGTCTTATCTAGTTCAATGGTAACACCATGTCTGCGGTACCATCAGCAAATTGGACATCCAATTCAAAGCCAAGACTCTGCGCCAACATTAACATGCCTCGGTTAGTGGGCATTGTCATCCCTGACATCTGTTTAGTGCCTTTAATTTTGCAGTAACTGATGATTTTCTGCATCAGCACTTTCCCTAAGCCCTTACCTTTCAAATCAGAGCGAACCAAAATAGCAAACTCAGCATCACTATTATCTGGTGTAATCAGTGCCCGAGCAACGCCAATGATCGATGGCCCACTCTTATCAAAAGCAACGGCAACAAACGCCATTTCTCGGTCATAATCTATTTGTGTGAAATTTGCTAAGGCTTCGTGATTAAATTCGCCAACTTCAGAGAAAAAACGCCTATACAGATCTTCTTTAGATACGCTATTAATGAATTGCGCATGGAGTGGCTCATCTTCAGGCAAAATAGGACGAAGTAGAATAGGTTGGCCATCGCGAAGTGTAACTGTTTCAACAAATTCGGCAGGGAAAGGACGAATGGCAAGACGCTTCTGCGCGTCGCCCTCGTATTTTGATAATGTGATGTCTGCATCAATGATAGTTAAGTCGCGTTCTGATACCAGAACTGGATGGATGTCCAGCTTTTGTATTTCCGGTAACTCAACCGCCATTTGGGAGATACGAACTAAGAACTTAGAGAGCTCGGCAATATCAATGGCGTCTTTGTGTTTCTGCAAGCGAATCTTGCCTGACTTTAACGCCACCACCACCAAGTAACGCGCTAACGTCATGTTTAACGGTGGTAACGCTGCGACTGCATCCTGCGCGATATTCCATTCTGATCCCCCTTGACCTAATAGGATCACGGGCCCAAATACTTTATCAACTGCAATGCTAATCCGTAGTTCTTCGGCGCTACCTAGCTTGGCCATACCTTGCACTAATAAACCATGTACATTTGCTGAAGGGTAACTAAGCCTAGCTCTATCTAAAATAGATTGGGCTGCATTAGAAACCTCGCTGCTGTTTCTCAAGTTAAGCGCCACGCCGTGAACATCCGACTTATGTGGGATATCGGGAGAGCGAAGTTTTACGGCGACTGGGTAACCAATGTTCTCTGCCATATGTACGGCTTCTATTTCATCGGAAGCAATCCACGTCGGCAGCACATTAAAGCCAAACAGTTTAAATAATGGGCTCGTTTGGTGCGTATCGAGCGTGACTGTGTTTTTATCCAGTAATTTATGGTCTACCCACTCTTTGGCGGAACTAACACTACCCGAGTGTAATGGCTCTGCGGTTGTAGGAGTCTCCATTAATTGCTTTTGGTTGCGCCTGTACTCCACAAGGTGCATATATGCAACAACCGCGCTTTCTGGCGTTCGATAAGTCGGAATTCCAGCCTGTGTAAATGCTAGTCTAGCTTCGCGAGACGTTTGTTCTCCCGACCAATTCGTCAGAATGTTGAAATGTTTATGCCTCGGGTGAGCTTTGATTGCCTCTATGAGCGCTTGTGCGGTGTCGAGGGGATCTGAAACTGCAGACGGGCTGTGCATAATCAAAATCGCATCAGCACAATCGTTATTCATCAGAGCATTAAGTGTATCGATATAGCGCTTTTTAGTCGCATCACCAGAGAGGTCTATCGGGTTTATTTGGCGCCAATTTTTAGGAAGAACAGCTTTCAATTGTTCAGCCGAAGCTTCATCCAGTGTTGCAAGTTTACCGCCGCGCTCGATTAAGGTGTCTACAGACATCAAAGCGGGGCCTCCGCCATTGGTGATGATCGCCAGACGCTCCCCTCGAAGTGGCACCGAATGTGTCAGGGTTTCTACTGCCGCAAATAGCTCATGTGTATTGCTTACTCGTAGCATACCCGTTCTGCGAATAGCCGAATCGTAGATGACATCCAGTGTGTCGCCGTCTTGTTGGTCAAACGTGTTCTTTTCTTTCGAGCGACCTGCTTTTAAAACCAGAATTCGGCGGTTACGAGAGGCTGCTCGAGCTGCCGACATGAATCGACGCGCATCTTGGATAGAATCCACATACAGCAATATCGCTTCGGTGTTCCCATCCATACTCAAGTAATCGAGTAAATCGGCAAAATCGATATCCTGGCCACGACCAATAGAAATAAACGAAGAAAAGCCGATATTTTTATCATTGGCCCAATCCAGAACTGTGGTACATACCGCTGCGGATTGTGAAATGAATGCGATTTTTCCGGGCTTAGCCGCAACGGGAGAAAACGTACAGTTGAAGTTATTCCAAGGCAGAATAATCCCTAAACTGTTAGGGCCTAAAACACGAATATTGAGCGAGGAAATATTAAGATATTGAGTATCGTCTGAAATAACAATCGCGAATGGCGTGCCTCGTTCATCTAACTCTTTTAGCAGTTGTTCATTACGAGAAGCATTGGTGCATAAAATAGCGATATCAGGCGTATAGGGTAGGGCAGCAACATCCGGATAAGCAATCACACCAGACACGGCTTTATATTTTGGTGTAACTGGCATGATAGCACCGCCAAAACCGCTTTGCAGAAGATTGCGCATAACAACATGCCCTGCACGCAATGCTTTTTGAGATGCCCCAATAACGGCCACAGAGTTGGGTTTAAAGAGTTTATGTAGTTTATTCATGCTGACTCCCCAGCCTTTAGCACGTCGAACTTCTCTATCAATATCAACAATCATAAACGAATAACTGGCTGATAAAACGTCTTCTCACCGGACATTGGAGAAAATGTGGACGATGCTTATGGAGTTTGTGTTATTCATCACATCAAAATCACAGATTATTGTATTTGATGCTTGATAAACGAGTCTGCTATCGGCATGATTTATCTTAATATTTATCCAGAGCGTTTGTTACTTCATGAAAAAAATCGCAATCATCGGCTTGTCAGTCTTACTTTCTGCTTGTGCATCGGAAACTTACATCACAGATGTCACTTCTGAAAGCCACCGAGAGGATTACAAATCAGACCGTGTATCTAAGCCTATTATGGCGTCTGAAAATGCAGTAGTGGAAAGAGATGTAGAACCAACTGTTGTGAAAATGACGGCAAAGCCTGAAGAGAAAAGAGTCGTTAAGTTAACGCCTAAAAAGCAGGCTAAACCAGTTAAGGTTATACCGCCAAGCAAGAATCAAACAGACATTCAGCGATTTGGTTACACCATTCAGGTAGTCGCGTTGGGTAGCCAAGCTAAAGTTGACCAATTTGCCAATAAACTGCCACAAAGTGAACAACCAATTTGGGAGAACTATAAAGTTGTTAACGGTACCAAGTGGTTCTCTGTGCTTTACGGTGACTACGCAACAAGTGATGAAGCAAAACAAGCCATCTCAACACTGCCGGCTCAATTCCAACAATTGAAGCCATTTGTTAAGAGCATTGATGCCATCAAAAAGTCGGCTTATCCAACACTTAACAAGTTAAACTAACAAATCAAATAAGGGAGCTATTCGCTCCCTTATTTTTTGCTTAAATCCTATTCAAACAGAATTCCTCACATTAAAATTACTGTACGTCACACTTCAAAGGTTTATCATAATAAATAGTATCTTTTGTAGGTCACGGAAAGATTGATCCATGATTAAAAATATTCTTCTTCTATGCGGCGGCGGCTCTTCTGAGCACGAGATTTCATTGTTGTCTGCAAACTTTGTTGAGCAACAGCTAAATCTTATCGAAAATGTGAAAGTTATCCGTGTAGAAATAAAAAGCGAAGGTTGGATGACCGCTCAAGATGAGTTGGTTTATTTGGATCTGAATAGCAAACAGTTGTGTACCAGTGAGTCGAGTCAAACCATTGACTTCGTCATACCTTGCATACACGGTTTTCCAGGAGAGACTGGTGATATCCAATCTTTGTTTGAAATTGCAGGTATCCCTTATCTCGGCTGTGGTCCTGAAGCGAGCAGCAATAGTTTTAATAAAATTACATCTAAGCTTTGGTATGACGCTCTTAGTATTCCCAATACACCATACTTGTTTCTGACTCGTAATGACGAAGAAGCGCACATTCAAGCGTTAAAAATGTTTGAAAAATGGGGAAAAGTCTTTGTAAAGGCGGCGCGTCAAGGCTCATCTGTCGGTTGTTACAGTGTCATGGAGCGAGAGGCATTAGCGGCTGCTGTGAATGATGCTTTTGGGTTCTCAGATCAAGTTCTAGTGGAAAAAGCAGTGAAGCCAAGAGAGTTGGAAGTCGCAGCGTATGAGATGAATGGTCAGCTTCACATTACTAAACCAGGTGAAGTGATTGCACCGGATGGTGCCTTTTATTCATACGATGAAAAATACAGCAGTGCTAGTCACTCATTGACGGAAGTGGAAGCCAAAAATCTAACACAAGAGCAGTTAGAAGCAATTCAACACGCTTCTGAAACCGTATTTAAACAGATGAACCTTCGTCATTTATCTCGCATCGATTTTTTCTTGACAGAAGACGCCAAGATATACCTAAACGAAGTCAACACATTCCCAGGCATGACGCCAATCTCTATGTTCCCTAAAATGCTTCAAAACAATGGCCACAAGTTCCATGAATTCCTCGAATGTTGCATAAATAGTGCAAAGTGATTAACGTTATTGAGGCCTGTTTTGTGTTAAAAATTGTTTGATTGAGCAAGGTTTGTTCAAGCTATATTTGAATAATGCTCAGTAACAATTATGATGATATTAACGCATTAAACAGATGACTCAATGGTATGGCGATTTCAAATTATAGAGGTTTTAATCTGCAATCAGGCGGGCCAGACGGCAGTATTTGGAAGGTTAAAATCAAACACCACGTTTTACAAGGTAGTTTGACGGCGGTAAAGAAGAGTATAGATTGGTGGTGCGATACCGCATCAATCATCGACCCGAAAGAGTTTGCGGCGCTTGATCAAAGAGCGCTGCATACAGGCGGAATGCAACAATCTGAAGTTTTTAACGGCTATACTATTAAAAACGATACAGGCGAACTCAATGCTTGGTATTGTATGTTCAATGGTAAGCTAATTAAAGGCAGTAAAACTGCGATTCAACGCCATATCGAAGCTTATTTGGTTGCAATGCAAAAAGCGATGCAAGCACAACAACAAAAGAAACAATAGAATGACCTTGGTATATTCAACGGAAACCGGTCGAATTAAACCGGAAGAAGAAAAAGTAAACCGTCCTAAAGGCGATGGTATCGTAAGAGTTCAGCGCCAAACTAAAGGACGAAAAGGCAAAGGCGTATGCATTATTACGGGGTTAGACTTGGATGATGCACCGCTAAAACTACTAGCAGCAGAACTTAAAAAAGTATGTGGCTGTGGCGGCTCGGTAAAAGACGGCAGCATAGAAATTCAAGGTGACGCTCGAGACAAGATCAAAGCGCATCTTGAAAAAAAAGGCATGACAGTTAAATTAGCCGGCGGTTAATTTAACTAACCCTAAAGCGCCTCATCGAAGGCGCTTTTTTGTATCTGAAAAACCAGTAATCGCAGGTTGCGCTCTTCAAAGGAAGGAGTTGAGCCTACGAAGTGACGATGTGCAAGTTGCTAGTACAAAGCGAATACCTAATGATAAACTGCCGGTCTGTTTTATATAGTATATAAAGGTAATTTGATGAACCCGATTCTTGCGATCTTAAAAGAGAACAATATTAGCGATGAGCAAATCCACGAGCTATTTCAGGCATTAACTCAAAACCCTTTGGCTGCAATGGCAACGGTCAGCGAGTTAGGTCTTCCACAAGATAAGCTTCAAGCTCTGATGGCACAGGTAATGCAAAACCCAGCGCTGATTAAAGAAGCCGTAGAAGAGCTGGGTCTAGACTTCTCAAAAGTTGTTGAAGCAACAGAAAGGTTGCAGCAATAACCGCGTTTCAAGAAAACCAAAAGCTGGCAAACTTGATTGTTTTGCCAGCTTTTTGATCGATTCTTTGCCTTCTATAGTGAAATCAGTCACTAATTCAGATTTAGGTTGTTGTATGAGAGCGCTAAAGACAATTTTATTTTTATCACTTGCGACTTTGTTTGGCTGCACTTCCAAACCCAGTGGCGTGGAACCAGTAGACAACTTCGATTTACAGCCTTACTTAGGTAAGTGGTACGAGATTGCACGTCTTGACCATTCATTTGAACGCGGTTTATCGCACGTGACCGCTGAATACCAACGCCGTGAAGATGGCGGTGTGAGAGTGATAAACCAAGGGTACTCGGAAGAAGATCAAGCGTGGACACAAGCCGAAGGAAAAGCCTATTTTGTCGAAGATGAAAACATTGGCCACCTGAAGGTCTCATTCTTTGGACCCTTTTACTCATCCTATATCGTATTTGAGTTAGGTGAGAACTACGATTATGCATTTATATCGGGCTACAATCACGATTACTTATGGCTGCTTTCCAGAACGCCAACCGTCGATCAAGCAATCGTAGAACGCTTTAAGCAAGTAGCCAAAGAAAAAGGCTTTGAACTTGATGAATTGATCCTTGTCGATCAAGCTCAATAAAGTACTAATGGTAGGTTGGAGATTCCATTCGTTCATTTACCTCTAGGGTCTTCATTTCAGAAGGAGATGAAGACCCGCAGTGAGCATGATTTTCTTATCAGCTATTTCACCTTTAAATGCCAATACAGGAAGTATTGGTATTGAGCAATTACGTTATTTTTGAGGTTTTTTGAAGTGGGAAAACCAATTAATTGCGTTTTTTCTCTGCGAAAAATGCAGCCACGTCGCGGAGGTCTTCATCATCTAGCATTCTTAATTGTGCCTCCATCATATCGGCAAGAGGGCCTTCACGCTCACCTGACTGATAGGCTTTCATCGCGTTGTAAAGATACGGTGCATTCTGACCCGCAAGGCTTGGATAAGCGTCGTTCTCTGCTATACCGTTGGTGCCATGGCAATAGACACAACTTGGCGATTTAATTTTGCCTTTATCTGCATCCCCGAAAGACTCAGCAGAAACTACCGAAGAAAAAAGAAGAGAGGCAAAAAACACGAATCTGAGCATGAATAGTTCTCTATTTGACAGTAGGTAATGGGATTACCATAAAGCTTCCCCTAAGGGGAAGCTCAATGATCAAAATCAAATTAAAGTAGAGAGTTAAGGTGAGAGAGAAAAGTGTCGATATCTTGTGCCGAGATATCTTTGTGTGTAACAAAACGAACTGGGTTGCTGGCGGTGATAATAATGCCTTGCGCTTTTAGTTTTTCAGCGATGGTCCGGATGTCTACTTGTGGATCCAGCTTTGCGAAAACAATGTTCGTTTGAACAAAATCAGGGTTGACCGAGAACCCAGGAAGCTCAGCCAAACCTGCAGCTAACGTTTTGGCATTGATGTGATCTTGTTTTAATTGTGCGACTTGTTCCGTGATAGCGAGTTTACCTGCTGCGGCTAGAATGCCCGCTTGGCGCATGCCACCACCTACCATTTTTCTCAAACGTCTCGCTTTGGCGATATATTCCGCCGAGCCAAGCAACAATGAGCCTACTGGAGCTGCGAGGCCCTTTGATAGACAAATGGTCATCGAATCAAAGTACTGGCCAACCTCTTTTACTGGCACATCCAGTGCAACGGCCGCATTAAAAACGCGAGCGCCATCAAGGTGCAGTTTCAAGTTGTGTTTATTAACAAAGTCACGTGCTTCTGCGAGGTAAGATAAAGGCAATACCTTACCGTTAATTGTATTTTCTAAGCTGAGCAACTTAGTACGAGCAAAGTGACAGTCGTCTGGTTTAATGGCAGATTCTAGCTTATCAAATGGTAACGTGGCATCGGGATTATTTTGTATGGGTTGAGGTTGAATTGACCCCAGCACTGCCGCGCCGCCAGCTTCGTACTTATAATTGTGCGCTTGCTGCCCGCATAGGTATTCATCACCGCGCTCGCAGTGGGCCATTAACCCCAGCAAGTTTGCTTGAGTTCCTGACGTGGTAAACAAGGCTGCTTCAAATCCCGCCAGTTCAGCAGCAAACTCTTCTAATGCATTGACCGTTGGGTCATCACCATACACATCATCACCAACTGGTGCGGTAAACATAGCTTGTCGCATGGCTTGAGTAGGTTGAGTGACGGTATCTGATCGAAAATCCATGAATATCTCCTTGGTCAAAAGTCCTAAAGGTAGCCGCAAAGGCGCGCTTTGCTTAGGCAAGCAATAGTTTTGGCATCCGTAATTGTGCCGTCGATGATCTTGTCTTCAAGCTCGCTGAGTGACAGCGTCACAACCTCAATCACTTCGTCATGGTCACATTCGTAGCGATTGGTTTTGCTGAGCTTTTCTGCGACAAACAAGTACTGAATTTCATCACAGAAACCAGCAAGAGGAGTTACTTGGCCGAGGGAAGTAAACTTCTCTGCGCTGAATCCGGTTTCTTCTTCTAACTCTCTTTGGGCGCAGCAGAGAGGTTCTTCTTCACTTTCACGCGTGCCTGCAGGCAGCTCTAAAAGCCACTTATTAAGAGAAGGCCGAAATTGATTAACAAGGACCACTTCACCATCTGTGGTAATAGGCAGAATTACCGCAGCCCCAGGGTGGTGAATAGTGGTATGTATAATTGCCTGCCCCGTTGGAAGCATAACTTGTTCTTCAACGAGAGAAATTTGCTTCCACTTATGAATAGTTTTGCTCATGCAGCGATTAATCCTAGCTTTACCGCATATTGATGTGTTTTGCACATTAACCACAAATGCTGAGAAACAAAAGTAAAAATTTTGTCACGTTACGAAAGCGTTTGCCCTCCTCAGTGAACGGCGTCTCATAAATGAAAACTTTGATTGCCGAGCCAAGCAAGCGCTAAGCATCTGTTATAAGAGAAAACCAACAAAATACAACCGCAACAAAATGATAGCAAATGCATAAAAGCAATAACAAAACATCATTAAAGCCGTCGGAGAATGTATGATTCAACCTTCATTTGCATCAAATGCCCAAAAAGCGCTTCTTTCTGAGCGTATCAATAAACTGGCTAAAGCGCTGACTGATGGCGTTTATGAACGTGAACACACCATCAAATTATGTCTTCTTGCTGCTCTTGCCGGTGAAAGTGTCTTTCTTTTGGGCCCTCCTGGAATTGCAAAAAGTTTAATTGCCAAACGTCTTATTCAAGCTTTTGATAATAGTAGTTATTTTGAATATTTAATGACGAGATTTTCAACACCAGAAGAAGTATTTGGTCCATTAAGCATTCAAGAATTGAAAGACAACGGACGCTATGTTCGCCTAACTAAAGGCTATCTACCAACAGCCCAAGTTGTTTTCTTAGATGAGATCTGGAAAGCGGGCCCTGCAATTTTGAATACATTATTGACAGTGGTAAACGAAAAAACGTTCAAAAATGGCAGTGATATTGAGCGTGTGCCAATGCGTTTGCTTGTTTCTGCCTCGAACGAATTACCCGATGAAGAGAGCGGTCTAGACGCTCTTTATGACCGTATGTTGGTGCGCGTGTTTGTTAATCGGATTCAGAACAAACAAAACTTCAAGTCAATGCTGACGGTGGGTACCCCGCAAGAAGCGCAAGTGCCAGAGGGGTTAGCGATCACCGATGAAGAATATCACCAGTGGCAACAGCAACTCGATAAACTGACGCTGACTGACAATGCATTCGAAAAGCTATTCCAATTAAAAACGATGCTAGAAAGCAAAGTCAAAGCGGAGTTTGGTGATGCGGCCAATACTGACATGTATGTGTCTGACCGTCGCTGGAAGAAAGCGGTAAAACTCTTAAAGGCGAGTGCATTCTTTAATGGGCGCGATGAAATTAACCCGCTTGATTTGCTGCTTCTTCAAGATTGTTTATGGAACAATCCGGAGTCACGAGATGTGGTTCGTGAGGTAGTTCAAGAGTTTGCTCTCAAACACGCTTTTGACCAACAAGATGTGGAGCAAGAAATTGAATACTGCAGTGAGTCGTTAATCGACGTTCAACACGAGCTTGAAGATGCTTACCGCATGACGCTGACACCAGAGGCGGCAACAGGGATTTTGCGTAAAGAAACCCTGCGTTTCGATACGTCTAAGGCAAAAACCTACAAAGTTGGTGCTGCTGTCAACTTAGTCAAGTTGGTGATTTTGCAGAGCAACATGTCGGTATCGGAATCTGAAAAAGGTGATAGCCGTTGGGTTTATCTACCAAAAGATGAGCTGGAGCGCGTGATTAAAGATGGCTACGGAGATGTATACGGTTATGTGAACCAAAACACTAACATGTGCCGTCTACGTTTTGATGTCGATGCAGCGAGCAATTTGGTCGTTCGGGATATCGCGAACCGAGGCGTTCTGGTTAGTTTAGTTACCGAAAAGGGTTTAGATCTTGAACGGTATCAGAAGTGGTTAGCGCAAAGTGAAAAAGCAGTAAACCAATTGAGTGAAGCGGAACATCATATGCGCAAAGTAAAAGCGAATTTCCATGGCGCTTTGCCACACAGTTTTGTTGATCCTGAATTACCGCGTTTAATGGAGTCGAGTTTGCAACAGGTCAGTCAACAACTGGAGTCTATCCAAAGTGAAAGCGAGAAAATTATTCAGCGCTTTAAAAGCTTACATCAGTTTTTCGCTTAAGGGGACGACATGTTAGGTGCAGACGGATTCAATTTGGCATTGATGGTCGCTGACTCAGGCATCATCGACAGTGCTGTCAATGACTTGATGGCTCGTTCACAAGTGATGATGATGGCAGAGAATCACGGCGTGAAATCGTCGGTGAAAAGCCATTTGTTAAAATGGCAGGGCAGCGTGAAGAAGCGCATCACCAAAGTGTGTGATACAGAGCGTTTTCAACAAGAGTTAGCCTTGTATCAAGAGGTCATTCACTGGGATGAAGACGAGTTTTTTGAACACATTGAGGAGGTACTCAAAAAACTTGAATGGCATTCAGCGTTTTACATGCAAGCTCGTGGGTTGATGGATAAAAACAAAGGGGTGGATAACCCGATGTTCCCACATTACTTCTGCGATCAATGGTATAAAAGTTTAGCGAATGCGATTAAACAAGCGCAAATCAACGAACTGGAAGCTAACAAAGAGAAAGTGCTCAATGATTTGTACCAGCGTATGGAAACCATGCGTAATATGGATAAAGTCACAGAGTCGGGCGACGCTGAAAGTGTCGGGCGCTTGTGGGATATGGCTTCTGCGAGGCTAAGTAAAACAGACCTCACGGTGATGAAGCATCATGCAGAGTTTTTGAAAAAACACCAAGGCTTACAAGAAATCGCCGAGCAACTTGGTCGCATGGCAGGGCAAGTTAACGACCCAGATCTAAACCGAGCTCCTACCGAAGAGCTGAAAATGGTTGAGGAGAAGAGTGACGAAGCGACAGACGACATTGTCGGCATTCATGAAAGTGACGATTTAAACAAGTTGCTTCCTAACGAAACCATGTTTTTGGCGTACCCTGAACTGGAAGTTGTGTTTTATAAACACTTAGTCGACAAACGTTTGATGAATTATCGCATGCAAGGAAAATCGCGAACTTTGCGCAAAGTCAAAGCGCACCGACCTGATAACAAAGCGGTGGACATTGAGAAAGGCCCATTTATTGTCTGTGTTGACGCTTCCGGATCTATGAGCGGGTTTCCTGAACAATGCGCCAAAGCAATGGCTTACGCTCTGATGCAAATTGCGTTAGCCGAGCAGCGTGATTGTTACGTGATTATCTTTTCCACAGAGCACATTACTTATGAGCTCACCAAGCAAGATGGACTGCGTGAAGCGGCAGACTTTTTAACCTATAGCTTTCATGGTGGCACCGATTTAGAGCCGACATTGATCAAGTCCATTGACTTAATGAACGGCGATAAATACAAGAATGCGGACATGGTGGTGATTTCAGACTTCATTGCGCCAAAACAACAAGATGAGTTGCTCGCGAAAGTTGAGGCGCTAAAATCAAAGAAGAACCGTTTCCATGCTATTAGCTTGTCCAAATACGGAAACCCCGCATTAATGTCGATGTTTGATCATTCTTGGTCATACCACCCCAACGTTGTGGGACGACTGCTAAAACGTGTTAGTAACCAATAACGTTCACTCAAAACATATTCAGCTACTGAGCACCGAAGCCAGGTTTTTTATTGTGTCGTTTTAAGCCAATTAGATCGAACTTTCGTCTAATTGGCTTAAAACAAATCAAACAAACGGGGAATAAAACCTTTTTGTTTGACTATCTTTTCTTAATCCGTAAAGTAGCAATCAACGCAGCGAGGTAGGCCTCGTAAAGCGTTGATAGAATGGCGCCTTGGCAGAGTGGCTATGCAGCGGATTGCAAATCCGTGGACCTCGGTTCGACTCCGGGAGGCGCCTCCATATTATACAGATATTGCTAATGGCGGTATCTTGATGCTTTAAGCGTCCACATGAAACCAGCGAAAGCTGGTTTTTTTGTATCTATATTAATCAAACAGTTGTGTTTGCAAACCACGTCACTCGCAAACTCAGTATCTTGAGATTATTTTGGAACAGAACTTCACAAGCTAGAATAAACCGTGATTTACTGCGACTAAAAATCCATACAATTGAATAAGTGTGATGATACTTTCTGTACTCTTATCGTTACTTGCCTACAATAACGCTTCCAAAGGATTTGACGCAGAAGCATGAGAAATACCGACGACTACATCATCTTTTATCATCTGGTTGAGCAAGGTTCATTTAGCGCGGCTGCGAAACAAATGACTCTGACGAAATCGGTTGTCAGCAAACGTATCGCCAAACTAGAACAAGATCTCGGGGTCCAGCTTCTCTACCGTACGACACGCACGTTAACTTTAACAGAAGCGGGTCAGTCGTTTTTCAGCCATGCCAAGTCCGTGTATCACGCCGTTGCAACCGCAGAAGAATCTATCGTGGGATTAGGTAAAAACCTATCCGGAAGCATTAAAATTTCTGTCCCTACTATTTCTGGTGAATTGATTCTTCCAAGCGTGATCAATGAATTTAATCAAAAGTATCCCGATATTAATATTGATATGGATCTTGATAATCGGTTTGTCGACATTGTGAATGAACGGTTTGATCTCGCCATTCGAACGGGGGTTCTACCAGATTCTAGCCTAATTGCGAGAAAACTGGTGGACGCCAACTGGGTTGTCTGCGCCTCGCCTCAATACCTTGCTAAACATGGTATTCCGAAACAACCCCAAGTTTTAGACACACACAATTGTCTCGTCTATTCCTATCAAGAGACGGGAGCTCGTGAGTGGGCGTTTAAAGAGGGTGGTAACGTGTATCAAATGACGGTAGACGGTAACCTTTGTACCAATAATTCCTCCGTACTAAGAAATGTCGCGCTCTTAGGGCAAGGGATCATTTACGTCCCACGCGTACTGGTTTATGACGATCTGAACAAAGGTCACCTAATTCAATTATTTAAAGATGAAACGGCGAAGTGTCTCGGTATTTATGCGGTATACCCTTACACTCGGCAACAGCCAGAAAAAATAAAAATGTTCATTGAGCATCTGTATATGAGTTTCCAAAGTCAAAATCATCGATTTTAATCTAACAACACCACATTAATGGTTACTTTGGTGTTGTGGTTATGTTTCCAACGAACATTTCAAATAGTTCATTCAATTTAACGACTTAACTGCTATCAGCCCTACAGCCAGTGATCTTGATAACTCGAGCTTGCACACAACTGTTAATAAATGGTTTTGCTATTGTTTCTTTGAGGAAACGGTCTGTTTCTTTCGTTAAAATTGCCACATAAAAAAGATAACTAACAGAAAATAAAAGAATTATTATGCTTGTTTGTTGGTGGTGAATATTTGTACGTTTGACTTAGATAGACGCAAAGAAACGGACTGCTTATAGTGACTCAAACGCAAATTACCGTTGCGATAGCGGATCGATGAGCGAAATAAAATAACCAGAGATATGGATATGAAACAAAAGCAGCTGATTAAAGCATTTAAAACGATCGTTGGGGATGAAAACGTTCTAACTGATCAGGTTAAAACCAAATACTACCGATCGGGTTTCCGTTCAGGCAGCGGTACAGCGCTTGCGGTCGTATTCCCTAATACTCTGCTAGAGCAGTGGAAGCTGATTAAACAGTGCGTCGAAGCAAATTGCATCATTATTATGCAGGCTGCCAAGACGGGTTTAACCGAAGGCTCAGCGCCAAGTGGTAACGATTATGATCGTGATGTGGTTGTGATCAATATTACGAAAATCAAGAAAATTCACCTGTTAGAGGGTGGTAAGCAAGTGGTTTGCTTGCCTGGTGCAAGCCTACATTCATTGGAAAAAGAGTTGAAGGCAGTGAATAGAGCGCCGCATTCCATCATTGGTTCTTCATCGTTAGGCGCGACCGTAGTCGGTGGTATCGCCAATAACTCCGGCGGTGCATTAGTGAAACGAGGCCCTGCGTATACCGAGCTCGCGATGTATGCACAGGTCGATAAACAAGGCAATCTTCATCTTGTTAATCATCTTGGTATTGAAGGATTAGGAGAGACACCAGAAGAAATCCTGCAGAATTTACAAGAAGGCAATTTTGACCCTGCTCAGATCAGTCACGATGAGCGAATGGCGTCAGACAAAGAATACGATGATCGTGTGCGAGACGTCACCTCCGATATTCCGTCACGTTTTAATGCCGATGAGCGTCGACTGTTTGAGGCAAGTGGCTGCGCAGGTAAATTAGGTGTATTTGCCGTTCGTGTTGATAGTTATCCAGTACCAGAAAAAGAACAGGTTTTTTATCTTGGCACGAATGACCCTGCCAAGCTGACTCAGCTAAGAAAAGATTTCTTATCTACGTTTGGTAACTTGCCAGAGATGGGAGAGTACCTGCATCGCGATATTTTTAATATGGCAGAAAAATATGGCAAAGATGTATTCTTATCCATCGACTTACTCGGTACAGACAAGTTGCCTAAAATGTTTGCGCTAAAAGCCAAAGTAGAGAACTTGTTAGAACGCTTGCCACTCGTAAGTAAATATCTCCCAGATACGATTCTCTACTACGCAAGTAAACTATTTCCACAGCATCTTCCTGAGCGAATGCTAGCGTTTCGAGATAAGTACGAACACCACTTGATTTTGAAAATGAGTGATGGTGGTATTGCCGAAGCTCAAAAATACCTGAAAGAAGTCTGGGCAATAGAAGAAGACAGTGACTTCTTCGAATGTACGCCGGACGAGGGTAAAAAAGCCTATTTGCACCGCTTTGCCGCTGCAGGAGCTGCAATTCGTTACGAAACGATTCATCGCAAAGACGTTGAAGATATCGTTGCACTGGATATCGCACTGCGCCGTAATGATGAAGAGTGGTTAGAGACCTTGCCAGAAGAAGTGAATAAGAACCTTGTTCAGGCGCTTTATTATGGTCACTTTATGTGCTTTGTGTTCCATCAGGACTACATATTCAAAAAAGGAACCGACACCAAATTGATGAAAAAGCTGATGCTAGAACACCTCAACAGCCGAGGTGCGAAATACCCAGCAGAGCACAATGTTGGCCACTTGTACGATGCTGAAAACTCGCTCCAGAAGTTCTATCATGAGCTAGATTCAACCAATACCTTCAACCCAGGTATCGGTAAAATGGACAAATATAAACGCAACTGTAACTGTTGTGTATAGTCATCGATTTCAAGTATTGAGGCTCATTGATCAATAAACCCAAGTACCTTCAAGATGCTTGGGTATAAAGCAAAAGCCCTAATGACGTCAGTAGCATGTCATCAGGGCTTAATTATTTTGACTGGGTTACTTAACAAAGGGCAACTAAATGGCTCGCACTGCAGCGGCGGCGATGATCCCTGCGGCAATGGCTGGTAAGGGCTTTTTGACAATGAGCATCACAACAGCTGTGGTAAATAGAGCCGTTCTAGCTCCAGCATCGCCTTCTACCGCAAGTGGAGCCAATAGGGCGACTAATACCGAGCCTGACATCGCGGTAATAAAACGTTGAACGCGTTGACTAATTGGAATAAATGACATCACATACACGCCACCCCAGCGTGTCATTAGAGTCACAAGCGCCATTGCAATGATAATCAGCAGCGTGCCACCTACGCTTGTTTCGATGTTCATGCTTTCTTCTCCTTCCAACACGCGCCCAAAACCCCACCTGTAATAGCGCCAACCACGACGTGGCTATTTTCTGGTAAATACCAATATGCAAGCATTGAGGAGGCCGCGGCAGTGGCCCAAATAGCAAAGATACGTAAGTTTTTAGGACCAACGACTACCATGGAGAGTAAAAAACACCCCATGACCATATCCAGTCCAAGGCTTACTGGATCTTTGATGGCATTACCAAAGTAAATACCGATCCAAGTGCCGATAATCCAAAACGACCACATGGCAATGCCACCGCCAAGCAGCAAACCAAACCCAGGTTCTTTCCTTCCGAATGCATTAAGAGCCATTGCCCAGTTTGCGTCCGATGCGACCAGCATCATGCTATATCGCTGAGTTGGTGGCAGCTGTCGCAACCAAGGGTAGAGGGTTGCGCCCATGAGTAGGTGTCTCGCATTGATGGCAAAGACCGTGATAAGCACAGGAATCAGCGGCACTTCCGCTCCCCACATATCTAACGTGGCAAACTGTGAAGCACCCGCGAAAACCAGTGTGCTCATTAGCATGGTAGGAAAAGCATCAAGCCCGGTTTGTACGGCAGCAACGCCAAATGCGAGGCCAAATATCACCACAAAAAAGGAAAGAGGCAAAAGTTGGGTGAATCCATTCCAGACGTCGAGACGAGTAAACTTATGTAATTCAGTCGAAGAAGGTTGAAGGTGTTGAGTTTTTTCTGTCATAGAGGTACCTAGCCAGCAGGCAAAAGGGCAGAGCCATAGAAGAATTTTGTTATTCTTTTGTAAACTGCATATTTAACATCAATTGCGAGGGCTTTCAAACACAACGAGAAAGATAAAATGAGCCATAGTGACAAAGAAAACGTTGAGGATTAACGTTTAATGAGCAACTTGGTCACGGAAATAACGAGAAAGCGAGCATGCACTCGCTTTCTCGTTCCGTCAGGCATACGCGAGAGGGGCTATTTTACATAGACGCGAGGGTTCGTCGTACCCCAGACTGTGTATAGTTCTGGGAAGATAACCTCGGCATGTTTTTCCATTTCAGCTGCGGAGATAGTTTTACCTTGCTGCGCGCCAAATAACACCACTTCAGATCCAGGAGTGACATTTTTGATGTCTGATACATCTACCATGGTGGTGTTCATAGAGGCCACACCAGCGACTTTCGCACGTTGGCCATTGATGAGCACTTCTGCAGTATTCCCCATTTTTCTCGGATAACCGTCAGAGTAACCAACCGGAATGTTTGCCATCACGCTTTCTTTGCTTGTTCTGTAACTGCTGTCGTAACCGACAGTGCTATTTTCTGGCAGGTGGTGAAGTGATGCTACGCGCGTTTTGAAAGACATGATAGAAGGGTATTCAGGGTTAGTTGGCAGATCACCATATAAAACGCCACCTGGACGAACCATATCGAGCTGTGCTTCTGGTACATTGATCGCGGTATACGAATTAGCAACGTGCAACAGAATGTTTTCGCGTTTCAAGTCAGCTTCTTTCATCAGCCATGTAGAGCTGTCTTTGAATGAGCTGAGTTTTTCGCGCACTTCATCTGCGTTATAGTTAGGGAAGTGAGTCATGATACCAACAATATTAACGCCCGCTTGTTGAGTGATATCTAAAGCTTCTTGCTTGCCTTCTTGAGTGGTCATATCAACGCCATTACGTCCCATACCACCATCGTTTAAAGCTAGGTGAACTTTGATTTCTTTATCAGCTTTCTCGGCTAGTTTAGACAGTGCTTTCGCTTGCTCAGCAGTACCAATAAGCTCTTCAATATTTAGGTCCATTGCCGCTTCGATTTCACCTAAGTCAGCCGAGCGTACACGCATAAGTTGGCCTTTAAAACCGCTGTCTCGGACTGTTCTTGCTTCGGCATTACTGGCAATCGCAACACAAGGGATTTGTTGTTCGATAATTGTTGGCATGAGCCCAGCGATGCCATTGCCGTATGCGTCTGCCTTCATCACGGCACAGATTTTAGTTGTTCCATCCATGTGCGATTTAAATTGCTCAATATTATCGCGAAACTGGCCCAAGTTTATCTCTAGCCATGCGTTAGCGCTTTGAACTTGCTCTGCCTTTGCCGCGGCGTTAGTGATTTGGAGAGGGGCAGCAGTCGCTTGCATAGTGGGAGCAAAGATGGCAGTAGCAATGGTCAATGATAGTAAGGTTTTATTTAAGCGCATAAAGTCTCCGTACGCGTTTTTGTATTGATTATTTTATTGAATACAGGGAGTGCCTGAGGAAATAAAACGCCCCAAGTGATGGTATGGAGCGTTTTTAATCAATGGATTAGCTTAGTTTGAAGCGGCTCATCACATCTTGAAGAGAAAGAGATAGCTGGCTTAATTCACGACAAGCTTGAGCGGTTTGCTCAGAACCCTGTGAGACTTCTTGAGAGGCCAAATGTATGTTTTCAATACTGCGGTTAAGCTCTTCCGCTACTGAGTCTTGTTGATTACAAGCAGTAGCGATTTGGCTGCCCATATCTGAGATATCAGACATAGAGTGTTCAATATCGCTCATCAGCTGTTTTGATTGAATACCTTGGTCTGCACATTCTGAGATGCTGCTTCTCGAAAGTTCAGTGGCAGATTTTGCGTCTTTCGCGAGAGATTGTAGCTGTTCAATGATCGAAGTGATTTCGCTGGTTGAATCTTGAGTACGACCAGCAAGTGTGCGCACTTCGTCAGCCACAACGGCAAAACCACGACCAGATTCACCAGCTCGCGCAGCCTCGATAGCGGCATTAAGTGCAAGCAAGTTAGTTTGATCGGCAATCTCACGGATAACATCGACGATAACATTGATCTTGTTAGATTGTTGCTCTAATTCAGCCACCGTATCACCCGCGTTACCGATGACAGTTGCCACCCCTCCAATCGCATCCACCATGCTTTGAGTTTCGCGCACACCGTGTTGTGTGCGGCGGTTAGCCTCGTTCGCTTGGTTGGCTGAATCTTCAGTGTTCCGCGCCACATCGGCTACGGCTGCTTTCATTTCTGTCATCGCAGTTGCGACGTGAGTGATTTGCAGCTGTTGGTCTTTCATGCCGGATGCTGAAATGTCAGAGACTTGGCTCATCTCTTCAACCGCACTACTTAACTGGGTCACCGCTGCGATAACATTGTCGATCACTTGACGTAGGTCGTCTTGCATCTTAGTGGTGGCGTCGGCCAGTTCACCAAGCTCGTCATTACCGATTGCCTTACGATCAATATCATTCGATAAGTCACCGGTAGCAATCGCGTTTGCTTGTTCAACGACGAGTTTAAGCGGGCCACAAATCAGGCGAGTCAAGACGTAAGTCATTCCCACCATGATCAATAGAATTGTCACGTTGCTCGCGATCGATGAGTTGCTCAATCCGTTTATAGAAGAAAGGATATTGGTTCTGTTATTGTCCATTGCACTTTTAAGCAGTTGGATCAGCTCGTCTAACTCAGAGTCAACGGCTTCGAAAGCAGGTAAAGAGTTAACTAAGATAGGGTGGGCCTTGCTTTTGTCATTGGCTATCATCGCTTCATTGTATTGGTCCATAGTAACCAAGTACTTTTTCCACTGACGCAGCAGGCGCTGGAAGGTTTGCTGTTCTTCACCCGGCCAAACCGTCTCACCATAAGCGTCTAGCTCTTTACTGATTTTTTCACGCTCACGAATATTACTGGCGATTTTGTTTCTGATTTTGCCGGCATCTTCATAGGTGTAAGTGGCAAACTGGTCACGGCGCCATCGAGATAAGTCGTCTCTAATCGCATCGACTCTTTCCATTGCTGGGAGAGTATCATCAGTATAGTTTAATAGCTCAGTTTTGATGCTTTTGAGCTCTGTAGATAAAAATACGCCAAATGCAATGTTGACAATGGCAATGAGTATAAATGATAGCGATATCTTCTTCGCTATAGAAAGGTTCTTGATAGACATTATTGATATACCTTGTTTTTCTTATGTTGTGTCGTCAAAGCAAACCACGTCCGTATATGTGATATATGTCCCTAAATTACTGCAACAGCTGTAAAGTATCACTAATTAACGATGTTTTCGATAATGAATTGAGCTTTAAATAAAAATAAATACGTCAATAACTTATAAAGGTACGACCAGATAAGAGGTAAAGATGTTGGTAACAAAAGCTTTCTATCGATACCAAACGTGTTACCAAGAGTAGGGAATCATCTTGCCTCGGAGTCATAACAAGGTGTTTATTCAGAGTATCTAGCCCTGAATATAATGGCAGTTCGGCATGATAAGTGGATTAGTGGGTGTTTCTGCCTAATTGAGCGGAAATTGTACCGGCCGGAGTGTTTTTAAGCATTTAATTCAAAAGCAGCTGGTAGGTTGGTTCCTCTACCTATGGTGTTTAAAGCAACATACTTCATGAATTTCGGTTTATGAATAATGCGTTATTGGAATCGGGATATGTCATCAAGATAGGTTGAGTGAAGCCTGTCGGACCACCGATACAAGCAATACCTTCCTTTAGATGGTTTGATAATGTTGTACTGAGAGCAACTACTGAAACCGATGATAATGAAGGTGAGATTGAACTAGTTATTTATAGTAATCCCCCGAAATTTAATCAGAACGCTAAGTTAGAAGTTACGTATTAGCAACATAGTAAATATCTAATTTTTATCCACCAGATGGATAATAAGTACCTATCTAGTTGAATATCTGATTATTACCTAAAATTTGCTCACGATGCCACACACTAAAATCATACTAAATCTACTACTCCTCATTAATAATCAACTTTTTTTACTACTTCACCATTTTGTGTAGATCTTATAGTCAGAGTAGATAAGCAACGAGTTCCATTCATTCAATAGAAGCGAGGTAAGCTAATGAATCGAACGCTTTGGACTCATTATAACTTCACGGCTATGCAGTTAATTTTTAGTCTGTCACTTTCATTAAGCGTCAGTGCTAATACGTTAACGATGGGAGTTACAGGTCAAATAAAAGATCGTTGTGAAATAAATTTTTTTTCTGGCAACGTGATGACGTTTTCCGAGCAACACAATGCGCAATCGTTGCCGTTTGATATCTATTGCAACCGTCCTTTAGGTATGTCCATCAACTCTAAATATGGTGGCCTAAAACACCAACAGCAGGGGGTTGATATTATTGAAAATTATAATTTGTCATTACAAGTAGATGAGCTTCGCCTTCACGAATATCGGCATAGCAGTCAACTCATCTCACCAGTAATGATAGACAGTTCTGGTGTTATTCCTTTTTCTCAACAAGGGAATCTCAGGGTAACGCTCGAAAATAACTTGCGTTTTGCGGGTTATTACCAAGACGTTATTGAAATTGAAGTCTATCCTTCAATTCATAGCGTGACAAAGTAGGATTTCTGCAAGGCACTTGCAGATTAACAAACATAAGCTCAGCCGTATTCGAGCCAATAATCTAAGATAAAGGAATTTCTTATGAAAAAGCTAACACTCTGTGCAGCAGCAGTCACCGCTATTTTTGGAACTCAAGTTCACGCCGCACCTGGTGATGTACAATTAGTTGGTTTTGTTTCTCCTGTATGTGAAGTTACAGGTCTTTCAACACAACTTATTGACTTTGGTAACGTATCTCAAATTCAAAACATTTCTGTTGGTGGACTTAGCATGAAATGTAATGACGTTGATGGTGCAACTGTGACATTAACAAGTGCAGAGGGCGGTCTAGAGTCCGATGATAATGAAGACTTCGCTCTTAAATACGACGCAACGTTTAACCCTTCAGGATTACCTTCATTTACACTTAATGCACCTGGTGGCCCTGGTCTGAATGATGTTTCAGTCAGTAATGCTTATGGTGGTTCCGGATCATTGGCTACTGGTGTAGCTGCAACCATTGATATCGCAACTACAGAGACCTCTCCATGGGCAGGTGGCTATTCAGATACTTTGACAGTAAATATTACCTCTAATTAGAGGTTTATAAGTAGGAGACTTATTTAGTCTCCTACTTTAATCTTAATTAACCGTATTTAATTTGGAGCTCACAATTATGTTTCGATGGATCGTTGTTTGTTTATTGTCATTTACTTGTGTGTTCGCACATGCTTTCAAAGTAGAGCCAATGTCTGCGGAAATGACGCCTCTCGGAAAACGAGCTCAAATGACGATGCGGGTCGAAAACACATCTCCCGAACAACTAACCGTTGAGTTATATCCATTGTTTATGACAATGAATGAATACGGTAAAGAAACGATTACGTCTGCTGAAGATGAGTTATTAGTAATCCCAGTTACCGCAATTATTGAGCCTGGTCGGTCACAATCAATAATGGTTCGGTATTTAGGCGATCCATCAATCACTGAATCTAAGGCGTATCGTATCGCTATAAAACAAGTAAAAGTCCAACGAGCGAGCAGCGATCAAGGGCAGGTAAGTCTTTTACTTCAGTTTAATACGCTTATCAACGTGCGTCCTCAAAACACAGCAGCTAAGTTAGAGGTGAAAAGTATCAAACAAAACGACAAAAATGATAAGTGGCTCCTTGAAGTGATGAATAGCGGTAATAGTTATGGTCGGTTAACCAACACTACTTGGAAAGTTTCCGATGGTACACAGTCAGCTTACTTACAAGGAGTAGAAATAGCTAAACGTATCCCTGGAACGTTAGTGCTTCCGCATTCCACCCGTTTTTTTGAAATGCAGCCACTTGAAGATTTCAATGTGAATACCCTGTCGATTGAAATAGAACAGGATAAGTAATGCGTGCGATGAAACGTTATATTTTTGGGGGGCTCGTTTGTTGCGTTCTTTGTGCAAAAACGTTTGGGGTGACACTGTCCCCAACAGTTATTGAACTTAATACTGACCACAGGACAACATCGCAACTGGTTGTTACTAACAACTCAACACAAACGCTCCCTCTTGAAGCCAACGTTCGCCGTTTGGAGTTCCGAACAAATGGCACTTTTAAAACATCGGACTTACCGAATGAAGAAATACTGGTGTTTCCACCTGCTGCGATGTTAGCACCCGGTGAGCGGCAAGTATTCCGTATACAATGGTTAAGTGAAAGTTCACTCGAAGCGTCTCAGAGTTACTTCATTCGATTTAGTGCAGCAAACGTCAACCAAAACAACGCAAAAACCGAGAAGTCTCTTGGTTTATCTACTTTATCTACAGGTATTAACTTACAAATTCATTATAATGCTCTTTTGCACGTTCATTCATCTTCGCTCAAGCCAGATGTGACACTGCACATAGGTGAACAGGGCAACCTGACGCTCACAAATTCAGGGACGCGATTTACCTATACATCGTTACTTCATTTTTCGGGGCTTGAATCTCTCAGCCCAAAAGTACATGAAGCTTTAGGTGAGCAATTTATCCCACCACGTTCTACTATTATTTTATATTCCTCTCTAAATCATTTACCAGTGGGCACCTACCATGGGCATGAAAACTGACTTCTACTATAAAATAAAGCATTGGTTACATATTCTAGTCTTGTTGCTTTTTGGTTATGTCATTCTAACTTTCTCCGTACTGAGTCAGGAAATTGTGTTGAACCCGACAGGACGAGATATTCAGCTGACATCTTTACTAAGGATAAGTGACACAATATTAGGTGAAGCAGATATTACTATTACTGCAGACAACCAAGTTTTGTTACCAAAAGAAAGTACACTTTCTCTTCTTTCTTCCATCGTGACTCAAGAAGGTATTAAAAATCTACGCGCCACAACGGACAATGAAATGCTGTCGCAACGCCATTTCGAGCACGCAGGATTAGGCCTTAAGTTCGATATTTCTTCATTAGAATGTATTATTACTGTACCGCCAGAGTTAAGCTTAATACAACAACTTTCCATGCGTGCATCAGACGATTTTTATAATTATTCTGAGCCAAGTACGTTTAGCGGGTATCTTAATGTCTCCCTGTCCGCTAATGAAAGTCGATTTATCGAGGAAAAGTCATCTAGAGAGGATCTATATCGTAGCCAATTCGACTCGGCACTCAATATTGGTGATTTAAACTTTGAGTATGAATCATTATTAGAAAATAGTTCCAAACAAAACTCTAAATACGTGAGAGAAGGCTCACGCCTTAATATAGACTCTCCTGAACAAGGAACACGACTTGTACTCGGTGACATGTACAATAGTGGTCAAGCCTTTCAAGACGGAACCGACATTCTTGGTATTGGTATTACTCGTGATTTTACACTTATTCCAACCAGAAACGTACGTCCACGTGCGAATCAATCATTTACGCTTCAAAGAGCTTCAAATGTCGATGTTTATGTTGATGGTATTGCAGTGCAGCGATTAACCTTAGGTGCTGGTAGTTATAACCTTAGCGACATACCACTTGCACAGGGTAGCAATGATATCGAATTAGTCATTACCGATCGTTCAGGTAATGAAGAACGCATCGAATTTTCTATTGCGACCGGAAACGACTTATTAAATAGCGGTGAGTTTGAATATAGTGTTATGTATGGAGCACCGTCTGAAATCCAGAATGGAAAATTAGAATACCTAACCGATGAACGTATTTTTCATGGTTATATTGATGTTGGCGTTTCACCTTGGTTAACGTTAGGTGTCAATTCCCAAACCCGTGAAGATTTATCTCAATATGGCGCTATAGCACTGGTCGCTTCCGCATGGGGCGTCACTGAGTTAAATGTTTCACACAGCGATCATCCAATTTTCGGACGTGGTGATGCATATAAAGTTGCGTTCGATGCTGAGTTTTCTCAAACGAACACATTAGAGCCACAGCTGAGTTTCAGTTACGAATATTTAACCAATAGTTTTACCGGTGTAACTGGGTTTGACGCTTCCGACAACGATATAAATTTAACAACCCACTATGCTTCTGCGTTCGGTTCCATTTATCTTAGCCGTTCTTTACGCGCAGCCATGACCCTCAACTATCGCTCTGGCATCGACGAAGAAAATGATTATTGGCTTATTAGTCCGAGTCTATCGGCCGGATTATTTGATACGCCAGCTACTTGGAGTGCGCGTGTTAGCTATCAACATAACGAAAGTGGGGGCGATGACATCAGTTCCACGTTCACAGTAAGCTGGCCGTTCAGCAGACAAACACGTGTTGTTGGTCGTTATTCAACAGAGCTTGATGAGGTAGCATTAGATTACAGCTATCAAAATAATATTGGCAATACTGGTGGTGTATCAGCTTTTGCCAGTGCCATTACTAACAGAGAAAATGATGCCGATATGGATGTAGGTGTTAACTATACTGCAAACCGTTACGAATTGAATGCGAGTCATACTTCGCGACTGGAGGATATAAGTGGCGACACACGAAACCATAGCACTGACATTAAAATAAGCAGTGCTCTTGCATTTTCAGGTTCATCCGTAACGATCGGCAGACCGGTTCGTGAAGCCTTTGCCATTATCAGTAAACACGATAGTCTCGCAGAGAATGAAGTTGCTATCGACCCTACTAGAGATGGCGAGCATGCACGCGTTTACCTTGATGGTGGCGCAAGTGCCATGGTCCCTGACCTTGTTGCTTATAATAGTCAAATCATCAGTTACGAGGTAGAAAATTTACCACCAGGGTATAACTTAGGTGATGGTGCTTTTTGGGTTAAGCCAGGGTATAAAAAAGGATTCCAGCTACAGATAGGCTCCGATGCTGTATTGACAGTTATTGGTAAACTATACGATCGTCAAAGTAACAGTCCTATTTCACTTGTAGCAGGCTTTGCTCAGTATCTTGGTAAAACAAAACAATCACCGATTGAATTTTTTACAAATCGTAACGGCGTATTTGCGATATCTGGATTAAAACCTGGACAATATCAGCTCATACTCGATACTAAAGAACAAGAGTCAGTCATCATTAACCTCAGTGAACGCAGTGACACTTTGATCAGATTAGGAGAGCTGTATGTGGATTAAACGACTTATGTGTATTGCATGGAGTTCACTTGCCTTAAGCAGTTTTCCTTCTGCCCTTGCTTGTGAGGCTAGCTCATTATCTATTCAACCAGTATCAGCACAATCACAATACGACGTCTTTAATGCAGGTACTTTCGCAACGATAAGTACTTATCGCATTAGCGCAAATATAATCGGCGAACAGTGTAAGCTGAACTTAGTTTTACAACTTGATGACACGAGCCGATCGTTAAAAGGTTCAGCTCAAGATAAACTAACATTTGAGTGGAGTGGACAATTTGGTACGTCGGTGGCTAATCAATGGCATTTATCCTTAACCGACAGTCAACCTTCGGCAACGGTACAAATGCGCTTCCCTAGCAAACAATGGTTAACATCAGGAACTTATCGAGGTCTTTTGGAGGTTTATGGTAATAATCAAATAGAAATTAGCCCTAGCTCATTACCTATCGCCGTAAATGTACCGTCGGCTGCGAAAATTCATTTTTATGGGTTACAGCAACAACACTATGATCTTGATTTAGGAACATTATATTCAAACAAAATCATCAACTCATCACCCAACCTATGGGTTCAAAGCAATACTGCTTACACTGTCGTTGTGGAATCATCTCATCAAGGAATGTTACGACATGAGTCTAATGACCCAAAATGGGACATTCCATATCAACTTTCTCTCGACAACGATAGAGTTAGCCTTAAGCAGCTTGATGCACGAATTCAACGTCATGCAGCTACGGTTGGCCAACCGATCTCTTTAAGTTTTGTTGTTGGTGAAACAGTGAACAAACCAGGGGGCCGATATGATGATACATTACAGATTTCCATTGAACCTCGCCTTTCGCAGCAACCATAAAGCTGTCAAATTATTAAAAATAACTAGAAATATATCGTTCCTTTGTCTACTTTTTATAATTAAATACTAGAGTTACCAATTTAGGGGTTGAAGATGCATTCCGGTGAATATAAAAATAATAAAAAAAACAAGTTTAAGCATATACTTCTGATTGGTGATAATTGTATTAACAATCAATTCATTCAACGAGAAATAGAAAAAAATAGTTATTTTTCACTTAGTAGGACATGCATCTTGGACATCGAAAGGTCAAGTAAGCCTAGATCCTCCGACGTCGTTCTAATTAGCTATCTTGTTTTGAGCGTTATCAAAGATATAAATGTAACCTTATCAAAGGTTACATCCAATAAATGGGTGATTTATGATTTCCCAAAAGATATTGTGGGTAAAAGTATTGCAGAAATGCAATTTATCAACTTCATGAATTTAAAAGGTATTATCTATCAAGATGCACCTATAGAACATCTTACACGTTGTTTGAAAACAGTATGTGACGATGATCTATGGCTGCCGAGAAAACTAATGTCTCAGATGCTATCTAATTTACATCCTTATGCGATTCACTCTCAAGAAATTCTATCAAACCTTACTAAAAGGGAAATACAAATATTTAAACGTATCATTGAAGGGAATTCAAATTTGGAAATATCAGAAGACCTATTTATCGCTGAAAGTACTGTAAAAACGCATATATATAACATATATAAAAAGCTCAACGTTACCAATCGTAAAGAAGCAATTCAAAAGGCTATGTGTATTAAGAATTTATATTTTGCCTCAAAGTCTGACCTGAAAACATGAGGAATTGAGTTAAACGTATTCAACCTTTTTGATTTGCAAGGCTTAACAATCACGAAATAAACAAGAATTCGAACAAATGCATGATTCTGCTCGTGATGGTAGCGCCTGTGACCGTATCAAAGTGGTTCTGGTTGGAGTAATGCAATACGAAATGGCGGTTGTTCGCCAGTCACTCTTTATCTACGAGGCATTTACAATGCACTTCTGTGACATAGTTAACTTGAGCCCTCCTTCATTTGAGTGACCTTTTTCGGGCTGAAATCTAGAGGTATAAATAATAAAACATTGCCTTCACCGCAAGATTTCGATTCGACTGAAGAAGTGAAAGATATCATCCATTTTCTATTGAATAAATTGGCAGCGCTTGAAGAACGGCTGAGTCAAAATAGCCGAAATTCCTCCGTACCTCCATCTCAACAACCTTCGCATAGTAAAGTCAGAACACTTCTCCCAACAGGAAAAAGCAAGGGACTCAACCAGAGTATCAAGCTCATCGCCGACTCAGGAGGTTAAGGAAAAGTTGGCTTCACTGGCTCAAATTATAGACTCGTTGGTCTCAAGAATTACGAATAATTTTTAGTTCTTGGAACCTGCACCTTAAAGTAGAGTATGTGGATGAATACGTAAGCATTGTTTTAAGTTGGGTGATTAATTGCCAATATGGCGTAGTTTTGAGCGTTTGAATCATTTACTTAAAGTTAACTGTTGACCTAGTTTTTTTTTTCGTTAAAGTACGCCTCGTTCTCACGACAAAGCTCGTTGAGGCAGGTGGTGTTACCATCGCATGATTGCGTTGCCCTGGTGGTGGAATTGGTAGACACAAGGGATTTAAAATCCCTCGGCGTTCGCGCTGTGCCGGTTCAAGTCCGGCCCGGGGCACCATCAACTCTTTCTGATAGAGATATAAATCAGACAAGGCGCCTTGGCAGAGTGGCTATGCAGCGGATTGCAAATCCGTGGACCTCGGTTCGACTCCGGGAGGCGCCTCCATCATTTCAAAAGCCAGTCTTCAATGACTGGCTTTTTTCGTTTCAAAGTCTGAAGATTCATCCCTTTTATCTTTTCTGCATCTATCGCGCTACTTCTTATTCGATATCATTCAGCTTGTTTGACTACCATTCAATATTTTATACGATAATACCTATCGTGAGTTTGCCTATCTTAATTGATTCACAATTGTATCAGTCGATTGATGCCCATTTTCTTTGCTTGTGATCCGAATAGTCTGTCTTTCGCAATAACGAAAGGTACTCATCAGTGACGGTAAATGAACAGTGTCGAGGCGTCATTAATCCATGATTCATCGTCGTTTAATCGAAGTAATATCGATTGTCGAGATCGTTCATGTGCGTATTTTATATTTTTAACCAATGCATAATGAGACTGAGTTTAAACCAGCGGTGAAATCTCCACTGTCCTTGACGGCTAAGACAATATTTATGTGTCTACTCACGCTCTTATATGGTTGATGTAGATGACGCCTGGCTGACCATCACCATAACGCTAGAAAGTCAAAGCCATCAATAGCGGCTTAATGTCATTCACTATGCCACCACACAGCAATACACGACTATTAATTCGCGAAGGGAAGCTACGAGCCTCGGAACGGTTGTTGTGGATAACGGGAAAATCTCTTCGAAATAGGACGCTTTCTTCACGTTAAAACGCATGTGATACAGACAGGATCTTTTCCATCGAAACGTTTCGATGGAAAGTGTGATTTAGATAAAGGTTTCTTATGCGTTGATGTTTGAATTACTGATCATTCTCACACCTTATCGATCCGGCGCTGGTCAAATCATCACGGCGAATTATTATTGTATCGAAACGTTTCGATGAGTTTTCTGTTAATAATGAAAACCCTTAAAACAGACGCTCATGGTTGTATGAACGTGTAACCGAAAGGTCAATGAGATGAAAAAAAGCACCCTAATTAACTCAGATATTTCTTACTTAGTTGCAACGCTAGGTCATACGGATGAGATCACGATTTGTGATGCGGGCCTGCCGATCTCGGAACATGTACAGCGGATTGATTTAGCGCTGACTCATGGTGTACCAAGCTTTCTTGATACCGTGCGAGTGATTTTATCTGAGTCACAAATTGAAGGGGTCATTATTGCTGAAGAGTTTTCCGACTTTAGTCCTGTGTTACATAAAGCGCTGCTTGATGAATTGAGTAAAGAAAGCGAAAAAAACGGCAAACCCATCGAGATCAGCTATGTATCACACGAAGCATTTAAGGTTCGCACACAACAAAGTCGTGCCGTCATTCGTACTGGCGAATGTACGCCATATGCGAACGTTATTTTCCAAGCTGGTGTGGTTTTTTAAGCCAGAGAATTTGAGGACAGATTATGACTCAAGCTATCCTACAACTGAGTGACATCGAAAAAGCGTTTCCTGGTGTTAAAGCATTGGATAAAGCCAGCCTTAACGTTTACCCGGGCCGCGTGATGGCGCTCATGGGAGAGAACGGGGCGGGTAAGTCCACGTTGATGAAGGTTTTAACCGGTATTTATCACTTGGATGCCGGCAGTATTCGATATCAAGGTCAACCAGCGTCGTTCAAAGGACCGCGTGATTCGCAAGAAGCTGGGATCAGTATTATCCACCAAGAGCTGAACTTAATCCCTGAGTTGACCATTGCTGAAAACATTTATCTAGGCCGTGAATTCACGGGCTCTATGGGCCGTATTCAGTGGAGTAAAATGTATCAAGCCGCCGATAAGCTTCTTGCACGCTTGAATGTAAAACACAGTTCTAAAACCTTGCTTGGTGATTTAAGCCTAGGTGAGCAACAAATGGTAGAAATAGCCAAGGCGCTCTCTTTTGAGTCAAAAGTGATCATCATGGATGAGCCGACCGATGCCCTCACCGATACTGAAACTGAGTTTTTGTTTAAAGTCATCAATGAGCTTCGTGATCAAGGCTGCGGTATCGTTTACATCTCGCACCGATTAAAAGAAATCTTTGAAATCTGTGATGACATCACGATACTTCGCGATGGTAAGTTTATTGGGGAGTGCCAAGTCTCTGATACCAACGAAGATGGCCTGATCGAAAAGATGGTAGGGCGCAAGTTGGAAGAGCAGTATCCACGTATTGATGTGACTCACGGCGAAACATGCTTAGAAGTGATCGGGTTGACAGGCTCTGGTGTTCAAGATGTGAGTTTCAATTTAAAACGTGGTGAAATCCTTGGTATTTCTGGCTTGATGGGCGCGGGTCGTACCGAGTTAATGAAAGTGATTTACGGTGCGTTGCCAAGCGAGCGTGGCGTTATCAATCTAGATAACAAAAGCGTCAATCCGGTTAGTCCGCAAGATGGCTTGGCTAACGGTATCGCCTATATTTCAGAAGATCGAAAAGGAGATGGTTTAGTTCTTGGATTATCGGTTAAAGAAAACATGTCGCTTTGCGCGCTTAACCATTTAACCAAAGGCTGCCAAATTCAACACGGTGATGAAGTGATTGCCGTAGAAGATTTTATCAAACTGTTCAATATTAAAACACCAACTCGAGACCAAATCATCGGTAACCTTTCGGGGGGTAATCAACAGAAAGTGGCGATTGCGAAAGGGTTGATGACGAAGCCTAAAGTTTTGATTTTGGACGAGCCAACACGAGGTGTCGATGTCGGTGCCAAAAAAGAAATTTATCAATTGATCAATAAATTTAAAGCCGAAGGGATGAGCATCATCTTGGTTTCTTCTGAGATGCCGGAAGTGCTTGGGATGAGCGACCGTATTATCGTGATGCATGAAGGTCGTATTACAGGCGAATTCGATGCGAAAGACGCCGATCAAGAAAAACTACTCGCCTGTGCCGTGGGCAAAAAGATAAATGAGGAAGCAGCATGAGTACCAATACCATGAGCAAACCGACTGAAGCAGTCAGCAAAAAGCTGCTGAATAAAGAATGGTTGATTGAACAGAAATCACTGATTGCCTTAATATTTTTGATTGTTGTTGTGTCATTTTTAAATCCTAACTTTTTTACGTTAGATAACATTCTGAATATTCTTCGCCAAACCTCCGTCAACGCGATTATTGCTGTCGGTATGACACTGGTTATTTTAACCGCGGGGATAGACTTGAGTGTTGGTTCGGTACTGGCGCTTTGTGGGGCCTTTGCCGCTAGCTTAATTGCCATAGAAATACCAGTATTAGTGGCTATCCCAACGGCTTTGTTCGCGGGCGCAGCTCTGGGTGCTATCAGCGGCATCATCATAGCGAAAGGCAAGGTACAAGCTTTTATCGCAACGCTGGTTACCATGACGCTATTACGCGGTGTGACGATGGTTTACACCGAAGGTCGCCCAATCTCGGCCGGTTTTACTGATACAGCAGACGCATTTGCATGGTTTGGTACGGGTTACGCGCTTGGTATTCCAGTACCAGTTTGGTTGATGGTGGGTGTGTTTGCAGCAGCTTGGTACCTACTTAATCACACTCGCTTTGGCCGTTATGTTTACGCGGTGGGTGGTAATGAATCTGCGGCTCGTTTGTCGGGCATTAACGTCGACCGTGTAAAAATGGGCGTGTATGCCATCTGCGGAATGTTGGCAGCATTGGCGGGTATTATTGTTACCTCTCGCCTCTCTTCTGCACAGCCAACCGCAGGCATGGGCTACGAGCTAGACGCCATCGCAGCCGTTGTTTTGGGCGGCACAAGCTTAATGGGTGGTAAAGGCCGTATCATGGGGACACTCATCGGTGCTTTGATTATCGGCTTCCTAAACAATGCACTAAACCTACTTGATGTTTCTTCTTACTACCAAATGATTGCGAAAGCAGTGGTTATCTTGCTCGCGGTTTTAGTGGACAACAAAAACAAGTAATTCATAACAATCTACCTATAAATATATATAAATCTGTGAATACAAACTGAGTCAGGTGATATGTACTGGCTCACCCTACACAAAGGACTAGAACGATGAAAAAATTGGCAACTCTTATCTCTGCTGCACTTCTTTCTTCCACTGTATCGGTCGCGGCGCAAGCTCAAGATACCATGGCGATTGTTGTATCCACGCTCAATAACCCGTTCTTCGTAACGATGAAAGACGGCGCGGAGGCGAAAGCGAAAGAATTGGGATACGATTTGATTGTACTGGACTCGCAAAATGACCCGAGTAAAGAGCTTTCAAACATCGAAGATTTAAGTATTCGCGGCGTGAAAGCGATTCTGATTAACCCTACAGATTCCGATGCCGTTTCAAATGCTATTCGTATGGCAAACCGTTCTAATATCCCTGTATTGACACTTGACCGTGGTGCGAGCCGTGGTGACGTTGTGAGTCATATCGCCTCTGATAACGTAATTGGCGGTGAGATGGCGGGTCACTACATCATGGAAAAAGTGGGCGAAAAAGCCAAAGTCATCCAACTCGAAGGTATCGCGGGTACTTCTGCTGCGCGTGAACGCGGCGAGGGCTTTATGAACGCGGTTAAGAGTGGCGATATGAACCTACTTGCGAGTCAGCCAGCTGACTTCGACCGCACCAAAGGTCTTAACGTTATGGAGAACTTAATGGCGGCGAACCCTGATGTTCAAGCGGTATTCGCTCAGAATGATGAAATGGCGTTAGGTGCACTGCGTGCGGTTCAAGCGTCAGGTAAAGATGTGATGATTGTAGGCTTTGATGGCACAAAAGACGGCATCGCCGCGGTTAATCGTGGCAAGCTAGCCGCAACCATTGCGCAACAACCCGATCTTATCGGTGCGCTTGGTGTTGAAACGGCTGATAAAGTATTAAAAGGCGAGAAAGTGGAAGAGTACATCCCAGTACCACTAAAAGTGGTAACAAAATAAGCCTGACGTTAATTAACGCGTCCTAATTTCTTCGCTCTCTCCTCCGTTTATATCTGTCGTTTAGGAGGGGAGAGCAAGAATAGATGCCTTGGCTTTTTATCGCTATACCAAAGAGAAGTTAAAGTCATCTATTACATTTTTCAAAAAGGGTTCATTCAGAACCGAGGATAACCGTATGAATAAGTTAGTGGTATTAGGTAGTGTAAACGCTGACCATGTTCTTCAAGTGCCTTCTTTTCCTCGCCCCGGCGAGACGCTACATGGTCGCAACTATCAAGTTATCCCAGGTGGTAAAGGCGCCAACCAAGCGGTAGCGGCCGCTCGATTAAACACTGATATCGGCTTTATTGCTTGCGTGGGTGACGACTCGTTCGGCATCAATATTCGTGAAAACTTTAACATGGACGGCATCGACATTACGGGTGTCAAGATGCAACCAAATTGTCCTACGGGCATTGCGATGATCCAGGTATCGGACAGCGGTGAGAACAGTATTTGTATTTCAGCTGAAGCGAACGCCAAGCTGACCGCCGAAGCGATTGAGCCAGATTTAGAACGCATTCGCCAAGCTGATTATCTGTTAATGCAATTAGAAACGCCGATGTGTGGTATTGAGAAAGCCGCGCGTATAGCCAAAGAGGCTAAAACCAATGTAATTTTGAACCCCGCTCCTGCTCATGAGCTTTCTGATGAGTTACTTGCTTGTATCGATGTTATTACCCCTAACGAGACAGAAGCAGAAGCCTTAACTGGTGTCATGGTGACTGACAATGACAGCGCGCAAGAAGCCGCGAATGTTTTACATTCTAAGGGCATTGAAATCGTCATGATTACACTAGGGGCGAAAGGCGTGTGGTTAAGCCAGAATGGTCGTGGTGAAATGATTGCGGGTTTCCGCGTTGACGCAACGGATACAACCGCGGCTGGGGACACCTTCAACGGCGCATTCGTCGCTGGTCTATTAGAGGATTTACCTTTAGAATCAGCGATTAAGTTTGCACATGCGGCAGCAGCGATTTCTGTTACCCGCTTTGGCGCACAGACGTCGATTCCGACCCGTGAAGAGGTAGACGCGTTTCTCGCTGAACAATAAGAATCAGCCGAAAAAAGCCGAGCCAAAATAGGAGTAATAACATGGCGACGATGAAAGACATCGCAAAACTGGCAGGGGTTTCTACTTCAACAGTGAGCCATGTTATTAACAAGACCCGTTTTGTGAGCGAAGAGATCTCTGAACGCGTAAATAACGCAGCAAAAGAACTCCACTACTACGCACCATCTGCTTTGGCGCGCAGCCTTAAAGTGAACCGAACCAAAACCATTGGTATGTTAGTAACCACCTCTACTAACCCATTTTTTGGTGAAGTGGTAAAAGGCGTTGAACGCAGTTGTTACCACAAGGGTTACAGTCTGATCCTGTGTAACACCGAAGGCGATAACCAACGAATGCGTCAATCGATTAATACGTTATTGCAAAAGCGCGTCGATGGTTTGATCTTGATGTGTTCATCTTTAGAAGGGGAGCGCATTGAGGTATTTGAGCGCTACCCAGACATTCCTGTGGTGGTCATGGATTGGGGCCCAATGCTGTTCACCAGTGATAAGATTCAAGATAACTCCTTACGTGGTGGCTATTTAGCAGCTAAGTACTTAATTGATTGCGGTCATAAAGAAATCGGTTGTATCACAGGACCACTGATTAAACATCAAGCTCAGATGCGATACGAAGGCTACAAGCGCGCCATGATAGAAGCGGGCTTGGAGTTTAGTGCGGATTGGATCATCGAAGCTGATTTTGAATGTGAGGGAGGGTATCAGGCATTCAAGAAAATGGTGCAGCGAGGGGCGTTACCGAGCTCTATTTTTGTCTCGAATGACATGATGGCAATGGGCGTGATCAACGCCGCTAACGAACTGGGTATTAAAGTGCCTGAACAGTTATCAATCATCGGTTATGATGATATTCATATTGCTAAGTTTATGTCGCCGTCATTAACCACCATTCACCAACCTAAATATCGCCTTGGGCAAGCCGCTGTCGAAACGTTAGTTCGAAAGTTGGACGATAAATCGACCGATGCACAAGTCGTGCAACTGGAACCGACATTAGTGGAACGCAAGAGTGTCAAGCTAGTAAACTCAAGCACTTAATCAGTGATATTCAATAACAAAATGTAAAGATACATCTCTCATTACATTATCAATTCTTACTATCAAAGCATTACGTTAAGTTCGTCCGCTCCCGTCCCCCCCGAGATCGCTTTGTGGCCATTATCAGCCATTGGTTTGTAGTATGTCATTCATAATGGCGTAAAGGTTTCCCCCTCTAACTCTTTAATGAATACGTTCGTTTGGTTGATACTTGCAGAACTTTAGCAGAGGTCTTTCATAACTCATTGATATGGATAGAGGCAAAAGAAATGTAATCAATGTAAAGGCGGTTAAATTTTATTGAATGCTTTAAAGAGTAGCGCTATATTGAGAACGCGCATGATAATAGAACTCATTAAGGATTATAAAAATGAAAAAGCTCGTCAGTACGGCTCTTTTGTCGCTGTTTACTGTGTCACCTGCCTTCGCTGCTAATGTTGTTATTGACCATTACATGGGCAAGACAGAGTTAGAGCAATCGCCAAAGCGTGTGGTGGTGATCGGTTTTGGTCCTTTGGATGCTCTAAACAGTTTTGGTATTGACCCTGTTGCGGTATCGAATGCTTCTCACCTGCCCAGTTATCTCTCGAAATACAGTAAAGACAACTATACCTCCGCAGGCAGTTTGTCTGAACCAGACTTCGAAACGATCTACACGCAAAAGCCCGATTTGATTTTGGTGGGCCCGCGCGGCTCTGCAAAATATGAAGAACTGAGCGAGATTGCACCAACGGTTGTTTTTGCTGCGGAAAAAGATCAAGGTTACTGGGAAGGTACTCAAGCTCAATGGCGGAACATCGGTAAGATCTTTGATATTGAAGACAAAGTTGAACAAAAAATTGAATCGCTTGATGTCCAGTTTAAAGCGATTCGTGATTATAACCAATCAAACAATAATGATGCGCTGACAATTTTAAGTATTGGTGACAACATCAGTACGTTTGGGGCACAGTCCCGATTTGGTGTGATTTATAAGGATTTCGGTTTTATCGAGACGGTTAAAAACATTAAGACGGGTACGCATGGTGACGTTATTTCTTATGAATTTATCCGTGAGGCTGACCCGAAAAGTATTCTGGTGATTGACCGTAACTCACTGACGTCGACACCTGGCCTTGATGTACGTAAGTCAATGAACAACGATTTGGTCAAAGCGACAACAGCGTATAAGAATCAAAAAATCAAATACTTAGATGTGGATGCGTGGTATCTGGCAATGTCAGGGGTGACCGCGACCGAAAAAATGGTGAGCGAGATTAAGCAAACCGTTGAACTGTAACCCAAGATAGCAGAGGTTAACTTTGAAAAAGTTATTGCTAACCCTTGTGGTTTTAAGCATCGTATCTTTATTTGTTGGGGTGGCAAATATGACGCCTCAGCAATTATTCACTGGCGATGCAAAAGCACTGGAACTTTTCTTTACCAGTCGTATACCACGCTTGTTCGCCATTTTGCTGGCTGGAGCTGGGCTAAGCATCGCTGGCCTTGTAATGCAGCAAATCAGTCAAAACCGATTCGCCGCTCCATCAACCACTGGCACAATTGAATGTGCCATGTTGGGGTATGTACTGAGCGTTGTCTTTTTTGGTAATGGAAACCATCTTTGGCTGGTCTTTGGTGTATCGATACTTGGAACGTTGACGTTTATTCATTTCATTCAACGTATTCAATTCAAGAGTGTCATATTTGTTCCGCTTGTCGGGATCATTTTTGGCAACGTCATTGGTTCTATGACGACATTCATTGCCTACAAATATGATGCACTGCAAAGCTTAAGTGCATGGACGGTGGCCAATTTCGCCAATATTTTACGTGGTGATTTTGAGCTGCTTTATATTGCTGTGCCAATGGCGGTGCTCAGTTATCTATTTGCGGCAAGAATCTCGGCGGTAGGCATTGGAAAAGATTTTGCTGTGAACTTAGGACTTAACTATCAGCAAGTTGTGACTATTGGTGTGCTGTTGGTTTCGATGATGTCTGCGAGTGTCGTCATGATTGTGGGTCAATTGCCATTTCTTGGCCTCATTGTGCCAAATATCGTGAGTCATTTTTACGGCGATAACCTTAAGAACAACATTCCGTTAACCGCCATGTTTGGTGCCATTTTGGTGTTAGGTTGTGACTTAATTAGTCGTTTGATAATTTTTCCTCACGAAATGCCGATCTCTATTGTGATCAGTATGTTAGGTGGGGTGGTATTTATTATGATGTTGCTGCGAGGTAAGCAGCATGCGTGACTCAACGAAACTCATGGTGCTTGGCAGCGTCGCCGTTATCTTCGCATTTTTGTTTATTGGTTTAGGGTTGACGGCTGACAACTACCAGTACTTTCTATCACGACGAGTGCCGAAAGTTCTTGCGATGATGTTGGCTGGTGTGGCAATTGCACAATCTTCATTGGTGTTTCAGACCATCACGCATAACCGGATCTTAACACCAAGTATCATGGGATTTGATGCGTTATATGTGTTAACCCAAATTTTGATTGTTTTGCTTTTTGGTGGCTTAAGCACATTGGCTCTCAACCTCTACGTTAACTTCACTGTGGCTGTGTTAGTGATGGTGTCGTTCTCATTGTTATTATTTGGGTTTTATTTTTCCAAAGGCAGTCGCAACCTGATCACGTTGTTACTGGTGGGGTTGATCTTTGGTCAGCTCTTTTCCAATGTTGCGTCATTTTTCTCATTGTTGATGGATCCGAACACATTTGCGTTTGTTCAATCGAAATTGTATGCCAGCTTCAATAATGTGAAGGTGAACCTTGTTTATTTAAGCGCACCGATTTTGATGTTTGCATCTTGGTTGTTATTTAGAATGCATCGCACCTTGGATGTATTTTGGCTCGATCAAGATAACGCGAAAAGCCTAGGCGTCGATGTACCTAAAGTGACGCGAAATGCGTTTATGGTGTCAGCAGTATTGATCGCGATTTCAACGGCACTTGTTGGCCCGATCATGTTCTTTGGTTTACTCGTGACGAACTTGAGTCGCGAACTATTCCGTAGTTACCAACACAAAACCTTACTGGTGGGGTGTTCGTTGTTATCTATTGGCTCGTTGTTAGCAGGGCAATGGATAATCGAGAATATATTCAGCTTTGAGACCACCTTAAGCGTTGTGATTAACTTTCTGGGCGGTGTGTACTTTTTGTATCTGCTGCTGAAAAATAAAGTCGTATAAATATGATAGTCATAGATAAATTAACCAAGGCGTTTGGCTTTAACCGAGTTGTTGATGAAGCCAATACGCAGTTTGAAAAAGGCAAAGTGACATCCATCATTGGTCCGAATGGTGCTGGGAAAAGTACGTTGCTCTCCATGGCATCTCGATTAACAGATCGAGATGGTGGTAGCGTGATGATTGACGGTAAAGAAATTGCGGAATGGAATACCAAAGAGTTAGCAAAAAAGTTGGCGGTACTTCGCCAAGCTAACTCGATCACGATGAGGTTCACGGTGCAAGAGTTGGTTTCATTTGGTCGTTTTCCTTATTCAAAAGGCAATCTAACCAAAGAAGACGACGCCGTTATCGCACAAGCTATCGATTATTTGGATCTACAAGATATCCAAGACAAATATTTAGATGAGTTGAGTGGTGGGCAGCGTCAGTTGGCGTTTATTGCTATGGTTATTGCCCAAGACACGGACTATGTCTTTCTGGATGAGCCGCTCAACAACCTAGACATTAAGCACTCGCTACAAATTATGAAAATCGTACAAAGGCTTGCTCATGATATGAATAAAGCCATGGTGGTTGTGATTCACGATATCAACTTTGCCGCGTGTTATTCTGATACCATTTTAGCGCTCAAACAAGGGAAAGTGGTGGCCAGTGGTGTGGTGGAAAAGGTGATTCAGGCGACGACGCTAGAAGATATCTACGAAACGCCGTTCAATATCATTGAGGTAAACGGTAAACGTATGTGTACCTACCATTAATAAATAATCGATTATTGATACGCATTAGCCGTAAGAGTCCGCTAATGCGAGTTAGACGAGCTTATTTAGTCAGCTCGTCTATGATTGGACAGCGGCTTTCCGCATCACCTGGGCATGCAGACACCCAACCTTCAAGTTGTCTTTTTATTTCGGTTAGATGCGCGATTTTTTCTTCGACTTCTTTCAGCTTATCCATTGTTCGCGCTTTGACTTCGCTGCTCTTGCGGTTCGGGTTATGGGCAAGCTGTACAAATTCTTTGCATTCTTGCAGCGAAAATCCAGCATTTTTTGCTCGTGAGACTAAGTTAAGTTCTTGAATATGATTATTTGAGTACTCTCGATAGCCAGAGTCACTGCGCGCAGGTGGAGAAATGATCCCTTTATCTTCATACAATCGAATCGACTTAGATGAAAGCTCGGTTAGCTTAGCGACAGCACCAATATTCATGTTTAACCTCCAGAACGTTTAAGGCGATTATATACCTTTGTTGTGGATGAGATATACCCAAATAACCTTAAGATTGCAGAATCTCGACGTATCGAAAGTTTTTTGCCTTGTTCTAAAGTATTGTTACCTTATTTCTTAACATTGAATTATCGCGCTTGGCGATAATTAAAACTTGGTATTAAAAATTTATTTAATAAAAACAAAAAAGCCCGTAGTTTCATGACTTTCGGGCTTTTTGAATTTGAATGCTATTAAGCTTTCTTAGGTTCTAGACTTTTTTTTTCCTGTTGCATTTTAACAAGGAAATATACGTTAACGCATGCAATAAAGCCGTTCGTTAACACTACAGGCCATGAATCAATCAAAATCCCGTAAGCGGTAAATAGTGCGCAGCCAATAAAGTTAATGATGCGAAGCTTAACAATATCTTTCATAGTTAGCGAAATAGCGACCATGATTGAAGCAGCATATCCTAAAATCTCAACCATATTCATGTCCATTTTTTGACCCTCTTAAATCTGCCGAATTCTGTCGGTACCAATTCTTCTCATCTTGAGATTAATGAGGAAGCTCCATGCCTCGAATGGTCTTATTTTTGTTGTATGGGTGCACTATATCAATGGAAAAACCGTGATAAAAGCCTCAGATCAAGGTTAAGAGAAGGTTAGCGATTACGCAAACGTTTAGGGCGGGAATTACTGATAATTTTACTTATTATGTTGATTGATAATAATGATAACAACAATAGATGAAACACCGCTAAAAAGGGAAAAGCGAGTCGGGACCTAAGGAGGGAAGCGCTCCTGGTGCAAAGTCAGAAAGGCGGCCTTTGCACCGGGACTACTGAGGTTAACGGTTTAGTGCACCACAACGCTCAGGTTGGTAAGTGATGTTGACAATTTCAATTGTTCTCACTTTATTATTTGGCATTGGCCACTCCAGTTTTTGACCGACAGATAAACCAATCAAGGCACTACCTACAGGAGCAAAAATAGAAATATCATCACTACTTTTTAGCTCTGATGGATAAACTAAGGTTTTGGTCATGGTTTTATCTTCGCCAGAGAATTTAAATTCCACTGTCGAATTCATTGTTACCACGTTATCTGGCATTTGTTCTGGTTCCAGAACGGTTGCGCGGTCGAGTTCTGCTTCTAGATCAACAAGCTCTGCAGCGATGTTTGGCATCTTATCCAGTAGGGCTGTGATTCTATTCATATCTAAACTTGAAATGTAGATAGAATTGTTTTTTGACATTTGATGACTCCCAAAGAAAAGGCCGCCACACAAAATGGGACGGCGCTCTATATGTATGTCAATTACGTTATCAAACATATGGAGTTTATTCCATATGAGCTATATCTGATTCTAGTCTTTATACAATCGCTAAGCCAGCAAAAGATTTTTATTGTGAAGTTTGATTTCTTTAAAATTTTCCTGCCGCTGTATCTAACTCGTAATGTATTCAACTTGGTGTGGATGGTCACTGTGTTTCGTCCCATTAGTAAACAACAGCACAGGATGATCTGAAAGGGGATTATATTTTGCAAGGGTTACGTTGCCTTTGCATTTCTTGCTTGCGCATCGGCATTTGGTCTATTAATTGGTTAATGAACTGCCAATCTGTTTCTGCGCCCCAGCGGTATTTTTCTTGGCCATCTTTACCAAGCAAAATAGCGGTATGAGCCCCCTCTTTTACGCGATAAATTTTTGCAAGCGTTGATAAATCAAACTCTTCTTTCAACCAAGCGGGGGATGTATACCCATCTTCTGTGATCACTAAGGTGACAATATCACGATCGATGAGCTGACATTCATTCATCAGTGTTTCTAATAAGAATTGCTTAACATGCTCGTCATTTTCTGGCGCAAAGTAGAGAACACTTCGGTGTGGCCAATATTTTGAGTTGGCAGGGTAGCCAAATACAGTCGATGACAAGATACCACAAAGTAGTATCACTAATAACTTCCCACTCATGACCGCTCTCCTAGAAACGCAAGTAAGCATTTATACGTTAAGTTTAGTGGAATTGGCTCATTGTGCTTTTCCCAAAACTGGCTTAGGGTAGGCAGCAAATAAATCAAACGTATAAATAGATGAATTCGGAAAGCAAACAAAAGATCGCGATTTTGGTTGATGTGCAGAATGTGTATTACACCTGTCGTGAAGCCTACCGCCGCCACTTTGATTACAACCAGTTTTGGTACGTCGCGACACAAGACAGAGAGGTCGTTAGCGCGAAAGCCTATGCTATTGCCAGCAATGACCCAAAACAGCGTCAGTTTCATCATATTTTACGAGGGGTGGGCTTTGAAGTGATGCTCAAACCTTACATTCAGCGCCGAGATGGCAGTGCGAAAGGCGACTGGGACGTCGGTATCACCTTAGATGCGATTGAGATAGCTCCGGACGTGGATAGTGTGATTTTAGTCTCTGGCGATGGGGATTTTAGCTTGCTTGTGGAGCGTATTCAGCAACGCTATAACAAGAAAGTGACAGTGTATGGCGTGCCAAAGCTAACTTCGCAAACGCTGGTTGATTGTGCCGATCACTTTGTTGCCATTGATGAAGATTTTCTGCTGTAGACTCTATCGGTTAATTTAAGAACAGCTCTAGCAAGCAAAGAAAAAGGCGAGTCACTTCAGGCAGTACGTAAACGTACAATGACTCGCCTTTTAAACTCACCTTAACGGTTATCTATGCAGGAATGATGATCTGTCCTAAGACGTAACCTAAACAACACGCCCCAATCACACCTATCAAACCGACGGCCATGAATGAGTGGTTAAAGTACCATTTGCCAATCTTTGTTGTACCCGATGAATCGAAGTTCACTGTTGCGATATCGGAAGGGTAGTTGGGAATAAAGAAGTAACCGTACACTGCTGGCATTAAGCCGATAAGCAGAGCAGGGTCAAGTCCCAGGCCTAAACCAACAGGCAACATCATGCGTGCCGTTGCTGCTTGAGAGTTTACAACTACCGATACGATGAATAATGCAAGTGCAAACGTCCACGGGTAATTCGTGACCATATCGACGATGCCAGATTTAAACTGCGGCATTGCGTATTGGAAGTAAGTGTCTGACATCCAAGCGATACCGAAGATTGCGATTGCCGCCACCATACCAGATTTGAATACCACCCCATTTGGTACGTTACGAGGATCTGTTTTTGTCGCAAGAAGGATAATACCACCGAAGCAGAGCATCATCATTTGGATCACAACGGCCATGCTGATTGGCTTAGAGCCATCAACAATAGTGCGTATTTCTGGCCACATCGCGATAACGACAATCACTAAAATCGAGAGGATGAACAGCAGTACTGAGTTGCGAGCACTTATTGGTAGCACTTCGTCAAGTGACGTTGCGGTTGTGTTTAAGATCTTCTCGCGCCATATCGGATCTTTTAAGCGTGCTTGATATTGTTCGTCGTCTTCCAATTCTTTACCGCGTTTTAAGCTGTAAAGTGACATCAATAATGTACCAAACAGCGTTGCTGGAACGGTTACAAGAAGAATAGAAAGCAGTGTGATTTCATGTTGGATGTGAGACAACTGAGCAAGGTAGTAAACGACGGCAGCAGAAATAGGAGAAGCGGTAATAGCGATTTGAGATGCCACGGATGCTGCAGCCATTGGGCGTTCTGGTCGAATCCCGTTTTTCAGTGCGACGTCGCCAATGATTGGCATGATGGAATAAACCGCATGACCCGTACCAAGAAGAAACGTCATGAAGTAAGTCACAAATGGTGCAATGAGTGTCACTCGCTTCGGATTCTTACGTAACACACGTTCTGCGACTTGCAGCATGTATTTTAAACCACCTGCGGCTTCAAGGATCGATGCACAGGTTACGACCGCCAAAATGATTAACATCACGGTGACAGGAGGAGAAGTTGGCGGCATCTTAAAGATGAATACTTCGACAACGAGACCGATACCAGATACGACCCCGAGGCCTATGCCCCCATAACGTGAGCCGATATACAGCATCACAAGTAAAAATAGAAACTCAAGATACAACATGTGGATTTCCTTACTCAAAACAAAGGGCTATATAGCCAATTACTAATCACATTGTCCTGATATTCAGAAGAAAATACCCCATGTTGTTCACATTCCATTAGATAAGAACCAGCAATGTCGAATAATTGGTAATAACTCACGCTACAGCAAGGAACTGTTAACGTGGTTTTATCAAGGTGTTTTCATGCTGTGTCTTTTTACGAATGCATCGCTTGTCAATGCGACGATATACCACGGTTTGTTGCTTTTAATCTTGATTTACGCCCGAATCAACCGTGCCTTCTGATGACGTCGATGATTGGTTCTGCTGCTCTTCAGCTTCCATCTTTGCACGCTCAGCTTTGGAAATGTAGCGTGGCTTATTACTCTTATGTAGCTTCGCGTTATGTTGTTTCTGCTTTGCTTTTAAGATTTGATTGATTTTCTTCTTGCGGTTCATGGTGGTGGTCCTTTAATTTAGCGAGGCAGCATAGTGATTTTTTTACCAAGTTACAACTAAATACGCCCTAGCGTATGCCAACAACAATAGACCTCTTTTTTAGAGTATTACTGGAGTTTATATGAAAACACTGATCACCGAACGTCTGAAATTACGTCTTGTGAGTGTCGATGACGCGCCGTTCATATTGGAACTCTACAACCACCCAGACTTTTATCGTTTTGTCGGTGATAAACAAATCCGTACCACTGACGAGGCCGCCCGTTACATCCAACAAAACATGCTGCGAATGCAAGAACTAAAAGGGGTCAGCTTGTTGGTGGTTGAAACGCAAGACAATGGCCGCCCAATCGGCATTTGTGGCTTAGTAAAGCGTGATACATTAAATGATTATGATCTTGGGTATGGTTTTCTTCCATCGGCGTATGGGCAAGGCTTTGGAATAGAGGCTGCCCAAGCCACGTTAACGCACGCCAAAGAGGAAATGCAACTCGAAAAGCTGGTCGCCATTACGAATAATGATAATAGTCGTAGTATCAGTTTGCTCAAAAAACTGGGTTTTGAGTTTGAACGCGTAGAGCAGCAGTACGATAATGGTCGCACGCTAGAACTCTACATAACCAAATTGTGACTTCGGATAAACCATGAGTGATATTTTACGAGGCAAACTCGCGACAGAATTTAAAACCGTGAAGGCAATGGTTGAGGTTTACTGTCACCATCACCATGGTACCCAGGGCGAATTGTGTGTCGAATGTCGTGAGCTATTGGACTACGCAGAAGTCCGGCTTGATCGTTGCCCTTATGGCGAGGACAAACCTACGTGCAATCAGTGTCCAATTCATTGCTATAAGCCAGAGCCAAAAGAGCAAATGCGTTTGGTGATGCGTTATTCGGGGCCGAGAATGTTGCTTAAACATCCCATTTTGGCGATTCGACATTTGCTCCACGAAAAACGGGCGGTGCCGGAGAAACCTGCCGCGAATGTATCAAACCGTCATCGACGTTTATCCAAAGGTAAAAAAGAGAAATAAAAAAGCGAGGGCATCAGGCCCTCGCTTCTTATTCAATGGCAATGTTAATGTCTATTATAGACCTGCCGCCATGTGCTGTTTACTTTTGCTTGCGACGAGCAACATGTATACACCAGTCGCCACTAAGGCAGCAAACAAGTAGCCCAACAAGCCATGCTCTTGCCCCATGAACTTATCCGCCACTACCGGACCAACCACGGAACCAATGCTGTAACTAAATAGCATCACTTGGGTTGCCGACACAATAAAGCGCTCATCAAGCCCTTCACAACCAAGGTTAATTGCAATAGGGTACAACGCAAATGTTGCTGCGCCTAAAAAGAAAAGTGCAGCAGCCAACACAACGGCTGACGATGAAATAAAAGTCAATCCGATTGAAAAAATACCCAAAATACAGAAGAGCAGCATAAGCACTGTGCGACTCATGTATTTGTTTAATGTGGTGACCACTGGTTGAACCAACATGCCACCTAAGATGACCAACGCCATTAATGTGCCAATATCTTGGTTATTGATTTTACGGTTAGTCAGTTCAACTGGCATAAGGCCGTAGATCGCACCTAAGGTTAAGCCAGAAACGACACAACCAATAATTGCAGCATGGTTTAGCTTGGCAATTTGTTTAAACGACAATGGCGTTGATTCATGACTGTTTGGTTGCTCACAATCAATGAACATCAGTACCAACATGGCCATTAAGATCAATGTTGTGATCGCAATAAATGGAACACCGCCATTTACGCCAAGCACACCAATGCCAAATTGGCCCATTGCAGAACCACCGTACAGTGATAGCATATATAAGCTCAAGCGTTTCGCGCGTGATGCTTCGTCACCGGCCATTAGCCAAGACTCTACGATGACAAAAACCCCCGCAACGGCGACACCCGCGATAAAACGCGCAACAAGCCATACCAGAGCATTAGCAAAAACTGGTAGCGTCATAATCGTTAGCGATAGTGCGGCTAAGCAGCCAATAAACGCTTTACGGTGACCCACCTGACGAACGATGCGTTCGATAAACATCGCACCAGTCAAGAGACCGCCATAAAATACACTCGCCAACCAACTCGCATAATCAGCCGAGATGTTGTATTCACTAAGCATGAGAGGGATCAAGCTCATTAAATAGCCCGAAGCCACCGCATAAAGAGACAGTGCGACGACTGGAACTGTAACTCGTGGTGATGCTGCAGGAACGACTGTATTTTCCACTGTTTTGCGCCTATAAGTTAAGTTAAATCTGAGAGTTAATCGGCGCGAATATTAGGCTAATGATCGGGTAAGTAAAATGAATAATTTAAGTCGTTTCGACAAATATTATTTATTAATTTTATAGGGTAGGCGATGCATAAAACGCCAGTCGAAAAAGCGGCTGGCGTAGTCAGTTACTTATTAAGCGCTTGATTTAACCATTGATTAAATTGATTTTTAGGCAGCGCACCATTGATCATATCAACACGTTGACCGTTCTTAAAAACCATAATGGTCGGGATGCTTCGAATACCAAATTGTGCGGCAAGTTCTTGTTGCGCTTCAGTATCAATCTTAACAAAACGAACCGTACCTGCTTGCTCTTGCGCGACATCAGAGAAAACTGGGGCAAAACCAATGCATGGGTTACACCAAGGGGCCCAGAAATCGACGACAACGGGCATATCACTTTGTAATAGAGCAGAAAAGTTATTTTGTGTTCCCTCGATAGGTGTACCATCCAAAAGCGCACTTTTGCATTTGCCGCAAGTTGCAGGCTCTGCAACGCGTTCATTAGGGACACGGTTTAAACCGCCACAAGACGGACAACGAGTTTTAAACGATGACATGGCTTCTTCCTCTTTATGACAACTTAATGAAACATGACTTACCAGTCAGCCTCATTATTTGTATACTGATTTTTTTAACCTGCCGAAATAACACATAGCAGGTTTATATTTGAGCCTAAGGTTCTAAGAAATTTCATTAAAATACAACAATAAATAGGTCTGTGATGACAAATTACTATGCTGAAATTACAGGTTGGGGGAAATGTGTTCCGCCAGCCGTGCTCTCTAACGATGATCTTAGTACTTTCCTTGATACTTCAGACGAGTGGATTCGTACGCGTACAGGTATTGAAAATCGCCGCATCAGCCATGTAAATACTTCGGATATGGCAACCGTCGCGGCACAACACGCACTGGCGCGCTCAGGCGTAGAAGCTGGCGAGATTGATCTCATCATCGTTGCGACATGTTCTCCGGATTCACTGATTCCAAACATAGCATCGAAAGTGCAGCAAAACTTGGGCATTCGTTCAGTTGCTGCGTTTGATCTAAATGCCGCATGTACTGGCTTTGTTTACGGCCTAGAAACTGGCACGCGTTTGATTCAGTCTGGTAATTATCGCCACGCGCTCATCATCGGTGCAGAAAGACTCTCTTTCTATATTGATTGGGCAATGCGTGATACCGCTGTATTGTTCGGGGATGGCGCTGGAGCGGTTGTGCTTTCAAGAACGGAAAAAGAAACGGGCCTACTCCAAGCTCAAATTGGCTGTGACGCAAAAGGCCGCGACATTCTGTCTGTACCAAAGTTTGGCACTTGTATGGATCGTTTTGCCGAAGATAACGGTTACTGGGACTTCAACTTTGTAGGACAAGAAATCTTTAAACGTGCGGTAAAAGGCATGGGACTTGCTGCGAAAACGGTACTAAAAGCATCACAGTTAGCCACAGACCAAATTGATGTGGTGATACCACACCAAGCGAACATCCGCATTATTCAAGCTTTGTGTGATCTATCCGGTATTCCGCAAGAGAAAGCGTTTGTCAACATTCAAAACTACGGCAACACGTCGGCCGCAACTGTACCAATTGCACTGTGTGAAGCGGTAGAGCAAGGGCGAGTAAATCCAGGTGATAACATGTTACTTGCGGCATTTGGTGCTGGTTTGACATGGGGCGCAGCGGTATTGAAGTGGGGTGACCGTGTAACGCCTGTTGCTGAGAGTGAGGCCACATTACCTGAATGTGAACAATCAGCATTGGAATTACTTGAGCGCGCGATTACATTATGTAACGAGCGTCGTCGCGACGACACTTAAATCCATAAAGGTAAGACTAAATTGAGCAGGGAGCCTTGAAGCTCCCTTTTTAATGACTAAGTGGAATGAGCCTACAATACCATTTAAGAGATGTGACACGACAAGGTTGCGATTGTTTAGCCGTCTCTATGGCGCTGTTATATTAACCTCGAGCGAGTTTATGATGAGCACGAGAAAAATGATCGGCGCAGAATGCCCCCACAATAGAAAGTTCACCTGCAAGACAAAGTGCAGCGGTTACTTCAGCCAATGCTTTTGCTTTGCCATTTCCATACAATCCTAAAATGTCCAAACATGCCTTTTGAGTTGGCAGCCCAGTTCCTCCACCCACCGTTCCGACCATAATATTAGGTAGAGTAACGCAGGCATATAAATCTCCCTGAGCATTCACATCCATACGTGTGATGCCAACGGCTGATTCTGCAACGCAAGCTGCATCTTGCCCGCAAGCAATATAAAGTGCCGCTAGGGCATTGGCATAATGTGCATTGACACCAATAGTACCGCTGAGCAAGCCACCAACCGTGGTCATTTTGCCAAATTGCACCATAGATTGTGGTGTTGTATGCAGATATTTCTCTATCAACTCGGCGGGGATCGTTACTTCAGCAGAGACTTTTTTACCACGAACAGAACGCAACGTATGCGCATTCGGCTTTTTGTCGCCTGATAAATTTCCGTCTAAGAATGCTTCAATAGGTTTGAGTGGGCTGGCCGCCAAAATATGATGGAACACCGCGTTTGTCGCTATAGTCACCATATTTTGACCTGAAGCATCACCCGTAATGTACTCGAAAACCAGATAGACGTGATTCCCTTCGATATTCACGTTGATGTCTTTAAGCTTGCCGTGCGCTGTCGTGGAGTGCGCAATTTGACGAAAGACATCAAACTGAGTCACAACCCAACCTACAAATTGGCCCGCATCGGCAAGGTTATTAAAGGCAAATACCGGTGTTCGGCTCACGCCTTCGCTGAGTAATAACGCACTTGCACCACCAGCGGCAGTGATCAAGTTGGCACCGCGATTGTATGAGGCCACTAATGCGGCTTCAGTGGTTGCAAGAGGTATTAAAAAGTCACCATTTGCGTATAAACCGTTAACGCGCAAAGGGCCGGCGATACCGACCGGCACATTTACGGTGCCGATAAAGTGCTCAATATTAGTAGAATAAGATGCGCAATGTGACTGAGTAAAAGGATCGAGAAGAAGATCTTTGTTTGTCGTTCCCTCTAACACTTGCCAGCGACGCGCTAAATGTTTGTCCGATAGCGAAGGGCTCAAGCAGAGGCGCTTTTCTGGCTTGTGAAACTTCGGTTCTAACGCCGATTGAATCTTATCACTGGCCTCAATATCGGAAAAGGCGGAGCTTTGGATGGTGTTATTGTGGTTTAACTTCGGCATACAAACGTTAACTGAAAAATCGAATCAGAGATTGTAGTGATTGCGGCTTTGATTACAACGCTGATGATACGTTTTGCAACAAATACCACTGGTTGACCATGTTTGATGGATGCTACTGGCTAATTTGCAGACATTAGCCGCTCGAATAAATCATTAAGTCGAAGTATGCTAACCAACAGAGCGACAAACCAATGTTGGAAGACGAGCGCGGACTGTTTTGTGGATCAATTCTAAGCTGTAACGGCTGATAGTTGCTATCAGCCGTTTTTGTTTGCTGGCGTTAAACGGATTAACGCATTGTAAAGGTTACGCTTTGGCGAATTTGTAGGTGCGGTAACCACCAAGCAAGTTACGAGCGTTGTAACCATTATTGACCAACTGACGGTAAGCGACGTTACCGCGTAAACCGACCTGACAGTAAATGACGATCTCTTTGTCTTTTGGTAGCTCGCTCATGCGATGGCGAAGCTCATCGATAGGAATATTGATGTCACCTTTGAGGTAGTTACCATTTTCGCGTTCATCTGGATTACGCACATCCAAAATAATTTGCTCGTCATTTAGCGAGTCCATTTGATCATAATGAATGGCTCTTGCGTCACCTTGGATGATGTTATTCGCCACAAATGCCGCTTGGTTGATGACATCTTTTGCACTGCCATATGGTGGCGCGTAAGTCAGTTCGAGGTGTTGCAGTTGTTCAACAGTCATGCCTGCGCGTTGTGCAACCGCCATTACGTCGATGCGTTTGTCGATGCCGTCTTTGCCGACCGCTTGCGCCCCTAAGATCTTGCCTGTTTTTGGGTCGAACAACATTTTAAATGACACGACTTCAGCGCCTGGGTAGTAGCTCGCGTGGCTTGCTGTATGTACGTACACTTTCTCGTATTCAATATCGTCACGTTTCAGTTGTTTCTCATTCTTCCCCGTTGATGCTACAGCTAAATCGAATATTTTACAGATTGCCGTACCTTGTGTGCCTTGGTAGGTCTCTTGGCGACCAAGCATATTACCCGCCGCCATGCGACCTTGACGGTTGGCTGGGCCTGCAAGTGGCACGAGCGTTTGCTCACCAGTCACAAAGTCTTTTTCTTCAACCGCATCGCCCACCGCATAAATATAAGGATCACTGGTTTGCATGTATTCGTTAGTATAAATACCGCCTAGAGAACCAACTTTAAGGCCTGTTTCTTGTGCCAGTTTTGTTTCGGGGCGTACACCGATCGCCATGATCAAAATATCGGTGGTGAGCTTGTCACCGTTATTCAGGGTTAACTCTAATTCACCTGTTAGGTGTTGGTGTTTTTCACTCTCGCCAGAATCAAAACTTGCGACGTGATGATTTGGTACGTATTCGACTGACTCAAGTGCAACGCCAAGCTTAAGGTCAACACCTTTATCACGAATTTCTGCGTGAGCGAAACCAGCCATTTCTCGATCTACTGGTGTCATGACTTGGTCTGCCATTTCGATCAGAGAAGTTTTAATGCCAAGCTGATGAAATGCTTCCATCATTTCTAAACCAATAAAACCGCCGCCTACAACCGTAGCGTGCTCCGGCTTGTTCATTTGGATCGTTTCGATGATGCGATCCATATCTGGAATGTTACGTAGCGAGTGGGTGAGCGGGTTATCGAGCCCTGGAATTGGCGGAACAATAGGGCCTGCGCCGGGGCTAAGCAATAGGAAGTCGTAGGATTCTACGTATTCAGACTGATCCAACAGATTTTTAACCGTGACGGTTTTGGATTCACGATCAATCGAAACCACTTCATTCATCACACGAACATCAACATTAAAGCGTGCTAAAAAGCTTTCTGGCGTTTGTAGTAGTAACTTACTGCGCTCTTGGATATCGCCGCCGATGTGGTAAGGCAAGCCACAGTTAGCAAATGAAACAAACGGGCCACGTTCAAACATGATAATTTCGGCATCTTCACTTAAACGACGTGCGCGCGCAGCTGCGGATGCACCGCCGGCTACGCCACCGATAATAAGAATTTTAGTCATATCTATACACTCCAACTTCATGAGTAAAAACAAACAATAAAACACTCCGAGAGCGAATGAGTTATTGTTTGCTCTTATTAAGACAGGCAACAGTGCGATGAGTTTTGTTTGAGGTGTATTGCTATATACTTAACGTTCAAACTTGATGATTTCTGCGTCTTCAATCACACGACGAGGACAAGCAACTGCGGATCGGCCATCGATAACACCACAGTAAAGTCTAAAGGTGAGTTGATCTTTCGCGACAAGCGAGTTATTGCTAAAGATCAACAATCTCGAGATTATCTAAACCCCAACTTCTTGAAAAAGTACGCTGCTGGGCAGATTCCAGTGTAAGCACTTTGAATCAGATTCACACCGATAAACACGGTCAACCAAATGAAATTACTGTGGACGAACACCGTGAGTAAGACCGAAATCAAAACCATAGTGCCAGCAAAAACTCGTACTGCATTTTCTAACGTCATTACTCTTCTCCTTACTGCTCTCAAACAGAGAACGCCATCCTTTGATATTCATCACTATAAATAACTAAATTAGAAAAGTCTAATGTTTAGAATGTTTAATTTTGACATTTCTAATTTAGCATTGACTAAAGTTATTGGTTTAGTAAAATCTAATTTAGCTTTAAGTGTAGAGGTGAGCCATGAGCGATTTAGAGGTGGATATTGTAACAATGAAAGACAATGCTAATGAAGCGGCGGATTTTCTAAAAGTAATGGCGCATCCTGAACGGTTAATGGTGTTGTGCCAACTGACGCAAGGAGAGGTCGGTGCTGGGGAATTGCAAAAGAACTCACTCCTAAGTCAATCTGCTTTTTCACAGCACTTAACCGTACTGCGTAAACACAATCTCATTCGTGCTCGTAAATCGTCTCAACAAGTTTTTTACTCCCTGTCAGAACCGAGAGTGGAGTCATTAATCAAAGCGCTGCATAGCGTTTTTTGTCAGTAATTCGTAACTAAGGTTTTAGAGGTAAATAATGTTAAACGTTATTCCATGGGAATCGTTGTTTGGTGGCATTTTATTAGGGATCTCCGCCACTATTTTGTTGTTGATTAACGGAAAAGTTGCCGGAATCAGTGGAATTATGAATGGCATTATGTCACCGAAAAAAGGCGATTATTCATGGCGATTGCTTTTTGCGCTAGGAATGATTGCTGGTGGCTTGATTAGCGTTCTGATGTTGGGGATTGCGGTTCCTAGTACCGCGAACCTTTCTTTAGGGATGGTGATTACCGCGGGGTTATTGGTAGGAATCGGAACCAGACTGGGTAACGGATGTACTAGCGGACATGGCATTTGTGGCATGGGTCGTTTGTCTAAGCGTTCTATTGTCGCGACCTGCGTATTTATGGCTGTCGCTGGCCTAACGGTATTCGTTCGACTTCACCTAGTTTAAGAGAGATTCCATGAACAAGACTATTTTTCGTTTTTCTGCTCTTTTGAGCGGTGTGTTATTTGGGTTGGGCATGGCAGTGTCCGGCATGATCGACCCAGCTAAAGTCATTGGATTTTTAGATATTTCTGGCAGTTGGGATCCAAGTTTAGCTTTTGTGATGGGCGGCGCACTTGCGGTATTCATGCCAAGCTATTTTTTAATCATCAAGCCGAGAAAACAATCAGTTAGTGGTGAAGCGTTTTGCACACCAACCAATAAGAACATCGACGGACGTTTGTTATCTGGTGCGGCCATCTTTGGTTTAGGCTGGGGTTTAGCGGGTATTTGTCCTGGCCCTGCCGTTGCAAGCTTAGCATTAGGTAACGTGAGCATGGTGGTGTTCTTCGTCGCCATGTTAGTTGGCTCTCTGTTCGCGAAAGCTGTTATTACCAACCGAAATACGAAGAAGATGAAAACCGCAAACGCGTAAACAATTAATCTGATATGGAGGGGAAAGGATGCCCGACAAACTAAAGCGAAGTTTTGTTCAGTCTGTGATGAACAGCTTTTTCCCTCCGATCATGATTCTGTTGGCGTTTTCGGTTGGTGTCGCGGCATTGTGGTTAACGCCAAAAGAAGAGGATCCGCAAATTGTGGTGCCAATGGCCGATGTGCTCATTTCGGCTCCGGGATTAAGCGCATCACAAATTGAACATCAAATCACAGAACCGCTAGAAAAGTTAGTGAGCCAAATTAATGGAGTTGAATACGTTTATTCATCTTCAATGGAAGGTGCAGCTCAGGTGATAGTTCGATTCTATGTCGGCGAAAACCGCGAAGATGCACTCGTTAAGCTCTACAACAAACTGTATTCTAATCAGGACAAAATTCCTCCTTCCGTTTCCAACTGGCTTGTTAAACCCGTTGAAATCGACGATGTGCCTATTGTCGTTGCTGCCGTTTATTCTACGGATCCTGCCATACTCGATCGTCATCAATTAAGACGTATTGCTGATCAAGCGACGTTGGAGCTCAAATCTCTGGACGCAACCAATAAGGTTGAAGTTATTGGCGGTGAACCAAGAACGATTCAGATAGAGCTCGACTCTGTTGCGATGGCAAACTTCAAAGTGACCATTGATGATCTCGAACAAGCTATTCAACTTAGTAACAATAAAACTCAAGGTAAGAACATTCGAGTTAACGGACAACATTACACGTTGGAGTCTGGCCAATACCTAACCAATGCAAAAGAGGTAGGTAACCTCGTGGTTGCGGTGCTTAACCGTAAGCCAGTTTACTTAAAAGATCTGGCGCACATCTATGATGGCGCTGGTGAAGCGGTCTCTGACACGTGGTATTGAGATAAGAACCACAACGAAGCTTATCCAGCTGTGTTTATTTCTGTTGCTAAACAAAAAGGCTCGAATGCGGTAAATGTAGCGCAATCGGTCAGAGATAAACTCACTCAGCTTCAATCCGAACAGTTTCCACCTCAAGTGAAAATCGAGGTGATACGTGACTACGGTAAAACCGCGAATGCAAAAGTAACCGATTTAGTGTCCAGCCTTAGTATTTCGATTCTAACCGTTGTGGTGTTTGTTGGTTTGTTTCTTAACTGGCGCAGTGCCTTGGTAGTGGGTATCGCGATTCCTATCAGTTATGGGGCGGCGCTCGGAATGGACCTCGCGTTTGGGTATTCCATCAACCGCGTGACGCTATTTGCATTGATATTGGCGTTAGGTTTGATTGTCGATGATCCAATAGCCAGTATTGATAACATTGAGCGATACCTTAAACGCAAAGATTTAACTCGCTCTAACGCTATCGTTCTCGCAATGGCGGAAATCCGTAGCGCGTTGCTGATGTCGACTGTCGCCATTGTTATCGTGTTTACACCGATGTTTTTTATTACGGGGATGATGGGCCCTTACATGGCGCCACTGGCATTCAACGTCCCCATTAGCGTGATCTTCAGTACTATTGTCGCCTTTATGATTACTCCTTGGCTCGCGAAGAAAATACTCAAAGGAGCACAGAATAGTGGTCATTACGATATCCAATCCTCACCGATGTACCGTTTGTATCGCCGTGTGTTAACGCCACTTCTAGAAAGCCCAAAAAAAGCGTGGTTATTTCTTGGTCTCGTTGTTTTATTGTTTGTCTTAGCGGCGTTATTGCCCGCGTTACGCTTGGTTCCCCTCAAGTTGTTACCTTACGACAATAAAAACGAGTTCCAACTGGTGTTAAACATGCCTGAATCGTCCACCTTTGTAGACACGTCGAATGCATTATCGAATTTTACGGATTACTTAGTGACGGTGCCGGAAGTGACCAGTGTATCTGGCTTTGCGGGCACTGCATCGCCAATGGATTTTAATGGAATGGTACGTCATTATTTTATGCGTAATGAGCCATACCAAGGGGAACTGCGCGTGGTCCTCGCTGAGAAGAATCGTCGTTCGATGCAATCTCATGAAATTGTCACTCGACTTAGAACTGATTTAGAACAGATCGCGAACAAATTCGATGCGAATATTCAGTTAGTGGAAGTGCCGCCAGGACCACCTGTCATCGCCACCATTACCGCTGAGGTTTATGGCGATGCAGCGACCTCTTATGAGGAGTTGATGACCCAAGCTGAAAAAGTGGCGGACAGACTGCGTAAAGAACAACTCGTATCAGAGGTCGATACCAGCATCCAAGGAAACTTAGAGACGTGGCAATTCATCGTTGATCAAGAAAAGGCCGCACTGTCTGGCGTTTCTGTTGCTGATATCAATAACACTTTGATCACCGCAGCCAACGCCAAAGTGATTGGCTTTATTGCCAGTCCTAATGAAATTTCGCCACTACCAATTGAAGTGCAGTTGCCGCGTGAAGACAGAGATAACCTGAATCAATTGGAGCAATTGTATGTTCGAGGTCGACCGGGTATCGCCAAAGTAGAAGCCAATGGAGCGATAGTGGATGCGCCTCAGCCAGTCGTGCAATTATCTGAAATGGGACATTTTATCAAACGCGCTGCGGATAAACCGAGATATCACAAAAACCTTAAACCCGTTGTGTATGTGTACGCCGAAGTTGTAGGACGGGTTCCGGGTGAAGTGATTGCGGATTTGATGGCAGATCAAAATATCAGTGATGCCGAAGACGGACATCGCCACTGGCAAGATCGTACTTATTTAAGTAACGGCGCGGGGGTAGCGTGGAGCGTACCAGACAACATACAAGTGGTATGGAGCGGTGAGGGTGAATGGAAAATTACGGTGGATGTATTTCGTGACTTAGGTATTGCTTATGGTGCAGCTCTACTTGGTGTGTTTGTTGTCATGTTGATCCAAACGGGCCTGCCCGCAGTGTCTGGCATCATTATGTTGGCAATCCCATTAACTGTTATCGGGATTATGCCTGGGTTCTGGATTCTGAACGTCTTGAGCCATGACATCGGCAACTACCCAAATCCAGCACTGTTCACCGCCACTGCAATGATCGGCATGATTGCATTAGCTGGGATTGTAGTGCGTAACTCTCTTGTTCTGATTGAATTTATCCAGCAATCATTGCAAGCCGGCAGTGGTTTGCATGATGCATTGATTGAATCTGGCGTTGTACGTATGCGTCCCATACTGTTGACGGCAGGCACGACCTTACTGGGTAATGTGGTTATCACCTTAGACCCAATTTTTAATGGATTAGCTTGGGCAATTATATTTGGTATTACCGCTTCGACTGTCTTTACCCTACTTGTTGTTCCGGTGGTTTATAACCTGGCATACCAAAATACAAGAGGATATGGATTACCTCAGATGGAGGAAAAGTCATGACATTAGATAAGAAATGGTTAGGCGTTATTTTATTCGCGATACTTGCGCTTCTTTTTCTCTACATGGCCGGTTTTTTCACTGAAAAACTGTCTACGCAATCCGTGGTGAAAACCAATCAGATAGATGTTAATAATGCACAAACGCATCAGCTGATGCTAACTCGTGAACCTGTGGTTCGAGAGTTTCCTGGCGTGGTTGTTGCTGAGCAGCGCGCCGATATTGCTGCGCGACTCACCGCCACGGTGATGGAAGTATTGGTTAAGGTCGGTGACAGAGTGAAGCTTGGTGACGTATTGGCGAGACTAGAAAGCGATGATCTTGATGCACGAGTCAGGCAAAGTGAGCAAGCCTTATCGTCAGCACAAGCGCAACTCAATGCGGCGAGAAAGGAGTTCTCTCGAATTAGGTCACTCTTAAATAAAAAATTGATCCCTCAATCGCAATTTGATCAAGCCGAAAGTGCGTTGCAAACCGCTCAAGCAAACTTCAATAAAGCGCAAGCCTCGGTATCTGAAGCAGAAACCACGTTCGGTTACAGCATTATTACGGCCCCGTTTGAGGGGGTAATCACGCAAAAACCAATTAATAAAGGCGATACCGCGACGCCGGGGGCACTACTTTTATCGATGTATAACCCCAACTCACTAGAGATTGAGGTGAACTTTGCGGAATCTGTCATGCCTTACGTAACTTACAATAAAGAGGTGGATGTCGTTTTTCCTTCTTATAATCTCAACACTTCGGCAATGGTAAAAGAAGTGACGCCTTCAGCAGATGCCAATTCACGCAGTTATACCGTTAAGCTTCAATTTGACTCTCCCAATGCTATTTATCCAGGTACGTATGCCAAAGTTGCGTTAACGTTAACTGATGATGTAGTGCTAAGGGTGCCGAAAGAAGCGGTTTATCAGGTTGGGCAACTGGATTACGTCAAAATAGTACGAGGCAGTGGCGAGGTGGAGACGCGGCTTATTCAGCTAGGTGAGTTGGGTCGAGTGCGCACGGGGTTAAAGCAGGGTGACGTGGTGTTACTGAACCCGAGATCACGTTGACTTGTATTTACTCCTCTGAGCAATTAAAAAGCTTCGCAAAATGAAGTGACCCCGTAAAGTTGGACATTTCTGTTAAGCGGCTTTCAAGACCTGAGTTCGATATTCTATCGGAGTCAGGCCTTTTAGTTTCACTTTTATACGCTTGGTATTGTAGTACTCGATGTATTCTTTAATTTGTTCTATCAGAGCATCTGCATCTTCAAAGCTTTGGTTGTGATACATCTCTGTTTTGAGTAAAGCAAAAAAGTTTTCAGCAACAGCATTATCCAAGCAGTTACCTTTTCTCGACATGCTTTGCGTTAACCCATTCTCCGCTACCTTTTTCTGATACTGTCGATGGCGATATTGCCAACCTTGATCGCTATGTATAATTGGTTTTGAGTTGGGTTTAAGCGTTGATATAGCTTCCGTCAGCATATCCGTGACAAGCGGCAAGCAGGCATTTTTGGCCACTCTATAAGCAACCACTTCCTGAGTAAACAAGTCGACAACGGGAGACAAGTATACTTTCTGCTCTTTGATTTTGAACTCCGTGACATCTGTTACCCATTTTTCATCGGGTTGAGTCGCACTAAAATCTCTTTCAAGCACGTTAGGAGCTGCTGTTCCAGATTCTCCTCGGTATGAACGATACTTTTTAACCCTGACCGTCGATTTAAGGTTGAGCTGAGCCATAAGTCTTTGAACCGTTTTGTGATTAAGCATAACCCCCTGATTTTTTAGTTCCAAGTGAATACGGCGGTAGCCGTATCGACCCTTATGTTCATGATAAATTGACTTTATCAAACGCAGCTCACGTTCGTAGCTATTTGGGCGCTTACTCGTTTGAGCCTGATAATAGAAGACACTTTTTGCCAACTGTAGAGTGTGCAGTAAGTGCTTCAACGGGTACTTGCCTTTAAGAGTTAGAGCTATGACCGCTTTTTCTTTGTTCGACGGTTTTTTTCCTGCTCCAACTCTTCCAACTTTTTTAGAACGGCATTCTCAGTTCGTAAGTAGACCAACTCCTCTTTTAGCTCCTCAAGTGTCATTTCATTATCAGGTTTAGTGGTACGTTGAGGTTGCTGTTTCATTGAGGGTCTTCCTTTCTGGCGCATTTTGAGCCCTTTGATACCGAGCTCATTAAATCTTTTGAGCCAGACAGAGAGTATCCCCGGGGATGAGAGGTTTAATACTGCGCTAGTGTGCGTGAGAGACCAATCATTCGTCCACATTAAATTCAATGCTTTTCGTTTTTCCTGAGCAGTAGCATGCTTAGTTGGTAAAAATGAATCAGCACCATGGATGACAAAGACTTGAACCCAATACCGTATCTGTCTTGAAGACATTGAATATTGTTTTGCTAAATAGCGAGATGACGCACCATCTAAGCATTGTTTAGCAATGATACATTTTAGCTCGCGGCTATATTTGGACATAAAAAGACCCCCAATAATTGGTGTCCAACTATTGGGGGGCAGTTCAAAACGCGGGCTTTTTTATTCGTTCAGTTAAACGTTATGGTCGCGTTTATAGGGCAATGGTCACTCAGCTTATAATCTAAAACGTCTCGCGAGTTAAACAAGGTTTGGTGCACGTTATTGGCCTTCAGTTTAGAACTGACAATAATGTGGTCAATAAGAGAACGGAATTGATGGGTTTTATGCGAATGCTTATTTGAACGCACTTTGCACGCTGCTTTGGTATTGCGCGTCACCAATTGAGCGTTATTATCACGTGTCATGATCGCCCATAACCAGTCGCCTTGGTAAGACAAGTTATGATTGAAATCACCTAGGACCGCGTACTGTTCATCATTCTTTTCTCTCTTACTCATCCATTTTCTAAGCGCCTCACCTTGTTGGCTTAGTATTTGGCAGTTTTGGTTATTTCTGTAAGCGGCGCGACATCCGGCTTTCAAATGAACAGACAGTAGGTGAAGCTCGTGTTCATTTTTGGGGTTAATCACAATGTAGCTGGCAAAGCGTAACTTACGATTACCACGCGAGGTAGAAAAATCTGGCGAATCAGTAACAGTATTTCCTTTGCGGACAGCAAACCCAGTGTATTGATTAATATCAGAAAATTGAAAGGGCTTATTCTTGATCCGCGCTCGATCGGAAAGATAAATCGTGTAATCGTCTCCTGTCACTTTTTGAATCGCGCTTTTAGAGTTGACTTCCTGAAACGCAATCACGTCGGCTTGAGTTTTATCCACATAGTGATTGAGTTTTTCGAAATCAGCATTCGTTCGAGAAACTTTGCCATTATGCATAGAGAGCCATTCAATATTCCAACTGGTTACGTTGATGGAATTTTGAGCAAGCGATGTGGCGCTGAAAATTAATAAGACGGCAATAAACAGTGATCGCATATTGGATTGTTTCACTCCCATTTTTTAGCGTATTCCTTTCCACCCTTTATTCTATAAGAGTTCTAAAAAAAGCAAGTAGAGTTCGTGCCAATTTTGCAATTTTCATGGTTTTCTTTCCAACTGAGATCGGTGCCAATAAGATCGACTTGTTCTTGTTCGCTAGGCGATCTTTGTTGATCAAAATCAATGTTTTTAGGTGGTGGTTTTCGTTAAATACGCCACAATATATTGTGTTGTTAGAATGAAAGATGGCCCCATATAGTGTGTTTATGGATAATTCTGTGAGTATGCTAAGGTAAGGAGAAGAAAGTGAAACCAATCGTAATCAAACGTGACGGCTCAAGAGCTCCGTTCAACAGGGATCGTATCCAAGCAGCAGTTGAAGCCGCAGCGGAGAGCAAAGATAAAGATGTGGCCATTTATGCACTCAATGTCGCGCTTGCTGTCGAGTTACAGCTACAAGATCACGATGAAGTTCACATTCATGAGATTCAAGATCTAGTCGAGAATGAACTCATGCAAGGTCCTTACAAACCGCTAGCCCGTTCATACATTGAATACCGTCACGATCGTGATATCGCCCGTGAAAAGCAAAGTACACTCACGCGTGAAATCGAAGGTTTGATCGAAGAAAGCAATCTCGACCTCATCAATGAAAACGCGAACAAAGACGGTAAAGTTATCCCAACTCAGCGCGACCTATTAGCAGGTATTGTAGCTAAGCACTACGCGAAAACACACATTCTTCCGCGTGATGTGGTTCAAGCGCACGAAGTGGGGGATATTCATTATCATGATTTGGATTATGCACCATTCTTCCCGATGTTTAACTGTATGCTTATCGACTTAAAAGGCATGCTTACACACGGCTTTAAAATGGGGAATGCGGAAATTGATACGCCGAAATCAATTTCAACAGCCACAGCGGTAACGGCGCAAATCATCGCGCAAGTGGCGAGCCATATTTATGGTGGCACGACCATTAATCGTATTGATGAAGTGTTAGAGCCGTATGTGATTTCAAGCTATGAGAAGCATCTGACAATCGCAAAAGAGTGGAACATTGCAGAGCCTGAAGAGTTTGCACATGCACGTACAGAAAAAGAGTGCTATGACGCATTCCAATCACTAGAGTACGAAGTAAACACATTACACACAGCAAATGGTCAAACGCCATTCGTTACGTTTGGGTTTGGTCTTGGTACAAGTTGGGCTTCCCGTCTTATTCAGCAATCGATTTTGAAAAACCGCATTGCTGGTTTAGGCAAAAACCGTAAAACAGCCGTATTCCCTAAACTGGTTTTCGGTATAAAAAATGGCCTGAATCACAAGCCGGAAGATCCAAACTACGATATTAAGCAGTTAGCACTTGAGTGTGCATCAAAACGTATGTATCCAGACATTCTTAACTACGACAAAGTTGTGGAAGTCACAGGGTCATTTAAAACCCCAATGGGTTGCCGTAGCTTCCTTGGTACTTACGAAGAAGATGGTGAACTTATCCATGAAGGTCGTAATAACCTTGGTGTTGTAAGCTTGAACCTGCCACGCATCGCTCTCCGTGCCAAAGGCAGTGAAAATAAGTTCTACGAGTTACTGGATGATCGCCTACGTCTGGCCCGTAAAGCGTTGGAAACACGTATTTCGCGTCTAGAGAATGTCAAAGCGCGCGTGGCCCCAATTCTTTATATGGAAGGCGCCTGTGGAGTTCGCCTTAATGCTGATGACGCTGTGGCCGAAATCTTCAAAAACGGCCGAGCATCGATTTCTCTTGGTTACATTGGTGTACATGAGACGATTAATGCCTTGTTTGCTACAGAGGCGCACGTTTACGATGACGCAGTGTTACGAGAAAAAGCGGTTGCTATCGTGAAATACCTAAAAGAAGCGATAAACCAATGGACGGACGAAACGGGTTATGGTTTCAGCTTGTACGCAACCCCAAGTGAAAATTTATGTAGTCGTTTCTGCCGCATCGATACGAAAGAGTTTGGCTTGATCGAAGGCGTAACAGACAAAGGTTACTACACCAACAGTTTCCACTTGGACGTAGAAAAGCAAGTTAACCCCTACGACAAGATCGATTTCGAAATGCCATACCCAGACATTTCTAGTGGTGGCTTTATCTGTTACGGCGAGTTTCCGAACATGCAACGCAATGTTGAAGCGCTAGAAAACGTATGGGATTACAGCTACACCCGCGTACCTTACTACGGTACGAACACGCCAATCGATGAGTGTTACGAGTGTGGCTACACCGGCGAATTCGCATGCACAAGTAAAGGTTTTACTTGCCCAAGTTGTGGCAATCACGATTCGACAAAAGTATCGGTAACACGTCGCGTATGTGGCTACCTAGGCAGCCCAGATGCGCGACCGTTTAACTTCGGTAAACAGGAAGAGGTTAAACGTCGAGTGAAGCATCTTTAAGTTTAACGGCCACTCGAATTCATATTTGGAAATCAACCTATTTTGGGTTGATTTTCTGTTCTAGCGATAGCAAAGAGATAGACTATGAACTACCACCAATATTATCCAATTGACGTTGTGAATGGGCCGGGTACGCGCTGCACTTTATTTGTGTCGGGTTGCGTGCATCAATGCCGTGGCTGCTACAACCAGTCGACGCAGCGTTTGGACTCTGGTGTATTGTTCACGCAAGAAGCGGAAGATACGATCATTAATGACCTGAATGACACGCGCATCAAGCGCCGTGGTTTGTCTTTATCGGGCGGCGACCCGCTTCACCCTGCAAATGTGCCTCATATTCTTAAGTTATTGAAACGAGTAAGAGAGGAATGTCCAAATAAAGATGTCTGGGTTTGGACTGGTTACACACTGGCTGAGTTGGATGACGCCCAACGAGAAGTGGTGCAATACATCGACGCTTTGATTGATGGCAAGTTTGAGCAAGACAAGAAAGACCTCAATCTGGAATGGCGCGGAAGCTCGAACCAAATCATCCATCATTTTACCCATCTTTAACTTCATATTTATGAATATGAAAAGGGCTCACGCGTAAGTAACGGGTGAGCCCTTTTGGTGTGAGTTCAATTATCAATTGATGAGTTACGCGATCACTGAAGCACTCTCTTCAACCATATTATTGATCCAGTGTTTAGACCGAATCCGGTGTGTGGTGAGCGCACCCTTAACCATCTCTTCAACCAACAGAGACATCAAGACAAAATGCAAAGGTAGTCCTAATATCATTCCGGTGTAATAGGTGAGTGGAATGCCGATTACCCACTGACCAAATGTATCGATAAAAATGCTGTAGCGAATGTCAGCGCCACTTTTTAATACCCCACCAATACCTACCATATTGAACACTCTCAAAACCATACCAAGCGCCATGACTAAGCACACATTCAGCGCCATTTCCGGATCGGTTAACGGACTCAGCTCCAATAGATGATGAATCAAGGGTGAGCTCAACCACACTAAGAAAAATAACAACATGGCTAAGAGCGTACTGGTCAATACATACCACCATGCTGTTTTTTCGGCATGGTCATACTGTTTAGCTCCAATATCGTTTCCTAATAATACTGATGCCGCCACCGCAAAGCCCATAAAACTCGACATCAATACGCCTTCAATAGGAGATAAAAGTGAGATAATGGCGAGCTCAGACACACCTAACTGACCATAAATGATGCTATAAATAATCAAGCCGCCAGTCCACAGTGCATCATGAATCAACATTGGAAGAGAAACTCGAAAGTACTTTTGACGATGAGGTTTGAGTGTTCCTTGAGTCCAATCAAATTTGGTTGGTAAAAGGTATGAATATCGTTTACAGAAAAAGTAAACCAAGGCCGCAGTTTGGAAAAAGCGGGAAATAAATGTCCCAACCGCCGCGCCAAATACACCCCATTGCGGAAAGCCAAACAAGCCGAAAATAAGAACCGCATTTAATAGGATATTAACGATGATAGCGAGCAAGCTAACATTGGTGGCCAGTTTCGTTTGTCCAACCGAACGGAGCACCGCTTCTATTGGTACCACGACCACGGTTCCAATCAAACTTAACCCAGTGACGGTTAGGTACTCACCAGCGTAACGCACATATTCGGGATCTTCAGACATAAACGCTACGATCTGTTTATCAAAGACGACGTAAAGAGCAATAAATGGCAACGTAACCAACGTCGCGATAAACCAAGACTGAGCGAGTGTTCTTTTAATTCCAGCAATATTACCCGCGCCATAATATTGAGATGCCAGCACACTGACGGCGCCGCATAGTCCTAGCACAACAGCGAGATTAAAGAAAAAGATTCGATTACCCACACCAACAGCCGCCGTTGCCGATTCTCCAAGCTGGCTCACCATAAAAATATCGACGACACCTAGTAATGAAAAAAGCATGGATTGAATTGAAACAGGGAGACCAATCGCAATGAGCTTTTGCCAAAATGCTTTATTAATGTATTCGCGTGTTAAGAGCATCGCATTTCCCCTCAAAGAATAATGTGAGTAGTTTATCCACATGATCTGGCGGTGTATTTTTCAAAGACATCCAAAACCTTTGCGTAACTCTCTATTAACGCATATGTGAGCCAATGAATCATGGAAGACAAACAAGAACGTTACGCCATTTCAGAGAAAACCTATCAAGAGTTGATCGATCACACACGTGTACTGGCATTGGAGGAGCGAGGCATAGTGCAATGCGGCATTGCTACCTGTCGGGATTTTTTTTCGGTATACCGTAAAAATCAGAAGAAGCACATGCTGCTTTATACCATAAGAGGAAAAGGTTGGTTGGAAAGTGGTTCTTGCCGATATGATTTAGAGCCTGGTTCGTTAGTCACGGTGCCTGCTGGAATTGAAAATAGTTTGGGCATGGAAGAAGAGCCGTGGAAAATCGCTTGGCTTTTTCTTTCGCCTCACAAGCAGTGGTCGATGATAGATCGTGATATCAGTTATCAACTTACCCCAGCCCCTGAAGTGATGTACTCCTGTATCCAAACCTTACTGCGGAGTATCAACCTTCCTATTGAGTATGGTGGTACCGTGGGAGCGCACAGTGTTGCTCAATTAGAATTGATGTTGAATATGCCATTATCTGAGTCAATATCACGTAATCAATTGAAACTTCGCCGAGTGTTTGACCTTGCTCAGCGGCAACTCCATAAAGATTGGAGTGTCGACCAACTCGCATCATTATACCCTTGTTCAGAGCCGCATTTGCACCGTCTAACTCAGCAGCAATTTGGCCGAGGGCCGATGGCGCATTTGATGCGTATGAGAATGGAATATGCGGCGAGACTCCTTCGTTCTACAGAATGGCCGATTCAGCACATCGGTGAGATAGTCGGATATCCCACCAGCGCAAACTTTAGCACTCGATTCAAAGCATGGTCGAGCATGACCCCAAGAGAATTCAGAAAAAACGGGAGGGTGGATTGGGACAGAGAGAAGTGAATCGTTTTTTATGACCGCTTGAGCGTCCAGACCTCCTCAACGTCTAGGATTTGACCTTTAACCAATGAAATAAGTGAAAAATCATTTCTCCGTTTTTAACGATAGTGTTAACGTGAGGTTCGATACTTGAATTTCAAAGGGTTATGACTTTCATGCTTTCTAATCTACCGACTCCCGTATTAGATCCTATTTTATCTCTATCCGTTGCATACCGTAACGATGAACGTCCAAACAAGGTTGACCTTGGAATTGGCGTATACAAGAACAGCGCTGGCGAAACGCCAATTATGAAAGCCATTCAAATGGCTCAAGATGTTGTTGTCAAAACTCAAAAAACTAAGTCTTACGTTGGCCTTGCTGGTTGTGAAGAGTTCAACCAAAGCATGCTTGATCTCTTATTGACGGGAACGTCAGCAATGGATCGCGCCGCTGCTGTTCAAACACCGGGTGCTAGTGGTGCATTGCGTATGTTGGGAGACCTGATTAAGGTCGCGCAACCAGATACGACTGTTTGGATTTCTAATCCAAGTTATGTAAATCATAAACCAGTGATGGAAGCGGCAGGTCTCAAGGTGAGGTTTTACCATTACTTCTCTCCGGAAACGAAACAGGTTGATACCGCACGAATGCTGGATGATCTTGCTCAGGCAGGCCCTTCGGATGTGGTATTGCTGCATGGTTGTTGTCACAACCCAACTGGAGCAGATATTGACTTTGCAGCTTGGCAAGCGATTACCGAACTTTGTCAGAAAAATGGTTTTATGCCATTTGTTGATATTGCTTACCAAGGTTTCGGTGATGGTCTTGAACAGGATGCGAAAGGTCTTCGCTTTATGGCCGATAACGTCGAAGAAATGTTGGTCACAACATCGTGTTCAAAAAACTTTGGTTTGTATCGTGAACGTACCGGTGCCGCAATTGTGGTGGGTAAAAATACTCAAGATGTAACGAATGCGAAAGGTAAATTGCTCACCTTGGCACGTTCGACTTATACCATGCCGCCAGATCATGGTGCTGCTTTGGTTAAGACGATTCTCCAAGATCCCAACCTAACTTCAGTTTGGCAGCAGGAGTTAAGCGAAATGCAACAGCGTTTAGTCCATCTTCGCCACAGTTTGTGTAACGAATTGAGAAACAATCATCATACAGATCAATTCGACTTCATTGAAACTCACAAAGGGATGTTTACTGTGCTAGGGTTTAATGGAAACCAAATGGCACAACTGCGTGAAGAGTATGGCATTTATGGTGTTGGTGATGGTCGAATTAACATCGCTGGTCTAACCGAAACACATATTCCATACGTAGCAGACGCAATTAAGAAAATATCTCAACCTTAATTGGAGTGAGGATGAAAAACTGGAAATTGATTCTGCCGCTTATAATTAGTGGCAGTTTAATTGCTTGTACGTCAACTCAAACGACCACAGAACCTATTGAACCAGAAACGCCAAAAGTCGAAGAGCCTGTAACAGTCGAACCAGTCGTTAAGCCGAAGTTAGAGCCGAAGCCTGACGCTGAGTCTAATCGGGAACGAAAACCAAAACCGGTAAAACCAATCAAGGTACAAAAAACATCGGATGGCCTGTTAATTCTCGGTGCAGAAGAGTGGGTTTACGTTTCTGAAATTGGTCACACGTTCAAAGCAAGAGTAGATACTGGCGCAACAACCTCGTCGATCAGCGCCACCGATATTGTGCCGTTTGAACGCGATGGTAAAGATTGGGTTCAGTTTAAAATTGATTTCAACGGGAAAACGACCAAAGAGTTTAAAATCCCCGTCGAGCGCTGGACAAAAATAAAGCAATCATCGTCGAAAGATAAAGATGTTGATAAACGTGCCGTTGTAAAGGTTTACATTACTGTTGGTGATCACAAAGAGAGAACGGAATTTACGCTTGCAGAGCGTGGGCATATGAAGTTTCCAATCTTGTTAGGCCGAAGTTTTTTCAGAGACATCGCAATCGTCGATGTATCTAAGCAATATGTTCAAGATAAACCAACGAACTCGAGCAAGAAATAACAATACAGCCTAACCAGTTAAACAAAAAAATGGCCTCCATGTTGAGGGCCATTTTTTATTTTGAAATCGATTTAATTAGAATGCAAACCGTGCAGACATCACTAACTGTTGCCCGTAAACACCATTATTTTTGAAGTCGACACCCAGTGATAATTGCTGAGTTGAATGGAATCGAGCGCCAACATTATAAACGGTGTTGGTATCGTCATTATCCATTATTTGGCCAAGACGCGCATGCAACTCCACATTTTGCAAAAACCAAATACGGGTACCGATGTTAACTTCTGTGCGCCATTCTTCTCCGATTTTATCGTTACCACTTTCTTTAATATTGTGCACTAACATTTGGCCATAAATATCAGCAAACTGACCAGCAGGGCCATTAAATCCGATACCACCAGCGATGTCCCAGTCGCCACTGAACTCACTATCTGCACGACCAATAAAATGCGTATTTTCGGTAAAGTAGGTTGTGAACTCGCCCCCAAACGTACCTGGGCTTGTACCCATGCGGAATTCCATCGTGTTGTAGTTGAAATTATTTGCATGTGCGGAAAGTGGCAAAACAGCGCACAAACCAAAGGCTGCAACCTTTAGAGCTTTACCTAGCATGGTGTCTCCGGGCAAGATGGTTAAAACGAACAAAAAGTGGTCAGCAAGAAGCAGACCACTTTTTACAAAGTATCATTTAATTCACTTGTCGTCACCAAACAATCTAGGTAGTGCGGTTGTCTTTGGTTGGAATTGGGAGCCGATATTCCTTTTATAAGACAACCAATTTTTCTACTTCTATTTCTGGCTTACTGCCTCCTTCAAGCTCACCAAAGAGGCGAACTTTGGTGGTGTGATCAATCGGTGAAGTGAGGCGAATATCGTCATCGAGTTCAACCATGATCTCGCCAGAACCATCACTAAAAATAAAGGTTTCCGCGCGTACCTGACGTAATAAATTACCTTCTACGATCACATCTTTTTCAGTAAACATCCCAGAGTCTTGGAGCAAAGTGTCGAGTTTTTCTACAGAAACTGGGCCGTTGAATTGAAAGCTGGACTGACTGTGATCCTTGGCATTAGCGATGAAAGGTGTCATCACTAATGCTGCAATGGTGGCGATAATAGTGTTCTTTTTCATGTCTAACTCCTATCAGTAGGTTTTTTTTGATAATGCTATTAAAACAAACCTTGTTTGAACCAATCATGATTCCCTTATTCATATTCGATTCATTCGCTTGAGTATGGGGTAATGATAACGTTATGATTACCCATCTTCTTTTACTCTTTACAAATGTTCATGAAAACAGCGATCCCATCTTTAATGGTCCAAGGCACTACCTCAGATGCCGGAAAAAGTGTACTTGTGGCAGGTTTATGCCGTGTATTAGCAAGAAAAGGGATAAACGTTGCCCCATTCAAACCACAAAATATGGCATTGAATAGTGCGGTAACCAAAGATGGTGGCGAAATAGGGCGCGCCCAGGCTGTTCAGGCACAAGCATGTAATATCGAGCCGACAGTGCATATGAATCCGGTCCTTATCAAACCAAATAGCGATACCGGAGCTCAAATCATTTTGCAAGGTAAAGCGATTTCTAATATGGATGCGGCTGGTTTTCATGATTATAAGAAAGTCGCGATGGATACAGTGTTAGACTCTTTTTCAAAACTAACGCAAGAGTTTGATTCAGTAATGATTGAAGGGGCGGGTAGCCCTGCGGAAATCAATTTAAGAGAAGGTGATATTGCCAACATGGGGTTTGCGGAAGCCGCTGACGTGCCGGTGATCATTGTGGCTGATATTGATCGAGGAGGCGTTTTCGCGCACTTGTACGGCACATTAGCGCTGTTGTCGAAAACAGAGCAGGCCAGAGTAAAAGGTTTCGTCATTAATCGATTCCGTGGGGATATTCGTTTATTGCAATCTGGTCTTGATTGGCTGGAAGACAAAACAGGTAAACCAGTATTAGGTGTCTTACCTTATTTGCACGGACTGAATTTAGAGGCAGAGGACGCAATAACAACGCACCAAGAATTGGCCTCTGAAGTCAAATTGAACGTCGTGGTTCCGGTACTAACACGTATCAGTAACCACACGGACTTTGATGTGCTGCGTCTCAATCCTGACATCAATCTACGTTACGTTGGTAAAGGGGAAAGAATTGATAAAGCTGATTTGGTTATTTTGCCCGGAACAAAATCCGTAAGAGACGATTTGAAATACTTAAAAAGCCAAGGTTGGGATAAAGACATCCAACGTCATCTTCGCCTTGGTGGGAAAGTGCTTGGTATTTGTGGTGGTTACCAAATGTTAGGGAAAAGTATTGATGACCCAGACGGAGTTGAAGGTAAGCCTGGCTCAAGTGAAGGTCTAGGGCTATTGAACGTCCATACGGTGCTGACAGGCACTAAACAAGTCACTCAAATTGAAGCCTTGCTGCGCCTTAATAATCAAGACGCCAAAGTTAAAGGCTATGAGATTCATGTGGGTAGGAGTCAAGTATTTGATGAGCAACCACTGAAGTTAAACGCTGGGGAATGTGATGGTGCCATTAGTGAGTGTCGGCAAGTTATGGGTACTTATTTACACGGTTTCTTGGATCAAGTAGAAGCGTTAAATCTTATTACTGAGTGGGCAAATGGTATACAAGTTCAACAACAAGACGTTGAAGCACTTAAAGAGTTAGGAATTAATCGCATTGCGGATGCGATAGAACAACACATGAATCTTGACTTTCTGTTTAAATAACACCTTAACCAATTGAGCCTAAACGTATTTTTCTCATCTTGTTCTGGAGTGTACCTATGAAAGCATGGAAAACGCATGCTTGCCTTGCGGCAATATTAAGTCTTTCATTTTCCGCCAACGCGACACCGGATCTCAAAGTTTACGCAGCGTCCTCTATGACCAACGCTATCGACAAAATCGCGCAGGATTTTGAAGACAAGTACAATGTCACGGTAACCCCTGTTTATAGTGGTTCCTCTTCGATCGCTCGACAAATCATGAATGGTGCGCCAGCAGATATATTTATCTCTGCGAATACGAAATGGATGGACTATTTAGTTGATGAAAATATCATTAATCGTGACAATGTCACTAACCTAGTGCGCAATAGTTTGGTCCTGATTACTCCTCAATATTCGAAGCTCGCGACGTTTGATTTTTCGGATGGAGATGCGTGGGAAGTAGCGTTGAACGACAATCGTCTCGCGCTTGGTAACCCAGCCTCCGTCCCAGCAGGAATGTATGCTAAAGAATCACTGCACACACTTGGAGTATGGAAAAATATTCAACACAGGGTCGCTCCAGCTAAAAATGTTCGCCTTGCTTTAGCTCTTGTTGAACGTGGTGAAGCCCCGCTCGGTATCGTGTATAAAACCGACGCTCAGTTAACGGATAAAGTAAAAGTTATTGGCGAGTTTAAAAGTGATACGCACGCCGATATTATTTATCCTGCGGCGATGGTTAAGAATTCAACAGAGTCGAAGCAGTTCTTTCAATACTTAAGATCGGATAAAGCAAAACGTATCTTTGTTCAGTATGGCTTTCAGTGATAAGGGAATAGAGTGACGGAACTGGAATACCAAGCCTTAATTTTAAGTTTAAAAGTCGGTGCTTATGCCGTGCTTTGGCTTATTCCCTTAGGGATAACTCTTGCTTGGTTACTCTCACGTAAAGCGTTTTTTGGCAAATCGATCCTTGATAGCTTGATACATTTACCACTGGTTTTACCGCCAGTGGTTATTGGTTATCTATTGCTGGTCTCTTTGGGACGCCAAGGCTTTCTTGGCCGTTGGCTCTATGAACATTTGGGGTTGGTGTTCAGTTTCAATTGGAAAGGAGCGGTCGTCGCTTGCATTGTGGTTGCTCTGCCTTTGATGGTTCGATCCGTTCGCTTGAGTCTTGAGAATGTCGACCCTAAGCTTGAGCATGCGGCGTCAACATTAGGTGCTTCACCATTAAAAGTGTTTTTGACTATTACTTTGCCTCTCACCATTCCGGGTATCATTACAGGCACTATGTTGTCATTTGCGCGTAGCCTTGGTGAGTTTGGCGCGACAATTAGCTTCGTTTCTAACATTCCTGGGGAGACTCAAACAATCCCATTAGCGATGTACAATTTTATCGAGACGCCTGGAGCGGAGATGGAAGCGGCTCGGCTCTGTATCATCTCAATAATCTTAGCATTATCGACACTCATGATATCAGAATGGTTAAACCGTAAAGCTGCGACTCGATTGGGGGCTAAGCGATGACAATTCAAATTCAATTTAAACAATCACTTGGCGAAACCGATTTTGATATCGACTTGGAGTTACCACGTAACGGGATTAGCGCGTTATTTGGCCGTTCTGGCGCGGGTAAGACAACACTTATTAATATCATTAGTGGTTTGGTTATTCCTGAGCAGGGAAGAGTAGCGATTGGCGATCATGTTCTATTTGATAGTGAATTGAATATCAACTTGCCAACGTATAAACGTAAGATCGGTTACGTATTTCAGGACTCACGCTTGTTTCCTCATTACTCAGTACAAGGTAATTTATTGTATGGCGCAGAAGATAAGGATGATGCCTATTTTGACGCTGTTACTGAACTTCTTTCTATCAAGCCACTACTAAAGCGTTTCCCAATTTCGCTTTCTGGTGGTGAAAAGCAACGTGTGGCTATTGCGCGAGCTTTGTTATCGAAACCGAACCTACTGTTAATGGATGAACCATTAGCCTCACTTGATATGCCCAGAAAACGAGAAGTGATGCCATTCCTTGAAGAGCTTTCGGATACAGTGAATATTCCTATTGTCTATGTCACTCATAGTCTGCAGGAGATTTTAAGGCTGGCTCAACACCTTACTATTATTGATCAAGGTCAAATCATAACCGCAGGTAAGCTAGAAGAAGTCTGGGCCTCTCATGCAATGCGTCCTTGGCAATCGTTCTCTGACCAAAGTAGTTTGTTTGAAGGGAAAATTGCAGCGCATCATGAACAGTATGCTCTGACTTACGTGAAGCTTGCACCTAATGCGTCTTTATGGGTACAAAAGATTGATGGTGAACCAGACACGCAAATTCGCTTACAAGTGCGTGCAAATGACGTGTCGATTACTTTGGAAAAGCCTAAGGCAACGTCGATTCGGAATATATTACCAGCCGTTGTTGATTCGATAGAAGTATTTAATGCGGCAGATGACAAACAGAGCATCAGTGTTTCATTACAGCTAGACGATAGATGCTATTTATGGGCCACCATCACACCTTGGGCATTGGACGATCTCAATCTAAAAGAGGGGGATCGCGTTTTTGCGCAAATTAAAGGGGTGAGTGTTACTCAAAAAGACGTTGTGTTAGCACCACATTAAACGCTCGATGAAATAGCGATAACGATCACGAGATCAAAAAAGGCCGCAAAAGCGGCCTTAATCTTTTGTAAAAACAAAATTACTTTGCAAATACTTCCTTAAATTCATGTTTTAGAATTGGGTCACGACGTGCTTTTTTTAGTTGCTTAACCATGTCTTTCACACTGTTGTGAAGAACGCTATCAAGTAATTGAGAACGGTATTCTTCTTTATCTTCATCTGTCATGTCTTCTGGCAGATTAAGAGTCGGGAACTCTTCCATTACGTTAATGCCAGCAAATGCTTGGCTTATCGAGACTAGAGCGTGGAATTGCTCGAAGTTATCTAGGATATTTTGTGCGCTTGCAGGCATGGCGTCCCAAGACGCACGAACAGCTTCTTCTGATACTTCATGGATAGAGGTAACCATTTCGAACATTTGCTCTGGAACTTCTTCAAATTCAATAACTTTACGTAGCTCAGGAGAAATGGTTGTTAGATCTATTTTTTTGCTTTCACTGTTAGTTGCTTCTGACATGGTGTGTCTCTCATTACAAAAGGCGGAAATGTTAATACCAAATACATCAAATAGCTATACCCAAGTGACGATAAGGTGACCATCAGGAACGAGTTTATACGACTCGTCAGGATTGGTCAGGACTTTGGACTCAACTGAGTAAACCGTTCATTCAACATTGAGCCAATATGACTAAAGTTACCAGAGTTCTCGAGTTAGTTATTTGATTTCGAGACAATTAAACAAAAATATAACACTTAATTACAGATGTAAGGTAACGAGTCTATAACATATGGTATATGTTTAATAAAGACAAACATAAAGGATGGAACGCGTTATGCAGGAAACAGGGACATCAATGCGTATTCTCCTAATTGATGATGTTCAACTAGACAGAATGCAGTTGGCCATTCGTCTTAAACAATTAGGGCATATCGTGAAAGCAGTAGGAAGTGGTCGAGAAGCTTTAAATACGTATGAGAGCTTTGATCCTGAATTAGTTTTGCTTGATATCTCCATGCCGGAAATGAACGGCTTTGAAGTTTCTTTACATGTAAGAGAAACCTTTACAGATTGGGTTCCTATTATCTTCTTGAGTAGTCACGAAGAACCGGAAATGATTGCGAAAGCGATTGAGGCAGGAGGTGATGACTACTTAATCAAACCGGTTGATAAGCTCGTTTTAAATTCAAAATTAATTGCTATGCGGCGCATTGCTCACATGAGACGAGAGCTTAAACAGGCTACGGCTCAACTAGAGCAAGTGAACCAACTGCTGACTCAACAAGCTAATGAAGATGGATTAACTAAACTTTATAACCGTCGTTATATCGATCAAAAACTTGAATCTATGGTGACATCGCATGGACGTCACCATATATCAATGGCGATGATTTTGTTAGACGTAGATTTTTTCAAATCTTTTAATGATCATTACGGTCACATAGAAGGTGACCGTTGCTTACAAGCTATCGCAAATCAACTTAAAACTACGTTTTGCCGTTCAGGTGAATATGTAGGACGATATGGAGGAGAGGAGTTTGTGGTGTTACTAGGTTGTACCGATGCTCGATCGGCAGAAAGAGAAGCAGAGCGTATACAAGAGGCGATGTATTTTCTCGATTATCCTCATGAATATTCAAGCGTCTCAAATAGAGTGACAGTGTCACAGGGCGTCTTTGTTTTTCAGCCGACGGGAAAAGAGCAGCAGTCTGAATTGTATGCGACGGTGGATAGAGCGCTGTATACCTCAAAATCTTTAGGAAGAAATACACATACGGTGGTAAATACAAGTTGAAACAAGCTGTTATCAATATTTATGCCTTATCTACACTGTCACTTTTTTCATTGTGTTCTAAGGCTAATTCGATTCAAGAGCAGATACAAAAAGAATATGAAAGGAACTTTGCTATTGGGATCGTTCTGTCAGATAGCGATGTCTTTACGGTTGGATTTCATGATTTCGATCCGAACGAATACTTCAACATAGATAACGAAGACATTGGTACTCGAGATTCGGTTGATCTCAGAAAGAAGATCGCTGTATCAACGCTACCATTTAGTTTTGATTTGTTTGAACAAGAGGGAATACAAACTCATTATCTATTAAATGGCCGAGTTTATGCGTTAAGTACAGAGCAAGATGTGTATGTAGACCAACAAGGACAGATTCCAGATAAAAGTAAAGAGTTAGTCATTGGCGGATATATTGAGTTTGCTGGAGAAAAATACCTCACTGACAAACTAACGCTTAGTGGCGCAATCGGCTCACACTTAATGTATTACCAAAACGATTATAGTTATCGTAGTAATGCACTCAATGACCTAAAACCATTTCTAGAGGGTGTATATCTAAACACGAGTGCTTGGGCCGTTGTTGGAGAAGTCAACACAAAGCTCAGGTACCTAGAGCATGAGTCGTGGGGGAAATGGTACCTCTGGTCGGCTCCTCACTATTTTTATGGCACTGGTTGGGGCAAGGCAAATAATGGTGATATTGGCAATCCGGAAGGTTGGTATTGGGTGAATGGAGTAAAAGTGTTTTATGATTTCACCCACATTGGAGATACTGTGCAGTCGGTGTATTCGAGCTTCAATCGAGTTGATATTGGCGGTGATACAAGAAAACCCATGAATACTGCGCACTATTACGAAGCTAGTGTTGGATGGCTAATGACACCGCCATTTGACTCCGATTGGATAGATAATCTTGGGATAGGGTTAACGATCAATTATGGCAGTGCGTTAAAAGGAGGAAGCTTAGTCTTGTTCTTTAATCAAGACTAGTCAGCTAGCTTTCGCTCTGGGGTATTAATGAAGCCTCACGCAATTGCGTCCAGCCTTTTTCGCTTTGTAAAGCGCTTCGTCCGCTAACTTAATCACGTCCTGAGGTGCTTGCCCGTTTCTGCTGTCGGCCGCTCCGAAGCTTGCGGTAACAAAGACCGACTTTCTCCTCGAACTGTCGTTACCACGTTTTTTCTGCCCTTGCTTGTGATCGTCAGGACGAGACTCTTCATCTCGTAAAATCATTTCATAACCAGCGATCGATTTACGTGCTGTCTCCAAATGCTCTTTACACTCGTCGGTATATTTACCTTTAAACACGATAGTAAATTCTTCTCCTCCAAATCGATAAACCTTGGCACCGCCTGGCGTTTTCGTTAGCAGAGAAGCGACCATTTTCAAAACGTCATCCCCCGTATCGTGTCCATAGGTGTCGTTAAACTTTTTAAAGTGATCCACATCAAGCATGGCGATAGTATATTTCCTACCCATATGCTTGAGATCGAGGTCGAGCGCACGTCGGCTTGGAATCAACGTTAAGCTGTCTGTAAATGCCAGTTGGTGGCTTGTTGATGTGGCATAAATAATGATGAGCAGGCCTGTTAATGTAAACATGGTACTAGAGATGTACTGTACATCAAAAAAGATGAAGGTTGCGGAGGCCAGCATCATCGCAGAGTAAGTCATGACATGGATAATCTTGTTTTTCTTTAAAACCAGAATGCCCAAAAAGCATACAATGCCAATGCAGTATAAAACTAAAATAAAAGGGAGTTTAGAAATGCTAGGTACAATGAACAAAATGCCACTTGTCCATTGCTCAAACCCGCCAACAACATAGTACTCTAACGCGATGTAAGCACAGAGCACAAATATTGCTAACATCAAGATGTAAGTCATCATGGCTCTAGAGTTGAGCCCGTCTTTACTGAACAAAAAAACAGCGAGGAAAGAAACTGGAAGTAACGTAGCTAAAATCGTCAGTTCCAGTAGAGCAGTGCCGCTGCTTAATGGCACTTGCAATCGATGTTGAATGACAGAATACGCCAATAGCATCGCCAAGCACACCATGGACTCCCGTCCTTGCTTAAATGAATAGCAGAGCAATAGCGCACAGCCCAATAAAATATAAGGTAAGTTGGCGACAATGCCCCAATTTGACTGAGTCACTTGAATGATGTTTTTTATACCCAAACTCACTATGCCCAATAATACTATCGGGAATGTGAATCTAAAGCTTGATGAGGTAATTAACGATGAGAACATCTATTACAAACTGCCTACAAATAGTTGATGATATCTAGTTAGAGCTACATTAAACATTTAACCAATACATTAATTCTATTGTCATTGATTTGCTTGCTGTTGGAACTAGCAAGAATACGACTATTTGGTTATTTTCCCAAGCATTTTGGTGGATATTGCGACAAAAAGAGAGGGTTTGACTAAATTAAGAGCAATCAATGACTTGTTATCAGCATGTCGTTGCTATACTTGCTGTCATAGGATAAAGGAGGTTCGGTAATGCAGATAAGTTCAGACGTACATAATTATATGGAAACCTTAGTTGGCCAAGTACTGAGTTCGCCGCAATTCATCAATCAATTTGATAATGAACAATTGGCCGATATTGCGTGTTTAGCGCTGATTCAGCTGAAGCCCGTTTATATTCGTCATGACATTGATTTTTTATCTTCTCTTCCAGAACGCAAAATAATTCAGTTCAAGCAAAGTGCTGACGTTGCCGTACACAACGCGGTGGCAATGATTCAGGAAGATAGACGTAAAGATCGTGATGACGATGTACCTGTCATTTTTACGCATACCAGTTATGATGAAGACAAAGAGTTGGATTGGTACGAGAAACCTATTCTCAATATCAAACATTAAGTAATGAAGATCCAAGTCAGTTATTAATCCAAGGAGGAATTGTGGGATTTTTTTCACGTTTATTTGGCGATGGCGAAAAAACGACCGAAGTAAAAACGTTAGAACCAATAGAGTATAAAGGCTTCTTGATTTATCAGGAGAGCCTCTCTGAAGGTGGTCAGTACCGCATTGCAGGTCGCATTGAAAAAAAGTGTGATGGGGAAATCAAAACACACCGTTTCATTCGTTCCGATTTGCTTGGTTCAGAACACGAAGCGAATGAACTCATGTTAAAGAAATCTCAGATGTTCATCGATCAAATGGGTGACAAAATCTTCGATTAACAATTCACCGCAACTTGACTCCAATCATCTTAAAGAGAGCCATTAGTGTATATGCTGATGGCTCTTTCTTTTTTTAGCTTAAATACTTGTTAACTAAGTGGTTAGCAACTGACTGGTAAGACCTTGGTGTAGTCGTAGTGTTAGACGCTGTTATTTATCGTCGTCAGAGATACAATCACTCATTACTTAACGTTATATGTCATGATATTTAGTCTTTTTAATTACAAAACACTTGAAGTCATGACACTCGTTAGATACAAACAGAATCATAGTAGGACTGTTAGTCAAGGTGTTACAGCGCAAATAGGCGCTCTAAACGGCATTACCCGTTTGAAATGATTTTGCGTAATCAACAACAGATTGAAAGAAGAAAAAATTAGAGTAAAGAGCTTCGGCTTAGCTCTTATTTAGAACTAATTTATTGATATGTATACAAGGAGTATGCGTTTTGCAAATCGGTGTACCTAAAGAGATACTCGCGGGCGAATCGCGAGTGGCTGCGTCACCCAAATCGGTTGAGCAGTTAATAAAATTGGGATTCGATGTCGCGATTGAATCTCAGGCAGGGAAGCTAGCGAGTTTCGACGATGCCGCTTATGAAGCCGCTGGGGCGAAAATCGTTTCTAGCGAAGAAGTATGGACATCAGGCCTTATCTTAAAAGTAAATGCCCCAATCGTAGATAAAGAGAAAAATATCGACGAGATCGCATTGCTACAAGATGGTGCGACGCTGATTAGCTTTATTTGGCCTGCGCAACAAACGGAGTTGATGGCGCAACTTTCAAGCAAGAACATTAACGTTCTCGCGATGGATTCTGTTCCTCGTATCTCTCGTGCACAGGCTTTAGACGCGCTCTCTTCAATGGCAAACATCGCTGGTTATCGCGCCGTCGTTGAAGCAGCCCATGAGTTTGGTCGCTTCTTTACGGGGCAAATAACGGCTGCTGGTAAAGTTCCGCCCGCAAAAGTACTTGTAGCCGGAGCTGGTGTTGCTGGTCTCGCTGCTATCGGTGCAGCTGGCAGTCTTGGTGCGATTGTACGTGCGTTTGACGTGCGTCCAGAAGTAAAAGAACAAGTTGAATCGATGGGTGCTGAGTTCCTGACCGTTGAATTCCAAGAGGAAGCGGGATCGGGAGATGGCTACGCGAAAGAAATGTCAGATGACTTCAATAAAAAAGCAGCCGAGCTTTATGCAGAGCAAGCAAAAGATGTTGATATCATCATTACCACCGCTCTTATCCCAGGCAAACCTGCACCGACGCTGATCACTAAAGAAATGGTTGATAGCATGAAAGCGGGTAGCGTGATTGTGGACTTGGCAGCAGCGAACGGTGGTAACTGCGAGTACACGGTTAAAGACCAAGTCATTACCACAGATAACGGCGTTAAGATTGTCGGTTACACTGACATGGTCGGTCGTTTGCCGACGCAATCATCTCAGCTTTACGCAACTAACCTTGTCAACCTTCTAAAACTGCTTTGTAAAGAAAAAGACGGCAACATCAATATTGACTTTGAAGATGTTGTCATTCGTGGTGTTACCGTTGTTAAAGAAGGCGAAATTACGTGGCCAGCGCCGCCTATTAAGGTTTCAGCGCAGCCGCAAGCCAAACAAGAGCAACCAGTTAAGAAAGAGCCAAAAGTTGAACAACCAACGTCACCAACGAAAAAAATTGTTGGGTTAGTAGCGGCGGTTGGTGTTTTTGCTTGGATTGCATCTGTCGCTCCAGCAGCATTCCTTTCGCACTTCACTGTATTTGTCTTAGCTTGTGTGGTCGGTTATTACGTGGTTTGGAACGTAACTCATGCACTGCATACGCCATTAATGTCGGTAACTAATGCTATTTCAGGCATTATCGTTGTTGGTGCATTACTGCAAATTGGACAAGGTGATGGGGTGGTTTCCTTCCTATCCTTTATCGCTGTGTTGATCGCGAGTATCAACATCTTTGGTGGTTTCACCGTAACCAAGCGTATGCTTGAAATGTTCCGTAAAGATAAATAGGAGTTACAATGTCTGCAGGATTAGTACAGGCAGCTTACATTGTTGCTGCATTATTTTTCATCATGAGTTTAGCGGGACTTTCTAAGCAAGAGTCAGCGCGTAATGGTAATTACTATGGTATCGCTGGTATGACGATCGCGCTAATTGCAACGATCTTCAGTCCAGAAGCTCAAGGGTTTGCTTGGGTTATTATTGCGATGGTGATTGGTGGGGCGATTGGTATTTTCTACGCGAAGAAAGTAGAAATGACAGAAATGCCAGAGCTCGTTGCAATCCTCCATAGTTTTGTTGGTTTGGCAGCGGTCCTTGTTGGTTATAATAGCTACCTAGATGCCCCCGAAGCGGTGACGCATGCTGAACACGTTATTCATCTCGTGGAAGTGTTCCTTGGTGTGTTTATCGGTGCCGTGACCTTTACTGGGTCTATTGTTGCATTTGGTAAGCTACGTGGTGTAATTTCTTCTTCACCGCTTAACCTTCCTCATAAGCACAAAATGAACCTAGCGGCAGTCGTTGTGTCTACGCTTCTTATGATTTACTTCGTAAAAGCCGATGGCAGCATGTTCGCGCTAATAGTGATGACGTTAATTGCGTTTGCATTCGGTTACCATTTGGTGGCATCAATAGGTGGTGCAGATATGCCAGTTGTCGTTTCAATGCTGAACTCATACTCAGGTTGGGCTGCGGCTGCGGCAGGTTTTATGCTTGCAAACGACCTACTGATCGTAACCGGTGCATTAGTTGGCTCTTCTGGTGCGATACTGTCGTATATTATGTGTAAAGCAATGAATCGCTCTTTCATTAGTGTGATAGCGGGTGGTTTTGGCCAAGAGATAGTGATTTCTGGTGACGAAGAGCAGGGCGAACACCGTGAAACCACGGCGGAAGAAGTTGCTGAAATGCTGAAAAACTCCAAATCAGTCATCATCACTCCGGGATATGGAATGGCTGTGGCTCAAGCGCAATATCCAGTACACGAGATCACCGATAAACTTCGCTCACAGGGTATTGATGTGCGATTTGGTATCCATCCAGTCGCAGGCCGTTTGCCTGGTCACATGAACGTGTTGCTTGCAGAAGCAAAAGTCCCATATGATATCGTTCTGGAAATGGATGAAATTAATGACGACTTCCCTGAAACCGATACCGTGCTGGTCATTGGTGCCAACGACACAGTAAACCCTGCTGCACTTGAAGATCCAAACAGCCCAATTGCAGGTATGCCGGTGTTGGAAGTTTGGAACGCGAAAAACGTCGTTGTATTCAAGCGTTCAATGAATACTGGTTATGCAGGCGTTCAGAACCCACTGTTCTTCAAAGAAAATACTTCAATGCTATTTGGCGACGCAAAAGAAAGTATTGAGTCTATTTCTAAAGCATTGTAATCACTATTGATTTAAAACTGTTCAGGGTCAGCAATTGCTGGCCCTTTTTCTTTTCTCTTCAATGTTATAGTAATGCAAATCCTGCCGTCAGCTAATGTCAATTGCATTTAGATTAATGTATAGTTTTGGCTAATGTAACAAGTAACGGTAATAGTTTGATTAAACAGTTTTTGCTCGGTTTTGCAGCTACACTGCCGTTTGTGTCGGCGCCTGCATTTTCCGATTCACTACCAGAACGAATAGATACGTTTACAGAGCTATTTAACTATGAGATGGCTCTTAAGTCTTATGATATTCGTATTTTGCAATCAAATTATCCTACTAAGTTACTTGCGCCAGATTCGCTTCTGCCGCAAACGTCCGATTACCCATTAAAAGATATTCAACAGCTTTATAGTTTGGCAAATACTTGTCGTGGTAAATTGCCGTTAAGCCCTTTGATCACTGAGCCTTTGGTATTTACAAGAGCAATCTGTAAAGGCACACAGCTTACTCCACGTTGGTTTTCACGTAGTGGCCTTATCCATCCTGGCGGTGGGAGTTACGCAGCTCGTTATGTTGATAAGTATCCAGAACTTAGACCCAAGTTAGCCCAATACATGCACATTAAAGAGCGTGACAATGAAGAGGGCGATGAACTATTAGAAAGCTTGAAAAACATGGACGATGATGCCATTAATGCCTTGATTGCTGGCGCAAGTATGTTTATTGAAGATAACGAATTTTGGCTACGTCGTGGGGATCGTTACTTTGTTTTTGACAAAGATATCTGGCAAGAAAATGTCGCGAATGCTGGCCTTTCTTACGCTTTGGCATCACAGAATAAAAGCTGTTTCGTAAAACGAGGCAACATTTGCTGGGATGTAGAAGATCACTCACAAGTTTTGCGGATCAGCATGATCATATTGGTTATCGCGAATATCCTGCTTGTGATTGGTTGGGCTGTTTATCGTTGGAATAGTAAGCGTGAAGAACTTCGTAGTCGAATGCTTGTGTTACAAATTTTGACACACGAGTTAAGAACGCCTATCGCATCACTCTCTATGACTGTAGAAGGCTTCCGTCGAGAGTTTGAGCATCTACCTGAAAGTGTATATGACGAATTCCGAAGATTGTGTGAAGATACGCGTCGTTTACGTCAACTGGCAGAGGCGAGTAAAGATTATTTACAATCAGATAACCAAATGCTTGCAACAGACTGGGTTCCATCCGTTGCAGAATGGTTAGAATTTAAGATTGAAGAAGAATTTGATAATGCCGTGCTTTTAAACATCAACGCAGATGCGGCTGCTAAAGTTAATGTGTACTGGTTAGGTACCTGTATCGATAACTTGCTTCGTAATGCACTTAAGTATGGCGTTCCACCGGTTGAATTAAACGTTTCAACCAGTAAAGAAAAACTAGAGTTCCAAGTCCGTGACGCTGGTGGCCTAACAGCTAAAGATTGGGCTAATTTGAAAAAGCCGTTCGTAAGTAAAAGCGGATTAGGACTTGGATTAACAATCGTTGAATCTATGGTAGGCCGCATGGGCGGAAAAATGTCCCTAATGGGACCACCTACAACTTTTATATTGGAGATACCTTGTGAAACAGACACTGCTTCTCGTTGAGGACGATAAAAACTTGGCTGATGGCCTGTTAGTAAGCCTGGAACAAGCAGGATATGAGTGTTTACATGTGGAACGTATTGCTGACGTTGAACCACAATGGAAAAAAGCTGACTTGGTTATTCTCGATCGCCAACTCCCAGATGGGGACTCGGTACAATGTCTCTCTGGGTGGAAACAGATTAAAGATGTACCAGTTATCTTGTTAACGGCACTCGTTACTGTAAAAGATAAAGTTGCTGGCCTTGATTCCGGCGCGAACGATTACTTGACTAAGCCTTTTGCTGAAGCAGAACTTTTTGCGAGAATTCGTGCTCAGCTACGAGCTCCGGATGCAGATGAGCAAAGCAGCGCTGACAAAGTGATGACTAAAGATTTAAAGATTGACCGTGCAACCCGTGAAGTGACATACAAAGATGAGCTTATCACCCTAACTCGTACTGAGTTTGATCTGCTACTGTTTTTAGCATCTAATTTAGGACGCGTGTTTACTCGAGATGAGTTGCTTGACCATGTATGGGGTTACAATCACTTTCCTACAACACGTACCGTTGACACTCACGTACTCCAGCTACGTCAAAAATTGCCAGGGCTAGAAATCGAAACACTTCGTGGTGTTGGCTACAAAATGAAAGCATAAACAATAATGAAAACACTACTCCCTGTAGTTCTCTCATTAATGTTGGTAAAACCAGTCCATGCGATGGACTGGTTTCAAACCAACACACCGTTAATACAGGCACATCAACACTTACTCGAAGATGATCTTGCTGGGATGTTTAACTCCCTCGTTGAACTTTGGCAAACCGAATCAAGTAGAGACTTGACGCCTCACCTCAATGAACTTCTTGCTCAATCACTATCCAAAAACTGCGGAAAATCGCTAACAGATGTAACGCTGCCTGAATGGATAAGTGGTGTGAACGTTATTCGTCAAACAATACAAAGCCCGGGTCGTGATACATTTCGACTCGTGGTTAAGTTAAGAGCAACGACCGATATTGAAGATATTTCATTCCACCGTTGGGTAGATGATTCGATATCAGCAGATAGCTCTTTCAGTAAAGAAGAACCGGCTAACGAGACAGAGCTTGCTAATGAGCGTAGCTTTTTAAAACGCTATAACCTGACAGGTAAACTCGAAGCGGGTTTATATCACCTATCTATTGTTGCAAAAGACAAACGAAAGTACCGAACGTGGGTGATTTTAGGAGACTCCAACTCTTCACAGTATGTTCGCTGGATGTCAAAAGAGAACTGGAAGGTAGAAAAAAGTGCTCTGCGCAACCCGCACTGCCCATTACCACAACTTGAAGTCGGTCTCTATGACTATATTGATGGCCAGTATGAACAAATATGGAAGAAGACCTACGAATCTAACTATCCAAACTCGTTAGAGCTTGCTGGTGTACCTAATGATCGATATGTGCTTGCTGTCAGCATTAACAGCCGCCGTTGGCAGGGTGATATAATTGTTGAACAAGCTCAAACTATCAGCCGTACTTATGATCTTTCTCAAGAAGAATAGTTAAAGAAATTACACTTGTGCCGATATATGTTCAGGAAGAATAAATCGTAAGTGTAATATGAAAATCCAACTCAAAGTTTTAGCCACCGCCATCACTGCAACCATTTTCGTTAATGTTGCGTCTGCCGCCACTTATGCTATCGAAGCACGCAGCGATGCGATGGGTGGTGTTGGCACGGTATCAGCAACTTATCTTACCGCTCCATTTTTCAACCCAGCACTTACCGCAATCTATCGCCGCAACGATGACGCAGGTATGATCGTACCAAGTTTCGGCGGAAACTATAATGATCAATATGATCTTATTGATGAAATGGAACGCATTAGCAAACTCAATGATGTCAATGAAATCAAAACGTCGATGAACGCTATCAACGGCAAGAGAATGGACTTTGATCTTGGAGGCGTCGTCGCTATAGGCATTCCGAATCAGTTTTTATCTGCCACTGCATACGGGAAGTTGTATACCGAGTCATTTGTCCAACCAAATATAGACACTTCGGGCAACGATCCTCTGAACGATAGCTACGTTCAAGGAGTATCAATTGGTGTCGCTGAAGCAGGAGTCTCGCTCGCCAAATACACCAACTTTATGAATCAACACCTTTCACTAGGTATTACGCCTAAACTTCAGCGTATTTACACATACTCTTACGCCACAAGCTTTCAACACTTTGACACCAAAGACTTACGAGAAAATGAAACAGCTGAAACGATATTTAACTTAGATGCAGGTGCATTATGGTTCTTTGGCCCTTATCGTTTAGGTCTTTCTGCAAAGAACTTAATAGGAAGAGATGTGAAAACCAAATCCTTTCAATATGGTGCCGATACGATTAAATCCTATGAGTACAGCATGCGTCCTATTTATACCGTAGGGGCGGGGATTGTCGCTGACTGCTTCACCATGAGTGTTGACTACGACTTGAATGAAGAAAAACGATTTTCTTCTTTCGACGATAATACACAGATGATCCGTGCTGGAATTGAGTTTGATATTTTACGTCAAATGGCGTTACGTGCAGGATACATGAAGAACTTAGCTCAAAGTAATAATGAGGGCACTATCACTGCAGGGATTGGTTTATCACCTCTGAATCTCATCGAGCTGGATATTGCGGCACAGTATACGAACGAAAATGCAATGGGCGCTTCAATTAATTTCCTTGCGACCTATTGAGCGAATCGTTATAGTCAGCTCCACAAAAATGAGGAGCTTTTTATGTTTGACGATTTACCTCCGCTGTCTCACCAAGAGCAGCAACAAGCTGTAGAGCGAATTCAAGAATTGATGGCGAAGGGGACAAGTACCGCTGAGGCCATAAAAATTGTTGCTCAGAAGATTCGAGCTGATTACGCCAATAAACAGCAGCAAGATTAAACCATAAACTCAAAAAACAGGGCTCAGACCCTGTTTTTTATATTAAAACCTTCCCCCTCATCATTCCATCGCCTCACTTAGTTACGACGTAACACTATATATAGATTAGTCATCGCATAAATACCCCAAACTAAAAAGGTAAAATTTTACCTTTTTGAATTTAACAGACTACGCTTTCAACATCAGGTTAAGCCCATCTTAGGAATTTTAAGATGAAATTCCTTTATTTACATGGTCTTATAAAAGATGATTGCGCTAACAATAAAGCGAAAAAGAATGTTTCTGTAATTTTATTACATCCTGAATAGCGTGTGTTTTTTGGGTGGTGAAATATGCTAGAAAAATATAAAAGAGACGCGGTAACATAGGATCTGAGAGTCATAATGCCGACATAGTTAAGGTTTAAGGTACAGTAAGCACTTGCAGACATTTCAGCTGCATTGCAACTCACCGAGAAGAGGTTCAGGCTAATTGCCATGATCATCTAATCCGGTTTGGGTATAGTAAATCGAATAGCTCGTTAACAATGCTCTATGAGTACCTCACCATAACCTTGTAAGCGTTAACTTGTATGTCACAGTGTCACTTAATGAAAGGTAAAACTAAAGACAGGCATTAACCATTTTGTGACAACGTAATCACTAAGTGTTTTTGATGCTTTATGAGCAGTCGTTAAGGATAAAATAATGAAAGTATCCCTGTCTCATACCAATGCACTTCTTCATTCGGCCTACTTTCTCACGGCTGAAAAATTGAACTCGAATATTTCGAATAAATCTCTTTTCTCACATAACAATCGTTTTTAGTGGGCTAGACTTAGGGTAAGCACATGAAAACTAACAGGGAGAGAAGGAATGGATTACAAGCACATATTAGTCGCTGTTGATTTATCTCAATCTAGCCAAGTCGTTATCGAAAAAGCAATTAACCAAGCAAAGAACGCAAACAGTAAACTTTCGTTGGTATACGTTGATGTTGATCGAGTGGTAATGGAAGCAAAAGAAGAACAAAAGCTTCAACGTGAGTTAAAAGAACTTGCGGATAAATACGATTATCCTATTAGCGATAACATGGCAGTAATTGGCGATCTGCACATTAAGCTATCAGGAATAGTGAAGAGAGAGGGGATTGATTTAGTTGTGTGTGGTCATCATCATAATTTATTGAGCCGTTTTTTCTCATCTGTACCAAAGGTTGCAAATGAAGTAGAAGCAGATCTACTGATCGTGTATCTAGACGAGTAACCAGAGGCGTGGAGAATAAGTTTTATCAGCTTGCGCTTTGCTTCTAACCGCCAGGCGCAACAACGAACGCAAACTTAAACCATGTGAACTGCACCGAAATGTCATAAATGATAATCTACATAGTAATAAGGAAGCCGATACTTTTGTTTAGTTGATTGATCTCGACAGGCTGAAATCTGTGTTAATACGATGCCAAACAAAAAAGCCGAACCTTAGCGATGGGGTTCGGCTTTTTTGATCGTGTTCATTGATAGAATCCCAGCGCACTCAAATCAAGAATGTCTGCCGCATCGACTCGGCGGATCCAACGGTCACAGACATCTTGAATTACTTTAAAACGATTGATATCAGAGTCATTCATAGTCACTAGCATCTCAAATGTATCCTTATAGAGCTTAGTAACTGCAAGCGAAGGAGACATTTTAACTTTGGTAAATAGTGACATTACAACTTTGCTCCCATAACTTAAGTGCGCATTATATTCGTGTTTATGTTGAGTGGTTTGCCAACGGCCTAGAACGCGCAAAGGGTGGGCGAGAGAATTGCTCATTGTCGTAGCTCGCTGCGTACATGCTATGAGAGAGAATCGCTTTGAAGAGATAGCCTGTAACATAAAAAGCGTATAATGCGCATTAAGGAAGAAATGACATACCAAACGATGAGTATGTCATTTTATTTTATCTTCGTATCTTTTTAAGAAGTACCATAGGACGCTTTTGCAGTCTTCTGGTCTTCCTTCTAGTTTGATACTTTTTATTTTTCCGCTTTCATCGGTTTTGTATTCATACATGCAGAAATCATCACCGTTTCTTATTTTGTCTATGCGTTCCTTGCCATAGACTTCTTCAATTGGTCGGTTTGGATCTTCTTCACGACCAATGATTTCGCCCATTGTTGGGCCTGCCAATGAACTTGAGCTCATTAAGGCCATTGATAATATGATCTTTTTCATCGTCTTACTTCGTCGGTTAGCGAGCATTTTGGGAGGGGCCCGCTTAGCGGGAGGGACCTAAAAGCGGAGCCAAACCCCCGTCTAGTATTACGGGGGTAAATTCCACTGAATCATCAGTGTTCGCCGTGTATTCGCAAGCGTAGCGCGCCAGTGTTTGAGCGAAGCGAGTCAATCAAGTTAACTCTCTCCAATGCCATCCAGTTAGTCCTTTGAGTCCGTTTTTTTATGGATCATGTCTGCTTTAGCATCGTGCAAGTACTTGTCAAAAAGGAAGTTGGCAACGTCTGTCCATTTCACTGATTCTTTCGTTTCGTAGCTTACATCTATAGCTACTCTTTCCAACTTCATCTTTGTCGATTCGCTAACACGTAGGGAAGTGTACTTCTTCGTCATATGAACCTCATTGTGTGACATTATTCATGTATTTTAGTATGCAAATATACTCTTCGCCTATGGATGCTTGCATACATGCATTAATTGTGTTTATCTTTGCATCAAAATAACATTGTATGCATGTGTGCGTTAGCTGGAAATTGTAAGAATGAAAAAACAAGTATTCACCCCTGAAGAATTGGAAATCGATACTGAGGCGAGTCCTTTTGTTTTTGTTGATTACCTGTCTTGGACAATCCCTTACTCATCTTTGCGTCACGCTCACAAGTCAGATCTTTCTTCTGCTATCTGGGCTCCAATCCCTAAGCCAAATTACCGCATGGCTAAAACTCCTGAGCAAAAAGAAAAGTTAATCGAGCGATACAAACAACAGTGGAACGTTTCAATGATGGAACGTTTGGAGGTTTTTTGCTTGCACGTTCTTGGCCTTCGTATGTCGCCTTGGCGTGGTAAGGGGTTATACGGTTACGAGGATTCATGTCACTTGATGACCAAACACTCTAACAAGCACGTTGGTTTTGTTGCTTTGGGTGGAAACCTCGGAACCTGTTATTTCCAAATCGAGGGGCTAGGGTGCAAACACGTTTTTGAGCACACAAGTGCATTCCGTTTGCATTGGTGGTTAGAGCTTCTCGATTGTAACCGTCTATCTCGAATCGACCTTGCAGTCGATGACTTCCACGGCCTGTTCGGTCGTGAGTATGCAAAAAAAGCCTATGCCGATAATGCGTTTCGCACATCTGATAGGGGTTGCGGCCCTAGTGCGGGTGAGCGTTATTTCGCTGAACCTTCCGGCAAGGTTATCAATGAATCATTCGAGGTTGGCAACCGCAAATCTCGTATTTACTGGCGTATTTATAACAAGGCTGCTCAGCTTGGGCTCGATATGTTTTGGTTTAGAAGTGAGTGTGAGCTGAAGGAGATGCCAGTCGATGTGCTTCTCAATATCAGTGGTTACTTCGCCGGAATTTGTGCGTATAGCGCATCTATCGTATCCAGCTCTCCAGTAAAGGTGGTTACAAAAAAGAAACAAGTTGCGCTCGATATGCACGGGCGCATTCGTTGGGCTCGTCGTCAAGTTGGCCGCACGTTAGCGGATATTGCTAATTACTTGGATGGTGACTTGGAGAAAGTTTTTGGGTTGCTCATATCTGAGGATACGCAGGGCGATTTGCTCAACTTGCCTGATACATACAAACACATAATCAAAGAGATAATGGAGAATTAGCATGGCAGTTCGTTACGTTCTAACAGGTGGCACTTACTCAAAAGGCGTTGGTAAGCAATCCGGTAAAAAATATGAAATTGGTCGTTTGTTTGCTGGTAAGGCATTGAAGCCTTGGGAAAACGAAAAAGGCTCTCAAATTGCGTTTGGTATTGAATCTGTTGAGGTTCCATTTGCGCCAAATGATGCACTTCTCGCTAAATTCGAAACAACGATGTGTCCGGCTCTTGTTGAATTCGAGTATGAACCTGACCCTGAAGACCCGCGTCGCAACTTGGTTTGTGACTTTAAAGTGATTCGCAGCCTGTTCGACAATCCTGTCTCTGACAAAGCTAAGTAAGGTTTTCAATTATGCCTGTGTGCGCACTTCCAAACGCTGACGGTTTTATTGCTGTCGTTCCTGAAGTTGATGCTGCTTCTTGTAGCGGTTACGTCATGGTTACGGCTCAAGAATACGGTTCGCTGATGGATTTCACTCAGGTTACTGGCCCTGAAGCTACTCAAATGTTCGGCCTTGGTTTTTCCTTGGTTTTCTTTGGGGGCTTCATTTCTACCTATGCCATCAAGATGGCTTTACGTTTAATCAAACTTCTCTGAGGTACTTATGAAATACATCAATCAAGCGAAGAAATTCGCAAAACGTGGTGCTGCTACTGTTGCTGTGGCTGTTTTCTCTGGTTCTGCTTTCGCAAGTGAGGCAGGTTCTGACCCATTTAGTGCAATTGACCTTGCTGGCGTTGCGACCAAAATCGGTGCGTCTGGCTTGCTAATTGTTGGTATCTCTATGGCTCTTAAATCTATCACTCTTGCTAAGCGTGCTGTGAACAAGGCTTAAGTTTATGTTGGCCATTCTTCACGATGTCATTCTCATCGTCTTTGTGCTTTTGGGTGGCATTGCTGGATTTGTGGCCTCTCAAAACTTTAGAGGATAGGGGGCTTCGGTCCCCTTTTTTAATGAGGTTTATACATGAGTATTAAACAAAGCATTGCGGCACTGGTGATACTTTTGAGTGTTTCGTTTAGTGCTTTTTCTGGTATACAAATCACATCCGGCCCTTATTCTGGCTCTTATTTTGATAGTCCATCACATTATATATCTACTATTTCCGGTAGTTGCATGAAAGGCATTTCTAGCTCATGGCGCAATGCTATAGTTAGGGGTGGTACTGATAGGGGGAGTTATATTGAACTTAAATATGATACTTATTCTGATGCAGGTTCGACTTGTACTAAATTAAACTCTACAAAAAATTCACGCAATCATTTTTATTTAGCCGACGTTGAACCTCCTCTTCCTTTTTGCGAACGTCAAACAACTCTTGATGCTATAGATGTCGCTCGAACTCAATGTGAATCTAAAGGCGATCAATTTAGTTATTCTTGCAGTAACGAAACTGAGTCTTGGGACTTTCAATGTAATGGCCGTGATTGTTCAGAAGTAGAAGGTCAATCAGGCGATGTTCGTTGGATTTCTAGTATTTGGGGTAATTCTTCTCCTTCATCTTATATCTGTTCTTCTATCGGTGGCGGTTGTGGTGCTGCCATTGACCATTCCAGTTCTTGGTGCGGCGAGTCCGGTTGGTGTTATGCAAGTTTTACCGTCATTGGTCCTGCTTGTGATGTACCTAGTGGGCCATCTTTTTGTTCAGACCCTGAGTGCAAAGGTTATAAAGACCCAGATACTCAAGAAAAGCCAGATACAAACCCAACTCATGACCCTGACGATCCAACAGGCGGCGATATTGAAGACCCTAGTGTTTTGCCGGATTCCGATAGTGGCGTTGTCGTTCCTGACCCTCCAACAGATGCACCTGATGTTGAGGAGCCTCCAACAGATGAATCGACAGATACGGCAGTTGTCAGCGCAATAACGGGAATGAATAAGGATGTAAACAAGTCGCTCAATGAGATGAACATTAACATTAATCAGGCAAGTGTTGACGTTCAAAATCAAATCATTGCTCTTAATGCTTCAGTTGTCACCAATACGCAGGCCATTCAAAAGCAGCAAGCTAACGATAATGAAATCTATCGTAAAACAAAGTCTCTGATTCAACAGGCCAATGCTGACATAACAACAGCGGTAAACAAAAATACCAATGCGATTAACGGCGTTGGTAATGACGTTGAACAAATTGCTGGCGCAATGGATGGTATTGCTGAGGATGTTGCTGGTATTTCAGATACATTAGATGGCATTGCTAATACTGATACGTCCGGTGCTGGTACGGGTGGTACTTGTATCGAGGCTGGTAATTGTACTGGCTTTTATGAATCTGCTTATCCTGATGGGTTAGGCGGTTTGGTATCTGGTCAACTTAATGATTTAAAAACCAATGTGATTGACGACTTTGTTAATTCATTTGGCAACATAGATTTATCTAATGCTCAGCGTCCATCTTTCGTTCTTCCGGTTCCGTTCTTCGGTGACTTCAGTTTTGAAGAGCACATTAGTTTTGATTGGGTTTTCGGTTTTGTTCGTGCAGTTCTGATTATGTCGTCCATCTTCGCAGCACGTCGCATTATTTTTGGGGGTTAATATGGATTGGTTGGTCGATTTATTTAATAAGCTTTTGGTCTTTTTGTATCAGCTTTTAGTGTCGTTTTTTAACATGCTCAAGGACTTATTTTTCTGGGCGGTTGAGCAGGTCATGGAGATGGTTAACATGCTGCTTTCTGGCGTGTTCGCGCTCTTTGCGCCTGTTGATATGAGTCAGTATATGACTTCAATCCCTCCAACAGTGTCTTGGGTTATGGCTGCGGTTGGTTTACCTCAGTGCCTTTCTATCATTCTTGCAGCAATCACGGTTCGCTTAATGCTTCAACTGATTCCGTTTACGAGGTTAGGCTCATGATTTATACAATAGCAGGTAGACCAGGAGGCGGTAAGACTTACGAGGCTGTTGCTTATCACATCATTCCGGCTATCAAGGAAGGACGTAAAGTTATCACCAATATTACGCTTAATGTTGATTGGTTCGTAAAGATATTCGGTGAGGATGTGCGCGACCTAATCAAGATAGTGGATGGTCGGTTGACGGATTTTGGCTCTACAAGTCGCCCTTTTAGTCAGATTGAAGATTATTCGGATGAGTGGCGAAATGAGAAAGGACAGGGCCCTTTGTACATTGTTGATGAAGCTCATATGAGCTTACCATCTCGTGGGCTTCCGTCTGCGATTCTTGAGTGGTTTTCGATACATCGTCACTATGGTGTCGATATTATTTTACTGACTCAGAATATACGCAAGTTGCATCGCGATATTAAAGACATGATTGAAGTCACTTACCGTTGCACTAAAAATACTGCAATGGGCTCCAGCAACTCATACACCAAAAAAGTTCAAGATGGTTGTAATGGTGAGGTGGTTAATACTTCGATACGATCTTACAAGTCTGAGTATTTTCCATTTTATAAAAGCCATTCTCAGTCCAATAAGCATGTGCAAGAAGCGCAAGCAAAAGACATTAGACCTTTCTGGAAGCGATGGCCTGTTATTGGTACTGTTTTGCTTTTGGGTATTGGCTTGCCTATCAATATCATGGCTTGGTGGCCTGAACCCGAAAAAGCACCGGAACCAGTAAAGCAGCAAAATGTTAACGTAGAAATTCCAGCTGGCACGCCAACAGCTCAAGGAACTGACACTTCACCCAAGAAAAAGAACAGTACCGGTTTTGGCCCTTTAGATGGTTACGACTTTTTTATCACTGGTTACGCTAAGCAAATAGCGCTAACTACTAGCTTGAAATCAATGGGAGAATTAAACCGTGACCTGACTTTCTACAAGATATACATCGATGTTTATGATGGTACGGATAAACTTTTCAGTTTCGACCATACAGATTTGGTTGATATAGGTTACCAGTTTGAGGTTCTTTCGGATTGTGTCTATCGGGTAACTTGGGATCATTCAGAAAGGATCTTCACCTGCGGCCAACGCGAAAAGCCAACTGACATTCTCCAGCAAAACGTTCCTGTTCAGATATAGCAATGTTGGTCAATATTCTTTGGACGTTGTTCTGGGGCTTTTGTATTTGGGCAACAATAATGCTATTTAAATGGGCTGCCTCTAGCTAGACCGCTCGCCGCAGCTCGAATAAGCGCAGCGTCTGAGAGTGAGGAAGCGGAACATGCACACAGCTAATTTTTTCACGTTCACACTGGATTTATTTATGATTGATTTGATATTTGAATATCCTTATGAGTTTCTAGGATTCATAGGAATTTGGACTTTAGGCTTAGTTGTTTTGGTTCATGGTTTCAGTAAAAAGCAACTGCCTTAGTGCGCATTATATTCGTGTTTATGTTGAGTGGTTTGCCAACGGCCTAGAACGCGCAAAGGGTGGGCGAGAGAATTGCTCATTGTCGTAGCTCGCTGCGTACATGCTATGAGAGAGAATCGCTTTGAAGAGATAGCCTGTAACATAAAAAGCGTATAATGCGCATTAAGGAAGAAATGACATACCAAACGATGAGTATGTCATTTTATTTTATCTTCGTATCTTTTTAAGAAGTACCATAGGACGCTTTTGCAGTCTTCTGGTCTTCCTTCTAGTTTGATACTTTTTATTTTTCCGCTTTCATCGGTTTTGTATTCATACATGCAGAAATCATCACCGTTTCTTATTTTGTCTATGCGTTCCTTGCCATAGACTTCTTCAATTGGTCGGTTTGGATCTTCTTCACGACCAATGATTTCGCCCATTGTTGGGCCTGCCAATGAACTTGAGCTCATTAAGGCCATTGATAATATGATCTTTTTCATCGTCTTACTTCGTCGGTTAGCGAGCATTTTGGGAGGGGCCCGCTTAGCGGGAGGGACCTAAAAGCGGAGCCAAACCCCCGTCTAGTATTACGGGGGTAAATTCCACTGAATCATCAGTGTTCGCCGTGTATTCGCAAGCGTAGCGCGCCAGTGTTTGAGCGAAGCGAGTCAATCAAGTTAACTCTCTCCAATGCCATCCAGTTAGTCCTTTGAGTCCGTTTTTTTATGGATCATGTCTGCTTTAGCATCGTGCAAGTACTTGTCAAAAAGGAAGTTGGCAACGTCTGTCCATTTCACTGATTCTTTCGTTTCGTAGCTTACATCTATAGCTACTCTTTCCAACTTCATCTTTGTCGATTCGCTAACACGTAGGGAAGTGTACTTCTTCGTCATATGAACCTCATTGTGTGACATTATTCATGTATTTTAGTATGCAAATATACTCTTCGCCTATGGATGCTTGCATACATGCATTAATTGTGTTTATCTTTGCATCAAAATAACATTGTATGCATGTGTGCGTTAGCTGGAAATTGTAAGAATGAAAAAACAAGTATTCACCCCTGAAGAATTGGAAATCGATACTGAGGCGAGTCCTTTTGTTTTTGTTGATTACCTGTCTTGGACAATCCCTTACTCATCTTTGCGTCACGCTCACAAGTCAGATCTTTCTTCTGCTATCTGGGCTCCAATCCCTAAGCCAAATTACCGCATGGCTAAAACTCCTGAGCAAAAAGAAAAGTTAATCGAGCGATACAAACAACAGTGGAACGTTTCAATGATGGAACGTTTGGAGGTTTTTTGCTTGCACGTTCTTGGCCTTCGTATGTCGCCTTGGCGTGGTAAGGGGTTATACGGTTACGAGGATTCATGTCACTTGATGACCAAACACTCTAACAAGCACGTTGGTTTTGTTGCTTTGGGTGGAAACCTCGGAACCTGTTATTTCCAAATCGAGGGGCTAGGGTGCAAACACGTTTTTGAGCACACAAGTGCATTCCGTTTGCATTGGTGGTTAGAGCTTCTCGATTGTAACCGTCTATCTCGAATCGACCTTGCAGTCGATGACTTCCACGGCCTGTTCGGTCGTGAGTATGCAAAAAAAGCCTATGCCGATAATGCGTTTCGCACATCTGATAGGGGTTGCGGCCCTAGTGCGGGTGAGCGTTATTTCGCTGAACCTTCCGGCAAGGTTATCAATGAATCATTCGAGGTTGGCAACCGCAAATCTCGTATTTACTGGCGTATTTATAACAAGGCTGCTCAGCTTGGGCTCGATATGTTTTGGTTTAGAAGTGAGTGTGAGCTGAAGGAGATGCCAGTCGATGTGCTTCTCAATATCAGTGGTTACTTCGCCGGAATTTGTGCGTATAGCGCATCTATCGTATCCAGCTCTCCAGTAAAGGTGGTTACAAAAAAGAAACAAGTTGCGCTCGATATGCACGGGCGCATTCGTTGGGCTCGTCGTCAAGTTGGCCGCACGTTAGCGGATATTGCTAATTACTTGGATGGTGACTTGGAGAAAGTTTTTGGGTTGCTCATATCTGAGGATACGCAGGGCGATTTGCTCAACTTGCCTGATACATACAAACACATAATCAAAGAGATAATGGAGAATTAGCATGGCAGTTCGTTACGTTCTAACAGGTGGCACTTACTCAAAAGGCGTTGGTAAGCAATCCGGTAAAAAATATGAAATTGGTCGTTTGTTTGCTGGTAAGGCATTGAAGCCTTGGGAAAACGAAAAAGGCTCTCAAATTGCGTTTGGTATTGAATCTGTTGAGGTTCCATTTGCGCCAAATGATGCACTTCTCGCTAAATTCGAAACAACGATGTGTCCGGCTCTTGTTGAATTCGAGTATGAACCTGACCCTGAAGACCCGCGTCGCAACTTGGTTTGTGACTTTAAAGTGATTCGCAGCCTGTTCGACAATCCTGTCTCTGACAAAGCTAAGTAAGGTTTTCAATTATGCCTGTGTGCGCACTTCCAAACGCTGACGGTTTTATTGCTGTCGTTCCTGAAGTTGATGCTGCTTCTTGTAGCGGTTACGTCATGGTTACGGCTCAAGAATACGGTTCGCTGATGGATTTCACTCAGGTTACTGGCCCTGAAGCTACTCAAATGTTCGGCCTTGGTTTTTCCTTGGTTTTCTTTGGGGGCTTCATTTCTACCTATGCCATCAAGATGGCTTTACGTTTAATCAAACTTCTCTGAGGTACTTATGAAATACATCAATCAAGCGAAGAAATTCGCAAAACGTGGTGCTGCTACTGTTGCTGTGGCTGTTTTCTCTGGTTCTGCTTTCGCAAGTGAGGCAGGTTCTGACCCATTTAGTGCAATTGACCTTGCTGGCGTTGCGACCAAAATCGGTGCGTCTGGCTTGCTAATTGTTGGTATCTCTATGGCTCTTAAATCTATCACTCTTGCTAAGCGTGCTGTGAACAAGGCTTAAGTTTATGTTGGCCATTCTTCACGATGTCATTCTCATCGTCTTTGTGCTTTTGGGTGGCATTGCTGGATTTGTGGCCTCTCAAAACTTTAGAGGATAGGGGGCTTCGGTCCCCTTTTTTAATGAGGTTTATACATGAGTATTAAACAAAGCATTGCGGCACTGGTGATACTTTTGAGTGTTTCGTTTAGTGCTTTTTCTGGTATACAAATCACATCCGGCCCTTATTCTGGCTCTTATTTTGATAGTCCATCACATTATATATCTACTATTTCCGGTAGTTGCATGAAAGGCATTTCTAGCTCATGGCGCAATGCTATAGTTAGGGGTGGTACTGATAGGGGGAGTTATATTGAACTTAAATATGATACTTATTCTGATGCAGGTTCGACTTGTACTAAATTAAACTCTACAAAAAATTCACGCAATCATTTTTATTTAGCCGACGTTGAACCTCCTCTTCCTTTTTGCGAACGTCAAACAACTCTTGATGCTATAGATGTCGCTCGAACTCAATGTGAATCTAAAGGCGATCAATTTAGTTATTCTTGCAGTAACGAAACTGAGTCTTGGGACTTTCAATGTAATGGCCGTGATTGTTCAGAAGTAGAAGGTCAATCAGGCGATGTTCGTTGGATTTCTAGTATTTGGGGTAATTCTTCTCCTTCATCTTATATCTGTTCTTCTATCGGTGGCGGTTGTGGTGCTGCCATTGACCATTCCAGTTCTTGGTGCGGCGAGTCCGGTTGGTGTTATGCAAGTTTTACCGTCATTGGTCCTGCTTGTGATGTACCTAGTGGGCCATCTTTTTGTTCAGACCCTGAGTGCAAAGGTTATAAAGACCCAGATACTCAAGAAAAGCCAGATACAAACCCAACTCATGACCCTGACGATCCAACAGGCGGCGATATTGAAGACCCTAGTGTTTTGCCGGATTCCGATAGTGGCGTTGTCGTTCCTGACCCTCCAACAGATGCACCTGATGTTGAGGAGCCTCCAACAGATGAATCGACAGATACGGCAGTTGTCAGCGCAATAACGGGAATGAATAAGGATGTAAACAAGTCGCTCAATGAGATGAACATTAACATTAATCAGGCAAGTGTTGACGTTCAAAATCAAATCATTGCTCTTAATGCTTCAGTTGTCACCAATACGCAGGCCATTCAAAAGCAGCAAGCTAACGATAATGAAATCTATCGTAAAACAAAGTCTCTGATTCAACAGGCCAATGCTGACATAACAACAGCGGTAAACAAAAATACCAATGCGATTAACGGCGTTGGTAATGACGTTGAACAAATTGCTGGCGCAATGGATGGTATTGCTGAGGATGTTGCTGGTATTTCAGATACATTAGATGGCATTGCTAATACTGATACGTCCGGTGCTGGTACGGGTGGTACTTGTATCGAGGCTGGTAATTGTACTGGCTTTTATGAATCTGCTTATCCTGATGGGTTAGGCGGTTTGGTATCTGGTCAACTTAATGATTTAAAAACCAATGTGATTGACGACTTTGTTAATTCATTTGGCAACATAGATTTATCTAATGCTCAGCGTCCATCTTTCGTTCTTCCGGTTCCGTTCTTCGGTGACTTCAGTTTTGAAGAGCACATTAGTTTTGATTGGGTTTTCGGTTTTGTTCGTGCAGTTCTGATTATGTCGTCCATCTTCGCAGCACGTCGCATTATTTTTGGGGGTTAATATGGATTGGTTGGTCGATTTATTTAATAAGCTTTTGGTCTTTTTGTATCAGCTTTTAGTGTCGTTTTTTAACATGCTCAAGGACTTATTTTTCTGGGCGGTTGAGCAGGTCATGGAGATGGTTAACATGCTGCTTTCTGGCGTGTTCGCGCTCTTTGCGCCTGTTGATATGAGTCAGTATATGACTTCAATCCCTCCAACAGTGTCTTGGGTTATGGCTGCGGTTGGTTTACCTCAGTGCCTTTCTATCATTCTTGCAGCAATCACGGTTCGCTTAATGCTTCAACTGATTCCGTTTACGAGGTTAGGCTCATGATTTATACAATAGCAGGTAGACCAGGAGGCGGTAAGACTTACGAGGCTGTTGCTTATCACATCATTCCGGCTATCAAGGAAGGACGTAAAGTTATCACCAATATTACGCTTAATGTTGATTGGTTCGTAAAGATATTCGGTGAGGATGTGCGCGACCTAATCAAGATAGTGGATGGTCGGTTGACGGATTTTGGCTCTACAAGTCGCCCTTTTAGTCAGATTGAAGATTATTCGGATGAGTGGCGAAATGAGAAAGGACAGGGCCCTTTGTACATTGTTGATGAAGCTCATATGAGCTTACCATCTCGTGGGCTTCCGTCTGCGATTCTTGAGTGGTTTTCGATACATCGTCACTATGGTGTCGATATTATTTTACTGACTCAGAATATACGCAAGTTGCATCGCGATATTAAAGACATGATTGAAGTCACTTACCGTTGCACTAAAAATACTGCAATGGGCTCCAGCAACTCATACACCAAAAAAGTTCAAGATGGTTGTAATGGTGAGGTGGTTAATACTTCGATACGATCTTACAAGTCTGAGTATTTTCCATTTTATAAAAGCCATTCTCAGTCCAATAAGCATGTGCAAGAAGCGCAAGCAAAAGACATTAGACCTTTCTGGAAGCGATGGCCTGTTATTGGTACTGTTTTGCTTTTGGGTATTGGCTTGCCTATCAATATCATGGCTTGGTGGCCTGAACCCGAAAAAGCACCGGAACCAGTAAAGCAGCAAAATGTTAACGTAGAAATTCCAGCTGGCACGCCAACAGCTCAAGGAACTGACACTTCACCCAAGAAAAAGAACAGTACCGGTTTTGGCCCTTTAGATGGTTACGACTTTTTTATCACTGGTTACGCTAAGCAAATAGCGCTAACTACTAGCTTGAAATCAATGGGAGAATTAAACCGTGACCTGACTTTCTACAAGATATACATCGATGTTTATGATGGTACGGATAAACTTTTCAGTTTCGACCATACAGATTTGGTTGATATAGGTTACCAGTTTGAGGTTCTTTCGGATTGTGTCTATCGGGTAACTTGGGATCATTCAGAAAGGATCTTCACCTGCGGCCAACGCGAAAAGCCAACTGACATTCTCCAGCAAAACGTTCCTGTTCAGATATAGCAATGTTGGTCAATATTCTTTGGACGTTGTTCTGGGGCTTTTGTATTTGGGCAACAATAATGCTATTTAAATGGGCTGCCTCTAGCTAGACCGCTCGCCGCAGCTCGAATAAGCGCAGCGTCTGAGAGTGAGGAAGCGGAACATGCACACAGCTAATTTTTTCACGTTCACACTGGATTTATTTATGATTGATTTGATATTTGAATATCCTTATGAGTTTCTAGGATTCATAGGAATTTGGACTTTAGGCTTAGTTGTTTTGGTTCATGGTTTCAGTAAAAAGCAACTGCCTTAGTGCGCATTATATG